>NZ_WWCN01000021.1 GCF_009857445.1 Duganella flavida
GAGGCATAGGGAACGACCTTTACGCCTGCTGAACGGATACGATGGCTAAATAATGCAAGAGATCGCAGAGTAGCGCGAGGGAGAAATTCGTACTGTTGACAGTGGCCGGCTAATGGGTGACCCACTCTGTTTGACCCATCAACTTTACATTGTGTCGCTTCAGCGCTTGGGTGCTCGTGCGATAGTCGGGTCAATGAAAAATGCAAATCATGGCCTCGGTACGGATCAAAATCACATGCAAATCAACACACACGGACTACAATTAGAACGTGTACTTTTACAAAATCAGATCTATGGAACACATTGGCATATTTCTTCCCGCGCTTATGGGCTTCTTACCCATCGCGACCATATTGTGCTTGGGTTTGTTACTTCCACGCACAGAGCATCGAAAATCCTGCAATCCAATAAATAGGGTCTTACTGTTGGCCAAGTATTCCTGTCGTGAGTACGACATGGGACCGAGCGCAGTGCGGTGGCGTGAATTCTTCAACTGGGGAATTCATGCATCCATGGGAATGGGGATAGGGATTACTAGCTATTTCCTCGCGCAAATGGGAGTATTTCCAGTCTTCAGTTACATAATATGTGCGTTTGGGGGAATCATAATACCGGTGCTATGCGCCATTAAATACTACAACGTAGCGATAAAGTGCTCTGCAAATGAGTTAAAACGCTCCCAGCGCTTGATGACTAGACAAGTCCCGCAGCGCTCTGACGGAAGCATCCGTAGATTTGTTACACACCGTCTGTAAGTCTAATTTCTGGAGACATCCTCCCCACATCATTTAGTAGAGCGCACAAATCTATTTAGATGACACTGACCGTCGCATTGTTTTATCGCACTCTGTGAAAGTAAAAGGCTAAACTTTTCTTTGCACCGTCCCGAAGCGGTCATTGTCAGATTGCGCGCCTGTTAATTTATCGGAAGCTGTGCCGCCGATCTCGGCATAGGGTTCATAAGCCATCGCAAAAACGGCTGGCAGGCAGGCAAAGACGATTATGTTGTTCGATACTACAGAAGATCGCTTCGGCATCGGTATCGCCGCACTGGTACGTAGAAACCTGCACGCGTTTGATCTGGATCGATATCTGCGCATGCGGACACTGCGCAGGTTATACGGCAGCGGATAAACTGCTCAGTACGAAAACGCGATTCAAGCTTAGACCAGCGAATCGCTGCTGCGAAGCCATCATGGATGCGGGGAGAACTCAACCATGTCAGACAACAATCCAATTACTTCAAGTATGGTAAACGGTATGGTAGAGCGTCGGACCACGACGCGGCGTGCCACTGACCTAGCGCAAATCAAGATGCTGCATCTGGGCGAAGTCATGCAGATGTGCGCCATCGGCAGAACCAGTGTCTACGACGGTGTGAACCGCGGCGACTTCCCCTCCCCCGTTCAACTGCTCACGCGCGCGCCGCGCTGGGTCAACCACGACATCCAGCGCTGGCTGGCGCTGCACATCAGCGCGTCCCGGCGCGATTGATCTGCTCATTGGATAAAAAACCACGCTGACAGCCGGCACGCCTGCGCAGCTTCAGTCCGCCAATATCCGCCTTATTCCGCCACGGTTTTTCGTACTTTTTTCGTACTGTAGGCTAAACGCCCAAAGCAAAAAGCCCACGCATCTGCGTAGGCCTTTGATTTTACTGCGAATTCTGGTGGGAAGTGCAAGTTTCGAACTTGCGACCCCTGCAGTGTGAATGCAGTGCTCTACCCCTGAGCTAACCTCCCGTTGAGTGCGAGCATTATAGAACTTGCCCGCACGAAGTGCAAGTGCCGATTAGGCGCCTTCCTGCGGCTCAGGGGGATTCAGCGAGGCGCTCCAGATGCACTGGCCCTTCACAGCCTTGTCCAAGCCCGCCAGCGTGTCCACGTGCGCGGCCAGTTCGTCAGCCGAGGCCGGCACGAAGATGACCTCGGCCATTGCCACCGGTTCCAGCATGTCACCGACGTTAACCACTTCCTCTTCCACATCCATGCCCAGGCTGTTCTGCCCGCGCGTCATGGCCAGGTAGACGTCGGCCAGCAGCTCCGCATCCAGCAGCGCGCCGTGCAGTTTGCGGTGCGAGTTGGAGATGCCGTAGCGGTCGCACAGCGCATCCAGCGAGTTACGCTTGCCCGGATGGAGTTCCTTGGCCTGCACCAGCGTGTCGATCACACCGCCTATGTGGGTCGTGAAATCCGGCAGATTCAGCAGCTTGAACTCGTGATTCAGGAACCCAAGGTCGAACGGCGCGTTATGGATGATGACCTCGGCGCCCTGGATGTACTCGCGCAGCTGTTCAACGATCTCGCGGAACTTCGGCTTATCGCTCAGGAATTCGGTGGTCAAACCGTGGACGTTCAGCGCGCCCTCTTCCGACTCGCGTTCCGGATTAATGTAGAAGTGGAGATTATTCCCCGTCAGCATGCGGTTGTTCAGTTCAACGCAGCCGATTTCCAGGATGCGGTTGCCCAGCTTGGGGTTGATACCGGTAGTTTCAGTATCGAGTACGATTTGGCGCATAGTGTTCCGTTATTAATTGCAGAGCGCAGTATATCAGCGGCCGCGCGCCACTTCCACGCCGCGGTTGGCCAGCATGTCGGCCCGCTCGTTGCCAGGATGGCCATTGTGGCCGCGCACCCAGCGCCATTCGACGGTGTGCATTTGCTGCGCTGCGTCGAGCGCCTTCCACAGGTCTTCGTTCTTGACCGGCTCCTTGGACGCGGTTTTCCAGCCGCGCGCCTTCCAGCCGTGGATCCATTCACTGATGCCTTTTTGAACATACTGGCTATCGGTGTGCAGCACCACCGTGCACGGACGCTTCAAAATGGTCAGCGCCTCGATCACGGCTTGCAGCTCCATGCGATTATTGGTGGTATCACGCGCGCCGCCGCAGATTTCCTTCTCGGCGCCCTCGGCCACCAGCAATGCGCCCCAGCCGCCCAGGCCGGGATTACCCTTGCATGCGCCGTCGGTAAAAATTTCAACCTTATCCATCCTGCTGCTCTCTTCTTTTGTTTGTTACCGGCACCCCGACTGGGGCAGCCGCTGCTTTCCTGGTCCATGCCGGACCGATCATGCGCATGCCTTTCACGCGCTTGACCGCTTGTATGATGTAGACGCCGCCAAAGTACGGCCACCAGCGCGACCCGGCATTATCCATGAAGGTGTAGCGATGCAGCCACTTTTCTGTGCGGCAGGCCGGCGCGTAGCAGCCGAAATGACTTTGGCTGGCGCTCATATTCAATAATTTTAACCAGTCTTTCATGCGTGGCATAGAGATCAACTCTTCGGTACGCGGCAGGAACGAGGTGCCGCCGACGCGCCGCAACACGTGGCGCGCGCCCCACAAGCTGGCCGGATTGAAACCGCAGATAACGACCTGGCCTTCCGGGATCAGTACGCGCTCCACTTCGCGCAGCACCTGGTGCGGATCGGTAGAAAATTCCAGCACGTGCGGCAGCACGATCAGGTCCACGCTTTGCGATGCGAATGGCAGTTCGGTGTAGTCGAGCGTGACATCAACGCTACGCTGGCCATCGCGGCCCGTGCGCGGTTTGCGATCCGCCAGCAATTTGTAAGGCATGCGGCTGGCGGCCAGTGCATCAATTTCAGGCATGCCGATCTGCACCGCGTTAAAGCCAAAGATATCGGCTGTTAAATTATCGAGACAGCTTTGTTCCCACGCACGCATGTACACACCTGCGGGCGTTTGCAGCCAGCCTTCCAACGCTATAATGGATTTCTCCGACCCCGCCTTATCCATGCTTAGCCTTTAGCGATCCAATGACCATATCTTCTACTCAAGCTCTCAGTGTTTTAACGGTACCGGCATTCCGCGACAATTACCTGTGGTTGATACATGATGGCACCCACGCCGCAGCGGTCGATCCCGGCGACGCCAAACCCATCCTGGCAGCGCTGGCAGCAAACGGACTTAAGCTCACCGCCATTCTACTCACCCATCATCACGCTGACCATATCGGCGGCGTTCCTGAATTATTACAGCATTATCAAGTTCCTGTTTTCGGTCCGCGCAACGAGACGATTGCTGCGGTCACTTTGCCGGTCGGCGAAGGCAAAACCATCGAGGTGCCGGGACTGGGGCTGAAACTGAATGTGCTGGATGTACCGGGCCACACCATGGGCCATATCGCTTACGTGCGCGAACCGGTGGATCAGCAGCCGACCTGGCTGTTCTGTGGCGATACGCTGTTCGCAGGCGGCTGCGGCCGTCTGTTTGAAGGCACGCCGGCGCAGATGATCAGCTCACTTGGTAAGCTGGCAGCGCTGCCGGACGACACGCAAGTATTTTGTGCGCACGAATACACGCTGTCCAACCTGCGCTTCGCGCGCGTGGTCGATCCGGACAATGTGGCACTGCAGGAGCGTGTGAAGGTGGAGACGGACAAACGCGAGCACGATGTACCGACCGTGCCGTCGACCATCGCGGTGGAGAAGGCAACCAATCCGTTCCTGCGTTACCGCGAACCGGCGATTGCGGAGCAACTGGTGAAGGCCGGGCGTCTCGATCGCATCGACACGCCGTTGGCGACCTTCACCGCGCTGCGCTTGTGGAAGAACGACTTTTAAGAGTTAGATTTCTTCGTACAGCGGGAGCGTCAGGAATTCTTCAAACGCTTCCGAGGTCGACATCTCTTCAAAGATTTGCGCTGCGCGTGGGTAGGCCGGGGTGTTGCCGTCCGGCGCAGTGACCTGCACTTTTGCCAGCTCTTCCGGAATCATCGCGCGCACCATGTCGGCGGTCACTTTGCGGCCATCGTCCAGCACGCCCTTGGTCGACCGGATCCACTGCCACACTTGCGAACGGCTGATTTCGGCGGTGGCCGCATCTTCCATCAGGTTGTGGATCGGCACGCAGCCGTTACCGTTCAGCCAGCTGCCCAGGTAGTGGATGCCAACGTTGATGTTGTAGCGCAGGCCGGCTTCGGTAATCGGGGTCTCTGGTTTGAAGTCCAGCAGCTGCTCGGCGTGCACTTCCACGTCCAGACGTTGCTTGTCGATCTGGTTAGGCTTATCGCCCAGCACTTTCTTGAACTCGGCCATGGCCAGGTCCACCAGGCCTGGGTGGGCCACCCAGCCGCCGTCGTAGCCGTCGGTGGCATCACGCGCTTTGTCATTGCGGACACCGCCCATGGCGATGTCATTCTTTTCCGGATCGTTTTTGATCGGGATCAGCGCAGCCATGCCGCCGATGGCCGGAGCGTTGCGCTTGTGGCAGGTTTTCAGCAGCAGCAGAGCGTAAGAGCGCATGAACGGCGCGGTCATGGTGACCTTGGCGCGGTCGGCCAGGCAGAAATCCTTGTCCAGCTTGAACTTCTTGATGCACGAGAAGATGTAATCCCAGCGGCCGGCGTTCAGGCCCGAGCTGTGTTCGCGCAGTTCGTACAGGATTTCGTCCATTTCGAATGCCGCCAGGATAGTTTCGATCAGCACGGTGGCCTTGATGGTGCCTTGCGGCAGGCCCAGCTCGTTCTGGGTCATGACGAAAATGTCATTCCACAGGCGCGCCTCAATGTGCGATTCCATTTTCGGCAGGTAGAAGAAGGGACCGGCGCCGCGCGCGATCTGCTCTTTGGCGTTGTGGAACATGAACAGCGCAAAGTCGAAGATGCCGCCCGAGATGCGCTTACCGTCCACCAGCACGTGTTTTTCATCCAGGTGCCAGCCGCGTGGACGCACCACCAGGGTGGCGGTCTTTTCGTTCAGCTTGTACGACTTGCCATTCTGTTCCAGCGAAATGGTGCCGCGCACCGCGTCCTTCATGTTGATCTGGCCGGTGATCTGGTTATCCCAGTTCGGCGAGTTCGAATCTTCGAAGTCGGTCATGTAGCTGTCCGCGCCCGAGTTCAGGGCGTTGATGACCATTTTGCGCTCGACCGGGCCGGTGATTTCCACACGGCGGCATTCCAGCGCTTTCGGGATGGGTGCGATTTTCCAGTCGCCGTTACGGATGTGGGCAGTGTCAGCCAGGAAGTCCGGGCGCTCGCCGGCGTCCAGGCGCTTGGCGCGGTCCACGCGCACGGCCAGCAGTTGCTGGCGGCGCGCTTCAAATTCGCGGCTCAGCTTGGCCACCAGTGCCAGCGCTTCCGGCACCAGGATGTTTTCGTAGCCCGGCTTGATCTCGCCGGTAATTTGCATGCCTGCTGGCAAAGTGATGGTGGACTGCGTCATGAGTGGACTCCGTAAAAAAATGTCAACGAATCAGCTAATTAT
Organism: Duganella flavida; assembly: GCF_009857445.1. GTDB lineage: Bacteria > Pseudomonadota > Gammaproteobacteria > Burkholderiales > Burkholderiaceae_D > Rugamonas > Rugamonas flavida. The sequence continues at coordinate 6,232 of NZ_WWCN01000021.1, forward strand.
ATGCTTGTTGCGGTGCAGTGTTTTTAGTGTGTCGGCTCAGTTACGTGCCGAATTGTTTTACAGTATATTCACTCGTTAGTTATGCAAACAAGACTAAAAATCACTTCATCTATGCGTTTTTGTAAAAAGTGACGGGGACAGGTATTCATGGGGCAATTCAGGCAGATTTCTACTTTTGTTGAGGTGGTGGCGAGGGGCTCACTCTCGGCGGCAGCCCGCGCCGAGGGCATAGCACCTGCCATGATAGGGCGGCGACTGGACGCGCTGGAGGCGCGTCTCGGGGTCAAGCTGCTGCAACGCACCACGCGCAAGCTGGCCCTCACCGACGAGGGCGCAGCCTTCCTTGAGGACTGCCAGCGCATCCTCGCCGAGCTCGAAGAAGCAGAATCGGCGGTATCAGAACGTAGCGCGCACGCCACAGGTCACCTGATGATTTCGGCGCCGGCAGGGTTTGGCCGCCAGCACGTGGCGCCAGTGCTGCCCTCTTTCCTGTCCGAACACCGCGACGTCACCGTTACACTTAACATGAGCGACCGCGTGGTCGACATCGTCGGCGAAGGTATTGATGTGGCGATTCGTATCGCCAGCCTGTCCGATTCCAGCCTGGTCAGCGTCAAGCTGGCTGATAACGAGCGTGTGGTGGTGGGCTCACCCGCCTATCTCAAGCGCTACGGCAAGCCGGAAACGCTGGCCGACCTGACCAAGCACAACTGTCTGGCGATCAGCAGCGAAGGCAGCCAACGGGGCTGGACCTTCCGCGAAGGCGGCAAGAACGTGGTACTGAAGGTGAATGGCAACATGGCCTGCAATGACGGCCAGGTGCTGCACGAGTGGGCGCTGGCCGGCAAGGGGCTGGCGTGGCGTTCGATGTGGGAAGTGGGTAGCGCGATTGAGGCAGGCAAATTGCAAACCGTGCTGGACGGCTATTCGGCGCCGGGCAACGATATCTACGCGGTGTTTGCGCAGCGCCGCCACCTGCCGCTGCGGGTGCGCGCCTTTGTGGACTTCTTGCGCCACACTTACGCCCAGCCTGACTACTGGCGCAAGCCTGCAAAGTGAACAGCCAAAAAAAAATCCTCGGATTCCGAGGATTTCTTGATCGTTAGACCCAGCGTATTAGATAGGCTGAATGTTCGAAGCTTGCTTGCCTTTAGGGCCGGCGGTTACTTCGAAAGAAACGCGTTGGTTCTCTTGCAGGGATTTGAAGCCTGCGGTTTGAATCGCCGAGAAGTGAGCGAACAGATCTTCGCCGCCTTCATCAGGGGTGATGAAGCCAAAACCCTTCGAATCATTGAACCATTTTACGATACCAGTTGCCATTACAATTCCTATTTCAGTTAATTTGGGCTTGCGCCCGTGATATCGTTTTTGAGGCAAGAAAGAACAAACTGCACTACTCTTGAATCTAAACGATCCCGCATTATACCCATTTACGAGAGAAAAGCACGTTTTCGTCAAAATAAATGCAAAGCGTCGCATTTTTTGGTAGAAACACCTCGCAACCGGGTGTATGTGTCATGGTAGACAACAAAATAACGCAAGCTTTGAGCTAGATCAATCGTAATGGCTTGCTTTGGCGTCTTGAGCGGCCCAGTGTAGCAATTTTTCCACTTCCGGCACCACCGGCGCCCAGCCGGTCTGCGTGGTCAGCACCCCGCGCACCATCTGTTCGATGCGGCGCGATTCCTGGCCGAATACCATGAAGCCGAAGGTGCCGGCCGATCCTGCCACGCCGTGCAGCACTTCATGCAGCTGGTGCAGCGCGTCCTGCGACGGCAATTCGCCGCCGGCCACGCATGCCGCCAGCGCGGCACGGATTTTGTCGAGCGTACCCGGCACGGTGGCGGCGAACTTCTCGTTCAGCGCCGCCAACCGCGCGCGGAAGTCAGGATCGATCGGCGCCGCCATTATTTGGTGCCGAAGATGCGGTCGCCAGCGTCGCCCAGGCCAGGCACGATGTAAGCGTGGTCGTTCAGGTGGGAATCCAGCGAGGCGCAGTAGATTTTCACGCCTGGGTGGGATTTCTGGAATACTTCGATGCCTTCCGGCGCGGCCACCAGCGCCAGGAAGATGATCTGGTCGTCGGTCACGCCACGCTTTTTCAGCACGTCGACCGCGTGCACGGCCGAGTTGCCAGTGGCGACCATCGGGTCGCACAGGATGAAGGTGCGCTCGACGGTGTCGGGCAGGCGCACCAGATATTCCACCGGCTGGTGCGTTTCAGGATCGCGGAACACGCCGATGTGGCCGACGCGGGCCGATGGCACCAGGTCCAGCAGGCCGTCGCTCATGCCGATACCGGCGCGCAGGATAGGCACGATAGCCAGCTTGCGGCCGGCGATGACCGGCGCGTCGATGGTCATCAGCGGGGTTTCGATGGTGCGGGTAGTCAGCGGCAGGTCACGGGTGATCTCGTAACCCATCAGCAGCGTGATTTCCTTGAGCAGGTCGCGGAAGGTACGGGTCGACGTATCCTTGGCGCGCATGTGGCTCAGCTTGTGCTGGATCAGCGGATGGTCGGTGATAAACAGGTTAGGAAAACGCGGATCTTGTTTCATTAGTTTTGCTCATAATTAGGCGGTTATAGGCCGCATTATACTAGGCCTCCGGCCCCACAAACATCGCAACGGCCTCTTCCGCGATCTGCTCAAGGTCGGAGCCTTGGCCCGGCTTGTACCACAGCACCGTGTAGTTGACAGCGCCCATCAGCAGCAGGCGCGCAACAGCACTATCACTTTTCAGCAGGCCGGCGGCGGACAGTTCGTTGACCACGTCCTGCCACAGCTGGTCGTAACGGTCGCGCAGCACTTGCACACGGGCGCGCAACTCCGGCGTCAGGCGGCGCCAGTCGTACAGCAGCACGGGAATGAAGTCGTGGCCTTCGCCCAGCACAATTTCGAGATGGGCCCGCACTAATGCACGAAATTTGGCGCGCGGCGGCAGCACGCTGGCGGCGATGGTTTCGGCAGCCGGCAGGCCGGCCACCAGTCCCTCTTCCATCACCGCCGCCAGGATCTCTTGCTTGCTCTTGAAGTGATAGAACGGGCTGCCGGAGCGCATGCCGACTGCTTCCGCGATGTCGCGCGTGGTGGTGCCGTCGAAGCCGCGCTCGCAGAACAGGCGTGCCGCCACCCGCACCACCTCGGCGCGACGGTTTTCTACCGGAACGATGGCCATCTTATTCGACCAGCGCCCGCGCTAAAATCGCCGCGCAATCCACGCCCGGCGGCAGGCGGCCATATGCACCGCCCGGTTCGCGCTTGAGGCGCGACGCCACGAAGGCCGACGATACGTACGCCGGTGCATGGCGCAACAGCAGCGCCGCCTGCACCGCCAGCACCACGCGCTCAGCCAGCACGCGGGCGCTGAATTCATCCGGCTGTTGCTGGACCAAGTCAGCCAGCAAGGTCGAACGGTAGGCGACAAAGAAGATGTCCGCGCTGCCGGCCAGCGCCAATTCCGCCGCCAAGGCATCGCGCGCTTCCGGCGATTTGGCGAAGGCGCGCAGCAGGTCCAGGCACATCACGTTGCCGGAGCCTTCCCAGATCGAATTGACTGGCAGCTCGCGGTAGAGCCGCGCCAGCGGGCTCTCTTCCACGTAGCCGCTGCCACCGACGACCTCCATCGCCTCCGCGCCAAAGCCCGGGCCGCGCTTGCAGACCCAGTACTTGGCAGCCGGCGTCAGCACCCGCGCCAGCACGGCTTGCACTGGATCGTTGATCTCGTCAAAGCAGCGCGCGAGGCGCATCGCCACGGCTGTGGCGGCCTCCGATTCCAGCGCCAGGTCGGCCAGCACGTTTTGCATCAGTGGCTGCTCGGCCAGCGGACGGCCAAACGCCACGCGGCGACGCGCGTGATGCAGTGCCTGCGTAAGCGCGGCGCGCATGGTGCCGGCGCTGCCCAGCACGCAGTCGAGCCGCGTGTAGCCGCCCATTTCCAGAATCGTCGGAATGCCGCGCCCCTGCTTGCCGATCAGCCAACCGTAAGCACCGGTGAACTCCACCTCCGACGACGCATTCGAACGGTTGCCGACCTTGTCCTTCAGCCGTTGTACGCGGATCGCATTACGCTCGCCGTTCGGCAGGTAGCGCGGCAGGAAGAAGCACGACAGGCCGGCGCTGCCCGCCTCATCGGTCTGCGCCAGAATCAGGTGCGCGTCGCTTTGCGGCGCCGAGAAGAACCACTTATGGCCGACGATGCGAAACACATCCTCGCCCTCCTCGCCGAACAAGGCGCGCGCTTCCGATGGCGGCACCGGCTCGGCACGGGTGGTGTTGGCGCGCACGTCGGAGCCACCCTGCTTCTCGGTCATGCCCATGCCGATGATGGCACCGCGCTTTTGCTCGACCGGCAGCGAGCGTGGATCGTAATCATTGGACAGAATTTTCGGCAGCCACTTGGCGGCGATGCGCGGCGCCTGCTTCAGCGCCGGGACCGATGCGTAGGTCATCGTCACCGGGCACTGCGAGCCGTTCTCCAGCTGGCCAAACATCAGGTAGCGCGCCGCCCGCGCCACTTGCGCGCCCGGCCCGCCCTGCCACGGTGAGGAATGCGTACCGTGGCCAATCAGCAGTCCCATCAGCTGGTGCCACGACGGATGGAACTCCACCTCATCGATGCGATGGCCTTCGCGGTCGTAATTGTGCAGCTTGGGCGTATGCAGATTGGCCAGCCGCGCCAGGTCCAGCGTCTCGGCCTTGCCCAGTTCCGCACCCAGCGCGTGCAGCGCGGCTGCCGCATCGCCCGCGCCCTCGCGCTGCAGGGCTTCCTGCAAGGCCGGATCGGCCGCATACAGGTTGATATTGCCCAGCGGCGCAACAGTATTGCGCACTTCGTGTGTATCGAAAGGCTGCATTTTGTCTCCGTTCAAAACGCTATTGTTGGTTTTCTTGAACAATGCTCAGACTAGACCAAACAACAACACGAAGCAAGCAGTTGCTTTGTACATTAAGCAATCATATGATAAGCGCATAACAAAATGGAGACAGCATGACCGATGCCTATATCTACGACGCCATCCGTACCCCGCGCGGCAAGGGAAAAAAGGATGGTAGCCTGCACAGCGTCAAGCCGATTTCCCTGCTGACCGGCCTGATGGGCGAGCTGCAGCAACGCCACCAGCTCGACACCGCGCTGGTCGATGACGTAGTGCTGGGCTGCGTGACGCCAATCGGCGAGCAAGGCGCAGACATCGCCAAGATCGCTGCGCTGGCCGCCGGCTGGGACTGGAAAGTAGCGGGCGTGCAGCTCAACCGCTTTTGCGCCTCTGGGCTGGAGGCCGTCAACCTGGCTGCGCAGAAAGTGCGCTCCGGCTGGGAAGACCTGGTGGTAGCGGGCGGCATCGAATCCATGTCGCGTGTTCCGATGGGCTCGGACGGCGGCGCCTGGACGCAAGATCCCGAGACCAGCCTGAAAACCGACTTCGTCCCGCAAGGAGTGGGCGCCGACCTGATCGCCACGCTGGACGGCTATCACCGCGAACAGCTGGACGCCTTCGCACTGCGCTCGCAGCACAAGGCGGCCGCCGCGCGCGCCGCCGGCCGCTTCCGCTCCGTGGTGCCGGTGCGCGACCAGAACGGCGTGACCATCCTTGCCGAAGACGAATTCATCAAGCCCGCCACCACCATGGAAGCGCTGGAAAACCTGCAACCCGCCTTCACCACGCTGGGCCAGATGGGCTTTGACTGCATCGCGCTGCGCAAATATCCGCAGCTGCAAAAGATCGAACACCTGCATACCGCCGGCAATTCCTCCGGCATTGTCGATGGCGCGACGCTGGCCCTGGTCGGCAGCAAGGCGGCCGGTGCGCGCATCGGCCTTGAGCCGCGCGCACGCATCATTGCCGCCGCCGTCACCGGCAGCGAGCCCACCATCATGCTGACCGGCCCTGCGCCGGCCGCGCGCAAGGCGCTGCAGAAAGCCGGCCTGTCGATCGACGACATCGACCTGTTTGAAGTAAATGAAGCTTTCGCCTCGGTGGTGCTGCGCTTCATGAAAGAACTGAACATCCCCGAAGACAAGGTCAACGTCAACGGCGGCGCCATCGCGCTTGGCCATCCGCTCGGCGCAACCGGCTGCATGCTGCTCGGCACCCTGCTCGACGAGCTGGAAGCACGCCGCCTGCGACGCGGCATGGTCACCATGTGCGTGGGCGGCGGCATGGGCATCGCCACCATTATCGAACGGCTATGAGCATGATCACCACCCACCAGAACAACGGCCAGATCACAGTGCTGCTGGCAGCCCGCAGCATCAATCCGCTGAGCCGCCTATTCCAGCGCGAGCTGGCCGCCCTGCTCGATCAACTGGAATCGCGTCGCGCCAAATTGGACGCCGTCATCATCAGCTTCGACGCCGACACCGTGGACCGCAGCCACGAGCTGGAACACCTGATGGCGCTAACCCGCGCGCAAGCACCAGACTGCATGCACATGCTGGACGCCTACAACACGCTGCTGCGCCGCTTGGAAGGCTTGGGCGTGCCGGTGATCGCCACCCTGGCTGGCGAGATCAGCAGCCACGCTTTCGGCCTCGCCCTGGCCTGCCATCGCCGCATCGCCCTGCAGGACGCATGTTTCAGCCTGCCGCAAGTATCGCTGGGACTGGCGCCGGTGGCTGGTGAAATCGCCCGCACCGTGCGTCTGGCTGGTCTGCAAGCGGCCATGCCACTGCTGCTGGACGGTGCAACGCTGTCGGCCGCGCAAGCCTTGCATGCAGGCCTGGTGCACGCTGTCGCCGGCGACGAAACGGAACTCGCGCAAAATGCCATGGACAAAGCCATTGCGATGCAACCGTGGGAAGCCAAAGCCTACCGCCTGCCCGGCGGCGGGCTCGACGCGGCGCCGGTACGTGCCCTGCTGTTGAGCGCACCGGCACTGCTGCGCCAGCGCGCCGGCGGCCCATCGCCAGCGGCTGAGGCAGTGCTGTGCGCAATGGTCGAAGGCATGCAAGTCGATTTTGAAAATGCACTACAAATTGAGAGCCGATATTTTTGTCAAACCGCCATCAATCCTGCGCAACGAAAAGGCAGTCTTTCACTCTGAAAAGCGGTTTTTTTGACGATCTAAAGAGATTTCTCAAAAAGTCGCCGTAATGTTGTCATTTTTCATGCAATTTGTTTCCCATCAGTGATACATTTCGTTATGGTTTTGCAAGATTCGCACCATACAATTGTTACACGCTTAGTTACTAAGTCCATTTACTAAGTCCATTTGAAAGAATAGATCTTCGCGATGCCAACCAGTGTTTCATCCCAGCCGCGTCATGAATTGGATAACCTCATGGAGGAGGCTGGCGATGTAGTTTTTCGCCTGAATCAGCTAGGCCAGCTGCTATTTGTCAGCCAACGCGCCACTGCCCGCATCGGCAGCGCGACGCCGCTGGTCGGCAGCGCCATCGCCAAACTGGTTGCTGACGGCGACCAGGCCCCGCTGGCCGCCGCGTTGGCGGAAATCAGCGAGTCGCATGCTTCCAAACTGGTGGAAGTGCGCATCAAAACTGCGGACATCGAAATCTGGCACGAGCTGCGGATCTCCACTTACGAGAACCAGCAAGGCGCGACGGAACTGCTGGTGGTCGGCCGCGACATGACCATGCAGCACGCCACCGAAGAACGCCTGCGCCATATGGCCACCCACGACGGTCTGACCGAACTGCCGAACCGCCTGCTGCTGTCGGACCGCATGCGCATGGTGATCGCCAATGCGCGCCGCTCCGGCCAAGGCTTCTCGGTCGCCACGGTGGGCCTGGACGGCTTCAAGAAAGTGAACGATGGCCTCGGCCACCCAATCGGCGACGCGATGCTGCGCATGGCCGCACAGCGCCTGCGCAAAACGCTGCGCGACAGCGACACGCTGGCCCGCGTCGGCGGCGATGAATTCGTCGCTATCTTGCCGGGCACCGCCACCGAGGCGCAAATCAAACTGGTGACCGGCCGTTTGATCGCCACGCTGCAGTCGCCGTTCGAAATTGACAACCACACGATTTATGTCGGCGCCTCGGTCGGCGTTTCGGTCTACCCGCAGCACGCGGAAGACGAAGTCCGCCTGCTGGCACTGGCCGATGCCGCCATGTCGCGCGCCAAGGAAACCGGCAAAGCGCGCGCCGTGGTCTACAACCCTTCGCTATCGGGCCCGCCGCAGCATGACATCTCGCTGGAAGCGGCGATGTTCCAGGCCGTGCGCGAAGGCGAGTTCCAGCTGTACTACCAGCCTATCGTGGACGCGCAAACGCGCGAGATCCAGGGCTTTGAAACGCTGATGCGCTGGAAGCACCCAACGCTCGGCATGGTGCCGCCGGCGCGCTTCATCCCAATCGCCGAGACCAACGGCCTGATTAACCTGCTCGGCGCATGGGCGCTGAAAGCGGCCTGCGTGCAGCTAAAACAATTTGAAGAAGTGGCCAAGCGCAGCCTGTACATCTCTGTTAATATCAGCCCGCGACAATTCCGCAACGATAAATTTTTGGATGTGCTGGACGACGCCATCGCGTTCTCCGGCCTACTTGGTGAGCAATTGGTTTTAGAAATCACAGAAGGCACACTGATGATCGATCCAGTGCATGCCGAGTCTATCCTGTCCAAAATGGCCGAACGTAACGCGCGTATCGCGATTGACGATTTCGGCACCGGCTACTCATCGCTGGCCTATCTCAAACGCTTCCCGATCTCGGTACTGAAAATCGACCGTACCTTTATCCGCGACCTTCCCGGCTCGCAAAAGGATGGCGCGATCTGCAATGCAGTGCTGGACCTGGCCAAGCACCTCGATCTGTCGGTGGTGGCGGAAGGCGTGGAAACCGAAGAGCAGCTGCAGTACCTCGAACAGCGCGGCTGCCAGTACATCCAGGGCTACCTCACCGGCAAGCCAATGGCGGCCAACGTCGCACTGGCGGCGCTCAAGGAAAGCATCCACGCCAAGATGGTGCCGGCAGACCTTCGACAGGTGGTGCAATGATCGGCAGCTACAAGGCCGCTACCCCACTCGGTAACAAAACGCTGTCCGAGCTTGGCGACTGCACGCGCCGCCGCGGCGACATGCCGGGCTTCGCCAAGGCCATCACCGCCATCCTCGGCGCCATGCGCGGCGAGGATGAGCAAGAATTCAACATGACGCGCACCGTACTGTCCGATCCGGTCTTGACGCAGAAGGTTCTGCGGCTGGCCAACAGCGGCATGTACTCGGCCTTTGGCCAGCATGTGAATACCGTATCGAAAGCGGTGCTGGTATTGGGCACGGAAGCCATCGGCCATCTGGCGCTCGGCCTGAAACTGATTGAAGAACTGGCCGCCACATCGACCGACACCACCGTCGCCCACATCGAAATGGAGAAGGCAGTGCTGGCCGGGATTGTGGCGCAGCAGATCGCCTTTACCGCCGAAAGCCGTCATGGCGAAGAAGCCGTGGTGTGCTCGATGCTGCACACGCTGGGCCGTATGATGCTGACCTTTTACATGCCGGAGCGCTGGCATGAGCTGCAGCGCCTTGCCGATGAATCGGAACGCTCGGTGGAGGATACCGCGCCGGAACTGCTCGGCCTCTCACTGGAAGAAGTCGGCCACGCCGCCGCGCTGCACTGGGGCTTGCCGTCGTCGCTGGTGAGCGGTATGCGTACCATGGTGCCGCCCGAGCCAGAGGCCGAGGTAACGCCATCCGACTGGATCGCCGGCCTGTCCACCATGTCCGCGCTGTGCGCGGAATCGCTGTGGCATGACGACGCCGCCGGCGCAGAAAAAGTAAAGCAGCTGGCCGAGAGCTACGCCGGCATGCTGGGCGTGGAAGCGACGAACCTGATAAACGCCATCGAGCAAGCCAAGGTGGTGGCAGCCAATGACCTGACTATCGCGCCGCTGTCGCGCCCTGCCGAACGCCGTGCCAAGGCGCTGGCCAAAACGCGCCAGCGCGCTGCCGGCAACAAGATACTGCTCAGTGGCCTGGCCGACATGCGCGATGTAATCGATACCGCCAGCCCGGGCCAGATGGTGCAGATCGCACTGGAGACGGTGTACAAGGGACTGGACTTCTCGCGCGCCGTGGCTTTCGTCCGCAACCGCAAGGACGCCACCTACTCGGCCAAAATCAGCTTCGGCGAAGGCACGCGAGAGCTGCTGCCTGCCATGACTTTCGACGATGCCTATGAACCTAATGTGTTCCACGCTGCGCTCAATAGCGACCGTGTGATCTTCATCGAGAATGCGCGCGACGCCAAGTTCGCAGCCAAGTTGCCGCTGTGGTGGAAGTCGTCGCTAGCGGAAGCGCGCAGCTTTGTGATCTTGCCGTTGTCGGCCAATGGCCAGCCGGCCGGTTTCCTGTACGGCGACTGGGACGATTCCTTCCCACCGATTTCACTGAGCGCCACCGAGTTCTCGCTGCTGAACGATATGCGCGCGATGGTGGTACGCGCTGTGGAACGCCGCCACGGCATTGCGCCAGAAGCAGTCACCCGCTAATCAATACCCATCGCGCTGCTGCCAGCGGAACGACAGCATGGCAGCCAACGCGGACAAAACCACCAGCGCCGAGGCCACGTAGTACACCGTCTCGGCGCCCGCCCGCTCCCACCACTGCGCCAAAAACAGCCCGCCCAGCGAGCCACCAATACCGTACGAGATGCTCATGTACAGTGCCTGCCCGCGCGCCTGCAACGGCCCGGAGAACCAGCGCTGCAAGGACATCACAGACGACGAGTGATGCAGCGCGAAAGTCGCCGCATGCATCAGCTGCGCCGCCACCAGTAGCCACAGCATGTGCGAGCCGAAGCCGATCATCAGGAAGCGCACCACAGCGATGCCCAGCGCCAGATACATCATGCGCATCGCACCCCAGCGCTTGAATAGTGGCGCCTGGAAGTAAAACAGCAGCACCTCGGCCAGCACGCCCAACGACCACATGGCGCCGATCACGGTTTTGCTGTAGCCGCTGCGCTCCAGATACAGCGAGTAAAAAGTGTAGAGCGAGGTATGCGCCGACACCATCAAGGCGGTAGACAGGAAGAAGGCAATCACCTCGCGCCGACGCAGGAGCGACAGCAACGGCGGTGGCGCCGTCTTGTGTGTACGGCGCGGCACGTCGCGCAAGCGGAATGCCGCGGCAATCGTCGCCACCAGCAGCGCAGCCGCCACCCACGGTAGCGTGATGATGCCGTAATGTTCAAGCGCGATGGAAGCCAGCGTCACCGAGACGATGAAGCCGATCGAGCCCCACATGCGGATGCGGCCATAGTACGTAAGGTCGCCCTTCATCTCGGACAGCATCAGCGCCTCGCAAATCGGCGCCTGCCCACTGGTGAACAGGTTAAGCACGATCATGGCCAGCATGAAGTGGCCGAAGTTGTCGCCGATGAAGAAGCCCGAAAATCCTACCAGCGCCGCAAAGCCGGCCATGCGCAGCACCAGCACGCGGCGGTCGTAGTGATCGGCCACGTAGCCCCACACATTGGGGCCGACGATGCGCAGCACCTGGATCATCGACATCAGCACGCCGATCTGCGCGACGGTCATGCCTTTATCGGCAAAGAACAGCGTCGCGTAGGTGCTCCAGGTGCCGGCGTGTGCGTAGTAGCAGAAGAGGAATAAGGCGAAGCTGAACGCTTGCGCGGGCACTACTTACAACTCAATGTTAGGCGTCGACACCTTGACGTCACCGCACTGCGCGCGGTGCATCAGCGCGTGATCGATCAGCACTAGTGCGAGCATCGCTTCCGCGATCGGCGTAGCGCGGATGCCCACGCACGGATCGTGGCGACCGAAGGTTTCCACCATCACCGGATTGCCGGCCTTGTCGATCGATGGACGCGGCGTGCGGATCGAGGACGTCGGTTTAATCGCGATCGACACCGTGATGTCCTGGCCAGTGGACAGGCCACCCAGCACGCCGCCAGCGTTGTTGCCGACGAAGCCCTGTGGCGTCAGCGGGTCGCCGTGCTCAGTACCCTTCTGCACGATGGATTTGAAACCGGCGCCAATTTCCACGCCCTTGACAGCGTTAATCCCCATCATGGCGTAGGCAATATCGGCATCCAGCTTGTCGTAAATCGGCTGACCGAGGCCGACCGGGATATTCTGCGCCACTACGTCGATGCGGGCGCCGATGGAGTCGCCAGCCTTGCGCAGCTCGTCCATATAGGTTTCCATGCTGGCGATCACGCCGGCGTCGCCGGTCGCGGCGAAGAACGGGTTATCCTGCACGTGCTTCCAATCCTCAAACGGCACCACGATGTCGCCGAGCTGGCTCATGCAGCCTTTGAACACCGTGCCGTACTGCTGGTGCAGCCACTTCTTGGCAATTGCCGCCGCGCCGACCACTGGCGCCGTCAAACGGGCCGAGGAACGGCCGCCGCCGCGTGGGTCGCGTACGCCATACTTGTGCCAGTAGGTGTAGTCTGCATGGCCGGGACGGAAGCTTTCAGCGATGTTGCCGTAATCTTTGCTACGCTGGTCTTCATTGCGGATCAACAGCGCGATTGGGGTGCCGGTGGTGACGCCCTCATACACGCCGGACAGGATTTCCACCGTGTCCGACTCCTGGCGCTGGGTCACGTGGCGCGACGTACCCGGTTTGCGACGGTCCAGTTCCGGCTGAATGTCCGCTTCCGACAACGGTAGTCCCGGTGGGCAACCATCGATCACACAACCAATCGCGGGACCATGCGACTCACCAAACGTAGTAACGGAGAACAATTTGCCAAAAGTATTACCGGACATAGGAAAAGAATCTTCGGAAAAAAGTGGAAAAGTCCCCCATTCTACCAGCCAGCGCCCCGTGGCGTCCCGTTCACACAATAATTTCCAAAAGGCAAGTTACGCTTGGTAAAATATAATTATTTTGATACAAATATGGTGCAATGAGTACAAGGGCACACACGCTTCTGCTGAAAGCCATGGAAAACTGCATTCTTTTTGACAATTCGCTATATACTGGAACGCAAGAACACCGAGTAATCTGGAGAAGCTACACATGCCCCCACCGGTTTCACCCCTTGAGCAGTCCACGGATGATCAAGACGATTTGGTATTCTTAGAAGAGCATCCTGCTGCGCCTGCTGTCGCGGGTACGCGCAACGTTTGGCGGGTCATGATTATCGACGACGACGAAGACGTCCACTCGACCACCACCTTTGCGCTCGGCAACCTCGACATGCAGCATCGTCCGCTCGAATTCGTGCACGCGTATTCGGCCGGGCAAGCGCGCGAATTGCTCAAACACGAGAGCGAAATCGCTGTCATCCTGCTCGACGTGGTGATGGAGCAGGACGACGCCGGCCTGCACCTGGTGCGCTACATCCGCGAAACCCTGAAACTGCACGACGTGCGTATCATTCTGCGCACCGGCCAGCCGGGCTACGCGCCTGAAATCGACGCCATCCGCGATTTCGACATCAATGATTACAAAACCAAGTCGGAGCTGACCCGCATCAAGCTGTTCACCACGGTGACGGCAGCGATCCGCTCCTACGAACAAATCCGCAAGATCAACGACAGCCGCCGCGGCCTGAACCAGATCGTCCACGCCAGCACCCAGCTGATGACCTTGCACGGCGTGCAAAACTTCGCCGCCGGCGTGCTGGCCCAGATCGCCGACCTGCTGGGTTTGGAAGCCAACGGCGTGCTGTGCGTGCAGGAGTGCCCGGACACCGGCTGCCACGAACTGATGGTCATGGCCACGGCCGGCAGCTACCGCCACCTGCACAACATCACCCTGACCGTACGCGAAGACCAGCGCATCCACGACGCGCTGGAAGCGGCACTGGCGCAGCGCCGCAACATCTACGGTCCGGACTACATCGCGCTCTATTTTGCCGGCAAAGCCAGCCGTGATTTCGTCGCCTTCCTCGAAGTCAAACGGGCGCCCACCGAGATTGACGAGCGCCTGCTGGAAGTCTTCTGCAGCAATGTGGCGGTCGGGCTGGACAACGTTGAGCTGGTCACGCACCTGCACAACGCGGCTTTCTACGACCAGCTGTCCAAGCTACCAAACCGCACCCGGCTAGTGGAAATCCTCGACGCCACCATCGGCGGTCCGGCACGCGAAGACGCCACCCTGTCGCTGGTCGACCTCGATCACTTTGCCGAAACCAACGACGCCCTCGGCCACCAGTTCGGCGACATGCTGCTGATCGCCGTGGCCGGCCGCCTGCAAACCGAGCTGGGCGGCCAACTGACCGTGGCCCGTATCGGCGGCGATATTTTCTGCGTGCTGGGGGATTCCTCGCAAGTCAATCCGGGCAATATCCTGGGCCTGTTCCAGCGGCCGTTCAGCATTGATGGGCAAGATGTACAGCTGTCGGCCACACTGGGCCTGGTGCGCCTGTGCGAGCACGAAGGCAGCGGCGCCGATGCGCTGAAAGACGCCGACATCGCGCTGAAACGCGCCAAGTCGCAGCAGCGCGCCGGCCACTTCTACTTCTCCCGCTCGATGGGCGTGGAGATTCGCGAGCGGGTGCGCATGATGCATGCACTGCGCACGGCATTTGGCCAGAATCAGCTGTTCGTGGTTTACCAGCCGCAGATTGATCTGGCCACCCGGCGCCCGGTCGGCGCCGAAGCTCTGCTGCGCTGGCAGACGCCAGACGGCAAGTTCATCTCGCCAGACCGCTTCATCCCGATTGCCGAGTATTCCGGCCTGATCATCGAGCTGGGCGAATGGGTAATGCGCACCGCCTGCCGCGAGCTGGTCGACCTGCGCAAGGCTGGGCACCATGATTTCATGATGTCGATTAACGTCTCCCAGGTGCAATTCCGCCATCCGCACTTCCTCGACATTCTCAAACGCGCATTGGATGACACCGGTGCGCCGCCGCAGAACATCGAGCTGGAAATCACCGAATCGATGGCAATGGAAGAGCCGGACCTGTTGATTAAAATGCTGGGCCAGATCAAGCAAACTGGCGTCAGCATCGCGATAGACGACTTCGGCACCGGCTTCTCCTCGCTGTCCTACCTGCAGCGCTTGCAGATCGACCGCCTGAAGATCGACCGTGCCTTCGTTACCGAAATCACCGGTTCGGCGCGCGGCAGTAGCATTGCCGAGATGGTGATCCAGCTTGGCCGCAACCTCGGCCTGGCGGTGATTGCGGAAGGCGTGGAAGACGAGCGCCAGGCGCAGATCCTGCAATCGCTGGGCTGCCCGCTGGCCCAGGGCTTCCTGTTCGCCCGCCCGATGACGGCCAGCGCCCTGAATGGCTGGCTCAGTAACGATGCACTGGAAGGTGCGGCATAAATAAAAACGCCATCCGAAGATGGCGTTTTTTTTCAGTCCGAAGTCTGCTCGGCTTCAGCCGGCCAATCTCGAATATACGCTTTCAGCATGCGGTTCTCGAAGCTCTGCGCTTCCAGCACGGCACGCGCCACGTCGTAGAACGAAATCACACCGAGGATGGTTTTGGCGTTCATCACCGGCAGGTAGCGTGCGTGCTTTTCCAGCATGATGCGGCGCACTTCATTGACGTCGGTATCCGGCGTCACCGTGATCGGGTGATCTTCCATATGCTTGCGCACCGTGCCGCCACCGACATTACCTTGGTTTTCGTGCAGCGCGCGCAGCACCTCGCGGAAGGTCAGCATGCCAACCAGGTCGCCGAATTCCATGACGACCAGCGAGCCGATATCCTTTTCCGCCATCGTGTTGGCGGCATCCGCCAACGGTTGATCCGGGGAGATGGTGTAAAGGATGGAGCCTTTAACTTGGAGAATTTCCGATACTTTCATTTTGGGCCGTCCTGTCCGCTGATATACGCTCTGTGAATGGGAGTTCTAATTGTTCTAACCTTGTAGCGAATGTAGCCTATGCCCGGCAAAAAAGCCAGTGCTACGGATAAGCAAAACACAACATTGTTGTCGCACTGTTGCCACGCTGCGTTTCAGGGTAGGATGGCCGCAAAAAACAGGAGACGAACATGCAGCTGGTTTTCATCCACGGGGCGCTGAACGACCATCGCGTCTGGGCGGCGCAAAGCCGCTATTTCACAGAGCGCGGCCACAAGGTGATGGCGCTGGACCTGCCGGGACACGCCAGCGCCGCCCCCGCACTGACCAGCGTTTCGGCGATGGCGGATTGGCTGCTGGCCCAACTCGATGCGGCTGGCGTAACGCAAGCCGCGCTGATAGGTCACAGCATGGGATCCCTGATCGCGCTGGAAGCCGCAGCCCGCGCGCCGCAGCGCGTATCACACCTCGTAATGCTGGGCTCCACCTACCCGATGAAAGTCGCCGACGCGCTGCTCGACACGGCGCGTGACGACGAAGCGAAGGCCATCAATATGGTCACCAAATGGTCGCACACTCCCGGCTACGCGCATCCCGAGCCGCTGCGCCAGTTGATGCAAAGCCTGTCCGGCGCACAGCTGCTGCACACCGACCTTGCGGCTTGCAACAGCTACGATGGCGGCGACGCCGCAGCAGCACTGGTGCGCTGCCCTACCCTGTTCATCTTCGGCTCTGCTGACGTCATGACGCCGGCCAAATCCGCCGCCGCCCTTGTCGCCGCAATCCCGCAAGCGCAAACCATCACGCTAGCCAGCGGCCACGCGCTGATGACCGAACAAGCGGACGCCGTCAACGAAGCAGTGCTGGCGTTTATCGGCAGTCAATAGGGCCGAAGTGGTCGGCCAGGGTTTTGCCGAGGCCTGATTCCACCGCGCTTTCTACTTCACGTGCCAGCGCGGCGGCGTCGCGCGCGGCTTGCAGGTCGCGTTCATCGTCGCTATCGGCCACCACGCCGGCGTTGAGTGGCATGCCAGAGAAGACGAACAGGCGATAGACGTCGGCCATCGTCAATTTCTCGACGTTGGCGAGGATGACCCAGTGATCGGAACCTTCGCTCACACGCTTGCCCCACTGGACTCGTGGCGGATTGGCGACCGGCACCCGGCCTACCCAGCCTTCCTGCATCATGCGCTCCAGCAGGTTGTCCATTTCATCAAAGCCGAGACGCGTGCGGGCGCGGATCTGGCCTGCGCTGACCAGCGCCGTGTCGCCGCATTTGCAGGCCACGTGCAGCACTTTGAGAATCGCCATCGCGTCGACAAACTCGCCGCCCGGCTGCGCCTCGTGCCACCAGCGTTCGTACTTCACCACCGGCAGCGCGGCCACCAGCAGCGCGCCGAACAAGGTAATCAGCCACGATAAATACACCCACAGCAGGAACAGCGGCACCGCCGCCAATGCGCCGTAAATCTTGGAATAAGTCGGGAACTGAGTGATGAAAATCGCGAAGCCACGCTTGGCCAGCTCGAACGCAAGACCGGCCACCAGGCCGCCCCACGCCGCATCGCGCCAATCCACATCGCGGTTCGGCACCGCCACGTACAGCAGCGTGAAAGTGGCCGTGGTCAGCGCCAGCGACAGGATGGTGTAAATCAGCGCGCCCAGGATCGGCACGTGGCCGACCAAATCGCTGGTGGCCATGAACACTTGCGAGGACAAGGTCAGCGACACACCGATCAGCAAAGGCCCCAGCGTAATCAAGGCCCAGTAAACGAGGATGCGCTTGGACCAGGAGCGCTGGCCGCGCACCCGCCAGATGCGGTTGAACACGCGCTCGATGAGACTCATCATCGCGATCGAGGTCACGATCAGCATCACCGCGCCCACAGCCGACAGGCGCGTGGCCTTGGCGGCGAACATGGTCAGGTAGTTGAGGATGGGTCCCGAAATCGACTTCGGCATCACACTCTGCGCGAAGTAGGCCTCCAGCGTTTGGCGCAGGGTGGTGAACATCGGGAAGGTGGTGAAGATCGCCAGCGCGATAGTCAACAGCGGCACCAGCGCAAACACGGTGGTGAAGGTCAGACTACCGGCGACCTGCGGCAGGCTCTCTTCACGCAGTCGCCGATGAGCAAACAAAAACAGGTCCCGCACTTCCGGCCAGGACAGGGAACGCGCTGTCTCCCAGCCGCTTTTGCAGCTACGGACAACATATTGGGCAAACCATTGGAGATATTTTTCGTACATGGGGCGTATCGTATTACAACAGTGGCAATGATGCCACCCGCTAAAGCGCCCTATAATAACGCTGATGAACTCTTTGACTATTCTCGTTTTATTTTATTCCCGCCACGGCGCCACGCGCAAACTGGCTGAATTGATCGCCCAAGGTATCGAGAGCGTGCCGGGCTGCGATGCGCGCCTGCGCACCGTGCCTGCCGTGTCCAGCGTCACCGAAGCCACCGAGCCCGAAGTGCCGGCCGACGGCGCACCTTACGTTGAGCTGGAAGACTTGACCGAGTGCGCCGGCATTGCGGTCGGCTCGCCTACCCGCTTCGGCAACATGGCGTCGGCCATGAAGTATTTCTGGGACGGCACCGCCAGCCAGTGGCTGTCCGGCGCGCTGGCAGGCAAGCCGGCCTGCGTGTTCACCTCAACCGGCAGCCTGCACGGCGGCCAGGAATCGACGCTGCTGTCGATGATGATCCCGCTGTTCCATCACGGCCTGATGGTGCTTGGTCTGCCGTACACCAATCCAGAATTGATGACCACCTCCAGCGGCGGCACGCCATACGGCGCCAGCCACTGGTCCGGCCTCGATGGCAAGAAGGTCATCACCGAAGACGAGAAACGCCTCGCCATCGCACTGGGCAAGCGGCTGGCCGAAACCGCAGTCAAATTACACGGATAAGCGTCATGGAAACCACAATGCAAAAATATTTTCACTGGGGCGCAATCGGCAGTTTGGTAACGCTGATTATCTGGTGTGTGTTGTGGGAGATGGTGCTGGCGCCTTTAAAACCGGGCGGTTCGTGGCTGGTACTGAAAGCCGCACCGCTGCTGCTGCCGTTATATGGCGTCTACAAGCGCGATATCTACACGCTGCAGTGGACCTCGATGATGATCCTGCTGTACTTCACCGAAGGTGTGGTGCGCGGCTGGAGCGATATCGGTAGCTTGTCGTCCTGGCTAGGCTGGGGCGAAGCGGCGGTGGTGTGCGTGTACTTTGTGTGTGCAGTGCTGTACCTGCGTCCTTACAAGCGCGCGGCCAAGAAGATGGCCAAGGAGCTGCTCGACAAAGTCAAGGTCAACACCGTCAAATGATGGACTTCCTCACGCAATGCCGCGCCATCATCGGCCAGACCTATGTGCTCGATACGCCGGATGGCATGGCGCCTTTCCTCACCGATCAACGCGGGCGCTTTACCGGCAAAGCGCTGGCGGTGCTGCGTCCCGGCTCTGTGGACGAGGTGGCGGCGCTGGTGCGTACCTGTGTCGAGCATCGCGTGGGCCTTGTGCCGCAAGGAGGCAATACAGGACTGGTGCTGGGCAGTGTGCCGGATGTCAGCGGCACGCAGGTGGTGCTGTCATTGGCGCGGCTCAACAGCATCCGCCAGATCGACGCCGTCAATCGCACCATGACGGTGGATGCGGGTTGCATACTTCAACACATTCAGGAAGCGGCTGCGGCCGAGGGCTGCCTGTTCCCGCTGTCGCTGGCGGCGGAAGGCAGCTGCACCATCGGCGGCAATCTGGCCACCAATGCGGGTGGCACGGCGGTTCTGCGCTACGGGAACACGCGCGAATTGTGCCTCGGGCTGGAGGTCGTGACGCCGCAAGGCGAGATCTGGAGCGGCTTGCGCGGCCTGCGCAAGGATAATACCGGCTACGATTTGCGCGACCTGTTCATCGGCGCGGAAGGTACGCTGGGCATCATCACCGGCGCGGTGTTGAAGCTGTATCCGCAGCCCAAGGCCTGCATCACGGCGCTGGCGGCACTGCCATCGCCTGCTCATGCGCAGCAGTTGCTGGTACTAATGCAGGATTGTTGCGGCTCCAGCCTGACCGGCTTTGAGCTGATGTCGCGCTACTGCCTTGAACTGGTGGCGCAGCAGTTCCCGCAGTTGCCGCGGCCTTTCGCCGAGCCGCATCCGCAGTACGTGCTGCTGGAATTATCGAGCAGCGAATCGGAGCAGCATGCGATTGGACTCCTGGAGCAAGCTATCGGCGCAGCGCTGGAGCGTGATGTGATTAACGATGCGGTGGTCGCCACGTCGGTCGCGCAATCGGCTGGCTTGTGGCAGCTGCGCGAGCATATCCCGCTGGCGCAGGCCAAGGCTGGCAAAAACGTCAAGCACGATATTTCGCTGCCAGTGTCGCGGATTGCAGACTTCATCGCGACCACCGAGCCGCTGCTGGAGGCGGCCTTCCCCGGCTGCCAGCTGGTGTGCTTCGGTCATCTGGGCGACGGCAACCTGCACTTCAACGTCGCGCCACCGGGTGGGATGTCGAATGAGGACTTCCTGCACAACCAGGATCAGGTCAACCGTGTGGTGCACGACAGCGTGGTGGCGTTCGGCGGATCGATTTCGGCGGAACACGGCATCGGCACCTTGAAGCGCGATGAACTGGCACGCTACAAATCGCCGGTAGAACTCAATATGATGCGAGCCATCAAAGCGGCATTGGATCCGCTGGGTATCATGAATCCCGGTAAAATCCTTTGAGCGAGGCTGACATGAATATTCTGATCGTTGCAGCGCTGGCGGGCGCGGTCTACAAATGCGCCGTGGACGGCAAAATCAGTTACAGCGATGTGCCCTGCGCCGCGAGCGCCACCGCATCCACCTTGGAAGCACCGGCCGCACCGCCGCCCGATCCTGCAGCCGGCGCCACGCTGCGCCGCCAGCAAAAGCAAGCCGACATGCTGGAAAAAGCACGCCTCAAGCGCGACGAGCGAGAAGAACGCGACGCAGCCCGTGCCGCCAAAGACGCCGCAGTCCAACGCAAGAAGTGCGACCAGCTTAAACTCAAAAAACGCTGGGCCGATGACGACGCACGCCGCGCCACCGGCTCCGCCACCGAAGCCGCGCGCCTCCGCGCCCACCGCGCCGGCGAAGCCATGGCGCTGGAGTGCCCGCGCTGATGCAGGCCGCGTCAATCCGCCGCTTGTCGCGCTGGCTGCTGCTTGGCGAGTGGCGCGCGCACCCGGTGCGGGCGTTAGTGGCGATTGCAGCGATTGCGGTCGGCATCTCGCTCGGTTTCGCCATCCACCTGATTAACGCAGCGGCCTTCAACGAATTCTCGGCCGCCGTAAAAAGCCTGTCCGGCGTGGCCGACATCCAGGTGCGCGGCACTGAAGCCTTCTTCGACGAAGCCATCTACCCGACGCTGGCACAACGCGAAGGTGTGGTGGTCGCCTCGCCCGTGCTGGAATTCGACGCCTCCGTCCCCGGCCAGCGCACCGCGCTCAAAGTCATCGGCATTGACGCCTTCCGCGCCGGTTACGTCTCGCCTGACTTGTTAGGCGTACCCACCGACGGCCATGTTGAAGACACCCTCGCCGACGACGCCCTGTTTCTCTCGCCCGCTGCCCAGCAATGGCTGCAGCCGAACGCCGGCGCTGTCGAACTGCAAGTCGGCACCAGCCAGCTCAAACTGCGCGTGGCAGGTCCAGTGCCGGGTGCGCGCGCAGGCCAGCGCATCGCCGTGATGGACATCGGCGCAGCCCAATGGCGCTTCGAAAAAATCGGCCAGCTTTCGCGCATCGACCTCAAACTGCGCGATGGCGTCAACCGCGAAAGTTTCAAAACCCAGCTGCAGCAAGACCTGCAGCGCCAATACCCCGGCCGTTTCCGCGTCAACCAACCGAACGACGAAGAACAGAACAACCGCAACGAAGGCATGAGCCGCGCCTACCGCGTCAACCTCACCGTGCTGGCGTTGGTGGCGCTGTTCACCGGCGCCTTCCTCGTGTTCTCTACGCAGGCGCTGTCCGTCATCCGGCGCCGCAGCCAGTTTGCGCTGCTGCGCGTGCTGGGCATGGACCGCCATCGCCTGCTGCGTCAGATTCTGCTGGAAGGCCTGTGCCTGGGCGTCGCCGGTTCCGCCATCGGCATCGCGGCCGGCTACGGCATGGCCGCCGCTGCACTGCACTTCATGGGCGCGGACCTTGGCGCAGGCTTCTTCTCCGGCGTGCGCCCGCAAGTGCAATTCACACCGGTAGCCGCTGCCGTCTACTTCGCGCTCGGCGTGGTCGTTGCGCTGCTGGGCTGCGCCGCCCCGGCGCTGGATGCGGCCCGCGCCAAGCCTGCTATCGCGCTCAAATCCGGTACCGAGGAAGCAGCCATGTCGCGCCTCGCGCGCGCGTGGCCGTCGTTGCTGTTGATGGCGCTCGCCGCGCTGCTGTCGCAAGCGCCGCCAGTGTTTGAGCTGCCGCTGTTCGGCTATCTGTCGATCGCCCTGCTGCTGATCGGCGCCATCGGCCTGATGCCGCGCCTCGCCGCCATTGTGTTCCGTTTTGCGCACCGCCGCTGGAGCGCTGCCACCGCCAACCGGCCCGGCGCATCCGCCGTGGTCACGTTAACCTTGTCGCGCCTCGCCAACGCTTCCAGCCAGGCAGGTATCGCGCTGGGTGGCGTGCTGTCCAGCTTTAGCCTGATGGTGGCAATGGCCATCATGGTCGCCAGCTTCCGCGTGTCGCTGGACGATTGGCTGCTGCACATCCTGCCGGCCGATATCTACATTGGCACCGCCACCGGTGGCGCCACGGCCGGCCTGCGGCCAGAAGAACAAACCGCACTGGCCGCCCTGCCCGGCGTCGATCATGCCGATTTCCTGCGTACGCGCGCGGTGTCGCTGGCATCGGAGCGCCCTGCGGTCGCGCTTATGGCGCGCAATGTGGATGCCGCCGAACCGGGCCGCTCCCTGGCCATTGTCGGCGAGTCGCGCGTGCCCGAAAACGGCGTGAGGCCAGTGTGGGTATCGGAAGCGATGGTGGACTTGTACGGCATGCGCGTGGGCCAGCGCGTCGAACTGCCGCTGAACGGCACGATGCATGCATTCGAAGTCGCCGGCGTGTGGCGTGATTACGCACGGCCGACCGGCACCATCCAGATGCGCTTAAGCGACTACCGCGCCATCACTGGCGACCAGGATGCCAGCGGTGTAGCGCTCTCGCTCAAACCGGGCGCCAAGGCCGAGGACACGCTGGCCGCGCTCAAGCGCCTGCCGTTTGCAGCACTACTGGAAGCCAGCGAGCCGTCCGAAATCCGCGCCATGAGCATGAAGATTTTCGACCGCTCCTTTGCTATCACCTATCTGCTGGAGGCTATCGCCATCATCATCGGCCTGTTTGGCGTGGCCGCGACCTTCTCCGCGCAGACACTGGCGCGCGCCAAGGAATTCGGCATGCTGCGCCACGTCGGCGTCACCCGCAAACAAGTGCTGGCGATACTGGCGATTGAAGGCGGCTCGCTGACGGGGCTCGGCATCGTTACCGGTTTTGTGCTCGGATGGGTGATTAGCCTGATCCTCGTTTTTGTCGTCAATCCGCAATCGTTCCACTGGACCATGCAGCTGCACCTGCCTTGGCCGCTGCTGGGCAGCGTGGCCGGCCTGCTGCTCGCCGCTGCCGCGCTCACCGCGCTGCTGGCCGGCCGCCAGTCGCTATCCGGCGGACCGATACGCGCCGTCAGGGAGGATTGGTAATGCTACGTCGCTTACTCATGGCCGGTGCGCTCGTGCTTTGCGCCCTCGCCCACGCCGCTGGGCCGCAGTTCACGCCCGTCACGCCGCTACCACCCGGCGCCACGCTGTCCTTCCCTAAAGACTACGGCGCGCATCCGGAATTCAAAACCGAATGGTGGTACGTCACCGGCTGGCTCAATACGGCGGACGGCAAGCCTGTGGGCTTCCAGGTCACCTTCTTCCGCAGCGCCAGCGGCCATGACCGCGCGAATCCCAGCCAGTTCGCGCCCAAGCAGCTGATCATCGGCCACGCCGCGATTTCCGATCCAGCCAACGGCAAGCTACTGCACGACCAGCGCAGCGCACGCGAAGGCTTCGGCCTGTCGTACGCCAAAGCCGGCGACACCAACGTCAAGCTGGAGGACTGGCACATGCTGCGCACCGCCGACGGCAGCTACACCGTCCACGTGGACAGCGCCCAGTTCAAATTTGACATCAAATTGAAACCATCGCAGGCCGTATTGCCCGAAGATGAACGTGGCTACTCACGCAAAGGCCCGCGCCCCGGCCAGGCCAGCTACTACTACAGCGAACCGCACCTGCAAGTTAGCGGAAATATCACACGCAACGGCAAAGCAAGCGCTGTCGCCGGCTCCGCATGGCTTGATCACGAATGGTTCAGCGAGTACGTCGATCCCAACGCCAACGGGTGGGATTGGCTCGGCGCCAACCTGAATGACGGCGGCGCCATGATGGCTTTCCAGATCCGCAGCAAGACAGGTGCTAAACTATGGGCGCACGCGACATGGCGCGATGCTTCCGGTAAGATCACGCAGTTCGCGCCGGAACAGGTCAAATTTACCCCGCAAAGGCGGTGGCGATCGCCCCGCACCAATGCCGAGTATCCCGTTGCGACCCAACTCACCACCGGTAGCACCGCGTGGGACATCGTGCCCTTACAGGACGACCAGGAGCTGGATTCGCGCCGGTCGACCGGTGCGGTGTATTGGGAAGGTGCGGTGACATTGAGCCGGGACGGCAAGCCGGCAGGCCGCGCCTACCTGGAATTAACGGGCTATGTCAGTCCGATGAAACTGTAAGAACAATATAACGCTATACCAAACGTCATAATCAGCAAGATCACGCAACCGTAGCCACACAATGACCAACAGCACCACTGCCAGCACGATGTCCACCGCCGCACCGACTACCACCCGTGAGCTTAAGAAAGGTAGCATCGCCACCTTGCGCGGCCTGCTGCCCTTCCTGGTGCCGTACAAGCACCGCTTTGCCATCGCCGGCGCCGCACTGGTAATCGCTGCAGGCGCCACGCTGGCGATACCTGCTGCCTTTAAACAGATGATCGACATGGGCTTCGGCGGTGGCGCACGCAGCATCCAGCATGTGGACCTGGTGTTCCTCGCGCTGTTCGGGCTTGCCACCATTCTCGCACTGGCGACGGCGGCGCGTTTCTACAGCGTGTCGTGGCTGGGCGAGCGCGTAACGGCCGATATCCGCGCCGCCGTGTACCAGCACGTGGTCACGCAAAGCCCGGAATTCTTTGAAACGACGCAGACCGGCGAAGTCCTGTCGCGCATCACCACCGACACCACGCTGATTCAATCGGTGGTTGGCACCAGCATCTCGATGGCGCTGCGGAATGTGCTGCTGTTCATCGGCGGCCTGGTGATGCTGTTCGTGACTAGCCCTAAACTGTCGGCCATCATCATCGGCCTGCTGATTTTGACTGTGCTGCCGATCGTGATGTTTGGCCGCCGCGTACGCAAGCTGTCGCGCGACTCGCAGGACCGCGTGGCCGATGCCTCCGCCATGGCTGGCGAAATCCTCAACGCCATGCCGACCGTACAAGCCTTCACCCACGAGAAAATCGAGTCGACGCGCTTTGCCGGCTCGGTCGAAGGCGCGTTCCAAACTGCGATGAACCGCATCCGCGCGCGCTCCATCCTGACCATGCTGGCGATTGTCCTGGTGTTCGGCGCCATCGTATTCGTGTTGTGGCTGGGTGCACACGCCGTGATTTCGGGTGAAATGACGGGTGGTGACCTGGGCCAGTTCATTCTGTACGCGTCCATCGTGGCCGGTGCTATCGGCGCGCTGTCCGAAGTAATGGGCGAGGCGCAGCGTGCCGCCGGCGCTACCGAGCGTCTGCTGGAGCTGATGTCGGTGAAGTCGAAAATTCAGTCGCCTGCTGTGCCGCTGCCACTGCCACCGCGCGCTGCCAACGGTGCGGCGCTGACCTTGAGCGACGTGGTGTTCTCCTACCCATCGCGTCCTGAAACCCACGCGTTGAGCCACCTTGCGCTGGATATCAAGCCGGGTGAAACGGTGGCTGTCGTCGGCCCGTCCGGTGCGGGCAAGACCACGCTGTTCCAGCTGTTCCTGCGTTTCTACGATCCGCAAAGCGGCAGCATCAAGCTGGATGGCGTCGATATCACCCAGCTAGACCTGCACACCCTGCGCGACGCCATCGGCATCGTACCGCAGGATACCGTGATCTTCTCGGCCAACGCGATGGAAAACATCCGCTACGGCCGCGCCGACGCCACCGATGAAGAAGTCATCGCTGCCGCCAAGCTAGCCGCAGCGCATGAATTCATCGAGCGCCTGCCGCAAAGCTATCATTCCTTCCTCGGCGAGCGCGGTGTGCGCCTGTCGGGCGGTCAGCGTCAGCGGATTGCGATTGCGCGCGCGCTGCTGAAAAATCCACCGCTGCTGCTGCTGGACGAAGCCACCAGCGCGCTGGATGCGGAATCGGAGCGACTGGTGCAAAAGGCGCTGGAAGCCGCAATGGTCGGCCGCACCACCGTCATCATCGCGCACCGCCTGGCGACCGTGCAGCGCTCGGATCGCATCATCGTCATGGAAGACGGTAAAATCGTCGAAACCGGCACGCACGCATCGCTGGTGGCGCTGGGCGGCATTTACGCCAACCTGGCAGCCCTGCAGTTCCACAACGTGCACGTGGAGCATTGAGCGTATCTATCAGGAGCACGCCATGACCGACGCTGAACTCAAACAAAGCTGCCGCCAGCACCTGCCGGGCCATCGGGCTCTCACGCCTGCCGAAATGTTCGCGGCGATGGGTGACTGGTGCCAGGCACGCGATGTGGCGCATGACGTCTATGGCAGCGGTACGCTGATCCAGGAATTCGAGCAGAAGATCGCGCGCCTGCTGGGCTTTGAGGCGGCGCTGTTCTGCGTCACCGGCACCATGACGCAGGCGACCGCGCTGCGCATCGCTTGCGCGGAGCGCGGCAGCAAGCTGGTGGCGCTGCATCCGACTTCGCACATCCTGAAGCACGAACGCGGCAATCATCAGCTGTTCGATCATTTTCACGCGCTGCAGATTGGCGATCCGCATCGCCCGTGGACGCTCGCTGACTTGCAGGCGATTCCCGACCAACTGGGCGCAGCGTCGCTGGAACTGCCTGCACGCGAAATCGGCGGCCAGTGCCCAAGCTGGGACGAGCTGGCGGAGATCAAGGCTTACGCGCGCGAGCGGCGCATCCACCTCCACATGGACGGTGCACGCTTGTGGGAGACCGCTGCTGCTTACGGTCATCCGGTGAGCGAGATTGCTGCAGGCTTCGATAGCGTGTATGTCTCGCTATACAAAGGCATCGGCGGCATGGGCGGCGCGATGCTGGCCGGTAGCGCGGCCTTTGTCGCCAAGGCGCAGGAGTGGTTCCGCCGCCAAGGCGGCAATGTCTATCAGCGCACGCCGTACGTGGTAGCGGCGGCCATGCAGTTCGATGCGCGGCTGGCTGCCATGCCCGATTATTTCAAACGCACGCAGTGGCTGTATGATGCGCTGCGCGACTATCCGCTGCTGACGCCCAATCCGGCGCAGCCGCAAGCGAACATGCTGCACCTGCATCTTCCAGTGAGCCGCGAACGCGCGCTGGAGATCCGCAACCGCATCGCCGAAGAGCACAGTGTCTGGCTCTTCAACGGCGCCAATCATGCGGCGCTACCGGGGCGCTGCTCGGTCGAACTTTACATCGGCGATCACCTGTTGCATCTGCCGGACCAGCGCATACGCGAGATTCTGGCCTTGTGGTCAAACGCGCTGGCCAACTATTTCTTTGGATTTCACATGACTTTTCAAGCACCGGGTCTGATCGACCCTTTATTGCATACGCTTTCTTCGCTCGGCTACAAGCAGCCAACGCCGGTTCAGAAGCAGGCCATTCCTGCCGTGCTGGCGGGCCGCGACGTGATGGCTGCCGCGCAAACCGGCACCGGTAAGACGGCGGGTTTTGCGCTGCCGATTTTGCAGCGCCTGACGCTGGACGGCGTCACGGCGCCGCAGTGCATACGTGCGCTGGTGCTGGTGCCGACGCGCGAGTTGGCCGAGCAGGTTTTTGAAAGCTTCCGCAGTTATGGCGGCAATCTGCCGTTGCGTAGCGCGGTGGCGTATGGCGGCGTGGATATCGCGCCGCAGATCGCCAAGCTGCGCAAGGGTTTGGATGTGCTGGTGGCGACGCCGGGCCGTTTGATCGACTTGCACGATCAGGGCGTAATCAGTTTCGAGCTGCTGCAAACGCTGGTATTGGACGAGGCGGACCGCATGCTGGATCTGGGCTTCGAGCGCGATCTGGACATCCTGCTGGAGGCTTTGCCGAAGCAGCGCCAGACCTTAATGTTCTCGGCCACCTTCTCGGATGCGGTGCGCAAGCTGGCCAAGGGCATGGTGCGCGATCCGGTGCAAATTCAAGTTGAAGCGGCGAATACTGCGGTGAAGACGGTCAAACAGTGGCTGGTGACCACCGACAAGCGCCGCAAGCCGGAGCTGTTCCTGCATCTGCTGAATAAGCTGGGATGGGCGCAGGCGCTGGTGTTCGTCAAGACGCGCAAGGGTGCGGAGGCTTTGGTCAAGGAATTGCAGGAACACGGCCTCACTGCCGATGCGATCCACGGCGACAAGACGCAGCCAGCCCGTTTACGCGCGCTGGATCGGTTCAAACGCAAGGAAGTGCAGCTGCTGATCGCAACCGATGTGGCGGCGCGCGGACTGGATATCGAAGCGCTGCCGCTGGTGGTGAACTTTGATTTGCCAACCGTCGCGGAAGATTACATCCACCGTATCGGCCGCACTGGCCGCGCGGGCATGAGCGGCGAAGCGGTGTCGCTGGTGTGTGCGGATGAAGTGGACATGCTGAAGGCGATTGAAACGCTGACGCGCCAGCTAATCCAGCGCTTTGAAGAAGCGGGCTTTGAGGCGGATCACCGCGTACCGGAGACCGCGCCCAAAGGCAGCGCCGTCGCCACACAAAAGCTGTCCGCACCGGGCGCCGGCAAAAAGGCAGCCGGAAAGCCGGCAGCAAGCGCCAAGCGCCCTGCCGCTAAGCCAGTCAAGGTTGAAGCACGCCCTGCCGGCGGTAATGAATCGCTGGGTACCTACATCCCGCCAGAGAAACCATCGAAATCGTCAGGCCGCGACCGCGCGACCGACATCGAGCCAAACTTTGGCCATAAATCCGGCCGCAAGGGCACGAGCCCGCGCGCTGGCGGTGGCTCGTTTGGCGGCGGCGCGCCGAAAGGCGCGGTCGTCGTCGCCGGTGGACGCGGCGCCAAGTCGCAGGCGCGTTCCGATGGACGCGCTGCCGCAAAACCAGGCGGCCGCAAATCCAAGCCTGGCTCACGCTGAGCAGCGCCCTGCTAAAATAGCCATCTTTTAAGCGACACCCAAGTTGGAGAACTGAATGCAGCAATACCAGGAATTGATCCAGACCGTCATCGACACCGGCAGCTGGCAAGACAACCGCACCGGCATCCGCACCCTGAGCGTGCCGGGCGCGATGATGCGCTTCGACCTGACGAAAGGTTTTCCTGCGGTGACGACCAAGAAGCTGGCATTCAAATCCGTGGTCGGTGAACTGTGCGCCTTCCTGCGCGCCTCCCGCAGCGCTGCCGATTTCCGCGCGCTGGGCTGCAAAGTCTGGGACCAGAACGCCAACGAAAACCAGCAATGGCTGGACAACCCATACCGCCTCGGCACCGACGACCTGGGTCCGGTCTACGGCGTGCAATGGCGTGAGTGGCCAGGCTACAAAGTGATCGATGCCGACAACGCAGCCCAACTGGCCAACGCCGAAAAAAACGGCTTTACCGTGGTCGCGCCGATTGAAGAAAACGGCGTGAAAAAAGTCCTGCTCTACAAAGCCATCGACCAGCTGCGCGAGTGCCTGGACACCATCATGAACAACCCAGGCAGCCGCCGCATCCTGTTCCACGGCTGGAATCCAGCCGTGCTGGATGCCGTCGCCCTGCCGGCTTGCCACCTGCTCTATCAGTTCATTCCGAATCCGGTGACCAAGGAACTGTCGATGTGCCTCTACGTGCGCTCGAACGACCTTGGCCTCGGCACGCCGTTCAACCTGGCAGAAGGCGCGGCGCTGATGCACCTGGTCGGCCGCCTGACCGGCTACACGCCGCGCTGGTTCACCTACTTCATCGGCGATGCGCACATCTACGAGAATCACATGGAGATGGTGCAGGAGCAGCTGAAGCGCGAGCCATTCCCGCTGCCAGAGCTGATCATCTCCGACCGCGTGCCATCGTTCGCGCAGACCGGCAAGTATGAACCTGAGTGGCTGGAGAAAATCGAACCAACTGACTTCGCGCTAGAAGGCTACCAGCATCACGCGCCGATTAGCGCAGCCATGGCAGTATGATGCGGTTGGATTTTGTACCGGGCACCCTGTGCGATGAGCGCATGTGGGGCCGCCTGCTACCGCTGCTGGGCGACGGCTTTGAATTCAACCACGTCCCGCTGCACAAGGCCCGCTCGCGCGAGCAGATGCAGGAACTGATTGGCGCGCACGCTGCGCCGAAAGCCAACCTGGTAGCGTTCTCGCTGGGCGCCTATCTGGCGGTGGAATTCGCACTGGCGAATCCGGACCGCGTGAATTCGCTGACCATCATCGCCAGCTCCGCCAAGGGTCTGCAGGAAAAGGAAAAAGCCACGCGCCTGCGCATCATCCCGCTGCTGGAAAAGAATATCTACACTGGCATGACGCAAATGCGCCTGCGCGAAATCCTCGCGCCCGAGCACATGGACGATCCAGCCATTGTCGATGTGATCCAGACCATGGCGGTAGAACTAGGCAAAGACGTACTGCTCACCCAATTCCGCACCACCATCGAACGCCCTGACCTGATGAGCCGCACCGGCGAACTCCGTTGCCCAGTAATGATCGTCGCTTCCGAACAGGACAAACTGGTCCCCGCCGCCGACGTACGCGAATTCACCACTTACAACCGCGCCGCCCAGCTCCACATGCTGAGCGAGGGCACCGGCCACATGATCCCGCTGGAAGCCCCCCAAGCACTGGCGAACCACCTGTTAGACTTCTACAATTAAAACCGGGGTCAGTTCTGCCATTGGTACATGAGCCCGTGTACCAATGGCAGAACTGACCCCGGTTTTCGCTATTTAGCGGAAAACTGCAGAGCTTGCAGAATGTCGTCTCGTTCCAGGTAGGGATAGTCGGCTAACAGGTCTTCAATAGTGAGGCCTGAAGCGATTTGGCCGACAATCATGCCAACTGTGACTCTCATTCCACGAATGCACGGTCTGCCTGCCATAACGCGGACGTCTTGAGTGATACGCTCGAATTTATCCATGATGAAGCTCCGTGTCGTTACAGCTTACGCTCTTCGATCCACATACCTTTGGCATGGTGCAAACATCACTCCCCGCATCGATAGATTTCAACGATAATATCGGCTCTTTATTGCATTTTCGAACATGAGCAAACTCACCATCATCGTCGCTACCGATGCCCAGCGTGGCATTGGGATTAATAACACGCTGCCGTGGAAGCTGCCGGAGGATCTGGCGCATTTCAAGCGCGTCACGACCGGCCACCCGATCATCATGGGCCGCAAGACCTTTGATTCGATCGGTCGCCCGCTGCCGAATCGCCGCAACATCGTCATCACCCGCAACGCGGAATGGAAGCATGACGGCGTAGAGGTGGTCGGTTCGATCGAGGCTGCTATCGCGCTGCTGAACGGCGCGGAAGGCTTCGTCATCGGCGGCGCCGAGATTTACAAGCAATCGCTGCAACTGGCTGACCAGTTGATTATCACCGAGATCGCCCATACCTTCGACTGCGACGCGTTCTTCCCCGAGCTGAACAGCACCGCATGGCAGGAAACCGCCCGCGAGCAGCACACCTCGGCAGCATCCGGCTTGAACTACGCTTTTGTTACCCTGCGCCGCAAGGCTTAATTAAGGATACCCCATGTCTTCTGAAGGCTTCCACGTCCACGGCCCACACGATCACGCAGTCGAGCACGCAGCTCACGGCAACGACGGCTTCTCCAACAACATCGCCGTGATGACGGCCATCCTGGCTACTGTCGGCGCGGCTTTCGGCTACCTTGGCGGCGCGACCCAGAACGAGGCCGCCCTGTTCAAGAACAACGCCGCCATCGATAAGACCGAAGCGGCCAACAAGTGGAACTACTACCAGGCCAAGAACGCCCGCCAGAATCTGGCCGAGGTAGTCATGACCCTGCCCGGCGTCGATCCTAAGCGCTACGAAGCCGATGCCGCCCGCTACAAGCACGACAAAGAAGACATCAAGAAGGACGCCGAGAAATTCGAGGAATCCTCCAAGGAATGGAACCGCAAATCGGACGAAGCCATGCACAAGCACCACCAGTGGGCGCTGGCGACCACCGCCGAGCAGATCGCCATCTCACTGGCCGCCATCACCCTGCTGACCCGCAAGAAATGGATGATGGGCCTGGCCTACGGCGTGGCTGCGGTCGGCCTCGGGCTGGGCGCGCTGGCCTGGTTCGGCGGCCACTAAGTAACATTCGCGCAACATTGAATCAACGGCATGCGTCCCTGTAATCAGGGCGTCATGCCTGTCGTGCATTCTGGTACGATAATTTTTTCCCGCAGCGGCGCTATTTCTGCGAGAATCCCGTTCTTATTTTTTTGCGGCCTACCGGTCGCGCCCTAGTCCGCCCCTCCACACATGTCAGGGGCGGCTTGCTTTTTTGGAGACATGCATGAAATTTCGTTTCCCCATCGTCATCATTGACGAGGATTTCCGTTCTGAGAACACGTCCGGCCTAGGCATTCGCGCCCTCGCCGATGCAATGGAAAAAGAAGGCATGGAAGTGGTGGGCGTGACCAGCTACGGCGACCTGTCCCAGTTCGCCCAGCAACAATCGCGCGCGTCGGCCTTCGTGCTGTCGATTGACGATGAAGAATTCGGTTCCGGCTCGGTAGAAGATACCGACACCGCGCTGAAATCGCTGCGCGCCTTCGTCGAAGAGATCCGCTACAAAAACGCCGACATCCCGATCTATCTGTACGGCGAAACCCGCACCTCGCGCCACATCCCGAACGATATCCTGCGCGAGCTGCACGGCTTCATCCACATGTTTGAAGACACGCCGGAATTCGTGGCGCGCCACATCATCCGCGAAGCCAAGTCCTACTTGGACGGCCTGGCGCCGCCATTCTTCCGCGCGTTGGTGGAATACGCCAACGACGGTTCCTACTCGTGGCACTGCCCTGGCCACTCGGGCGGCGTAGCGTTCCTGAAATCGCCGATCGGCCAGATGTTCCACCAATTCTTTGGCGAGAACATGCTGCGCGCCGACGTCTGCAACGCGGTGGAAGAGCTGGGCCAGCTGCTGGACCACACCGGCCCGGTTGCCAAGTCTGAGCGCAATGCTGCGCGCATCTTCAACGCCGACCACTGCTACTTCGTCACCAACGGCACCTCCACCTCCAACAAGATGGTGTGGCACTCGACGGTTGCGCCCGGCGACATCGTCGTCGTTGACCGTAACTGCCACAAATCGATCCTGCACTCGATCATCATGTGCGGCGCGATCCCGGTATTCCTGATGCCAACGCGGAATCACCTCGGCATCATCGGCCCGATCCCGCTGGAAGAGTTCTCGATGGAGAGCATCAAGCGCAAGATCGAAGCCAACCCGTTCGCGCGCGACGCCGTGAACAAGAAGCCGCGCATCCTGACCATCACCCAGTCGACCTACGACGGCGTGGTCTACAACGTGGAAACCCTGCGCGAAATGCTGGACGGCCAGATCGACACTCTGCACTTCGACGAAGCCTGGCTGCCGCACGCCACCTTCCACGACTTCTACAAAAACATGCACGCGATCGGCAAGGACCGTCCGCGCGCCAAAGAGTCGATGATCTTCTCGACCCAGTCGACCCACAAGCTGCTGGCCGGCCTGTCGCAGGCCTCGCAAGTGCTGGTGCGTGAATCGGAAACCGTCAAGCTGGACCAGGACGCCTTCAACGAAGCCTACCTGATGCACACCTCGACCTCGCCGCAATACTCGATTATCGCTTCGTGCGACGTCGCAGCGGCAATGATGGAAGCACCGGGCGGCACCGCGCTAGTGGAAGAGTCCATCCTGGAAGCGCTGGACTTCCGCCGCGCCATGAAGAAGATCGATGCCGAATGGGGCAGCGACTGGTGGTTCAAGGTATGGGGTCCAAACGAGTTCGCCGAAGAAGGCATCGGCTCGCAAGCCGACTGGATCTTCACCGAGCAGAGCAAGGAATGGCACGGCTTCGGCGACCTGAAGCCGGGCTTCAACATGCTGGACCCGATCAAGGCCACCATCGTCAACCCGGGCCTGTCGCTGGACGGCAAGTTCGACGAGACCGGTATCCCTGCGTCCATCGTGACCAAGTACCTGGCCGAGCACGGCGTCATCATTGAGAAGTGCGGCCTGTACTCGTTCTTCATCATGTTCACCATCGGCATTACCAAAGGCCGCTGGAACACCCTGCTGACTGCGCTGCAGCAGTTCAAGGACGACTACGACAAGAACCAGCCGATGTGGCGCATCCTGCCGGAATTCGCGGCCGCCAACCCGACCTACGAGAAAATCGGCCTGCGCGACCTGTGCCAGCAGATCCACGATTTCTACAAAGCCTACGACGTGGCGCGCCTGACCACCGAGATGTACCTGTCGGACATGGTGCCGGCCATGAAGCCGTCCGACGCGTTCGCCAAGATGGCGCACCGCGAAATCGAGCGCGTCGCCATCGACGAGCTGGAAGGCCGCATCACCTCGATCCTGCTGACGCCTTACCCACCGGGCATTCCGCTGCTGATCCCGGGCGAGCGCTTCAACAAGACCATCGTTGACTACCTGCGCTTCGCACGTGACTTCAACGAGCGCTTCCCAGGCTTCGAGACCGACGTGCACGGCTTGGTCAAGCGCGAAGTGGACGGCAAGCGCGGTTACTTCGTGGACTGCGTCAAGCAGTAACACCACACGTCACAAGAAAAGGCAGCTTCGGCTGTCTTTTTTTTTACATTTTGTCGCGCAGAATTAACATTTACCCACAGATATTTATATTGCGCCGTATACAAATTCAGGCAATTTACTCCCATATTGCCAGTAACTTCGGCTAAAAATTCCTTTAGATCTAAACAGTTACAATACATAAATAAACATTCCTCCGACCAAGGTGACGAGGTCTTCTACAATCGAAGGCCCACCTCACCATCAGGGCAAATGAGTAATGAACTGCAATCGATTCAGACTGGCCGGAGTGCTGCTGCTAGCTTCCTGCGGCGGTGGCGGCGACGGGCCGCAAAGCGAAGCACCACACAGCAGCGCCAACACCCTCGCTGCCACCTCCAGCGGTGGTTCTTTGACAGCAGGAAGTGTCGCCGTCACACCGGCAGCGGCCTCACAATTCCTCGGACAAGCCAGCTTCGGCCCAACCTCAGCGTCAATCAACGACCTCGCCAGCATGGGCAAGATCAGCTGGCTAACCGCGCAGTTTGGCAAGGCGCAAATGCGCCACCGCGACTACGTCCAGCAAGTCGCTGCGACCGGTACAACGGTCAATCCCAACCAGTTCATGGAAAGCTTCTGGAAACAGGCAGTCAAGGGTGACGACCAGCTGCGCCAGCGCGTCACCTACGCCCTGTCGCAGATCTTTGTGGTGTCCATTGTCGACGGCAACCTGTACAACCGGACCGCCGGCGTGGCCGATTACTATGACACGCTGGGCCGCTACGCCTTCGGCAATTTCCGCGACCTGCTGCAAGCAGTAGCGCTGCATCCCATGATGGGCATCTACCTCAGCCATCTGCGCAACCAGAAAGAAAACGACACCCGCGTGCCGGACGAGAATTTTGCGCGCGAAATCATGCAGCTGATGTCCATCGGCCTCTACCAGCTGAACCAGGACGGCAGCAACAAGACCAGCGCTGGCGCGCCAATCGAGACCTACACCCACGACGATGTGGCCGGCCTGGCCAAGGTCTTCACCGGCTGGAGCTGGGGTGGCCCAGACCGCAGCAATGCGCGCTTCTACGGCAGTACCATCGATCTCGCGCGCGACTGGACGCCAATGCAAAACTATCCGGCATTCCACTCCAGTTCGGCCAAGACCTTCCTCGGCGTGAGTACCAACAGCACCGGCGAGGCCGATCTCAAAGTGGCACTGGACACGCTGTTCAACCATCCCAACGTCGGCCCCTTCATCGGACGCCAGCTGATCCAGCGGCTGGTCAGCAGCAATCCGAGCCCGGCCTACATCAGCCGCGTGGCGGCCGCCTTCAACAACAACGGCAGCGGCGTACGCGGCGACATGCGCGCTGTGCTGCGCGCCATCCTGCTCGATCCGGAGGCGGCAGACACCGGCCGCCCTAAGAAGCTGCGCGAGCCGGTGCTGCGGCTGGCCAACTGGATGCGCGCGTTCAACGTGCAGTCCACCAGCGGCCGCTTCCTGATGGAGAGTCTCGACGATCCGCTGACCGCTCTCGGCCAGACGCCGCTGCGCTCGCCGTCCGTATTCAATTTCTATCGCCCTTCCTACTCGCCGCCCCACACCACGCTGTCGGCGGCGCACCTGGTGGCGCCCGAGATGCAGATCACCGGCGAGCCCAGCGTTACGGGCTATCTTAACTTCATGCAGGGCACCATCCAGTTCGGCGCCGGCGTCAAGCAGGATATCGTCCCCAACTATGCGAATGAACTGGCACTGACGGCCACGCCCGCGCAGCTGGTGGACCGCGTCCAGCTGCTGCTGATGGGCAGCGGCATGAGCACGACGCTGCGCAACCAGGTCATCGCTGCGGTCAGCGCCATCACCATCCCCACCACCGGTAGCAGCACGTCCATCGACAACGCGCGCAAGAACCGCGTCTATATGGCGATTTACCTGACGATGGCCTCGCCCGAATACCTGGCGCAACGATAAGGATCAAGCATGTCCCTCCACAAAACACGCCGCCAGTTTGTCGGCCAAATGCTGGCACTGGCTGGCGGCAGCAGCCTGCCGTTCACGCTTAACCTGGCCGCCATGGGCAGCGCTGCCGCGCAAAGCACTGGCGCCGGCGATTACAAGGCGCTCGTCTGCCTGTTCCTCAATGGCGGCAACGACCATTTCAACACCGTGCTGGCCACCGACAGCGAATCGTGGAGCGCCTACCAGCACATCCGCACCACTACCGACACCGGCTCCATCGCCCTGCCCGGCTTGGGCGCCGCTGGTGGCGTGCTGCCGATCAGCCCGGCCACGGCGCAGGCGGGCCGCAGTTTCGCGCTGCATCCATCCATGCTGCCGATGAAACACCTGTTCGACAGCGGCCGTGCTGCTGTCATCGCCAACGTCGGCACGCTGGTACGTCCGGCCACGTTGGCGCAGTACAAGGCCGGCGCCGTGCCGCTGCCGCCGCGCCTGTTTTCGCACAACGACCAGCAAACCCAATGGCAGTCGGCGCAGCCGGGCGGCGGCATCGACTTCGGCTGGGGCGGACGCATGGCCGACATGATTGCCGCTGGCGCGGGTTCAGCCTTCACGGCGGTTTCCACCTCCGGCAATACGCTGTTCCTGAGCGGGCAGGAGGTACGCCAATACCAGATCTCCGGCACCGGGCCCATTGCCATCCGGCGCCTGAGTGACACGCTGTTTGGCGCGCCGGCGGCGGCCAATCCGCTGCGCCAGATCATCACGGCCGCGGCATCCGAACCGCTACAGAAAGAACACGCCGCCGTCACCTCGCGCGCGATTGACGCCCAGGCAAAGCTGAGCGGCGCACTAGCTCCAGCCGGCGCCGGCGGCGTCGCCGATCCGGTCCTGTACCTCAACCCGAATACCGGTGTGGCGGCAGTGAATCCGCTGGCGATGCAATTGCAGACAGTAGCGCGGGTCATTGCCGCCCACGGCGCGTTGGGGCTCAAGCGGCAAGTGTTTTATGTCAGCCTGGGCGGCTTCGATACGCACGACTTCCAGCGCGCCAACCAAGCCGACTTGCTGGCTAAGCTGTCGCACGCGGTCGCCTACTTCGATACCGTACTGGCCAGCCTGCAAGGCAACGACATGCGCAAGCAGGTGACGCTGTTCACCGCCTCCGATTTCGGCCGTACCTTCACCAGCAACGGCGACGGCACCGACCACGGCTGGGGTTCCCATCACTTCGTGGTGGGCGGCGCAGTCAAGGGTCGGAATATTTACGGCAGCATGCCGGTCACCGGCCTCGGCCACGAGCTGGATGTGGGCTCCGGAGCGCTGCTGCCGACCACCTCGGTCGACCAGTACGGCGCCACCCTGGCCAGCTGGTTCGGGCTGTCGGCCAGCCAGATGACGGATGTGTTCCCGAATATCGGCAACTTCAGCACCCGCAATCTGGGCTTCATGGTTTAAGCCGACACCGCCACCGTCAGCGTCGCCACATAGCCATCGGTGGTGTTGCCGGTGATGGTGGCCATCTGCAGCGAGTAGCCGTCGCTGAAGACGTTGTCGGTGGCGAAGCTGATCGCCGCCAGGTTCTTCACGCTGGCGCTGTAGCCAGTGGTGGCGTAGACCGCCTGGCTGGTCGCCACCGGGAAGGTGAACTGCGAAGTCTTGATGCGGCTGGACGCGGTGGTCGCCTTGGCCAGCGAAGGATAGACCTCGAA
This sequence comes from Duganella flavida, assembly GCF_009857445.1. Lineage (GTDB taxonomy): Bacteria > Pseudomonadota > Gammaproteobacteria > Burkholderiales > Burkholderiaceae_D > Rugamonas > Rugamonas flavida. Next base: position 44,576 of record NZ_WWCN01000021.1, read on the forward strand.
GTGCACATGCGGTACACGGCCCGAGTAGCAGCCTGGGTAGATGGTGGTGATGGTGATGTTGCCGTTGCTGTCGGTCTCGGCCACGCCGCGCAGGTAGTTCTGGTTGGTCACGCCGCTCGAGTACAGCGAGTAGTTGCCGTCGCGGTCGCAGTGCCACAGGTAGACGGCCGCATTGGCTAGCGCCGCGCAGTTGTTGTTGGCGTTGACGATTTGCAGTTTGATGGTCAGCGGCACGCCGGCGGCAGTCGCAGTAGCGCTGCCGAAGCTGCTGCGGATGTCGGTGCGCACCACGCCCGACTGGGTCAGCACGTTGACCACGCCGCTGCTGTTGCTGTTGGTGCCGTCGGCTGGATAAGGGCCGCCGGTTTCTTCCGGGACCACGGTGCAAGAGCCTGCGGCTGGCGTGGTGGTGGTCGTGGTACCGGTGGTGGTGGTGCCGGTACCGGTCGTGGTGGTCGTGCTGGTCGTGGTGCTGGTCGCGGACGTACTGCTGCCCGAGCCGCCGCCGCAACCAAGCACCGGCAGTGCGGAGGCGCCCGCCAACAGCCAGCGCAGCGTCTGGCGACGGTCGCTATTCAGGTTAAGCATTGCGGTCAAGTCGGCCGCCAGGCTGTGTTCGTGATGATCGTCGTGAGAATCCATTACCTACTCCTGCTTGGGAAAAAAAGGCCGCCGCGCACCCTCGCACGGCGGCCGCACTGCTACAAATTAAACCGTGGTGTTGACCAGGTTGCCGCTGGAACCATGGCTGCCGACCTTGGTCGACAAGGCTTGCAGGAAGGCCGCCAGCTTGGTGGCTGCGTCGCTGCTGGTGCTACTGCTGGTGCTGCTGGTGCTGTCCGTGCTGCTGGTGCTATCGGTGCTGGTGGAGCTGCTCACGCCCAGCTTGTCCAGCAGGTTGGAGAAGGCACTCTCCAGCTGGTCGACCGCATCGCTACTGTCGCTGCTATCCGTGCTGCTGGTGCTGGTGCTAGAGCTGGAGCTGCTGCCCGAGCTGAGTTCCGAGATCAGGCTTTGCAGGTCCGATTCCATCTTGCCCGGGCCGCCAGGACCGCCTTGCTGGTCGCCATATGGCGGCGGGGTGTCGCTGCTGCTTTCGCTATTTTGTGCGTGCAGTGCGCCCATCAGGCTTTGCAGGAAGCTGCCCAGCGCAGCCGCCACGTCAGTGCTGTCAGTGCTGGTGCTGTCGGTCGAATCGGTGCTGGCCGAGGCAGTCGAAGTGTCAGTGCTACTGGAGCTGCTGCTCGACGAACTGGTGTCGGTGATGCCGATGGCCTTCAGCGCCTCGGCGATAGCGTCGGCGAAACCACCGCCGTCGCCCTGCGGCGGCGGCGGTGGACGCACACCGTCGGTGCTATTGGTGCTGTTGGCACTGCTGGTGCTGTTCGTGCTGCTCAGGCGGCTCAGGAAACTGAGCGCGCTGGCGGCGCTGTTGGAACTCAGGGCGCTGATAGACATACGATTTTCTCCGCTTATTAGGTTTGAGGGGGACAACGGTACTACTCTGCAAAAAAACGTTAAGGGCGCTGCGGATGGCGCGGCTTTTCGTCCGCTTGCTTCTTGCGCTGTTCCGGCGTCAGCACGGCCAGCAATTTCTGTTGAGTACGCACGTGCTGCAGGACGATATTGGCTTCAGCGGTGGCAGCGTCCTTGGCCAGCGCGGCGGCGTTGGCATCGTCGTACTTGTCGGCAGTGGCCAGCGCATGCAGCGCTTCACGCGCCTTGGCAGCGGCCTTGAACTGCTCGCGCAGGTAAGGCGCTTCCGCATGCAAAATGGCGAAAATCTTGTCTTGCTGCGCTTCGCTCAGATCCAGCCCGTGGAACAATGGTGAACGGCCAGGACCGAAGCCCGGCGGGTGGCCGGGACCGCCCTGCTCCGGACCGCCATGCGGACCATCCTGGCCGAACGGGCCGGGACCTTGGTGTTCTGGACCACGCGGACCATGTTCCCCTTGCGCCATCGGCGGCTGTTCAGCGCCCATCTCGTCGGCGCGGGCGGCACCGCCCAGGACAAACAGCGGCATCGCCAGCACGGCTGCCAGCAGGACATTGCGTACGCTTGGTTTTGATGTTTTCATGCAAAGAATCCATTGAGTGGTAGTGAGCCACCATTCTGTGTGTCTGCTTTGTTAAGTGCCGTAAGCGCAATGTAAATCAGCGTAAAGATGCACATCTGACATTCAATTCCCTTACGGAAAGACGTTGTAAAACGGGGTAAAAGCCAGTCGCCATGCGAATCCGGGCTGTTATGATGGGCGATCTGTATCTAAAGAAAATCGCTGCAATGAAGAGCAAAGTACTGTTGATAGACGACGACATCGAACTGGTGGGCATGTTCAAGGAATATCTCGAACAAGAAGGCTTTGAAGTCAAAACCGTGCACGACGGCGAGGCTGGCACCGCAGAAGCCTTTACCGGCCTGTATTCCATCGCCATCCTGGACGTGATGATGCCGCGCATGAATGGCCTCGAAACCCTGCGCCGCATCCGCACCAATAGCCAGCTGCCGATCCTGATGCTGACCGGGCGTGGCGACGACACCGACCGCATCGTCGGCCTCGAACTGGGCGCCGACGATTACGTGGCCAAGCCATGCACGCCGCGCGAGCTGACCGCCCGTATCCGCGCCATCCTGCGCCGCGCGCAAAGCGTGCCGGCCGACACCAGCCAGCAGACCGCCATCACCGTCGGCCAGTTGATCATGTGGCCGGAACAGCGCCGCGCCACCTGGGCTGGCGACAAGCTCGAGCTGACCAGCACCGAATTCAACCTGCTGGAAGTGCTGGCCCGTAACGCCGGCCGTCCGGTCAGCAAGAACACCCTGTCCGAGCAAGGCCTGGGCCGTCCGCTGGCGCGCTTCGACCGCAACATCGACGTTCACCTGAGTTCGCTGCGTCACAAGCTCGGCACCATTGCCGACGGCCGCTCCTGCCTGCAAACCGTGTATCGCCTGGGCTACCAGCTGATCAAGGAGTAAGCCTTGGGCCGTTTGTTCTGGAAGTTTTTCCTGTCCATTTTCCTGGCGCAGCTGGCGGCCACGGTGTGCATCGGCGGCGCTGTGTGGCTGAAGAACCGCAATCAGTTCAGCGGCCAGCAAGTCAATCTCGACACCAGCCCGCCGGCTGAAATGGCGATCAACGCGGCTGCCTCCACGCTGGAGTTCGGCGGCGTGAAGGCCTTGAAGCGCATGCTGGAAAACATGGAGCGCCACCGCGTGTATGCGGTGGATGAGCAGGAGCACGAGCTACTGGGACGCACCGTCAATCAGCGCACGCTGCAGGAGTCGCGCCAGCGCGTGAAGGAAGACGGCAAGCGCCGCGTGGTGCGCCAGGTGATGGGCGACGACGGCAAGCACTACTTGCTGTTCCTGCCATCGGGTGAGCGCCAGCGCTCGCTGGAAAGTGAAACGCGTCCGCTGCTGGCCAATATCGGCGGCGGTGCGCAAATGGCCATGAAAGCGGCCTCGGTACTGCAAGGCGGCGATGACCGTGCTCGCGGCCCCAATCCGGGCGAACGCGACGACCGCCGTCCGCCAGGCCCGCCACCTGGCAACGCCAGCACCCTGACCGCATTGGACGGCGCGTCAGCTTCAGCTAACGCGCCTCAGCCAGGCACTGGCCCTGATGGCCGCGGTGCACCGGGCGGCTTCGGCATGCCTGGCAATCCTGAAGGCCCGGGCCCAGGTGGCCCCGGCATGGACGATCGCCGTGACGGCGACCGCCAATGGGGTCCACGCTTCCAGCCACTCGGCCCGTGGGTGCCAATCGCCGCCGCCACTGCTGCCAGCCTGCTGTTCGCGGTGCTGCTGGCATGGTACTTCTCGCGCCCGATCCGCGCCCTGCGCCAGGCTTTCGACGCCGCCGCCAACGGCGACCTCGCCCCGCGCTTCGCCAAAGACAACGGCAAAGCCGGTAACGAACTCAACGACCTCGGCCGCGACTTCGACCGCATGACGGCCCGCCTGCGCAGCCTGATCGACGGCCAGACGCGCCTGTTGCACGACGTCTCGCACGAACTGCGTTCACCGCTGGCGCGCCTGCAAGCGGCCATCGGCCTGGCGCACCAGCAGCCGGAAAAGTGGAGCGCCTCGATGGAGCGCATCGAGCGCGAAAGCGTACGCATGGATAAGCTGGTGGGCGAGCTGCTGACCCTGGCCCGTCTGGAAGCCGGCGCCATCAAGGCCAGCGCGGAAGAAATCAGCATGGCCGACCTGCTAGAACAAATCGCCGACGATGCCCGCTATGAAGCAGCCAGCCAGCAGCGCACCGTGCTGCAGGAAGGTGAAGCGGATGTGCAAGTAATCGGTCAAGCCGACCTGCTGGGCCGCGCGATTGAAAACGTGGTACGCAACGCCATCAAGCACAGCCCGGAAGGTGGCGAAGTGCAATTGCAAGTGCGCGTGCTGCCGGAAGCCAGCCAGCTGGTGATCCGCGTGCTGGACCGTGGACCGGGCGTATCGCCGGCCGATTTGCAAACTATCTTCCAGCCCTTCTTCCGCTCCAGTAACGCCAGCACCGAAGGTCACGGCCTCGGCCTCGCGATTGCGCAACACGTGGTGGAAGCGCACGGCGGCAGCATCAAGGCCTCTAACCGGGCCGGCGGTGGCCTGTGCGTGGAAATGATCCTGCCGGTTAAGCGGTAGTATCGATCACGCTGCCAACGGTGGCATAGCGCGACTTGTCGCTGTCCGTGCCGGACGACGATTGTGCCTGCTGCTGCGCCTGTTCTGCCTGCTGTTGGGCTTGCAGCGCCGCTTTCTGCGCGGCCTGCGCCTGCAATTGGGCGATCTGGTTCTCGATCGCCTGGATCTGCGCCTGCAGCAGCTTGGTCTTCTGCTGGCCCGCTTCCGAGGTGTCCTTGGCGGCCTCGGTCAGATCCTTCTGCAAGCTTTGCACCTGCTTTTGCAGCGCCGCGATGGCGCTGCTGCTGTCCGAGCCGCTGGTGCTGGCCGCGCTGGTACTCGATCCGACTGCGCTCACCATGATTTGCCCCTTATCAATTTATTTCATTAATAAGGTTATCGGCAAAACAAACGGGGGCCGCAGCCCCCGTTTTGTAAATATCTGTAAAGAGAAGTTTACGCTTTTGGCAAGGTCACCCCGTGCTGGCCTTGATATTTGCCGTTGCGGTCCTTGTACGATACGTCGCACATTTCGTCGCTTTCGAAGAACAGTACCTGCGCGCAGCCTTCGCCAGCGTAGATTTTGGCCGGCAGCGGCGTGGTGTTGGAGAACTCCAGCGTCACGTAACCTTCCCATTCCGGCTCGAACGGCGTCACGTTGACGATGATGCCGCAGCGCGCGTAGGTCGATTTGCCCAGGCAAACGGTCAGCACGCTACGCGGAATGCGGAAGTATTCCATGGTGCGGGCCAGCGCGAACGAGTTCGGCGGGATGATGCAAACGTCGCTTTTCACGTCCACGAACGAGTTCGAATCGAAATTCTTCGGATCGACGATGGTGCTGTTGATGTTGGTGAACACCTTGAACTCATCAGCGCAGCGGATATCGTAGCCATACGACGAGGTGCCATACGAAATTACCTTGCGGCCTTCTTCCTGGCGTACCTGGTCCGGGAAGAATGGTTCGATCATCCCGTGCTCTTCCGCCATACGGCGGATCCATTTATCGCTTTTAATCGTCATCGCAAGGCATCCCTAAGTTTTACAATGCCCGAGATTTTACGCTAAAGCTTCTTTTTTAAGTACTTTTTTACCAGATTGCACAGCAAGCAGTTCGGCAATCATTTCCTTGGTTGCGTGCGCGGCCAGCCCAGGGTTCTCCATCGGGAACAAATGGCCGCCCGGCAGGATGCGGAAATGCTTGCCGACCAGCGCCTGCGTGTGCTGGTGGCCGGACTGGCTGGTTTCCCACGAATTGTCGCCACCGATGAAGCCGATTGGCACCGGGTAGCCCTTGCCCAGCATTTTGGGCAAATGGTGCGGCAAGGTGGCGTAGACCGCAGTTTCGTTCTCGCGCGTGAAGCGCAGCTGGACGCCGTCCGGATGCGGCTTCAGGCCGCTGTCCATGTAGTCGGCTAGCACGCCCGGCGCCCACGCGGCGAACAGGTCTTTGGCGGCGAAGTGGTCGTGCGCGGCTTGCGCGTCCGGCCACACGTTGCGGCGGCGGATGGAGAATTTGGCTGGCGGCACGGCATAGGCACGGCCCAGCAGCTTGATCATATGCCAGGCGAAGGCGCGCCAGCCGCCGACGACCGGTGCGTCCAGCATCACCACGCAGCGGACGAGATCGGGACGTTTGTGCGCCACCATCATGCTCAGCATGCCGCCCAGCGAGTGGCCGACCAGAATTACCGGTTCGGTGTAGCGGGTGCTCAGCTCGTTGATGTATTCGTCGACCAGGTGCGGCCAGCCGTCGCTGACCGGGTATAGCGGATTATGGGCGTGCATGTCGAGCGACTGGATGTCGAAGTCTTCGGACAGCAGCGCAAAGAACTGGCGATACACGCCCGCCGGATAGCTATTGGCGTGCGCAAAATGCAGCTTGGGCTTGCTCACAAGCGGTCTCCCGTATGGTTGTTTTTTCCCCATTGTAATGCGCGTGGGGGATGGCGGTTGGTGGAACCGCTCTAATTAGCGGCCTTGCCAATAGCGCGCATGGGTGCTTCTCCAGCTGGAAATTCGTATAGTTTCATCGAATTCCAGCGTCAGGGCGCCGGTTTGGTCGGTGCGGTAGCGCTGGATCTGCATGGTGCCGTAGCGGTCGTAGACTTCCTGTTTTGGGTGGTGGTAGCGATTGCGATGGCCGACCTGGAAGATCGCCGCTTGTGGCTGTACGGCCTGCAGGAATGCTGGCGTGGAACTGGTGCCGCTGCCATGGTGCGGCGCGAGCAGGACGTCGGCTTGCAGGCCGCCGCGGCGGACTAGTTCGGCCTCCTGCGCGGCTTCGATATCGCCGGCCAGCAGGATGGACTTGCCACCGGCCGTGATTTTCAGCGTGCAGCCGCGTGCATTCGGCTTGAGCGTGTTGTCGGCGTAGCTGCCGGCTTGCGGATGCAGCACGTCGAAACGCACGCCATCCCACGTCCATTGCTGGCCAGCGGCGCAGCGCACGTGCTGGCGCGCGGCTTGCACGATCGCGTGCTGCGTTGGCAGCGATGACAGCACCCAGCCGGTGTTTACGCCATTCAGCAGGGACAGCGCGCCGCCCGAATGGTCGGTATCGCTGTGCGAAATCACCATGCCGTCCAACGCGTTGATGCCGCGCGCGTGCAGGTATGGTAGCAGGACACGGTTACCTGCGTTGGTCTCCGGCGTGTAGGCAGGGCCGGTGTCGTACAACAGCCGATGGTCGCTGGTTTCGACCAGCAGCGCCATACCCTGCCCTATATCGAAGGCGGTGACGGTCATGCGGCCCGGCGCAGGATGCGATGGTTCGGCGGCCAGCAGCGGTATCCATGTCGCGAGGCCGAGCCAGCGCACCGGCCATCCGCGCGGCGCGAGCAGCCAAATGGTGCCGAACATCGCCCAGCAGAATAGCCCAAACGGCGGCACCGGCGCGCTCCACACAGCGTAGCGCATGGCGCTGAACCACTGCAGGCATTGTGCCAGCAGGTCCACCAGACCATGCGCGAAGCTAAGCACCGGCACGGCCAGCACCTGCGGCAGCATGCTGCCCACCAGCGCGAGCGGCGTGACCACGAGGCTAATCAGGGGAATCGCAACGGCGTTCGCCAGCGGGCTGACCACCGATACCTGGCCGAACAGCAGCATCGTGATCGGCACCAGTCCAAATGTCACCACGTATTGCGTGTGTGCGCCTACCTGCAAGGCCAGCATCAAGCGCTCTCGCCGCGACAGCAGGACCGGCACGTGCGGAGCGCCGGGCGGCAGTGCGTGTTGCGTCGGCGGCGCCATGCGGCCGACGGTCGCATACAGGATCACGCCCACCGCGCCGAAAGACAGCCAGAAGCCCGGCCACAGCACCGCCCATGGATCGATCACCACCACCACGCCAAGCGCGGTGCACAGCACATGCGTGATGCTGGTCAGGCGATTAAGCCACAGCGCTGCAGCCACCACCATCAGCATGTACAAGGTACGCTGCGCAGGCACGCCGAAGCCGGCCAGCAGCACATACAGCAGCGCCACCGCCGCACCAACCAGCGCCGCTACCTTCTGCGCCGGCAGCAGCAACGGCAACTGCGCGCGCGTGAAGAATGACCAGCGCCACAAGGTGAACGCTGCCCACGCGAACAGCCCCGCCACCATCGTGATGTGCAAGCCTGAGATGGAAATCAGGTGTCCTATTCCCGTGCGGTTGAACACCTGCCAGTCCGATTGGTCGATGCCGCGCTGATCGCCCACCACCAGCGCCACGATCACGCCTGCATACGGCTTGCCCGGCAGCGCCGCGTAGATCCGATCGCGCAGCACTGCGCGGCAGTGCTCCACCACCTTATCAATACTGAACACGAAGCGGTCCAGCCGCTGGTTGTCGCGCGCAACGCGCACGTAGCCGGTGGCGCGCAGGCCTTGTTCCAGCAGCCATACTTCATAATCGAAACCGTAAGGATTAACGTTACCGTGCGGGCGCTGCAAGCGTACCGTCAACTGCCAGCGCTCGCCGGGTTGCACATCGGGCACCTCGCTGCGCTGGTCGCGGTAGCCGGCGTACCACGACAAGGAAATCTTCGGCGGCACCACGCCGTCCGCCCGCTCTACCGCAAAGTTAAAGCGCACGCCCTGCGAAAAACGGTATGGCAGGTTATCGATGGTGCCGACGATATGCAGATCGCGGCCCTCGTCGGCCAACGCCAACTGCGGCGCCAAGGCCCGCTGCGCCAACCATGCAGCCCACAGGAAGCCGGCTGCGCCGCCAACGAGCAGCGCGGTCACGCTGCGCAAGACAGGCCACAAGCACCGCGCAATGCGGCGCCATGCCAGCAGCCACGCCAGCAACGCGACGAGCGCCAACGCTATCGCGAGCGCGGACGGCAACGCCGCCTGCACCTGCAAGCACGCCGCGCCTACCGCAAAGCCGATTAACGCCATTCGCATAGCACCGCCTCCCATCCAGCGATACTACGCAAACAAAAACGGCGGCAGGCCGTGAAGCCTGCCGCCGTTTGATCTAGCTCAGTCCTTGACGGCATTCCGCCGCTGCAGCGTATTTAAGCAGCGAGTCGCGGCAACACCGCACGCGCGTTGCTGGAGGTGGCGGCGGCTACCGCTTCCGGCGTCAGGCCGCGCAATTCGGCCAACACGGCGCCGATGCGTGGGATCTGGTCCGGGCTGTTGCGGCCGGGGTGTATCCATGATGGCGAGATATCTGGTGCGTCGGTCTCCAGCACGATGGATTCCAGCGGCAGCTCGGCCGCCAGCCGGCGGATCTGCAAGGCGCGCGTAAAGGTCATGGCGCCGCCGAAACCAAGTTTGAATCCGAGATCGATATAGCCCTTGGCCTGCTGCTCGCTGCCGTTGAAGGCATGGGCGATACCGCCATTCGGCCGAATCTGGCGTACGTGCTTGAGCACCACATCCTGCGAGCGGCGCACGTGCATCAGCACCGGCAGATCAAAATCACGGGCGATTTTCAGCTGTTCGCGGAAGAAGTAGACCTGCTTCTCACGCATGGCCGATTCGGTCAGCATGGGAATGAAGAAATCGAGGCCGATCTCGCCCAACGCCACGAAGCGCGGGTCGCTCATGGCGGCGGCCACCTGCTCGCGCAGCACGCGCAGGTGGTCCTCTTCGGCATGCGGCACGTAGATGGGATGGATGCCCAGCGCGTAGCAGGCGTTATCCACGCTGGCTGCCAGTTGCGCGACGATGGAAAAATTGGCCGTCGCCACCGCCGGAATCACGATCATGCCGACACCCTGCGCCTTGGCCAGCGCCGCCTGCGCTGCGGATTCGTCGCCGAATTCGTGCGCGTCCAGATGGCAGTGGGTGTCGATCCACATGGCTTACACCTCGTCCGGCTGCAGTCCCTGCTCGGTCATGCGCAGCACGCGGTCGCAGCGGCGCGCCAGTTCGATGTCGTGGGTGACGATGACAAACGCCGTGCCCAAAGTACGCGACAGTTCCAGCATCAGATCGAAAATCTGCTGCGCGGTGGCGGTATCGAGGTTGCCGGTCGGTTCATCGGCCAGCACGCAGGCCGGCTGCGTGACCAGCGCGCGCGCCAGCGCCACGCGTTGGCGCTCGCCGCCCGACAGCTCGCCCGGCACGTGCGTCACGCGCTTGCCGAGGTTGACGCGCTTGAGAATTTGCAGCGCCGCCGATTGGGCTTCGCCGCGCTTCACGCGCCGTATCATCAGCGGCATCGCGACGTTATCGAGCGCGCTGAATTCCGGCAGCAGGTGATGGAACTGGTAGACAAACCCCAGCGACGAATTGCGCAAATCACCGCGCGCGGTTTCGCTCAGGCTGGCGAAGTCCTTGCTCTGCAAGGTCACGCTGCCGCTGCTCGGCGTATCGAGGCCGCCCAGCAAATGCAGCAGGGTCGATTTGCCGGAACCGGAGGCGCCGACAATCGCCACGCGCTCACCGCGCCGCACATCGATATCGATCCCAGCCAGCACTTGCACCGAGTAGGCGCCTTGGGTAAAGGTCTTGCCGAGATTGCGGCACGACAGAACGATCGGATTCTCACTCATAGCGCAGCGCCTCCGCAGGTTTCACACGGGCGGCCCACCAGCTTGGATACAAGGTCGCAACGAAGGCCAGCACCACGGCCACGCCGCCGATCTTGAAAACGTCCGGCCAGCGCAAGTCCGAAGGCACGGTGCTGATGTAGTAAATATCCTTGGACAAGAACTGCACTCCCAATAAATGTTCGATAAACGGCACGATAACGTCGATGTTGAGCGCCACCAGCACGCCCAGACCGACGCCGATAAAGGTGCCGAGGATGCCCACCAGTGCGCCCTGGATCATGAAGATCTTCATGATGGAGCGCGGCGAGGCGCCCAGCGTGCGCAGGATGGCGATATCGGCCTGCTTGTCAGTCACGGTCATCACCAGCGTGGACACCAGGTTGAAAGCGGCCACCGCAATGATCAAGGTCAGGATGATGAACATCATGCGCTTCTCGGTCTGTACGGCGGCGAACCAGTTGGCGTTCAGCTTGGACCAGTCGCGCACGAACAGGTCGCCCGGCATGGAATTCTTCAGCTCCTGCGCCACTTCCGGTGCGCGGTGCATGTCCTGCAAGCGCAGGCGCAGGCCGGCCGGGGCGTCGATGCGCAGCAGCTTTTCAGCGTCGGTCAGGTGGACGAAGGCCAGTGCGGAATCGAACTCGTTGTGGCCCGCTTCAAAGATACCGACCACGGTGAAGGTGCGCACGCGCGGCAACACGCCGGCAGGTGTAGGCTGGCCTTGGGCCAGCGCCAGCGTCACTTTTTCGCCAAGGTTGACGTGCAGGGTGCGCGCCAGCTCGATGCCCAGCACGATGTTGTAGGCGCCCGGCTGCAGCGCATTAAAGCTACCGCGCTTGGTCTGCTTGGCCACGTCCGAGACTTGCGGTTCTTGTTCCGGCAGCACGCCGCGCACGACGGCCGGGCGCAGCACGTCGTCGCGCACCAGCATGCCCTGGGTTTCGGCAAACGGCGCGGTACCGATCACGGCGGGATTCTTGCGCGCCTCGGCCGCTTCCTGTTGCCAGTCCGGCATGGAACCGCGGGCATCGAAGATTTCAACGTGGGCCAGCACCGACAGCATGCGGTCCGTCACTTCCTTCTGGAAGCCGTTCATCACCGACAGCACAACGATCAGGGCCGCCACGCCGAGGCCGATGCCGGCCATCGAGATCAGGGAGATGAAGGAGATAAAACTATTGCGCCCGCTGCGCTTGCCGGCACGCGTGTAGCGCAGGCCGACCAGCCATTCGAACGGCAGATTCTTGAGAATACTCATAGGCTCCGGGAGGGATCAAACTCGACAAGCCCGCAGTGTGCCATAAAAAAGCCGCGCCGGGCAGCTCTGCTGCGGGCGCGGCTAGGGGCCTAAAGCCTGCTTAAGCGGCGAATTTCTCGCTCTTGTCGGATTTGCGGCGGTTCATGAAGCCGATCAGGCCCAAGCCGACCGCCATCATGGCCCAGGTATCGGCTTCCGGTACGGACGATACGCTCAGCAGATTTTGCGAATTAATAGCGGTCGAGCCGGTACCGATCTTGCCGGTGAACTCGGTGTATTTATAGGCGCCGGTGAGGGTCGCGCCGATGGTGTTGTCCAGCATAGTCTGTGCGGTGGCCAGGGCGATCGGGGCGCCGCCTACCGTGTTGAACGCAATCGCGCCGGAGGTGAAGGCTTGCTGACCTGCGCTCAGGTTGGCGTCGTCGACCACCAGGTCCCACAGCGCCAGCGCAAAGCCTAGACGGGCGGTGCTGGCGCTGCTGCTGTTGCCGCTCAGGCCAGCGTAATTTTGCTCGAACAGCGCCTGGACGCGGTCGCCACGGTGCGCCACGGTCGTGCTGCCCACGGTGTCACTGAACAGCGACGACAGGCTGGTGACAGCTGCCTGCTGGGTGTAGACGGTGCCGAAGCCCTGCTCCACGGTCGGCTGGATGCAGAACGCCAGGATCGAGGCCGCCAGCGAGCTATCTTTCACGTTATAGGTCTCGACGAACTGGGCGCCGCCGCTGGGGTGCAGCATGGAGCCGCCGTTGTCGAACACCAAGCCAAAGTCCTTCGACTCGTAGCCGATATCAGCGTGGCTGGCGGTGGAGAAGGCCAAGGCGGCGGCGAGTGCGGCGGTTTTCAGTGCGAATTTGATTTTCATGATTTTTTTCTCTGGTAAAGGTAGCTAAATTAAACGTGTACTGCCGGGCACTGGCCCACCAACTGTACTGCTGGGGTTTGCTGCATCAGTTCAGCGAAGGACGGCGTGGTGATGCCGGCCGCTGCCGCGTCGGACCCGGCGACGTCGAAGTAGACGTCGGTCATGTCCGCTGCCTTGCCGTTGCTCAGCGTGACGCTGCTGCGCTCCAGGTGCAGGTTGTTGTTTTCATCGAGGAACGGCAACTCGGTATGCGCCACCTTCAGGCTGGTGATGCCGGCCTGCGCTAGGCTGATCAGCTCGCCGGCGTCGGTCTTGCCGTCGCTGTTGGCGTCTTGCCAGATCACCAACTTGGTGAAGTCCACATCCTTGGCGTCGATCACGCCGTCGCCATTGCTGTCGTACGTGGCCAGCTTGGCAAAGCCGGCGCCCTTGCTGACACCACCGAACAGTTCATTGATGCTGTCGATCTTGCCGTTGCCGTTGCTGTCGATGGCCAGGAAGCCGTCGCCCTTGGACAGCCAGCCGGTCTGGATGGCCTTGCCGGTGCCCAGCAGGTCGAAGCTGCCTTTCATGTCTTCACGGGCGATAGTGTGGATGCCATCGCCGTTCAGGTCGATAGCGATCGGCGTGATGGCCGCATCCCACGACATATCGTTCTTGCCCGAGGTGAGCGTGATGGTGTCGGTCTTGGTGATGTTGGTCAGGTCCTTGCCGTCGCCCTTCACGTCCGAATCGATGGCATCGTTGGTGCCGGTATTCTTCACACCCCACTTCCAGTTGTTCATGTTGTAGGTGGCCTTGTCCGAGGAGAAGTACACCTTCACGTCCGTCTTGTCGAACTGCAGATAGTAAGTACCTGGGTTCAGGTCGACGAACTTGTAGTTGCCGCTGGCGTCGGTTTTGATGGTCGAGCCCACTTGTTTGCCGGTGACCGAATCGTACAGCGACACACTGATGCCGCCGATGCCCTCTTCGCCCGCATCCTGCACGCCGCTGTGGTTGGCGTCGCGCCAAACCTTGTCGCCCAGGGTGGCCTTGCGGTAGATGCCGGCGTCGACGGTGGTGATGTCCTGGCCGATGCCCAGCGCGATGCTGCCGGTCTTGCCGGTGGTGCTCGACACATCCGAATCGGTGGCGTCGGTGCCCTGGCCGGTTTTGGTGAAGTACCAGCCGCTGCTGTTCACCACTTCCACCTTGTAGTTACCTACCGCCAGGTTGTCGAACAAATACTGGCCGCCGTCATGGGTGACGGTTGTGGCTTTCAGCGCGCCGCTGGCAGCGTCATACAGCTTGACGGTCACGCCGTCCACGCCCTTCTCGCCGCTGTCCTGCACGCCGTTGTAGTTGCTGTCTTCCCACACGCGGTCGCCAATGCTACCCAGCTTGATGAGACCGGCGTCGTGGGTCTTGTCGACCTGGCCGGAGGTGACCGAGAACTGCGCGCTGGCGCCGGTGAGGTCGCCATCGCTGTCCTTGGTGGCGTCGCCGCCCACACCCTGCTTGGTGAACTGGTAGCCGTCTACGCCGCTGAACTTGACCGAGTACTTGCCCGGCGCCAGGCCGGTGAACGAGTACAGGCCGCTGGAGTCGGTGGTGTCGGTGGCAATCGCCACGCCCTTCTCGTTGTACAGCGTGACTTTGACGCCGCATACACCGCCTTCGCCGGATTGCTGGATGCCGTCGCCATTGAGGTCATACCAGACCTTGTCGCCGATTTCGGCTTTCTGGTACAGGCCAGCGTCCATATTGGTGACGTTCTGGCCGGCCTTGACGGTGACGCTGCCCAGGCTGCCGCTGCTGTCGGCATCGCTGTCCTTAGCGTCGTCGGTTCCAACGTTCTTGGTGGTGGTGTAGTAGCCGCTAGGCGCCTTGACATTGACCGCGTAGGTACCAGCCTCCACCGAGAACTTGTAGTTGCCGCTGGCGTCGGTAGTGGTGGTCTTGATGACCTTGCCAGTGCTGTCCTTCAGTTCCACAGTCACGCCCGACTTGCCGGCTTCGCCGTCGTCCTGGATGCCGTTGCCGTTCTTGTCGATCCACACGCGGTCGCCGATGGTGGCGGCCGCCAGCACGCCGGCGTCCACGGTCTTGTCGATCTGGCCCGAGGTCAGGGTGAAGGTTTTCGACACGCCGGTGGCGCTGACGTCCGAGTCAACGGCGACATTGCTGCCGGCGTTGGCGGTGGTGAAGGCCACGCCTTCCGGCAGCGACGACTTATCGAACACCACGGTGTAGGCACCAGGCTTGAGGTTGCTGAACAGGTAGTTGCCGCTGGCGTCGGTGGTGGCGGTGGCGCCCACCTGGTTGCCGGCCGCGTCCAGCAGTTTCACTTTCACACCGGAGACGCCGCTCTCGCCGCTGTCCTGGGTACCGTTGTTGTTGGCGTCCAGCCAGACGCGGTCGCCGACCGAGGCCAGCTTGTACAGGCCGGCGTCAACAGTGGTGTTGTTATCGCCCGAGGCCAGCACCACGCTGTTGCTCTGGCCGGTGCTGCCGAAATCGCTGTCGACGGTATCGTCGCTGCCGACGTCCTTGCCGGTAAAGAGGTAGCCGGACGGCGCGGTCACCGACACGGTGTAGTTGCCCGGATCAGCGGTGAAGCTGTACTTGCCGTCGGCGCCGGTGGTGGTGGTCTGCACCACGGTGCCGGCCGCGTTCTTCAGCTGTACGGTCACACCAGCGATGCCGCTTTCGCCCGCATCCTGCACGCCGTTGGCGTTCTTGTCTTCCCAGACGGTGTCGCCCAGCTTGGCTTGCACGACTACGATGCCGGCATCGAGGTCGTTATTGACCGCACCCGAAGCCAGCGTCACGCTGGCGGTCTTGCCGCTGGTGACATTGGCGTCCGAATCCTTGGCGTCGTTGGTGCCGACGTCGGCCGTGGTGAACACGTAGTTGGCCGGCAGCGAAGTTTTATCGAACTGCACGCTGTAAGTGCCCGGCTTGAGGTTGGTGAAGCTGTAGTTGCCGCTGGCATCGGTGGTGGCGGTGGCGCCGGTCGGATTGCCGGCGGCGTCCAGCAGAATCACCTTGACGCCGGCGACGCCGGTTTCACCGCTATCCTGCACGCCGTTACGGTTGCTGTCGTACCAGACTTTGTCGCCCAGCGTGACGGCTTTGTAGAAGCCGGCGTCGACATCGTTATTGGTTTGGCCCGGGGCCAGCGTGACGAGGTCGCTCTGGCCAGAGGCGTTGACATCGCTGTCCACGCCATCGGCGCCGCTGTGCTGGCCGGTGGCGGTCATGCCGGTCGGCGCGGTCACCGAGATCGAGTATTTACCTGGATCGACGGTGAAGCTGTACTTGCCATCGGTGCCGGTGGTGGTGGTCTTGACGATGTTGCCGCTCTCATCCTTCAGATCGACCTTGACGCCGACGATGCCGGCTTCGCCGCTATCCTGGATGCCGTTGCCGTTGGTGTCTTCCCACACGCGGTCACCCACCGTGGCTTGCTTGATGATGATACCGGCGTCGAGGTCGTAGTTGCTGCCGCCCGAGGCCAGCGTCACGCCGCCGGTCTTGCCGGTGGTGGTGTTGGCGTCCGAATCGGTGGCGGTGGTGCCTTGGCCGGTGCTGGTGAAGTCGTAGTTGGCTGGCAGCGAGGTTTTGTCGAACTGCACGCTGTAGGTGCCCGGCTTCAGTCCGGTGAAGCTGTAGTTGCCGCTGGCGTCAGTAGTGGCGGTGGCGCCGGTCGGGTTGCCGCTGGCGTCCAGCAGCACCACTTTAACGCCGGCCACGCCGGCTTCGCCGCTGTCCTGCACGCCGTTGCGGTTGGTGTCGTACCAGACTTTATCGCCCAGCGAGACCGGCTTGTAGAAGCCTGCATCCACGTCTTTATTGACCTGGCCTGCGGTCAGCACGATGGCGCCGGTGTTGCCGCTGGCATCGACGTCGCTGTCGGTCGCGCTGTTGCCGCCCTGGCCTGCGCCAGTCGCAACGTAGCCGGTAGGTGCAGTGACGGAGACCGAGTAAGTGCCTGGATCGACAGTGAAGCTGTACTGGCCGCCATCGTGGGTAACCACGGTGCCGACCACGTGGCCAGCGCTATCTTTCAGCTGCACGGTCGCGCCGTCGATGCCCTGCTCGCCGCTATCCTGGATGCCGTTGCCATTGGTGTCTTCCCACACGCGGTCGCCCAGCGTGGCTTGCTTGACGATGATACCGGCGTCGAGGTCATAGTTGCTGCCGCCCGAAGCCAGCGTCACGCTGCCGGTCTTGCCGGTAGTGGTGTTGGCGTCCGAATCGGTGGCGGTCGTGCCTTGACCGGTGCTGGTGAAGTCATAGCCGGCAGGCAGCGTGGTTTTGTCGAACTGCACGCTGTAGGTGCCTGGTTTCAGGCCGGTGAAGCTGTAGTTGCCACTGGCGTCGGTGGTGGCGGTGGCGCCGGCCACCGGATTACCGGCCGCATCCAGCAGGGTGACTTTGACGCCAGCCACGCCGGCTTCGCCGCTATCTTGCACGCCGTTGCGGTTGGTGTCGTACCAGACCTTATCGCCCAGCGAGACTGGTTTGTAGAAACCGGCATCGACGTCGTTGTTGACTTGGCCTGCAGTCAGCACGATGGCGCCGGTGTTGCCGCTGGCGTCGACATCGCTGTCGGTGGCGCCATTGCCGCCTTGGGCAGTGCCGGTCGCCACGTAGCCGCTAGGCGCAGTGACGGAAACCGAGTAGGTGCCCGGATCGACGGTGAAGCTGTACTGGCCGCCGTCGTGGGTAACCACGGTGCCGACCACGTGACCAGCGCTGTCTTTCAGCTGCACGGTCGCGCCGTCGATGCCCTGCTCGCCACTATCCTGCACGCCGTTGCCGTTGCTGTCTTCCCACACGCGATCGCCCACCGTGGCTTGCTTGATGATGATACCGGCGTCGAGGTCGTAGTTGCTGCCGCCCGAGGCCAACGTCACGCTGCCGGTCTTGCCGGTGGTGGTGTTGGCGTCCGAATCGGTGGCGGTGGTGCCTTGGCCGGTGCTGGTGAAATCGTAGTTGGCCGGCAGCGAGGTTTTGTCAAACTGCACGCTGTAGGTGCCTGGCTTCAGACCGGTGAAGCTGTAGTTGCCGCTGGCGTCGGTGGTAGCGGTGGCGCCGGTCGGGTTGCCGCTGGCGTCCAGCAGCACCACTTTAACGCCAGCCACACCGGCTTCGCCGCTGTCCTGCACGCCATTGCGGTTGGTGTCGTACCAGACTTTATCGCCCAGCGAGACCGGTTTGTAGAAGCCGGCATCGACGTCGTTATTGACCTGGCCCGGCGTCAGCACGATGGCGCCGGTGTTGCCGCTAGCGCCCACGTCGCTATCGGTCGCGCTGTTGCCGCCTTGGCCTGCGCCAGTCGCAACGTAGCCGGTAGGTGCGGTCACGGAAACCGAGTAAGTGCCTGGGTCGACGGTAAAACTGTACTGGCCGCCGTCGTGGGTAGCCACGGTGCCGACCACGTGGCCAGCGCTATCTTTCAACTGGACGGTGGCGCCGTCGATGCCCTGCTCGCCGCTATCTTGCACGCCGTTGCCGTTGCTGTCTTCCCACACGCGGTCGCCCAGCGTGGCTTGCTTGATGACGATACCAGCGTCGAGGTCGTAGTTGCTGCCGCCCGAAGCCAGCGTCACGCTGCCGGTCTTGCCGGTGGTGCTGTTGGCGTCCGAGTCGGTGGCGGTGGTGCCTTGGCCGGTGCTGGTGAAGTCGTAGCCAGCTGGCAGCGTGGTTTTGTCGAACTGCACGCTGTAGGTGCCTGGTTTCAGGCCGGTGAAGCTGTAGTTGCCACTGGCGTCGGTGGTGGCGGTCGCGCCAGCCACCGGATTACCGGCCGCATCCAGCAGCGTGACTTTGACGCCAGCCACGCCGGCTTCGCCGCTGTCCTGCACGCCGTTGCGATTGGTGTCGTACCAGACTTTATCGCCCAGCGAGACTGGTTTGTAGAAACCGGCATCGACGTCGTTGTTGGCTTGGCCTGCAGTCAGCACGATGGCGCCGGTGTTGCCGCTGGCGTCGACATCGCTGTCGGTGGCGCCATTGCCGCCTTGGGCAGTGCCGGTCGCCACGTAGCCGCTAGGCGCGGTGACGGAAACCGAATAGGTGCCCGGATCCACGGTGAAGCTGTACTGGCCGCCGTCGTGGGTGACCACAGTGCCGACCACGTGGCCTGCGCTGTCTTTCAACTGCACGGTGGCGCCGTCGATACCCTGCTCGCCGCTATCCTGCACGCCGTTGCCGTTGCTGTCTTCCCACACGCGGTCGCCGATGGTGGCTTGCTTGACGACGATACCGGCGTCCAGCGTCTGGTTGGTTTCGCCGGAATTGAGCGTCACTTGGCCAGTCTTGCCGGTGTTGACGTCCGCATCCGAATCCTTGGCGACGTCGCCGCCTTGCAAGGCGTTGGTGAAGTAGAAGTTGGCCGGCAGCGTGGTCTTGTCGAACTGCACGCTGTAGGTGCCTGGCTTCAGGCCGCTGAACTGGTAGTGGCCGCTGGCGTCGGTGGTGGCGGTGGCGCCGGCCACCGGATTGCCTGCTGCGTCCAGCAGCGTGACTTTTACGCCAGCCACGCCGGCTTCGCCGCTGTCCTGCACGCCGTTGCGGTTGGTGTCGTACCAGACGGTGTCACCCAGCGAAACTGGACGATACAGGCCAGCATCAACGTCGTTATTGGTCTGGCCCGGGGTCAGCACGATGGTGCTGGTATTGCCGCTGCCGTCGATATCGCTGTCGGTGGTGCCGTTGCTGCCTTGGCCTTGCGGTGCGGCGGCGTAGCCAGCCGGTGCCTGCACGCTGACGACGTAGTTGCCGCCATCGACATCGAAGTGGTATTTGCCGCTGGCGTCGGTGGTGGTGCTGGCGATCACGTGGCCGCCAGTGTCTTTCAGCACCACGGTCACGCCGGCCATGCCGGCCTCGCCGCTATCCTGCACGCCGTTGCCGTTGGTGTCTTCCCAGACGAAATCGCCGAGGTGGGCTTGCGGCACTTTGAAGGTCAGGTAATTCGGGGTGACGCTGGTGTCAGCTGCGCCGGTACCGACCAGTCCGCCGTTGTCGCGCACCTTGAAGCCGACGTCAAAACTGCCCGAGGTGGTTTGGCTCGGCTGGTACGCCAGCTTGCCCGCGTCAATATCGATCGTCGAAATCTCCGTCCCCACGGCTACGGCCACGCCATTCAGGAGCAGTTGGCCAGAAGGAGGCAGGGAGGTGATGATGACCGACTTGAACGCATCATGCTCGACCGGATCCACAAAGCCGAAATCGCTTTTGGCCAGCAACACCGGGGTGCCGTTGGTGAGGTTGAAGGTTTTATTGGCGGCGATCGGCGCATCATTGACCGGATCGACGATCACCTGCAGGCTCAGCGAGATGGTATTGGTGGCGCCGGTAGCGCTCTCCAGCACGAATTCGAACGTGGCAAACTGGCCGTTATAGTTAGTTGCCCAAGCTCCCGGATTGACATAAATCGTGTCCGCGTCGACCTTGCCGAACAAGGGCGTATCCGTGGTGGCGATAGTCTTGTCCGGCAGTACGACCGACATGGAGGCGATCTTCAACCCCGCAGTGCTGGGATCATGGCCGGCGGCAATCAGGATATCGCGGATGTCGAAAGTACCGTAAGTATCCTCATAAATGTGAATACTGGTAGCAAGGTTAATAGCGCTCATACTGGGCCTTCAAGGTTTATTTTTTGGATTTATGATTCGGGCCGGCACGGCTGCTACGCTGTTTGGGTAGACAGTGGCTGGTACAACAGAGAAACACTACGGGAGCTGGAGTAGTATCTTTAAAGCATGTTAGTTGTCGCAATTATAGCTAACATTTACTTACAATAATTAAAAATATTTTCATTGATGTGGTATTTTCACAATTATTGTTTCCATAAAGAATTATCTCGCGCTATGGCGGTATGGCCTACAATCTCGCTATGACCGATATTTCCCTCGTACTGCCTTTCGCTTTGCCACCTTCCGAACTCGGTAACGACCTGATCCGCGCCCTCAACATGCCGGCGCTGGCCTCGTTGCTGACCCGCCACAGTGGCTTGCAATACAAGACTTTCGACAACGACAGCTGCGCCCTGCCGCATGAAAGCTGGCTGGCGCACGCGCTCGGCCTGGCCAGCGCGCCGGATCGGCCGGACACCGCAGCGCCGCTGGCCACCGCTGTCATGCGCGGCTGCGGTTTGCAGGCTGAGGCGGCTGAGGGCCACTGGTTCATGCTGCAGCCGGCCCACGTCCATATTTCGCGTACCCATATGCTGCTGTCCGACCTGCGTGGATTGCAGCTGAGCGAGGCCGAATCGCGCAGCTTGTATGAGCTGGCGCGTCCGTATTGCGAGGAAATCGGCAAACCGCTGCTGCACGGCGCGCCCGGCCTGTGGTTTCTGCGCGCTAACGACTGGTCCGGCCTGCGTACCGCCACGCCCGACGCTACCGTCACCCAGAGCATGAGCGACTGGCTGCCCGAAGGCGAACACGCACGTGAGTTCCGCAAGCTGCAAAATGAAATCCAGATGCTGTGGCACGAACACCCAGTCAACGAGGCACGCCAGGCAAGCGGCCTGCAGCCGGTGAATTCCTGCTGGCTTTGGGGTGGCGCCGGTCCCGCTGCACCGACCAGCCAGCTAGCGATTGCCGGCGGCACCGAATGGATGCAGGCGCTGGCGGCCCAGCCGGCGACGGTAGAGCAGCTGATCGCCCAACCGGGCGCCGCCATGCTGGGCGACCTGATCGCCCCGGCGCAGGTAGGCGACTGGTCCGACTGGCTGGCACGCATGCAGCGCCTGGAGCTGCAGTGGTTTACACCACTGCTGGCAGCACTAAAAGCCGGCCGCATTCCGCGTGTGAAGCTGGTGCTGAGCCACCGCAGCGGCTGGACCACGGTGTCCAGCAGCGCCAGCGCGCAACGCAAATTCTGGCGCAAGCCAACCCTGAATCCCCTGTTGAAGCAATCATGACCCGTATCGCCACCCGCCCCTGCCCGTTCCGCGAATCCGAAATGCTGCGCCAGAACGGCGTCCATCCTGTGCTGGCACGCCTGTACGCGTCACGCGGGCTGACCGATCCCAAAGAGCTGTCGAGCGAGCTGGCGGCCATGATTCCGCCATCGGGCCTGCTGCACATCGACGCCGCCGCCGTGTTCCTGGCCGACGCCATTGCCGCCAACAAGCGCATGGTGATCGTGGCCGACTACGACTGCGACGGCGCCACCGCCTGCGCCGTGGCCCTGCGCGGCCTGCGTGCGATGGGTGCGAATATCGACTTCATCGTGCCGAACCGCTTCGAGTACGGCTACGGCCTGACACCAGAAATCGTTGAACTGACGGCGCGCGAAAAACAGCCGGACATCATCATCACCGTCGATAACGGCATCGCCAGCATCGATGGCGTGGCCGAGGCCAACAAGCGCGGCATCGAAGTGGTGGTGACTGACCACCACCTCCCTGCCGATACCCTGCCCGCCGCCCGCGTGATCGTTAATCCGAATCAGCCGGAATGCGGCTTCCCGAGCAAGCACATTGCCGGCGTGGGCGTGATGTTCTACGTGCTGCTGGCCCTACGCGCCGAGCTGCGCAAGCGCGGCGCGTATGAAACCCAGCCGCAGCCGAAACTGGACAACCTGCTCGACCTGGTCGCGCTGGGCACCGTGGCCGACGTGGTGCGGCTCGACGCCAACAATCGCATCCTGGTGGCGCAAGGCCTGAAGCGCATGCGCGCGGGCCGCATGCACGCCGGCGTGGCGGCGCTGTTCCGCGTGGCCGGACGCGAGCCGCGCAACGCCAATCCCTTCGATCTCGGTTTCGCACTGGGCCCGCGCCTGAATGCGGCCGGCCGGCTGGAAGACATGTCGCTCGGGATCGAATGCCTGATTACCGACGACGAAGGCCGTGCATGGCAGCTGGCGCAGCAGCTCAACGACATCAATTTGAAACGCCGAGAAATCGAAGCCGACATGCAGGACACGGCCCTGCTGCACCTGGACGCCTTCGAGCCGGCCGAAAGCAGCACGATTTGCGTATTTGACGAGTCATGGCACCAGGGCGTGATTGGCATCGTAGCCTCGCGCCTGAAGGAAAAGTTCTACCGCCCGACCATCACCTTCGCGCCCGGCGCGGATGGCTGGATCAAGGGCTCCGGGCGTTCGATTCCCGGCTTCCACCTGCGCGACGCGCTGGACCTGGTCTACAAAAAAGCGCCGTCGCTGATCGACAAATTCGGCGGCCACGCCATGGCGGCCGGCCTGACCTTGCGTGCCGAAGCCTTCGATGCGTTCGCCGCAGCATTTGAAGAAGTCGGCCGCTCATGGCTCAGCAAGCAGCAGCTGGAACGCGTCATCGAAACCGACGGCCCGCTGGAAGACGCCTACTACACCACCGCTTTCATCCAGGAGATGGATGGCCAGGTATGGGGCCAGGGCTTTGCGCCGCCAGTGTTTTGCGATGAATTCCGCGTGGTGAGCCAGCGTATTTTGAAAGAGCGCCACCTCAAGCTGCTGCTGGAAAAAAACGGCGCCCGCTACGACGCCATCTGGTTCGGCCATGTCGATTCGCTGGGCGACCGCGCGCGCGTCGCCTTCCGCCTCGACGCCAACGAGTACAACGGCGTCACCAAAGTACAGCTACTGGTGGAGCACGCCGAACCGGCCTAGACATTGCGGGATTTAATATTAGTACAGGTTATGACGCTACTATCAGTAGCGCTAACCGGTAGACTCCCGCCCATGTCCATCATATCGTCCTTAAGCAATCGAGTTATTCCAGTGCTGCCAGTGACAGAGGTGCGGGAGCAATTAGCTGTTCCCGCCACTGAAGATCCCGCACCCCAGTCAGCGGCGGCCGCAGTTGGCGGCAGCCTGCAAAGCATGCAGCCGCACTTGCCCAGTCCGCTAATCTGGAAAACCAAATCCAGCGATCCGATCACCTCGCTGATGACGGTCAACTATACATCTTCTTCCCTTTTCAATCGTTTTGACGGCTTGGGCGCCGCCGCGCTGCAACGCCTGGGCGGCGATCCCGGCGACTTTTCACAGTCGGTATCGCGATCAAATGCCGATATAGCGGGCGCTGCGCTAACCACATATCAAATCACGTTGAACGTGACGATGGCCGACAATACCAAGGTAAAAGTCAAACTGGAGAGCAGCGGCGACAGCCTGGCGCTGCAAATCAGCAGCAACGGCAAACTCAACGTCGCAGAACGCGCCGCCTTGTCCAGACTTGCTGACGGCTTCCAGAAAGCGATAGACGGCATGGCGGACTCGTCCAAACTCGATTTCAGCGGCTTGCTCCAATACGACCACACCCTGCTCTCATCGATTGACCTGGAGGCGAAATTCCAGCGCGGCGGCATGGCGGTGCAAACGCAGACCTTTCATGCCGATGATACGGCGCGCTCTTTCCATAGCGAAGGGCAAGACGCCAATGTCAACGTTGCTGTCGACCTGAGTCAATTGGCCTTTATCGGCAATGCCCAGCAGCGCAAGGCCGGCATCGATGCCTACCTGAAGCAGTTTGACGCAGCAGGCATTCATGGTCATGCCAACGCCGGGACGCTCGACACTTTCAAGGCCGCGTTCACACAGATGATCGGTGAAGCGCCGGAAACCGTCACTATTTCCAAACGCCCCGTCAATCTGACGGCAACCGATCATGCCCTACTGGCAGGACTGCCCGACTTCAGTGCTTCGATGAGCGACACGCCGGTCGCCTCCAATCCGATGCGACAGAATGAAGTGGACACATTTTCATATCAAGTGTCGCAGGACACCAGCTTCAGCGATCACGGCGACGGTAACCGCTCGATCTCGCAGAAACAGCACGCGCATATGGAAGCGAGCTTCCACGAGCCGCTGTCGGCAGATACGCGGTTGGCGCTGGACAATAGCCGTGAATCGCAAAACTACTACTTCAAGCGCATCAGCGAGGACAGCGTCAGTGACACCGAAATCGGCTACAACAATGGCATCTTGGCGCGCGCGTCGAATGAGCAACGTGTCGTTAGCTCGACCCAGATATTGAAGTATGTGATGGGCATGCTGACCGAGGAAAAGACGATCCCGGAAGTGTCGGACGTCAAACGCGACCTGCTGAGAGACTATTTATTGCAGTCGCACACCTGAGTACCGCCATCAAAGACGATGCGCCAGGACTTGGGCGCTTCCAGCCGCCAGACGGAATTGAAGCGTGCGATCAGCTTGCCATCCGGACCGTAGACCGGGCCGGAAGTCTTGGCCAGCGTGCCGGAGGCCAGCACCTCCACCTCATCCGGCTCCCACACAAACGGCGCGGCTGGCTTGGCGAAGAACTTTTTCCACTCGTCGGCCACCGCCTGCTTGCCGCGCAGCGGTTGCGTGCCGCCGCTGAACACCGCCTCGTCCGACAAGAAACTGACGAAAGCTGCATGGTCACGCGCCTTCATGGTGGCGGCAAACGCCCGCTCCACGTTGGCAACTTCCTCCTGAATTCCCGTGAAAACCGGCGCTGCATGCGCCCCTGCGGCCAGCAATGCGGCCAACGGAAAAGCCATCCATTTCATCGCCACCTCCCTGTTTTAGAGTGAAGAAATACTAACACCATTTGCATTTAATCCGAAAACGGAGTATAAACAATCCATTACTGGAGGACTTATGCTCAATTACGCTTACCCCCGCAGCCGCTTCGAACCAACCGTCATGGTGGACCTGAACGCCAAGGCGGAGCGCGAGCGCCTGTCCCAATCCGCCCTCAAGGGCTTTTTCAAGCTGGCTGCCACCTGGAAGGTACGCGACGAAGACGCACGCCAACTGCTCGGCGGCCTGTCCAACAGCACCTACTACGACTGGAAAAAAAATCCCGCGCGTACGCTGGAAGTGGACTGCATCACGCGCATTTCCTACCTGCTGGGCATTTACAAGGCGCTGCACATCATCTACGGCGATAAACTCGCCGATGAATGGGTCAGCCTGCCCAACACCAATCAAATTTTCGAAGGCCGCACGCCGCTGGCCTACATGCTGGGCGGCGGCCTGCTGGCCATGCAGATTGTGCGCCAGTTGCTGGACGCTCGCCACGGAGGACTGTAAGTGCCGGTCAGCCTTGTTCCCTCCCTGCCATTGACCGCGCTACGCCAGTTCGACACCTGCCGTTTGCTGCCCTCCCGGTTTGCGGACCTGGAGGACTCGGTGCTGTCGCCACTGGCCGAAAGCGACGACCACCTGCGCGATTTGTTCGATCTCGATAACGCCACCAACGCACGCCTGCGCACGCAGAACGGCGGCTCGGCCGGCATCAGTGTCGATGAACTGGTGTTCGGCGTGCCGAACTTCCGCATCGTGAACGCCGCCTTTACCTACGCCCGTCCTGAGGGAAGTCGCTTCAACGACGGCCAGCGCGGTGCATGGTACTGCGCATTCGACGCCGAAACCGCGCTGGCCGAAGTCAGTTTTCACAAAGCCGTGGAGTACGCGGAAATCAAGCGCTTCGACGACAGCGTGCAGTATCAATGCATGCTGGCTGATTTCACCGCCAGCTTCCATGACCTGCGCGAGCAACCACACTTTGAAGCCTGCCTCGCACCGGACAGCTACGTCGCTTCGCAAACGCTGGCCGAACGGCTGCTGGACAACGGCTCGCTGGGCCTGATTTACCCGAGTGTGCGGCATGCGGGCGGCACCAACCTGGCCTGCTTCCGCCCTGCGCTGGTGGGCAATGTTCGCAAAGGCGCGGTCTATCGGTTAACATGGCAAGGTAACCCTGTACCGAAGATAGAAATTATTTAATCATGCAAACCAAACCAGAAAAAGACCTCGAACTCCGCACCAAAGTAAATCGCGAAACAGCACGCGTGCAGTGGACCGAAATGCTGAAGCACTTCGCGCAAGGGAATGTGGTATGGGTCGCCAACTCACTCGACCTGGTCGACGTGGCCGTGCGCATCTCGCACGACGACAAGGCCAATATTACTCAATGGATGAACGCCGGCCTGCTGGCCAAAGTCAGCGACCAGCAGGCGCAGGAATGGCTGGAATCGAACGCCCAGCTGTGGGCGTGCGTGGTGAGCCCGTTCGTACTGGTACAGCAAGAGAAAGCCGTACCAGCAAACGTGCACTAATCAGAACTTGAAGCTGCCCGCGTCCAGCGTCAGCGTACCGCCGCAAGCCGGCGTGGTGGCTTCACGATTGCCGCTGGCCGTCGACTGATTGCTCTCCCATACGGTGCTCACGCCGTACTTCATGAACTTGTACTGGATCGCGGTCGATGGTGGCAACTGGAAGGTGCGCGACCACGGCACGTTGGCGCCGCTGCCTTCAATGTTCAGCTGATTGCTGGCGCCCTGCACCCAGTTGCCCAGTTCCGCTCGATTGCCCACCACGTAGACATTCTGGCCGACTACCGTGTTGGCGTTCGCCACGCGGAAGGTCACAGGCACCGTGGTGCAAGAACCACCGCCGCTGCCGCCGATCTTCTGGTTGACGTGCAGCGCCACCGCCGGCACCACCGATCCGCCATTGGCCGGAATACTGACCGTGATCACGCCATTGCTGCCGACAGTGACGCTGTCGCTGGTGCAAGCCGTGCCGGCTGCATTCAGCACACCATGCACCACGTTGCAATATGTCCCTGCCGGCAGTGCCGTTTGCAACGTTGCATTCCATGCCGCGCCCTCATTGTTAATCGCGACGTAGCCTTTGGCGCCGCGGCCGAAGGCGATCTGGTTGCCGGTACCGTTGGTGAAGTAGTCCACGCCCTGCCCCGAGGTGGTGGAACGGAAGGCCACCATGCTGGCGATGTCGCTCCAGCGATGGATGAAGTCCCAGTTCTGATTGATCAGCGGATTGCCGCTGGCGTCGAACGGACTGGCGCTGGGTGGCGCTTGGTCATAGCTGGTGAAGCGGAAGCCAGAATGCAGCTGCGCCGAACCGTATGGCCATGCCAGCATGAAGATGTTGGCGAGGTCGTAGCGCTTGGTGCCTTGTGTATCATTGGTGGCGCCCGAGACGTAATTGCTGGCCACCAGCGAGCTGCCATTGCGCTCCGTGTCCCAGTTATTGACAAACACCGTCGCCTTATCGCTCGGCACAAAGCCCCAGGTGCCACCCCAGTTGCCCGGCGTGCCCATAATGGAGCGGATCTGCGACAGGTTAGCGCCATTCTCGTTGCGGAATACCGCCTTCATCGCAAAGCTGAACTGGAATTCATTCAGCGTGCCGTTGGCGTAGTAGTCCGACCGCACCACGTTGCTGTCAGGGATAACCTCCTGCGTCACCCACAGCGTTTCGCCGGAAGTGGTTGTGTGCGTGACCCCGTTCAGGATGGCCGTCAGGTCGGAGGCCCACATATGCTTGGCCGCGTCGAAACGGAAGCCGTCCACACCGAGGTTGATTAACTTGGCCAGGTAGTTCTTGACCTGCCCTTGCACGTAAGCGCCGTCAGTCTTCAGGTCCGGCAGTCCGCTCAGGCGGCAGTTGACCACATTGGAGCGGTTGCCCGGCGAGCCGTAGTCGCCGCCGGCGATATCGCAGGCCGGGTGGAAGTCGCTGCTACTAAAATACGGATAGGCCAGCGACGAGGAATTCCACGCCGAGCCATCAGTCGCGGTGCCCGAACCGGCGGCCAGATGGTTGACCACCACGTCCACATACACGCGCACCTTGGCGGCGTGGCAGGTGCTGACCATCGTCTGGAATTCGACCTCGGTGCCCATATTGCTCTTCAACGAAACGAAGTTCACCGGCTGGTACACGTCCCACCAAGCGCCCAGACTGGCCGAGGCCTGCGGCGGCGATACCTGCACCGCGCCGTAGCCCTGCGGCCCGAGCCAGTTGGTGCACTCCTTGGCAATGTCGTTCCACTTCCAGCGGAACATCTGGACCGAGGTGTCGGCCGGGTTGAAGGCGGCATGCGCCGGCGCCAGCGCTGCGGCGCCGAGCACGCTTGCAGCCAGCAAGTGTCTCATGATCGTCATGTTGTTGTCTCCATGTAGTTATGTTTTGGGAAATACAGACCCGAACAAAATGTAGCAGAACTACAGTAAACAGCAATCGCGAACACGATATGGAACCGCTGCCACAGTAAATGATGTAATCAAAGTACAACAGCGATATACATCTGTGTATCGGGTTTGCGCAAAAAGTCATTGGACGACCGTTGCGCGCGCGGCGCAGCATCAATTCACACAAACAACAACGGAGACCATATGTTCAAGCACTTCAAGCAAGGGGTGGTATGCGCTATCGCCCTGCTCGCGCTCTCGGCGCAAGCCGCCACCTGGACCCTCAGCGGCAGCCTGATTACCCACGATCCCGATATCTACAAGGAAGGCAGTACGTGGTGGATCGTGGAGACCAGTGACACCGGCATCGGCGTCAAATACTCGCCCG
Organism: Duganella flavida; assembly: GCF_009857445.1. Classification (GTDB taxonomy): domain Bacteria; phylum Pseudomonadota; class Gammaproteobacteria; order Burkholderiales; family Burkholderiaceae_D; genus Rugamonas; species Rugamonas flavida. The sequence goes on from NZ_WWCN01000021.1 coordinate 73,642, forward strand.
ACGGCCATGCGTGGACGCAGGGCGTCAGCATCTTCGGCAGCGGCCTGTCGTGGTGGAAGCAGTACAACAGCAATGGCAAAACTGTGTGGGCGCCGGATGTCCATGTGTGGAACGGCAAGGCGATTTTGTACTACGCGGTGTCCACTTTCGGTTCGCAGAAATCAGCGATCGGTTTGGCGACGGCATCCAGCATCGCCACCGGTAACTGGGTCGATCAAGGCGCGGTGCTGACTTCTGCGGCGGGTGGTGATTTCAACGCCATCGATCCGAACTTCTTCGTCGATAAATCCGGCCAGCCCTGGCTCAGTTATGGCTCGTTCTGGACCGGCATCTACACCACGCGGGTGGATGCCAACACGCTCAAGCCGATCGGCTCGCGCTACCATCTGGCGGCAGACAGCAGCGGCATCGAGAACTCCTTCATCATGTCGAACGGTTCGTACTACTACCTGTTCGTCTCCAAGGGCACCTGCTGCGCGGGCGCGAACAGCACCTATCACATCTCGTATGGCCGCTCGACCAGCATGACTGGGCCTTATCTCGACAAGAACGGCGTCGATATGCTGAACGGCGGCGGCACCACGCTGGATGCAGGCGGCGGACGCTTTATCGCACCAGGCGGCGAATCGGTCAGTAACGGCGTCATGGCACGCCATGAACTGGATAGCCAGAACAGCTACAACGGCGTGTTGTTCATCAACGACCTGACCTTCTCCAACGGCTGGCCGACTTACTGATGAAGCCTGCACTGGCCGGTGCGGCGGCACTCTTAGTTGCGTTAATTGCGTTGATTGCGTTGCTGGCTGCACAGCCAGCAACGGCGCCATCACCTGCGCCGGCAGTTGCAGCAACATCGGAAGCGCGCGCGCCGTCGGCTGCGGCCGCGCGCTTCTTCCGCGAATTGGGCAACGCCGATCCCGGTCCGCAAATCGAGATCGCGCTGACCGACACGCAAGAGCTGATCCCCGACTTCGCGCTGCGCGAGGTGATGGACCACTACCTGCTGGCTCGCAGCGATGCTGGCCGCCTGCAAGCACTGCGCGAACATCTGCGCCGCACGCTGCCGCCCACCGCATCGCGCGAAGCCGAGCAGTTGGCGCAAAACTACAGCGACTATCTGGCCGCGCACGGCGCACTGCTGGCAGCGCAGAATTTTCACGACACGCCCGATCTGGGCAGACTGGCGGCGTGGCAGCAGCAACAGCGCCAGCTGCGCTTACGCATGCTAGGCGCACGGGTGAACGAAGAATGGTTCGGTGCTGACGACGCCTATCTGACGCAGGCGCTGGAAGAAGCTGGCCGCAACGCAGACGCTCCATCAGCCAACGACGATGAAGCACGCCACCGCCAGCATATGCAGCAAGTACTGCGCAGCGCTACGCGCCAGCCGCCAACTGAAGCGACAGCGCGTTATGGCGCTCAATAATCACCGGCAGATCGATGGTGGACAACTGCCCTTCACGCACCACCACCTTACCGTTGATGATGCTGTAAGCGACATTCGGCGGCGTGCAGAACACCAGCGCCGCGACCGGGTCGTGTAGCGCCCCCGCCATGCCGATGCCATCCAGCTTGAACATCACGATGTCCGCCGACATACCCGGCTTGATAGCGCCGATGTCATCGCGGTTCAGTACTTTGGCGCCTCCCAGCGTGGCCACCTCCAGCGCCTGCCGCGCCGTCATCGCGTCCGGGCCGAATCCCACGCGCTGCAGCAGCATGGCCTGGCGCACTTCACCCATCATATGACCGGCATCGTTGGAGGCGCTGCCGTCCACGCCCAGGCCCACCGATACGCCGCGATCCAGCATCTTGCGGATCGGCGCGATACCGGAAGCGAGCCGCATGTTGGAACATGGGCAGTGCGCGATGCCGGTGCCGGTGCGGGCGAACATGTAGATGCCATCGTCGTCCAGCTGTACGCAGTGGGCGTGCCACACGTCCGGGCCTACCCAGCCGCAGTCCTCGGCGTATTCGGCCGGAGTCATATTGAATTTTTCACGACTGTAGGCGATGTCGTTGACGTTTTCCGCCAGGTGCGTATGCATCGACACGCCGTAGCTGCGCGCCAGCTTGGCCGATTCTTTCATCAAGTCCTGCGACACCGAGAACGGCGAGCAAGGCGCCACCACGATGCGCTGCATGGCGTGGCGGCTGGCGTCGTTGTAGGTTTCGATCAAGCGCTGCGTGTCTTTTAAAATCGCACCCTCTTCTTCCACCACGCGGTCCGGCGGCAAGCCGCCTTTCGACTGCCCCACGCTCATGCTGCCGCGCGAGGCGTGGAAGCGCATGCCGATCTTTTGCGCGGCTTCGATGCTGTCATCGAGCTGGCAGTCGTTCGGGTAGATGTAGAGGTGATCGCTGCTCGTCGTGCAGCCGGACAGGATCAATTCAGCCATCGCCGTCAGCGTGGAGACGTGCACCATTTCGGCGGTGAGGCCGGCCCACAGCGAATAGAGGTTGGTCAGCCAGTTGAACAACTCGCCGTTCTGCGCAGCGGGAATGGCGCGCGTCAGACTTTGGTACATGTGGTGATGGGTGTTGACGAGGCCTGGCATCACCACATGGCCGGCAGCGTCGATGACTTCATCGGCGGTTTGCGGCAGGTCGACGCTGGCGCCGACTTGTTCGATCACGTTATCGCGGATGAAGACCGCGCCGTTGGCGATCTCCCGGCGCGCATCGTCCATGGTGACCAGCACACGGGCATTTTTAATGAGCAGTGTTTTCATTGTGCGAACAGGTAGTTGCAGCCTTGATCGGATGGATCGCGGGCGACGATGCGGTCATACAGGCCGACATTTTCTTTCATCGTGCGCTCCACGTCTTCTTGCAGCAGCAAGCCGGCAGCGACCTGGCGCTCGGCTGCGGCGCGCACAGCGGCCGCGTAAGCGTCGCGATTCGCATAGCGCGCTTCGAGGCTGAGACGCGGATCGCCGGCCGCCATACGTTCCGCTTCGGTACGGGCGAACGGTACGAAGCTGCCGTCGAAGCGCGAGGTGGCCCATGCAAAGCCGGTGTCCGGCGCGCGCAAGTTCCAGCCAGTGTGGGTGCCGAGCGGCGCTTGCAGTTCTACGAGGCGCACACCGCCCTTGTCGTTGCCGTCCGCATCCGGCGTTGGCACGCGGGTTTCATAGTCATCGCCATGTTTCGGCGGCACGACGTCTGCGATGCCTTGCGCGGCGAAGCGGCGGCCAAAGTCCAGGCGCGGTTCACGCAAATTTTGCTCCGGCGGCGTCAGACCGAAACCTTTCGGGAAGATGGCGCGGTAATCGGCTACAGTGGTCAGTGTGCCGTCGGCCAGTTGCGGGTAGGCGTTGGCTGGCGGCTGCTTGCCTTTGGTAGTCCAGTCGTCCAGTGCGACGATCAGCGCGCGCATCGGCAGGTAATGGTCGCTGGTCGATACGCAAGCGGTGAAAGGCGCGCGCTTGTTGGAGCGGCCGACGTAGTGCTGCGCGCCCATGAAACCGTAGATGCGCACATTGTCGGCTGGGGCCACATCGCGCTCGCCGTCTGCACTGGTGGCGATCAGCGAAGCGCCCCGGTTCCAGAATTCGGTGGAGGTGTTTGCGTAGAACAGCTTCGGCAGGTTGCCTTGCTTGTCGCGCGCCTTGTCCAGCGTGGAGGCGGTTTTTCCGGTGGCCGGATCGCGCGTCGGCGTGCTGGTGAAGGGGAAGGCATCGGCAGGATAGTCATGCTCCTCCATCATCGATGGATGGCGCGTCGGCTGTGCGAAGCGGCTGTTGAAGCCTGCCGAGCCACCGGCGCCCGGCACTTGCAGGTACGCGCCGTCGAATACCAGCTTGCCGCCTTCATCAACGTTAAGGCCATCGGTCATCATGCGGCCAATCACGCGGCCGGACTGGCTGATGCCGAACATGAGCACATTGCGCGGCACAGGCGCGCCTTCAAAGGGGTGATCGCGGAAGTAGGACAGCAGGTCGCGGATCCCGGCCAGACCGGCGCCGGTCACGTAAGGGTCCTTGGCGACGTAGGTGATCTCGTAAATAGTATCGGGCTTGAAGCCGCCTTCCAACTGCACGCGGCCCGGACCGCCCTTCAGTTCCGGCTCAACGAAGTGCCAAGCGCTGCGCGGAATCGGCTTGCGCTTGTCCCCCTGGCGCGCGCGTTCGGTCAGCTGGGCATGCGGATCGTTGGGGGTGGCTGGTTCGTAGGTCAGGCCGCGCATGCCAGCGTAAGAAATGACGTCAGTCGGCGCGTTGACGGTGAATTCGTTCTGCACTTTGCCTTTAACGCCTTTCGCCACCGGCGGTGCAAACACCAGCGGGCGCGGCACCGTGCCAGCCACCGGCACGGTCGGCGCGACGTCCCACGTCCAGGCGGAGAACAACAGCGAGAAGCCGTGGCGCATCAGGAAACCGTCGCCCGCGTCGGCAGCGGTGGTGGGATCGTTATTAGCCGGGCTGCGGCCATTGACCTGCCCGAGGATGGCGATGTTGCCGCGATTGTTCACATCGTAAAGCAGCGTGCTTGGCTGCGTACCAGTTGGGCGCAGCAGCACAAATTCACTGGAAAACAGCACGCGGCCTTGCTTGTCGCGCGGGGCTTTTTTCAGGTCAACGATGGCCGCATTGGCTGCGGCCTTGGGATCGAGTGCGTAGAAAGCGATGCCGCGTATCTTTTCATACGCGCCATATTCGCCGAAGGTGACACCGGGAGCGAACGGCACACGTTCAACTACTTGAATGCGTTCGACTGCGGCATGTGCCGTGGTTACTGCCGCCGCCATCGCCAACATCATCAACTTGCGTTTCATCCCAGCGCTCCCGATATGCAAAGCGCCTATCGTAGCAAGCTACTTAACAGACGTCTACCCACTGCCCTTCCGTGACGGAAGCCAGCAACGCCGGCGTAATGCGGATCGCGCTGTTGATCGAGCGTGCGGCCGGCAGCACTTCGTCAAAATTACATAGGCTGGTATCAAGTTGGAGTATCTACATCGTCCCACTCGCGCTCTTCAAAGCGTACCAGCCAGTTCAGGGCGTGGTGGCGTTCTTGCAGTACGCCGTCGTTCAGATTAGCGGGGGCTGGCGTTTTTTTCAGGATGGCCTGGCGGCTGGCCCAGTGCTGGCGGTAGTTCAGGTCCAGCGCGTCCAGCAGCTCTGGGGCCGAGCGCGCGACCGGCTGCTTGCGCAAACCGTCGGTGCCACGATCGATCACCGTACTGGAGATCGACGACACATCGCAGATCGCATCCGCGAAAGGCAATTCCGCTTGCAATCCAAGCGCCCATTGCAGCACCAGGATGGCCTCATAACGCCACAGGAACTTGGTGATCTCCTGCTCCGAGGGCGCCTCCAGCGCCAGGAAATCGCGCTCGGCGTCGGTCAACGCGGCGAAGGCCGGCGGGAAGCTTTGCTGCAGTTCGGCCACCGTGAGCGGCGTCTTGCTGTTCAACGATTCCGCGCGGATGGCGACCACGTACAGCGCCAGCATGCGGCGCAGGATATCTTCCGGTGCGCGCTGGCGCAACTCAGACTCGGAGACCAGTGGCGGCAAATCGGTAGGCACGGTGATCTTGAGGGCGGCCAGCTGCTCCTCGCTGCGTGCCTTGCGCTGCCAGGCTTGCGGCGGATACGGCACCACGGCTTTCGGGTCGCCGTCGCCGGTAATGGCCAGCAGCACACGGCCTTGCGGATCGCGCACGCTGCCGTCGGCCATGAAGGCGAGTGCATTGGCTGCCTCGGCCCAAGCGTGGAAATCAGCCATGTGATCCGGATCGACCGCGAGGCTGATGTGGTGCTGCGTGCGTTGCAGGTGACGGATTACGTGATAGCGGGTGCGGCTCATCGCGCCTTGGCCTTGCTCGGCCAGCAGGTGCATCATGCCGTTCAGGTGCGGCGCCAGTTCCTTGCCGGACAAGTCGCGGCGGCCGTTCACCACGTGCGGGAAGGCTGGCTTGGGTACTTCACCCACGGTGCAGTAGGCGTTGAGCAGGACATGGTTGCTGATGTCCTTCGGAGAAAACAGCTGCTTGAGTCGATTTAGCATAACAATTTGATCATTTATCGCATATCCAGCGCGCGGCGACGGCGCGGCGGCGGGAATGCCTTGTCCAATGCGGCCAGATCGTCGGCGGAAAGCCGGAGGTCGGCCGCAGCGCGGTTGGCGCGCAAGTGTACAGGATCGACAGCCTTGGGGATAGCAATCACGCCCTCCTGATGCAGCACCCAGGCTAGCGCGATCTGCGCCGGCGTGACGCCGTGCGCGTTGGCGATCGCCTTGAGACCGGGATTTTCCAGCAGCGCCGCCTGCTCACGGCCCGAGGTTTCCAGCGGCGAGTAAGCCATGATGGGCATGCCCTGCGCTCGCGCCCACGGCAGCAGGTCGAACTCAATCCCGCGTTTCATCAGGTTGTAGAGGACTTGATTGGTGGCGGGCGCGCCGTAGGCCTGGGCCTCTTCCATGTTTTCAAGATCAAAATTACTGACGCCGTAGGCTTTGATCTTGCCGGCTTTTTTCAGCGTTTCGAAGCCATCGAAGGTTTCGGCCAGCGGGTGGTGGCCCTGCCAGTGCAGCAGATACAGATCGATGGCCTCAATCTTCAAACGCCGTAAACTGCGTTCGCAAGCCTCCTGCACGCCCTCAAAGCTGGCGTTATGCGGATACACCTTGCTGACAATGAAGGCCTCATCGCGACGCCCGGCGATGGCCGCGCCAACCACCTCCTCTGCCCCGCCTTCAGCGTACATCTCGGCGGTATCGATCAAGGTCATGCCCAGATCAAGCCCCATCTGCAAAGCCCGCACCTCATCCTGCCGCCGCGCCGCCTTCTCGCCCATATTCCAGGTCCCCTGCCCTACAGCGGGAACGGCGACACCTGACGGGAAAGCGACAGTTTTCATCAGTGGCCTCCGCCAAGGTAGGCGGCGATGACTTTGGGGTCGGTTTTCAGACTTTCGGCAGGGCCGTGGACGGAGATGCTGCCGTTTTCCAGGACGTAGCCGTAGTCGGCGACGTTCAGCGCGGCGGCGGCGAATTGTTCGACCAGCAGCATGGTGACGCCTTCGGACTTCAGGCGCTGGATGATGCGGAAGACTTCCTCCACCAGAATCGGCGCGAGGCCCATCGATGGTTCGTCCAGCAGCACCACTTCGGGATTCAGCATCACAGCGCGCGCCATGGCCAGCATTTGCTGCTCGCCGCCGGACAACGTGCCTGCCAACTGCGTTTGCCGTTCCTTCAAACGCGGAAATAGCTCCAGCGCTTTTTCCAGATCGTGCTTGATGTCGCCTTTCGGCCGCGCGCGCGTGAAGCGTGGGAAGGCACCCAGCAGCAGATTATCGGTCACGCTCATGGAGGCGAACACGCGCCGCCCTTCCGGCGAATGCGCCAGCCCTGCCCGCGCAATTTTGTGCGAGTCGTAGCCGGTGATGTCTTTGCCGTCCAGCGTCACTTTGCCGCCCTTCGGTTTGATCATGCCGGAGATGGCGCGCATGGTGGTGGTCTTGCCGGCGCCGTTGGAGCCGATCAGCGTCACCAGCTTCCCTTTCGGGACGTCCAGCGAAATGCCGTGCAAGACTTCGACTTTACCGTAGGCCGCGTGCAGATTGGAGATCGATAGCATGTCGTGTCCTCGTCAGTGCGCCGCCGGCGCTTTGGTGGTGCCGCCGTGTTCTTCGCTGCTGCCGCCCAGGTAGGCTTCGATCACTCTAGGATCGCACTGCACCGCAGCGGGTACGCCTTCGCAAATTTTCTGTCCAAAGTCGAGCACTGTCACGGTGTCGGACAGCGCCATCACCACGTCCATGTGGTGCTCGATCAGGATAATGGTGATGCCGTGGTCACGGATTTTGCGGATAATGGCCATCAGTTCCTTGATGTCCGGCGCAGTCAGGCCGGCCGCCGGCTCATCCAGCAGCAGCAGGCGTGGACTCAGGCCCAATGCGCGGCCTATCTCCAGCAAGCGCTGTTTGCCATATGGGAGATTGCGCGCTTCCTCGTTCGCCAAATCCGACAGGCCCACGAATTCGAGGATGCTGGCGGCACGTTCGCGCGCAGCCTTTTCCTCACGCTTGTAACGCGGCGTTTGCAGCATCACATCCAGCACATTCGATTTGAAGGTGTTGTGCAAGCCGACCAATACGTTTTCGGTCGCCGTCATTTCGCCAAACAGCTGCACGTTCTGGAAAGTACGCGCCACGCCGCCCAACGCGATCTGCGACGGGGTGCGACCCGAGATCACAGCGCCGGAAAACGCTACTTTGCCTGCTGTCGGTTTGTAGATCCCGGTCAGCACGTTCATCATGGTGCTCTTGCCGGAACCGTTAGGACCGATCAGCCCATGCACCGAGCCCTGGATCACATTCAGGTCGACTTGATTGAGCGCTTTCAGACCACCGAACTGCATCAGGATTTGTTCGACGTTGAGCAGGCTGTCGCCGGCCTTGCCGCCTTGCGCGCGCGGGAACGGCTCGGCGTCGCTAGCCGCCACCGCTTTGGCATGCACTACGGAGCGCCCTATCAAGCCTTGCAGGAATCCGACGATACCATCCTGCAGGTAGTAGACCACGAACAGCGTCATCAACCCGAAGATGGTCAACCGCCAGTCGACGATGTTCTCAAGCTTGTACGAGAACGCCGCCATGCCAATGGTCGCCACCAGCGGCACCAGCACACCGCGCGGCGTCGGGCGCTTGCGCGCAATCGCCAGCGCGGAGCCGATCACACCCAGCACCGCCGCAGCAACGGCGATCTGGCGGAACAACTCAATGTCCGCCAACAGGCTAGGAAGCATCACCACGATCATGGCACCGATCAGGGAGCCGGAGCGCGTCTTGCGGCCGCCCATGATTACCGCCAGCAGGAACAGGATGGTCAATTCAAAGGTGTAGCTGCTCGGATTGATGTACTCCTCCGAATAGGCATACAGGCTGCCGGACAGACCGGCGAAACCAGCGCTGATGATGAAGGCATATACCTTGTAGCGGTACACGGAGACGCCCATGCAGTCCGACGCAATCGGGCTGTCGCGCAACGCTTCAAATGCGCGGCCAAGGTTCGATTTCAAAATCCGGTGCACCACCACCAGCGACACCACCATCAACACTGCCACCATGTAGTAGTACTGAACCTCGTTCAGCTTCTGGCCAAACAGCATCGGCTTGGCGACCTTGATGCCCATCGGACCTTCGGTCAGCCAGGTCATTTCGTTGATCAGGATCTGGATGATGGTGCCGAAGGCCAGCGTCACCATTGCGAGATACGGACCAGTGACGCGCAAAGCCGGAAGCGCAAGGATGGCGCCGAACAGCGCCGCCACAATGATGGAAGCGGGCATGGTGATCCAGAACGGCGCGGCCAGTTTCAGCACCAGCACTCCGGTGACGTAAGCGCCGATGCCGAACAAGCCCGCATGGCCGAGCGACACCTGCCCAGTGTAGCCGACCACGATATCAAGCCCGAACAGCAAAATCGCGTAGATCAGAATCGTTTCGAACAAATGGATGTAGTACGGATTCGGGATCAGCGCCGGGTACAGCGCCAGCACCGCCAGTCCGACCACGCTTGCTGCGATGATTGTCTTCTTCATGGGTCAGACCTTTTTGATGGCGGCTTTGCCGAACAGGCCGGATGGTTTCACCGCCAGCACCAGCAGGAGTAGCAGCAAGCCCGGTACGTCCTTGTACCCGGTGGAGATGTAATAGCCGGCCGTGGTCTCGACCACGCCCAATATCAGGCCGCCGACGATGGCGCCCACGCCCGAAGTCAGGCCGCCGATGATGGCCACCGCAAAGGCTTTGAGGCCGAGCGAGGCGCCCATGGTGGCGCCGGTCAGGGTCAGCGGCGCCACCAGCACGCCCGCAAACGCGGCAACGGCCGACGACAGCGCGTACGAGAAGGTAATCACCATACGGGTGTTAATGCCCATCAGGCCCGCCGCATCGCGGTCGTTGGCGGTGGCGACCACCGCTTTGCCGTAGATGGATTTGCGGTTGAAGATTTCGACCGCCGCCATGATGGCCAGCGCGCCGACCACCACCGCAATCTGCATCGGCTGCACATTGGCGCCGAAGATTTCTATCGGCGCGGAGGACAGCGGCGACGGGAAAGTCAGATCATCCTTGCCCCAGATATTCTCAGCGACGTTTTTAAAGATAATCGCCAGCGCGATGGTAGACATGATCCAGCCGAATTCGGATTTGATCTTGATCGCCGGCCGCACGCCGATCCATTCGACGAACATGCCTTGCAGCGCGCCAAACACGATCACCAAGGGAATCATCAGCAGGTAGCTCATGTAAGGCCCGCCGTGGATAGTGCCGACCAGGCTAAGGCCCACCAGTGCGCCCAGCATCAGCGATTCGCCCTGGCCGAAGTTCAGCGTGCCGGAGGTCGCAAACGTCAGTTGGTAACCAAAGGCGATCACCGCGTAGATCATGCCCAGCGCGATACCGCTGAACACCAGTTGCAGCAAAATTTCCATCATTTCCCCCGACAAGAAAAATGGCCAGGCTTGCATTCACAAGTCTGGCCACTGTGGCGCTAAGCGGCCTTACTTGGCCAAGACTACTTTGCCGTCTTTGACTTCGCCGAAGACGGTGATCTCGGCGTTGATGGCTTCATGATCGTCCTTGCCATACGGCTTGCTGTAGGTGGTCACCACGCCGTCGATTTTCTCGGACAGGTTTTCCAGCGCGGCCTTGATTTTCGGGCCGTCGGTGCTGCCGGCCTGCTTGATGGCGGCGGCCAGCAGGTAGATCGAGTCGTAGCCCTGCGCGGCAGATACCGGCGACGGCATGCGGCCTTGCGGCGGGTTGTAGGCTTTCACATATGCGTCGATGAAGGCTTTGCGCTTCGGCGTGGTCGGGTCTTGAATGAAAGTTTGCGGCATGCGGGTGCCGTTGCCGTTCTTGCCGGCGTTGTCGATGAAGTTCGCCATCGACAAAGTCCAGCTGCCGATCAGCGGTACTTTCCAGCCCAGTTTTTCCATGCCGTTGGCGATCTGCGCCAGCTCAGGACCGATGCCGTAGGTGAGCACCACTTCAGCGCCAGCCTGCTTGGCCTTCAACAGTTGGGCCGTCATGTCGACGTCCTTGATGTTGTACTTCTCGATGGCGACAGCCTTCAGGCTTTTCTCGGCCAGCGCTTTTTCCAGGTCTTCGCGGCCAAGCTGGCCGTAGTTGGTGGAGTCGGCGAGAATCGCCACCTTCTTGAATTTACGATTGTCGACCGCTTCGCGCACGATCATATGCGACTGGATCTGGTCATTCGCGGAGTTGCGGAAGATGTAGTTCTCCGGCTGGTCGGCGAACTGCTTGGTGATGATGGAGCCAGTGGCGACATTGTTCATCACCGGGATTTTGGCATCTTGATAGAAGCGCTGCGAGGCCAGCGCCACACCGGTGTTGATGTAGCCGACGGTGGCCACGACTTTTTCTTTGTTGATGAGTTCCTGCGCGATCTGCACGCCGCGTTCCGGCTTGGCCTCGTCGTCGCGTTCGACCAGCACGATCTGACGGCCGAGGACACCGCCTTTGGCGTTGATGTCGGCCACGGCCAGCTTGACGCCGTCGCGCATCGACACGCCCATCGGCGCGGAGCCGCCAGTGAATGGGCCGGACACGCCGATCTTGATGGGATCAGCCGCTTGCGAGACAGCGGCAAAACCGAGTGCTACACCTGCAACCAGCAATTTCAATTTGAAATTCATGTGCCATCTCCTGTAGATACAACGTTTTTTGTATTAGTCGTACGCTGGAAAGTCGCCCCATCGGAAAAACATTGTAGGTTAGTAAATCAAGAGCGGCAACAGATAGATGTGCGGCATCGCAGCAACAGCTGCTTACATGCCGGGAGCGGCTTGTTTGAGGGCGCGGTTGGCAAAGCGCATTTGGGTTTCGGCCAGGGCTTCGTTGCGTTCGAAGCCCATCGAGCCGTCGCGCAGGCCGATGGCCATGGCCATGACGGCTTCAGGATATTCAAGGTCGGCGGCTTTTTCGATCCAACGACGGGCCGCCAGTTCGTCGCGCTTGACGCCTTCGCCGCTGAGATAGAGTTTGGCCAGCGCGTACATGGCGGCCGGGGTCTGGTGATCGGCGGAGAACTGTAGCCACTGTGCGGCGGCTTTCAGGTCGCGCGCGACGGCCATGCCGTTTTTGTACATCATGCCCAGATAATAGGCGGCTTGCGCGTCGCCTTTGCGGGCCGCACTGCTGAACAGTTCAAAAGCGCGCGGCAGGTTGGCCGGCACGCGGTCCGTGCCGCGCAGCGCCAGGCGTCCTTCTTCTACCGGGCCTGCGGACGCGGCGCCAGCGAACACGATGGCACATACGGCAATGGCGCGGCGCAGCTTCATTTGCTTAAGTCGATGGCGTAAAGGGCAAAGCCTTTGTCGCCGCCATCGTCCTGTTTGAGTTGCGATACGCCCGCCAGCCCGGCTTCGCGCGCGAGGTCCAGCAGACCTGGTGCGGAGTGGAACACCACCGCGCCTTTGGTCGCCACTGGCGCGAAACGCCAGCTGTGCGTGGCGCCGTTGCGGGCGCGCGTTAGCTGTTTGGCTTTCTGGATGTAGGCGATCAGCACATCGCGGCTGGAGTCCGGCGCGGCAATCACGGTTTTGCTGCCATCGAGTCCGGGGAAGTTGCCGCCACCGGCAGCGCGGTAGCTGTTGGTCGCGACGATGAACTCCTGCGATGGCGCCAGCGGCGCACCTTTATAGTGCAAGGCGACGATGCGCTGGCCCAGCGGCTGGGTGATGTCGATCTGATAGGTGATGTCGGCGCTGGTCGGCATGTCGAAGTTAAAACCGGCGAACGCCGTGTTGACCAGTTCCTGCTGGGCGTCACTGGCCGGATCGATGCGATTGAAACGCTCGGCGGATTTCTCCAGCCAGGCTTTCAGGCCCGTGCCGTCCAGCTTCGCGGCGTGCAGTGCGTTCGGGTACAGATACAGGTCGGCCGCATTGTTCAGCGCCACTGCGCCCGGCTTGACGTCGGTGTAATCGGCCACGCCGGCCGCACCGGTCTTGAACGGCGATGCCATCGACAGCACCGGCAGCGCTGCGTACTGCGGCAGGTTGGCTTTGACGTAGTCCTGCACATAGGCAGTTTGCGCCTGGTTGACCAATTCGATGGCGCTGATGTCGCCGACGTCGGCAAAGTAGCTGGTCATGCGGAAGTCGCTGGTGCCGACCGGCGTTTGCACGTAGCGGATGGTGGCGGCATGTTCGGCGGCGACCAGCGGTGCAATGGCCGGATCGGCGGCGACGTAGCTGCCGTCTGGCTGTTTGGTACTGCGCGCTTCCACCGTGGTGCGGCTTTTGTCGATGACCCAGTGCGCGCCATCGTATTTAAGATACAGCCCAATCACGCCGAGGTTCTTGCCCCACAGGTTAGCCATCACGGTCGGCACGCCGTAGACCGTGCCTTTGACTTTGTCCACCCCAGGCAGGTTGAAGGCGGCGCGCTTGCTGGCGGCGTCCGGGAATGGCAGGTGTTCGTGGCCAATCAACATGGCGTCGATGCCTGGCACTTGCGCCAGATGGTAGTTGGCGTTTTCCATGTCCGGGCCATATGGCGCGCCATCGATGCCACCGTGCGAGATGGCGATGATCAGGTCTGCCCCCTCGGCACGCATCTGCGGGATGTATTTTTGCGCTGTCTCGCGCACGCCCTCGGCGTAGACCTTCCCGGCCAGCCATTGCTTATCCCACGACAGCACGCCCGGCGGCGTAAAGCCGATGATGCCGACTTTGATGGTGGCCGACAGCGGTTTGCCATCCGGGCCGGTGGCCTGGATCTGGCGCGTCAGGATCTGGTATGGCGCGAACAGCGGCTGGCGGGTCTTCGCGTCGTAGATATTGGCCAGCACGATGGGGAATTTCACGCCGCCGCAATGCACCGACGTCACCTGCTGCAAATACGGCAAGCCGTAATTGAATTCATGGTTGCCGATGCCCGCGCCGTCCACTCCCAGCTGATTCATGGCTTTGTAGATAGCTGGCGTTTCGCCGCAGGCCACCGGCTTGACCAGCGCCTGATAGTCGGCCAGCGCCGTGCCTTGCAGTGCGTCGCCGTTGTCGAGCAGCAGATTGTTCGGGTATTCGGCGCGCGCCTGCTTGATCAGGGTCGCGGTGCGTTCCAGGCCGATGGAAGGATCGGCCTGCAGCTTGTAGTAATCATAACTGAGCACATTGGCATGCAAATCCGTGGTTTCCAGCAGCGCCAGCGTCGCCTCGGCGCCAGTCGGCGTCGCACAGACCAGCGGCGTGACGGCGCAGCCGATCAGCAAAGCGGGCAGAAAATGGCGGGCGCGGTGGTTTGGGCGCATGGACGACAGGATGAGTTGCAGGCTGCAATATTCTATACGTTTCGTGGCTTAAATGGCAGGTTTTCACGGCTGCCGGGCCCACCGCCTTGCGGCACTGGGAGAGCGGGGCCGGCTAGGGTATAATCCAAGGTTTGATTTCAGCCTTAGAGAAGAAGAACATCATGGAAGCCGAACGCATTAACGCCCTCACCTCCCTGCTCGCCGATTTGACCACGCGCGAAGCCGAACTTCGGAGGTATCTTTGACTTCGATCGCAAAGTCGACAAGCTCGAACAAGTAAACGGCGAGCTGGAAGATCCAGCGGTCTGGAACGATCCGAAGAAAGCCCAGGACCTGGGCAAAGAGAAAAAATCGCTGGAAGCGGTAGTTGATGCGCTGACCAAGGCAAACGCCGACCTGAAAGACATGGGCGATTTGATCGACATGGCCAAGGAAGAAGGCGACGACGACACGCTGGAAGCGCTGATCGTCGATATTGAAGACGTCCGCAAAGTCATCGAAGGCATGGAATTCCGCCGGATGTTCAGCAACCCTATGGACCCGAACAACTGCTTCGTTGACATCCAGTCCGGCGCCGGCGGCACCGAGGCACAGGATTGGGCCTCCATGCTGCTGCGCCAGTACCTGCGTTATTGCGAGCGTAAAGGCTTCAAGGTCGAGATCATGGAGCAATCCGACGGCGAGGTCGCCGGCATCAAGACCGCGACCCTGAAAGTGGAAGGCGAATACGCCTACGGCTTCCTGCGCACCGAAACCGGCGTGCACCGCTTGGTACGCAAATCGCCGTTCGACTCGGCCGGCGGTCGCCACACTTCGTTCGTGTCGCTGTTCGTGTACCCGGAAGTGGATGACTCTATTGATATCGAGATCAATCCTGCCGACCTGCGTATCGACACCTACCGCGCATCGGGCGCCGGTGGTCAGCACATTAATAAAACCGACTCCGCAGTGCGTCTGACCCACGGCCCCTCGGGCATCGTGGTGCAGTGCCAGAATGACCGTTCGCAGCACCGCAACAAGGCCGAAGCGATGGAAATGCTGAAGGCGAAGCTGTACGAACTGGAACTGCGCAAGCGCATGAGCGAGCAGCAGAAACTGGAAGACTCCAAGACCGACGTGGGCTGGGGCCACCAGATTCGCTCGTATGTGCTGGACCAGTCGCGCATCAAGGACTTGCGCACCAACTTCGAAACCGGCAACACCAAGGGTGTGCTGGACGGCGATATCGACGACTTCATTTCGGCCTCGCTGAAGCAAGGCGTGTAATCCATGACCCAGCGTGCATTTATCTTTGACATGGACGGTACCATCGTCGACAACATGTCCTTCCACGTGAAGTCGTGGCTGGAGTTTTTCCAGCGCCGCGGCCACGTGGTCGATGCGGATGAATTCTTCCGCAACACGGCAGGCCGCCAAGGCCACGAAATCATGAGCACCTACTTTGGCAAGCCATTGACCAAGGAAGAAAGCGCGGCGCTCGATTTCGAGAAGGAAGAACTGTACCGCGAGATGTACGCGCCGCACCTGGCGCCGACCACCGGCTTCGTCGATTTCATCACGCGCGCCAAGGCGGCCGGCATCAAGCTGGCCGTGGCTACCGCTGCGCCGAATGAAAATATCGATTTCACTTTGGACGGCCTCGATCTGCGCAAGGAATTCAACGCCATCGCCGGCGCTGCCGACGTTGCGCGCGGCAAGCCGAATCCGGACGTGTTCCTGCTGGCCGCCGAGCGCACAGGCACCCTGCCCGCACACAGCATCGTGTTCGAAGATGCACCGCTGGGCGTGGAAGCAGCCCGCCGCGCAGGCATGCGCGCCGTGGTGCTGACAACCACTTTGCCAGCTGAAGCGTTTAAGGAATTCGACAACGTCATCGCCGTCGTGCGCGACTTCAGCGAGCTGGATGTAGAAGAGCTCTTCGCATCCGCCACCAACTAAATCATCACCTCAACAAAAGTAAAGACCATGACTACGGATCTTCAAGAACAAGCAGCAGCGCCGGACGAAAACAAAATCATCGCCGAGCGCCGTGCCAAGCTGGCCGCCATCCGCGAACAAGGCATCGCCTTCCCGAACGACTTCAAGCCAGAACACAAGGCTGCCGACCTGCACGCGCAATACGGCGAGAAGACCCGTGAAGAGCTGGAAGCCGCTCCTGTTACCGTCAAACTGGCAGGCCGCATGATGCTGAAGCGCGAAGCCGGTAAGAAGGCCGCTTTCGCCACCCTGCAGGATTCGTCGGGCCCACAGGCCGATGGCCGCATCCAGATCTACGCTACGCTGGACCTGACCGGCGAAGCCGCCATGGCCGCCCTGCACCACTACGACCTGGGCGACATCCTAGGCGTGGTCGGCACCCTGTTCAAGACCAAGACCGATGAACTGACCATCAAAGTCACCGAACTGCGCCTGATCACCAAATCGCTGCGCCCACTGCCGGATAAATTCCACGGCCTGGCCGACCAGGAAACCAAGTACCGCCAGCGCTACGTGGACCTGATCATGAACGAAGAAACGCGCCGTACGTTTAAAGCACGTACCGCCGCGATGTCGTCGATCCGCCGCTTCATGGAAAAGCACGAGTTCATGGAAGTGGAAACCCCGATGCTGCACCCGATCCCGGGCGGCGCCGCGGCCAAGCCTTTCATCACCCACCACAATGCGCTGGACATGCAGATGTACCTGCGTATCGCGCCTGAGCTGTATCTGAAGCGTTTGGTGGTGGGCGGCTTTGACCGAGTGTTCGAGATCAACCGCAACTTCCGTAACGAAGGCGTGTCGGTCCGTCACAATCCAGAATTCACCATGATGGAGTTCTACGCGGCCTACACCGATTACCAGTGGCTGATGGACTTCACCGAATCCGTGATCCGCCAGGCTGCAGTCGACGCCAAGGGCACCTCCGTGCTGACCTACGGCGGCCGTGAGCTGGACCTGTCCAAGCCATTCCACCGCCTGACCATCGTCGGCGCCATCAACAAGTTCGCGCCGCACTACACCGACGAACAGCTGAACGATGCGGAATTCATCAAGAAAGAACTGCTGAAGTTCGGCGTGAAGCCGTTCGCCACCGCCGGTCTGGGCGCGCTGCAACTGGCGCTGTTCGAAGAAACCGCCGAAGCGCAGCTGTGGGAACCAACCTTCATCATCGACTACCCGGTCGAAGTGTCGCCGCTGGCCCGTGCTTCGGACACCCGCGAAGGCATCACCGAGCGCTTCGAGCTGTTCATGGTTGGCCGCGAAATCGCCAACGGCTTCTCGGAACTGAACGATGCGGAAGACCAGTCGGCACGCTTCCTGTCGCAAGTCGCCGCCAAGGACGCAGGCGATGAAGAGGCAATGTTCTACGACGCCGACTACATCCGCGCACTGGAATACGGCATGCCACCAGCCGGCGGCTGCGGCATCGGCATCGACCGCCTGATGATGCTGTTGACCGACTCGCCGAACATCCGCGACGTGCTGCTGTTCCCGCACCTGCGCCGCGAAGATTAATCTTCAACGCTCAACGAAGCCGCTCAAACGAGCGGCTTTTTTTATTCGCACTCAAAGTCTTCAAGACGGATACGCCATTTGCGGCGCTCGGGCAGCGGCCAGCACAGGGGGAAGGAATACCCTCCCCCTGCGGGTACTCTTACTGGATCACGCGATAGCAAGGCGTGTATGGCTTGCCGGCCAGTTTCATGCGGTGCTGCGCCACGAAAGATGCCAGCAGCGCGTCCATCGGCCCCATGATGTCTTTGTCGCCGTGGATCTCAAAGTGGCCGAACTGCTCGATGGCGCGGATGCCCTCTTCCTTCACATTGCCCGCTACCACGCCCGAGAAGGCGCGGCGCAGATGCGCGGCCAGCAGGTGCACCGGCTGGTTTTTGTGCAGGCTGAGGTTGCGCATGTTTTCGTGCGTTGGCGGGAATGGGCGCTGGAACTCGGTGTCGATCTTCAGCCCCCAATTGTAGTAATAGGCATCGCTGCGCGATTTGCGGAATTCACGCACCGCCTTGATCCCGGCCTGCATTTCGCGCGCCACCAGCTCCGGATCGTCAATGATGATCTTGTAGCGGCTTTGCGCTTCAGGGCCCAGCGTGTCGTGGATGAACTGGTTGATCTGCACGAAGTATTCGCGCGCCGTCTCCGGGCCGGTGAACAGCAGCGGGAACGGGATGTCGGCGTTATCCGGATGCAGCAGGATGCCGAGGATGTACAGGATTTCCTCGGCGGTGCCAGCGCCACCCGGGAACACCACGATGCCGTGGCCGGTGCGCACAAAGGCTTCCAGACGCTTCTCAATGTCCGGCATGATCACCAGTTCATTGACGATAGGATTAGGCGACTCCGCGGCGATGATGCCCGGCTCGGTGATGCCAAGGTAGCGGCCGCGATGCAAGCGCTGCTTGGCATGGCCGATGGTGGCGCCCTTCATCGGGCCTTTCATCGCGCCCGGGCCGCAGCCGGTGCAGATATCGAGGTCGCGCAGGCCCATTTCATAGCCAACCTTCTTCGAGTAGTTGTATTCCTCGCGATTGATCGAGTGGCCACCCCAGCACACCACCAGGTTCGGATTGATCATCGGCTTCAGCACGCCCGCGTTGCGCAGGATGTGGAACACGGCGTCGGTGATGCCTTCGGTCGAACCGAGATCGAACTTCGGATTATCGGTCACCTCGTTGCTGACGAAGATAATATCGCGCAGTACCGCGAACAGGTGCTCGTGGATACCCTTGATCATTTTGCCGTCCACGAAAGCGATGGCCGGCGCGCCCTTGATATCGAGCTTGATGCCACGCTCGCGCTGGACGATGCTGATGTCAAACGATTGGTACTTTTCCAGCAGTTCCTTTCCATCGTCGATAGTGCTGCCGCAATTGAGCACCGCCAGTGCACATTTGCGGAAGACGTTATAAAGGCCGCCTTGGCTAGTATCGAGCAGCTTGTTCACTTCCGCCTTCGAAAGGATTTCCAACTGGCCTTCGGGCGAAATCAGGGTATCGACAACGTCATGTTCCATGATGCTAAGTCCTATTCAGTTACTTCAGTTTCTCTTCTGCTTCTGTTGGTCCTGCGCCACCAATATACGACAAGTGGAAGATTTGTGCGCTGGAAATCATTAACACAAATGACACAACTTTGCAGGGAGACTATCAAAAAGTGCGTCGGAAGCGATTTGTAGATTAAAATGGCGCCCAATTTGGCTGCCCCACAAGGGAAGTCAGTCCCGATTGACCATAATTACAGGAGAAGCCGCATGAGCGGTGCGACCACCCAAGCGACGGAAGCTTCAATTCCGGAGTTCAAACAGATCATGGGCCACCCGGCCCCGCTGTGGATGTTGTTCATGACCGAGTTCTGGGAGCGCTTTGCGTTCTACGGCATTCGTTGGGCCCTGGTGCTCTACATCGTGGCCCAGTTCTTCAGCGGCGACGCCTCCGGCCAGCAAACCGCTAGCGCCCTTTACGGCTCCTACTTGGCGCTGGTGTATGCGGCAGCGCTGTTCGGCGGCTACGTGGCTGACCGCGTGCTCGGCTACCAGCGCTCAATCCTGGTGGGCGCCGTGTTCATGGCCGCCGGCCTGTTCGCCATCGCCATCCCGGACGACACCATCTTCAAGATCGGCCTGGCCACCATCATCGTGGGTAACGGCCTGTTCAAACCGAATATCTCGACCATGGTCGGCAAGCTGTACTCGGTTGCCGATCCGCGCCGCGACTCCGGCTTCACCATCTTCTACATGGGCATTAACACCGGCGCCCTGATCGCCCCGGTACTGACCCAGATCCTGGCCGAACAAGTCTTCGGCGTCGGCGGCATGCCATCGTACAAAGTGGTGTTCATGGCGGCTGGCGTCGGCATGCTGATCAGCTTGGTATGGTTCTACATCGGCCGCGCCCAGCTCAAGGGCATCGGCGCACCGGCCGCTGAAGCGACTGGCCTGGCCCGCGTGGCCTACGTGGTGATTGGCTGCTTCGCCGTGATTCCAGTGGCCTACGCCCTGCTGGCCGTCGGCGCCAACACCCTGCAACTGGTGCTGACCGCGCTGTTCCTGGTGCTGGCCCTGATGCTGCTGATCGAAGGCTTCCGTAACGGTAAAGTAGCACGCGACAAAGTCATCGCCATGATGGTGATCTTCGCCTTCAACATCGTGTTCTGGATGTTCTTCGAGCAGGCAGGCAGCTCCTTCACCTTCCTGGCGGACAACATCGTGCGCCGTGATTTCGGTGGCTGGACCTTCCCGACTGCCTGGTTCCAGACCGTGAACTCGCTCGCCATCATCGGCTGCGCGCCTATCGTGGCAGCAGCATGGGTGCTGCTGGCCAAGCGCGATGCCAACCCGTCGATCCCGCGTAAATTCGGCCTGGGTATCCTGTTCAACGCTGCGGCGTTCGGTCTGCTGTGGTTCTCGCTGTCCTCGCTGGTTGGTGCTGACAGCAAGATCCCATTCTGGACCCTGTTCATGGTCTACGTGATCCAATCGGTGGGCGAGCTATGCCTGTCGCCGATCGGCCTGTCGATGGTAACCAAGCTGGCGCCGACCCGACTGGTGGGCCTGGGTATGGGCGGTTGGTTCCTGTCGACTGGTATCGGCAACAACCTGTCGGGCATCTTTGCCTCGCACGCCAGTGGCGAAAGCGGCATGTCGGTAGTGACCGCGTTGTCGGCCTACACCCAAGGCTTCTGGATTCTGACCATCGGCGGCGTGATCCTGTTCCTGATCGCCCCGCTGATCCAGAAGTTGATGCATGGTGTGAAGTAAAAGCAACCGGCGCCTCATCAGGCGCCGTTTTTATTTGTAGGCCAGCGATAGCGTCAAGCTGTCTGCAATATTTGCCTGGTTTCAGCCTCGCGAGGTAGTAGCAATTTGCGACTACTTTCCCCCTCAAGATTACTGCCGGTAGGCTAAGTCAGGGGCCGGCTGTTTCCGCCCCCAAGCCGACCTTCGCTAATACTCATGCTCATCGGGCATCGTATATTGAACGCAGAATGTTCACGAAATATCGATGCGCTCCCATAGCCCCCCAAACTGTTTCATATTTATCGATATGCGGGCCATCGTAAGCGAGGATGACGATTTTTCCACTCAGTTCTTGTTTAGCGCTTCCATCTAATAATGCGTCGAAAGATAGGCTTTTTTCCAGTTGTGTCGCACTTAATTTCACCACGACTTGGTTTGTTTCGTTAAGCTTAATGAGATGCGAACCAATTGTTATCTGCTTACCTTCCAAGATATTGGCTTTCGCGTTGGCCGCCAGTTCAACCGCGCAAAGGACAAGTGATTTTACGTTACGCGACTTGTACTGCTCAACCATGGGAACGAAAGTAGAGTTAAAGTCAACAAACCCAATGTCCGTTGCATTTTGTGCGAGTGTAGGCAAGGGAATCCAACCGCTTGAACCTGTCACTGCCGTCTTAAATGAGCCAGGAAGTGTAAATTTTTCTGCAAGTGGATTCGGTGCAATTTCCGAGTTGTCTATCCGCGCCTGGAGGACAGTTTTAATCCTGGACAATGAATCGGCCAGGCGCTTGTCGTCTTTTTCATCCCTAGCTTGGTCGAAAAAAAACTTCACAATAAGACCTCGGGCTCCCGCGTCAGCAATAGCATTGACACCCTTAGCCAAGAGAGAGCGGTTTAACGGCATCGAACCAAACCTTGCCTCTGTATTTTGGTCGATAAAAACAACAGCAAAATCTTTGTCAAATGATCCAGCCAATGCCACAGGAAGCGCTGTAAGCGTAAGAAAAATGAAGCATGCCAATCGAGTCAAAGGGCTATTAATCATCATTGGAAATCAATTTGAAGCCTCTACTCCAACTTAAATGACCGGTATTGGCCGATAGCACTCACAACTATCACAAGCGCTAGAACTATTTTTTGCTGCCCTGGCGCGTCGTGTCGTAATACTGCCAGAGCACATTGACGATCTTCCATTCGCTATGATCGGTCTTATACAGGTGCATATAGTCGATCCATTCATCGGCGCTTAACTTGACGGTTG
>NZ_WWCN01000022.1 GCF_009857445.1 Duganella flavida
AGTTTAGTATCTATTCCACGCTCCATGCGCACTGGGTCAGCTTGGTGTTGTGATTCGATATAGTCACGCACTGCGCGTTCAATCAGCTGCTCATCGGCGACATTGGTGGCCTGGGCCAAGTATGGCGTTACTACAAACCACACAAGCAATAAAGTACGTTTCATCAAATATCTTCCTTTATCAAGGGCCGCTGGTGGCCGCTAGCGGCAACCATCAGGCGGATTTCCATACTGCCAAGGACATAACGTACCATCGCCAGCTAATTTGAAAATATCAAACTCGATGCAATAGTTGGCAACGTCTGCACCTGGCCGCCTCCGGAATTAACCAATTGTCAGCGAAAACAGGGGCCAGACAATTAGACCTGCCACGAAAAAAACTACTAAGAATATTGATGCATACCACCTCACTGCCGACTGTGCCCATCGAGGCAATCTTCCGACGAAGCGACTCCCCGGCTGAAGATTTCCTCGTTCAGGATGAAACCAAAAACACAGGCACAAAAATCCCCAGGGCATAATAATAAGTGGTCCGGCAAGCGTTCCAGCTATCCAACCCACCCTAGTGGGAACGTAAGATAAAATTATTGCCAGCCCAGCAAATGCTGCGACAGAAATAAGGAAAAACCACCATCGGTGGCTAAAGAGTTTTGCCGCAATGTTGGAGCACATCGAAGGTAGCATCTAACATTCACTTCCATCAAAAGTATGATTGATTCGATTGCTATTACGATGCGTAACGTCCGGTTCTGGCCGTACCCAGCCAACATCAGAGAGCTTAGCATCTTGCTCGCATGAAAGGCTCACACTTTGCCACTCCAGGCGTTGTCGCCCCAAAGTTAAATTTGGTTCCTCTAGCGTTGGAAACTGGACACTTGTCTCGGGTACAAGCACCTCACGGAATCGTGAATATGGCTAGCACAAGGAAGCAACCACCGACGGCAAAATACAATGTTCCGTAGGCAAACCTATAACGAAATCCCGATCAGTAGAAGCAAACAACACTTGCCAACCTTGATTGCTACCTGCATTTACGCTCCAAGTTCAACTTTAAAGACTCCGTCAGCTTCTGGCCGATAACAGTATTTTCAATCGAAATGCACGCGCTCGAGCTTTCCGGTATGGACTGGTATTGCAAAATAAGAGCCAGTAACCAATGAGACGACTAACTGATTTGATTTATTGAAACTTTGTATACTGCCCCAAGCATAATGAGACATGGTTGGAGTAAGTTCCACTATGCTGTCGAACAAATCCCCAAGCACAACCGTGCGCACCAACTTATTCCGGCTGTATAAGAGGATGATTGGCTCCGCCAAAGTTACGCTACGCGGCACCAAATTCATTCCCTCATACCCAATTGCAATTGTTTCCCCGTCATCGGACACGAATATCCAACGATGCCATCCCGGAACTACCCCAAGCAACTCTCCTGTTGATTTCACTCTCAGTGAAGTGGTTTGAGCGTGGATATCAGCGGTCGCACAGAACCTCCCCGAAATAGAACATACGGTTTGGGTCTCAGGAGACGGTAGTGGTTCATCCGCCCATGCATATCCGGTTGAGCAGGCCATTAATAGTATTGGAAAAAAGTATCGAGTCATAGATCCAAATTTTTTGCGTTTCGCTAATGTCCGCAGTTGGCCGAATCGAGCCTTCTCAATTAGCCCCACGAAACAGCTCCGATGGGAGCGAGTCAGGCTCATCATCATGCCACCACCATTGAATTGGCGTTTCGGCACCATCCGATGTGAAGGTGAAGACAGTCGCTGAATCGTACCGACTGTATGCGATATCAACAAGGCGATAATGCTGTGCCGGTGAAAAGCTTGCAGCCTGTCTGTTGATGGGAACAGAAACCACATATTCGCCTCCCCAGACAAGCGGGTGAGTACGCCAAGCTGTGGTATTGGATGTCATGATTTGATTGAGTAACGGCTCCTGGCCGTTTTGGGACATGAATTTCATCTCTCAGTAACAATTTTTCCAGTAGAAGTCTGTGATAGCGTCCTGAATATTTTTCGGAAGATTCTCATGAATTCTCAAATTTTCTAGCCATAAAAAAACTTTCCTCGGCGTGGAATGCTCGCAGACCTTTTGAAATTCGGCAGCACAGGCTGGGTTAAAGCTTTGCAAAGCCCCTTCAATCTTTCTATATGTGAAGGCCAATTCTTCCATTTGCGTTCCTCAACAGAGAACCAAGAATAAAACCTAGGTGACCGATCCTGGCCGGAACACGACGCAGCCCCTTATTCAAAATATTACTGCAATTTCTCCATTCTCTCTTTGTAGATTTGTAGCATCTCAACTGGACAGCCATCGGAAGTACGTTTTAGCGGTCCAATGCCGCTAATGAAAAAATTACGTTCCTTATTTTCTTCACCAAGCTTCGGATTGCTTACAGATCTAGACCATTGGGCACGCAATACATTATGACTCACCTCAATGAGTAACATGGATTGGGTTTCCACCCAACTAGGTTTTACCTTGTCATTTCTATCGGCATCTTGAAAATAAATTAAATGATTTCCATAATTTGAGTCATTTTTATATTCCGTTAACGAAATACTATAATTTTCATCATCTAATTTAGGCCAAAACATACCTTTGCCATCGCAAATCGTTACCATGAAATCGGTAGTTTTTTCAATTTTCTCTCCATCAGAGTTCGTGTCAGTATTATCAGAGTATGCCCCAACTAATTGGAGCGTTCCTTTCCAAATACCGTCAGGAAGTCTAGCATTCTGATGGCTCTGGTTAGAGGGAGTATTGCTATTCCTCTCCATTTGATTGGCGCAACCAGAAAGAAGAAAGATAATTAAAATTATGTGATTTTTAATCATATCGAAATTTTTATTTCTAAATACTTCAACCTTTCAGGATTTACGAATAGGCGACCGCTTTTATGGCCGAAAGCGGAAGAGCCATAAACAACTATGGATTTCGCTCATTCAACCAGCGGATTGCATGGGCTTGTGCGCCAAAAACGAGTGACGCGACGAAAAAACCCGAAAAGAAAAGAAATGGAACATTTGTCAATGCCGTATCTGTAGATGCATACACTCCGCCACATGCTGAAAGGACAAGTGTCGGCAATGCATACGTCCTTGTACGTGGCTTTATACATCTCACGATCAGAAATACAAAGATACACAAGCCAATGCCCGCTGCGATATAGATTAAAATCTCTCCGCCCATATTGTTGTGCCTTCAAATCAAGGTAGTCTGCTTTTGGCCGATTGGTGCCGTCACTCGAATTGAGTATAACTCAGGGTTACGTAGTCAAAAATCTTAGCGGCAACCTGGAGGCGCATTGATCTTGGCTAGGCAATCCACAAAAGCGTGCTCACCAAGCTGCTGGCATGCACGAAATTGTGCTCTAGCAGCGTCACAAGTCATTTGCGGAGGCTTGGCCATCTTAGTCCTAGTCCGTCCGTTGATGTTTATGAGCTTGCCTGAAAAGTATAAATAAGAAATGCTTTGTCCCTTGGCTACCGGAAGCCTGCACATGCGTACCTGAGGGTTCGGCATTTGCTCGCACCTGACGGATGGAAACATTTTTACCAGCTCAGATTCATTTGTTTCGAAGTTGATTGCTGTGTAGTCGACTATCAGGTAATCAGTATTTTTCTTCACTGCCAGGCTCGATTTGCCGGTCTGTGCCATAGATGGGCAGATGAGAAAACAGCTCATTAAGAATATCGCGCTGACTGTTTGTTTCATTCTTTCTTCCCTATGTTATCGCTGCAAAACAAAAAGCCTACTGTGTATCTAAACCGAAAATTTGGCGCTGCTTTCAACGTCCTGTACTGGCCGTCAGGCGTCGGAAAATGTGGCGGCGAGGAAGCCGCTTTCATCCATGGCTCCGGATGCCGATATGCGTAATTCCCTGGTTAGCCATAAGATTGATGAGCTCAACTAGAGCCTCGATTGGAGCTGTTCCAAAGTCACCCGTCATATGCCACCAGTCTCCCGTCTTCTGTAGCTGTGTGAACGAATGAACCGCGCCGCTTAGCCCTTCTCTATTCATTCCGCCTTGATCTTCGATATCGAGCCAGTGCGTGATCCAATCTTCGATTTGCTTGATATTGTTGGGCGCGCTGTTGAGCAGAATCTGCACTTGGTTCCACAAAAACGGGTGCAGCTCCAAAGTCAACGGACCAAATTTGTACATCTGTGGTTTGAAATTTGGATCTAAATCAATTCGAACTTCCGTTGGTTTATTCTGCCCATCATCGGTTTTGCTCATCAGATCGACGCGCAAGTATCGATATGGATAAGGTATCGCATCATTGTTGATGCTAAGTAGTAGTTCGCTGACGGTGCTGGGAAGCTTCGATGTGATGTCGTCCCTTGCGTGCAAGAGGAACCGTACGTAGCGCTCGCGTTCCCCCGAGAGGATTTCTTGTAAATTCATACTTCGCTCAGTTTGATTTTAGGAGGTAGAGCGTGCTGCCACTGACTGCTCTTGGCCGGTTGCAGTCTAAACAATAGCGGAGGAGCGAGTTTTTAGATAGTCCTCAACCCGTTTTAACAGCAGCGCGCAGCGTAGCATCGTTGCATCGCTATCATTCAATTGTTCGCGCTTGACGACCGTGAATTCTTGAACGATTGAGTTGGCCGGAAACTGCTGCCAGGTTACATCAATATGGCGCCAGTCCTCCCCGATGCGAAGTCCATTCCAGAAATGGATCTCTAGCGCTTCTCCAGTCCATACCTTCCCCTTGAGGATCTCTGTCTTGGGATAGTAATACTGCACCGTCCGGGGCGTAGGATAGCATTGGCCTAAGGCTGGATTGCCCATCTGTTCCGCTCCTAAATAAGCGGTTTGCCTGTCTCATGAAGCAGTGAGCGCGTCTCTAAGGTGAAGCATAAAATCTTGAGGATGACGCTCCATTGTGCAGTCCGATCTATATCCTCTTATCGCGTAGGGCCGCTATTGGCCGGTTGCAGCATTATCGCTCGACCACTTGAACCGCATGCTCGTGGCCGGTTTTAAACATTTTCGCGAACGCGACCACCTCTTCTAACGATTCGTTCCGATGACAGGTAGTGATGATGAGATGCTGTCCACTCCCATCCTCGCCAACGCAAATCCAGTCCAGAGCATCCTCCCATTTATCGGCGTCCTGGCCGAGTACGCAAAAGAGCTCAATACGGTCCTGAAGCAATTCGCGCAGAAACCCATCGTCCTGCTCGGAACGATATTCGGATTTCGAAAACAAAACAATTTTTCCAGAGTAAGCCATATTTTAAAAGGGTCCGCATTTGGCCGACTTGCGCCTAACGTGCTTTAAATTGCCGGTGTACTGCAATACTTCCGCCAATACAAATTCCTAGCAGCAGTACACCAGGAATCAAAGAAATTACCGATTCCTGCGCGGACGCTATCGGCCAGCCCCTGTGCAGCAAACTTAAAATCGCTACGACCCACCAAGCGGTTGTTACGATTGCGATGACGTACCATAGGTACTTTGCCCAGACTCGTTTCAACACTAAACCGAGAGAAGTCAGCAACAGGCTGCTGGCGGCCACTAGCCACACCATAGCGTCGTTGGACAACGCCCACCACCCAGCATATCCGGCCGTCACAAGTAGCAGCATTGCGATTGTCTTTACAGCCATTGCATCTTTTCCTCAATAAACTATCTGTGCTGTACCAACCCTGGCGCTCATGCGACTTTCCGGTTATGGCCGTATTCGGTCTGCTCCATGCAGAGTAGCATCTTGCTCGTTTGAAAAACTCACGCATTGTCACTGCAGGCACTACGGCCCCGAAATCTCTTAGACGACAGAGCTCATGGTAGGACTATCAAAAATGAACAGGATTGAGAATGGGTTAGCCTGAATGCCATAATGATTATTGCATTTTAGAAACGTATCTTGGCCACGACAATCATTTTAAAACGAGCAAAATAGATTGCAAATTGACACTGGTCGATGTATTTTTAATACCTTGCTACATCAACATTTTGAGGGGATCATCATGCATCGCTTGCTTTCCGCTTCATTGGTTATGGCCTGCTTCGCTCTGTGCTCGACGCAAGCTTCGGCCGATACCGTCCAACTTAATAGCTGGACCAATGGCTGGGCTGACGTATCAGTCTTTAACTCAATTGATAGTCACGCCTACAGCGGTGCGGCCGGCGGCTTCAGCGGTCAGTTGAATGGCGGTACCTTCCAGACGTATTGTGTCGATCTGTACCAATCCTTCAATTGGGGCACCACATATACCGACTATTCCGTAGTCGCTCTGAGCACTACCGTGTCGCACGACTTAGCTCGCTTGTTCACCAGCCATTTGGGCGACGTGGTCGATGGCAATACTTCTGCGGCGTTTCAGCTGGCCACTTGGGAGATAATGTATGAGCAAGGCGGCAGCTACAATCTGAGTGCCGGCAATTTCACCGAAAGCGGCAATGCTACTGTGCACAACATTGCACAAGGCTACCTTGACACACTCGGCCAGAGCGCTATCTACACCGTCCAGAAACTGGAAAGCCCGACCAGCCAGGACTTTGTCCTCACCACCGCCGTCCCAGAGCCTTCCAGTTACGCCATGCTGGCGGCGGGCTTGGGTCTCATAGGCTGGATCAAGCGCCGCAAGGCCTGATCCATGACCGGCCCGGTCAGCGCGCTTCTCCAGGATACGCTGAAATTACTTTCGGATTAAGTACTGCCGCCTCGAACCGCAGCGGCTCGGCACCGTTGTCTGCCACCTCATTAGCGTCACAGGTCGCGGGTGTGAGATATGCTAATTTGACATGTGTCAATGCCAAAACTCACGAAAACCGGATCTCCGTTGCGCTGCGGGACGGTAAAGCTTGTCGTGTTATACGATGGTCCTCCGTCATGGCCTGGAACGGAGAATTCGATCGGTTTGCTCCCTAATGCAGCCTCGAGGGATGTTGTAGTGGGACACGACATGCTAGCAAGTTCGAGGTTAAGAACATTGAGAATCTTCGGTTTGTTTGGCGGTGACTGCTCTAAGCTCCAGTGAATAACGACCTTCTTGATTCCCAATTCGGATGCAGGGGGATCGTAATACGCGAAGAATCTAGGGGATGAATGGGCACTAAAAGGCCCTTGCCAAATGATCTGTTCGTTTAAGTTTGGCAGCTTCAACTCCTGCTCGATAGCACGGATATCTACTTCTTGATCAATTCGCGCGAGCTTGGCCACAGCTTCGGCGATTACCTGACCTGAGCTTTCCTCTTGTAGCTGTGCGGAGACTTGTGACACAGAGGCCAATATTACCGCTCCAAAAATTGTGCTGAGTCTTCTCATCTCTATTCTAAAAATTGCTTTGGTAATAGTCAGCTATTGGCCGACACCTGCCAACCGCTAGTGCCTATACACAGCCAATAGCATTAAAGATAGCATTTTTGCTCCTCTGCAAAATGCGTGAAATCTCACTAGCTTGAGTGAAGCGAAGTGAATCGGGCTATCGAGCCAGCGGGTGGGCGTTGAGCCAGGTTTGGAGTTGCGCGGCGGCGTCGGTTGGCAGGTGCAGGCCTAGCTTGGTGCGGCGCCAGAGGATGTCTTGGGCGGTGCGCGCCCATTCGTAGCGGCGCAGGTATTCCACTTCGGTGGCGTAGAGGCCGGGGGCGATTTCGTCGCCTAGAGAAGCGATGTCGATACGATCGGCCAGCAGGGTGTGGATGCGGGTGCCGTAGGTGCGGCAGTAGCGCGTCACCAGCGCTGATGGCAGGCCGCTGTAGCGTGCCAGCTGCGCCTCCTGCCATTTGCTGAATTCCAGCACCGAGCGGTTGTGCGGCTCGGCGCCGAATAAGTCGCCGCCCGGCAGGCAGGCGTTGTGGGTCCAGCCGCCGTGGCGGTTGTCCAGCGCTTTGGCTACCTGGTCGACCGCTTCCTCCGCCAACTTGCGGAAGGTGGTGATTTTGCCGCCGAAGACGCTCAGGATCGGCGGACCGTCGTCGTCCACTTCCAACCGGTAATCGCGCGTGACGGCTTTGGCGTCGGCGCCGTCTTCCACCAGCGGGCGCACGCCGGAATAGGTCCACACCACGTCAACCGGCGTAATCGGTTGCGTGAAGTACTGGCTGGCCAGCTGGCACAGATAGGCGATTTCGTCTTCGCTGATGGCGACCGCGTTGGCGTCGCCCTGATAATCAAGGTCGGTGGTGCCGATCAGCGTAAAGTCGTGCTCATACGGGATCGCAAACACGATGCGTCCGTCGGGATGCTGGAAAATGTAGGCGTTGTCATGCTCGAAGATGCGCTTGACCACGATGTGGCTGCCCTTGATCAGCCGCAGGTGGCCGCTGTCCTGCTTCGGCAGCGCTGATTGCAGCAGGCTGGCGGTCCACGGTCCCGCCGCATTCACCACGTAGCGCGCGTTGACGCGGATTTCGCCGCAACTCGGCTTGAACAGCGTCGCTTCCCAATCGGCGGTCTTGCGTTCCAGCTTGGAGCACACGGCTTGCGTGAGGATGGTCGCGCCCTTCTCGCAGGCGTCGATGGCGTTCAGCACCACCAGCCGAGCGTCGTCCACCCAGCCGTCTGAATAAATGAAGCCGCGCTCAAACTCCGGCTTCAAAGGCTTGCCTGCCGCGTGGGTACGCAGGTTGATACCGGCCGATGCCGGCAGCAGTTCGCGGCGCGCCAGCATATCGTACAAAAACAGCCCGGCGCGTATCATCCACGCCGGCCGCTGGCCCTGCGCATGCGGCATTACGAAGCGCAGCGGCCACATGATGTGCGGTGCCGCACGCAACAGCACCTCGCGCTCGATCAGCGCCTTGCGTACCAGGTTAAACTCATAATATTCGAGATAGCGCAGGCCGCCGTGTATCAGCTTGGTGGACGCCGACGACGTATGCGCCGCCAGGTCATCCTTCTCGCACAGTACGACCGACAGCCCGCGACCCGCCGCATCACGGGCGATACCGGCGCCGTTGATGCCGCCGCCGATGATCAGGACATCGCAATCGAGTATGTGCTGCGGTTCCGCCATATGGTCCCTTTGGAGCTGTATACCTGTACGTTACGACAAGTGACGTCAAGTAACAATAGGCATGATCTATAATCGCGGATACTTCTGCAACTGAGAGATGATGTTTTGACAACCTCGAACTCCCTACCCGCCTGGATTAATCGCCGCAATATGATACGTGCCGCCATTGCCGCCGGTCTTGCAGCGCTGGTCGCCGGCGGCCTGCTGCTCGCCTACCTGCTGCTTTACGTAGCACCCAACCTGCCGTCGCTGGAAACCATCACCGACTACCGTCCGAAAATCCCGCTGCGCGTCTACACCGCCGACAATGCCCTGATCGGCGAATTCGGCGAAGAGCATCGCGATTTCGTGCCGGTCAAGGACATTCCGGAACTGATGAAGAAATCCGTGCTGGCGATCGAGGACAAGCGCTTCTACGAACATAACGGCATCGACTGGAAACGCGCGTTGGGCGCGGCCAAAGCTAATCTCGGCGGCGCCATGCGCCAGGGCGGTTCGACCATCACCATGCAGGTGGCGCGTAACTTCTTCCTGACGCGCGACAAATTCTATGGCCGCAAACTGAATGAAGTGATGCTGGCCCTGAAAATCGAGGCGACGCTCAACAAGGACCAAATCCTTGAGCTGTACATGAACCAGATTTACCTCGGCCAGCGCTCGTTCGGTTTCGGCGCCGCCGCCCAGACCTACTTCGGCAAGTCGCTGAAAGAGCTGTCGATCGCCGAGATGGCGATGCTGGCCGGCCTGCCGCAGAATCCTGCGCGCCACAATCCGGCCGTGAATCCAAAGCGCGCCAAACAACGCCAGCAACTGGTGCTGCGCGCCATGCGCGATGCTGATTTCATCACTGACCAGCAGTACCAGAAGGCGCTGCACGAAACCCTGCACATCAGCCGCAAAGGCCAGGACTTCGACGTCCACGCCGAATATGTGGCCGAACTGGCGCGCCAGGCGGTGTACGCACAGTTTAAGGAAGATTCGTACACCAAGGGCATCAGCGTCTACACCACGATTTTGAAGGCCGATCAGAAGGCCGCTTACGAATCGATGCGCCGCAATGTGCTGAACTATGACCAGCGCCACGGCTACCGCGGCCCGGAAGCCTTCATCACGCTGCCGGCCAGCGAAGAGGAACGCGACGACGCTATCGAAGAAGCACTGCAGAAGCGCCCAAGCAGCGACGGCCTGATTCCCGCCGTCGTGCTGGACGCCGGCCCGAAAGCAGTCAAGGTGCAGAATCCGTCCGGCGAAGAAATCTCCATCAGCGGCGACGGCCTGCGCCTGGTCACCAACGCCTTGAGCGACAAGGCCAAGGAAGGCGTGCGCCTACGTCCAGGTGCCGTGATCCGCATCATGCAGGGCGATAAAAACGGCTGGATCATCACCCAAGTACCGCAGGTATCGGCGGCCTTCGTGTCGCTGGACACCGTCAGCGGCGGCTACCACGCCATGGTGGGCGGTTTCGATTACAACCTGCAGAAGTTCAACCACGTGACGCAGGCATGGCGCCAGCCCGGTTCCTCGATCAAGCCATTCGTGTACTCGGCAGCGCTGGAGCGCGGGTTCTCGCCGGCTACCATCATCAACGACGCGCCACTCAACCTGACCGGCGCCGAAACCGGCAACGAAGCCTGGTCGCCGCGTAACGACGACGGCAAATTCGACGGCCCGATCTCGATGCGCACCGCGCTGTCGGAATCGAAGAACGTGGCCTCGGTGCGCATCCTGCGCGCCATCACCGTACCGTATGCGCACAGCTATCTTGGCAAGTTCGGCTTCGACCTGGCCAAGCATCCGAAGAATCTCACGCTGGCACTGGGCACCGGCTCGGTGACGCCGGCGCAGCTGGCCGGCGCCTACTCGGTTTTTGCCAACGGCGGCTACTCGGTCGAGCCTTACCTGATCGCCAAAATCGTCGATGGCGACGGCAAGATCATCCAGGAAGCCAAGCCGCGCACCGCGCTGCCGGACGAAGCCCGCGTGCTTGATCCGCGCAACGTGTTCGTGATGGACTCCATGCTGCGTGAAGTGACGCGCAGCGGCACCGGCGGCGCAGTGGCGCGCCTTGGCCGCCCTGACCTCGCCGGTAAAACCGGTACTTCCAGCGATGCGGTCGACGGCTGGTTCGCCGGCTACGGCGGCGGCATCGTTGCGGTATCGTGGATGGGCTTTGACGATTCGCGTTCGCTGGGCGGCAAGGAGTTTGGCGCCACCGCAGCGCTGCCGATCTGGATCGACTACATGAAAGTAGCGATGCAAAGCCGTCCGCCGCTGGACCGTCCGGTGCCGATCGGCCTGACGCAGGTGAACGGCGAATGGCTGTACGATGAATTCACGGGTGACGCCGCGCGCCACTCGCTGGATATGGATGAAGAGCCGGCCGGTGCTGAGAACGTGGAGCCGGCGGCTGCCGGCGCAGCGGCAGCTCCTGCTGCACCGGCAGCGCCGGCGGCGCCAAACGCGGAGAACATCAAACCGGTGCCAACCGGCCCGGCGCGCTAATTAAGGCCGACGCTTAGGCCGACAGATAGCCGCGCATCATCCGCACGGCACTGTTGGCGAAGCGGTCGGGATCGATATCGGCCGCGCGGTACTTCCAGCGCTTGACGTACCAGTCCTGGAACATGGCCATGATGTGCGCGGCCACCAAATCCGGGCTACCTTGCGGTCGTCCCGGCACCTGCGCGATCACGTCGGCATACAGCGCCTGCACGTGCATCTCCGATTCCTTGGCCGTGCTGCGCTGCTCCGCCTGCAGCAC
Source organism: Duganella flavida (assembly GCF_009857445.1). Lineage (GTDB taxonomy): Bacteria > Pseudomonadota > Gammaproteobacteria > Burkholderiales > Burkholderiaceae_D > Rugamonas > Rugamonas flavida. The sequence goes on from NZ_WWCN01000022.1 coordinate 11,738, forward strand.
GCGTGAATCCATAAAGACGAAATAGAACCACGGCTGCAAAATTTCCGACACATAGATCGAGGCACGCATCAGCGCCTCCAGCCGGTCCAGCGGATCGGCGATGTCGGTGTACATCTTGGGTAGCTCGTGGGTAGCGTGGCGCACCACGTCTTCGATCATTTCCGCCAGCTGATCCTTGCTGCTGATGTAGCCATACAAGCCACCCATCGACAGCCCGGTCTCGCCGCACAAGTCGCGCAGGTTCATGGCGCGGAAGCCCACCTCGTTGGCCAGCTTGAAGGTGGCGTTGAAAATTTTCTCCAGATTCTCCAGCGCCGGCTTGCGGCGCTTCACCGTGATGCGGTCGGCATAACGGTCGAGCAGATATGCCCAGATATTGACGCCGTCCAGCGGCGTCACAGCCTGAAATTGTTGGAAGTCGAATTGCGCCGCCAAGGTTGTCCCTGTGTTGTGTATTTTTCTCAATCGATTATAGCGCACGAGCCTCTGTACGCTCACGACGCCCGCAGATTGGCTCCCAAGGCCGTGCGTGCGGACTGCAAGGCCTGTACGCCGGTGCTACATTTTGAAGACAACCATAACCACCGGAGACCATCATGACTCGACGCATCTGGAGCACCCTCACCTTATGCCTTGCCTTTCTCGCCGCCCTGCCCGCGCCATCGTGGGCGGCCGGCTACACCCAGACCAAGTATCCCATCGTGCTGGTGCACGGCCTGTTCGGCTTTGACAGCGTGGGGCCGGTAGACTACTTCTACGGCATCGCTTCGGCGCTGCGCAGCGGCGGCGCCGATGTGTATGTGACCTCGGTATCGGCCGCCAACAGCACCGAGGTGCGCGGCGAACAGCTGCTGCTGCAGGTCAAGCAGATCCTGGCGGCGACCGGTGCGTCCAAGGTCAATCTGGTGGGCCACAGCCACGGCGGGCCAACCGCGCGCTATGTCGCTTCGGTGCGGCCGGACCTGGTGGCCTCGGTCACCAGCGTGGGCGGCGTCAACAAGGGCTCGCGCGTGGCCGATGTGCTGATCGGCGCGGTGCCGAATGTGACGTACAGCGTGGCGAATGCGGTGTCGGGCCTGATCAGCTTCCTGTCCGGCAGCCCGACCTTGCCGCAGAATGCGCGCGCGGCGGCGACCTCGCTCAGCACGGCCGGCACGGCAGCCTTCAACGCGCGCAACCCTCAAGGCGTGCCGACGTCGGCCTGCGGCGAAGGCGCGTATCAGGTAAGCGGCGTGTACTACTTTTCGTGGAGCGGTGCACAGCCTTACACCAATGTGCTGGACGCCAGTGATCCGGTGCTGGCGCTGACTTCGCTGGCCTTCGACGGCGCCAAGAACGATGGCCTGGTCAGCAGCTGCTCCAGCCATCTGGGCCGCGTGATCCGCGACGACTATGCGCTCAACCATCTGGATGAGGTGAACCAGCTGATTGGCATCACCAATCTGTTCGAGACCAATCCGGTAACCATCTACCGCCAGCAGGCCAATCGCCTGCAGGGACTGGGGCTCTGATGCGGATCGCGCTGCGCATTGCGGTGTTGGCTGCGGTTGCCAGCTGTGCGGCCTACTTGCTGCTGATGCGGCAGGACGGTCCCGCCGCCCTGGCCGCGCCTGCGCAGCGCGCCTCGCCGGACTACTTCCCGTTCGTGCGCTCGATGGCCGGCACGCTGCCGGACGGCGCGGCGCGCGTCAATGCGGACGGTCAGCTGGTCGTCAATGCGGAACTGGCCTACCTGTTCGATTACTATCTGGCCGGTTTGGGCGAGCGCCCGCTGGAAGCCATCCGCACCGAGATCATCCGCGAGCTGGAGCGCCGGCTGCAGCCTGGGCCAGCCGCGCAAGCACGCCGCCTGCTGGATGCATGGCTGGCCTACAAGCGCGCGCTGGTCGATGTGGAACGCGGCCTGCCGGCGCAAGCCGATCCGGTGCTGTGCGCACGCCAGCGCTTGACGGCCATGCAGCAACTGCGCGGCGCCTATTTCAGCCAACCAGAAATCGCCGGTCTGTTCGGCGACAGCGACGCTTACGACCTGGACGCCATCTCCCGGCTGGAAATCAGCAGCGATGCCAGCCTGACCGATGCACAGCGCAAGCAAAAACTGGCAGCGTTGGACGCCCGCCTGCCGCAACAAGCCCGCGAAGAAAAAGAAGCGCCGACGCGCGTACTGAGGTTGGAAGAATCCGTCACCGCAGCCCGTGCACGCGGGGCAGATGACAATGAGGTGTACCGCTTGCGCTCCGCCGCTATCTCCCCCGCCGCCGCCGCGCGTCTGGCCGACGTCGACCGCGAAGAAGCCGACTGGCAGCGCCGCATCAGCAGCTACCAATCTCAGCGCCGTCAGCTGCAGCAAACCGCCGCCAACGAAGCCGCATTCCAGCAACTGCGCGACAGCACCTTCAGCGCCGAGGAACAAAAACGCCTGCCGGCCTACGAATAATCAATGCACATACCGCGCAATAAAATACACGCCACCAATCACTACCGAGGCAAAGCCGTAAAGCTTCCAGGCTTGATTCGTAAGGAATTTGTAAAAATCCATGTGCGTTGTGGTCAAAGCAGTGTGAAAATCTTCCCACTGCTTGGCCAACGCCGCATTGAAATCTTCCCGCTGCTTGGCTAGCGCTGCATTAAAATCATCCCGCTGCTGCGCCATTGCTGTCTTCATCTCTAACTTGTGCTCGTACAACAAGGCTAAGATACGCTCGTGGCCATCGCGCATTTCCGAACGCAACAGTTGAATATCATCTTTGGTGGCAAAACTCGCGTGTATCACAGCCACATCGGTCTCCACTGCCGCGGCACGGGCTTCGATGGCGGCGAAACGTACATCATAGGCAGGTCGCCCGGCCTTTTCAACTCCTTCGTTTCCATTGGTGTCTGGCATGATCGCTTTCCTTGAAAGCGCTATCGATGAGCCATCACGCTAACACCTGTGTGCAGGCGTCATTTGATCTGCCTCAAACGAAAAAAAGGCAGCCCGGAGGCTGCCTTACTGTGCTGCTGTGCCAGATAGTGGCTTACTTTATTCTTGCTTAGAACTCTTCCCAATCGTCCGACGACGCGCTGGCCATCTGCTTGGCCGGCGCTTTGGCAGCAGGCGCTCTCGCTGCGGGTGCTTTCGGCGCCGGACGCGGCGCGGACGCGACAACGGCCGGCACGGTGCTGGTCTTGCGCGCCGCTATCGCCGGTTTGCGCGGCATGGTCGACTGGTCGATACGGAACACGCTCACCACTTCCGCCAGTTGTGCCGCCTGCTCCTGCAGCGATGCCGCCGCTGCAGCCGCCTCTTCAACCAGCGCCGCATTTTGCTGCGTCACCGTATCCATCTGCCCCACCGCCATGTTGATCTGGTCGATGCCGGTGCTCTGCTCCTGGGTCGCCATGCTGATCTCGCCCATGATGTCGGTCACGCGCTGCACGCTGGTGACGATCTCGCCCATCGTCGCACCGGCCTCTTCCACCAGCTTGCTGCCAGCGCCGACCTTCTCCACCGAGTCGCCAATCAGCTCCTTGATTTCCTTGGCTGCTGCCGCCGAGCGCTGCGCCAGCGTACGCACCTCGCCCGCCACCACCGCAAAGCCGCGGCCCTGCTCACCGGCACGGGCTGCTTCCACCGCCGCATTCAGCGCCAGAATATTGGTCTGGAAGGCGATGCCGTCGATGACGGCAATGATGTCCACAATCTTGGCCGACGAGGCATTGATCGAATCCATGGTCTCCACCACGCGCGCCACCACATCGCCGCCCCGCTGCGCCACGCCGGAAGCGGACGCCGCCAGCGTATTGGCCTGGCGCGCATTATCGGCATTCTGCTTGACGGTGCTGGTCAGTTCTTCCATCGAGGATGCCGTCTCTTCCAGCGAGCTGGCCTGCTCCTCGGTGCGCGACGACAAATCCAGATTGCCGCTGGCGATTTCCGCCGACGCCGTCGCAATCGTATCCGTACCATTGCGCACCTGGCCGACGATGCTGATCAGGCTATCGTTCATGCCCTTGAGCGCGCCCAGCAGTTGGCCGGTTTCTTCCGTGGTCTGCACCTCGATGCGGCTGGTCAGGTCGCCCGAGGCCACCGTCTGCGCCACGCGCACCGCTTCATTGATCGGAGTCGTAATCGCGCCAGTGATGTAAGCGGCGCAACCGATCGCCACGGCAGCAGCAATCACCGCAGCAATTACCATCGCCCATTCGGCGCTGCTGACCGCTTCCGTGCCGATCTTGACGCTGTCATCGGAGATGCCTTCGTTCAGGCGCTCGATTTTCATCAGCGTGACTTCGGCCTTCTGGAACAGCGGGCGCGACAGGTCAAACTGCTTGTAGAAATCGACGAACAGCTCTTTCTGCTTCTGTTCATCCTTGTTGGACGCCGCTGCGCTGATGATGTTGCCGATCTTGTCGTCGACCGCCTTCCACGCGTCCCACTCGCCGGTGAACTGCTTCCACAACACGGCTTCTTCATCGGTTTGCGGCAATGGCTCGTAGCGTTTCCAGCCGCGATCGATATTGGCCCAGGCCTTCTTGCGCATTTCAATCGCGGCGGCGAACTTGTCCTGCGCCTGCGGATCCTGGTCGTACATGCCGGCGTACGTCGTGGCGGCCGACACGGCGGTCTGTCCCTCGCTCATCACCAGCAAGCCCTGCACCGACGGCAGACGCACCACGCCAATCTCGTTGACCGCACCGCCCACCTTGACAATGCCGCGATATCCGGCAGCTCCCACCACCAGCAAAGCCACCATCATAATCGCGACCAGCGTCGCCAGCTTCCACTTGATGAGTAGATTCTTGAACATCCCGTACTCCTGATAGTGGACAGTTAGAATTGGTGAATATTGACTATTCCCAACTAATATGCGGCGGCGGGAACTCCCCCGTCAATCATAATCTGACGGGGTGTGGCTAGGCGCTCACAGTATCAACCAGCGGCCACGCGGTTGCGGCCGGCCCGTTTGGCCTCGTACATGGCGGCGTCGCCGGCCGAGATCAGGCGGATCAAATCGTAATCGTGCTGGTCCGAGCACACCACGCCCATGCTGGCTGTGTAGCGCACCGACAGCTTGTCCAGTTCCACCATCTCGTACTCGATGCGGGCGCGCAGGCGTTCGGCCACCTTGAGCGCGGATGGACGGTCAACGCCGTCCAGCACCAGTACGAACTCCTCGCCGCCGAAACGGGCCAGCAGATCGTGCGGCCGCAATTCCAGCCGCACCAGGCGCGCCAGGTGGCGCAGCACTTCGTCGCCGACAGGATGCCCGTAGGTATCGTTTATGACTTTGAAGAAATCCACATCGATCATGATCACCGCCAGGCTGCGGCCACCGCGCTGGGCCCGCAAGCCGGTGCGCTTGCCCTGCATTTCCAGCCCGGCACGGTTCAGCGCCCCGGTCAGCGCATCCAGCGTGGACAGGCGGCGCAGGCGCTCGGCATAGCGCCACATCACCATCAGGATCACGCCAAAAGCGATGCAGATTTGCGCCAGCGGCACCGCCAGCGTACTCAGCGCCATCACCAGCGAGCTGGCGGCGTCGGCTGGATCGCTGTGGGTAAGCATGTGCGTGCCGCGTAAAAACAACGCCACGCCCAGCAGCACAAAGCCCGCCACGGCAATGCCGGACACACGCCAGCTGCCGCGCCGCGCAATGGCAAACGCGCACATCCAGTTGAGAATCGCATAATAGAAACCGCTGAAGCACAGGCGCGCGCGCAAGCTTGGCGCTACCAGCGTGTAATAAGCCATGACCACCAGCGCAATGCCGGTGATGATGCCGATCGTGGTCCATGACAGCGTGTTGTTGCAGTAAACCCGCAAGCCGCGCAGCACCAGCGCGATGCCGAAGGCAATCACGCCATAGCCGAGGATATTATTGACCAGCAGCGGCAAACCATCGACATTGCACATCACCATGCCGATCGACACCGCCACATTGCCAGCGGCCCACCAGCGCTGCTCAGGCGGGCTGTCCGCATAGCAGGCGGAAGCAACCAGCAACGCTGTGGTCAGCAGCGTCACGCAAATTTGAACCAGTAAAAGAGTGTCGAGATTCAGCACGCCAGCATCCATCGTGAGGAACTGTCAATGTAGCGCACGCACAGTCCATAGGCAATCACTAAATTGCAGAAAAGAAAGCAAGCGGGCCGCCGCGTACACCCAGTATCATGTACAGTGATGTTTATCGCAGACTACCCACCGCACCATGCCTTATCCGATTGAGCACAAGCTGGTCATTGGCATCGCCTCCAGCGCCCTGTTTGACCTGACCGCCTCGCACCAGGTGTACCTGGAAGGCGGCGCCGAAGAATACCGCAAGTACCAGGAGCAGCAGATCGGCACCGTGCTCGACAAGGGAGTCGCCTTCCCCTTCATTCGCCGCTTCCTGAGCATTAACAAGCTGCATCCGGACCAGACGCCGGTAGAAGTGGTGCTGTTTTCGCGCAATTCGCCGGAAACCGGGCTGCGGGTGATGAATTCCATCGCCCACTACGGGCTGGACATCTCGCGCGCCTGCTTCCTGACCGGCGGCGCGCCCTACACCTACCTGCCGGCCTTTAACACCTCGCTGTTTTTAAGCGCCAATGAGGAAGACGTACGCCGCGCGCTGGACGCCGACTACCCGGCCGGGCTGGTACTGCCATCGCGCACCGAGGATGATGAAAACGACGGCGAACTGCGTATCGCCTTCGACTTTGACGGCGTGATTGCCGACGACGAATCCGAAACCGTCTTCAAGCGCAATAACGACGTCGACGAATTCCACGCCCACGAAATCGAAAAAGTCGCCATCCCGCACCAGCCGGGCCCCTTGGCCGATTTATTCCGCAAGCTGTCGATGATGCAGCAGATGGAGGAAGAGGCGCAGCGGCGCGACCCGGCGTATAAAAAAATCCTGCGCATCGCCATCATCACGGCGCGCAGCGCGCCGGCCCACGAACGCGTGGTGACCACGCTGAAAAGCTGGGGCGTATCGGCCAACGAAACCTTCTTTTTAGGCGGGATGGAAAAGGCGCGCGTGCTAGGCATCTTCAAGCCGCACATGTTCTTCGACGACCAGCTTGGCCATCTGAAGTCCCCGGCCGGGAATATCCCTATGGTGCACATCCCATTCGGCGTGGCTAACCGCGTATAATGTAGCCCTTAGATAACCGTTGAATGTCTGTTGTGTCGTCAGCCTTAACTAAATCCATTCCCAAACCCGGCAACCGCTTTGCCCTGCCCGCGCTGCATGGCTCGGCGGACGCTTACGCCCTCGCGCAAATCGCGCTCGATCTCAAATCGCGTGGCCAGATGTTGGCCATCGTGGTCGCCAACGCCAGCGACGCCCAACGCTTGCGCGATGAAATCCCTTGGTTCGGCGGCGATCAACTGCGCTGCCACCTGCTGCCGGATTGGGAAACCCTGCCTTACGACGCCTTCTCGCCGCACCAGGACCTGGTGTCCGAGCGCCTGGCAACCCTGCACGAAATCACCAGCGCCCAGTGCGACGTGATGCTGGTGCCGGCCACCACTGCATTGGTGCGTATGGCGCCGCCGTCCTTCCTGGCCGCCTACACTTTCTTCTTCCAGCAAGGTGAATCGCTGGACGAGGCGCAACTCAAGTCCCAGCTCACGCTAGCCGGCTACACCCACGTCACGCAAGTGATGTCGCCCGGCGAGTACTCGGTGCGCGGCGGCTTGATTGACCTGTTCCCGATGGGCTCTGCACTGCCGTATCGCCTCGACCTGTTCGGTGACACCATCGAAACCATCCGCACCTTCGACGCCGACACCCAGCGTTCGCTGTACCCGGTCAAGCAGGTGCGCTTGCTGCCGGGCCGCGAGTTCCCGATGGATGAAGCGTCGCGTACCGCCTTCCGCAGTCGCTGGCGCGAGCATTTTGAAGGCGATCCGTCGCGCGCTGTGGTCTACAAGGACATCGGCGCAGGCATCGCTTCCGCCGGTATCGAATACTACCTGCCGCTGTTCTTCGAACAAACCGCCACGCTGTTCGAGTACCTGCCGCAAGGCGCGGTGGTGGCCACCGTCGGTGATATCGAAGCTTCGATCAAACGCTTCTGGACCGACACCTCGTCGCGCTACCGCTTCATCAAGTCGGACCGCGAGCGCCCGATCATGGCGCCGGAAGACCTGTTCCTCAACGAAGAACAGTTCTTCGTGCTGGCCAAGCCATATCCGCAGATCGCCATCCGCAAGAACGCTGATGCCGGCGCGTCCGAGCTGTCCGCACCTGTGCCGGATATCGCCGTCAACCGCCACCTCGACGATCCACTGACCAATCTGCGCGCCTACCTGATGCAATCGGGCAGCCGCGTGATGATCTGCGCCGAATCCAACGGCCGCCGCGAAACGCTGCAGCAGTACTTCAGCGAATACGATTTACCGCTCGCACCGGTAGAAGGCTACGACGGCTTTGCCGCCTCGGACGCCAAGCTGGCCTTGGGCGTCGCCCCGCTGCACGCTGGCTTCGAGTCGTCCGCCAACGGCTCAAACCTGATCTTCATCACCGAAACCGAACTGTATGCAGGCTCCGGCCGCCGCGTCGGCAAGAAGAAGCAGGAAGCCGTCACCCAGGTCGAATCGATGGTGCGCGACCTGTCAGAGCTGAAGATCGGCGATCCGGTGGTGCACGTCAATCACGGCATCGGGCGCTACATGGGCCTGACCAGCATGGACCTCGGCGAAGGCGAAGCAGAATTCCTGCACCTCGAATACGCCAAAGAGACCAAGCTGTATGTGCCGGTCTCGCAGTTGCACGTGATTTCACGCTACTCCGGCGCCTCGCCGGACGATGCACCGCTGCACACGCTGGGCTCCGGCCAGTGGGAGAAAGCCAAGCGCAAGGCCGCAGAACAAGTGCGCGACACCGCCGCCGAACTGCTCAACCTCTATGCCCGCCGCGCGCTGCGCCAGGGCCACGCGTTTGAATATTCGGCGCACGACTACGAACGCTTCGCCGACAGCTTCGGCTTCGACGAAACGCCGGACCAGCAGGAAGCCATCAACAACGTGGTGCGCGACATGACCTCGGGTAAGCCGATGGATCGTCTCGTGTGCGGCGACGTCGGCTTCGGCAAAACCGAGGTAGCGCTGCGCGCAGCCTTCATCGCCGTCATGGGCGGCAAGCAGGTCGCCATCCTCGCGCCGACCACGCTGCTGGCCGAGCAGCATGCACAAACCTTCGCCGACCGCTTTGCCGACTGGCCAGTGCGTATCGCCGAGATGTCGCGCTTCCGCACCGGTAAAGAAATCGCCCAAGCCATCAAGGGCATGGCCGACGGCACGCTCGATATCATCATCGGCACCCACAAGCTGCTGTCGGATGACGTGAAGTTCACGCGCCTCGGTCTCGTCATCATCGACGAGGAACACCGTTTCGGCGTACGCCAGAAGGAAGCCCTGAAATCACTGCGCGCCGAAGTCGACGTACTGACGCTGACCGCCACGCCGATCCCGCGCACGCTGGGCATGGCGCTGGAAGGCCTGCGCGATTTCTCGGTAATCGCCACCGCGCCGCAAAAGCGTTTGGCCATCAAGACTTTCGTCCGCAGCGAGCAGGAATCCATCATTCGCGAGGCCTGCCTGCGTGAGCTCAAGCGCGGCGGCCAGGTCTACTTCCTGCACAACGAGGTGGAGACCATCCAGAACCGCCTCGCCATGTTGACGGAGCTGCTGCCGGAAGCGCGCATCGGCGTGGCCCACGGCCAGATGCATGAACGCGACCTGGAAAAAGTGATGCGCGATTTCGTCGCCCAGCGCTTCAACATCCTGCTGTGCACCACGATTATCGAAACCGGTATCGACGTGCCGACCGCGAACACCATCATCATGCACCGCGCCGACAAATTCGGCCTGGCGCAGCTACACCAGTTGCGTGGCCGCGTCGGCCGTTCGCACCATCAGGCGTACGCTTACCTGCTGGTGCACGACGTGCAGTCGCTGACCAAACAGGCGCAGCGCCGCCTCGACGCCATCCAGCAGATGGAAGAACTGGGCAGCGGCTTCTATCTCGCCATGCACGATCTGGAAATCCGCGGTGCCGGCGAAGTCCTCGGCGACAACCAGTCCGGCGAGATGACCGAGATCGGCTTCCAGCTGTACTCGGACATGCTGAACGAAGCGGTGCGCTCGCTGAAAGCCGGCAAAGAGCCGGACCTCGCCGCGCCGCTGGCCACCACCACCGAAATCAACCTGCACGTGCCGGCGCTCCTGCCTGCAGATTTCTGCGGCGACGTGCATGAACGCCTGTCGATCTACAAGCGTATGGCAAATTGCGCTTCTCAGGATAAAATCGACGACATGCAGGAAGAGCTGATCGACCGCTTCGGCAAGCTGCCGGATCCAGTGAAAGCGCTGATCGAAACGCACCGCCTGCGCATCGCCGCCAAAACCGTCGGCATCGTCAAGATCGACGCGCACACCGAGGCAGCCAACTTGCAATTCATGCCGAAGCCGCCGATCGACCCAATGCGCATCATTGAACTGATACAGAAGAACCGCCAGATCAAGCTGAATGGGCAGGACAAGCTGAAGATCACCGCCGTCATGCCCGACCTGTCTGCGCGCGTAGCACAGATCAAGGCCGCGATTAAACAACTTACTTAACTACTTCTACGCCACATGACTATCGCAAAAACCGCCATGAACCTCGTACTCCAGGGTGTAGGCGATTGCAAAGCGCGCCTTGAGCGCATTAGCGCACTGACCGCGTCGGCCAACCTGACCTGGCTGAGCGACCGCGCCGTACGCTGCGAAGGTATCGCCTTCTCGCCAGCACTGCGCCAAACGATTGAAGTAGCAGCGCAAGCCGCGCAGTTGGATGCGACCTACTCGATCGGTTATCACAAAATGAGCGAGTTCAAACTGGTGGCGATGGATATGGACTCCACCCTGATCACCATCGAGTGCATCGACGAAATCGCCGACATGCAGGGTTTGAAGAAGCAAGTCTCGGAAATCACCGAAGCGGCCATGCGCGGCGAACTGGATTTCTCGGAAAGCCTGAAGCGCCGCGTGGCGCTGCTGGAAGGCCTGGACGCATCGGCGCTGGAGCGCGTGTACGAAGAACGCCTGCAATTGTCGCCGGGTGCGGAAAGCATGCTGAAAGCTGTGCAGGCTGCTGGCCTGAAAACCTTGCTGGTATCGGGCGGCTTCACCTTCTTCACCGAGCGCTTGAAAAAACGTTTGGGCCTGAACTACACCCACGCCAACGAACTGGAAATCGTCGACGGCAAGTTGACCGGCAAGGTAGTTGGCGGCATCGTTGATGCGGAAGAGAAGAAATGCACCGTGGAACGCGTGTGCGCGGAGCTGGGCATCTCGCCATCGCAAGCCATTGTGATGGGCGACGGCGCCAACGACTTGAAGATGATGAGCATCTCGGGCATGTCAGTGGCATTCCGCGCCAAGCCGGTGGTACGCGGCCAGGCCAACGTGGCGCTCAACTACGTCGGCCTTGATGGCATCCTGCCGCTACTGACTTAATTTCAGTAGCTCCTTGTTGGCCGTCTTGACCGCGTACATTTTCGCGTCACCGGCGGCCAGCAGCTCGGCTACGCTGAGCGGCTTTTCAGGATCAAATTCCACTACACCGCAGGAGAACTGCAACCGGTAGCCGCGCTGCGCCTTGTTGTTGTAGTCATCCAGCATGCTGCCGAATTTATCCAGCACGGCCAGCGCATCGGATTCGCGCGCGCCGGTCAGCAGCACCACAAATTCGTCGCCACCCAGCCGCGCAAACAGGTCCGTGCTGCGGAAGCTGGCGCACATCACCTCCGCAAACGCCGCCAGCGCGAGGTCACCTTCTGCGTGGCCAAAAGTGTCGTTGATCGGCTTGAAGTGATCGAGGTCAATAAACGCCAGCGACGCTGGCCGCTTATTACGCACGCAAAAACTCAGCCCGTATTGGGCTAGCTGCAGGAAGCCGCGCCGGTTGGAGATCTTGGTCAGTTCATCCGTGGTCGAGGTATGGAGAGCTGCCAGTTCATTTTCCACCATTGAAGCGAGGTCGCGCAAAGCGATGGCGTCGTCCTGGTCGAACTCACGTGGTTCGCTGTCGATAATGCACAGCGTACCAAGCTTTTGGCCATCGCCGGCACGTAACGGATAGCCAGCGTAGAAGCGGATATTCGGATCGCCCGCCACCAGTGGATTGTCGGCAAAGCGCTCGTCCTTGAGCGCATTCTTGACGAGGAAAACATCGTCGCCGAGGATGGCGTGGCCGCAGAAAGAGATGTTGCGTGGCGTTTCGGTGGCGTCCAACCCTTGCGCCGATTTAAACCACTGGCGGTCTTCATCGACCATGCTGACCAAGGCCGTCGGCACGCCGAACATGCGTTTTGCCATGCGGGTGACACGGTCGAAGCGCTCTTCCGGCGGCGTGTCCAGTACATTGAGGGATTTCAGCGTTGCTAGCCGAAGCGCCTCATTTTCGGGAATGCTAGGCTCTTTCAAAATGGCCTCCCAAGCTGTGATATGTGAATACTACCCTAACTTTTTGCTAGTTAGCGCAGCTATTAAGCCATCTGTCGCATCCTCGATATAGTCCAGCACCTGATCGAAGCCTTTGGCGCCGCCGTAGTAAGGATCGGGCACCACATCCGAGCCGCTGCGTGTGGCGTGCGACATCATCAGCCCCAGTTTATGCTGATGCTGCGGTGGACAGGCAGCCTTCAGCAACTTGAGGTTGTCGTGATCCATCGCCAGCAGGTGGTCAAATTCTTCAAAGTCCTCTGCCAGGACCTTGCGCGAGCGCTGCGCCGACAAATCGTAGTCACGCTTGGCCGCATATTCCATCGAACGCCCATCGGGCGGCTCGCCGATGTGATAGCCGTGCGTGCCGGCCGAATCGATATGGAAGCGATGCGCCAATCCGGCCGCATCAACGCGGTGGCGGAACACGCCTTCCGCCGTCGGCGAGCGGCAGATGTTCCCCATGCAGACAAACAGCACCGATACAGGCTTGGACATGGGATACTCCTCAGTTAATCGACAAGCTTGTATTTTATCGCTGAAGGAGAAGGAATGACATTGCACTGCGGCTGCCGCTTGGTGAGTATTAACGACAAAGTACAAGGCGCGGTCGTGCCGACGGCCTTTCTTTATCCCGCGGTGGGCGAGGAAAAGCTGGAGCAGTTCGGCCCTTACTCGCTGGAGGTGGCGTTGGATGCGCCGCCGGCGGACGGCGTCTATCCGCTGGTCGTAATCTCGCACGGGAACTCCGGCACGCCGTGGGCCTATCGCCAATTGGCCAAACACCTTGTACTGGCGGGCTTTGTGGTCGCCATGCCCGCACACACCGGCAATACACGGCTCGATAATTCGCTGGCCGGCAGCGCCGCCAATCTTGCCAACCGTCCGCGCCACATTACGCTGGCCATCGATGCGGCGCTGACCGATCCGGTGCTGCAAGCGCATATTGCAGGCAGCGGCGTGGCGGTAATCGGCCATTCCATCGGCGGCTACACCGCGCTGGCGGCGGCCGGGGGGCAAGCGTGGAGCGGCCAGCACGAACGTAAGGACAGCAACGGAGAGCCAGCGCCGGTGCCGGTCACGCCGGATGCGCGCATACGCTCGCTGGTGCTGCTGAATCCCGCCACCTTCTGGTTCATCGACGGCTCGCTGCGCTCACTGCGCCTGCCTATCCTGATGCGCACCGGTGAAAAAGATGAGCTCACACCGATTGAACACGCGCACAACGTCATCAACGGCGTCGCCGATGCGTCGCTGGTTGAGCACAAAGACATTTCCGGTGCGGGCCACTTTGCCTTCATGAGCAAGTTCCCGCCCGAGATGACGCGGCCGAACTTCAAGCCGTCGCAAGATCCGGAAGGCTTCGACCGCGAAAGCATCCAGCCCGAATTCTTCGCCGACGTCACCGCCTTCCTCAAGCGTACGCTCTCTTAGTGCGACACCACCGCCAGGCGATGCCGCGCCGGCGCACTGCGCGCCAGCGGCACCGCCGGCGTGCTTGGTACGGCGCGCAGCGCGCCCTCCTCCTGCAGGCTGAGACGGAACACGCTCACCAGCTGCGCCAGTGAAGTCGCCTGCTCCTGCATGCTCCGCGCCGCAGTCGCAGCCTGCTGCACCAGCTCCGCATTCTGCTGCGTCACTGTATCCATTTGCGTGATCGCCTCGTTGACCTGCTCAATGCCGTGGCTTTGCTCCTTGCCCGCATGCGTGATCTCGGAAATCAGATTCGTCACCTGCTGCACACTGGCGACCACGCGCGACATCGTCTCGCCGGCTTCCGCTACCAGCTTGCTGCCCGCCTCCACCTGCCCGACCGAATTGCCGATCAACTCCTTGATCTCCTTGGCCGCACCGGCCGAACGCTGTGCAAGGTTGCGCACTTCTGAAGCCACTACCGCAAAACCACGTCCCTGCTCACCCGCACGCGCCGCCTCCACCGCAGCGTTCAACGCAAGGATATTGGTCTGGAAGGCGATACCGTCAATCACCGCAATGATGTCGCCAATCTTGCGCGAAGACGCATTGATCGACTCCATCGTATGCACCACGCGCCCCACCACCTCGCTGCCCGCCTGCGCCACCGTGGACGCCGAACTGGCCAGCTGGTTGGCCTGTGCCGCCGCGTCGGAATTCTGGCGCACGGTGGACGTCAATTCCTCCATCGACGCCGCTGTCTCCTCCAGCGAGCTGGCTTGCTGCTCGGTGCGCGAAGACAAGTCGAGATTCCCCGCCGCGATCTGGTCGGAAGCCGCCGCAATCACGTGCGTGGAGCCGCGTACGTCAGTCACAATCTTGGCCAGGCTGTCGCGCATCAGCTTCATCGCGTACAACAGGCTATGCGTATCGCCGGCACGCACCTCCACGTGTGCCGACAAATCACCAGCGGCGATGCGGGTGACGATGTCGGTAGCGTAGGCAGGCTCGCCGCCCAAACCACTCATCAAGCGGCGCGTGATCATCAACGCCCCCACCGCACCCAACACCACACTGCCCACCATCAGCGAAATAATCAGCATGCGCGATGACGAATAGCGCCGCACGCCCTCTTCCGCCGCATCCTTGCCGCCGTCCGAGTAGAAGTTGACCAACTTATCAACCTGCCCGCGCATGGAGACGATCAACTTGTTCGATTCGCCGCGTATCAGTTTTTTGGCGCCTTCCGCATCGCCGGCGCGCATGGCGGCGCGGATTTTAGCGTCTTCCACCATGTAGCGGTCCCACTGCTCGGAGAACGGGCCGTACAGTGCTTTTTCTTCCGGCGTTTCCAGCATGGCCTCGTATTCGCTCCGCATTTTTTTTAAATCGTCGAGGTCGGTGGCGATCACTTTGTCGTATTTATCCATATCCGCCGGATCGGTCGAGATAATATATTGAAATTCTCGCGTGCGAATTCGCGCTATTTGAGACTTAACATCCTCAATAATTCTCACACTTGGTAACCAGCGGGATGAAAGTCTAGTCGATATTTCATTAACTTTTGCAAGTTCGTATATCGAAAATATACCCACAATGGCCGTCATTAACAGCACCGCGCAGAATGACAAGCCTAGCTTGGTTGCTATCCTCATGATATTCCCCTTTTAAATCACCGCGTTCATTTAAATTTATCACAGGCGAATAAAATTAATCTAGAATAATTCGTGATATGCACCCGGGAGCTAACCATGCTGGCATCGATCGAATATCAAGGAAAAATCGCACAAGCGCTTGCTAATTTCTCCTGGGATAATGATTTAAATATTATTTTTGAGATTTTACGGAATCGTTTTGATAGTTTCAACGATAACGGTTTTTATCCACATCCGGACGAAGTGGCGTTGCGCCAGGAGCTGAAAGAAGTGTCCACCTTGCGCAGACTGGCGGAGCAGATTCGCGCGCTGGACGCCAATGGTGTGGTGCTGCGCAATCTCGGACTCGCCGGCCTGCAGGAGGATCGCCGCAACGCCGTGCTGTACGCGCTGACGCTGATGCTAGGCTATCCGACTTCTACCGACCAGCGCACCGGCCGCGTGGCGTGGGACGTGAGGGCGCGCCCGCAAACCGGCACCGATGGCCGCTTCGTTACCTTCTCCGAACGCGTGGGCAGCGCCGACATGCACACCGACTCCTCGTTCTACCCAATGCCGGAAGAGCAGTTCATGCTATACGTGGTGAGCGCCGCGCAGTGCGACGGCGGCCACTCCATCCTGATCGACGCCGATGACATCTATCACGGCCTTCATCGCACGCCGGAAGGCGCAGCCGCCTTCGCGCTGTTAAGCAGCACACCCGTACCGTTCCGGGTGCCCGCCGTGTATGCGGCCGGTGACGACCAGCTGGAGATCTACGAGGCACTTGTCTTCGGCCCGCCGACGCGCAAAGACGAGTTGTTCACCATGCGCTGGCGCTATGACTCGATCAAAAAAGGCCTGGCCGCGCGGCCCGACATGAGCAGCCCAGAACTGGAAGAAGCGGTAGAGATCATGCACTGCGTAGCCGAGCAGGAAGCCGTGCGCTTCATGGAGCAGCTGCCGACCGACACGCTGATGCTGGCCGATAACCACCGCATGCTGCACGGCCGCACCACCTATAGCGACGAGCGCCGCCACCTGGTGCGCATCCGCATGTCGGACGTGCCCAATGCGCAGCGCATCGGGCCTTCGGGAGTGGTGAGGGATTAGGCCAGAATTTGCTTGAGCGCTTCTACCAGCTTGGCGCATTCCTCGTCGGTGCCGATAGAGATGCGCAGGAACTGGTCAATGCGCGCTGCGGTGAAGTGGCGCACGAGAATGGCGCGCTCGCGCAGGCCCTTGGCCAGTTTCGCGCCGTCGTGCTGCGGATGGCGAGCGAACACGAAGTTAGCCTGCGACGGCAGCACGTCAAAGCCCAGCGCCTGCAACTGCGCATTCAGCCAAGTGCGGCTGGCAATGATGGCGTTGGAAGTCTGCTCGGTGTAGGCC
Source organism: Duganella flavida (assembly GCF_009857445.1). Classification (GTDB taxonomy): domain Bacteria; phylum Pseudomonadota; class Gammaproteobacteria; order Burkholderiales; family Burkholderiaceae_D; genus Rugamonas; species Rugamonas flavida. Next base: position 28,637 of record NZ_WWCN01000022.1, read on the forward strand.
ACGTCATCCAGCGCGGCCACCGCGCCGGCTTGCTGCACTTGACCCAGCGGGTAGCAATTGAAGCTGTTCTTTACGCGCTCCAAACCGGCGATCAAATCTGGATGGCCAAGCGCAAAGCCGACACGCAGACCCGCCAGCGAGCGCGATTTGGACAGCGTCTGGATCACCAGCAGGTTGTCGTAGCGGCCCAGCAGCGCAGCGGCACTCAGGCCGCCAAAGTCCACGTAGGCTTCATCGATCACCACCACCTGGTCCGGGTGCGCAGCCACCAAAGCCTCGATCTGCGACAGCGGCAGGCCAATGCCGGTCGGAGCGTTTGGATTGGCGATGATGATGGCGCCGCACGGCTGGTTGTAGTCGGCGATGTCGATTTCGAAGCGCTCGTTCAGCGGTACCTGCACACACTCGATGCCGTACAGGCTGCAGTAAGTCGGGTAGAAGCTGTAGCTGATGTCTGGCGCAAGCAGCGGCAAATCGTGCTTGAGCAAAGCGTGGAAGGTATGCGCCAGCACCTCGTCCGAGCTGTTACCGACGAAGACCTGCTCACGCGTCAAGCCGAAACGGCGCGCCACCGCATCCTTCAGCGCCGCGTTGGACGGATCGGAATACTTGCGCAGGCTATCGCCTGCCGCCGCCTGCATCGCGGCGATGGCTTTCGGCGACGGGCCGTAAGGATTTTCGTTGGTATTCAGTTTCACGAGGCCCGGCATCTGCACCTGCTCGCCCGGCGTGTAAGGCGTTAAACCATGTACGACTTTGCTCCAGAACTTACTCATTACAGCTCTCCAAATGCTTGCTCAATATCTGCGATCAAATCCTGTACGTCTTCCAGCCCGACGTTGAAGCGCACCAGCGTGCCCTTGTCCTGCCAATTCTTGCGCATGTGCTGTATGCGGTATGGCATGACCAGGCTATTCGCACCACCCCAGCTATAGCCGATCTTGAACAGCTTGAGCGAGTCGACAAAGCGGTCGGTCTGTTCCTCGGTGTAACACTCGTCGAGAATCACTGAAAACAAGCCGCCAGCGCCGCTGAAGTCGCGCTTCCAGATTTCGTGGCCGGGGCAATCCGCGAAGGCCGGGTGCAGCACCTTGGTGATTTCAGGCCGCGCTTGCAGCCATGCTGCCAGCGTGCGTGCTGCTGTGTCGTGCGCGTCGAAACGCAGGCGCATGGTCGGCAAGCCGCGCGACACGAGATAAGCATCGTCCGCGCCGACGCCCATACCGAGCCGCATATGCGCGAGGCTGATACGGTCATGCAGGTCGCGGTCGCGCGTAATCACAGCGCCCATCAGCACATCCGAGCCGCCTGACTGGTACTTGGTCAGCGCCTGCATGATGATGTCCACGCCCAGATCAAAACCGCGCAGCGCCAGACCAGCAGACCACGTGTTATCGAGCGCCACCAGCACGCCGCGTTCATGCGCAGCCTTGCAGATGGCCGGCAGGTCCGGCACTTCCATCGACACCGATCCCGGCGCCTCGGTCCAGATCAATTTCGTATTCGGCTGGATCAGCGCCGCAATGCCCTCGCCGATCAACGGATCGTAGTAGCGCGCCGTAATGCCGTAATCGGCCGACAGCCAGCGTCCCAGCTCGCGATTCGGGTTGTAGACGTTATCCGGCAACAGCACATCGTCACCAGATTTGAGCACCGCAAAGTCCACCATCGCAATCGCCGCCAGCCCGCTCGGCGCCAGCAGGCAGTGCTTACCGTCCTCGATCTCCGCCAAACGCGCTTCCAGCGTGAAGGTGGTCGGCGTGCCATGCAGGCCGTAGGTATAGGCGTTCTTCTCTTTCCAGTCGCCCGAACGCATGGCCGCCACGTTCTTGAACAGCACCGTGGATGCGTGATGGATCGCGCTAGGAAAAGCAGCAAAGCCTTCCGGCGCCTGATAATCCGTGTGGATCAGCGCCGTTTGCGGGGACTTTTTAACGCTCATCGCATATTGCCGGTGTGGCCCAGCGAATAGCGGCCCGGTTGCGGCCAGACGGTCAGGCCGTGCGGCTCCTGGCCCACGCTAATTTTTTTCACGTCGCCGTTGCTGGTGTCGATGCGGTAAACCACATCGTCAAAGCGGCCCGAGATCCACAGCCATTTGCCGTCCGCGCTGACGTTGCCCATGTCCGGGCTGCCGCCGCCAGGAATCGGCCACTGCGATACTACTTTTTCGGTGGCGAATTCGATCACGGTCACGCGGCCTTTGCCTTTCGGTTTGCCGTGAATGTTGTGGGTGCCACGGTTGGCCACATACAGCTTGGTGCCGTCGCGGCTTGGATACAGGCCGTGCGCGCCCACGCCGGTCGGGATGAAGCCGACTTTAGTGAACGACGCCGCATCCACCACGTGCACGCCGTCGGCGTCCATGTCGGCGATGTAGTAACGCTTGCCGTCCGGCGAAACGCGTATATCCTGCGGCATGCCCTTCTTCTTACTGCACACTTCATTGGCCAGCAGCTGGTCGATCGGATCTTTCTCCGAGAAGCGTGTGGTCGGCATCGACAGTTTCAGATAGCCGTCCACCTTGCGCGTGGCGAGGTCGATACGGGCCACGGAACCGGCGAATTCGCAGGTGAACATGGCGTAGCGGCCGTCCGGCGAGAAGTCGGCGTGGTTGATGCCGCCGCATTGCGGCACGTCGATCGCGTATTGCAGCTGCATGGTCTTCGGATCGCGGAAGTCCAGGCGGTGCAAGGCCTCTGCCACCACGATGGCCGATTTACCGTCCGGCGAGAAGTACATATTGTATGGATCGTCCACCGGCACCTGCGCGCCCGGCTTGCCGGTGCGCGGATCGATCGGCGTCAGGCTGCCCTTGTTGGTGCGTTCGGCGTTATTCGCCACCCACAGCGTTTGCAGGTCCCACGCAGGAACCACGTGCTGCGGACCGACGCCGACTTTGAATTTGTCGACGACTTTCAGCGTCTCCTGGTCGATCACGTAGACGTCGTTGGAGCGCAAGTTAGGCACGTAGATGCGTTGCAGGTGGTCGCGCACCGAAGGGCTCATGTTCGCAGGACTGATGCCGGCATAGACGTTGGCCGGAGCTGCAGCAGGTGCGGCGGCAGGTGCTGCCGGTGCAGACGATTGGGCGGCGGCCCACAAGCCGCCTGCGGCGATCAGACCGGTGGCGGCCAATGCCGCATAAACGATATGATTAATTTTCATTTGGATTCTTTACTAGAAGTGGATGGCGCGCCATGCGCCGCAAAATCGGAAATCGCTGCCACCGAGGTATCGACAACGCGCTGCACGCCAAGCTTGCCCAATTCGGCAGTGGCGCGGCGCGCGTCACCGCGCACGCCGTCGCTCACGGTCGGCGATGGGCCGCGCGCCAGCGCTTCGGTGCGCACCAGGGATTTATCGGTTGCCAGCATCAGGGCCGCATCGGCAAGACCGGCATGCAAGCCGATTTCAGCCTTGCTGTAGCCGCGCTTTTCGAGATCGGTGACGTAAGCCTCCTGCGTGACGTCGTAGTAAGCCAGCAGTGCCAGCGCGCCAGCCTTGCCGTCCTTGGCCCACGCCTTGTTCAGGCGTTGCGCCACCCGCGTTTCGCTTTTCTGGTAGCCGCCATGATCGCCGATCAGGACGATGTGGCGGAAGCCGTGCTGGCGCAGGCTCTGGCCCGCCGCGAACAGCAGGTCTTCAAAAGTGGATTCAGGGATCGACAGCGTGCCGGCGAACTTCATATGGCCTGCGGGCGGCGTAATGCTGCCTTCCGGGACGTAGGACACCACCGGCGCCACCACCGCATTGCCCAGCTTTTGCGCGATCATTCGCGCCAGCACGGTGGCGCGCACATTGTGCTTGCCCAACGCGATATACGGGCCGCTTTGCTCGGTGCCGCCGATGGGAATGATCACGGTGGTCGCGCCGGCGTCAATGCGCGCGCGCAGTTCGGTGCTGGTCATTTCTTCCAGCATGACCGGCGCATCGGCGGACGACGCGACGGCGGCAGCGGAGGCCATCAACATGCAAGCGGCAAGCGCCGCAAGGAATCTCAAGTCAGGCATAAGCATCATCTAACAAAAAAGGCGGACTGCCGTTACGCTAGTCCGCCTTTATTATAGTGGATGAATCGCTTAAAGCGCCTCACCCCACATGTCATGTGCATCCGAAGTCGTGATTTTCACGTCAACGAACTGGCCAACCACCAGCTTCTTGTGCGGTTCGAATGGTGGCTTGACGTACACCACGCCATCGATTTCCGGCGCGTCTGCGGCCGAGCGACCTACACCACCGGTGCGGTTGACTTCATCAATCAGCACGCGCATGGTCTTGCCGACCTTCGCTTTCAGGCGCGCTTTCGAGATTTCTTCCTGCAGCAGCATAACGCGGCCGCGGCGCTCTTCGCGCACTTCTTCCGGCACTGGATTGGCCAGTTCATTGGCGGTTGCGCCTTCTACCGGCGAGTAGGCGAAGCAACCCAGGCGGTCGATCTGCGCTTCTTTCAGGAAGTCCAGCAGGTACTCGAATTCCGCTTCGGTCTCGCCAGGGAAGCCGGCGATGAAGGTCGAGCGGATGGTCAGGTCCGGATTCATCTTGCGCCATGCGAGGATGCGGTCCAGGTTTTTCTCGCCGCTGGCCGGACGCTTCATGCGCTTCAGCACATCAGGATGCGCGTGCTGCATCGGGATGTCGAGGTAAGGCAGGATATGCTCGCCCATCAGCGGGATCACCTGGTCCACGTGCGGGTATGGGTAGACGTAGTGCATACGCACCCACGCGCCGTAGGACTTGGCCAGCTCGCCCAGTGCTTCCATCAGCTGCGTCATGTGGGTCTTGATTGGACGGCCGTTCCAGAAACCGGTGCGGAACTTGACGTCCACGCCGTAGGCCGAGGTGTCCTGCGAGATCACCAGCAGTTCCTTCACGCCCGACTTGAACAGGTTCCCCGCTTCCAGCAGCAGTTCGCCGATAGGACGCGACACCAGGTCGCCGCGCATCGATGGAATGATGCAGAACGAGCAGCGGTGATTGCAGCCTTCCGAGATTTTCAGGTAGGCGTAGTGCTTCGGCGTCAGCTTGATGCCTTGCGGCGGAATCAGGTCGATGAATGGCTCGTGCGGTTTAGGCAGGTGCAAGTGCACCGAGTCCATCACCTCGCCCAGCGCATGCGGCCCGGTGACGGCCAGCACTTTCGGGTGGATCTTGGTGATCAGGTCCGTACCGTCGGCGTCCTTCTTGGCGCCCAGGCAGCCGGTCACAATCACCTTGCCGTTTTCGGCCAGCGCTTCGCCGATGGCGTCCAGCGATTCCTGCACGGCGGCGTCAATGAAGCCGCAGGTATTGACGATCACCAGGTCGGCGCCGTCGTAGGATTTAGCGGTCTCGTAACCTTCAGCGCGCAGCTGGGTCAGGATCTGTTCAGAGTCGACCAGCGCTTTAGGGCAGCCGAGCGATACGAAGCCCACTTTAGGTGCTGGCGCGCCGGCGGCTGGCTTAGGAAGACGGGAGAGTGGTTGCGATTGCATGATGGTTGCTTAAAACGTCACAAAGATTACGAGCAATCGACGATTATACCATGTTAGGATATGGACTTAACGCCTCATTGTTATAGGAGATTGTGTGGCAACACTGAAAGACGTCGCAATGCTCGCCGGTGTAGGCATGTCGACAGCATCGCGCGCCATTTCAGGCGCCGGCCCGGTATCGGCCGAGGCGATGAAAAAAGTCCAAGCCGCCATCGAACAACTGAACTTCCGCCCTTCTTCCATCGGCCGCTCGCTATCGGCGCAGTCGCTGGGCATGATCGGAATTTTCGCCCCCTCCTTCTTCGGCGCCTACTACGGCACCATCCTTAAACAAACTGACATCGAACTACGCGCCATGCGCCGCCACGTGGTGGTGGCTACCGGTTGCGGCGACGGCACGCCGCGCGAGGAAGCGATTGAAGCGGTCAAGTTTTTGATCGGCCGCGATTGCGACGGCATCGTGGTGCTGGGCCACGACCTGCTCGACGAAGACATGCAGATGCTGCACAAGATGCACCCGAAGATGGCGTTCCTGAACCGCCGCAGCACAGAGCTGGAGTCGTCGTCGTTCTGCCCCGACCACCATCACGGCGGCGAGCTGGCGGCGCGCACCTTGCTGGATGCGGGACACCGGCAACTGGCGGTGATTTCCGGCCCGACTGGCACCTCGGACAATGAAGAGCGCTTGCGTGGCTTCTTCGACGAGCTGGCGCGGCACGGCATTGCGCGCGATGCAGTGCGTTTGATTCCGTCGGACTTCTCACGCGAAGGTGGCTTCGCCGCGACGCAGCAACTAATTAATGAAGGCCGCAGTTTCACTGGCCTGTTCTGCGCCAATGATGAAATGGCGATCGGCTCGATGTCCTGCTTCCACCGCGCTGGCATCAGTGTACCGAAGGACGTGTCCATCATCGGCTATGACGATGACTATTCGGCAGAATTCTCGTCGCCAGGCCTGACCTCCGTGCGCATCCCTATGCAGCAGCTGACGCAGAATGCGGTGCGCTGGCTGCTGAATATGTGCTACGGCACCCAGCACGAAATCACGCGCGAGTTCCCGGTGACGGTGACTCGCCGTGGTTCGCTGGCCGCGCCGGCCTAGCCTTCCGCCTTGCTCCAGCCACCGCCCAGTGCCTGGAACAAGGCCACAGTGTCGGCATAGCGCGCCGCTTCCGCCTGAATGCGCGCCAATACGGCCTGCTGGTAAGCCAATTCTGCTTGCAGTACTGCCGGCTGGCCGATTGCGCCGGCCTGCCGCTGCTTCTGAGCGATGGTGAGGCTGCGCCCAGCCGCCTGCTCAGCCGCCGTCAAGGCGCGCAGTGCGCGGCTATCGGCTTCAATCGCATACAGCGTATCGGCCACGTTCTGGAATGCCGACAGCACCACGCCGCGGTACTGCGCCGCTGCCTGGTCGTAGCTGGCTTCCGCCGCCAGCTGCTGGTGTTTCAGCGCGCCGCCATGGAACAATGGCTGCACCAGATCTGCACCGATACTCCAGAATCCCGTGCCAGCGCTAAACAGCGTGCCCGCGCTCAAAGCCGAACTGCCCAGCGTCGACGTCAGGTTGATGTTCGGCAGGCGCGCGGCGCGCGCCACGCCTACCTGCGCACTGGCTGCGTGCAGCTGCGCTTCGGAGGCGCGGATGTCGGGGCGCTGCTCCAGTAGTTGGGCCGGCACGCTGAGTGGCAATTGCTCCGGCAAGCGCAGCGTGGCATAGGTCATGTGCTGCGTGACGCCGTCGCTGGGAAGACGGCCAGCCAGTACGGCTAGCAAGTCGCGCTGCTGCGCCATTTGTTTTTCCAGCGGCGGCAAGGTAGCTTCCGTTTGCGCCAGCAAGGCTTCCTGTGCGGCGACATCAGCTGCACCCAGTTGGCCAGCGCGCTGCTGCTTGCGGACTGCATCCAGCTGCTTGCGGGCGTTGTCCACCAGCGTGCGCGTTGCGTCCAGTTGGGCGTGCAGCGAAGCTTCCGTAATCGCGGCGAGCACCAGGTTGGAGGTCAGCGTCAGGCGCGCAGCGTCGCGCTGGAAGCGCACCACGTCGGTTTGCGCGTCGGCGGCTTCCAATGTGCGGCGGGTGCCGCCGAAGACGTCCGGCGAGTACGCGATGTTCAGTTGCGCGGTATGCAGCGAGTACAAATTCGCGCCTGATGACGCGGATGTGGCCACCGGATCGGCGAACTTCTGGCGCGTCGGCTGCAAGTGCAAGTCGACGCTCGGCATCAGCGCGCCGCGCTGGGCGGCGGCAGTTTCGCGCGCGGCGCGCAGGCCCGCTTCCGCCGCTTGCAGATCGGGATTGGCGGCCAGCGCGGCGTCCACCAGCGCATTCAGTTCATCGGAGCCAAACAGCGTCCACCAGCGCGATGATACGTCCTGGCCGACGGTATAGCGCTGGTCGGCGACGTCGGCCAGCGGTTCGGCGGTGTAGCGGTCCAACGCTGCGCCCGATGCCGACACCGGGACGGTTGGACGGATATAATCAGGACCGGCCGCGCAGCCGGACAGCAGTGCAGCCAACGATGCGGCCAGCAGTCCAAGCGCTGGCGCCGCAGGTACAAATTTTTTGATCACAGGTGTTCTCCTTCCACCGCATCCAGCGTCACCTTGCCATCAGGCGGGGCGCGGCGTGCGACGCGGTCTTCAATCAGGTAATACAAAGCAGGCAGCAGTACCAGCGTCAGCACGGTAGCCGTCACCAGGCCGCCCACCACTACGGTGGCCAGTGGACGCTGTACGTCGCTGCCCAAACCATGCGCCATCGCCGCAGGCACCAGGCCAAGCGCCGCAACCGTCGCAGTGGTCAGCACAGGACGCACGCGTTCGCGCGCAGCGTTGATGACGGAGGTGCGCAGATCGTCCGGCAGCAGCTTGCGCCAGCGATTCAGGTTAGCCAGCATCACCACCGCGTTCAGCACCGAGACGCCAAACAGCGCAATGAAGCCCACCGCCGACGACACGTTCAATGTCATACCGCGCATTTGCAGCGCCACCAGCCCGCCCAGCAGCGACAACGGCACCGCCATCAAAATCAGGCCAGGCTGGCGCAGGTTGCCGAACTCCGAGAACAGCATGACAAACATCAGCACCAGCACGGCAGGCACGATCACCGCCAGGCGTGCCTGCGCGCGCTTTTGGTTCTCGAACTGGCCGCCCCAGGTGATCTGGTAGCGCGCGTGGTCGTACGGTACTTCATGCTCGATGCGCGACTGTGCTTCTTCCAGGAAGGACGACAGGTCGCGGCCGCGCAAGTTGGTGCGCACGGTCAGGTGACGGCGGTTCATCTCACGCGTGATGGTGGTCTCGCCTTCCGACAAGCGGATGTGCGCCACCTGCGCCAGCGCCACGTGCGCGCCGTTGGCTGCATTCAGCACCAGATCACCGATGGCCTGCGGGTTGTTACGCGTATTGCCGCTGAAGCGCGCCGCAACGTCGTAGCTGCGGTCATCCACGAACACCTGCGCTACCGGGCTGCCACCAATACCGGTCTGGATCAGCGTCATCACGTCGGACACGTTGATGCCGAGGCGCGCAGCAGCGGCGCGGTCCACATCAATCCGTACCTGTGGCAACGGCGGCTCCTGGTCGATGATCACGTCTTCCGCGCCCGGCACGGTACGCAGCAAACGCTCAACAGCGCTGGCCAGCTTGCGGGTCTGGTGGAAGTCCTCGCCATACACTTTCACTACCAGGTCGCTGTGCGCGCCGGCCAGTTTATCCAGCACGCCATCGATCATCGGCTGCGAGAAGCCGACATCGGTACGCGGCAGCTCGCGGAAGCGCGCGGCCAGCTTGTCGATCAGGTCTTGCTTGCTCATGCCCGACGGCCATTCGCTGTACGGATGCAAAGTCACCGCGCATTCGATGTGCGATGGCGTGAACGGGTCGGTGCCTTCGTCGTTACGGCCAAGCTGCGTGACCACGTGGGCCACTTGCGGTTCTTTCAGCGTTTCTGCCCGCAGCGCGTCGGCCATCTGGGTGGCCTTGGTCAGTGAAATCCCCGGCGGCAGCGTTACTTGCAGCCAGATCGAGCCTTCATCCAGCGTCGGCAGGAAGTCGCGGCCAATGGCGCCGCCCAGCACAATCACACCTGCCAGCGTGGCGCCGGCCAACACCAGCACCAGCCGCGATTTACCTACCAGCCGTTGCAACAACGCTTCGTAGCGCGGCATCAGCCATTCCAGCAGCGGATTGTGGAAAATCTTGCGCGGCTTGCGGAAGGCCCAGAAGGCCATGCCCGGAATCAGCATCATCGTCATCAACAGAGCGCCCAGCAGCGCGAAGCCCACGGCAAACGCCATCGGCGAAAACAGTTTGTACTCGATGCGCTGGAAAGCAAACAGCGGCAGGTAGGCGATCATGATGACCAGCATGCCGAAGAAGGTTGGACGCATCACTTGCAAGGTCGCCTTCATCGCATCCTTGCCGGACATCAGGCCGTCCGGCTGCTCCTCGCGTTTGCGCAGGATACTCTCCAGCACAAAGATAGCGCCGTCGACAATGATGCCGAAGTCGATCGCGCCCAGCGACAGCAAGTTGGCCGGAATTTTAAAATGCTGCATCAGGATAAAGGCGAACATCAGCGATACCGGAATCGCCGCCGCCGCGATCAGCGCCGCGCGTGGGCTGCCGAGGAACAGCACCAGCACCAGCGTCACCAGCACCACGCCTTCGACCAGCGTCTTGCCGACTGTATGCACGGTGGCGTCCACCAGCGTGCTGCGGTCCATGTATGGCACCACCTTGACACCTTTCGGCAGCAGATGGTCGTTCAGGTCCTGCACTGCTTCGTGCACGCCGGCGATCACGCGCGACGGATTCTCATTCTTCAGCAGCAGCACAATGCCGGACACGGTGTCGGACACATTGTCCTTGCCCAGCACACCGTGGCGTTCCTGATTGCCCAGCGTGACATTGCCCAGATCCTTCACCAGCACAGGCACGCCATCCTTCTGTGTGACGACGATATTGCCCAGGTCATCGAGGCTGTGGATCAAGCCCACGCCGCGCACTACCAGCCCTTGCTCGCCGCGCGTTAGCACACTACCGCCGGCATTGGCGTTGTTGGCGGCGATGGCTTGCGTAATCTGCGCCAGCGACAGGTTGTACTTGGACAGTTTGGCCGGATCAAACTCCAGCAGGAACTGCGTAGTCAGGCCGCCGAAATTACTGACATCGACCACGCCCGCTGCCTGTTTCAGGCGTGGGATCACTTTCCACTTCTGCAGTTCGGACAGATCGCGCAGGTCGTGCGTCTTCGATTCCAGCGTGTAGCGGTAAATCTCGCCGATTGGCGAGGTCAGTGGATCCAGCGTCGGCTGCGCGCCGTAAGGCAGGCTGACGCCGGAGATACGCTCCTGTAAACGCTGGCGCGACCAGTAATCTTCGGCGCCGTCCTGGAATACCACGGTAATCAGCGACAGGCCGAAGGTCGACTTCGAGCGCATCACGTGCATGCCGGGCGTGCCCATGATCTCGCGCTCCAGCGGGATGGTAATCTGCTGCTCGACTTCTTCAGCGGCCAGGCCATTGACCTGCGTGACTACCTGCGAAGTAGTGTCAGCGATATCTGGATAAGCCTCCAGCGGCAGCTGCGTCCAGCAGTAAGCGCCATACAGCGCCACCATCAGGAAAATCAGCGAAACAATGCCCCGGCGGTTAAAGCACAGGGTAACCAGGCGCTCAATCATTCAGCAGTACTCCATCCTTGACCACAATACGCTCGCCCGCCTTCAGGCCGGCCAACACTTCCACTTGCTCGCCGATCTGCGCACCCAGCTTCAATTCGCGCGCCTGGAATTGCCAAGGCTTGACCTCGACAAAGGCGCGACTGGCGAAGCCGCTCTGGATCACGGCGGACATTGGCACCACGATGCCGGAATGGGCACGCGCACGCAGCGTGGCTTCCGCAAACATGCCAGGCTTGAGGCGGCCATCACGGTTATCGAACGGCAGGCGCACCTTGACCGTGCGGGTGTCGGCGTCCAGCATCTCGCCCACATAGCCCACCTGCCCTTTCAGCGGTTCGGCATACGCATCAAGCTTGATGCTGGCCTGCTGGCCGACGTACAGCTGCGGCAAATCCTTTTCCTGCGCATTGGCGCTGACGAACACGCGCGACAAGTCGGCTACCGTCATCAACGGCGCAGTGGCGTCGTTCCAGTACGCGCCTTCGGCTGCGGCCAGTGCGACCACGCGGCCGGAGATCGGCGAACGCACCGCCAGCTTGCCCCCGGCGACCGCATTGCCTGCCGCACCGCCGGCCTGCGTGAGGCGGGCAGCGGCACGTGCGGCTTCGCTCGCGGCTTGTTCGTAGTCGCTTTGCGCCTGTTCCAGATCGCGGCCGGCGGCGATGTCCGCCTTATCCAGCTCGCGCTGGCGTTCCAGATTGCGGCGCGCCAGCGTCAATGCAGATTGCGCCTTGGTGGCATCCGCGTTGGCTTGCGCGAAATCGGGAGCGTCCATCACAAACAGCACCTCGCCGGCCTTTACCGCATCGCCCAGTTGTTTGTTAAGACGGATCACGCGACCGGCCAGCGGCGGCAGTACGCGCACCAGCCGCGCCGGATCGGCTTCCACTGTCGCCGGCAGCACGAACGGCGCCTGCACCGATTGATCGACCACGGCCTGCACCACCAGTGAGCGGCGCAGCGGCGATTTTTGCGGCAGTCGCAGCAAATCGCCTTCATGCACCAGTGCCGGTTCCGGTGCAGGAGTGGATGCTTCGTGCGCCTGCAGGCCGACCACGTTCCAGCCTATCAGCGCTGCGGCGCCAATCGCGAGCGCACAAGGTAGATAAAAATTCTTCAACGTTGTTGTTGTCATGGCGAGATCCTTTTTAATGCCTGCATATTAGTTATTTTTTGTGCACTGCATCCTGAATTCTTCTTCAGGAAAGGCCGCCGCCAGCACTGCTATACTCTGGGCCATGCACATCCTGTTGGTAGAAGACGATCACAAGGCAGCAAGGCTGCTGGCCCGTGGCCTGGAAGAAGAAGGCTACGCGGTGACGGTCGCCCATTCGGCCGAGGAAGCCAGCACCCATGCGCTATCGCGCTTCGACATGGTTATCCTGGACTGGATGATGCCGGGGAAGGACGGCGTCACCCTGTGCGCCGAATGGCGCGATACCGGCGAGACGCTGCCGGTCCTGATGCTGACCGCGCGCGACACCGTGGCCGACCGCATCACCGGTCTGAATACCGGAGCCGACGATTATCTGACCAAGCCTTTTGTATTCGACGAGCTGCTGGCACGCGTGCGCGCCCTATTGCGGCGAGTGGAACGCGCGCAGCCGGCGGCGCTGCAAGTGGGCGACTTGATGCTGGACCTGCGCAGCCGCGTGGTGGCACGGGCCGGCGCCAAACTCGATCTCACGCCCAAGGAATACGCCATCCTCGAACTGTTCATGAAAAACACCGGCACGGTGGTCAGCCGCCAGCAGTTGGCAGAACACGTCTGGCACGCCGACTTGATCGCCATCGACAACCTGATGGACGTCCATATCAAAAACCTGCGCCGCAAAGTCGACGCGCCGGGCCAGCCAGCCTTGATCGCCACCGTGCGTGGGCGCGGCTTCCGTCTCGCGCTACCGGAGCATCAAGGTGCTTAGCCTGCGCCGGCGGCTGGTGCTGGTGCACTTGCTGGCAGTGCTGGCCGCCATCGGCGCGACCGCCGCTGCTGGCTGGTGGGTGCTGTCGCAATCGGTCAATCGCCAGTTGGATGCAGCGCTGCTGGCCCTCGCCGAAACCGAACTGGGAATGCTGGCGGATGGCGGAGGCGACGGCGCCACGGTGCGCATCCACGAAGCACCGAGCGGCAGTGCGCCGCCTTCGCTGACGCGGCTGGACCGGCTGGTGCAGATCATTGACGGCAACGGAAAAATCCTCGCACGCAGCGCCAACCTCGGATCGGAAAAGCTACCGGTATCGGCATCGCTGCTGTCGCAACTGGCGGCTGGTGAAACCGTGTTCCAGACGCTGCCAGATACCAGCGAGGAGCCGCTGCGCATGGTGTCCCTGCCCTCGCTGGCGCACAGCCAGCGCTATGCGGTACAGGTGGCGGGCTCGCTGGATGACGCCAACCACATCGTGCAATCGGCGGCCATGCTGTTTGCTGCAATGGCGGTAGCGCTGCTGGCGGCGGTGGGCTGGGCCGGTGCGCGCCTGTCCAGCAAACTATTCGTCGCAATCGATAACATCGTCGACCAGGCCCACCATATCGGCGACAGCAATTTGCACCAGCGCCTGCCCCGCCCCGGCGGCGAGGACGAAATCGGCCATCTGGTTGATACGCTGAACGCCATGCTGGGCCGGATCGAGCAGGCGTTTGAAGTGCAGCGCCGCTTCACCGCCGACGCCTCGCATGAATTGCGCTCGCCGTTATCACGGCTGCGGGCGGAAATTGAAATCACGCTGCGCCGGCCGCGCGACAGCGAATCCTATGTCAGCGCGCTGCGCTCCTGTCTCGACGAAGTCGAGCGCCTGACTATGCTAGTGGAAGAGTTGCTGATGCTGGCCCGCATGGATGCCGGCCAGGAACGCGCACCATCCGAACTGGGGACGCTGGAAAAACTGGCGACCGATGCGCTGCAGCGCATGCGCGTTGTGGCGGATGAACGCAAGGTAGAACTGGTGCTGATCAACGAGCTACAGTCAACGCAGCAGGTAGACCTTGGCCCGCTTGGACTGGTGCTGCGCAACCTGCTGGACAACGCCATCAAGTTCTCGCCGCAGGGCAGCAGCATTACGCTGCGCCTACAGGAAGATAGCGGCGGCGCCCTGCTTACCATCGCCGACCAAGGCACAGGACTGAACGAAGCGGAGATGCCCTTCATCTTCGACCGATTCTTCCGCGGCTCACGCCCGCGCGCGGGGGAAGTCGATGGCTTCGGCCTTGGGCTGGCGCTGTCGCAGGCCATCATGCAAGCCCACGGCGGCCGCATCGAAGTAAGCAATCAAGCAAACGGCGGCGCACTTTTCAGCATGCGCCTGCCATCACAACCACCTCAATAACGCTGCACAATCAACGACACATTACTGCCACCGAAGGCAAAGGAATTGGACATCGCAGCTTGCATCGCCTGCCCGTGACGCGCTTGCAGCGGCACGTAATCAAGGTCGCACTCCGCATCGCTCTGGTCGAGGAAGGCCGTCGGCGGTACCGAGCCGCTAGCCAGCGCCTGCACCGTCATCACGAATTCCAAAGCACCGGCAGCACCCAGCGTGTGTCCGTGGACGGCCTTGGTCGAGCTAACCATCAGCTTATCCGCAGCCGCGCCGAAGGTCTGGCGTATCGACTGCGTTTCTGTCAGGTCGCCCGCCGCCGTGCCGGCGCCGTGTGCGTTGATATAGCCAATCTGCGAGACGTCCAACCCGGCGTGCCGCAACGCCATCATCATCGCCCGCCGCTGGCCATCCGCGTCAGGCTTGGTGATGTGGGTGGCGTCATTGCTGGCGCCATAGCCGACCAGCTCCGCTAGAATCGTAGCGCCACGCTGCTGCGCCGACTCCAGCGACTCCAGCACCACCGCCGCCGATGCCTCGCCCAGCACCAGGCCATTGCGGTTGGCAGAAAACGGACGGCAGGAACGCGCGACATTGCCGCTATCCGCGCCGGCCAGCACGCGCAGTGCATCCCACGCACTGACCACGCCATAACTGAGCAAAGCCTCCGAGCCGCCAGCCAGCACACGGTCGGCATAGCCATGATGGATGTGGCGATAAGCCTCGCCGATCGCCTGCGCGGACGACACGCAGGCATTGCTGTAATTGCTGACCGTACCTTTGAACTGGCTGCGCAAGGCAATCTGCGAAGCCGCAGCATTGTTCATGCCCGCTACCACCGACATCGGGCGCACACGCGACTTCCCTTCGACGAACAGATCGACATAGCCCGCTTCCACTGTCGTTGCACCACCCATGCCGGAGCCCCAAAACACGCCGCTGCGCTCATCGCCGGCCTGTATGCCGGCCTGCTCCAACGCTTCAGTGGCGGCGGACCAGCCAAGCAAAGCGTGGCGGTCAAACAGCGCATGTTCGGCAGCCCTGATCAAATCCGGCAAAGGAAAACGGATCTGCGCCGCCGGAATGCGAGCGCGCTGGTGCTGGCCGGGTAGCTCCAGCAAGTGAATGCCGCTCTGGCCCTGCAAGGCTTGGTCAAAATTGCGGCTGGCACCAACGCCCAGCGCGGAGATCGCACCGAGGCCGGTAATCACCACGCGCTGCGTGCTCATGGTGCTGCCACTTGCGAGGCGATGCGGCGGTCGATCTGATCGGCGATGTCTTGCACGCACTTGAGATCCGGGCGCTCGTCGCCAACCTGGATGTTGAAATGCTCTTCAAGATCGAAAATCACTTCGATCACGGTCAGGGAATCCGCCCCCAGGCTTTCCAGTTCGGTTTCTCCGGTAATCGACTCCGGTGCGACTTCCAGGCTTTTTGCCAGCAGATTGATAACAACAGGTAAAGAAGTAGTCATGATGATTAAGCGATTTTCAGATGTTGGTGGAATGCCGGGGCGTGACGGTCAAAGAATGCGATCGACTCATCGGCCACGCGCTCCTTCTCGTTGTCCAGCGTGATGATGTGATAGCTGTTGTCCAAAATGATTTTGCGGCAGAAGTCAGAGCTGATCTGTGACTGAACGAAATCCGCACTGCGCGGGCTAGCCACGTCGTCCTCTTGCGCATGAATGATCAAGGATGGCGTACGCACTTGCGGCAAGCCGCGCCGCACTTCCTTGATCAGGCGGTGCGCCTGGAAGATGCCTTCAGCGGACAAGCGCGACGCACCGGCCGCCGACGAGCCACTCACCTTCATTTCGCGCGCGATCCAGCGCTGCAGGTTTTCGTTCTTCAGACCATACGGATGGCGCTCGTGATACGCATACAGATAGCGCGCCGGCGTGTAGTAGGCCAGCGGCAGCAGGAAGCGGTACCACGGCAGGCTCCAGCCGTCATAGGCCAGCGTGGTCGAAAGCAGCGACAAACCGGCCACCTCATCGCCACGTTCAATCGCCAGCCGCAAGGCCAGCACCGCACCGATACACAGGCCTGCCAGCGAAACCGTTTTATGCGTAGCCTTCAAGGCGTCGAAGTGACGCGCAACTTCTTCATACCAGTCCTGGTAGCGCGTGGTGCGGTACGACTGCCCTGCCCCGGTGGCGTAGCCGTAGCCGGGTATCAGCGGGATAACCACCGTGTAGCCGGCTTTCTGCAACCGTTTTCCCAAATACTGCATCTCCAGCGGATTCCCGAGCAAGCCATGCAGCGCCAGTACGGCATGTTCACCGCCCGGCAAAGTCATTGTTTTCATCTATTCCCCGATTGTCGTTCTAGTTGAAGCGGTAACTCACTGCCAGCAGGCCGCTGTCCAGCGTGGAGCGCCGTACTTGCGGGCTGTCGCCTATTGCTCTGCCCAGCCATGTTCGGCGCAAATTAAGATTAACATAACATTTGCTGGTGAGTTGTATCTCGGCGAAGATCGCTGCGAAGGTATTATTTGACGCACCCGCGCGGTCCGACGCGTAATATCGTACATACGCTGCCGAACGATGCTCAACGCCGACCTGCGGATACAGCGTGACTGGGCCTAGCGGCAGCTCGGCCGCATACATCGTATCGAGCAGCATGCCTTTGGACTTGCCAACATCGCGATACACATTGACCATGAAGGCACCGACTGATGTCACCTGCAAAGTGCCGACGCCCAGCGGCAGCGAGTCCGCGCGGCGCGCTGCATCCCATCCTGCACTACGCGGCGTGTAGCCGTCTGACAGCACGCGCGTCAACAGTTCAACGCTGCCAGCACCGAGCGGTGCGACCTTCACGCCAAAGGTGTCGATACGGGCAAACACCGGACCGTAATCAAAGTTCAGATACGGCACCGCCGCCGTACCATTCGATTGCGCGCGGGCCGCTACCGGCGCGGCATTGACGCCGACGCCGACATCGCCGACCAGCTTCCATGTCTCGTCTTGCTGTGCATATGCCGGGGGCGCCAGTAATAAGCACAGGCGGAAGAAATGTGCGATGCGGCGCATACGGGCTTGGCTGACTGGCATACAGTTCAATCGCCGACGGCAGCCGTCACCGGCAGCACACGGCTGATATGGGCAAGCTGGCCTGCAGCGCAATCGGCCGGCCACAATTCCACTTGCTCGCCATCGACCAGCGGCACGCCCGCCGGCAATTCAGCCACCGCGTCGTGCGAATGTTTACCCTGGCGATAGCGCACTTTAACAAAGCGATGCGCGACGTAGTCGTCGGCCCGCAGGTTGGCCAGGCATGGTGGCAAGGTGGCGCCGATGGCGTCCGGTGTATAGCGCGCCACGATCCAGCCGCGCCGCGCGCCGTGATCCCAGTCGACCGCACTGATAGGCTGCTTGCTCGCGCAGCCCGCCGAAATAGCCGCTATTGCCGCCGTTGCCGCCAGCACGGCCATGGAAAGAGCGCCCTGTAATGTCGTACGCATAATGCCTCCTGATTTCTACTGCTCGTTGCGATGCCACCAGCCGCCGCCCAGCGCCTGGAATAAAGCCGCGCTGTCACCCAACTGGCTGGCGTGCGCTTGCGCCAGCGCCATGCTGGCCTGGCGTACATTCTGTTCAGCAGCGATCAGCGCCAAACGGTCCTGGTAACCCTTTGCGTGCTGGCGCTCCGTCAGTGCCAGCGCCTCCTGCGCGGCAACGCTGGCCTCTTCGGCCGAGCGCAGCGCCGCCGTGTCGCTGTCGATGGCGTGCAGCACGTCGGCCACGTTCTGGAATGCGCCAGCCACAGTGGAGCGATAACTGGCGACTGCGCCGCGCAGCGTTTCATTTGCGGCGGCTTCGCGGTGTTTCAGCGTACCGCCGTCAAACAGGCTTTGCGTCACGCTGGCGGTCAGCTCGAAGAATTTACCACTGTTCCAGAACATCTGGCCGAACTGGCTAGCGGCGCCGCCCGCCGTGCCGGTAATCGAGAACTGCGGCAGGCGCGCCGCGCGGGCGATGCCGACATCGGCACTGGCGGAACGCAGCTGCTCTTCGGCAGCGCGCACGTCCGGCCGCTGCTCCACCAGTTGCGACGGCAGCGTCAGGGGCAGCTCTTGCGGCAGCCGGAATGTGTCCAACTCAAATGCGGGCAACGTGCCATCGCTGCGGATACCGGCCAACACGCGCAGCAGATCGCGGTTTTGTTCGAGCTGTTTTTGTAGCGGCGGCAAAAGCTGGCGCGCTTGCGCCAGCGCCCCCTGCTGGCCTGCAAACTCCAGCCGTGAGATATAGCTAGCCTTGAGTTGACGCTGCGTCAGCGCCAAGGCGTCCTGATTGGCCTTGATGGTTTCCTGCACCAGCGCGATCTGCCGCCGCAGCAAGGCGTCCTGGAACGCCGCCGCCACGATGTTGGAAGCCAGTGTAATGTAAGCCGCTTCCAGCTGGAAGCGCTGCACCTGTTGCTGCGCCTGGGCTGATTCCACCAGCCGGCGATTGGCGCCAAGTACGTCGGCCGTGTAGCCAACCGTCAGCTGCGCAGTGTGGAAGTTATAGATCACCGGCGCATTGAATGGCGCTGAACCGCCCTCGCTGGCCGGGGTGTTCTGGGTGGTGCTAATCACCGAGCCGTTGCCCTGCACGCCCGGCGAGTTGCCGCCTTGATTACCTGCCAGCTTGGTGCGCGACGGCGAGTAGCCCGCTTGCACCGACGGATAAAAATAGCCCTGCTGCGCATAGACGTTTTCCTGCGCTGCGCGCAAAACAGCCGTTGCAGCTTCGATGCCGGGATTAGCAGTCCACGCCTGTTCTATCAGCGCGTTCAGCACCGGCGACTGAAACAGCGTCCACCAGTCGCGCTGGATATCCTGCTGCGTGTAGCGTTGTCCAGCCGCCGGCGGCGCGTCTGCATACGCTTGCGGCAGGTCCAACGCAGGCCGTTGGTAATCCGGCCCGACAGCGCAGCCGGCGAACAGCATGGCCAGCGCTGCAGCGACGCCGCAACGGCGAATGAGGGTGAGTGGCTTCATGGCGCTATCCGGGCTGCATCGCCCGGCTCAGAGAAATTCCCAAACAGGCGCAGCGCAACCGGCAGCACCAGCAGCGTGAATACGGTGCCGCTAACGATGCCGCCCACGATCACGCAAGCGAATGGCCGTTGCGTCTCGCTGCCGATACCATGCGACAGCGCAGCAGGCAGCAAGCCCATACCAGCCATCAGCGCGGTCATCAAAATCGGCCGCAGGCGAATCGCCGCGCCCTGCACGATGGCGAGGCCCACCACCGTACCTTCACGTACGCGCTGCATCACCTCTTCCACCATGATCACGCCGTTCTGCACCGAGATGCCTGCCACCGCGATAAAGCCCACCGCTGCCGATACCGACAAATGCAGCCCCGCCAGCGCTAGCCCAGCCAGCCCACCGATCATGGTGAATGGCACCATACCCAGCACCAGCGCCGCCAGTCGCACCGAGCGGAAGGCCCAGAACAGCAGCGAAAACATCAACAACACCGTCAGCGGAATAATCACCGCCAGCCGCTTGGCTGCGCGCTGCGAGTTCTCAAATTGTCCGCCCCAGCTGATGTCATAGCCGGGCGGCAGTTTCACCTTGTCCTGCACCGCGCGCTGAGCTTCATCGATAAAGCTGCCCTGGTCGCGGCCCAACAGATTCATTTTGACGATGACGCTGCGCGAGCCGGCCTCGCGCAAGATGCGCGACACGCCCTGGCGCAATTCGATATCCGCCACTTCGCGCAAAGCGACCGTGCCCGGGCCATTGCCCACCTGCGTGCCCGGTACCGCCAGCCGCAGTTCGCCGATGGCGTCGATGCTGCCGCGGCTACGCTCATTCATCTTCAGCACCACGTCGAAACGCTGGTCCTGCGAGAAGTAGCTGCTGGCGGCGGCGCCCGACAAGGCTTCGTTGACCAGGGTGTTGACGTCGCTGATGCTGATGCCGTAACGCGCCAAACGGCTACGGTCCGGCGTCACCACGACTTCGCTCTGGCCGCCGATATGCGTTGCTTCAACATCGGTAGCGCCGGGAATCGCCTGTATCACATCAACCAGCTGCTGCGCCTTGCTTTCCAAAATATCGAGATTGCTGCCGCTGATTTTGGCCACAATCTCGCCACGGAAGCCGGACAGCGACTCCTCCACGTTATCCTGGATCACCTGCGAGAAATTGGTAGTCACGCCGGGAATCCCGGCCAGGCTGGCGGACATACTAGCCACCAGCGCCTCCTTATCAGCAAAGCGCCATTGCTCGCGCGGCTTCAGGTCCACCAGCGTTTCGAGATTGTTCGGCCCTTTGGGATCGGAGCCGTCATCCGGGCGGCCGGCCTGACTGATGACGTGCGCCACCTCGGGATAAGCCATCAACTTGGCGCGCATCAAACGCTCCACTTGTTTGGTGGTTTCCAGCGCAGCGGACGTCGGCAAGGTGATGGTCAGCCAGATATTCCCTTCATCCAGCTTGGGCATGAATTCACTGCCAAGGCGCGGCGCCAGCGCAAACGCCAGCACTACCGGCAGCAGCGAGATCCACAGCACCGGACGCGAACGAACCAGCGCCCACTCCAGCAAACCCTGATAGCGCTGCTGTAACCACGCCAGCCAGCGGCTGTGCTTTTCCACCAGAGGGCTGCGCTGTGTGGTCCACGACAGCAGCGTAGGCAGCAAGGTAAAGGTCAGCAGCACCGCACCCGCCAGTGCAAACGACAGCGTCAGCGCCACCGGCGTGAAGATCTTCCCTTCCACGCGCTGGAAAGTGAAGATCGGTACAAAGGCCAGGATGATGATCGCCTTCGAGAACAGCACCGGATGCGCCATATCGCTCATGGTCCGGTGTAGCACGTGCATACGCGCCTCGATCGGATTGGTCTCTTGCACCGGCATCAGCGCCATGCGCACCATCAGCGCTTCCACGATCACCACTGCGCTGTCGATGATGATGCCGAAGTCCACCGCGCCCAGTGAAATCAGGTTGGCCGATACGCCGCGCGCATGCATCAAGATAAAGGCAAACAGCAGCGCCAGCGGAATCACGGTCGCCACGATCAGCGCCGCGCGCCAGCTGGACAGGAACACCACCAGAATCGCGATGACCAGCAACGCACCGGTGACCAGGTTCTCCGCCACCGTTTTTACCGTGTGGTGAACCAGGTCGGTGCGATCGTATATCGGCACGATGCGTACGCCGGCCGGCAAGCGCTTTTGCAGCTGTGCGATACGTTCCTTCAGGTCGGCATTGATCTTGGATGGATTACCACCCTTGGTCATGGAGACGATACCTTCGACGATACTGTCGCGCGCATCAGCGGCAACGATGCCGAAACGCGGACGTTCGCCTTCGCGTACTGTGGCCACATCGCCCACCATGATGGCGCGGCCTTGGCGGGAAGCGATCACCACCCGGCGCATATCGGCCATGTCCTTGAACAAACCAGCGGAACGCACCACCAGCGATGCATCGCCAAGTTTCAACAAGCCGCCGCCGGCGCTACCGCTGCCGTTGCCGATGGCCTGGTTCAGCTGATCCAGCGTAATTTGATATTTTTGCAGCAGGAAGGGATCGGCCTCGATCTGGTATTCCTTGATCGCGCCACCAAAGCTCACCACATCCGCCACGCCCGGTGTCATGCGCAGCGCGGGACGGATGGTCCAGTCCTGCAGGGTGCGAATGTCCGCTTCCGGCATGCCGCGCGGCGCTTCCACCGCGTAGCGATACACTTCACCGACGGCAGTGGACAAGGGCGCCAGCTGCGGTTGCACGCCGGTAGGCAGCGTGACGGTGGCGAGTTTTTCTGTGACTTGCTGGCGCGCGAAGTAGTTGTCGGTATCGTCATCAAACGTCAGAGTGACGATCGAGAGGCCGGTCATCGTCACCGAACGCACGTTGATCAAGTGAGGAACGCCGGCCACCTCGCGCTCAATCGGCAGCGTTACCGTGCGTTCCATGTCTTCCGGCGCCTGCCCTGCCAGCTGCGAGATCACGCGTACCTGCACGTCCTGCACATCGGGAAAAGCTTCAATCGGCAGATTGGACAAAGCGTACAAGCCAAATCCCACCAGCGCACACACCAGCACCATTACAAACACGCGCTGGCGCAGCGCGAAAACGATCAAGCGGTCAATCACGGCGCGCCACCTGCGCGGGTGCCCATTTCCGCATCCAGCAGCAAGGCGCCGCTGATGACGATGTTTTCGCCGCCCTTAACGCCTTCGCCGAGATAACTGGCGTCACCGCCATGCGTCAGCATTTTTACCTGACGGCGCTGAAAATGTCCGGCGCCGGTCTGCACGAACACGTAGTTGTACAAGCCGCGATTGACCAGCGCGCTGTTAGGCACTTTAACCGCACTGCCCTGCGCATGCAGCAGCGTGCTGCGTACGAACATCTCCGGTAGCAGTTTGCCAGCCGGGTTATCGAGGCGCGCACGCACCACCACGCGGCGCGTGTTCGGATCGACGGTCTGCCCAAGCTGGGTAATCTCGGCCTTGAAATGCTCGCCCGGGAAGGCGTCGCTTTCAACATCAACGCCGGTGCCCAGCGTAACGCTGGACAGCATGGATTCCGGCACATCGATCAGCAGCCACAGTCGGCGCGGGTTGGTCACCACGAACATCGGCGACGCCATGCCCGGACCGACGTCCAGCGACGGCGTCACCGCGCGCTCGGCCACCACGCCATCCATCGGGCTGGCCACGGCAAAGCGCTGGCCCGGCAAATGCAGACCGTGGGGATTGATATTCTTGACGCGCTGCGCGGCACGCACGGTTTCAGCACGCGCTTGCAAGTAGTCGGCCTGCGCGGCCTCCCAGTCCTTGGCGGCGACGGCTTCGCCGGGCCCTAGCTCCTTGGCGCGCTCAAACACCTGCCGCTTACGCTCTTCGTCGGCCTGCGCTTTGCCCAAATCCGCCAGCGCTGCGCCGAAATCCGGCGAATCGATTTCGGCCAGCACCTGACCGGCGTGCACCTTGTCGCCAGGCGCCGCCTTGATGGCCATCACGCGGCCAGCCACGCTGGCGCCCAAACGCGCGGTGACATCTTCGTCGTACACCACGCGCGCGCTAAGTGCATCGCCGGCCGGCACAGCAACCGACGGCAGCACCTGCGCGCTGATCATCGCCAGCTGCGCTGCGCCGTTGGGATACTGAAGTTCATCCGGATTCCCCGGCGCCGTCGCTGCAGGCTGTGTGGCAGCCATCGCCGGCTGCTGCAGATACAAGTGATATCCGATCGCAACCGCCCCCGCCAAAACCAGGGAGGCGATGACGACCGGCGTTTTTTTCATGTTCATGCCGTTACTCGTGTCAGTTACAATGATGCGGCGCATTGCCAGCGTTGCATTGCTTGATAATACCCAGCCAACCTTGCCTGAACCTTGCCATGCCAATTTTGCTCGTTGAGGATGACCGCGAACTCGCCCACGGATTGAGCAGCTCCCTGGCGCAATCTGACTACGTCACCGATGTCGTCTTCGATGGCGAGTCGGCGATTGCGGCCTGCAAGCGCACCGCCTACGACTTGCTGGTGCTGGACCTCGGCCTGCCCGACATGGATGGACTGGAAGTGCTGCGCCGCCTGCGCCGCGTCGGCATGAGCGCACCGGTGCTGATCCTGACGGCGCGCTTCGACCTGGACGACCGCGTGTCCGGCCTCGATGCAGGCGGCGACGACTACCTGGCCAAACCGTTCGCGCTGCCCGAACTGGAAGCGCGCATCCGCGCCCTGCTGCGGCGCGGCGCTCCACAAGAATCACGTATCCAGTTTTGCGATATCACCTTCGAACCCGCCTCCAAGCAAGCCAGCATCCACGGCCGCGAGCTCTCGCTGACGGCAGCCGAAGCATCGGTCCTCAGCCTGCTGCTGCGCCGTCCCGGGCGTGTGGTGAGCAAGTCGCAGTTCGTCGATGAAATCTACGACCATGCCGATGAAAAGAATCCTGCCATGATCGAAGTCTTTGTCAGCCGCTTGCGCCGCAAATTAGCGGAGGCCGAATCGCGAACGCTGATACGTGCGTTGCGTGGTCTTGGCTACAGGTTGGAACAGGCGCAGCATGAATAAGCCTGCACAACTGAGCCTGCGGCGGCAGCTACTGATCCATCTGGCGATCCCGCTGCTGGCCGTGTTGGGGTTGGGCGGCGCGGGCGGCATGCTGATTGCCCGGCAGGTGGGCTATCAGGTGCACGACCAATGGCTGCTCGATTCGGCGATGACGCTGGCCTCGCAAGTCAAGAGCGATGGCCGGGAAGTCAAGCTGATACTGCCGGTCACCGCGATCCAGATGTTTGAATGGGACCGGGTCGACCACATTTACTGGCAAGCCACCTCGCAGCAGCAAGGACTTTTGTTGGGTAACGCGGAGCTGCCGCCGCCACCTCCGCCCATGCTGAAATCCAAGCCGCAATTCTACGACGCGATCGCGGACGGCCAACCGGTGCGCGTTGTTGCCATTGATTGGCCGGCGCCCGACGGCATCAACGACACCGTACGCATACTGGTCGCAGAGACTATGCATAAGCGCGAAAGCGTGGCCGCCAAAATCTTTTCGCAATGGGCGCCGCTGCAAATCGGCGTGCTGGTACTGGCAGCGGCCTTTATCTGGCTGGCGGTGACGCGCAACCTGAGAAAAGTGGACAGCGTCGCGGCGCATCTGGGCGCGTATGAAACCGGCAGCCTGACGCCGATCGCCGACGCAGAACGTATGCCTGCCGAAATCGCGCCACTCATCAGCGCCATCAACGGCTTGCTGGCGAAGCTGGGCACGGAGCAGGAATCGCAAAAGCGCTTCATCTCCAACGCCGCGCACCAGCTGCGTACACCGCTGGCGACACTCCAGATCCAGACCCAGCGCGTATCGCGTGAACGCGATCCACTCAAACACAGCGAGGCGCTGGATGATGTGCACCGCGCGGTCACGCGCCTGCACCACGTCACCCACCAGTTACTGACGCTAATGCGTTCAGAACAGCAAACGGAAAAGCATTTGAAACTGGCGCAGCTTGACCTGGCCGATATCGCACGCCAGGAAGTCGAACGCTGGGCCGACAGCGCGCTGGAAAAGGAAATCGATCTTGGCTACGAAGGCCCGGAACACGGCCTCACGATTACCGGCGAAAGCAATCTGCTGCGCGAGTTGATCGGCAACCTGATAGACAACGCCATTCGCTACCAGACTGCCGGTGGCACAGTAACGCTCATCCTCGAAGACAACCCGGTCACGCTTTCGGTAGACGACGATGGCCCCGGCATTCCGGAAGCGGAGCGCGGCCTGGTGCTGGAACGTTTTTATCGCGGCAGCACCAGCGAGATGGCCGGCGGCTGTGGACTGGGGCTACCCATCGCCTACGAAATCGCTGCCCGCCACGGTGCGCAGCTGAGCATCACGTCAGGCACCTGGAATCGCGGCACGCGGGTGCAGGTCAGGTTCCAGCAGACATAAACCTGCCTCAGACTGTGAATGGACTATTATTAATACTCACCGGTAAATATTCGCTACTCATCAGTAGCTTTTTTTATTTGATGGTAGTACCATCAGCTTGTCGCCGCCCGGCCGCCTCGCCCTTTACTACCGCTTTTAAGCCGATATGACTCTGCGTACTGCCTTTTCCCTCCTGGGCTGGATTACTGTGACAGCCTGCTTTGCTGCCCTGGGCGCCGCTGGATCGGCCTCCGCGCCAGTATTTTATGCGCAACTCTCCCAACCATCATGGGCGCCGCCGGCATGGCTGTTCGGCCCTGCGTGGACACTGTTATACCTGCTGATGGCGGTGGCAGCCTGGCGCATTGCGCGTACCGAGCACGCCACGCCGGCCTTGCAGCTGTATGTGGGCCAACTGATTCTTAACGCAATGTGGAGCTGGCTGTTCTTTGCGTGGCATCAGGGCGCTTGGGCGTTCGCCTGCATCATCGTGCTGTGGCTTATGATCGTCGCCACCATCGTCCAATTCAAGCGCCGCGACCGCGTCGCCGCAGCGTTACTGCTGCCTTACATCGGTTGGGTCAGTTTTGCCACGGCGCTGTGCTTCAGCATCTGGCAGCGCAATCCCAGCGTGTTATGACACTCATCGGAATAACCATCATGAATGAACAGGCCATTGCCTACCGCGCCGACCATACACCGGTATCCGAACGCATCCGCGCTCGCCTGATGCAGCACGGTGCACGCTTCCATGCCAATGACAATATCGCCGACTATATAGAACCGGGCGAGCTTGATGCCTTGCTCGATGAAGTGAGCCTGCGCATGCAAGGCGTACTGGAAAGTCTGGTGATTGATACCACCAACGATCACAACTCGCAAGATACGGCGCGCCGCGTCGCCAAGATGTATTTGCAGGAGGTGTTCGGCGGCCGCTACACGGCGGCGCCCTCCGTCACCGAGTTCCCCAACGTCTCGCACTTGAATGAGCTGATGATCATCGGTCCGATCACGGTGCGCAGCGCCTGCTCGCATCATCTGTGTCCGGTGATGGGCAAGGTTTGGATAGGCGTCATGCCGAATCAACACTCCAACCTGATCGGCCTGTCGAAATATGCGCGGCTGGCCAGCTGGATCATGAGCCGCCCGCAGATTCAGGAAGAAGCCGTGGTGCAGCTGGCCGAGCTGCTGCAAGACAAAGTGAAGCCGGACGGCCTGGCGGTTATTATGGAAGCCGATCATTTTTGCATGCAGTGGCGCGGCGTCAAGGATAACGACGCGCGCATGATTAATAGCGTGATGCACGGCTCCTTCCTTAAGGATGCAGCGCTGCGGCGCGAATTCCTCGCGCTCATCAAACGTTGACCAAGGAGTTACCATGCTCGTCCGCCTACTATATGCCAGCCGTCCTGCGGTCCAGACTGATATTGATGTCATCGCTATTTTGCAGCAAGCGCGGCGCCATAATCCGGCCGCCGGCATCACCGGCGTGTTGTGCCACAACGAACGTCTCTACCTGCAAGTGCTGGAGGGCGGACGCGCGCAGGTGAACCTTCTGTATGGCCGCATCATGGCCGACACGCGCCACACCGACGTGACACTGCTGCGCTATGAAGACATCAGCGAACGCCGCTACGCCGGTTGGACCATGGGACAAACCAACCTCGATAAACTCAATCCCGGTACGCTGCTGCGCTACTCCGCACTGCCGGAATTTGATCCCTACAGCCTGGGCGGCGATAGTTCGCTAGCGCTGATTGATGAACTGATGAACGCGGCCGCTGTGCTGGGCCGCGCATAATATTCAGGCCGCCCAAAGACGGCGATAGGCGCCGTCGGGATCATGTTCTGCGGTCTGCTTGTCGAGATTAAAGCGGCGACCGCCGCGCGGATCGCTGCCACGGCCGGCGATATATAGCCAGTTACCTTGATTGCTGTAGACATCGTAGTCGACCAGTTGCGATTCAAACCAGGCAGCACCGGCACGCCAATCGCCATCCAGTTCGTAGATCAGGTAACTAGCCACTGCTTGCCGCAGGCGGTTGCTCAAATATCCTGTCGCTTGCAACTCGCGCATGGCGGCATCGACCAGCGGTTGACCGGTAGCGCCGTTGCACCAGCTTTCGAACGCGGAAGCATTATGCGAGGGCGTGGGCAGTGAGCCAAGTCCGCGCCCACGATACAAGCGGCTACCGTATTGCAGGTGCAGGAAACGGAAGTAGTCACGCCAGAGCAATTCAAACCATAGCCAATAACTGCCGTCACTGGCGCCATGCACCGCCTCAAACTGCCGCAACGCATCGAGAATATAGCGGGCCGACAGCGCACCGCTGGCAAGCCAGGGTGACCACTTGCTCGAGTAGTCCAAGCCGGTCAGGCCGTTACGGGTTTGCTTGTAGGTAGTTGGCAGTTGGCGCTTCAGGTAACGCGCCAGATGCGCCTTGCCCGCAGTTTCTGCGCCGGTCAGGCCAGCCAGCGACGAGCGAGCATCACTTGCCGCCATTGGAGCAAACGGCAGCGCAAGCAAGTCTGGTGGCAGCGTTATGCCGGACGGCCAAGGTGGCAACGTGGCCGGCGCCGGTAATGGCATTGGCGCCGCCAATTGCGCGCGTTCCACCGCTTGCCGGAATGGCGTGAAGGAAGCCGGCAAGTCCGCCGCTTGCCACGGCAGCGCAGACGGATCTAGCAAGCTACTCTGCCAGATGGTCTGCACCTGCAAGCCAGCCGCCCGCAACGCATCTACCTCCGCCTGTTCCTGCGGTGCCGCGATCTCCTCGCATACAACACGATGTGCACCAAATACACGCGCCAGTTCTGGCAGTGTGATGCTGGCAGCACCCCGGCAAATCAATAGCGGACAATTCAGCTGTTCGAGCTGCTGCGCCAGGTCCTCCAGCGCCGCCGCCAGCCAAGCGCGGCGATGCGATCCCACGCGTGCGAAACCAAACTGACTACGCTCGTCTAAATCGGGCAGGCAAAACACCGGCACCAGATGGCGCGCTCCCCCCTCGCAAGCGCGCTGCAGCGCCAGTTGATCATGCAGGCGCAGGTCGTTACGAAACCAAAATAGCACTGTACTCAAGATACACTCCGACGCTTGCCGTTGCGGCTACTCCAAAAAACGTCATCGATAATATCATGCAAAAAAAAGGCTGGCGCGGGGACGGCGCCAGCCCAAGACACTACTACCCCTTACTACAACTTAAAACTTCATCGATACGCGCGCGCCGAAGGTACGCGGGTTGTTGTAATACGCCGCCCAGATCTGCTGCTTCGGCTGGCATGGGGCGCCAACCTGGGTGCAGACTTCAATCGCGTCGTACTTCACTTCCTTGTCGGTGGCGTTGTTCACAAACAGTTCGGCGGTGTAGGCTTTGCCGAATGGTTCATAGCGCACGCTTAAATCCAGCGTGGTGTACGCCTGCTGCATCTTCACACCTGGATGGCCCGGCACATCGTTCGAGAACGCGCCCGAACCAATGAAGGACTCGGTCTCGTAGTGCGCCGAAACGCGCGGCGTGACACGGCCCTTGCCGGTGTCGAAGTCATGCTCGTACATCAGCGTGGTGGCAAAGGTCGGCGCGTGTTTCAGCACGCTGCCGCCTACGTTCACGGTCGGCGCGGTGGTGCCGCAAGACTGGCCGTTGGCGCGCGCTGCATCGACGTCGCAGGACAGGAAGTCGTCGTAGCGCGCTTTCAGCCAGGTGGCGTTGCCACTGAAGCGATCCACGCTGGTCGGACGCCATGCCCATTCCGCTTCCACACCCTTCACCGAGGCGCCGGCCGCGTTGAAGTTCTGCAGCGTGTTGTTCACCACTTGCGACTCCAGCTTGTCCTTGTACTTCATCCAGAACGCGTCGATGTTCAACGACAGCTGGTGGTCCAGCAGGTCCGACTTGAAGCCGAATTCATAGCTGGTCAGCTTTTCAGGCTTGGTGGTAGCACCGCCGTCGCCGATGGCCGGCGAGTGGAAGCCGGTGGTCACCGACGCGAAGGTCAGGATATCCTTCGACACCTTGTACTCCACGCGGCCCAGCCACGTCGCCTGGCCGTACGCCAGGTCGGCGGTGTTGTCGCCGTAGGTATTGCCGCAAGTGGTTTGATTCACCACGCCGCCCGGTCCGATATTGTGGGTGTTGATGGTGCCCACGCCCGGCGTCACCAGTTGCGCGATCTGGCTAGGCGTCAGCGTGGCGCCGCGCGGTGCGTTGTCCGGCCAGTTCGGGCAGGCCCAGTTCTGGCCACCGATGTCGAACTTGTGGTCCTTGGTGTAGCGCGCGCCGGCGGTCAGCTTCCACACCGGGTCCAGCTCATAGCTGGCTTGCGCGAAGGCCGCTTTCGAATGCAGCTCGCGGTCGCCCTGGATGAAGGACATGGCCGATGCATACTGGCCCACGGTCGGCTGCACGAAGATCACGCTGCCGTTGGCGATATCCTGCGCCAGCATCGCTTCCGAAATCTGGCTGCGATCAATGTCGAAGCGGATCTTGTTTTTCTCGCGGAAGAAGAACAGGCCACCCACCCATTGCAGTGGCGCTTCGCTATCCGAGCGCAGTTGCAGCTCGTTCGAGACGCTGTCGAATTGCCCCCATTCGGTGCGGTTTTCCGCCTTGAAGCCAGGGTAGAAACCGGCGTCCGCATCGCTGGCGTTGCTGCGTTTCAGGCGGCTCCACGCACCGAGGTACTGCGCCTCGATGCCGTCAACCGGACGCCATTGCACCTTGCTCTTGGCCGTGAGGATGGATTGATCCAGGGTCCCCGGCGTATCGATCAGCGCCGAGCGCAGGTTCTGACCCGCTTTCGGTTCGGCCGACAGATAGATGTTGCCAGCGCCGGTGTCGGCGTAGTAGTCGGCGATGAAGGTAGCCTTCAGCTCCGGCGTGAACTTCCACAGCAGCGAAGCGCGCGCGCCTTGCTGGTTGCCGGCGCCGTATTTCTGCGTGCCCGGCATCACATTCGAGCCCTTGCGGAAATCGACGTAGCCGTCATGCTGGTCCTTGATGGCGGCGATGCGCAGCGCGATGTCGTCGCTGAGAGGGATGTTGATCATGGCCTGCGTTTGCACATGGTGGTAGTCGCCCACCGTCACGCTGGCCGAGCCGAATACCTTGCTGGTGCTTGGCGCGCCGGATACCAGGTTGACGGCACCGGCAGTCGAGTTACGGCCGTTCAGCGTACCTTGCGGGCCGCGCGCCACCTCGACGTGATTCAGGTCGTACATCATCGCCGTAGCACCTTGCGGACGCGCTACGTAAATGCCGTCCACATAGAATGCCACCGCCGGGTCGCCTAGCTCCGTGTGATTGGCCGAGCCCACGCCGCGCATGTAGACGTGCACACCGCCCGAATCGCTGTGCGGCTCGACCACCAGGCTAGGCACCATCGCCGTCATGGTGGCCAGATCCTTGACCTGGTTGTTGGCCAGCGTGTCCTGCGTGTACGCGGTAATGGCCAGCGGCGTGTCCTGCACCAGCGTGTCGCGGCGGGTGGCGGTGATGATGATTTTCTCGACGTTGTCGGCGGATGTCGTCGGTGTCTGCGCTGCGGCCTGCTGCGCATAAGCTGCGCCGGATGCCAGCGCGATTTGCGCAATGCTGAGAGCCAGTATGGTTTTTTTCATTTGTCTATCTCCTCGTTTTCTTCCAAGTGGAACCGCTTCCACCACGAGACGCACGAATGCGTCGGGCCATACCGTGGCAGACCCGGTGCTTATGCAACTACGATATTTTTAGAGCCGCTGTTCGCTGGCCCCATCAAACAGAGAAATGCGATTGGTACGGATCGAGAAGCTTACCTCCCTCTCGGTTTCAATCAGCTGCTGGTCCTGCACGATGCCCGCAACTTGCGTGCCGTGGAAGTCCAGCCACACTACACGGTGCGCACCCATAGCCTCGATCAAGGAAACCGATGCGCGCACTGCCTGACCGACGCCGTCACTATGACCGACATCGATATCTTCCGGCCGCACACCGAGCACGCATGCGTGCTTGCCGGTCAGCGGCTGCTTGAATGGATAGCCGGTCACGTCGACCGACAGGTGTTCGTTAGTGAAGATCGTCTTGCCGCCCTGCTGTTCCAGCTCACCCTTGAACAAATTCATGCCCGGCGAACCGAGGAAGGTGGCGACGAACAGGTTGGCCGGCGTGTTGTAGATGACGTCCGGCGTATCAAACTGCTGCACCACGCCGCCCTTCATCACCGCCATGCGCTGCGCCAGCGTCATCGCCTCGACCTGGTCGTGGGTCACGTAGATCATGGTGGCGCCCAGTTGCTTGTGCAGCTGTTTCAGCTCGCGGCGCAATTCGGTGCGCAGCTTGGCGTCCAGGTTGGACAGCGGTTCGTCGAACAGCATCACATCCGCTTCGCGCACGATGGCGCGGCCGATCGCCACGCGCTGGCGTTGGCCGCCGGACAGGTTGGCCGGCTTGCGCTTCAACAGCGGTCCCAGTTGCAGCATGTCCGAAGCGCGCGAGACGCGGCGGGCAATTTCCGCCTTCGGCGTGCCGTTGATGCGCAGGCCGAAGGACATATTCGATTCCACATTCATGGTCGGATACAGCGCGTAGGATTGAAACACCAGCGCAATGCCGCGGTCTTTCGGATCGGCCCAGGTCATGTCCTTGCCGCCGATTTCGATCTGGCCGGCGCTGGTATCGATCAGGCCTGCGATGCTGTGTAGCAGGGTCGATTTGCCACAACCCGAAGGGCCGAGCAGCACCACGAACTCCCCTGCTTTCACATCGAGGTTGAGCGATTCAATGACTTTGTTTTCGCCCAGCTTGATCTGCAAATTACGAATAGCTACGTTAGACATGTCTTAACCCTTCACTGCGCCAGAAGCGATGCCGCGCACGAACCAGCGGCCGGAAATAAAGTAGAGCGCCAGCGGCACGACCGACGTCAGAATGGTCGCCGCCATATTCACGTTGTACAGGCGCTCGCCGGTGGTGGTGTTGATGATG
Source organism: Duganella flavida (assembly GCF_009857445.1). Classification (GTDB taxonomy): domain Bacteria; phylum Pseudomonadota; class Gammaproteobacteria; order Burkholderiales; family Burkholderiaceae_D; genus Rugamonas; species Rugamonas flavida. Next base: position 61,464 of record NZ_WWCN01000022.1, read on the forward strand.
TTGTTCAGCTGGACCGTCATCGGCAGATGCTCGGAGCCTGCAAACACAAGGCCCAGCAGGAAGTCGTTCCAGATGCCGGTGACCTGCATGATGACGGCGACCACGATTACCGGCGTCGACATCGGCAGCATCAGCTGCAGGAAAATGCGCCAGAAACCGCCGCCGTCGATACGCGCGGCCTTGAACAATTCCAGCGGCAGCGCGGCGTAGTAATTGCGAAACAGGAGCGTCATCACCGGCATGCCAAAGATGGTGTGGATCAGGATGATGCCTGGCAGTGAACTAAACAAATTCACGGAAGCCAGCACGCGCACCAGTGGGTAGATCATCACCTGCACCGGAATAAAGGCGCCCATCATCAGGATGGCGAACAGGAAGCCTGCACCGCGAGGACGCCAGAACGACAGCGCATAGCCGTTCACCGCGCCGATGGCAATCGACAGCATGGTGCTCGGCACCACGATGGCGACCGAGTTCCAGAAGCCGCCCTTGATACCGTTGCATTCCAGGCCAGTACACGCCGACGACCAGGCTTGCAGCCACGGCTCCAGCGTCAAGTGCTGCGGCAGCGCGAACAGCGTGCCGAGACGGATTTCTTCCATCGGCTTCACCGACGTCACCAGCATCACGTACAGCGGCAGCAGGAAGAACAGCGCGGCCACGATCAGGAAGCTGTACACCCCGATGCGGGCCGGCGTCCATGCAGGGCTGCGGCGTGGGCGCGGTGCCGGGATGCTGGCGTCGTTGGCCGCGTTCGGGTGCGGCGCCTCGGCTGCTGCGGCGGCAACGCCGTCGGTAGTTTTATCGATTTTCACAACTTGTCCCATCATGCCCCCATTGCAGCGCGGCGGTTGCGCACAAAGTACAGCGGCGCGACGATGGCCAGTACCGTCAGCAGCAGCACGATCGAAGCAGCGGAAGCCAGACCAATATTGGCGCGGCCGAACAGATAATCCATGATGAACTTGGCCGGCACTTCGCTAGCCGTGCCCGGACCGCCCTGCGTCATCGCGACCACGGCGTCGAACACCTTCACCACCATCACGAACAGCAGCACGAAAGCCGTCGATACGGAAGCGCCCAACATCGGCAGCACGATGCTCAGATAGACGCGCCAGCGCGGGATGCCGTCAATGCGCGCGGCCTTCCAGATTTCTTCATCCACGCCGCGCAGGCCGGACAGCATCAGCGCCATCACCAGGCCGGATGCCTGCCACACGGTGGCGATCACAATCGTGTAGATCGCCATGTCCTGGTCGACAATCCAGTCGAATTGGGCGTTGGTCCATCCCAGCTTATGCAGCACTTCCTGGATGCCCAGCTCTGGATTCAGGATCCACTGCCAGATCAGGCCCGTGGCCACAAACGACATCGCATACGGATACAGGAAGATGGTGCGCAGCGCGCCTTCCGCCATCACCTTCTGGTCGATGAACACCGCCAGCAGGAAGCCGATGACCAGGCAAGCGGCGATAAACAGCACGCCGTAGACGGCCACATTTTGCAGCGACAGCAGCCAGCGCTCGTTGTTAAACAAACGGATGTACTGCGAGGCGCCGACAAAATCGCTGGCCGGAAAAGTGCGCGAACTACTGACCGATACGCGGGCCGTCCACAGCATGGTGCCGAGGTAGGCCAGCAGCACGGTCAGCGCCATCGGCAGGATGGCAACGTAGGCCGCGAATGAAACGTTCTGGCGTTTCTTTACCATGGCTTATTCGCCTTTGATAGCAAGGGCGAAGGCTTTTTGCGCATCGTCCGCAGACTGGTTCTTGTTCCAGTAGCTGGTCAGTACATCTTGCAGCGCGCCGGTGGTATCCGGCGTGGCCAGCATCTCAGTGTTAGGCAGTTGGCGCGTCTTGTCCTTCATGATGGACAGGCCCAGTCGCGCGCAAATATCCAACTGCGATTCATCGACGTCGCCGCGAATCGGGATCGCGCCTTTACGCGCCGCAAACGCCACTTGCGCCGATGGAGACGTTACCACATTGGCCAAAAGCTTCTGCGCCTTGATGGCATTGGCGTCGCTCGTTTTCGGGAACACGAAAGCGTCACCAGCCACAATGTACGGCGACTTGGGACCGAAGCCCGGATAGCAACCGAAGTCCTTGCCGGCCACCTGCTTGGCGGCGGCGAATTCGCCCTTGGCCCAGTCGCCCATGATCTGCACGCCGGCTTTGCCTTGTACCACCATCGCGGTGGCGTCGTTCCAGTTGCGGCCCGGCGAGCCAGCATCCACAAAGCCTTTCAGCTTTTTGAACTCGACCAGCACTTGTTTAAATTGCGGCGACATCACGGCCTTCTGGTCGCGGTCACGATAGACTTTGAGATACAGGTCGGAACCGCCGACCATCGCGAAGATGGCGTCGAAGGTGATCTTCTCCTGCCACACCTGGCCACCGAAGGCCAGCGGCACCACGCCTGCTGCTTTCAGCTTGCCCAGCTGCGCGAGGAATTCTTCCCACGATTGCGGCTCGTTGGTGATGCCGGCTTTTTTATACGCGGCCTTCGAGTAGAAGAACCAGGCCGGCATATGGATGTTCACCGGCGCGGCGTAGAAATGGCCGTTGATCTTGATCGCCTGCAGAATCGACGGCGGCATGATCTGGTCCCACTTGCCGGCAATCGCCACGTCATCGACGTTATTCAGCAAGCCCTGCTCCACGAAATCGCGGAACTGCTTGGAGGTGTTGAACTGCGCAGCGGTCGGCGCATTACCGCCGACGATGCGGTTGATGGTGGTGGCGCGCGACTGGTCAGCACCGGCGACGGCCTGGTCGATCCACAAGCCGCCGGCCTTGTTATAAGCTTCCGCAAACTGTTTGACGGCGGCCGATTCGCCGCCCGAGGTCCACCAGTGAATCACGGTCGCTTTCAGCGGCGCTTGTGCGTGAGCGCTGCTGGCTGCCAGGGCAAGCGCAATGGCGCTGCCCAGTTTTGATGCTTTCTGCATTCTGTCTCCCTGAGGGCGTCGAGCGCCCTATTCTATTGGTAGAGATTAAGTCCGGGCGGCTCGCTCCGCCAAAAATTGCGTGACCAGTTTTGCGCTGCGTTTCAGCGTGCGCTTTTGCGTAGCGTAATCGACATGGATGATACCGAAACGGCGCTCATAACCAAAGGCCCATTCGAAGTTATCCATCAGCGACCAGATAAAGTAGCCGCGTACATTGACACCTGCTTTCACCGCCTGGTTCACCGCCTCAAGGTGGCGATTCAGGAAGGAGATGCGTTGATGGTCATTGACTTCGCCGTCAACCACGGCATCGTCGGTGGCCATGCCGTTTTCGGTGATGTAAATCGGCGGCAGGTTCGGATAGTCGCGATGGAAGCCGACCAGCAGATGGCGCAGGCCTTCCGGATAAACCTCCCAGCCCATTTGCGTACGCTCCACACCTTCCAGATCGACTTCGGTGTAGCCGTGCTTACCGTCGCTCACCACATTGGTGCGGAAGTAGTAATTGATACCCAGGAAGTCCAGCGGCGTGCCGATGATGTCCATGTCGCCATTCAGGATGGTCGGCTCGGCGCCCGGCCACAGTTCCCACAGCGCGGTTGGATAGGACTTCTTCAGCAACGGATCGAGGATCCAGTTATTGTGCTGCAGTTCGAACAGCCACGCGGCGCGCTGGCCGGCGGCGCTGCTGTCGGTGCTGGTGCCGCGGCCCACATTGGCGACGATGCCGACTTGCGCTGATGGATCGTTGGCGCGCAGGTGCTGCACCGCCAGGCCGTGACCGAGCAACAGGTGATGCATGGCCTGCGTGGCGAACACCACATCCTGTTTGCCTGGCGCGTGGTGGCCGGTGCCGTAGCCGTGCATGGCCGAGCACCACGGCTCGTTCAGCGTGGCCCATGCGTCGACCAGGCCTTTCAGCTCCTTGCTGATCATGTCGGCGTATTCGGCGAACTTGTAGGCGGTGTCGCGATTGACCCAGCCGCCCTTGTCTTCGAGGTGTTGTGGCAGGTCCCAGTGATACAGGGTGACGTAGGTTTTCAGGCCTTTCGCACGCAGGGCCTTCAGCAGCTTTTTGTAAAAAGCGATGCCCTTCTGGTTAGGCTGGCCGTCCAGCGTCATCACGCGCGGCCACGAAATCGACAAGCGGTAGGCGCCGACATTCAGGCTGGCCAACAGTTCGACGTCGTCTTCCCAGCGGTGATAGTGGTCGCAGGCGAATTCGCCGGTGTCGCCGGCCAGCACCTTGCCCGGCGTGGCGGAGAAAGTATCCCAGATCGACGGCAGGCGGCCGTCCTCATGGACCGCGCCTTCGATCTGGTAGGCGGCAGTGGCCGCGCCCATCAGGAAGTCCTTGCGCCACAAGACCGAGTCAGCCGGTGGTGAAAAAGTCACGTCTAACACAACATCTCCTTTGTTCTCATTGCAGTGGAAGCGCTTCCACAAGATGAATAGATACTAACAGCGAAGAATTTGGAGTGTCAACGAAATTTTTGTAATGCAGCTACAAAAACGGCACAGTCACCCTGAGGTGCTGTGCCGTCTGGCCACTGCAAAAGACGTAGCGAAATTACTTTTTGTCGGTCGGCGGTACCGGCACGAATGGGAAGGTGCCGAACAGGTTCTTGCTCTGGCTTTGCATCTGTTCCTGCATCTGCACGAACAGGCTCTTGCTCTGGTCGATGTAGTTGTTCATCATGCCTTGCATCATCGGGCCCTGCACGTTCATGAACTGGGACCACATTTCCGGGCTAAACGGCTGACCGCCCACGGCGGTGCCGGTGAACTTACGCTGGATATCGGTGAACGCCTGGACGTTCTTTTCCAGATACGAGCCCATCATGCCCTGCATGGCGTGGCCGTAGAAGCGGATGATCTGCGCCAGCACGTCGCTGGAGAACATCGGCGCGCCGCTGGCCTCTTCTTCCAGGATGATCTGCAGCAGGATGCTGCGGCTCAGGTCTTCATTGGTCTTGGCGTCGACAACGGTGAATTCCTCATTGTCCAACACCAGCTGCTTCACGTCGGTCAACGTGATGTACGAGCTGGTCTGCGTATCGTACAGACGGCGGTTCGGATATTTTTTAATCAGGCGGTCAGCATTTTTTTTCGCACTACTCATCACAAGTCCGTTTATTGCGCCGCAGCGCGTGTCTCTAAAAATCGGAAAGAAAGCGGATGGATAATCCCCTTCCCGCGTGCCTACTTTACTTATTATAGAGGGGAAAAAGCCCATCTTGCACAATCTGATATAACTTTTGGCTTTTATTGCAACGCAACCAAATTTACAGTTAAACAACTTTCGTGCTTTTTCCCCTGCGAAATTAATCCGCTTTGACCTTCACGTAGCGTCCCGGCGCGGCCTCAATCGGCTTGTATTTTGTATTGCCCGGCTTGGCTTTGGGCTTGACCTTTTTACCGCCGTTCTCGTTCAGGAACTTGGCCCACTCCGGCCACCAGCTTCCTGCAATTTCGGTTGAGCCATCCATCCACGCCTCGGCGGTCTTGGCTTTGCAGCTGTCGTTGACCCAATAGTTGCGCTTGTTTTTCACCGGCGAATTGATGACACCGGCAATGTGACCGGAAGCGCCCAGCACGAAGCGGTTTTTACCGTTCAGGATGTTGAGCGAATCGAAGGCCGACGGCCACGGCACGATGTGGTCCTCGCGCGAGCCGTAGATGAAGGCTGGCGCATCGATTTTGCCCAGTTCCACCTTCTCGCCCGCCACCACCAGCTTGCCGGTCTTGAGCTTGTTTTCAAGGTAGGTGTTGCGCAGGTACCAGCAGAACATCGGGCCCGGCAGGTTGGTGCTGTCGGAGTTCCAGAACAGCAGGTCGAACGCGGCCGGGTCGTTGCCCTTCAGGTAGTTGGACTGCACATAGTTCCACACCAAGTCGTTCGGACGCAGGCTGGAGAAGGTGCTGGCCAGGTCGCGGCCCGGCATCAAACCGCCGCCTTTCAACTGCTGCTCGCGCATCGATACTTGCGCTTCATCGACGAACACATCCAGCACGCCGGTGTCGTTGAAGTCGAGGAAGGTGGTCAGCAGGGTCAGGCTGTTGGCGACTTGCTCGCCGCGCGCCGCCAGCACCGCCAGCGCGGTCGAGACGATGGTACCGCCAACGCAGAAGCCAAACATGTTCAGCTTGTCTTCGCCGGTGATGTCCTGCACCACGCGAATGGCGTTGATCACGCCCTTGTCGACGTAATCGTCCCAGGTGGTGTTGGCCAGCGATTTGTCCGGATTGCTCCACGAGATCAGGAACACGGTATTGCCCTGCTCTACCGCGTAGCGCACCAGCGAATTTTCTGGTTGCAGGTCGAGGATGTAGAATTTGTTGATGCACGGCGGCACCATCAGCAGCGGCGTCTGGTTGACGCTTTCGGTCTTCGGCGTGTACTGGATCAGCTGGAACAGCGGATTCTCATACACCACCGTGCCCTCGGTCGTGGCCAGGTTGCGGCCGACTTCGAATGCCGATTCGTCCGACAGCGAAATATGGCCCTTGCCCATATCGCCCAGCATATTGGCCAAGCCCTTGGTCAGGCTTTCGCCCTTGGTTTCGATCAGTTTTTGCTGGGCTTCGGGATTGGTGGCGAGGAAGTTGGCCGGCGACATGGCATCCACAATCTGCTGCACGGCAAAGCGGATTTTCTGTTTTTGCTGGGGATTGGCTTCCACCGTCTCCACCATCGCGGTCAGGAACTTGGCGTTCAGCAGGTAGGCGGCGACGTTAAATGCCGTCATCGGGTTGCCCTGCCACGCGGCCGAGGTAAACCGGCGGTCGCTGATGGACGGGGTCTTGCCGGACACGACTTCCTGCCACAGCCCGCCGAAATCCTGCAGATACGCATTCTTCAGCCGCTCCATTGCATCTGGCTTGATGTGGGCGCCAACATCCTGCATCATGGCGGCCAGCGGGTGGGCCTCGGTGGCCGGCGCCGCATTGAACCAGGATTGCCGCTGTCCGGGGTCGCTCATCTGCGACATCCAGGCGTTGGCAATGGCTTGAGGATCGGGCAAATTCATGTGTGGTTCCCTAAAGTGAGTTAAACACAATGCTGCTGATTACTGCTGTTGCTTGGATCTACGTGGTTGGCCTGATGGCACTGACCGAAACCTCCGTGGTTGCGGGAATTGTAACGTTTTTGTTCTATTGCGTGCTGCCGCTAGGGATCTTGTTCTATATCGCCGGCAGCGGCAAGCGCAAAGCGCGCCGCCGCAATGTCGGACAATAGGCCTACTTGATCCAGATCAAGCTGGCCTGGCGGCCGGTGACGCCGTCGCGGCGATAGGAATAGAACTGGCCGGGATCGGACACCGTGCAATACTCGCCGCCGTGCACCTGCTGCACGCCTGCTTTTTGGAGCACGTAGCGTGCCAGCGCATAGATGTCGGCCAGGTATTTGCCCGGCTTGCCTTCGATGGGCTTGAACGCATCCGGCGCGCCCTGCTGCTGGAACGCCAGCCGCACGTCTTCACCTACTTCGAATTGATCCGGGCCGATGGCCGGCCCCATCCACGCCGCCAGCTCGCCGGCGCCGGCGTCGCGCATGGCTTGTATCGTGTTTTGCAGCACACCGGCAGCCAAACCGCGCCAGCCCGCGTGGGCGGCGGCGACGGTTTTGCCTTCGGCATCGCAGAACAGGACTGGCAGGCAGTCGGCCGTCATGATGAGGCAGACTTTGCCGGGCGTGGTGGATAGGCTGGCGTCGGCTTCCGGCGCTGGCTGCGGCGCTACCGTGGCCACGTTGACCACGGCAGTGCCATGCACCTGCGACAGCCATACCGGCTCGGACGGCAGCCCGGCACACAGGATGACGCGGTTTTGCGCCACGTTTTCCGGCTGGTCGCCGACGTGGTTACCCAGATTGAGGCCAGCGCCACCCGCACCATCACCGTACGGCGCAGGGCTAACGCCGCCCAGCCGGGTGGTCGACAACACACCAACATTGTCTGGCAAGCCCGGCCAGTGCGGGATCAGCCCCGACATCAAATAGCTTCCGGTTCCTCGATGCCGGCGCGGGCCAGCAGTTCAGCGAAGTCTTGCGCCAGCGGCACCATCCACTCGCACTGCTCGCCGGTGGCCGGGTGCACCAGGCCCAGGCGACGCGCTTGCAGCGCCTGGCGCGGGAAATAATCGGCCAAGTGCTGCTTGCCGTACACCGTATCGCCCACCAGCGGGAAGCCGATCGACTGCATGTGGACGCGAATCTGGTGGGTACGGCCGGTTTCCAGGCGGCACTGCACCAGGCTGACCGGACGGCCTTCGCCCAGCTTGCCGCTGGAAATCAGCGAATAGTGGGTAATTGCTGGTTTCGAGCCCATGCCGGTCGATACCGCCATCTTGACGCGGTCACGCGAGTGACGGCCCATTGCCGCATCGATGGTGCCGCTAATACGTGGCGTGCCCCATACCAGCGCAAAATACTCGCGTTTGACGGTGCGGGCGGCCAGTTGGCGCACCAGGTCGGTCTGGGCGGCCAGCGTCTTGCCGACCACCATCAGGCCACTGGTATCCTTGTCCAGGCGGTGCACGATGCCGGCGCGCGGCACGCCGCTCAGCTGCGGATAGTGGTGCAGCAGGCCGTTCAGCAAGGTGCCGGACCAGTTGCCGTTACCCGGATGGACCACCAGGCCCGCCGGTTTATTCACGACGATCAGGTGCTCATCTTCAAAAACAATGTTAAGTTCGAGCGGTTCTGGCTTAAAAGCCTCGTCTTCCGGCTCCGGTTGGGGCAGAATGACGATCTTCTCGTCGCCGTAGACGGTATCCTTGGTGCTTTTGGCGGTTTTACCGTCGACCGTCACGAAGCCGTCGGTAATCCAGGTTTGCAGGCGGCCACGGGAAAATTGCGGGACCAAGCCGGAAATGATCTTGTCGAGGCGCTGGCCGCAGTGTTCTGGACTCAGTTCGAGTTCGATGGGGGCCAGACCGTCATCGTCGTCGTCGTGGAGCGCCAGTTCGACGTCAGCATCGTGTTCGGAGGAAGATTCGGCCAAATTCGGCTTTGCGGTTAATATCACGGTAATCCTATCGGCTATAATTAGCCTCGTAAAACATTGGTTAAACAGTTTCTTGCAAAAGATATGCAAAAAAAATTATCGGTAGTCGCAGCAACAGTAGTTCTGCTTGGTTTGTCCGGTTGTGGCCTCTTTTCTGAAAAGGCCGACGAAACAAAAGGTTGGAGCGCTACGAAATTATACTCGGAGGCGAACGAAGAACTGGAAGGCCAGCACTACGAGCGCGCAATTCAGTTGTTTGAGAAGCTGGAATCGAGCTATCCATTCGGCACCTACGCCCAGCAGGCGCAGATGAATATCGCCTACGCCTACTACAAATCGCAAGACCAGGCGCAAGCGCTGGCGGCGGTTGAGCGTTTCATCAAACTGCACCCGAACCACGCCAACGTTGATTACATGTACTACCTGCGCGGCCTGATCAACTTCAACGACCAGGTCAGCTTCCTGAACTTCGTCTACGAACAGGATGCCACCGAGCGCGATCCGAAAGCCACGCGTGAAGCGTACGCGGCGTTCAAGGATCTGGTGACCAAGTTCCCAGAGAGTAAGTATACCCCGGATAGCTTGGCCCGTATGCGTTATCTGGTGAACGCGATGGCCTCGTACGAGACCCACGTGGCGCGTTACTACTATCGCCGTGGCGCTTATCTGGCCGCCGCCAACCGCGCGATGGGCATCATGAACGACTTCCGCGACTCGCCGTCGATCGAAGAAGCGCTGTACATCATGATCCGCAGCTACGACCAGCTGGGCATGACCGAGCTGAAAAACGATACCGAGCGCGTGTTCAAGCTGAACTACCCGAACTCCAAGTTCCTGGACGAAGGTAAAAAGTCCGAACGCAAGTGGTGGAACTTCTGGAGCACCAACGCCAAGATGTAAAGCCAAGTAAATACTCCGGGGTCAGGTCCCCCATTTCTACACGAGCTGTGCCGTAGCGAACGTTACGGCACAGCTCGTGTAGAAATGGGGGACCTGACCCCGGATTTTTTATTCCGCGATACGGCGGCGGAAAATCCAGGTTTTATCGTCCGAGCCGGCCTTGTCGAAGGTGTAGCCGTCGACGTTGAACTTTTTCAGCTTCTGCGGATCGGTGATGTTTTTCACGGCCGCGTAGCGTGCCATCAGGCCACGTGCACGCTTGGCGTAGAACGAAATGATCTTGTATTTGCCGTTCTTCCAGTCCTCGAACAGCGGCGTAATCACCGGCAGGTCCAGCGCTTTCGGCTTGACCGACTTGAAGTATTCTTCGGATGCCAAGTTGACCAGCGTTTCCGCACCCTGCTCTCCCGCCGTTTTGTTGAGCGCCTGGGCAATGGTGTCGCCCCAGAAATCGTAAAGATTCTTGCCGCGCGGCGTATTCAAACGGGTGCCCATTTCGAGACGGTGCGGATGAATCAGGTCCAGCGGCCGCAACATGCCGTACAAGCCAGATAAAATACGGATGCGCGATTGCGCGTAATCCAGTTGCGCCGGTTTCAGCGTGCGGGCATCCAGGCCATCGTAGACGTCGCCATTGAAGGTCATCACGGCCTGGCGCGCTTCGCTGGTGTCCTTGGTCCACGAGGCGTAACGTGCCACGTTCAGCGCCGACAGGTTGTCGGACAAGTCCATCAGCTCGCCCAGCTCGGCTGGCGAAAATTCGCGCAGGCGGCTGATCAACCGCTCGGAGTGATCAAGAAACGACGGTTGCGTGTGCAGCTTGGTGGTTGGCGGGGTCTCCAGATCGAGACTTTTTGCCGGGGAAAGCACTATCAGCATAAGATTCCAAAAACATTTTCACATAACTAGCCCTACATGATACCTGTTCCAAAGAAAATCGTTATCGACACCAACGTTTGCCTCGATCTGTTCGTGTTTAACGATCCGCGCTGGGCCAGGCTGGTGGCCGCTATCGAGAGCGGCGAGCTCGAAGCCGTCACACGCTCCGACTGCCGCGACGAGTTCAACATCGTCCTCCACTACAAGCATCTGCCGCTCGACGACGACAGCCGTCCGCTGGCCACCGCCCGCTTCGATGCACTCATCAAGGTAGTCGCGCCGCCGGTCTCCAGCATTGTGCTGCCGGTGTGCAGCGACAGGGCCGACCAGAAGTTCCTCGAAATCGCCCGCGATGCCGGCGCCGAGGTGCTGATCACCAAGGACAAGGCCCTGCTGAAACTGGCCCGCCGCCTGGCGCGCGAAGGCATGTTCAAGGTCATGTTGCCGGAGAAGTGGATTGCGCTAGAATAGGCTATCTGTGTACTACACTTCCACCATGAACAGTCGCACCAACCTGCCGATGACGCCTGCCCTGACCACCCGTCTGCCGGCGGTCGGCACCACTGTTTTTACCCGCATGTCGATGCTGGCCGTACAGTCCGGCGCGGTCAACCTTGGCCAAGGCTTTCCCGACTTCGGCTGCGAACGTAGCCTGATCAGCGCCGTCAACGACGCCATGCTGGCCGATTTCAACCAGTATCCGCTGATGAGCGGCGCGCCGGTGCTAAGACAGGCCATCGCCGCCAAGGTGAAAGCCCTCTACGGCCACCAGTACAACGTTGACAGCGAGATCACCGTCACCGCCGGCGCCGCACAGGCACTGACCACGGCCATCCTCTGCTGCGTCCATCCCGGCGACGAAGTCATCGTCATCGAGCCGGTCTACGACAGCTACGTGCCGGCGATTACGCTGGCCGGCGGCGTGCCGGTCTCGGTCGAGATGGAAGTCGGCCAGAATGGCTACACCGTGCCGTGGCACAAAGTAGCCGCCGCCGTCACCAGCAAAACGCGCCTGATCATCATCAACACGCCGCATAACCCAACCAGCACCGTGCTGCGCGCCGCCGATATGCAGGCGCTGGCCGATATCGTGCGTGGCACGGACGTGCTGATCCTGTCGGACGAGGTCTACGAACACATGGTCTACGATGGCCACCAGCACGAATCGGTCAGCCGCTATCCCGAGCTGGCAGCACGCGCTTTCGTGGTGTCCAGCTTTGGCAAGACCTACCACGTCACCGGCTGGAAGATCGGCTACGTGGCCGCCCCGGCGCCGTTGATGGTGGAGTTCCGCAAAGTCCACCAATACAACGTCTTCAGCGTGAATACCCCGATGCAGCACGGTCTGGCCAGCTACATGGCCGATCCAAAACCGTACCTGGAACTACCCGCTTTTTACCAGCGCAAGCGCGACCTGTTCCGCGATGGGCTCAAAAACACACGCTTTGAGTTGTTGCCAGCAGATGGCACTTACTTCCAGTGCGTCCGATACGATAGAATCTCTACACAGACGGAAGCAGAATTCGCAGAATGGCTGACCACCGAAATCAAGGTCGCAGCCATCCCGGTTTCGGCGTTTTACCAGCAAGGCAAGGAGTCGGGCATTGTGCGCTTCTGCTTTGCCAAAAAAGATGAGACCCTGGCACTCGCATTGGAGAGGCTGGGCAAAGTGTAGATCAGGATCACAACATGTCCGAAGCTAATCAACTGCATTCGCCGCTGGAGGCGCCGGCGTTTGCAGCATCCACGCCGTCGGTATTGCATCAGCTGAACCTGTGCAACCGCGAGCTGGAGCGCCTGCTGCACAACCTGCGCAACGAGCACAATGCCGAAGGCGAAATCCGCGATATTGCGCGCGAGCTGATTGAGGCGGTCGCCATCAATCCGGACGTGGCGCTGGCCTGCATTTTACTCAGCCAGATCAACGGTACTTACGCGGTGCGGCACTGCATCGAAACGGCGATTGTAACCGTGGTGATTGCACGCGCGATGGAACTCGGCGCGGCCAGCACGCTGACCGTTACCGCCGCCGCGCTGACCATGAACGTCGGCATGCTGCGTCATCACGAAACCTTCCAGAACAAGAACACGCCGCTCACCAGCGAGGAGCAGGCCATCGTGCGCCGCCACCCGGAAGAAAGCGTGGATATGCTGCGCTGCGTCGGCATCGAGGATGACGAGTGGATTTCCTGCGTGCTGATGCACCATGAGAATGATGAAGGCAGCGGCTATCCGGCCGGTATCGCCAGCCCCGAGGTGACCTTGAACGCCAAGCTGCTCAGCCTTGCGGACCGCTACTGCGCGCAGGTTTCAGCGCGCAATTACCGCCGCTCGCTGCCGCCGTTCCAGGCCTTGAAGAACCTGATCGAGGACAAGGTGGCGCCGGTTGATCCATCGCTGGTGCTGCACTTCCGCCATGAGCTGGGCGACTATCCACCCGGCTGCGTGGTGCGTTTAACCAGCGGCGAGATAGGCGTGGTAAGCCAGCGCTTCAATGGCGGCGATGCGCGCGGCATCCACTGTTTGCGTGATCCGGCGGGCGCTGTGCTGTCGCCGGCGGCGCAGCGGCGCACTGGCGATGAGGGCTGCTGCATTGCCGAGTCTTTAAGCGAGGACCAGGCCTCGATCCGCTTCAGTATGAAGCAGATCTGGGGCGCGCAAGCGGCGCTCTGACGTCGTCCTCGCGAACGCGGGGACCCATGCTGAGCAAGCGGTCTATGGACTCCCGCCTACGCGGGAGCGACGGTTAGTGCGAGAGTTTATCGATCTGACGGTCGACGTAGTTGCGCAGGTCCGGCGTCAACCCGCCGGCGCTGCGGGCGCGATTGTAGGCTTCGCGCGCTTCCGGTAAGTGCTGGTCGGCTTGCAGCGAGATGCCCAGTCCCATCCACCACACCCCATTTTGCGGCGCCAGTTGCAGCGCGGCGCGGTAATGATCCGCCGCTTCGGCGTGACGCTGTTCGCGTTGCAGCACGCCGGCCAGGAAGGCATGATAGTCGGAGCTGTTGCCGGCGTACGGCAAGGTCTTCAACAGCGTATCCAGCGCTGGACCACCCTTCTCCAATTGCAGGCGCGCCAGGATGATGGCCAATCCCGGCTGGCGCGGATCGATGCCGAGCGCCAGGCGCAGCTGGCGGATGGCGTCGTCGGTGCGGCGGTTTTCCAGCAGCAGGCTGACATAGGTTTGACGCGCAGCCTCGTTACGCGGATCGATTTCGACGGCTCTATCCAGATCCGCCAACGCCGAACTCACACGGCCTTCCTGCAACGACACCAGCGCGCGGCGATAGCTGTTTTCCGACGCCTGCTTGGGCGTCAACTCGCGCAACACCACGCCATCAGCAGCCGGCGATGTAGCGACTGACTTCGGCTGGCGCACCGGCTCCGCACGTTCCGCGTGTTCTGGCGCCGGACGCTTAGGCTTGGCGACGACCGGCTCCGCCTCCGGTTCAGGCTTCGTTTCAACCACTTTCGGTGCGACAGCTTCCACAGGCTTTGCCACAGGTACTTCCTGGATGCGCGCGGTGGTATCCGGCATGCGGTTGTCGATCATGCGCACCGGCTGCGGCGGTGGTGCCGGCGGCGGCGCTTGGTGCGCTTGCCAGTACTGCCAGCCATACCATCCGCCCGCCGCGATCACCAGCACGCCTGCCGCCACGCCGATCAGTATCACCGGACGCCGGTCGCGCTCCATCGACGGCACCGACTTCACCTCATCCTGCTGCACAGCCGAAGACGCGCCGCCGCTAGCGCGCGAGTCCAGGTCCTGCAGCATTTTATTGATCAAGCTCATTTGGTCAGTGCCCAAGTCAGCCCACACGCGGCGATCAGCAAACTGACGCCCGCCGCCGTCCACGCCCAGCGCAGGCCGCCGGCTTGCGGCGTCACCGTATCACTGGCCGCAAGACTCACGTGACGGCGCGTCACCTGCTGCTTGCCTTCACCATAGCACAGCATCAAGGCCTTGTTCGCCATGATGTTGACCAGCCGCGGAATACCGCCGCTGGATTTGTACAAGCCCGCAATCGCACCCCGGCTGAACAGCCGCCCACCTTCATAGCCAGCCACACGCAAGCGGTGCGCGAGGTAGTACTCGATATCGTCGCGCGACAGTGGCCCAAGGTGGTAATGGAAGGTGATGCGCTGCGCCAGCTGGCGGATCGAATTCTCCTGCAAATGCTGGTTCAGCTCCGGCTGCCCGAACAGCACAATCTGCAGCAGCTTGCGTTTCTCGGTTTCGAGATTGGTCAGCAAGCGCAAGGCTTCCAGGCTTTCAAACGGAATCGCCTGCGCCTCATCCAGCAACAGCAATACCTGCTTGCCCGAGCGCGCCAGGTCCATCAGGCGATGCGTGATCGACTTCAGCAACTGGTGCTGATCCACATCACGCTCCAGTGGCACTTCCAGCTCATCGGCCAGGGCCAGCATCAGCGTGCGCGGCTCCAGGTACGGGTTCGGAATGTAGGCCGTGACAAAATCAGGGCCCACGGTTGCAATGAATTTACGGCACAGCAGCGTCTTGCCGGTGCCCACTTCGCCGGTGATCTTGATAAAACCTTCACCGCTCTTGGCCGCCACCAGCAAAGTATTCAACGCCTCCTGCGAATGCGGGCTGGTGAAGAAGTAGCTGGTATCCGGCGTGATGCTGAACGGCGCCTCGCGCAGGCCGAAGTGTTTGCTGTACATGATTAATTCCGCCCTTTACCGCGCGGATCCATCTCCTTGATGCGGCGGCCACTGTCGAGCAAGTCTTGGTTCCAGTCCGACGACGATTCAATCACGGTCGGTTTGATCAGCACCACCAGCTCGCGTTTCTGAATCACTTCCGTCTTGCTGCCAAACAGCGCACCCAGCACCGGCACGCTGCTGGCGCCCGGCACGCCGGAACGGTCGGTGGTCGTAGCCTGGCGCATCAAGCCGCCGATCGCCACCACCTGGCCGTCCTTGCCGCGCACCATGCTATCCATTTCCGAAGTCGACGAGGCCGCCAGCGGCAGCGTGAAATTGCCCAGCGAGCCCAAATTCAAGCCCTTGTTCACGGTCGACACCTGGCTCACCGATGGGTGCACGTGCAGGATGATGTTGCCGTCTTCATCGATCTGCGGCGTTACATCCAGCACCACGCCCGAGAAGAACGGCTGCAGCGTCACGGTCGGCGAGGTGGTGCCGGAACCGTTGCCGCTGGTGGTTGTGGTGGTGCTGACGCCGGTCACGTAAAACTCATCGGTGCCGATCTTCAGCAGCGCCTTCTGGTTGTTCAGCGTCGCGATACGCGGGCTCGACAGCACATGCACCGTGCCCTGCCCTTCCAGGAAGGAAATCAGCGCGGCGAAATTACTGGTCTGGAAAGCCATACCAAACAGCGTGCCCGCCGCATCGGAAGCAGCCCCCAGCGCATTGCCCGGATCGGCGATGATGCCGCTCTTGCCGGTACTGCCGATCGGCGTGCCCAGCGGACGCAACACGGTATCCGGCTGCACCGTACCAACCGAGAAGCGGTTATTGCCGCCCGCCGCAAACTTGCCAAACGCCGCCCAGTTCACGCCGCTCTGGAAGTTGTTGTTCAATTCCACTTCCAGGATCTTGGCTTCCAGGATCACCTGGCGGTCAACCGACAGCTGGGTCGCGCGCAGGTAGAGGTCCACATTGCGCAATTCTTCCGGCATGGCGCGGATCACGATCACACCCGACTGCGGACTGATGGTGACGCTGCGCCCATCCTTGCCGGTTTCTACCAGCGCTTCCAACGCCATCTTCAGCTCCAGCCAGAAGTCGCTTTCCGAGCGGGTCGAGACATTGGCCGAATCGCGCTGCACCTGCGAGCCGCCATTCGGGTTGTTCGGATCGTTGCCGCCGCTGCTATTGTTATTATTGTTATTGTTGTTGCCCGAGCCGTTGGACTGGTTGCCACTGTTGCTGGTGCCCGCGTTGGCCACCGAGGTGGACGACACGCGCAGGCTGGACGCGCCCTTGCGAATCGCCACCAGGTAGTTAATCTTGAACATCTTGGTCTGCATGGTCAGCGGACGGATGTAGATGCGCGTACCTTCCACCTTGTAGTCGTAGCCGTACAGCTCGCGGATGGCGTCGAGCGCCTCGAACAGGGTCACGTCCTTCAGGTTGGCGGTGATATTGCCGGTCACTTCCGGATTGATCAGCATGTTGTAGCGGGTGCCGGCCACGATGGAATTGTAGAACTGCTGCACCGGCACGTTGTTGAACGACACATTGAAACGCTCATCGAGCACCGCACGCGCTTTCGGCAGCTGGTCGGCCAGCTGCGACACCGGCGGCAGCAAGGCGCTGGCCACGGCATCATTCTGGCTGGCGGCAACCGGCTTGGCAGCAGCATTCACCTCATTGCTGATCTTGTCGTAGGTGTCGCGCCGGGACGGCGTCTGGCAGCCGCTGAGCAGCAGCGTCGTCACGGTAGCGATGGTCAGGAATTTTTGCATAAGCGTTCTTCGCGTTTATTTGTGGGCCGGATCGGGGAACAAGGTCAGCACTTGCTTGTCCCGGCCCTTTTGCAGCACGACTTGATTCTTGCGGACTTCCATCAGCACCGCACCGTTAAACTTTTCGCCTTTGCGGACGGTCTGGCCATCGATCACCGCCACTTCGCGTCCATGCGAGCCGATCAGTACCGACTGCAGCTGCGGCCCTCTCGGCATCGCAGGCAGGTCCGATTGCGACTGCGGCAACAGGCGCGACTCCGGCGGCGGCTGGGTCGGATCGGCCAGCGTTTGCGCCCGGGCTGCGGCGACCGCACCGGCCAGCAGTAACAGTGAACACAGCAGGCGCTTCATAGTTTCATCCATTTCTGGTCCAGGCTCAACGTGTACAGGGTCAGCGTCAGGCGCGAGTTCGGGTACTGCTGGGCATCCAGATGGGCCTTGCCCCAGAACAGTTGTACCGGCAGCGACTCCAGCGCCTCCATATAGCTCACCATGTCGAGATAACTCCCTTGCAGCACAATCTCCACGCCGTGACGGTACAGCAGCTCGCGCGGCTTGGGTGGTGGCGGCGCTGGCGATGCAGGCGGCGTCGCTGCGGCGATCACGCCGGCGGCTGCGGCTGCGGCTGCCGGCGTGATCGCCGGTGGTGCAGCCGGCGCCGACTGTGCTGCCGGCTGTATTTGCACTGCGGCTTCGTTCAAGCCAGTTACCGGCAAGGTCTTCATCGACATCAGCTTCAGCTTGCCGTTGCCGCGCAACAGATGATCAAGCAACGGTGCGATCTTGTCTGGCGCGACCAGGCCTTTTTGCACCGCCATCAAACCGGCGCTGGTGGTGTCAATATCGTGATGCAGCGCTTGCAGCTTGGTGCGCGTGCCGGCGTCTGGATCGACCACGAAACCTTGCGCCATCGCTGCAATTTCCGCGTCGATGCCGGCGATCTGGTTTTGCTGCGTCTTGATCTGCATCTGCAGCAGTTTTTGCTTGTTCAGCAGCGGCTCCGCCGAGAACGTGTACAGCAGGAACAGCACCGACGCCACCGACGCCGCAAACACCATCGCGCGCTCGCGCAAGGTCATCGCATCCAGCTTGGTGCTTAGCTTAAGCCATTGTTGCAGGAGCTGCTGTTTCATTTGGCAGCCTCCTGCGGCGTGGATTGCAGGTTGAATTCGACGAACGGCGATGCCACCGCAGCCGCCGCAGTCGGGGCAGCAGCAATCGCGCCGGCCGTTGGCAAGGCCGCATCCGGACGCGCAATATCGAGGCTAGCAAAAGTCTTGCCGCGCATGATGCGTTCGCCGGTCAGGCGCGCGATGTAATTCGGGATCAGCGTCGCCTGCATGGCCCTGCCCTGCACGCCGATGTCATTGCCGGCGCCGTTGATGCTCACGCCGGTCAGCCATAAACCACTCACATTCTGGCGCGAAAACGCACGGAAGTACTCGGCATAGCCCGCCGTATTGCCCAGCGCGCCACCTTGCAGCACCGACGACACGTCATGCAGCGCCTTCAGCTCCGCCTCGGCGGCAAGCACCTGCGCTTCCAGCGCC
This sequence comes from Duganella flavida, assembly GCF_009857445.1. Classification (GTDB taxonomy): domain Bacteria; phylum Pseudomonadota; class Gammaproteobacteria; order Burkholderiales; family Burkholderiaceae_D; genus Rugamonas; species Rugamonas flavida. Next base: position 80,209 of record NZ_WWCN01000022.1, read on the forward strand.
GCGTCCTTGGCGCGCGGCGCGAACTGCACGCGGGCCTGGTTCAAACGCTGCTCGCGCTTGGCCAGCAGGGCCTTGCCGGCCTCTGCATCTTTTTCCAGTTCGCCCACGCTCTGCGCGGCATACCAGTTCAGCAGCAGCGCGCCCGCCACGATCAGGCCCAGCGCCTCGGCCATCGGCACAGCAGTAAAAAACTTCTTCTGCTTAAGGAAGATGGGATTGAACAGGTTGATCTGCTGGCTCACAGATGCACCTCCTCATGCCGCAGCGCCGCGCCCAGCGTCAGGAAAAAACGCTGCTGCTGCGCGGCGTCCTGCAAGGCCGGCGCCTGGCTCAGATCGAAGACATCGTCCAGCGCCATGGCTTCCACCGGCATGTAAAGGTTGGCGGCCAGATGTTCGTGCAAGCCATTCGCGCCGGTCGGCGCCAGCAGCAGCTTGAGCACATTCACGTAATGGAACTGGCGGTCGAAGTGGTCGAGCGAGCGTTGCAGCTCCAGTGTGATTTTGTCGAAGTGGACTTGCTGGCGCTCCGAATCGCGCTCCAGCAATTGCTCCAGCGTGACGTCGATACGGCGCGACAAATACAGCTCGCCCTTGAAGGTGATGGTCAGCAAGCCGCCGTCGCCGTCGAAAGACAGCATGGCCAGGCCGCGGCCATCGGTCTCCAGCAGCGCCGAGATATTCCGCTGCGCCATTTCGGGAATATCGATCACGGTGAGGTCGATCTTGGCTTCGCTGAACAAGGCCTGGCGCGACTGGATCAGCGCGTTGCGGGCGGCAATCGCAAACATTGAGTGGCCACGCGAGGCGGCACTGCTGTCAGCCGGGATATCGAGCACGTCGATGGTGGCGTCGTCGATGTGGAAATCGAGCATATCCTTCAAGCGCCAGCGCACGGCGGTCTTGAGTTCGTCCTGCGGCACGTTGGGCGCATCGACCATCAGCATCTGGTACTCGCCACCGCTGAGCATGGTGCCACAGTGGTAGCCGCCGGCCCGCAGGTCTTTGTTGAGCTTATCCAGCGCCTCAGGCGAGAAACTGGCATCGGACGGATAGAACGCCGACACCTCGACGATAGCCTTGGCATCGCGCCTGCGCTGAACGCGGCCCGCGCAAATGCCGTCCCGCAAAAAGGTCACGGTCAGCCATCCATCGGATTTTTTTGCTCGCTTAAAGAAGCTCATATCTGACTACACGAAGTTTACGCGCTAGATGATTGATTATATTCAAGTTCCACCAACATATATGCTCAGAATGGCAATGATTCTGTAAAAATACACAAATTTCCACACAGTTGCGTCTTTAAAGCTGCGCTGTGACCACGCGCTTGACGAAATCCGGGCCTGGATTGGCTGCCGAGCAGTTGGCCGCGTTACACGCAGTGGACGTGATGCCGAAGCGGTCGGCGGTCTTGTCGCTGGCGCTGCCGTCGCCAAATGCTGCCGCCTTCGGGGTGCAGCTAATGGTCACTGTGAAGCCGGACAAGGTAGTCCCCGCCGGCAAACTAAAGCTGATCGGCGCCGCGCAATTCAGGGTCGAGTAATGCGCGCCGTCGGCGCCTTGCAAGGCCGTGAACAGCGCCCACTCCATGCCGGCCTTGGCCGCCAGGTAAGCGCGCGTACCCATTTCATCCTTGGTGGCGGCGTCCTGCTGCGCGCTGGTCAGCGACACCACCGCCACGGCCAGTCCGGCAATCACCACCAGCAAAAAAATCGCCGTCACCAGCGCTACGCCGGCTTGTTTGCGCAAGGTCTTCATGGCGTATTGTCCATGTGAATTTGATGAACCAGCGTGACCGTTTCCAGCCCGTTGGCCGAGACGCCGGCGCGCGGGCGGGCCAGCGACAGCGTCATGCCGATCAGCGCGGAATGCAGGCTGCCCGCTTGGGTAGCGCTAAAGTCGCATTCCTGCACATTGGTCGCCAGCAGCGGCGTATTGCTCGTGAAAGCCACCGTCGCCTGTACTGCCGAGAACGGGTTATTGGAAATCCGCGCCAGCGTTCCTGTGCCATCAGCCTTGCCCTCGCAGCGGAAGGTAACCGGCGTATTGATCACAAAGAATCGATGGTCGGGCGAGGAGTTGGGCACCCGCCCCTGCACCGCCGGGTCCGCGAAATTATTGTGGGAATTCGCCAGCGTCACCGTGGTACCGCTGACCGTCACCACCCCTTGCCGGTTCAACTGATTGACAGTAACAGGAGACTCACCCGCAAAATAGGCATCCGCATCGGTGATGCCGTTGCCGAGGTTGTATATCGCGATCAGGTCGGTTGCGGTGTTAATGGCCGGCATCGGACCGACTACATCAAATTGGGTCGCCGTATTCGAGGTAAAGCTCAGTGGGATGCCGCTGCTGGCATTGTCTTCCACCGCGAGATACTGCCCTGCCGCCTTGACCGGAATGAACTGCACGTACCATACACCGCCGCTGTACAAGGTGCGGATGCTGTTAGGCAGTGCGCCGCGCAACTCGCGCGCCATGCGACGCAGGGCCAGGTCGGCGGTGTCGCTGAGATCGGCGCGCGCCGAGGCGTCCACATAATTCTGGATCGGCTGACGGATGAACAGCACCATCACCCCGGCCAGCACCCCGGTCACCACCATAACGATGATGGCTTCCACCAGCGTGAAGCCACGCTGCCTGAGGGCGAGGGTGCGGGCGCTCTTCATGGCAGGAAGTTCGGCGCGTAGCGCGTGCGGTAGGCGTCCAGCTCAACGTAGTCGTTGGCGCCGGTGCCATAAGTGGTGCGTAGCGTGATGCGCAGGCCGCGAATGTCGTTGGCGTCCGAACTGATGGCGCGCCCGGCCGGCCCGAGCGTCCCGCTCACCGAGGGATCAAGATAGCGCAACGTCACCGTGGTGGTAATGCCGGCCAGCGAAGCATTGCCGATGGTCGCCAGGCTAGGATTGACACCCAGCGCGCGGCCATTGATATCGACATCCACCCCGCTGACGGCAAAGCTGCGCTTGGCCGTGTTGGCCGCGCCGGCGTAGTTGGCGACGTTGCCATACGGCCGCCCCCCGGCCGGCGTGCCGATGACCAGTGGCTGGCCGCCGCAGTTGGCTTGCGAAGTGGCGTCGGCAGCACCGGCATAGTTCGGGTCGCAGAAGGTGAAGCGGGCCAGCAAGACTTCTTCCATCAGCGCCTCGGCAATCATCAGCGCCTGCTTGCGGCGCACCGGATCGGCGCTGTGGTTGCCGCCGATATTCAGCACGCCGATGATGCCGGCCGCCGCCACGCCGATGATCACCATGAAGATCACCAGCTCGATCAGGGTCAGGCCGGCCTGGCGCTTAATGGACATAGCCGGTCTCCGCTTCGATGGTGACCGCGTTGGTGCTGGTCCCGCTGGTAAAAGTCAGGATCATGCGCGTGAAACTGGAGCTGCCAACGGTGTCGGCACTGTTGTAAGGCCGGCCGAGGCTGTCGAAGAAAAAGAATCCGCCGGCGCCGAATTCCGGCCGCACGGTATTGCTGGTGACCGTCACGCTGGTGTTGGGACGCGCCTCGCACATCCAGTTGCTGACGTAGGCTCCGCCGAGGATGCAGTAAGCGCGGGTAGCCGAGCTACCGCTGTTACTGCCGCCGGAGGCCGCGGCCAGTGCAGCGGCGTTGGGACAGCCGCTGGCGAAGCACACCGCAAAGCCGCCCGGCTCGGAACGGACGAACACCGCCCGGCCCTGGGTAATGGCCAGCTTCTGCGCGTAGCGGATAATGCCCTTGGCCTGGTCGGCGTAGGAACGGTTGGAAAACGAAGTAGTGTCGGCAAAACGGGCATAGCCAATGCCGCCCAGGATGCCCATCAACACGAACACGGTGATCAGCTCCACCATCGTGAAGCCGGCCATACGCCGGCTTCTGGCTATGGAGCGCGAGGACATATGCCCTGCTTGAGGTGCGCCTGTATCAGCAGCCGGTAGTCGTGACCGTGTAGACTGGCACGGTATTCACGGCCGTCGGCTCGGTATATTTGACATAGCAAGTCAGGCCCTTGGTAGAGCCGGCGACGCTGTTCGGTATCACCGCAACTTCAGTCGCACTGGTGGCAGGTGCGTTGGCAGTTGCTGCCGAACCAGCTGCCACGATGGTGTAATCAGCCGTGTTCACGCCCGACGCGGTGGTAAATCCGGTGTCAGCTTTAGGGTAGCCGCTGGCAGCGGTGGTGGCATAAGTAATAGTCGCGCCTTCATACGCAATCGTTGCATTGGCGGGATTCAGCAGCCACGAGCCATGCGCGGACGCAGCCGTCGCAGACATTGCACCGCGCACCGCATTCAGCGATGCGGTACGGGCGTCGCCACCCAAATTGGAAAATCTCGGCAACGCAGTCGCCGCCAGGATGCCAAGGATGACAATCACCACAATCAATTCGATCAGGGTGAAGCCGCCTTGGGCCTGGTTACGCATTGCGGTCGGTGCTGGCTTGTTCATTACTTTCTCCAAATCATCTTAAATGTCAGTCCTCAACCTGTTCAAAGGCCACACTTCCGGGCTCTGGACTCTGGGGTAAGTAAAATAATTTTACCTTGAATTTCAAACGTTTCGATTGAGCATCTACAAAAGAAATTCGCTTATTTAACAAATAAATCAGACTTTTATCCGTGCGGTTAAAGCACCAATTTCCCGCGCCGATATCCTTGTCATTCGGATTAAATAACTCACCTGCATAGTTGGCAGGCTTGCTTTTTAATAAATTGAGCGGATTTTCTTCGGTAAAAATCGTTAAATCGATGCTACGCCCCGGCAATTTTGCTTCAACTACCTTAATTTCTAAGGCGGCCCGTACGTTAGCCACTGTCATTTCTACGGCGGCCTTCTCTGCCTCATCCTGGTAGTACCAGATCCGCTGTAGCAGCAATGCCATCAAAATTCCAATCACCGAAACTGTCACAGCGAACTCCAATAAGCTCGCTCCCCGTTGTTTCGCCGACACAAACATTGCCAAGAAAATCATTTTATTCCTGTTAGTGATGCAAGGCAGCCTTGCCCAAGTCCCAGATCGGCAGGAAGATGCCCAGCGCCAGCACCAGCACCATAACGCCAAGGAAGACGATCAGAATGGGCTCGATCTGCGCCGACAAGGTCTTGAGTTCGTAATCCACTTCGCGCTCATACATCTCGGCGATCTCTTCCATCAAATCGTCGATGGAGCCGCTCTCCTCGCCCACCGCTATCATCTGCAGCACCACCGGCGTGAACACATTGGTGGCCGCAGCCGTGCGCAGGATGCTGTCGCCGCGCTCGACGCCGTCGCGCATCTGCTCCACGCGGGCCGTCAAATAGGCGTTATCCACCGTCTGCGCCACCACCGACAAGGCTTGCACGATCGGCACGCCGCTGCGGCTGGACAGCGCGAAACTGCGGGCAAAGCGCGCCATCGTGGCTTTTAATATGATCTTGCCGGCGACCGGGACTTTCAGCTTGAACTTGTCCCACTTATACAAACCCCGTGGCGTACCCACCCACGCCCGAAAGCCCCAGAAACCCAATGCCGCCGCCGCCACCAGCACCGGCCAGTAGCGCACCGTGAAGTTGGAAGTGCCGATCAGCACCCGTGTCATCAGCGGCAGCTCGGCGTTAAATTTGGCAAACACGCCGACGAAGGCCGGAATCACGAACATATTCACCACGACCATTGCAATCACCATGGCGAGCACCACAAAAGTCGGATAGCGCGTGGCCGTCTTGACCCGCTCGCGCATGTCACGGTCGAACTCCAGGTGGTCGAACAAGCGCAGGAACACTTCCTCCAGCCGCCCGGTCATCTCGCCCACCCGCACCATCGACAGATAAAACGGCGAGAACACCTCCGGATGGCGGCGCATGGCAGCCGACAGCTCGCGGCCCGCATCCAGCGATTCGCGCAAATCCTTGATCACCTTGCCGAACGACTTGCTGACCGCCGATTCCTGCAAGCCCGCCAGCCCGCGCATGATGGGCACGCCCGACTTGAGCAGCGTGTACATCTGGCGGCTGAACAGCTGCACGTCCATCGACGTGACTTTCTTCTCCAGCAGTTTGTTCCACCAGTCTTCGCCGTCGCCGGGAGCGGCGGCTTTTTTGGTCACCACAATCTCGATCGGCGTCACACCGGTATTGAATAGCTGGTCGGCCACGGCGCCGCTATCGACCGCCTCCAGCACGCCTTGCATCAACTCGCCGCGCGCGTTGCGGCCCTTGTAAGCGAAGAAAGGCACTGGTTAGTCCTCGACCTGGTTACTGATGCGCATGGCTTCCGACACCGTGGTGCGGCCCTGTATCACCAGCGCCACCGCATGGCGGCGCAAGGTTTCGCCGCCCATCTGGGCCTGCGCCACTTTCAGGAAGTGCGACGGATCGATATCGTTGGCGGCGTCCACCACCGCCCGCGTCATCTCCAGCAATTCGTACACGCCGGTACGGCCGCGATAGCCCATGCCATTGCAGTGCGAGCAGCCCTTGCCGTGGAAGTAGCGACCCTTGTCGACCTTGTCATTGAGCTCCAGCGACAGCCATTCGCGCTCGGTCGGCGTCGGCTCATACGGTGTGGTGCAGCTTTCGCAGATCACCCGCACCAGGCGCTGCGCCAGCACCGCCTGCAGCGACGAGCCCACCATGTAGCGCGGCACGCCCATGTCCATCAGGCGCAGCGGCGTACTGACGGCGTCGTTGGTGTGCAGCGTGGACAGCACCAAGTGACCGGTCATGGCGGCGCGCAGGCCAATGGCGGCGGTTTCCTGGTCGCGCATCTCGCCGACCAGCACGATGTCGGGGTCTTGCCGCAGCGCCGAACGCAGCACGCGCGCAAAGTTCAGATCGATCTTGTCGTTGACCTGCACCTGGTTAATGCCGGGCAGGCGGTACTCAACCGGGTCTTCCACCGTAATCAGCTTTTTCTCGACCGAGTTCAGCTCGGCCAGCGCGCAATACAAGGTGGTGGTCTTGCCGGAACCGGTCGGGCCAGTCACCAGCACCAGTCCGTTCGGACGCTGAACAATGGCGCGGAATTTCTCCAGCAGCGAGCGCGGCATGCCGATGGCGTCCAGCCGCAGCTGGGTGCTGCCTTGGCTCAGCAGACGCATCACCACCGATTCGCCGTGCTGGGTCGGCATGGTCGAGATCCGGACGTCGATGCGCTGGTTTTTGACGCGCACGGCAAAGCGGCCGTCTTGCGGCAAGCGCTTTTCCGAGATGTCGAGGTCCGACATCAGCTTCAAACGCAGCGCCAGCGAGGGGGCGATCTTGATATCGGCCTCGGTCTGCAGGTGCAGCACGCCGTCGATGCGGAAGCGGATTTGCAGCCGGCCTTCCTGCGGTTCGATGTGGATGTCGGAAGCGCGCACCTGCGCCGCATCGTCAAACACCGATTGCAGCAGCTTGACCACCGGCGCTTCTTCCAGATTGGGATTGGCGGCGGCCAGCGCGCCGAAGTCGATCGAGGCGGTATCTCCCAGATCCTGCTCCAGCTCGCGCGCCAGGTCGGAAATATCTTCGGTGCGGCGGTAGATGCGATCGATGACAGCCAGCACCTCGGTCTCGTTGACCACCGCCAGCTCGATACCCTGCTTGACGATGCGGGCAATCTCGTCATACGCAAACAAGTCGGTCGGGTCGGACATGCCGACCAGCAGCGCGCCGTTGCGCTCTTCCAGCACCAGCGCGCGGAAGCGGCGTGCCTGCGTCTCCGGCAGCAGCCGCACGATCTCCGGATTGATGTTGAAGAACTTCAGGTTCAGGTAAGGGATGTTCAGCTGCCGCGCCAATGCGCCGGCGATCTGCTCCTCGGTCACATAGCCGTTCTCGACAAACACGCGGCCCAGCTTGCGTCCGCTGCGCTTTTGATCGGCCAAGGCCAGCCCCAGTTGCTCTTCGGAGAGCAGCTTCTGCTGTACCAGAATTTCACCCAGCCGGACTTTCTCTGGCCTCGACATGCGCTCTCCTTGAAGATACTCACCAAAAACTTGCGGCCATTCTAGTCCACAATGCGGGCTCAGCGCGAGGGTAGGTGTCGCTTTCTTTAGACGGATGCGCTACAGTGTCGGCCATGACACTCCCTGCCCTGCGCTTCCAGCAAGTCTCCAAACGCTACGGCGCGGCCAGCGTGCTGCGCGGCGTGGACCTGGAACTGGGCGCCGGCGAGTGCTTCGGCCTGGTCGGCGTCAACGGCGCCGGCAAGACCAGCCTGATCAAATGCCTGCTCGATTTCTGCGCGCTGGACGGCGGCAGCATCGACATCTTCGGCCAGCCGCACCACCAGCCAGCCGCGCGCGGGCCGCTGGGCTTCTTGCCCGAACGCTTCACGCCGCCCTATTATTTAACCGGCGCCGACTTCATCCGCTACCTGCTGACCTTGCAAGGATTGTCCTACGATGCGCAGGCCGTGAGCGCCATGTTGAGCGCACTCGACCTGGATCCCGGCGCGCTGAAGCGCACGGTGCGCAGCTATTCCAAAGGCATGACCCAGAAACTCGGCCTGGCCGCCTGCCTTCTGGCGCGTAAGCCGCTGTACGTGCTGGACGAGCCGATGAGCGGCCTCGATCCGAAAGCGCGCGCACTGCTGAAGGATGAATTGCGCCGCCTGCATCAATCCGGTAGTACAGTGTTCCTGACCTCGCACGCGCTGGCGGACGTGGACGAGCTGTGCGACCGCATGGCCATCCTGCATGACGGCGCCATCCGGTTCAGCGGCACGCCCGCCGAATGCCGCGCCCAGTATGGCGCCGACACGCTGGAACAAGCCTTCCTGACCTGCATTGCGTGACTGATAGCGTAACGACGACCATGTACCAAACCCACTTCGGCCTGCGCGAATCGCCGTTCAACATCACGCCCAACCCGGCGTTTTTCTACTCGGGGAACACGCGCGGCGACATCCTGGAGGCCATGCTGTACGCGGTTGGCCACGGCGAAGGGATTATTAAAGTGACTGGCGAGGTCGGCACTGGCAAGACCATGCTGTGCCGTATGCTGGAAAGCCGTATGCCGTCTCACATTGACGTGATTTACCTGGTCAATCCGAACCTGAATCCGCTGGAAGTGCAGCACGCCATTGCCGCCGAACTGGGCCTGCCGACCGGCGGCCTGCGTGCCGATGAAGTCCAGCGCGGCCTGCATGCCGAGCTGATCGGCCGCCACAGCGCTGGCCGCCAGGTGGTGCTGCTGGTCGAAGAAGCGCAAGCCATGCCGCTCGACACGCTGGAAGCGATCCGCCTGCTCACCAATCTGGAAACGGCGCGCAGCAAACTGCTGCAAATCGTGCTGTTCGGCCAGCCCGAGCTGGACCAGCACCTGGAGTTGGCCAGCATGCGCCAGCTGAAAGAACGCATCACCCACAGCTTCCAGGTGCCGCCCCTGAAATCGGACCTGACCGGAGATTTCCTGGCGTTCCGCCTGCGCGCGGCCGGCCACGACGGCCCTGCACTGTTCAGTCCGGCGGCCGCCAAACTGATCGCCGAGGCCTCGCAGGGCATCGTGCGCCGCATCAATATCCTGGCCGACAAGGCGCTGCTGGCCGCATTTGCCGACGATGCCGAAGCGGTAGAGGCTAGCCACGCCCGCCAGGCCATCGCCGAAACGCCGTTCGGCCGCCGGCGCGCCCGGGTGACGACCAAGGCTGTTGTTATAGCAGGCGCGGCGGTCCTGATTTGCATTCTCCTCCTTGCGGCGGCGCGGAATTTGTAAGATCATGCCACCTATAATTGCAAAAGCACAACAAAGCGAACCACGATGAAAAAACTCAGCTCCCCCTTCGTCCCCGTGGTGTGCAGCGTTCTGCTGAGTGCTTGCGCCAGCCATCCCATCACGCCATCCCCGGTCCATATCAGCGAACCGCCGCCACCCGTTGGCGCGATTCCGGAACCGGTGCAGCAAAGCGTGGCGCTGCCGCCGCCCAAGCCAGCCGCCAAGGTCGCCACCTACAGCGTGACCGTGCACAAGGTGCCGGTGCAGTCGCTGCTGTTTGCGCTGGCGCGCGACGCCAGCCTCAACGTGGACATCCATCCCGGCATCGACGGCCTGGTGACCCTCAACGCGCTTGACCAGACCCTGCCGCAGCTGCTGAGCCGCATCCAGCGCCAGGTCGACATGCGTTATGAAATCAACGGCGAAACGCTGACGGTGCTGCCGGACAGCCCGGAATGGCGCAATTACAAGGTCGATTACGTCAACATCTCGCGCAGCACCTCCAGCAGCGTGAACATCGCCACCCAGATTTCCACCACTGGCGGCGGCGGCGATTCCAGCTCCAATCCGGTGCAGGCGGCCAACCAGCAGCAAAGCCAGGCTACCACCGTCCAGGTCAACACTGGCAGCAACCAGAACCAGCAGCAGCCGGGCAACCAGCAAAACGGCGCGATGGGCAATGGCTCGAATAACTCCACCACGGTGGTGAACAATCGCTCGGACAATAACTTCTGGTTCAATATCGAGAAGAACATCCGCGACATGCTGCGCGCCTCCAACCTGAACGACAATCCGGTCGATCCGCTGGCAGGCCAGCCGAACCAGGCTGGCGGCGCACCGTCACTGGGACAGCGCAACAACAATACCGCCAACTCGGTGATCGTCAATCCTGAGGGCGGCCTGATCGCGGTGCGCGCGACGGCGCGCCAACATGAAAAAATCGCCCAGTTCCTCGACGTGGTGCTGGGCGCAGCCAAGCGCCAGGTGCTGATTGAAGCCACCATTATCGAGGTCAAGCTGAGCAACGCCTACCAGCAAGGCATCAACTGGTCGAACCTGGCCGGCGGCGGGTTGAAACTGACGCAAGGCGCGGTGGGCACTCTGCCCAGCGGCGTCACAGTCGGCACCACGCCGGGCATCTTCCTGCTCAACTATACCAACCCGACCAGCCGCCTGGGCAGCATTGCCACCACCATCCAGTTGCTGGAGTCGTTCGGTAAGGTGAAAGTGCTGTCGAGCCCGAAAATCAGCGTGTTGAACAACCAGACCGCGCTACTCAAGGTGGTGGATAACAATGTGTTCTTCTCCATCAAAGTGACGCCGGCCATCCTCAGCGCCAACGGCGTGCCGACCACGCCGGCCACCTATGAATCGCACCTGGAAACCGTGCCGGTCGGCTTTGTGATGAGCGTGACGCCGCAGATTTCCGATACCGATGAGGTGACGCTCAACGTACGCCCGACCATCACCCGCGTGGTGGGCAAGGTCAAGGACCCGAATCCGGCGCTGGCCGCCGCCAACGTCACCAGCGAAGTGCCGGTGATCCAGGCGCGCGAACTGGAGTCCATCATGAAGGTCAACAGCGGCCAGATCGCCGTCATGGGCGGCCTGATGCAAGACTCGGTCGACAACGCCAAGGACAGCGTGCCGGTGCTGGGCCGCATTCCGCTGCTGGGCGACCTTTTCTCTTACCGTAACGAGAACACCACCAAGACCGAGCTGGTGATCTTCATGCGGCCGGTAGTAGTGAAGGACGCCAGCATCAACGGCGACTACAAGGATTACCGCTACATCCTGCCGGGCCAGGTGCCCGACACTGAATCGTACCCTGTTCCTGCTAAGGCCAATGGATCATGAGTCTGCTAATGCAAGCGCTGAAGAAAGCCGAGCGCGCAAAACAAAACTCGCTCTCCGATGACGAGCTGGACAAGCCGTCGGAAGCCTTCGACGAGATCCTGGCGCTGACGCCGGAACCAGTGCAACCTGCCGCCGCCACCGCTCCTGCAGCGAAGCGCGAGTTCAACCTCGATAGCCTGAGCCTGGAGCCGATGGCCGGCGAGGCGCCGGCCGCTGCCGCTGCCGCACCAGTCGCCAGCAGCGAGCCGCGCCCGTCGCCGAGCCCGCTGCCAGCCGCCAGCGACCACAAGGAACCGGGCCTGACGCTCGACCTGGCGCTTGATCCGTCCGCTCCTGCAAACGTTGCCGCACCAGCCAGCGCCGCCGAAGCGCCGTCATCCGCTGCCGCGTCGGCAGGCCATGGCACGTCGTCCGCCGCTGCGGCTGCGCGTCCAGCCGACGACGCCGGCCTCGCTTTCACCCCGTCGCCTTCCGTGCCCGCC
>NZ_WWCN01000023.1 GCF_009857445.1 Duganella flavida
GACGGGACGCAGCACGTGCGGCTTCCAGCGCAGCTGTGATGGCCGCGCGTGCGGTGCTGATCGGTGCAGCAGGTGCGGCCGGAGCCGGCGCGGCTACAGGCGGCGCTATTGGTGCGCTCGGCGCTGCGACGACCGGGGCCGGAGCCGGAGCCGCGACGGGCGCTACTGGCGATGGTGCTGCTGGGGCGGCCGCTTCGCGTGCCATCGCGGCGGCTCCGGCGATGACGGATGGCGGCACCACGCTGGCGTGGTTCGCTTGCACGTTGGCGGCAGCACGTGCTGGCGTGGCACCTGCGGCGGCGCGGGCCGAAGCCATCGCCGCCTGGCGCGATACTGCTGGCGCTGCCGCTGGTTGCCCCTCCGCCCCGCCTACGCCGGGACGAAAGGCTAACATCCGTAACAAGGTCATCGAGAAGCCGGCATATTCATCCGGCGCCAGGCCCAGCTCATTGCGGCCATGCACGGCGATCTGGTAGTACAGCTGCACTTCTTCCGCATCGAACAAACCGGCGAGACGCACGATATCCGCGTACTCTGGCAAATCTTCCGGCAAGGCAGCCGGCACCGTCTGCGCCAAAGCAATCCGGTGCAGCAAAGTGCCCAGATCCTGCAAAGCGCCGTTGTACGACAGGCTGCGCGTGGCCATCTCATCGGCCACGGCCAACAGATCAGCACCATCCTGCGCTGCCAGCGCATCCAGCAAACGAATCAGGTAGAACTGGTCCAAGGCGCCCAGCATGCCCTGTACCGCATCCAAGGTCACGGCGCCGGCGGCGTAAGCAATCGCCTGATCAGTCAGCGACAAGGCATCGCGCATCGAACCATGCGCGCCGGTGGCCAGCAGGCGCAAGGCCGCCTGCTCAAAGGTGATGCCTTCCTGCCCAAGGATATTCTCAAGGTGGCCAATGATATGACCCGGCGGCATCTGCTTCAGGTTGAACTGCAGGCAGCGCGACAGCACCGTCACCGGAATCTTTTGCGGATCAGTGGTCGCCAGAATAAATTTGACGTGCTCCGGCGGTTCTTCCAGCGTCTTCAGCATCGAGTTGAAGGCGTGGTTGGTCAGCATGTGCACCTCATCGATCATATAGACCTTGAAGCGTGCATTGGTCGGCGCGTAAACCGCCTGCTCCAGCAGCTGCGCCATTTCGTCGACGCCGCGGTTGGACGCCGCATCCATCTCGATGTAATCAACAAAGCGACCCGCATCGATGGCGGTACACGCCTCGCACACGCCGCACGGCGTCGCGGTGATGCCGCCATTGCCATCCGGGCCGACGCAATTAAGCGATTTGGCCAGAATTCGCGACAAGGTGGTTTTACCCACACCGCGCGTTCCGGTGAACAGATAGGCGTGGTGCAGCCGGCCGCTATGCAAAGCATGCGTCAGTGCGCGAACCACGTGCTCCTGACCGACGAGCGTTTCGAAGTTGCGAGGGCGATATTTACGGGCGAGGACTTGATAGGACATGCTGGGATTTTACCGTATCGCGGGTGCCAAAGCGGCAATTGTAACAAGTCGCGACTGGATTAGGTAAGTCTGCGATTTCGCCCTACAATTTGTTTTTCTTTTAACATGTCAAAAATGAAAAATCTTGCCCTGCTCCCCCTGCTGTTGCTGTCCCTCGCCGCCCACGCAGATGAACGTGAATGGCATCCCTATAAAAAACTGGTGGAAGACCTGCGCCTCGACAAGTTCTATGCCCTGCCGGCCGCCGAGCGCGATAAGGTCAACCTCTACCTGACCATCAAGCCGCAGAATAAAAACATCAAACCATCCGAGGTGGTGCTGACCGTGGTGCACGGCAGTGAGCGCCAGCAGCTGCCGGCGCTGTCGCCCGACTACCGCATGGCCTTCGTCCCCAACCCCAAGTGGATGACCGACGACACTAAAATCCTGACCAGCCTGCCGAAGGAAGAAAAGTCCAAGGTCGACTACGACGCCACCACGCCGCTGCCGGAAGGCTTGCAGTGGAATTATGCGCCGGTGATGAGCAGCGTCGGCCAGATGAACCAAGCTATCAAGAAAATGGCCGGCGCACTGAGCATGTTCGCGCCGAGCGTAAAGGTGGTGGTGTTCAAGTTTAATCACCCGGCGCAGCTGAAGGTGGGCAGCGCAGTGTTTAACACCGATGCCAAGAACCAGATCAAGCTCAAGCCCGATTCGGCGCTGCTGAAGGAGAATCCGCTGATGGTGGCGTCCGAGCGGCCGTTTGAAGCCGAGCTGGACTCTGAATAAAATAAAAAAAGCTCCCCGAGGGGAGCTTTTTCTTGAATAAGGAGGCGAGCCTGATCTGCGGCACTTATGGTGAACGGCTGTGGCTGCTTCGTTCCCGACCTGACCAGGTTGACCATGCCACAATGCGCAGGGGCCCGCCAGACTTGATTATACCTTACAGCCCCAACTCCTGCCAAATTTGATCCACGCGTGTTTTCACCTCAGGTGACATGGTGATCACCGTGCCCCACTCGCGCGTGGTTTCACCCGGCCATTTATTGGTGGCGTCGATGCCCATCTTGCTGCCCAGGCCGCTTACCGGCGAGGCAAAGTCCAGGTAATCGATCGGCGTGTTATCGACCAGCGTGGTATCGCGGGTCGGATCGACGCGGGTGGTAATCGCCCAGATCACCTCGTTCCAGTCGCGGATATTCACGTCCTCATCCACTACCACGATGAACTTGGTGTACATGAACTGGCGCAGGAAGCTCCACACGCCAAACATCACGCGCTTGGCGTGGCCGGCATACTGCTTCTTAATCTGCACCACCGCCATGCGATAGCTACAGCCTTCCGACGGCAGGTGGAAATCGGTGATCTCGCTGAACTGCTTTTGCAGCAGCGGCACAAACACCTCGTTCAGCGCCAGGCCCAGCACGGCCGGCTCATCCGGCGGTTTGCCGGTGTAGGTCGAGTGATAGATCGGATCGCGTCGCATGGTGATGCGGTCTATGGTGAACACCGGGAACCAGTCCTGCTCGTTGTAATAACCAGTGTGGTCGCCGTAAGGACCTTCCAGCGCATGCTCGTAACCGGACGGATGATTTTCATCCGGGTAGATATGCCCCTCCAGCACAATCTCAGCCGAAGCCGGCACACGCAGCTCGCTGCCGATGGCTTTAACCAGTTCAGTACGGCTGCCGCGCAGCAGGCCGGCGAACTGATATTCCGACAAGGAATCCGGCACCGGCGTTACTGCACCTAATATAGTAGCGGGGTCCGCTCCCAAAGCGACGCATACAGGATAAGGCTTCCCTTTGCTTTGGATGGCGTGCTCGCGGAAGTCCAGCGCGCCGCCGCGATGGGCCAGCCAGCGCATGATGACCTTGTTCGGGCCCAGCACCTGCTGGCGATAGATACCCAGGTTCTGCCGCTTCTTATTAGGGCCCTTGGTAATCACCAGCCCCCAAGTAATTAAAGGCGCTACGTCGCCTGGCCAGCAGTGCTGGATCGGCAATTTCGACAAATCGACATCGGCGCCTTCCCACACAATCTCCTGGCACGGCGCGCCGCGCAGTTCTTTCGGCGCCATATCCCATACCGCTTTTACCAGCGAGCCCAGGCCCAGCAGATCTTTGAAGTCCTTCGGCGGCTCCGGCTCTTTCAGGCGCGACAGCACGTGGCCGATCTTGCGCAATTCGCTGACGTCTTGCGCGCCCATGCCCAGCGCCACACGGCGCTGCGTGCCGAACAAATTAGCCAGCACCGGCATGCTGTGGCCGGTCGGATTCTGGAACAGCAAGGCCGGTCCGCCCGCACGCAAAGTGCGGTCGCAAACCTCCGTCATCTCTAAATGCGGCGAAACAGGGCTTAAAATGGGCTTAAGTTCACCCATTCCTTGCAGTTGGGAAATAAAATCTCGTAGATCGGAATATTTCATCGGTTTTTTAATATTTTCTTACATTAAAGCGTACTGTTTAAAAATACAGGTCAAGTGATTGATTTTATTGGTTTTCTCTAGCTAGCAAGGCAAAATTCTAGATTTAAAAGTTATAAAGACGCTTGCCGTTAGTATTGACTTGATATAAAACGCCTTCTACAATCCACCCTACTTGATGAGGACTGGCCTTTGCGCCCCTCATACATTCACGGAGTCGGGGCTCCACATGACATTTTAAGGAGTGTTTTCAAAGGCGTCTTGCCTTGCTCCCCGGTTGTAGTTGTATTGCATCTGGTTGACTCCTGCGGGAGAGATCAGCAACAAGCAAGCAATGATGGCGTTCTCGTGAGCTTCCTACAGCGACGACGAACGAGATATTTCTGATGCACGGCATTAGCACCTGTTTAGCTGCGTTTAACGCTGGCGGGGTATCGCTTTTACGGTCATTTCAGGGGAACTCTATGATTAATCGCATCACCGGCGCAACGACGTTTGCCCGTACCATGGCTCGCCAGCCAGCCGCGTGGTTCACCACGTCGCGCATTTCGGCAAAGGGCGTGCTGACCACCGCCCAACACACCCTGACCATTGTGGGTGTGACCGCTTTAGTAGTAATGGCAGTACTGTTTGTCCGTCCAGACCTGGTAAAAGCCCTCAGTGACGGCCTGAACCGCGTTCCTGGCGCAGAAGTGGTTGCTGTCACCGCACCACCACTGGACGCGCTGATGGAGGCGCCAGCCGCCGTCACCGTGTCGACCGCTCCGCTGTCGGCCGAAGAAAAAGCCCTGCTGGGCACTGAGAAGCAGCAGAAATGGGTTACCACCTGGCTGTCCAAGCGTTACCGCGTTGCCGGCGACGCTGCCAACATGCTGGTGTCGACCGCTTACCTGACCGCTCGCGAAATCAAACTGGATCCACTGCTGATCCTGGCTGTGATGTCGATCGAGTCGGGCCTGAATCCGTTCGCGGAAAGCCCGATGGGCGCGCAAGGCCTGATGCAGGTGATGTCCAAAGTGCACCACGAGAAGTTCCAGGACATGGGTGGCACGCAAGCCGCGCTGAACCCAGTGGCCAATATCCGCGTTGGTTCGCTGATCCTGAAGGATTACGTGACCCGTGGCGGTTCGGTGGAAGCCGGCCTGAAGAGCTATGTCGGCGCCGCTGCGTTTGAAAGCGACGACGGCTACGGCACCCGCGTGCTGGCCGAGTACAACCGCCTGAAGCAAGTTTCGGCGGGTAAGAAAGTGCCAACCATCACGCCAGTGATGACGGCTGCAGCACCAGCCAAGGCTGTGCCAGTCGCAGCGACCGAGAAATCGGTAAGCGGTACGCAGATCGCTGGTCTGTAATTAGCACCGTCCTAGTAAAAGCCGCCTCGGTCAGGCGGCTTTTTTTACGTCCCTAATTCGGACAATCCCGAATGCTCACCCGGCCGGTATCCCGGAATGGATCCTTGCCGCTGCCAAAACTGTTCGACTCCTTGTAATAGCAAACCACTGCACCGCCTGGCAAACGCCACTTGGTCACGCGGCTGCCATCCGGCGCGGTGAACTCACCTATCGCGCCACTACCGCCGCCCACATACGCCTTGCCGATGGCCGTGGCCAGCGCCGTCTCATCATTCACATATTTGCGGTCGCGCTGCGTCCAGGCATCCTTGCGCGCCTTTTGGTCAGCAGCCAGTGCGCCTTTGATGGCGCGCTGCCTGAGGTCGTCCTGCGGCTTGACCGGGACGGCAAAGGGATCGGGCGGCAATGTGGCTGCAACGGTGGACTCGGCAGCGGACGCGGATGGCGGCACGGTGATCGGCTGCGGCTCGGCGGCCACCGGCACGCGCTCCGGACGCGCAGGCGCGCGAGCCAGCGCGTCGGCAGGCTTGGATGGCTTGGCCGGCTCCGCCGGTTTAGCTGGTTTAGGCGGCGGTAGCGGCTTAAACGGCGTCAAAATGTAGGTGATTGGCGTGTGCGGTCTCAAAACCGCCGCCAGCGGCCTCTCAGGCGCTTTCCAGGCGAAGAAGGCCAATAGGTGCGCGCCGCCGATCAGCGCCAGCCAGCCGCGCCGGCGCCAGCTTGGTGTCTGTAATTCGATGATACCGCTCCAAGATTAGCCGAAATGCAATTCTGTCCATTCGGCGCTGCACAAGTCAAGCGGCCAATAAAAAAAGCCACCGCACGCTACCGTGGGTGGCTTTTAACGATACCGGCGAAGCTTAGCGCTTCTTGTCTGCGGCAACCTCGTCCGGACGCAGCTGGGCCGCCAGCTTGTCCAGCACGCCGTTGACGTATTTGTGACCGTCGATACCGCCGAACGACTTGGTCAGTTCCACCGCTTCGTTGATCACGACGCGGTAAGGAATTTCCTGGTTGTTCTTCAGTTCGTACGCACCGATCAGCAGCACTGCGTGCTCGATCGGCGACAGTTCCTTGATGCCACGGTCCACCAGCGGCGCGAACATCTCGCGCAGTTCCACCGACGAACCGATGGCGCCGTTCAGCAGCACGGTGAAGTGCTCGGCATCGGCCTTGTCGAAGCCGTGCGCGCCGCGGATGTGGTTGACCACCGTGGAGGCGGATTCGTTATTCAGCAGCCACTGGTACAACCCTTGCAGCGCGAACTCACGCGAGCGGTGACGCGGCGTGCGGTTCTTGCTGGGGTTGGCGTGCAAAGTCTTCTCATTCATGTGGTTCTACCTTTATTCTTAATTACTCGTCGTCGCCGTGGTCCTGGCTCAGCTCTTCCAGAGCGATGGTCAGGTTGGCCATTTCGACGGCTACGCGCGCCGCATCGGCGCCTTTGACGGCCATGCGCACTTCGGCTTGCTCGTCGTTCTCGGTGGTCAGGATCGCGTTAGCGATAGGAATACCATAATCCAGGCCGATACGGGTGATGCCCGCGCCCGATTCGTTCGACACCAGCTCGAAGTGGTAAGTTTCACCTCGGATGATGGCGCCCAGCGCGATCAGCGCGTCGAACTGCTGCGACTCAGCCATCTTCTGCAGCACCAGCGGCACTTCCAGCGCGCCCGGCACGGTCACGTGCAGGATGTCTTCATCCGCCACGCCCAGGTGCTTCAGCTCGGCCAGGCAAGCGGACAGCAGGCCGTGGCAGATGTCTTCGTTAAAACGGGCTTGTACCACGCCAATGCGCAGGTCTTCACCGTTCAGGTTGGTTTCGTAGCTTCCTACGGTCATGATGGCCTCTTGTATGTTGGTTGAATTAGTTAGGTTTGGCGACGTAGCCGGTCACTTCCAGATTGAAGCCGGTCATCGACGGCATCTTGCGCGGGCTGGCCAGCAGCTGCATTTTGCAGACGCCGACTTCGCGCAGGATTTGCGCACCGATGCCGTAGCTACGCAGGTCCATACTGGCCGCGCGGCCTTTCGGCTTGGTGTCTTCCGGCTTGCACAGGGCGTCGAACTGGTTGAAGAACTGCTCGGCAGTTTCTTCGCAGTTGAGCAGCACGATCACGCCGCTGTCAGCCGCCTTGATCGCCGCCATCGAGGACGACAGGTTCCACGAGTGGGTGGTCGCTTCCGATTCCAGGATGTCCAGGATCGAGACTGGCTGGTGCACGCGCACCAGGGTTTCCTTGCCCTTCTCAATCTGGCCGTGCACCAGCGCCAGGTGGGCCGAGCCGCTTGGCTTGTCGCGGTAAGCGATCATGCGGAAGTCGCCATGGGCGGTCTTCAGCGTACGCTCGCCGGCTTTTTCCACCAGCGACTCATTGCGGCTGCGATAGTGGATCAGGTCGGCGATAGTGCCGATCTTCAGATTGTGTTCCTTGGCGAATTCCAGCAGGTCCGGCAGGCGCGCCATGGTGCCATCGTCCTTCATGATTTCGCAGATCACCGAGGCGGGCGTCAGGCCGGCCATGGCGGTCAGGTCGCAACCGGCTTCGGTATGGCCTGCGCGCATCAGCACGCCGCCCTTTTGCGCCTTCAGCGGGAAGATGTGGCCTGGCTGGACGATGTCCGACGGCTTGGCATCCTTGGCCACAGCGACCTCAATGGTCTTGGAGCGGTCGGCGGCCGAGATACCGGTGGTCACGCCTTCCGCCGCTTCGATCGAGACGGTGAAGTTGGTGCCATAGGCGGTGCCGTTCTTGGACGACATCATCGACAGTTCGAGTTGGTCGCAGCGCTCTTCGGTCAAGGTCAGGCAGACCAGGCCGCGCGCATGCTTGACCATGAAATTGATGGCTTCCGGCGTGACGAAGTCCGCCGCGAGCACCAGATCACCTTCGTTTTCCCGGTCTTCTTCATCGACCAGGATCACCATGCGGCCAGCGCGCAATTCGGCGACGATTTCTTCGGTGCTGGAAATTGACATTTTTAATCCTTCAAGGCTAAGCGAGAGTATTTCATTAACCCGCTATTTTAAAGGATTTACGCCAACCCTACCTTAAAACGCTGATTTTACCGGCAAAATTAGAGGGCATCATCCGCTAAAATAGTTGAATCCGGCCGCATCCTACTTGCGTATAAGAAATAAACGTAAGCCAAATCAAAGGGATAATCATGTTCACCACCGTATTACCAGCCTGCCTTGCAGCCTTGCTGCTGACGGGACTGGCACACGCACAAGACGGCCGGCAAATCGCACAGGGACAGCGATTGTGGCAGAAACGTTGTTCGGAATGCCACGCCATCGATTCCGATGAAACCGGCCCGCACCATCGCGGCGTCTTTGGGCGCCGGGCCGGCAGCGTCAAAGGCTATGACTATTCGCCGGCGCTGCGTCACGCCAACGTGCAATGGGACGAGGCCTCGCTCGACCGCTGGCTCAGCGATCCGGAAAAATTCATCCCCGGCCAGAATATGGACTTCCGCGTGCGAAACAAGACCGAACGGGCGGCCCTGATCGCCTTCCTGAAAAGTATTTCGGGCTGATTACCAGGGAGCGTTATCGACCTTGCCAGTATACACATCCCAAGTCGTACCAAGCGGCGCATCATCTGCTGCGCTGATTAACATCCGGGCTAAATCGTTACGGCTGATAGTACGCCACATAGTCATCCTGTGCAGTGGGGCGCTAGCCGTAACGGACATCGGGTTTTCCGCATCCGTCAGCCGTGGCGCCCGGCAAATGACATAGGGCAGCCCGCTATCTCGCAAAAACTTCTCGCGCTTGACGATGTTATCTCGCATGCCGGGCTTCATGGCGTTTAACAGCCACCAGACCCATGACGGCAGATCTGCGCCCATCACGGAAAGCAGCACAAACCGTCCAGCGCCGCCTGCTTTAGCTGCGGCTATCGTGTTGACACAGCCATCGAGCATCACGGCTTTGACTTGTTCGCGCGTTAGCCCTTTTCCGTGGATATCGACGGTGAAGAATACGGCGTCAAATCCACCAGACAGCGCGCCTTTAATCGCCTCCGCATCGGTCACATCGGCGGCATATGATTCCACCGTCCCGTGCGATGGCACAGGCTGCCGCGAGATCGCCCGCACCGCTGCACCGCTGGCCGCTAACTGCGCCACAACGCGCTTGCCAGTCCCGCTGCTGGCGCCCACCACCGCATAGCGCTTCATGGCTGAATCTCCTGTGCCAGCGCAGCGACAGCAGCATGAATACCCGGCGCCGCTGCCAGAAAACTGGTGCTGGCAAAGCTCCACGGATTACCTTGCACATCGGTGAGCACACCGCCGGCTTCGCTGACCAGCAAGGCGCCAGCCGCCAGTCCCGAACGGACCTGGCTAAATTGCCAGAAGCCATCCATGCGCCCGCTTGCTACATCGATTAATTCCAGGGTCGCCGGCACCGCCATGCGCACCAGGAGCGCCTTATCGAGCATTACCGTTACTGAGCGGCCGATGGCGGCATAGGTCTGCCCTCCTTCACCGGGCCGTGCCTGCCCAGTTCCCACAATGGCGGCCCGCAGTTCGTTCTTGACGGAGACCTGCAGGCGCAGGTCATTCACATGAGCACCGCCATGGCGGACGGCGGTGTAGGTCACTCCTTGAACAGGAATATTCACCACCGTGAGCACCGGCAGGCCATCCCGCACCAGGGTGGCGCTCACTGCCCAGCCAGCGCCGCCATGGATATGATTAACGTTGCCTTCAACCGGATCAACGATCCACCACTCTCCTTCAGGCAAGGCGCCGCCAGCCTCCTCATCCTCCACCCAGCCACTGCCGGGGCGCAGGCTGAGCAAGGCCGCGCGCAAATCGGCGCCGACGGCACGGTCGTTATCCTCGATTGCGGCCAACAGGGCGGGAAAATCATCAGGGGGATTCGCCTTCTGGAAGCGGGCCAGCAAGATGCGGCCGGCGGTTTCTACAGCTTCACGGACTGATGGCAGCAATCCGTTCAATTCATCTGCGTACATAAGTACTCCTTGGTGTAATGTGAGAACATGTTCATAATATGAGCAATTACTCATATTCGATACTCGCATTCCCAACATGACCAAACTGCCACCACCGCCCGCCACCGCTCCTCGGAAAAGACCGACGCAACGCCGCTCCGCAGCCACTGTGGACGCAATTCTGGAGGCCGCTGCTCGCATTTTGGAAACCAGTGGCTATGAGGGCTACACCACTAACGCGGTCGCGGCAACGGCTGGGGTGAGCATCGGCTCCTTGTATCAATACTTTCCGAACAGGGAGTCGCTAACCCAGGCGCTGGTCGAGCGTGAAACTGCGGAGTTGTTGGCCGCCATTGAGGCGATAGGAGATGTAAGCGGGGTTGACGGTATTCAGCAAATACTCAACATCGCGGTACGTCATCAGTTACAACGGCCGCACCTGAGCCGCTTCCTGGATCTAGAAGAAGCGCGCTTACCTACAAGCGAAACCAGCCGCCTTCATGGGGAGCGTGCAGCAACGATTCTGGCGGGATATTTGAAAAAAGCGGGATGCGCGGCGCCCGGTTATGCCATCCGCGATGTGATGGCGATTACCCGCGGCATCGTTGACGCTGCGGGCTGCCAGGGTGAAACTGACGAGATGGCACTGGCACATCGCGTCCGGGCAGCGGTCTTTGGCTATCTGGACATGATCGCCAGAGACCCGGTTGGCGGTTTAGTTCCCTGAAATGGCGCTCGACACGGAAACCATGCGCTCAACATAACGGGCGATCAGGTCGATTTCCAGATTGACCTTGGCGCCCACAGTCAGGTGCTTGAGCGTGGTGACGGCGATGGTGTGCGGGATCAGGTTGATCGAGAACTGGCACACGAGGTCGGCACCAGTTCCAATGTCGTTAATGCGATTGACTGTCAGCGACACGCCATTCACCACGATCGAGCCTTTGTAGGCCAGGAACTTGGCCAGCTCATGCGGCGACTCCACCACCAGCTCCCACGATTCGCCCACCGGCTCAAACTTGCGCACGACGCCCAGGCCGTCAACGTGGCCCGAAACCAGATGGCCACCGAGGCGCTCATTCAGCGTCAGCGCTTTTTCGAGGTTGACTTCGGTCAGCGTGTCGAGGCCGACAGTCTTGTTCAGGCTTTCGCGCGAGACATCGACGCGGAAGTTGGTGGCATCTTTCTCCACCACGGTCATGCAGGCGCCGTTGATGGCGATCGAGTCGCCCAGGCCAACGTCGGCCAGCGGCAGGCCGCCGGCGTTGATGTCCAGGCGCACGCCTGCGAACGAGCCGCCTTCCAGCGGCTTGACGGATTCAATTTTGCCGACAGCGGCGACGATACCAGTGAACATAATTTTTCCTAACGAGTGAATCGGGCAAGGATACGCAAATCTTGGCCGATTTGCTTAACCTCGTGAAATTGCAAATTCTTTTTGTGCGACAGGTCGGTCAGCGCCGGCAGCGCGAACATGCCTTGCGCGTCGCCGATCAGCGTGGGCGCGAGGTAGACCAGCAGCTCGTCAACGCAGCCTTCGCGGATCAACGAACCATTCAGCTTGCCACCCGCTTCCACGTGCAGCTCATTGATCTGGCGGCGGCCCAGTTCCCGCATCAGTTCCGGCAGGTCGACCTTGCCGCTGGCGTTCGGCAGCAAGATCACCTCGTGACCAGCTGCAACCAACGCCGCTTCCTTTTCAGGATGGCTCACCGCAGCGACAATCCACGTCCCGCCGCCCTCTAATATCTTGGCGGACAGGTCAATTTCAAGCTTGCTGTCGACCACGATGCGGCGCGGCTGGCGCGGCGTCTCCACTGCGCGCACATTCAGTTGCGGATCATCG
This sequence comes from Duganella flavida, assembly GCF_009857445.1. Classification (GTDB taxonomy): domain Bacteria; phylum Pseudomonadota; class Gammaproteobacteria; order Burkholderiales; family Burkholderiaceae_D; genus Rugamonas; species Rugamonas flavida. Next base: position 12,038 of record NZ_WWCN01000023.1, read on the forward strand.
GCCTTGACCGTGCCAATGCCAGTCAGGATAGCGCAAGCGCGGGCGCGCCAGTGATGGCCGTCGGCACGCGCTTCCGGGCCGGTAATCCACTGGCTGACGCCGTTGTGCAAGGCTGTCATGCCATCGAGGCTGGCGGCGGTTTTCATGCGCACCCACGGCAGGCCGCGCGTCATGCGCGAAAAAAAGCCGATATTCAGTTCATAGGCCTGTTCGGCCAGCACGCCAACATGGGTGGCGATGCCGTTAGCGGCCAGCTTGGCCATGCCCTGCCCTGCCACCAGCGGATTCGGATCTTCCATCGCTGCCACCACGCGACCGAGGCCGGCGCGCACCAGCGCATCCGAGCATGGCGGCGTGCGGCCGTGGTGGTTACATGGCTCCAGCGTGACGTAAGCGGTGGCACCACGCACATCATGGCCGCGCGCCTGCGCATCCTTGAGCGCCTGGATTTCCGCATGATCGCTGCCAGCTTGCTGCGTGACGCCGGCGCCGATCACCACGCCATTGCGCACGATCACACAGCCGATGTGCGGATTCGGCGCGGTGGTGTACAGCCCCTTCGCGGCCCACTCCAGCGCCAGCGCCATGCCTTCAAGATCGTCGCGAATATCCACGTTACCCCTACCAAATATGATTTCGCGTCATTATAAAGGCTTGTTCAGTCGGCCGCGCTGGCGCAATTAGAGGGTTCTGTCTTGGGATCGCAAACGCGCACGCGGCCCAGCATGTTGATGATGACGTTGCGGGCTTGATCACCTTGCGCGAGCGACAACGTGCCCCAGCGAGCGGTGAGGCTGTTGTCGAAGCGACAGGTGCGGCCGGCAGCGTTGTAGGCGATGTAGGTGGGCGTGCCGCCGGAGGTGAAGCGCGCTGTGATGCTGATGTCGGCCCGCAGCGGGTCGTGGCGGTAGATCAGCGGTTCACCAGGGTCGGGGCGGCGGTTGCCGTTGCGGTCGATGAAGATGGCCCAGCCGCTTTGCCAGTTGCTGCCGGATGGCTCCAACGGCGCCATCAACACTTTGCTGCCGCGTGCCATTGCTTGCGAGCGGGTCAGGTCGATGGCGGCTTGCAGATCATTCGCGGCGGTTTGCAAGCGCAGGCGCTGTAGCGATTGCTGGAAGGCCGGCGCGGCCACGCCTAGCAGGATTGCCGCGAGCGCCAGCACGACCAGCAGCTCGATCAATGTCAGGCCATTGTGGCGCCTCATGGCCAGCATCCTGATGCAGGGCCGCTGGCAAGGCGCTGGCCGGTGCTGGTGAGGGTCAGCATATTGCAATCGTTGTCGCGGAAGCGGCTATCAACCAAGGCGGTGCCGGGCCGTGCGATCACTTGGATGCATTGCGAAATCAGCTCGCCATCGCAGGCCTTGCCTTCGATTTCGTACGCACTGGCCGGCGCGCTGGCGGCGCTCCACCATTGGAAGTGGCGCGCTTCGGGCTCCGTGGCTGCGGCGGAAAAAGCAATGTAGCTGTTGTGCTGCGAGTGAAACCGTTCCTGCTGCATCATCAGCTTGAGCAAGGCCGATTGTGCTTCGCTGCGGCGCGTGCGCACCACATGCTGCTGGTAGGCCGGCATCGCGAACGCCATCAGTATCATTACGATGACCATCACCACCAGCAGCTCAATCATGCTGAACCCCGCGCGTTTCATTTGGCCGCCTCATGCAGTTCGCGCCAGTTGATGATCTCGCGCCAGCTCAGGCGGCCGGCGCGGCGCATGATGCGCACACTGCCGATGGTTGGCGCCACGCCCGCCGCCGCACCAGCGCCGACAACGACATACGTTTTCTCCTGCCAGATGCGCCCGATCGGATCGGCCTCGCCTCGCGTGACTGTTTGCGGCAGCAGTGTGGGTAGCGGCACGTAGCCGGGCAGCACCTCGCCCGCGATCGGCACAGCGCCTTCTGCCGGCAAGCCGCTGGTGACGCTGAGCGCGTAACTTCGGCTATGCGCCGGACTGCACATATCCGCGCCGGGCAGCACGGTGTTGAACAGCACCACGCCATCCGCCAGCTTGCCGGTGTCGATGCTGCGCTCGGTCGCCGCAGTGAAGTCGATATACCAGCCTTTGCTGCCGGGCTCCATACGCAAGTCGCTGCCATCGAGGAAGCGCTGGGTCAGTTGGCGGCGGCCGGTGATGATGTCCGGCGGCGTTTGCAGGCTGTCGATGAGGGCGTAGTAAGACTGCGGCGAGGCCTTGCGGTCAGCCTGCTCTATCAGCCGGCCAGTGCCGAACATGATGAAGTAGCCTTGGCTGGCGTAGGCTAGCAGCGGCAGCTGCGTGATCGGCTGGCGCCTGCCGCTGGCATCGCGGGCGATGAACAGCGGCTTGCTGATCGCCTTCGCCCACGGCGCGCTGCCGCTGAAATCGAAGCGCCAAAGATTGCCTTGCAGGTCGCCCGCGTAGGCATAGCGCAGCATGCCGTCGCTATCGTTCAGCAGCACTGGCGCGCTGAGAGCGTTGGCCTGCGTGACATCCGCAACCGGCGTTGTGATGCGGTAGTAATTGCGGTTGAACCGCCAGCCTTCGTCACGCGGTTTGTCGAGGGCCAGCAGGAATAAGGCGCCCTTGCCATCGCCAGCGTTATTGATGCCACTGGCGACGATGGCGAAGTCGCGCACCACATCGCGCCGCACGCGCACCCTGGCGAGTTGCGGGATGGCGGTGACATTGCCCATCAGCGGATCGTCGCGGCTGGTGAATTCCCACAGCGCGCCGAGGCCATCAGCAAAATGCGTGGGATCGGTGATGTCCAGCGCGAACACGCCGGGCGCTCCGCCGCCCATGGCGGCGAGCAGGATGGTTTTCTTGTTGCCGTCAATGCGGGCTTCGCCAGCGCTGGCAGGGCCGTCCACGTAGGCGCGATGCAGGTAGGCGGCATCGGTCAGGTGGTGCAGTTGGGCGATCAAGGCATCCGGGATGTAGGCGAACAGCTCGTTGCCGCTGGCGGCGTCGAAGGCGTGCAGCATGCCATCGTTGGCGCCGAGGTAGACGGCGGTGCGGCGGTCTGTCGGACCGACGTAGACAGGCGTGCCGTGGACGGTGTCGCCAAGTATGCTGCTGCGGCGGCGGAATGGTGCACCTTCCAGCGTACGATCGCCACGCAGATAGGCGACGCGCTGCTCGCCAAGATGGTCGTCACGATCGAGCTGTGCTCGCTGCGCAGCCGACAGTGCCGGCCATGTGAAGGGAATCATGGTCAATGCGCCGTCAGGCTGCACGATGGCGCTGTAAATCTGGCGCAGCGCCGGTGCAGGCGTTGGCGGTCGGCCGGCATCGCCAGTCAGGATGACGCCCGCATCCCATGCCAGTGTGGACGTTGCGCCGACGCCGGCTGACAACACGTAGCGCGAGAAATGCCCGCCCCAGTCGGCAAGATCCATCGAGGCTTGATACAAATCGCCAGCGCTGGCCGATGGCGCACCGCCGGCTACAGGGAGTCGCGCAGGCCGCAGCAGAATTGCGCCGCTGGCCGTACCTTTGCTACCGGTCGAAGCCGGGCTGCAAGTAGCGGCAATCGGACCACTATCAATCTCCAGCGGCGGCGGCACAGCGCGGGCCAGCGTGCAGATGGCCCCTGCCAGCAGCCACACAGGTATTTTGAGAATTTGCTTCATGGCGTCTCCTCCGGTTTGCTAAACACGCTTTGCAACACAACCTCGGTTTCTGGTTTGGCGCCGAAGCCGAGGGCAGTGACGCGGTAGCAATAATGCGGCTCCGCGGCGGCGGACGCGTCGTCGCCAGGTTGATGGCATTCCATACGTTCGATCAGGTAGCGCGGCTTCTTGAATGGCAAAAAGCCCTCTCCTGTCGGCATCACGGCACCTGTGTAGGTGCCGTGAGTGACTGTGCAGTCGCCGCCGTCAGCGCCGGACAGATCCACCTTTTGCCACACCGGCGTCGCGCTGGACGGCGCACGCGCACACAAACCGGCGCTGGCCGCACCGGCACCGGCATCACACGACTCCGCGAATCCTTCGCCGCTTTCAAATGCAATATGGCGGGCTGGATCGAGGCTGTTGTCGATCTCGTGTTCCGCATCTTTCAAAGCATCCTCCGTCGCCAGAAACGCCACATCCCGATCGCGCTCAGCGCGCGCCGCTTTTTCGCTTTGCAAACTCAACTGGGCAGCCGACACGCCCAATAGCATCACCATGATCAGCAGCACCAGGCTAATCAACAGTGCAATTCCTCGTTGCCCGCGCATGATTCAGCCATCCCGGTTGCGCAGCGCCACGGTCACGCTGAACAGCCGCCGCGCGCGCAGCCGCTGCGATGCCGGCAAGCTGCCCTCCACCACGCGCACGCCAATGTCCTCCCCATGCGCATCGGAGTACGCCGGGCCGAACAAGTCGTAACGCGTATTCACCGTGTCGCTGCGGGTGTTGCGCTCGCCGTGCAGCAGCAAGGCCAGCTTGATGCTGCACACGCGCCTCCAACCAGCCATGGCCTGCACGGCGGTCGCGTTGAGATAGGTGTTGGGCACGCCATCCACCGGCGTATCGGTATCAACGCCGTACAGCACTTGAAACGAGTCCACGCCGCGCACGATGGCGTCCGCGCCCCAGCCGGAGGCGCTGCGGTACTTGCAGCGCAGTTCTGCCTCGCCGCTTGCGTCTTCCGCGACGTAGAAAATGCTCCAGCCTTGCGACGCGCCCGCCACGCCAAAGCCTGCGCAGTTGACGCTGGAGCCATCGCCACTCGCGCCTGCGCCGGAGCCGCTGAAGCGCAAGGCCAGCACATCACTGCCATTCGCCACTGGCGGCAGTGGCTTGCTGATGCCGTCGCTGCTGCGGCTGATGCTGGCAGCGTCGCGGCCATCAACGGCAGGCGCATCCGGATCGAGCTCGGGCGGTGCGAGGTCGCCATCCCAGTTGATGTATGCGCCTTGCCGTATCGCTTGCGCCATCGTCTGCAAGGCATAGCGGCCGCCATCTGCCAGCCACGCGTTGTCGGTGTGATTGCGATAATTGCTGGCGGTGGCGATCAGCAGGCCGCTGGCAAGCAAGGTAAGTAACAGGCCCAGCGCAATGGCGATCAGGAATTCGACCAGGCCCCAGCCACTGCCGTTTACATTGCCGCGCGCGGGCTTCATGGCGTAGCTCCGACCGCCAGTGCCACGCCGGGCGCGTATTCGCCTGTCTCATCCACGACCGGCGTGCCATCTGGATTCTTGCCGCGCCAGCCGACCTTGACCACCAAAGGCGCAGCAGCGTCGCCCATGCAAGCCCAGCGCAATTGGCCGCCGCTCCACAAGCCTGCATCGCGGCAAATCAAGACGCGGCCAGCAGGCAGGATTTGCCGCACCTGCTGCTTGGACTCATACATATCGGCCCACGCCAGCGCCGCGCTGGCGCACGCATCGCCGTGACAGAAGACAGCAGGCGCGGATGGCAGCGGCTCCGCATAGGCATCGTAATTGAGGGTGAGATAGAGCGCGGCCTGCGCCGGATTGGCACGCATGCGCTCAACCAGCGCAGTCGCCATCTGCGTCGCCTGCGACAACAACAGGGCCTGATGCCGCGCCCGCAGCGCCGCCATCTGCAAGGCCACGCCGCCGATGATGCCCAAAGCGAGCACCACTACCGCAATCAGAGTTTCCAGCAAGGTAAAGCCGCGTGCGCGCATGGCACACCTCCGCAAGTCGGGGAGACTGCGTTAAAAGGTAGCAGCGGCTAAAGCAGAGAGTATGAGGTGTATCAAAAGTGCGCCAGCAATACGCTAGCTCTTGCGCGGAGCCTTGCGCTCCTGGCCGACTTCGGCAATGGCGTTCTGGAACTCGGCCAGATCTTCAAAGTTTTTGTAGACCGATGCAAAGCGGATGTACGCCACGTTATCGAGGCGCTTCAGTTCCTGCATTACCAGCTCGCCGATGTAGCCGGTGTCCACTTCGCGCTGACCGCTGGTCAGCAGCTTTTCTTCAATCGTAGCAATGGCGGCATCGACCGCAGGCGCAGCCACCGGACGCTTGCGCAACGCCAGCTCCAGACTACCGCGCAGCTTGGCCGAGCTGTACTCGGTGCGGCTACCATTCTTCTTGACCACATACGGCATCACCAGTTCGATGCGCTCATACGTGGTAAATCGTTTATCACATTTCCCGCAGCGCCGGCGCCGGCGAATGGAGTCCCCTTCCTCCGATACACGCGTATCGAGGACCTGGGTGTCTTCATGCTGGCAGAACGGACATTTCATAGTGGCGCTTTAGTTAGCGTCGTCCTCGCGAAAGCGGGGACCCATAGAACGCATGCTCAGTATGGATCCCCGCCTACGCGGGGACGACGGGGTATTACTTGGCGTAGACAGGGAACTTGTCAGCCAGAACCTTCACCGCCGCCTTGACGCGCTCGATGGTGGCTGCGTCGTGCGGGTTATCCAGCACGTCAGCGATCAGGTTGCCGACTTGTTCCGCTTCCGCTTCCTTGAAGCCGCGGGTGGTCATCGCTGGCGAGCCCAGACGAACGCCCGACGTCACGAATGGCTTCTGTGGATCGTTAGGAATGCCGTTTTTGTTGGTGGTGATGTGCGCCGAACCCAGGATCGCTTCCGCTTCCTTACCGGTCAGATTCTTCGGACGCAGGTCCACCAGCATCACGTGCGACTCAGTGCCGCCCGATACGATGCGCAGGCCGCGCTTGATCAGGGTCTTGGCCAGCACGTCGGCGTTCTTCACCACTTGCTGCTGGTACTCTTTGAACGCAGGCTGCAGCGCTTCCTGGAAAGCCACGGCTTTGCCAGCGATCACGTGCATCAGCGGGCCGCCCTGGATACCAGGGAAGATGGCCGAGTTGATGGCTTTCTCGTGTTCAGCCTTCATCAGGATGATGCCGCCGCGTGGACCGCGCAGCGATTTGTGGGTGGTCGAGGTGACGAAGTCAGCGTGCGGCACTGGGTTAGGATACAGGCCAGCAGCGATCAGGCCAGCGTAGTGCGCCATGTCGACCATGAAGTACGCGCCCACCGCTTTGGCGACCGCAGCGAAACGCTCGAAGTCGATTTTTTTCGAGAAGGCCGAGGCGCCGGCGATGATCAGCTTAGGCCTGTGTTCCTTGGCCAGTGCTTCCATGGCGTCGTAATCGATGTCTTCCGCAGCGGTCAGGCCGTAGGACACCACGTTGAACCATTTGCCCGACATATTCAGTGGCATGCCGTGGGTCAGGTGGCCGCCTTCTGCCAGCGACATGCCCATGATGGTGTCGCCTGGTTTCAGCACGGCGAAGAATACGCCCTGGTTGGCTTGCGAGCCCGAGTTAGGCTGTACGTTGGCAGCTTCGGCGCCGAACAGTTTCTTAACGCGGTCCATGGCCAGTTGCTCAACCACGTCGACGTACTCGCAGCCACCGTAGTAGCGCTTGCCTGGGTAGCCTTCGGCGTATTTGTTGGTCAGTTGCGAACCTTGCGCTTCCATGACGGCTGGCGAGGTGTAGTTCTCCGACGCGATCAGTTCAATGTGATCGTGCTGGCGGGTGTTTTCGTTTTGAATTGCGCCGAACAGTTCTGGGTCTACGCTGGCGAGGGTGTGATCTTTTGCGAACATGAAAAAACTCCAATCGAATGAGTAACTTTGTTTCTGGCAGTTGGATCGAAAGAGAGAAGCCATAGCGGACCGGCAGCCTCTTCGTGCTTTCCATCGAGGGCTGCCCAGGCGAACGGCTGTTGAAATCTCACGTTTCCCGGTGGATGCCCACCTTTCGCTGACTGATCAAAAACGCACTATTGTGGTGCATTTTTAGAAATCTTTCCAGCTTTTCGCCAGTTACGTGAGACGTAATGGAAGCCAGATTGTATTTGATGCGCCAGATTTGAGCAAGAAAAGGTATTGCATTATTGGCAATTTAACCTATAAGGGAATTTACGGATACAATTTTGGGCACTTCCCACCCACTTACAAGGATCGATCATGATCGTCTTCATCACCGGCGCGACGGCCGGCTTCGGCGCCGCGATGGCGCGCATCTTTGCCAGCAACGGCCACAAAGTCCTGATCAGCGGCCGCCGCGAAGATCGCCTGCAGGCGCTGTCGGCCGAGCTGGGCGGTGCTGTGCGCCCTATCGTGCTGGACGTCACCGACCGCGAGTCGATCAAGGCGGCGCTGGACGGCCTGCCGCCAGAATGGCGCGACATCGATGTGCTGGTGAATAACGCCGGCCTGGCGCTGGGCGTGACCCCGGCCCACACCTCATCGCTGGAAGACTGGGACACCATGATCGCCACCAACGTCAGCGGCCTGGTGGCCATGACCCGCGCCATCCTGCCGGGCATGGTCGAACGCAATCGCGGCACCATCATTAACATCGGTTCGATTGCTGGTTCGACGGCTTATCCGGGCGGCAACGTGTACGGCGCCACCAAGGCCTTCGTCAACCAGTTCACGCAAAACCTGCGGGCGGATTTGGCCGGCACCGGCGTGCGCACCACCAACCTGGCGCCAGGCCTGTGCGGCGGCACCGAGTTCTCCAACGTGCGCCTGAAGGATGACGCCGCAGCGGCCAAGGTCTACGAAGGCACCACCCCGCTGACGGCCGAGGACATCGCCAACACCGCCTACTGGATCGCCACCCTCCCTGCGCACGTCAACATCAACCGCATCGACATGATGCCGACCTGCCAGGGTTACGGCGCGCTCAACGTCAAACGCGCGCTGTAACCGGGCCGGGCCTCCCTTTCTAACGGGAGGCCCTGAATTCGTAAGCCATTGTTACAATCCTTGGCAAACGCCCGGGAAATCGCTTTACTATCGCCGGGTACCAACACAACAATATCGCGTAGAATGTTGCTCAATCACATTGGTAGTCAAAACAACATGTCTGCAGATTTTATCTGGAACGTCCGGGTCTATTACGAGGACACCGACGCCGGCGGTATCGTCTATTACGCAAATTACCTCAAATTCTTCGAGCGCGCCCGCACCGAGTGGCTGCGCGCCCTCCACGTCAACCAGCACGACTTGCTGGCCGAGCATGACGCCATGTTCGTCGTCAAAAGCGTGAGCGCTGACTATCATGCGCCCGCAAAGCTCGATGATGAATTAAAATTAACGGTTAGTATCGAAAAAATCGGCCGCGCCTCCATCGTGTTCCATCAGGAGGCCTGGCGCGGCGAAACATTGCTGAATACGGCGCGGGTCAAAGTTGGCTGCGTCGATTCTGCCCTGCGTCCGCGCGCCGTTCCTGCGATCGTCGCCGACAAAATGCGTCACACCACCAAAGACTGATAAACAATGAACGTCACCCAAGACCTTTCTTTCCTGTCCCTCATCACCAACGCGCACCTGATCGTACAGCTGATCATGGCGCTGCTGTTCGTCATTTCGCTGACCAGCTGGACCTACATTTTCAGCAAGCTGTTCGCCATCAAATCGGCGCGCCGCCTGACGGTGGAATTTGAAAAGACCTTCTGGGCCGGCGGCAACCTGCACGCGCTGTACCAGAACGCCGGCAAGGACCGCGCCAACAGCGGCCCGCTGGCCCGCATCTTCGAGGCCGGCATGGGTGAGTTCATCAAATCGAAAGCCGCCTTTGCCGCCAACCGCGACAACCTGGACGCCGGCGCCGTGCTGGACAGCGCACGCCGCGCCATGCGCGCTGCCTTCCAGCGCGAGATGGATGCGCTGGAATCGCACCTGGCCTTCCTGGCCTCGGTTGGTTCGGTGTCGCCGTACATCGGCCTGCTGGGTACCGTGTGGGGCATCATGAACGCCTTCCGCGGCCTGGCCAACGTGCAGCAAGCAACGCTGGCTGCGGTGGCGCCCGGCATTGCTGAAGCGCTGATCGCGACCGCCATCGGCCTGTTCGCGGCGATTCCTGCGTTCGTGGCTTACAACCGTTTCTCGTACGACGTGGACCGCCTGGCGATCCGTTTTGAGAGCTTCGTTGAAGAGTTCTCCAACATCCTGCAACGCCAGTCGCGTTAATCGAGGGCGATAGATTATGGCCTCCTCTTTCTCCAGCGGCATGCGCGGTGGCCGGACCCGCAAGCTGAAGTCCGAAATCAACGTCGTGCCTTACATCGACGTGATGCTGGTGCTGCTGATTATTTTCATGGTAATGCCATCGGCGAATGACCCGAGCGTGGTGGACCTGCCGCGCGCAGAAAAATCCACCAAGCCGCCGAGCGACTACGTGCAGATCGTGCTGAAACCGAACGGCGCGCTGTCGATCGGTGTCAAAGGCAAGGATGAAGATGCGCCGGAAACCTCGCCGAATCGGGACGCGCTGGTACGCAAGCTGCGCACCATCCACGAGGCGCATCCCGACTATCCGGTGCTGATCGCCGGCGACAAGGAAAGCAAGTACGACGACGTGATCCAGCTGATCTCGGAAGCGAAGAAACTGGGCATCACCCGCGTGGGCCTGTCCACCAAGTAAATGCAGAACATGACACCCGCAACCGCTGGCGGCCCATACAAGGTTCCGCGACAACACGACAACTGGCGTTCGATCACGCTGTCTGTGGTCATGCATGCCGTGTTGTTGATGTTCCTGTGGATAGGCGTCAGCTGGCAAAACAATGAACCGGTTGAAGTGCAGGCCGAAATCTGGGACATGAAGGTGGAACAGGCCGCGCCGACGCCGACGCCTGAACCTGCCCCGCAGCCAGAGCCTGAACCGGAAGCCGTCAAACCACCGCCAGCACCGGTGGTGGAAGCGCCGCCGGTGCCGCGTGAAGATCCTGAAATCGCCCTGCAACGCATCAAGAAGAAAAAGCAGGAAGAAGAGAAAGCTGAAAAGCTGGAACAAGCACGCCTGAAAAAAGAAGCCGACGATAAACTGGCCAAGCTGGAAGCCAAGAAAAAGGCCGAGCAACAAGCCAAGGAAGAGAAGGCAGAACAGGAAGCGAAAGAAAAAGCGCTGGCCGAGAAAGACAAGAAAAAAGCCGCTACCGAAAAACTGGCCAAGGAAAAAGCCGAGAAAGCCGCCAAGGAAAAAGCCTTCGCCGCCGAGATGAGCCGCATCACCGGCGCCGCCGCCAAAGGCAGCACCGGCACCGCCGCGCAATCGACCGGCGGCCGGGTGGATGGCGGCTACCGGGCGGCGGTGATCGCCAAGATCAGGGGCAATATGTCGGGTAACTGGGATAACTCGCTGTCGGCGACCTATTCCATCACTCAACTGCCGTCCGGCGAGATTATTGGCGTTCGCAAAGTAAAAGGCAGTGGGACAGACGCCTACGACCGCGCCATCGAAAGCGCGATCAACGCATCGTCTCCACTACCCAAGAAAAAAGATGGTACGGTAGAGCGTGACATTACCGCCGATTTCAATATGAAGGACATGCACTGATGCACACCATGAAAAAATTAAACCAAGTGATCTTCTACACCGGCTTGGCGATCGCTGCCACCATGGGCGTCGCCCAGGCGCAGATGCGGATCGAAATTTCCGGCGTCGGCAACAACCAGATTCCGATCGCCGTGGCAGGCTTTGCGAACGAAAGCGTTTCGCCGCAAAAGATCTCCGAGATCATCAAGGCTGACCTTGAGCGCAGCGGCGCTTTCAAGATCATCGACGCCGGCGTGGTCAGCGACGTCAACAACATCGACTACGGCAGCTGGAAAGCCAAGGGCGCCAATGCGCTGGTAGTCGGCACCGTTGATGCCCTCGCCGATGGCCGCTACGACGTGCGCTACAAGCTGCTGGACACCAATCAGCAAGCCAAGATCTCCAACCTGGACAAGGCCGTCACCGCCCAGTTCACCCGCCTGTCGGCCCACCTGATCGCCGACGATGTGTTCTTCAAGCTGACCGGCATCAAGGGCGCGTTTTCGACCCGCATCTCCTACGTCAAGCAGGAAGGCCGCAACTACCAGCTGATGATCGCCGACGCCGATGGCGAAAACGAGCAGCTGGCGCTGCGCTCGAACGAACCGATCATTTCGCCATCGTGGTCGCCGGACGGCACCAAGGTCGCCTACGTCTCGTTTGAACAGAAGAAGCCAGTGGTCTACGTGCAGAACCTGATCACCCGCGCGCGCACCGTGGTGGCCAACGAAAAAGGCAGCAACTCGGCCCCATCGTGGGCGCCGAGTGGCAACAAGCTGGCGGTAGCGCTGTCGAAGTCGGGCAACACCCAGATCTACACCGTCAACGCTGACGGCAGCAATCTGCAGCGCGCTACCAGCAGCAGCGGCATCGACACCGAACCGCAATGGTCGGCTGACGGCAGCAGCATCTACTTCACCAGCGACCGCAGCGGCGGCCCGCAAATCTACCGCATGAACCCGGATGGCAGCGACGCCAAACGCGTCACCTTCGGCGGCAGCTACAACATTAGCCCGCGCATCTCGGCGGACGGCAAGACGCTGGCCTACATCTCGCGCCGCGACGGCAACTTCCAGCTGTTCGTGCTGGACCTGGCTAGCGGCCAGGAGCAGCGCCTGTCCGACACCACCGACGATGAGTCGCCAAGTTTCGCCCCTAACGGCAAATACATCATGTACGCCACCCGCGCCGGCGGCCGCAAATCGCTGGCCGTGGTCTCGGTGGATGGACGTGTAAAACAACGCCTGACCACTCAGGCGGGCAACATCAAGGAGCCCACCTGGGGCCCGTTCATGCAGTAATTTCGTGTCACTACTAGGAGAATCATTATGCGTAAACTCAGCAGCTTAGCTTTCATCGTTACCACCGCCGCCATCCTGTCGGCTTGCTCGACCCCAGTCAAAGTGGCAGAAGCGCCACCAGTCGAAGAGCGCAAAGTTGAAAAAGCGGTGCCGCCACCAGTCGACACCCGCACCGTCGCGCCAGTTGAAACCAAATCGCTGGATCCACTGGACGATCCCAAAGGCGTGCTGGCACAACGTAGCGTCTACTTCGACTTCGACAGCTACGTGGTCCGCGCCGATGGCAAATCGGTGGTAGAAAACCACTCGGCCTACCTGGTGAAGAACAAAGCCCGCTCGATCCTGGTGCAAGGTAACACCGACGAACGCGGCGGCGCTGAATACAACCTGGCACTGGGCCAGAAACGTGCTGAAGCCGTGCGCAAAGCCATGAGCACCCTGGGCGTGCCTGAGTCGCAAATCGAAGCCGTCTCGCTGGGCAAAGAAAAACCAAAAGCCACCGGTTCGAACGAAGAAGCATGGTCGCAAAACCGTCGTGCTGACATCGTCTACAAGTAATCAAAAGCACTACCTTTTTGCCGGGTCACAGGCATAATACGGGGCGGCGCGCGGAGATATCCGCGCCCTGTCCCGTTTCTTTTTTTAGATTTGTGTAGAAAGCGCCTGACATGATGAAATTCTCCAAATCCGGCCTGAGCGCCGCCCTGCTGGCCGCGACCGTCTGGCTGCCGCTGCAAGCCCACGCCGGCCTGTTCGACGACGACGAGGCGCGCCGCGCCCTGCTCGACCTGCGCGCCAAGGTGGAAGCCATGCGCACCGAACTGAATGGCCGCATCGACACCAAGTCCGACAAATCCAGCACGCTCGACCTGGTGACCCAGAACGAAAACCTGCTGCAGGAAATCGCCAAGCTGCGTGGCCAGATCGAAGTGCTGGCCAACGACATCGCCAACACGCAAAAGCGCCAGAAGGATTTCTACGTCGACCTCGACGCCCGCATCCGCAAGCTGGAGCCGCGTGAAGTGGTCATCGATGGCAAGGCTTCGCAAGTCGATCCTAGCGAGCAGCGCAATTACGAGGCGGCCATGCAGCTATTCAAAGCCGGCGACTACAAGGCAGCCGGCAGCGCGCTGGGCGACTTCGTGGCGCGTTATCCAGGCTCCAGCTACGCCTCCAACGCGCAGTACTGGCTGGGCAACGCCTACTACGCGCAGCGCGACTGCAAGAGCGCCATCGCCGCCCAGCTGGTGGTGCTGAAGAACTACGGCGACAGCCCGAAAGCGCCGGACGCCATGCTGAACATCGCCAGCTGCCAGACTGAGCTGAAAGACAAGGCTGCCAAAAAGACACTGCAAGACTTGATCAAGCAGTATCCGGATTCGCCGGCGGCAGCTACTGCCAAGGAACGCCTGGGAGGCAAATAATTACCGCAGGGTATTTGACAGTTGAGCTGACCTCCCCTATAATCTCGCTTCTTTCGGGGGTCGTTAGCTCAGCTGGTAGAGCAGCGGACTTTTAATCCGTTGGTCGCAGGTTCGAATCCCGCACGGCCTACCATCCGAAAGTTCCTAGGTTTGATACCTAAGGGTCGTTAGCTCAGCTGGTAGAGCAGCGGACTTTTAATCCGTTGGTCGCAGGTTCGAATCCCGCACGGCCTACCAAGATTCATCAAAAAAGCCACCCTCGGGTGGCTTTTTTGTTTTGCTTGCGTGCCTCAGGCTTTTTTGGCGCGGCGGCGGATCAGGGACAGCAGGCCCAAGCCACCCAGCAGCATGGCGTAAGTTTCTGGCTCCGGCACTGCGGCGGTTTGCAGGTTGTCGAGGATGTAGGCGTTGTTGCTGCCACCCGATTCAATCTTGATGCTGTTGAAGACGATGTTCTGGAAACCATAGAACTCACCACCATAGCCGGTCGCGGAGGTAAAGCTCGCTACTGCGGTGGCCCCGAGGTAGGCGGTGAAAGTCGACTCGCCCGGATTGCTGACGAAGTTGAACGCCGCGCCAGACAGGTTGGAGGAGAAGGTCAGCGTCGTCGGCGTGGTGCAGCAAGGGTAGAAGTTGGCAACAACCGTACCATTCATATTCGGGTACGTACCAGCATAATAACCAGTGACAAAGTTACCATCGCCGAAGGTCACACCAGCGAAGTTACTACCAGCCGCAGCGCCTTCCGACAGTGCGGAGTCAAAGTGCTCGGTCGTATATACACCGCTCAAGCCGCTGCCGGATGCAATAATGTTGTCCGCGTGAGCCATCGCGCTCGCACTCAGGATGGCGGCACCAATCAGTAAATTTGTCAGACGCATGTGATTCCCCTTTATTAATTTTAATGGTAAAAAGAAAACACATATTAGCATTAGAATATTTAAATTTATGACGTCCTCACAAAAATCTTAAGCAGTTTGTGCGAAATTGACACAAATCCCCCTGTATCATGGCAGATCTGCTAGCGTGGTAAAATCCACGCCCTACAAAAAAATCATCTGAATCGCCGCCATGACTTACGAAGAATTCCTCGACGAAATCACCACCCTGCTCACCGAAATGTACGACCTCTCCGATGAGGCCGCGATCAAGCTGGTGGTCGATGCACAAGCCAACGATTATTTCGTCACCCACGATGACAAGGAAGAATTGCGCTCCGTCGAACAAGCCAAGATCGAAGCCACCGCGCTGTACACGGCCAAGCAAAACAAGAATGAGACTCAGCGCAAGCAACAGCAGCGCCAGGAACAGAAGAAAAAAACCCGCTGATCAGATCAGCGCAGCGTAACCCCGCCGATACGGGCGGGCAGCGGTCGTGGGATGTGGACGTCGCGTACCGCCACCTGCTCGGTGATGGTCTGGATCAGGCGTCCCAGCGGCGCCTCCACCCAGCGATGGAACAGCGCGCCGGCGGCCAGGCTGAAGCCCCACGCCACCAGCATGCCGAAGGCCTGCACTTCTGGCTCGGGCTGCACAAAGCGCGTAAAGACCGCGTTCACCAGCAAGCACACCGGGAAGTGAATCAGGAATACCGAGTAGGAAATCTTGCCCAGGCTATTGATCACGGTCCACGCACGGCCGTCGGAGGTAGTCTTGACGCGGCCGAACAGGAATAGCAGCGACGCCACCACCGCCGCCAGCGCGATGCGGCTGCGGAATTCCAGCGCCAGGCCAGCCACTGCCGGCAGCAAGGCCATCATCATTAACAGCACCGCGAAACCGGTCTTGCGGCGCGGATCGCTGGCCCACCACGCCATCACACCCATGCCGTAGCTGCCGAAGAAATACGGCGCCCAGTTATCCCAGTCGGCATCCAGGTTGAAGTACAGCAGCGACAGCGTGATGCCAAACGCCGCCGCCAGCGGCATCAGCCACGACAGCGGACGCTTGCCCTCGACAATGCCGCCCACCCACAAGGCCAGCACCATCAGTGCATACAGCTGGAAGTCAATCGCCACGTACCACGCGCCGGCCGACACCGACGGATAACCCAGCACGCCATGCAGCAGCAGCGCATGCGCGCCCAGTTGCGCCAACGTGGCCGGCGCGGAAATCGAATCGTGGCTCATCCAGCGTGCCGCCAGCGCGGAAGCGACACTGGCGATCAGGGTGGCGGCCAGGAAGGCCGGCGCCAGCTTGGCGTAGCGGCGCCAGATGGCGCCCAGCGGATAGGCATAGCCGGCATGACCGGACGGCGCCAGTGATTTGGCCGCAAGAAAGCCGCCGATGACCAGGAATACCTGGACGGCAATGCGCGCACTGTTGCTCAACCAATCGACCAGCGACGGCAGCAAGGCGCGTGCGTGATCGGACATCGGACCATAGAAGGCCAGATGGTGCAATACGATCAGCTGGGCCGCGCCCGCTTTCAACAGATTAATCAGACCAAATTGCGACGAGGCCGGTTTACCCGCACCATGCGTCGCACCCGCAACTACTTTCATCAACATTCCTTGCTATGCAATTTTCCGCCACCAAATCGTTATTTTTAGCGACAGGGCGATATGATAGCCGAGGTTGTCCCGTTAGTGGCGCGCGCATGAACATTTTGACCAAATTTCCACGCTCATCCCCTTGAACTTTCTGCCGACGGCGATTACAATTCTGGCCCTTGGGTCGTTAGCTCAGCTGGTAGAGCAGCGGACTTTTAATCCGTTGGTCGCAGGTTCGAATCCCGCACGGCCTACCAAGATTCAACAAAAAAGCCACCTTCGGGTGGCTTTTTTGTTTTTAGCGCCGGAATTTGCGCGGCTGGCGTTTGCGGGCGGCGGAGTTCTGGTCTTGCAGGATGGCGTCCACGCGCTCCGACGCTTCGCGCGACAGGCGCAGCGCCAGTTCGGTGTCCGGGAAGTACTCGGGCTGGCGGTAGGCCAGCCAGGCGTAGGCCGAATACAGGCGGCAAGCATCTTCCACCTGCTGCAGGTTCATATAGTGCAGTGGGTTGTCGGCCGGTTTGAGGTGAGTAATTTTCTTGTGCGCCAGCGACTTGGCCCAGTTCTCCCAGGCGTTTTGCAGCGCCGGCACCTTGGCCGAGATCGGCACCAGTGACAGCGCGAATTTTTCCGCCACCGTCAGCTCCAGCGTATCGAGCCAGGCCGCGCGTTCGAACTGGTCCTCGGTGATGCGCGGATAGAAGAAGCCGTCCGGCACGTCGATGTTATGGACGAAGCGTTTGAGCAGCTTGGCCAGCGCATGCTCATGCGTGACCGAGGAGATGCGGTGCAAATGCTCCAGCGTCGGCGCCACCGCGAAGCCGGTGGTCTTCAGCGGCACCGGTTTTTCGCGCAGCAGCGAGCGCATCACGTTGTGGGTCTCGTTGTCGTAGCCGGCTACCAGGCCTTCCTCGTGCACGCCGAAGCGCCCTGCCCGGCCGGCGATCTGGCGCGCCAGCGCGGACGGAATCTCTTCCTCTTCGTAACCGTTGTACTTGACGCTGGTGGTCATCACCACCCGCGCGATCGGCATGTTCAGGCCCATGGCGATGGCGTCGGTGCCTACCACCACGTCGGCCGCACCGTCGCGGAACCGCTGGGCTTGCGCGCGCCGCACTTCCGGCGACAGGTTGCCGTACACCGTGGCCACCGACAGGCCGGCCTCGGTCACCATGTCGCGCCACATCAGCACTTCGCGGCGCGAGAAGCAGATCACGGCGTCGCCGTGGCGTAGGTTGCTGAGCTTGCGCACGGCGGTGGGCTCCATCGACAGCGGGCCCTTGCGCTTGAGCAGGTGCACTTCCAGTTCGCATTCCAGCCGCTCGGCCAGCACTTCAATTGCGCGCCGCGCTTCCGGGGCGCCGACCAGATACACCACCTTGGCCGGCGCGCCGCACACGGCGGCGGTCCAGGCGGCGCCGCGATCGCGGTCGGACAGCATCTGGATTTCATCGATAACGGCGACGTCAACCGGGGTTTGCGTATCCAGCATTTCCACCGTGCTGGCCACATGGGTGGCGCCCGGCACCAGTCGGCGCTCTTCGCCGGTGACCAGGCTGACCTTCAGCGGCTTGCCATGCTGCTGCATTTCCTGCAAACGCTCGTAGTTTTCCAGCGCCAGCAGACGCAGCGGCGCGAGGTAGACGCCGCTCGGCGCCTTGCCCAGCGCTTCCATCGCCTGGTGAGTCTTGCCGGAATTGGTCGGCCCCAGCACGGCGATGAATTTGCGCTTGATGCGGCGCGCCACCTCGAACGAGGCCGGGTATTCGGCCAGATTGATGCTCTGGCGGGTGCGTTCGGCGTGCTGCTCCTCCATGTCGCGCTCAACGGCGTGCTCCAGGCGTTGCCGGATGCGGTCGAACACCAGTCCGGCCGGCTCGGAAATCTGCATGCCAGTCAGTGCCTGCAGGAAAGGCTCAGCGTCCATATCGCAGTCGTCGCAGGCATCGGCCAGTTCTTGCACGAAGGCGGCCGTTGCGGCTTGCAACTCGGCAATTACCTCGTCGCTGGCGCGCTCGCGCAGCAAGGCCGAGCGGGTGTCGGCATCCATCTTGCGCCATTTGGATGGCTTGGCCAGCACACCTTGCGTCGGCACCAGATCGTACGGCACGCGCCGGCCGGCGTACTCGACCACGCCGGTAATGCGCAGGAACACCCGGCCTTCGAGCCGGGACAGCGCGACGCCCTGCTGGGCCAGACCGAGCTGGCGCAGCAGTTCGTCATCCTCTCCCGGATCGCCGTCGAGCGCTGCAATTTGAGAGGCTGGGGAAGGATGGGTCATGGCGTTATACTCAGTGGGGATACCGCCGGGATTATACCGCGCCCTCGTCTTCGCCTTTAAATTCTGGCACCATACGCCCCCTATGCCCCAAACCATCCTCACCGCAGTTCACCACGAATTGCTGATTAAAAAAAGCCGTTTTATCGCCTGCGTCCAACCGATGACAGACCGCGCCGCCGCGCAGAAAATCGTCGCTGAATTAAAAGCTCAGCATCCGGGCGCAGCGCATGTTTGCTGGTCGTTATTAGCAGGTGGCCAATCTGCCGCTGTCGATGATGGCGAACCAAGCGGCACCGCAGGCCGTCCCATGCTCGATGTTTTACGCCACCAGGATCTGGAAGGCGTATTGGCGACCGTCGTACGTTATTTTGGCGGAGTTAAATTGGGCGCCGGCGGTTTAGTTCGCGCTTATACCGACAGCGTGGCTCAGGCATTATTAAAAACCGAAAAAATCGCGATTATCAAACAGCGCCTCCTGATTTGCAGCGCACCGTATGCCATGGAAGGCCTAGTGCGACGAGAAATAGAAATGGCCGGCGCTGCACTGGATAATGTGCAGCATACCGACCATGTTCAATTTGAATTCAGCCTGCCCGATAGCACTGCCGATGCGCTAATTATCCGTCTGAATGAAGCCGGCCACGGCCGCATTATCTGGGCTGCTCCGGACGACGAGGAAGCAAGCTGATTCTTGGTGCATACGTGCTAATTTTTAGCTTGAACCAAGGTGCCGCTGCCGATCCACGTCATTCTGTGCCACACGGTTTCCAGCGGTCCCTGCGAGTGCCGGGCCAGCCACCACACGCTGAACTGACGTTGCAGCAGCGCCAGCACGATACCGATCGCCATAGCAAAACTGGCGCCCGTGTATTTATACATGCCGAGTCCAAAGCCATAATAAATCGAGGTGCCGACGATGGATTGCACCACATAGCTGGTTAAACTCATGCGCCCCAGCGGCGAGAATATCGCCAGCCAGCGCTGCGAATAAAACAGCAGGCAGAAAGTAGCGACCAGCACCAGCATAAACGCCATATTCGACCACGAAGTAACGATCAGCAATAATGGCCGCTGGACCGCTTGCCCGACGCTCCACGCTTCCGGCCATGTTTTCAGCAAATACAGTGGAATAAATACCAAGCTGGCAATCAATAAAACCTTCAGCCAGAAGGCCTGACTATCCTCCTTGAATACACCTTTGCGGCCAGCCAGCATACCGAGCATAAACAAAGCGGGAATCTGGAATATCCGGCCATTTTCCCAGCTCCAGCGAATCACGCCCATTTTACCGTTGGTGAGATTCCCCCACCAAACCTGCGCCGCCGAACCGTGGGCAAAATAGTCATTCGCAATACCGAAATAAGCCCACGATGCTGGATCACCCAGTTTTTGATTCGGATTCGGCAAAGCCTGGATAAACTCAATCCATGCGTACGGCTGCAGCAATAACACCACCGCAATCGCCAGCACCCAGCGATTACTCAAACGCGCCACTGGTATCAGCGCCAATCCCAGCACCGCGTAGATGCTGAGGATATCGCCGTGATAAAACATCGAATTGATCAAGCCAAAGCCCAGCAGCAGCACCAGTCGCCAGGCAAAACGGGCGCGAAAATCTTCGCCGCGCCGTTCCCGGTTGTGATACTGGATGTAGAAAGTCATGCCAAACAACAAGGCAAAAATCAGGTAGGACTTGCCGCCGAACAAGAAGAACAAGCTATTCCAGATCACCTTGTCGACCGCCTTCAGCCCATCCGGCAGGCCGGCGGGCAGGAAATAGAAATCAAAGTGCTCGATGTTGTGCAACAGCATGATCGAGGCAATGGCAAAGCCACGCAGCGCATCGATCACGTCCAGCCGGGAATTATTTGTCGTCATGGGTCTCCACCATTTCCAGGGCAAAAGTGAACATAATGCCAAGTGTAATGGAATCGATCCCACGTGACACGAATGTGGTTGAACAACTGCATCTCGTTTTAATTTAATTGCCACACGGGAATTGGCTGTGTATATTGGTGACAATCCTGCAAGCTATCGATCGCCCAATTCCTGCGGTCACATCTTTCCTCACTGGCCTTATTCCCGCCAACGTTCCCCACGGGACGCGAGTCAACCTCGACAAACGGAATATTCAAATGAAACTCAACAACCTCAAGGTAGGTACCCGGCTGGGGCTGGGTTTTGGCGCGGTCCTTGTGGTGCTGGCCATCACCATCGCCCTGAGCATCTACAGCCAGGCCAAACTGGCGGCGAATACCGACGGCATCGTCCATGAAACGTATCCCAAAGTGCTGCAGGCGCAGAAGATCATGAATCACAACAACAAGATTGCGCGCTCGCTGCGCAACGCCCTGCTGATACGCGACGAAGCCAAGGCGGCCAAGGAAATGGCCACGGTCATGGAAAAGCGCCAGGAAAACGACGTTGCCATGAAGAAGCTGGACGAAATGGTGCGCTCGACTCAGGGCCGGGCCCTGTTCGACGCCGTGCAAGCCGCGCGCAAGCCGTTCAATGAATCGCTGGACGAAGTGCTGCGCTTGCGCCGCGAGGGCGATATCGACGGCGCCGTTGCGGAAATGCTGGGCAAAATGCGCGGCCTGCAACTGGCCTACATGGACGCCATCGACGCCCTGATCGCACACCAGAACGAAAGCATGGAGCGCGCCCGCGCCGAGGCCGAAGACACCTATGTGCAATCGCGCAACCTGGCGATCACGCTGGGCTTGCTGTCGCTGGCATTGGGCGCGGCGATGGCATGGATGATTTCGCGCCAATTGCTGGCCCAGCTGGGCGGCGAGCCGAATGATGTGGCCGCCATCGCGCGCCAGATCGCCGGCGGCGACCTGGCAGTGCCGATTATCCTGCGCAGCGGCGACCAGCGCAGCCTGCTGTTTGCGATCCAGGTCATGCGCGACAGCCTGGCCGACATCGTTGGACAAGTGCGCAGCGGCGCCGACTCCATCGTGACGGCGGCAACGGAAATCGCCTCCGGCAATATGGACCTGTCCTCGCGCACCGAGCAGCAAGCCGGCTCGCTGGAAGAGACCGCGTCGTCGATGGAAGAGTTGACCGCAACCGTCAAGCAAAACACCGAGAATACGCGCCAGGCCAACACGCTGGCACAGAATGCGTCCGAGATTGCGGTCCAGGGTGGCACGGTGGTGGCCGACGTGGTGCAGACCATGGGTGCGATCAACGAATCGGCCAAGAAGATCGTCGACATCATCAGCGTGATCGATGGCATCGCATTCCAGACCAACATCCTGGCCTTGAATGCGGCAGTGGAAGCGGCGCGTGCCGGCGAGCAGGGCCGCGGCTTTGCGGTAGTGGCGTCGGAAGTACGGGTGCTGGCGCAGCGTTCGGCGGAAGCGGCCAAGGAAATCAAGAAACTGATCGATGACTCGGTTGGCAAAGTCGGCGCCGGCACGCAGCTGGTGGGCGAAGCTGGCGCGACGATGGAGCGTATTGTGGCGGCCGTGCAATCGGTCACCGCCATCATGAGCGAGATCAGCACTGCCAACCACGAACAAGAAGCGGGCATCGAGCAAATCAACCACGCGATTACCGAGATGGACACCGTAACCCAGCAGAACGCGGCGCTGGTCGAAGAAGCGGCCGCAGCGGCGGAAGCGCAGCAAGACCAGGCCAATCATCTGGTACAGCTGGTGGGCGTATTCAAGCTGGCCTCAGACCAGGCACAACACGCGTCGAGCCCAGCCGGCCTGAGCGGCCAACGCAAGAAAACGCCGCTGTCGCTGGTAGCCCCACGCCGCAACGCCCTCGCCGCCTAAAAAACAACTCCGGGGTCAGGTCCTCCATTTCTACACGGCCTCAGCCGTAGTGCGAGCTAAGGCTGAGGCCGTGTAGAAAT
This sequence comes from Duganella flavida, assembly GCF_009857445.1. Taxonomy (GTDB): domain Bacteria; phylum Pseudomonadota; class Gammaproteobacteria; order Burkholderiales; family Burkholderiaceae_D; genus Rugamonas; species Rugamonas flavida. Next base: position 34,668 of record NZ_WWCN01000023.1, read on the forward strand.
GGAGGACCTGACCCCGGAGTTACGCCAGCCGGAAAACTTTGACGGCTTCCGCCAGCCGCGCGGCCTGTTCTTGCAGGGCGCCGGCGGCGGCAGCGGCTTCCTCAACTAAGGCAGCATTCTGCTGCGTCGCGCTGTCGATGGTGCTGATGGCTTGGTTCACCTGGTCGATACCCATCTCCTGCTCGCGGCTGGCTGCCGCGATCTCGCCTACAATCGCCGTCACTCGCTGGATGCTGGAGACGATTTCGTCCATCGTGCCGCCGGCCTGGCCGACCAGCGCACTGCCCTCGCCTACTTGCGCCGCCGACGCTTCGATCAGCTGCCGCACCTCCTTAGCCGCCGCATCGGCGCGCTGCGCCAGCACCCGCACTTCCGATGCAACCACCGCAAAGCCGCGCCCCTGTTCACCCGCGCGCGCAGCTTCCACTGCCGCATTCAGCGCCAGAATATTGGTCTGGAACGCGATCCCTTCAATCACCGAAATGATGTCGACAATTTTCTGCGATGAGCTGTTAATGCCGCCCATGGTCTGCACCACTTGCGCCATCACCGCACCACCGCGCGTAGCCACTTGTGCCGCCGACGTCACCAGCTGGTTGGCTTCGCCCGCGTTGCTGGAGTTCTGCCGCACCGCCGACGTCATTTCCTCCATCGAGGACGCCGTCTCTTCCAGTGAACTGGCTTGCGACTCGGTGCGGGCAGACAGGTCCAGGTTGCCGGTCGCGATTTCGCCCGAAGCCAGCGCGATCGCATCGGCGCCGCTACGCACTTGGCTGACGATGCCGTGCAAGCTGCCGTTCATATCCCGCAAGGCGCGCTTGAGCTGGCCGGTTTCGGTGGCGTCGTCGCCAGCCACTGCCATCTGTACCGACAAGTCGCCCTGCGCCACCCGCGAAGCGAAGTCCACCGCTTCTTCCAGCGGCCGCAGGATGGAGCGCGAAATCATCTGCCCCACCACCAGCGACACCACCACCGCCAGCAACCCAAAGCCGATGATGTGGATGCGTGACTTGACCACCGCCTCATCGCCCACTTCCTTGGTCGCCTGCGAGTTGTGTTCGATCAGGTCGCTGAGCGCGGCCATGCTTTTTTCCAGCACGCGGAAGCTTTCCATGAAGGCCGGGAACTTGGCCTGCGCGGCGGTAGGATTGGTCAGCGACAGCTCGACCATTTCTTCCGCGCTCTTCAGGTAGCGATCCACGTCCGGCCGCACCTTGTCCATCGCCTGCCGCACTTCGGCATCGGTGCTGGCCGCATCCATTTCTTTGATCAGCTTGCGAAACAGCGCGATGTGCTCGGCACTATCCTGCCGCACTTCCTTCACTTCGGCCGGATCGTTTTTCTCGGCTGCCAGCCGCGCGGCCAACACGTCGGCGCGCAGCGCGTCGTGGGCCTGGTCGGCTTGCAGCTGGTCCTTCATGGCCGCGCTGTTGGTGCTGATCGCATCCATCGACATGTCCAGCACGTGTACCGCGTAATACCCCACCAGTCCCACCAGGCTGACGAACAACAGTGTCGCCAGGTTCATCAACAACAAGCGCTGCTTGATCGTGAGCCGCATGGCGTCCCCTGTTTAGAATTTGATGGATAGGCCTACCGTCCAGCTCCAGTCCGGCGTGTTCTTGTTCAGCCCGCGCGAGACGGCAGTGTCGACCTGCACCAGGTCGGTCAGCAGATACGAGCCGCCGAAGTCGAAGGTAGACAGCGATCCGCCGTTGCGGCCGCGCGCAATCTGCGGCGCCGAGTATTCGACGAAAATCCGGCTACGTTCGTTCAAGTCCTTGCCCAGTACGATACCGAAGATGCCGCTGGTGTAGCGCTCGCCATTGTCGTTGCGCTGCCAGGCCACGCCGGGCATGATGCCGAGGCCGAAATCATTGGGTAGCTCCCACTCGGCCGCCAGTCGCAGCGAGCCGCCCTTGCCGGGCGCGCGGAAGGAGCCGGAACCGGTGTCGAGGTCCAGATGGGCCAGCACGCCCATCGACGGCCGCAGGCCTTGTTCATCGGCCATATGCCATTTCACGCCGAGCGAAACGTCGGCGTAACCGCTCTCGCTGGTGCGCGCACCGCTGGCCAGGTCGTCGGTCACCAGGCGCATGCGGCCATCGGTTTCGATGCGGGCTTCTAGTGTGTCGCTGAGGCCGAAGCGCAGCAAGGTCGGCGTGGAATAAGTGCGCTCCCTGACGCCGTTGGCCTTGTTGCGCTCCAGCGCGACGCTGGTTTCGATCTGAAAGCGCCCTTCGCCGACCACATTGCTCGATTCGACGAAATCCGGACGGTCGGTGGCGATCTGGTCTTTTTCATCGCCGGCGTGGGCCAGCAGCGGCAGGCTCAGCAGCAATAAGGTACTCCATACACGAGGCATACTGACTCCACTTCATGATGCACAATGGACATCACCCTAACACATTGGTATAAATCAATCGTTGGAAAATTCCCACACTGAAATATGAAGATCGAAAAACTCAGCCTCGCCGGCTTTGCAGGCTTCCTCGACTACCTCAACGACCATTTATCGGACAATGGCCACAGCGACACGGCCTACTTCCAGCCGCTACCGCGCACCGAGTCGCGCTTTCCAGTTGAGAAGGCCGAGGCGTTCATCAGCGGCATGCAGATTGAGGTCGGCCAGCCCGGCTGGCGGCGGGCGTGGGTGATGCGAGAAGATGATGACAGCATCGCCGGCCACATCGATTTACGCGGGCATCCGGAGCGCTACACCGGCCATCGCTGCCTGCTGGGTATGGGGGTAGACCGCAAGCATCGCGGCCAAGGACTGGGCAAGCAGTTGATCGCGCATGCCGAGCAGTGGGTGCTGCTGGCCGGCGTGCAGTGGGTCGACCTGCAAGTGCTGTCGGTGAACGCGCCGGCGATCCATCTTTACCAAAGCTGCGGCTACCGCCAGACCGGCGAAATCCCGAACATGTTCCACATCGACGGCAAATACTTCAGCTACACCAGCATGACCAAACGCCTGCGCTAGCGTAAGTTGACATACGCAACAACGGCAATGACGTAGCTTGTGGCAATAATAATCGACGTAACGCCGATCCACGTCATAACACGCTCGCGCTGTTTGCGGACCGCTACGTATTCAAAAAAAGCATCGAGCAGCTTGATCACAATCGAGCCTCCTTTAATTAACTGTAATCAAATAGTGAGCCCCGCCAAACCGATCCAGGCGTAGGCTCTGCCAAGCGCGGAGGCGTGTTCCAAATATACGCCTATCTCGTAACAGGCCCCTCCACTCATCGCAATCCCGGCCCACAGCAGTTGACCGTTCTTGACAGCGTTGTAGACCACGTCATTGGCTGAAGACCGGAATGTTCGACCTATCGCCAATAGGGGCAGCATGACGATGGGCGCGAAGATGGGCACCGCGATGTGCACGACGAGCCATGCAAGAAACTGTAGCGTCTCCATGATCTAGCCTTTCAGCGAGGGTGTCCGTTTTCGGACGGTGGTGAGCGATGACGGGCAGCCGGGGAAGCAGTCCCAATTCAGCTGGTTGAGCTTAAGCCGTTGATTTATCTTGTTTTTTCCTTTTATCAAAGGTGTGGCACGGGGCTTGCGATAGGAGGGGCATGGATACGCAAATCAGCCCTCACCTCATCGCCCGGCGCCAGCGCAAGACTGCGCTGGTGGTCGCCGCCCTGCTCGCTACGCTCAGCCTGACGGCGTGGGCCATCAATCGTGCTGTCAGTCCCAGCGTGGATGCCGGCGGCGTTAGCATTGCCACGATCCGGGTCGGCAATATCGCCAATACCATCAATGCGGCTGGCGTCGTCATTCCGGTGCATGAGGAGATGGTGTCGAGCCCGGTCCAGACGCGCGTGGCCAAGGTGTATGCCAAGCTGGGCCAGCAGGTGCAGGAAGGCGAGCTGCTGCTGGAGCTCGACCACCGCACTATCCAGCTGGCTATCGAATCGCTGCGCGACCAACTGGCGCAGCAGGAAAACCGCATCCTCGCGCTGACGCTGGAGATGGACCAGAAACGCAAGCAGCTCACCAGCGCCATCGAGCTGCTGGAGCTGGACCTGCAAGCCACCCGCGTCAAGCTCGGCCGCTATCAGACCTTGCGCAAGGCCGGCGGCGTCTCGGCCGAAGATTTGCTGACCGCTGAACTCAACGTCCAGCGCACCGAGATTCTGCTGCGCCAGCACCGCGAGCAAATCGAAGACAGCAAGCGCGTCACCAGCAGCAATATCGAAGGTGCGCGGCTGCAGAAAAGCATCTTGCAAAAGCAGCTGCAGGAACAGCAGCAACTGCTGGCGCAAACGCAGGTGCGCGCGCCGTTCGCCGGCATGCTGACCTGGCTGTTGGCCGATGAAGGCGCCAGTGTCAACACCGGCCAGCTGGTGGCCAAAGTCTCGGAGCTCAACAACTACAAGGTGGAAGCTTCACTGTCCGACTTCCACGCACGCGCGCTCAACGCCGGGCAGAAAGTGCTGGTCGAGCAAGGCAATGTCAAGCTCAACGGCACGGTGCAGACCGTGCTGCCGGAAATCCAGAACGGCACGGTCAAGCTGCTGGTCACGCTGGCCGAGCCGCACCACAACATCCTGCGCAACAAGCTGCGCGTGGAGGTCAACATCATCACCGAGCAAAAACAGAACGCCCTGCTGGCCGACAACGGTCCCGCCTTCAATGGCCGCGGTCCGCAGGATATCTTCGTGGTGCGCGACGGCGTCGCCCGCAAGACCACGCTCAACATCGGCGCCAGCGATGGCAAGGCCGTCGAAATCCTGTCCGGTGCGCGCGCCGGCGACCAGCTCATCATTTCAGACACCAGCCGCTACAAGGACCGCGACAGCGTCCGCGTAGCGCAATAAAAGGAGAACTTCATGATCCGCCTGAACAAAGTCAGCAAAACCTACCAGACCGACAAAGTCGAAACGCTGGCCCTGAAAGACATCGACCTGCACGTGGAGAAATCCGAATTCGTCAGCATCATGGGCCCCAGCGGCTGCGGCAAGAGCACCCTGCTCAACCTGATCGGCCTGCTCGATGAACCCGGCAGTGGCGCCATTCACGTGGCAGGCACGCCGGTGGCATCGTACAAGGACAAGTACGTGGCCAAGCTGCGCAACAACACCTTCGGCTTCATTTTCCAGAGCTTCCACCTGATCAACGACCTGCGCGTGATCGACAATGTTGAGCTGCCGCTGTTGTACCGCAATATCTCGACCAAGAAGCGCCAGCGGCTGGCGCGCGAGGCGCTGGAAAAAGTCGGCCTCGGCGCGCGCATGGACCACTACCCGAACCAGCTGTCCGGCGGCCAGCAGCAACGCGTGGCGATTGCGCGCGCCATCGTCGGCCAGCCGCAAGTGCTGCTGGCCGATGAACCTACCGGCAATCTCGACAGCAAAATGGGCCAGGAAGTGATGGACATCCTGCTCCAGCTGCACAGCGAAGGCACCACCATCGTGATGGTCACGCACAACGAGCAAGAGGCCAAACAAGCCACCCGCATCGTGCGCGTGTTTGATGGCCAGCTGGTCGCGTAAGGGGTTCGCATGTTTAGAAATTATCTGCTGACGGCATGGAAAGTCTTCATGCGCCGCAAGCTGTTCACCGCGATCAACCTGCTGTGCATCGTGTTGACGCTGGTGGTGCTGATGGTGGTGACGGCGCTGCTGCAAAACACCTTCTACCCGACCGGTGTGGAAGGCAAAAGCGAGCGCTACCTGCAAATGATCATGATCGAGTCTACCCATACCGACAAGCCCGGCCGCCGCACCGGCACGCTGGGCTACAAGCTGATTGACCAATACCTGAAACCGCTCAAGCATGCCGAACTGGTGTCGGCGGCCAGCTTCCCGATGTCGGTCTCGGTCTACCAGCAGGAGCAGGTCAGCGACCTGCTGATGCGCCACACCGATGCCGAGTACTGGAAAATCCTCGACTTCACCGTGCTGCAAGGACGCCTCTACAACGCCGAGGATGTCGCGCAAGGCCGCATGGTGGCCGTGCTCAACCAGTCCACCGCGCGCAAGCTGTTCCCCGGCCAGACCTGGCTGGGCCAGAAGTTCAGCGCCAACGGCCAGATCTTCACGGTGATTGGCGTGGTGCAAGACGAAATGCACATCAACGCCTTTTCCGACATCTGGGCACCGCTCACCTCGCAGCCGTCCAGCGATTACAAGAGCAAGCTGTTCGGCGGCTTCAGCGCCATCATGATGGCGCGCTCACCGGAAGAGCTGCCAGCGCTGAAAAAAGAAATCATGCAAGCCGCCACTACCGTGCAGTACGACGATCCGACTCACTTCAACCGCACCAAAATGTGGGGCGACTCCAAACTCAGCCTGTTCGCGCGCACCCTGCTCAGTGACCAGACCGAAGACGGCGGCGCCGCCAAGCTGCTGACCGCCATCATCGTGCTGATGATCTTGTTCATGACGCTGCCTGCGCTGAACCTGGTCAACCTCAACGTCGGCCGCATCATGGAACGCAGCAGCGAGATCGGCGTGCGCAAAGCCTTCGGCGCTACCAGCCGCCAGTTGGTGGCGCAGTTGGTGCTGGAAAACGTGCTGCTGTGCCTGATAGGCGGCGTGATCGGGCTGGTGGGCGCGGCTGCGGCGCTGTGGTGGCTGGAAGGCTCGGGCCTGATTCCCTACCTGCAGGTTCATCTCAACCTGGCCGTGTTCGGCTACGGCCTGTTGATTACGCTGGTGTTCGGCGTGCTGTCGGGCGTGATCCCGGCCTGGAAAATGTCCCGGCTGGCGCCGGTCCACGCCTTGAAAGGAAATGCATAATGCTGCGCCATCTGTTGAAACTGATCTGGAAACGCAAGTCCCGCAACATGATGCTCAGTCTGGAGATCCTGCTGGCCTTCCTGGTAGTGTTTGCCATTGCCGCCTTCGGCCTGCGCTACTGGCAGCTGTACCAGATGCCGACCGGCCACAGCTGGAAAAACCAGTGGTCAGTCAGCATCCGCGTGGCCGGCGACATCCCCAACGACGCCGCCATCTTCGACAGCCTGAAGCGCGGCCTGCTCGATTTACCGGAAGTGGAATCGGTCGCCTTCAGCTCGTTCGGGACGTATGAAATGTCGCGCTGGACCGAGGAATACACCCTGCCCGACGGCAGCAACGAGCTGACCATCGACGGCATGGGCGTCAGCGACGACTACTTCAAGACGATGGAAGTGACGCCGGCCGCCGGCCGCGTTTTCTCGACACTGGACGACGGCGCCGACGCCGCACCAGTGGTGATCAACCAGCGCCTGGCCGATAAATTCTTCCCAGGTAAAAATCCCATCGGCCAACTCTTTGTGCTGGCGCCGCGCGAGCAGCGCGTGCAGCAGCGCTATCGCGTCACCGGCGTGGTGGCGCAGTTCCGCTCGCACGGCGAATTCATGGACCCGGTGTACTTCATGCTGCCGCGCTACATCCCCGGCGTCGGCAAGGATGCCGCCTACAACATCATGCTCAAGCTGAAGCCGGGCACGCCGCGCATCTTTGAAACCAGGCTCAACGCCAAACTCAAGCAGATCCGCAATGACTGGAATTTCGTCATCACGCCGCAAAGCGAGGCGCGCAAGTCCATGCTCAACACCCAGCTGGTGCCACTGATTATCCTGGCGGTGATTGCCGCCTTCCTGCTGGTGATGGTGGCGTTCGGCCTGTTCGGCGTGCTGTGGCAAAACACCACCCAGCGCATTCCGGAAATCGGCCTGCGGCGCGCGCTCGGTGCCGATGCCGGCAGCATTTACCGCCAGATCATCTCCGAGCAAATGCTGCTCAGTACCAGCGCCATCGTGATCGCCATGGTGCTGCTGGTGCAGCTGCCGCTGACCGATGTGTTTGGCGAAAGCCTGAACTGGACCGTGTTCACACAAGCGACGCTGCTATCGGCAAGTGTGATCTATCTGCTATCCTTGCTGTGTTCACTCTACCCCGGCTGGCGCGCCGCGCGCCTGAGTCCGACCCAAGCGCTGCACTACGAATAAACAATGGAATCGACTCGCAAGCAACGCATCCTCATCATCGACGACGACAGCGCAGTACAAGTGTCGCTGGCCCTGCTGCTCAAGCAGTCCGGCTACGACCCGCTGTGCGCCGACGATCCGAAACAGGCGCTGGCCGTGCTGGCGCAGCAGCCGGTCGACCTGGTGCTGCAAGATATGAACTTCTCGCTGCAAACCAGCGGCGAGGAAGGCTTGCAGCTGCTGGCCGATATCCGCGCTGCGCAACCGTCGCTGCCGGTGCTGCTGATGACGGCGTGGGGCTCGATCGCGCTGGCAGTGCGTGGCATGCAGGCGGGGGCGGCCAATTTCTTCACCAAGCCGTGGGACAACACCCAGCTGGCGGAACTGATCCGCACCACGCTGGAGACCGCCACACCGGCGGCGGGCCCTTCGCGGCAGGCGCTTGATGCGCAGTTCGATTTCAGCGCCATCGTCGGCGAACATCCGCGCTTGCTGAAGGTGCTGACCACCATCGGCCAGGTCGCCAACACGCGCGCGCCGGTGCTGATCCTCGGCGAAAGCGGCTGCGGCAAGGAACTGGTGGCGGACGCCATCCACCGCAACAGCGCGCGCGCCGGCCAGACCATCGTCAAGATCAATATGGGCGCGATTACGCCGTCGCTGTTTGAAAGCGAAATGTTCGGCCACGTGCGCGGCGCCTTCACCGATGCCAAGAGCGACCGCAAAGGCCATGTCGCCTGCGCGCACGAGGGCACGCTATTCCTTGACGAGATCGGCGAACTGAATCGCTCGGACCAGGTCAAGCTGCTGCGCGTGCTGCAAGACCAGACTTACCAGCCGGTCGGCGCCAGCCGCAGCGAGAAGGCCGATGTGCGCGTGGTCTCGGCCACCAACCGCGAACTGGCCGAGCTGGTGGCCAGCGGTGAATTCCGCGAAGACTTGTTCTACCGCCTGAACCTGATTACCATCCGCCTGCCGCCCCTGCGCGAGCGGCGCAGCGATATCCCGCTGCTGGCGCGCCACATCATCGGCGAGGTATCGGCCAGCTACGGCTTGCCGTCAGCGACGATTACGCCGCAAGCACTGGAGTGGCTGAGCGCGCAGCCGTGGCCCGGCAATATCCGCCAGCTCAAGCAAACACTGGAGCGCACCTTGCTGCTGGTGGGCCGCAGCGAATTGCGGCAAGCCGACTTTGTCGCCGTCGAGCAGCACGAACATGGCGGTGTGCCCGGCGTGGCCAACGCACGCCTCGGCGTCGATGGCATGACGTTGGAACAGGTAGAGCGCCACATGATCGCCCACGCACTGGAACAGCATCAGGGCAATATCTCGCGCGTGGCCAAGGCGCTGGGCCTGAGCCGCACCGCGCTGTACCGCCGCCTCGAACGCCACGGCCTCGGCAGCGCAGAGCAGCCATGAGCTTGCGGCGGCGCTTGTACGCCTATCTGATCGCGGCGCATCTGCTGTTCCTCGCCATCACCGTGCTGCTGTTCCGCACCCAGCCGCTGCTGATGCTGGGGCTGGAAGCGGCGGTGCTGCTCAGCCTTGTACTCGGCATCCGCCTGATCCGCCGCGCGCTGGAGCCACTCGGCTACACGCGCCACTTCCACGACTTGCTGCAAGACCAGCACTACGCCGCCCGCCTGCAGCACAGCAACGACAAGGAACTCAACGAACTGGTCCAGTTATTCAACACCATGCTGGGCGCGCTGTACCAAGAGCGCTTGCAGATCGGCGAGCAGCAAGGCTTCCTCGACCGCCTGCTGGAAGCCACGCCCAGCGCCGTGATCGTGTTCGATTTCGACGGCCGCATCAGTCTGCTGAACGCCAGCGCGCAAGCCCTGCCCGGCCTGGCCGATGCGCGTGGCAAGTCGCTGTCGGCCTGTGCAGCGTCGCTGGGCGAGCAGCAGCACCGTAGCTTGCTGGCCCAGCTCGACGCGCTGCCGCTCGGCGACTCTCAGCTGCTGGCCGATGCCGATGGCCGCCGCTACCGTGGCCAGCGCGGCCAGTTCTACGATCGCGGCTTCGCGCGCCACTTCCTGCTGATTGAAGAGCTGACCGAAGAATTGGAAAGTTCGGAACGCGCCACTTACGAAAAACTGATCCGCGTGCTCGCGCACGAGGTCAACAACACCGTCGCCGCCACCGGCTCAGTGCTGGACTCGCTGCTGTACTACCGCAGCCAGCTGGCCGAACGCGACAGCGAAGACTTCAGCACCGCCATCCTCGCCGTGCAGCGCCGCAACGCCAGCCTCGGCGAATTCATCGAACGCTTCACGCGCGTGGTGAAAATGCCAGCGCCGGAACTGCGGCCCAACGCCGTGCGCGACCTGATGGACGACATCCTGTATTTGTACCGCGAGCAGTGCCGCAGCCGTGGCATCAGCATTGCGTGGGAGCGCTGCGACGACGTACCGGCCATCGCCATGGATCGCCACCTGATGGAGCAGGCGCTGCTGAACGTGGTGAAAAATGCGATGGAAGCGGTGGAGATGGGCGCCGGCGCGGACAAGCGGATTGCACTGGTGCTGGCGCGCGAGGAAAGCGGCGTGCGGCTATCGGTGATCGACAGCGGTAACTTGCTGGGGGAAGTGCCGGCGCACCAGCTGTTCACGCCGTTCTACACCACCAAGAAAGGCGGCCAGGGCATCGGTCTGCTGTTCGTGCGCGAAGTGCTGAACCGGCACGGCTTCCACTACCGGCTGGCCGCCACCGGCGACGGCGCGACCAGCTTCGATATCTGGTTTTACTGAACCCGCTGCACCTTCGGATTGCGGTGCGCGCCGTCAATATCGAGGAAGATGGCGCCTAGCATGCCGCGCTTGACGGTGACTTTGGGATTGGTCAGCTCCAGCACGTCTTCGGTGTCGTCCACCACTTTCCATACCTGGCCGTTAGCGAGACGGATGCGCTGGCCGCGTACCCAGCCGTCAAATGGGCCGCTGATGGTGGTTTCGATGGAGCTCAGGCGCACCGACCTCAACGCCTCAGGCTCGCGGCCGAACATGGCTTCCAGCTCGGGCTTGGTCGGCGCAGCGACCACGGTGTAGGCCGGCTGCGCAACCGCTGCAGTTGCAGCAGCAGCGGGCGCAGCAGGATTCAAGGGAATGGCGTTGTAGCAGGCCAGGCGCACCGGGCCGTCTTCCAGCTGGCGGCATTTCAGCAGCGCCGCATCATCGGCCAGCGCCGACGTCGAAACCAACATCAGGGCAAACAAGACTTTCATCGCGACTCATCCTTAAAGATAAACACTGCCGCGATTATAGTCAGATTCAGAATTCTTCCCAATCATCTTTGCTACCGGCAGCGCTGCTGATGCGCTGCTGCGGCCGGGCCGGTGCGCGCACGGCGGGCTTGGCCGGCCGCGCTGGCTTCACTGCCGCCAAACGCGGCGCCGCCGGTTTCGCCGTCACAGCTGGCGCGGCGGTCCGCAAGGCGCCATCAACGCGGAACACGCTCACCACGCGCTCCAGATTGGCGGCCTGGTTTTGCATGGCCTCCGCCGCTGCTGCAGCCTCCTCCACCAGCGCGGCATTTTGCTGCGTCACCGTATCCATCTCGCTGACGGCCTGGTTGATTTGTTCAATGCCGGCGCTCTGCTCGTCGCCAGCGGTGGAAATCTCGGCCATGATATCGGTCACGCGCTGCACGCTGGCCACCACTTCGTCCATCGTATGGCCGGCCTGCTCCACCAGCTTGCTGCCGATCTCTACCTTCTCCACCGAGCTGCCGATCAGATCCTTGATTTCCTTGGCCGCCGAGGCCGAACGCTGCGCCAGCGTGCGCACTTCCGACGCCACCACCGCAAAGCCACGGCCCTGCTCGCCGGCACGCGCCGCTTCCACCGCCGCGTTCAACGCCAGGATATTAGTCTGGAAGGCGATACCGTCGATGACCGAAATGATGTCCACAATTTTGCGCGACGATTCATTGATCGCGCCCATCGTATCCACCACTTGCGATACCACCGCCCCGCCCTGCTGCGCCACCGCCGAGGCCGACTGCGCCAGCTGGTTGGCCTGGCGCGCATTGTCGTTGTTCGCGCGTACTGCGCTGGTCAGTTCCTCCATCGACGATGCGGTTTCTTCCAGCGAGCTGGCCTGCTGTTCGGTGCGGGTCGACAAGTCCTGGTTGCCGCTGGCGATTTCGCTGGAGGCCGACGCAATAGTCTCGGTGCCGACGCGTACCTCGGAGACGATGCGCGCCAGTGCATCGCGCATCATCTTCATCGCGTGCAGCATGCTGTGGTTGTCGTTGCTGCGGGTGTCAACCACCACCGTCAGGTCGCCGGCAGCGATGCGGCCGGCAATCGCCGCCGCGTAATCCGGTTCGCCACCCAGCTGGCGCAGCAGGCCGCGCGCGATGTGCACTGCCGCGATCACGCCAACTACAATGGCGGCGCCGCTCAGCAGCAGCATCAGCAAGCGCGCCTGCTTGTACGCATCGGTGGCGGCGGTAGCGGCGATCTGGTTGTTTTCCCGTTGCAGCGCCGCGTATTCATCCATCGCATCTTGCCAGGCTTGCGTCGCCGGGCCGGCCTGCTTCATCAGCACTTCCGTGGCTTCCGCATCCTTGTTGGCCAGCGCCAGCTCGAACACCTTGTCGTTCAATGGTCGGGTAATCTTGGCCTGGGCGGTAATGCGCTCGCGGATTTCCAGGCCCTTGGGCGTGGCCGGCATTTTGGCCAGCTGGTCCAATGCCTTGTTGTAGACGCCGCGCGCCTTGGCGACTTTTTCCAGCTCGGCGCGGATCGACGCCTCATCAGAGAGCAGCACCACGCTGCGGCTGACGCGCGCCACGATGTGCACCGACTCCGACATATCGTTCACCATCTGCGACTTGACGGCATTCTCGTTGACGATGCTTTCCAGCTTGGCGTGGATGGTGCCCATATTGAACACGCCCAACAGCGCGACCAGCAACAGCAGCACCAGCACTAATCCAAAACCCAGGCTCAGCCGGGTGCCTACTTTCATGGTTGCCATGCGATCGCTCCTTGCAGCGTGAATGTATCCCATTGTAACGCCTGAAAATTCACACAGTTTCACAGATTCCCACAGGAAAACTACTTACAACACTTGCATATGAGAATTCTGTATAGCCATATAGCCAAATATTCGCTAAACCGCGTATAAACCGTGGCTTATCGCATATAAAATGACCGACTGGTTACAAATATGTAGTAAAGGATAAGCAATGACGATCAATGTGATACTCAATCTGCTGGCGGCGCTGGCCCTGCTGGGCCTGCTGTACGCACAACAGCACAAGCACGCCTCGTTCTCGGTACGCGTGTTCACCGGCATGGGCCTGGGCGTGGTGCTGGGCGCGGTGCTGCAAGCCATCTACGGCGCGGGCTCGGCTGAAATCAAAACCACGGGCGACTATCTGGACATCGTCGGCAGCGGTTATGTGAAGCTGCTGCAAATGATTGTGATGCCGCTGATTATGGTGTCCATCATTTCCGCCATCCTGAAACTGAAAGGCATCAACTCGCTGGGCAAGATCAGCGCGCTGACCATCGGCACGCTGATGGTGACCACGCTGATCGCGGCCAGCATCGGCATCCTGATGGCCAAGGCCTTCAGCCTGACCGCCGTCGGCCTGACCGCGTCGGCGGCCGACATTGCGCGTGGCGTCTACCTGCAAGGCAAGGTGGAAGCGGCGCAGGCGATTTCGCTGCCGAGCATGCTGCTGAGTTTTATCCCGGCCAATCCCTTCCTCGACATGACGGGCGGCCGCAAGACGTCGACCATCGCGGTGGTGATCTTCTCGGTGTTCATCGGTATTGCCGCCACCGGCATCCATGACAAGAAGCCGGATATCTTCGCTTCGTTCGAGCGCTTCGTGCAGGTGGCGCATGCCATCGTGATGCGCATCGTGACCTTGGTGCTGCGCCTGACGCCGTACGGCGTGTTCGCGCTGATGGCGCAAGTGGTGTCGAGCTCCAGCTACACCGACATCCTGCACCTGATCGACTTCGTGCTGGCGTCGTACAGCGCGCTGCTGCTGATGTTTGTGGTGCATCTGCTGATCGTCAGCGGCCTGGGCCTGAATCCGCTGCGCTGGACCAAGAAAATCCTGCCGCTGCTGACCTTTGCCTTCACCTCGCGCAGCAGCGCCGGCGCGATTCCGATGAGCGTGCAGACGCAGACCACCCGCCTCGGCACGCCGGAAGGCATCGCCAATTTTGCCGCCTCGTTTGGCGCCACCATCGGCCAGAACGGCTGCGCTGGTATCTACCCTGCCATGCTGGCGGTGATGATTGCGCCGACGGTGGGCGTGGATCCGTTCACGGTGAGCTTTATCGCCCCGCTGCTGGCCATCATTACGATTGGTTCGGTAGGCGTGGCTGGCGTCGGTGGCGGCGCCACCTTTGCCGCGCTGATCGTGCTGTCGTCGATGAATTTACCGGTGGCCTTGGCTGGCCTGCTGATTTCGATTGAACCGCTGATTGACATGGGCCGTACTGCGCTCAACGTCAGCGGCTCAGTAACGGCGGGCGCGGTTGCCAGCCGCGTGATGGGCGAAACCGATCATGCAGTCTTCAACAGTGATGCGGAGCCACCGCTCGATAGTGAGCGAAAAGCAGCGTGATAAAAAAAGGGCCCTTGCGGGCCCTTTTCATTTGCAGCTCTAAGAATCAGAACTTGTAGTTATACGCGATGCCGACCAGCGACAGGTAGGTCTTGTACGTACCACGGGTGGCTTCGCCGTTGCCGGTGCAGGTGGTTTGCAGCGGGTTGCACTGGTTGGTGTAGTTGATCTTCGCGTCTTTGAAGTCCAGGAAGCTGTACGCCAGGTCGATCGACGAACGTGGGCTCAGTTTCCAGTTGGCGCCAACCGAGTACTGCATGCGGTCGCTGTCCGGCAGTGCTGGGTGGGTCAGCTCGGCGCTCTTCACTGGCGACTGGTCGTATGCAACGCCAGCACGCAGGGTCAGGTTGTCGCTGTATGCGTAGTTGCCGCCCAGCGAAACGCGCACGGTGTTTTTCCACTGCTGGCGGATCACTTCGTTACCTTCGGTGGTGCCTGGGAACTGGATGTCCAGATCGCCCATGCGGTTGTTGCGGGTGAAGGTCACGTCCGCCATGCCGGCCCATTTCGCATCGAACTGGTGGAACACGTTAGCCGACAGGGTTTCCGGCGTACGCAGGGTGACCAGCGCGGCCGAGTTGGCTTTGTGCGATGCGGCTTGCAACACTTTGTTGACGATCGGATCGGTGGTCACTTGCGAGAAGTCCCACACGGTGCTGCCTTTCAGCTGGTGCGAGATCGACGAGCGGTAAGCCAGGCCGAAACGGGTGTTCTGGTCCAGGGTGAACATATAGCCCAGGTTGAAGCCCCAGCCCCAGTCCTGGCCATCGTTGGCGCCGTGGGCGTCGCCCGCAGTGCGCAGCAGTGCAGGATTGCCGCCCAGTGCAGCGATCTGCTTGATCAGCACCGCGCCTTGCGCAGCGCCAGCGCCGCTCGACAGCGCTGCGATCGAGCCTGGTACGTCGACTGCCTGGCCCAGTTCGGCCTTCATGTGTTCCGCATCGATACCAAAGCCGAAGGCGTGGTGTTCGTTCAGTTTCCACGATACCGATGGGTTCAGGGTGATGGCTTCCAGCTTGATGTTGGACAGCGCGTAGCGGCCGTTCCAGTTGTTGCCGTAGTCCAGCTTGGCGCCGTACGGTACGAACAGGCCAAAGCCTGCGGTCCACTGGTCGTTCAGCTTTTTGCTGACGTACAGGGCTGGGGCAGCCACTGCGCTCGGCGCGTAGCCGTCGGCAGCGACGCCGCCAGTCGGCGCGCCGGTGAAGTGGGTCGAGCCGCTGTCGGTGTAGGTCGAGTGCGGCACCACCACGGTGGCGCCAGCGCTGATCTGCGTACCGTCCAGGCGGGACAGGCCAGCCGGGTTGTAGAAGATGGTCGATGGGTCGTTGGCTTCGGCGCCGTTAGCGTCAGCGGTGCCTTGGCCCGACACGCTTTGGGAACCGAAACGGTAGCCCGATGCCTGGGCGCTCACGGAAATGGCGCTCAGGGCGGCGGCAATAATCAGGGGGAGATATTTGTGCTGCATGAAGGTCTCGCTTTATGAGTGGTTTTATTTGGCTCCAGTAGCCGAATCGGTACCAGAAGGCCAGCAGCATACACCAAAAAAAGCCAAACCGAGCGAGCGCTCTGCATTTCATTAATAAAAAAAGGGCCCGAAGGCCCTTTCCTTTGCTTAACTGAAAATACTTTTAAGCAATTTTTCGTGGTTCTTCTTCCGGCAGCTCGGCTTGCTGCGTTTTACCGCGGCCGAGCAGCTTGCGCGCGCCCAGCATGACCATGCGGTAGACGAAACGCGCCAGCACCAGGAACAGCAGCGCCTCCACCACAATCGACGCCACCGCCGCCACCATGCCGAAGCGCTCGACACGGCGATGCACCTTGGCGATGGCGCTGTCTTTCTTGATCTCGATGCTGTCGTAGAAGGTTGGCACCATCAGCAAGGTCAGCACAGTCGAGGTGACGGTACCGCCGATGATGGCGATCGCCATTGGACGGTAGAACTCACCGCCCTCACCCAGGCCGATGGCCACCGGCAGCATGCCGGCGATCAGCGCAAAGGTGGTCATCAGGATCGGACGCAGGCGCATGCGGCCGGCATACATCAGCGCATCCTCACGGCCAAAGCCCTCCTCTTCACGCTTGCGCGCTGCATCCAGCAGCAGGATGGCGTTCTTGGCGACCAGCCCCATCAGCATAATCACGCCGATCAAACTCATCAGGTTAATCGTGCTCTTGGTAAGCAGCAGGCCGATCACCACGCCGATCAGCGACAGCGGCAAGGACAGCATCACCGCAATCGGCGCCGTGAAGGAACCGAACTGCATCACCAGAATCAAATACATCAAGCCGATGCCGGCCACCAGCGCGATGATCATGGCGCCAAACACTTCCTGCATGTCTTTGCCGGCGCCGCCCAGTGCCAGGCCGTAGCCCGGCGGGAAGTCGATGTCCTTGACCAGTTTCATGGCGTCGGCAGTGACCTCGCCCGGGGAACGTCCCTCCACGTTGGCGCTGACCGAAATCACACGCTTGCCGTCTTTGTGCTTGATGGTCGACGGACCTTTGCCCATGGTCACCCGCGCGATCTGGTCGAGCGGCACCATCTGGCTGGTGCCGGAGACGGCAATCGGCAAGCGCTCGATGTTTTCGGCGCTGGTACGGTCTTCCGGCGCCAGACGCACGGCAACGTCACGCGACTCACCGGTCGGATCGACCCAGTCGCCCACTTCGATACCGGCAAACGCCACCCGCAGTGCTTGTGCCGCATCGCCAGCGGCAATACCCATCGAGTTAGCCAGACCACGGTTCAGTTCGATTTGCAGCTCGTCCTTCGGATCCATTTCCGACAACCCGACGTCCACCGCGCCCGGCACTTTGCGCAGGCGGTCCATGAAGGCGTTGGTGATTTCCATCAGCTTGCGCGAATCGGTGCCGGTAAATTCAATCTGCACCGGCTTGCGGGCGCCGTTGCTCAGGTCGTCCAGTACGGTGTACTCGGCGCCCACCAGGCCAGACAGCTTCTCACGCAATTCCTTGGCCACCTCAATGGCGCCGCGCTGGCGTTCGGTTTTCTTGCCGATGTCGACGTAGATACGGCCGCCGCTCAGGTTGACGTAGCTATTGGTTTCCTTGGTTTCCTTGATGCCGCGTGCGATCACGGCGGCCTTTTCCAGCTTCAGGCGCGAGTATTCCAGCGAACTCGACGACGGCGTCCGTACGTCAATCGCAATCGTGCCCCAGTCAGACGATGGCACAAAGCTCATGCCGCCAAACACCACTTGCAGGCCGATCGCCGCCACGAAGGTCAACACCGCAATGATCCCCATCCACAGGCGGTGATGCAGCGCCCACTCAATCACGTGGCCGTAGCGGTCGGCCTGGTGATCAAACCAGACGTTGAACTTGGCGAAGTATTTTTCCAGGCCACGGCGCGGTGCGTCGTGGTGGCCCGGCGGGTCGCCCCAGAAAGCCGACAGCATCGGATCCAGGGTGAACGAGATCAGCAGCGACACCGCCACCGAGCAGGTCACGGTCAAGGCGAACGGACGGAACCACTCACCGGTGATGCCCTGCATGAAGGCCACCGGAATAAACACCGCCATGATGGAGAAGGTGGTGGCGGCCACTGCCATGCCGATCTCGGCCGTGCCTTTCAGCGCGGCGGTGCGGCGGTCGGCGCCCATCTGCATGTGGCGCACGATGTTTTCCCGCACCACAATTGCATCGTCAATCAGCACGCCGATCGCCAGCGACAAGCCCAGCAGGGTCATGAAGTTCAGCGTGAAGCCGCACAGCCAGACGCCGATGAAGGCCGCCAGCACCGAGGTCGGCAGCGACAGTGCAGTGATCAGGGTCGAGCGCCACGAGTTGAGGAAGGCGTACACCACGAAGATGGTCAGGCCGGCGCCAAACACCAGCGCGTGGATCACGTTGTCCAGGCTGCTTTCGGCGTTTTCGCCGTCATCCTGGGTGATTTCCAGCTTGGTGCCGGGCTGCATTTCCTTCTGCATTTCCTCGGCCATGGCCTTGATTTTGCGGGCCACGGTCACGGTCGAGGCATCGCGCGAGCGGGTCACCGAGATACCGACGTTCGGTTTGCCGGAGCGCACGCTCAGGCTGTTCACTTCGGCAAAGCCGTCCTGAATCATCGCCACTTGCGACAGGCGCACCAGCTCGTTGCCATTGCGCTTGACCACCACTTGCTGGAACTCTTCCGGACGCTCGATGCGGCCGACCAGGCGGATGCTCTTCTCATCCAGCTCGCCGCGCACCTTGCCGACCGGCGCATTGGTGTTCTGGTTGCGCAGCGCATTGACCACGTCGCCCACCGAGACGTTGTACTCGCGCAGTTTTTCCGCCTTCAGCAGCACGCTCAGCTCGCGCTTGAGCGAACCATCAATATTCACCGAGGCGACGCCGTCGATGCTGCGGAAGCGGTCGGCCAGCTTGTCCTCAGCCAGGCGCGAAATCTCAGCGTGGCTCTGGGTGTTGGACGACAGCGCCATCTGCATCACCGGCTGGGCCGACGGATCGATGCGCACCAGGATCGGTTCGCGCATCTCGGTCGGCAGCTTGTAGCGCACGCTGGCAATCGCGTTGCGGATCTCGTCCGAGGCTTCGATCAGATTCTTGTTGAAGCTGAACTTGATGAAGATGCTGGCACTGCTTTCCGAGGAGGTGCTATTCAGCTCGGTCACGCCGGTGATCGACTGCAGCGATTTCTCGAGGCGATTGACGATCTCGCGCTCCACCGTTTCCGGCGAGGCGCCCGGGTACGGGATGTTGACCACGATGAACGGGACTTCGACGTCCGGGTTCTGGTTGACGCGCAGCTTGTTGAGGGCCATCAGGCCCAGGCACATCATGGCAACGATCAGTACGATCGTGGCGATGGGCCGCTTGATACTAAAATCCGATAAGAACATGGCTGAGGCTCCTGATTATTTTTCTGCGACCTTGCCGGCCGAGGCCGAAGCCACGGCTTTCGGCGCGGACAAGACCACTTTCTGGCCATCTTTAAAGCCGGAGGCCGGCACCCGCACCACCATGTCGCCGGCTTGCAAGCCAGTCAGCACTTGCCAGCGGCCGCTGCGTTCGTCGCGGGTGCCGATGGTCAGCGGCACTTTGGTCAGCTGGCCGCCCTTGACGCGCCACACGTAGTTGTTGTCGCCGGCTTGCACCAGCGCCGACGGCGGCACCATCAGCGACGAGGTGGTCTCAGCCTCGATGCGGCCTTCGGCGTACAGGCCGGCCACACCGGGACGGGTGGCTTCGGCAAAGTCCACCAGCACTTCGACCTGGCGCGTGACCGCATTGGCCGAAGGATCGACGCGCTTAATCTTGCCGGTGAAATTCTGGCCCTGGTAGCCGTTCACGCGGAACAGCACCGGCTGGCCGATCTTGACCACGCCCACTTTGTCGGCCGAGACCATGCCTTCAAAACGCATGCTGCTCGGATCGATCACCTTGATCAGTTCCTTGCCCACTTGGGCGGTATCGCCGTTCGAGACTTTACGGTCGCTGACGATGCCGTCAAACGGCGCGCGCACCACGGTGCGGGTCAGCTGCTGGCGTGCCGTGACCGAACGCGAGCGGGCGGCCGCCAGGTCGCTCTGGGCGTTGTTGCGGCGCACTTCAGCGTCTTCCATCGCCGTGGTGGAGACCATGCCGGAGGCCAGCAGGGTTTTCTGGCGCTCGTACATGCGCTGGGTCTGGGCCAGCGTTTGTTCGGCGGCGCGAGTAGCTTCATCGGCCGAGGTCAGGCTGTCACGGATCGAGGTTTCATCCAGGCGCAACAGGATGTCGCCTTTTTTGACCGACTCACCATTTTCTTTAAGTACTTGAACTACAACCGCGCTGACTTCCGCGCGCAGGTCGGCGCGGCGTTCCGGCTGGATCGAACCGGTGATGACTGGACCGGAAGCCAAAGCGTTCGATTCGATGGTGAGGGTGTCTTCCGGCGACATCTGCAACGTCACTTTCGGCTGGTCTTTCGCTGCGGAAGCAGAGGCGGATGCGCTGGCGGCGGCTTTTTCAGGCTCTTTCGCTGATTTGCCGCATGCAACCAGGGCAGAGGCAATGGCAAGAGCTAGAAGGGTTTTGCGCAACATAAAGTTCTCCAGAAAGTGGCACGTCGGGGTGCTTTTAGAATGAGCCAGACTACAGGGCGCAGAGTATCCGCGACCAGCGTTGTCAGGTCAATCACAGTGCGATAAACGGTAGAATTTGTGGCTGAAACGCCAAATACGGGGATGAACGGTAAAGCAGGAATGACCGGGATCGGACAGTGTCCGGTCCCGGGCGGACAGTTTTAACCGCGTCCGAACACGGCGTTGATGAGGTGGCCAATGATGATGCCGGTGGTCAGGCCGCCGGCGATTTCCACCACGGTGTGGCCCATGCGCTCGCGCAGCCACTTGTGGCCGCCGTCCTCCTTGGCGATACGGTTGATGGCGGCGGCTTGCTTGCCGACGTGCTGGCGCAGGCTGTTGGCGTCGATAATCACGATAAAGCACAGCGTGACGGCCACGCCGAAGGCCGGATGGCCGATGCCCTCGCGCAGCGCAATCAGGGTCGCCATGCTCGATACCACGGCACTGTGGTTGCTCGGGAAGCCGCCGTTGCCGACCAGGTTGAAGGCCCACTTGCGCGCCTTGGCGCTATTAATCAGGAATTTGATCGGACCGACCGTGAGCCAGGTGACCAGCGGGGTGACGAGATAAGCGATGTCCATCGTGGGAGTCCTTTGCATTTTTGTGGCGACATTATGGCAGATGCCTCCCCAGCGGCGGAAGCAAGTATTATAAAATTCACCCTACTCTCCAATTTCAAAAAAGATAACAATGCAGCACTTCAGAATATCCTTCGCCGTCACCTTCATCCTCATGGCCCTGGCCGGCTGGTGGGGCTACCAGCATGGCGGCGTGAGCGGCCTGATTGAGGCGCTGTGGATTTCCGCAGTGCTGGGCATCATGGAAGTGTCGCTATCATTCGACAACGCGGTGGTCAACGCCTCGGTGCTGCGGCACTGGAATGAATTCTGGCGCAAGCTGTTCCTGACGGTCGGCATCGTGGTGGCCGTGTTCGGCATGCGGCTGGTGTTCCCGCTGCTGATCGTCTCGCTGGCCACCGGCATGGGCTTGCTCGACGTGTGGCATATGGCCACCACCACGCCGGAAGAATACTCGCGCCACCTGACCGGCGCCCACGCGCAGGTGGCGGCCTTCGGCGGCGCTTTCCTGCTGCTGGTGTTCCTCAACTTCCTGTTCGACGACCAGAAAGAGCTGCACTGGTTGGGCTGGATGGAAAAGAAAATGGGCCAGCACGGCACCCAGAGCCTGTCCGTGCTGCTGGCGCTGCTGGCGGTGTTCGGCTGCGTGTCGCTGGTGGGCGAAGATGAGCAATACCAGGTGCTGACCGCTGGCGTGGTCGGCGTGATCGTCTACCTGGCGGTGGGCTGGATCAGCAGCCTGCTGGAAGAGGAAGAACCGGACGATGAGGACGACACCACCGAGGCCGGCGTCTCGCCGGTGGTGGCCGCCGTGGCACGCGGCAGCATCGGCGGCTTCCTGTACCTGGAAGTGCTGGACGCTTCGTTCAGCTTTGACGGCGTGATCGGCGCATTTGCGATTACCTCGGACGTGGTGATCATCATGCTGGGGCTGGCGATCGGCGCCATGTTCGTACGCTCGCTAACCGTGTTCCTGGTGCACAAGGGCACGCTGGACGAATACGTCTATCTGGAGCACGGCGCGCACTACGCGATTGGCATCCTCGCTGTGATCATGCTGGCTAACGTGAAGTATCACGTTCCGGAGTGGATTACCGGCTTGTCCGGCGTGGCGTTTATTGCGGTATCGCTGTGGTCGTCGGTACGGCATAAACGGCTGAACGCAGCGTGATAAGATGTGAAACGTTGCCTAACCAAGAACGCTTATGACCACACCTAAACGCATCCTGCTGTACTTTTTCGGCCTGCTGGCCGCCGCCCTGCTGCTGATGGCCGGCTATACCTCGGCCATGCTGCACATTTCCTATTCGGACGGCGAGCGCGCCGGCTACCTGCAAAAGTTTTCCTCGCGCGGCTGGGTATGCAAAACATGGGAAGGCGAGATCCTGCTGACCTCGATGCCGGGTGCGATCCCGGAAAAATTCCAGTTCAGCGTGCGCGATGACAAAGTGGCGGCCGACCTGACCGCCGCCACCGGCAAGCGCGTGGTACTGACCTACGCCCAGCACAAAGGCGTGCCGACCCAGTGCTTCGGCGAGACCGAGTACTACGTCACCAAGGTCGTCACCCAGCCATAATCCGGGGTCAGTTCTGCCATTGGTACATGAGCCCGTGTACGATTGGCAGAACTGACCCCGGGTTTTAACGCGAGCGCCAGACGGCTTGGGTGGTTTCGGCTGGCGCCGTTTGACGGGCGGCTTCTTTGCGGGCACGGGCGTCGTCCAGGGTGGCGACGACGGTGCCGCTTTCCACTGCCAGCGCTTCCTCCGCCACTACTTTCGCTTGCACCGAGGCCAGCACTTTCTGTGCGGCAGCCAGGCGGCGGGTTTCCAGTTCTAGTAATTTCTGCTTGGTCGCGGTCATGGCGGCGGTGGTGTCGGCCACTTTGCGCTGCATCGCGGCGTGCGCCTGGGCGGTTTCCAGCAGGGCTTTCTGTGCGGCGGCTTTCTCGGCTGCTGCTTGCGCGGCGGCTTGCTCGGCCAGTTCGCGTTCGTGCATGGCTCCGGTTTCTGCTTCGGCCTCAACCGCGCGTTGGCGGGCGCTGGCGGCGACGGCTTTCTCGGCTTCCAGACGGCCGGCAATTGCTTGCGAGGCGCGTACTTCCGAGGCAGTCGTGATGCGCTGCTGGGTCAGTTTCTGGTCGATCAGCGCCAGCGATTTGCGCTCGCATTCGACAAATTCCCGTTCAGCTTGCAGCAGTTCTGCAGCCTTGGCAGCTTTCTCTTGCTCGACGCGGGCGCGGTCGGCGTGCACCACGCCCAGTTCCACGGCCAGGCTGGCTTGCGCTGCCAGCGCTTGGGCGGCGATGGCTTTTTGTTCTGCTTCGGCCGACACTTGGGCGGCCATCAGGCGCGCTGCTTCGGCTTCCTGGTTGGCGGCGTCAGTCAGGCGCTGGTCGGCTTCGCGCTGCTGGCGGAAGGCGTCGGCTTGCGCGCGCTCGGCGGCGATGCGCTGCTGGGCGGCGTCGGTGGCGCGCTGTTCGGCGGCCAGTTTTTCTTTCAGCGAGGCGATGGCTTGTTGTTCAGCGGCGGCACGCGCCTGTTCGGCTTGCAGAAGCTGTGCCGCTTGCTCGGCGCGCTGGACGGCGACGGCGTTGGCAGCTTGTTGCGCTTCAGCGTGCTGCGCCAGCGTGGCGATTTCGGCTTGTTCGGCGTCGTTCTGGCTGGCCGACAGCTCGGCGGCAGCACGCGACATGGCGGCGCGCTGGTCGGCCAGGCCGGCGGCGCGTTGCTGCTCAACGGCGTCGGTGCGGGCGGCTTCGGCGGCGACTTCGTCGGCGGCCTTGCGCTGCTTGGCTTGCTCCAATGCGGCGGCTTCCGCTTCCACTTTGGCCAGCGTGGCCATCTCGGCTTCTTCTTCCGCGTGCACGCGGGCCAGTGCGACGGCGCGCAGCTGGTTGTCGACTTCGATACGCGCTTCGGTGGCGGCGATGATGCGGGCGTCGGCTTCGCGGCGCGCCTGGGCACTGGCGGCGGCCACGGACTCTATGCGCTCGCGGTGGATGGCGGCGTCGCGGATTTCTTTTTCGGTTTGCAGGCGCAGGCGCAGCGATTGCGCGGCGCTACGCTCGGATTCGGCCTTGGCCTGGGCGATCTGCTCGCGTTCCTGCTCCAGATGGGCCAGCGCGCGGGCTTCTTCCAGCGCGCGCACTTCGGCGGCGGAACGGTTGAAGGCCGCTTCCAATGCCACCTGATCGGCGCGTTCGCGCTGCTTGGTCAGTTCCAGTGCGTCCGATTCCGCTTCGGCCAGCTGCTGCGCGGTCTGGCGGGCGCCGGCGGCGTGGCGTTCACGTTCGCGCGCCAAGGTGGCGACGCGAGCGTCGGCGGTGGCGATGCCGACCACTTCTTCTTTCGCAGCCTGCACTGCGGCCACGCGTTCGGCGGCCTGCATGCGGGCTTGCTCGGTGTGCGCCTGCAGATCGGCAGCGGCGCGCGAGGCTTGTTCGGTCAGTTCGGCTTCGGTGGCGATGTGTTCGTGAGCGCGCTTGCGGCTTTCTTCTTCGGCCTTGGCGCGCACTTCGGCGGCTTTGCGGATCTGGTTGTCGGATTCGGCGCGGGCGCGCAGTTCGGCGGTTTCCTGCTTGACGGCGTCCAGGCGCGCCACGCTGGCCTGGGCGGCGGCGCGCAGCGATTCCAGGCGTTCCTTGTTGGCGGCAATCGCATCTTCCGAGGCTTGCGCGTTCTGCAGCGCGACGGCGGCGGCGGCGTTGTCCATGGCGGCGCGGTCTTCGGCCAGCGCGCGGGCGCGGGCTTCGGCGTGGGCGCGGCTTTCGGCGGCGCAGGCGGCCTTGGCTTCGGCTTCTACCCGGGCGATGGCTTCCTGGATGGCTTTCATTTCCATCGCCGCCCGTGGCATGGGCATGGCGGTGGGCTCGTCCACCTCATGCAGCGAGACCAAAGGGATCGGGAGCAAATCGAAGTCGTTCGCGCGGTCTGGTTGGGTCAGTTGTGCTTGCATGAGAGTTCTCGCAGTTGGATTTCCGAGCTCTCATTATCATGTAGCCCACAAGCAAGCCTAAGCGTGAGAAGAAGCGGAAAAGCCCGCTAATTCTCAGGTTGGCTTACTGGGTGTACAAGCAAGTGATCAGCAATTGCACGCAGGCGCTAAGGGCGATCACCATGAATACGACATAGCCGGCCCACAGCGATTTGCGCTGCGACCGCAACAGTCGTTGAACCGCAAAAGATTCTTCATAGCCATCGTCGCTGCGCCGTGGATCGAAAGTCTCGTCGTACATCACTGCGTCCTCCTAGTTAAACCAGCTGCAAGCTTAGCGCCGGTCACCTAAAGGTTTTATAAAGATGCGTGATCCCGCAGTAAATTTATCGTAAATGACAGCATTCACCGTACGTTTATACGGCGTTGATTGTGCAGCCCAATTTCTTTAGAAATTATTCACAGCCAAGCCAGCACGCTGGATGAGGATGAACAACTGTCCTTGGCTGGCGCCGCGCGCCCGGATGCAGTTGCCGCTACCGCATCAAGTCCTCAAATTGGCAGCGGCGGCTCGTCCATCAGCGCGACTTGCTCGCGCAGTTCCAGCACGCGGTTTTGCCAGTAGTGCTGGGTGTTGAACCAGGGGAAAGCCGCCGGGAAGGCCGGGTCGTCCCAGCGCCGCGCCAGCCAGGCCGAGTAGTGGATCAGGCGCAGCGTGCGCAGCGCCTCCACCAGATGCATCTGGCGCGGGTTGAATTCGCAGAAATCCTCGTAGCCGGCCAGGATGTCGCCCATCTGGCGCACTTGCTCGGCGCGCTCGCCGGACAACATCATCCAAAGGTCTTGAATTGCCGGGCCCATGCGGGCGTCGTCGAAGTCGACGAAGTGCGGGCCGGCGTCGGTCCACAAGACATTGCCGCCGTGGCAGTCGCCGTGCAGGCGCAGTTGCGGCAGTTCGCCGGCGCGGTCGTAGCAGCGGCGCACGCCGTCCAGCGCTTGCTGGGCGATGCTGGCGTAGGCTTCTTTCAGGTCAGGTGGAATGAAGCCGTTGGCTTGCAAAAATTCGCAGGGTTCGGTACCGAAGCTGGCGATGTCCAGTGCCGGGCGGTGCTGGAACGGCTTGGCCGCGCCCACCGCGTGAATGCGGGCGATGAAGCGGCCGGTCCACTCCAGCACGGCCGGATCGCCCAACTCAGGCGCGCGGCCGCCGTGGCGGGTGAAGACCGCGAAGCGAAAGCCCTCATAGTGATGCAGCGTGCTGCCGTTCAGCGCCAGCGCCGGCACCACCGGGATTTCGGCGGTCACCAGTTCCTGCGTGAAGGCGTGCTCTTCGAGGATGGCCTCGTCAGTCCAGCGGCCGGGCCGGTAGAACTTGGCGATCAGCGGTTTGTCGTCTTCGATGCCGACTTGGTAGACACGGTTTTCGTAGCTGTTCAGCGCCAGCAGGCGGCCATCGCCGCGCAGGCCGATGCTGTCGAGGGCGTCGAGCACACAGTCTGGGCTCAAGGCGGAATATGGGTGGGGTGCAGTCATAGCCGCCATTGTACGGGGCGCGGCGTGTATACTGTCAGATTCCCCCAAATAAAAAGAGCAAAATATGCAACTCGATCAGCCACTGAGCGATAAAGAATTCGACGAATTGGACAGCTTCCTGCTGTCCGACCGCACTCCTGAAGATGCCATGACGATGGACATGCTGCACGGTTACCTGACCGCCATCGCCATCGGCCCGGAACCGATCATGCCATCCGAATGGCTGAAGAAAGTCTGGGGCAAGGAAGATACCGACGTGCCGTCCTTCAAGCACGAGAAGGAAGCCGCGCGCATCACCGAGCTGATCATGCGCTTCATGAACGAAGTGCTGGTGACGTTTGAAGTGGCGCCGAAGGAATTCGAGCCGCTGTTCGTCGAGCACGATCACGAAGGCCAGACCCTGATCAACGCCGAAGCCTGGTGCTGGGGCTTCTGGGAAGGCATGGAGCTGCGTCCGGGCTCGTGGCAGCCGATCTGGGATTCGGAGCAGTCCGCCTTGATGCGTCCGGTGTACCTGCTGGGCGCCGACGAGATCGAAGAGGAAGAACTGGCGCTGGTGGAAGATCCGGTCAAGGCCCACAAGCTGGGTCTGGAGCTGGAAGCCAACCTGCCGAACATCTACAAGTTCTGGCTGCCACTGCGCAAGGCCGGCGTGGAAACCGTCAAGCGCGAAGAGCCGAAAGTCGGCCGCAACGACGACTGCCCTTGCGGCAGCGGCAAGAAGTACAAGAAATGTCACGGCGCCGACTCGGCTGAATGACCTTCAAACTGCCCACCACTGCGACCGCGCCGTTCTGCCCGTCTGAGGTAGCGGGCACGGTCGCCGTGCCGGAGGGCGATCCGTTCTGGAAAAAAGTCCTGCGCTTTGCCGGCCCTGGCCTGTTGGTCTCGGTCGGCTACATGGACCCGGGCAACTGGGCCACCGCCATCCAAGGCGGTTCGCAGTTCGGCTATCAATTACTGTTTGTGGTGGTGCTGTCCAGCCTGGCGGCGATTGTGCTGCAATGCCTGAGCATGCGGCTGGGGATCGTCACTGGCAAGGATCTGGCCGTGCATTGCCGCGAGCAGTACCGGCCCGCCGTGGGCAAGGCGCTGTGGGGCTTTGCCGAGATTTCCATCATTGCCTGCGACCTGGCCGAGGTACTGGGCTGCGCGCTGGCGTTCAAGCTGCTGCTGGGCGTGTCGCTGCCAGTCGGCGTAGCGCTGACGGCGCTCGATACCCTGATCGTGCTGGGCTTGAAAGGCAAAGGTTTCCGGCAAGTCGAGGCGATTGTGCTGGGGTTGATCCTGACGGTGGCGCTGTGCCTGTTTGCGGAGCTGCTGTTCGTGCAGCCGGACTGGCATGCGGTGGCGGCGGGCATGGTGCCGTCGTTGAGCGCACTGTCGTCGCGCGAGCCGCTCTATCTGGCCATAGGCATCCTAGGCGCGACGGTGATGCCACACAATCTCTACCTGCATTCGTCCGTGGTGCAGACGCGCGTGGTGGGCAAGCATGACCAGGCCAAGCGGCAGGCGATCGGCTTGTCGCGCATTGATACGGTGGTGTCGCTGCTGCTAGCCCTGCTAATTAACGGCGCCATCCTGGTGCTGGCAGCGGCTGCGTTTTACGAGCCGGGCAACACGCGCGTACTGGATATCGATGACGCTTATCGCCTGCTGGAGCCGGTGGCCGGGACGGCGCTGGCGGCCATCCTGTTCGGATTGGCGCTGCTGGCGTCGGGCCAG
The DNA here is from genome assembly GCF_009857445.1 of Duganella flavida. GTDB lineage: Bacteria > Pseudomonadota > Gammaproteobacteria > Burkholderiales > Burkholderiaceae_D > Rugamonas > Rugamonas flavida. Next base: position 63,062 of record NZ_WWCN01000023.1, read on the forward strand.
AGTTCGACTTTCACCGGCACCATCGCCGGGCAGGTGATCATGGAAGGCTTCCTGAAGATGAAGATTCCGTGCTGGCAGCGGCGCGCCATCACGCGCGGTCTGGCGCTGATCCCGGCCATGATAGGCGTGATCGCGCTGGGTGAGCATTCGGTGGGCAAGCTGCTGGTGTTGAGCCAGGTGGTGCTGAGCATGCAGCTGCCGTTTGCTATGTATCCGCTAATTAGCCTGACGTCGCAGCAGCGCATCATGGGTAATTTTGTGAATGCGTGGTGGACCACGGCGCTGTCGTGGTTCCTGTTCGTGGTGATCTCCAGCGCCAATGCGTGGCTGGTGTGGCAGGCGTTCTGAAGCAGATCAATACCTTCGACTGACATCGGTTCTATAAAGGAAGGCCCACCTTGCCTAAGGGAGCCGCCATGCACGCCCTACTCCTCGTCGCCATGCCATTGATTTTTGATTGCCCGCGCGTGATCGACATCGAACAAACTACGCTGGTAGCGGACAAGACGTGGGAACTGGTGCAGGATGCCGACCTGCCGCCGGCATCGCTGACAACGGTGGCCGTGTACACCCAGCATCCGAGCGACGGCGGCAACCTCGCCCCCGACCACAGCGAGAAGACCGCCGACACCGAAATCACCAGCTGGCGCCTGCCGCCCGACTTCGCGCCGTACTGGGCAGCCTGTGTCTACATCCACTCGCGCATCCTGCTCGCCAAGCGCATCCCGGCCGAAGCCAGACAATGCCACCTCACCGAAGCCCTGCGCGCCAACAAGCCGAACGGCGTGTTGTCTTTTGTGTGCGAATGAAAGTTACGTCTGCGCTACCGCATTCTGCATTTGCCCCGGCATTACTGTTAAAGTTCTGCCTGTAACTGAACGAAGATAGAAAAGATGTTAGGAAAACAAAAACTGCCGCCGCGCGCGTTGGCGGCTGAGACGCCGGAGCAAGCGGCTGCCAAAAAGCTGGCGCGCGAGCAGCGCGATGCGCAGGTGCGCGGGGTGGCGTCGATTCATGAGATGCGCGAGGCCATCAAGCTGGCGTCGCGCCGGCTGCCGCATATCACTGAGGTGCCACGCGTTGGGTTGCTGGATGCCGCGGCGTTTCGTGCGCGCGCTGCGCTGAACCTGCCGTTCCTGGTCGAGGGTATTGTGGGGCGCTGGCCGTTGACCAGGCAGCAGCCATCCATCCTGCGCGAGCGCCACGGCCACATGCCGGTGCGCGCACGCGTTGGCGATTACATCGGCACCGCTTTCGCGCCGGACCGCGCCATGCAGGATATGACGATGGCCGAGTATCTCGATCTCGCCGAGCGCACCGAAGGCCTGCCGCCTTATCTTGGCAATCTTGAGTTGAAAGAGTTGAATAGCATGTGCCACTGGCCCACCTTCTTCGACAAGATGGGCCCGCCGCGTTTCTGGATCGGCCCGGCCGACACGGTCACACCGCTGCATTGCGATTACGACGACAATATCTTCGCGCAGATCTGGGGCACCAAGCGCATCTTCCTGGCGCCGCCGCATCACGATGAGTTCCTGTATCCCAAAGAGGCCAACGCCATCCTGTTCGGCTCGCCTTTCGATCCGGAAGCGCCGGACTACGAACGGTATCCGCTGGCGCGCCAGGCCAATCTGGTTGAGGTGATTGTCCAACCTGGCGACATGCTGTACGTCCCGGCAGGCTGGTATCACCAGGTACACGCCCTGACCTTCTCGCTCTCGTCCAACCGCTGGGCGCGCGCCGTGCCCTTGGTCATGCAGGCGGTTTGAGCACGTAGTCCGCTACATCATCGAGCGTCGGCGCCAGCCAGCGTAGCGGCGCAGCGATGGAGGCGACCAGCGTGGTGTGCCGTACCGCATCGTAATAGCGTTCCTGCACCGGGACCTGCTGCGCGCGCAGCAATATCGCCAGTTGTCCAGTGTTGCGCACCGGGTCCACCAGCTTGTCCTGGCGCGCAGCGATCAGCAAGGCCGGCGGCGCTGCCGCGCTCACATGATGGACAGGTTGAGAATCCGCCGGCGTGGCCGGGAAATGAAATACCGGCTTGGTGGTTGGATTTTGGATCGGCAGAAAATCATACGGCCCGGCCAAGCCGATCCAGCCGCGCAAGGCCGAGGGCGACATGCCCTGCTCTGCCAGCCAGCGCGGGTCCAGTGCCACCATGGCGGCGTTGTAGGCGCCAGCGCTATGCCCCATCACATACAGGCGTTTCGGGTCGCCGCCATAACGCGGCGCTTCGCGTGCGGTCCACGCCACCGCACGTGCGGCGTCGCGCAGGAATTCTGGATAGCTCACCTCGGGATAGAGCCGGTAATCGGCAATCACCGCTACGATGCCGCGGGCGGCCAGCGCCCGGCCGACAAACGCATAGTCGCCACGCGCGCCACTTACCCAGTTGCCGCCGTAGAAAAACACCACGACCGGCGCCGTGCCGCTCTGGCTGCGTGGCCGGTAAATGTCCAGCTTGCGGCGCGGGCCATCGCCATAGGCAACGCCTTCAATGCATTCAGACGCGCCGCCCGGCGACAAAGCGTTGAGCGCGGTCAGCGGCGAACAGGCGGCTAGCGCCAGCAATAACACCGGCACGCCGATAGCGAGTAAAAAATAGGGACGAATCATGGCAGCGTCGCAGCATTGATGAGCAAAGCCTGACTTTAACCCACGCGATCACACGCCTATGTACGCCACAGTACTCACACACAAAAACGCCGGCATCGGCCGGCGTTCGAGTGCTTACAGCTTGATGAAGTGCTCACGGTAGTACTTGAGTTCTTCGATCGATTCCACGATGTCGGCCAGCGCCGTGTGCTTCTGCGCTTTCTTGAAGCCGCTGACCATGGAAGGATTCCAGCGCTTGCCCAGTTCTTTCAAGGTCGAGACGTCGATATTCCGATAGTGGAAGAAGGCTTCCAGCTTCGGCATGTAGCGCACCATGAAACGGCGATCCTGGCCGATGGTGTTACCGCACATCGGCGCTTTGCCCTTCGGCACCCACAGCTTCATGAACTTGATCAGCTCTTCTTCCGCCGCAGCCTCGGTCACGGTCGATGCTTTCACGCGGTCGACCAGGCCCGAGCGGCCGTGCGTGCCCTTGTTCCAGGCATCCATCTTGTCCAGCGTTTCGTCCGACTGGTGGATGGCAAATACCGGGGCCTCGGCCAGCACGTTCAGGTGCATGTCGGTGATGACCATTGCCACTTCGATAATGCGATCGGTGTCCGGCTCCAGGCCGGTCATTTCCATATCCACCCATACCAGGTTGAACTCGTTCTGGCGCGGCGTCGCCGGCGCAGCAGCGGAACCTTCTGGCAAATCTGTAGCTTGTGACATAATTCTCTCTTGGCTAAATTAATCCGAATCCGCCATTTTCTCACAGGCACAGAATGTATTCACTCGCGTTTTCGATTTTGTTCGTTTCTTTCATTGTTTTGACCCTGCTGGTCCGCTTCTGGCTGGCCTCGCGTCATATCCGTCATGTACTGACGCACCGCAGCGCCGTGCCGGCCGAATTCGCTGAAAAAATCCGCCTCGCCGCTCACCAGAAGGCGGCCGACTACACCATCGCGCGCACCAAGTTCGGCCTGTTGACGCTGGCGGTGAACACCCTGGTGCTGGTCGGTTTCACCCTGCTGGGTGGCCTGCAGTGGCTGTCGCTGCAGATTTTCCAGGCCACCGGCCCGGGTATGGCCTACCAGCTAGCCCTGCTGGCCGCGTTCGCCCTGATTTCCGGCGCCATCGACCTGCCGTTCGATTACTACAAGCAGTTCAAGCTTGAACAACGTTTCGGTTTCAACAAGATGAGCAAGGGACTGTTCTTTGCCGATCTGGTCAAAGGTTCGCTGCTGGGCGCGGCCATCGGCCTGCCGCTGGCGTGGGTGGTGCTGACCCTGATGGGCAAGGCCGGCGACCTGTGGTGGCTGTACACCTGGATGGTGTGGAGCGGCTTCCAGCTGCTGATGATGGTGCTGTTCCCAACCGTGATCGCACCGCTGTTCAACAAGTTCACGCCGCTGGAAGACCAATCGCTGAAAGCCCGTATCGAAGGCTTGATGCAGCGCGTCGGCTTCGCCTCCAAGGGCCTGTTCGTGATGGATGGTTCCAAGCGCAGCGCGCACGGCAATGCTTACTTCTCCGGCTTCGGCGCGGCCAAGCGTATCGTATTCTTCGATACGCTGCTGGCGCGTTTGCAGCCGCAGGAAATTGAAGCGGTGCTGGCGCACGAGCTGGGCCACTTCAAGCTCAAGCACATCGTCAAGCGCGTGGTGGTGATGTTTGCCATGTCGCTCGGCTTCCTGGCCCTGCTCGGCTTCCTGAAAACCCAGCCGTGGTTCTACGACGGCCTCGGTGTCAATCCGCTGGCGTTGCCGGGCCAGAGCAATGACGCCATGGTGCTGCTGCTGTTCATGCTGGTGCTGCCGGTGTTCACCTTCCTGTTTGGCCCGCTGACTTCGCTCACCTCGCGCAAGCACGAATTTGAAGCGGACGCTTTCGCCGCCAAGCACACCGACGCGCGCGACCTGGTGTCGGCGCTGGTCAAGATGTACGAGGATAACGCCTCCACCCTGACGCCGGACCCGCTGCACTCGGCCTTCTACGACTCGCACCCGCCGGCCAGCGTGCGCATCCGTCAACTGAATCTGGCGGTGCAATAATGAACAACGCATCGAACAAACAACGTCTAGCCACCATCATCGCCGCTCACGGCCGCCACTACCTGGCGGAGTCGGACGGCCTCAAGCTGCAATGCGTCACGCGCGGCAAGAAGACCAATGTGGCTGTGGGCGACATCGTCCACATCACCATGACCTCGCCCGACCAGGGCGTGATCGACAAGATCGAAGAGCGCAAGACGCTGCTGTACCGCTCGGACCAGTACAAGTCCAAGCTGCTGGCGGCCAATTTGACGCAGCTGTTCATCGTGGTCGCCACCGAGCCCGGCTTCACCGACGACCTGGTGTCGCGCGCGCTGGTGGCAGCCGACGCGGCCGGCATCAAGGCCCACCTGATCCTGAATAAAACCGACGTGGTCGAATCGCTGGCGCGCACCCGCGAACGGGTGGCGCCATACGCCGCGCTTGGCTACCCGGTGCATGAAGTATCGGCCAAGGCCACGCCGGAGGAAACCCTGGCCATCCTGAAACCGCTGCTGGCCGGCCAATCGTCGATCCTGATCGGCCAGTCCGGCATGGGCAAGTCCTCGTTGATCAACCTGCTGATCCCGGAAGCCGACATCGCCGTGCGCGAGATCTCGGCCGCGCTGGACACCGGCAAGCACACCACCACCTTCACCCGGCTGTACACGCTGCCGGAGCTGGGGCCCGATTCGGCCATCATCGATTCGCCGGGCTTCCAGGAGTTCGGCCTCTACCACCTGAGCGAGGGCATGCTGGAACGCGCCTTCGTTGAATTTGCGCCCTACCTCGGGCATTGCAAGTTCTACAACTGCCGCCACCTGATCGAGCCCCAGTGTGCCGTGCTGGCCGCCGTGGAGGAAGGTAAGATCGCCAGAATGCGGCATACGCTGTACGGCCAGCTCTTGCATGAATCTTCACAGACCCTGTATTAAAAACAAGAGTTTGTGTCTATAATGCCTTGAGGCAATTAGCCCAAGGACCCGTGATGGACATGTTTGCGCTCGACGACGCGTTGGCCGACTGGGAGGCATCCCTGCCCCCCCTGCGCGGCCCTGCGCGCCTGCCAGTGCTGCTGCCGCTAGCCTGGCACCTGCGCCAGCGCGACACGGCGCGGGCGCTGGCCCTGGCCACCGAAGGCCTGTCCTTGCTGGACCAGGCCAGCCTGCCGGCCGCGGACACGCAAACCATCGCCAGCCGCTTCCTGCTGATCCGCGCCGAAGCCGCATGGCTGTCCGGCCAGCTGGAAGACGCCGACCAGCTAGCCGCCGATGTCGGCGAACGCTTCGCCTCCCTCGACCATCCGCTCGGCCGCGCCGACGCTCACTGGCTGCGCGCCTGGATCGCCATCGACCACGGCGACCACGCGCGCGCCGTCACCGAACTGGAACAGATGGCCGCCGCCGCGCGCATCGCCGGCGACGTCCAGCGCTGCGCCATCGCCGATGCCGTCAACGCCCGCTGGCATGTGCTGCACGACCTGCCCAGCGCGCAGCAGCGCTGGGGCCAGCGCTTCACACAGGACGACGCCAAACTGCCCGCCGTCGCCAGCTGGATCTACGACTACTACGGCCTGGCCGCCAGCCAGGCCAGCGACTTTGGCGCCGCTGCCGCGCACTACCTGCGCTGCTACGAAGCGGCGCTGGAAACCGGCCAGCTGCGCATGGCCATCACCGCCGCCATCAACATCGGCCTCGATTTCACCATCCTCAACGACCACCATGCAGCGCTGGAGTGGATGGAGAGTGCGCTCGACCTGGCGCGTCCCACCGGCTGGCCGCGCAGCATCGGCGCCTGTTTGATGCACACCGCTGATACCATGCGCCGCCTCGGCCGGCTCGACGCCACCGAGGAACTGCTGCAGGAAGCGCTCGAGATCCTGACGCCCATGTCCAGCGCGCGCAGCTACGCCACCGCCCTGCATTACCTGGGCGACCTGTCGCTCGACAAGGCCGACTACACCGCCGCGCTGGACGCCTTCCGCAAGCTGCAGGTGCGCGGCGAAGCCTTGCAGCACGCCGACTTCCAAAGCATCGCGCGGCGCGGCCAGGCGCACGCACTGTGCTTCCTCGACCGTCCGCAGGAAGCGATGACGATGGCCGAACAGGCGGCGCTACTGGCGCAGGAGCAGGCCAACCGCTACAACCACGTGGCCGCGCTGCGCGTAAAGTCGCTGATCCACCTGCGCCACCAGTTGCCCACGCCGGCCGGCATGACGGAGCCCAACGCCACCCTGCACTTCCTGCACCAGGCCTTGGCGGTGGCGGGCCACATCAGCGGCTACACCCTGCCCGGCGACCTGCACGATGCGCTGGCGCGCGAGTATGCGCAGATCGGCGACTACCAGCGCGCCTACGCATCGGCACAACTGGCTGCCGCCGCGCGCGAGAAAACTCACAGCCAGGACGCCACCAACCGCGCCATCGCCATGCAGGTGCAGCACCAGACCGAGCACGCGCGCGCCGAAGGCCTGCACCACCGCGAACTGGCGGCTGCCGAAGCGCGCCGCGTGCAGCTGCTGCAGCAGACTACCTCCACGCTGGAGCGCCTGTCCGCCATCGGCCAGGAGATTACCACCCACCTCGACGCCAAGGCCGTGTTCCAGGCGCTGGACCGCCACGTGCAGGCGCTATTGCCAGCCAATTCACTGGCGGTCTATATGTGCGATCCGGGCCACGACAGCATCAGCCGCGTGTTCGGCATCGAGAACGGCCAGCCGCTGGCCAGCAACACCATCGCCATCGACAACCCGCACGCCAACGCCGCCCGCAGCCTGCGCGAGCGGGCCGAGATCTACGTTGCCGACGCCGGCCCGGACGACATCTTCCTCGCTCCCGGCACCCAGCTGATGGCCAGCGCGCTGTATGTGCCGCTGCTGGTGGGCGAACGCACGCTGGGCGTGATGACGGTGCAGTGCACGCTGTCCAACGCCTACGGCCCGCGCGAGCGCCTGATCTTCCGCACCCTGTGCGCTTACGGCGCCATCGCGCTTGATAACGCCGAAGCCTATCGCCAGCTGAAGGATGCGCAAACGCAGCTGGTCTCGCAGGAGAAACTGGCGGCGCTGGGCGCGCTGATGGCCGGCGTGGCGCACGAACTGAATACGCCGATCGGCAACAGCCTGCTGATCGCCAGCACGCTGGTGCAAAAAACCGAGGAGCTGGAAGCGCAGATGAACGGCGCCGGTTTGAAACGCTCGTCGCTGGCGACTTATTTTGAAGACGCGCGCACCGCACATGAACTGGTGATGCGCGGCTTGAACAGCGCCGCCAACCTGGTGAACAGCTTCAAGCAAGTGGCGGTCGACCGCACCACCGAACAGCGGCGCCAGTTCAATCTGGCGCAGGTATCGCAGGAAGTCATCGCCACCATGATGAACCGCATCCGCGCCTCCAGTCACCGTATCGAGATCGAGGTGGCAGACACGATTATGCTGGACAGCTATCCAGGTCCGTACGGCCAGGTGATCGCCAACTTCATTAACAACGCCCTGCTGCACGCCTTCACGCAGGCCGGCAGCGGCAGCATGTGGCTGCGCGCGCAGGGCCCGGTGGACGGCCGGGTGCTGGTGACCTTCCGCGACAACGGCAAAGGCATCGCACCGGAACACATGTCGCGCATCTTCGATCCCTTCTTCACCACCAAGCTGGGACAGGGCGGCAGCGGGCTTGGACTGTCGATCAGCTACAACATTGTCACTTCGCTTATGGGCGGCCTGATTTCCGTGCACAGCGCGCGCGATGGCACCATCTTCACGCTGGACCTGCCCCTCACCGCGCCCGAGCACCAACAGCCGGCCGCCACGCAAATCTACAATTAAATCATTTGTATAGACAGCATAATCTGCGGCGATTAGCCCTATCCGCCGAATTGCCTTTATAATTGTTCGGTTAAGCCGTAGCCATCTGTCAGTTGTCATTATGCCTATCCAAAAACCGATCAAGCATTACCTGCAGTTTTCCGACCTCACGCTGGAAGAGTACGAGTACGTTATCGAGCGCGCGCACCTCATCAAGCGCAAGTTCAAGAACTACGAGATTTATCACCCGATGATCGACCGTACGCTGGTCATGGTGTTCGATAAAAACTCCACCCGCACCCGCCTCTCGTTCGAGGCCGGCATGCACCAGCTGGGCGGCGCCGCCATCTACCTGAACACGCGCGACTCGCAACTGGGCCGCGGCGAACCGGTGGAAGACGCCGGCCAGGTCATGTCGCGCATGTGCGACATCATCATGGTGCGTACCTATGGCCAGGACATCATCGAGCGTTTCGCCGCCAATTCGCGCGTGCCGGTGATTAATGGCCTGACCAACGAACATCACCCGTGCCAGGTGTTTGCCGACATCTTCACCTACATCGAGCACCGTGGCTCGATCACCGGCAAAACCGTAGCGTGGGTCGGTGACGCCAACAACATGCTGTATTCGTGGCTGCAAGCGGCCGAAGTCTTCGGCTTCCACGTCAACGTCTCGACGCCGCACGGCTACGAGATGGACATGTCGCTGGTCTCCACCGACCGCTTCACGCTGTTCGCCAATCCGTCCGACGCCTGCGAAGGCGCGCACCTGGTCAACACCGACGTCTGGACCAGCATGGGCTACGAAGAAGAAAACGCCGCCCGCCTGAAAGCCTTCGACGGCTGGATCGTCGACAGCGCCAAGATGTCGCGCGCCGCACCGGACGCGCTGTTCATGCACTGCCTGCCGGCCCACCGCGGCGAAGAAGTATCGGCAGACGTCATCGACGGCCCGCAATCGGTGGTCTGGGATGAAGCGGAGAACCGCCTGCACATCCAGAAAGCGCTGATCGAGTACCTGCTCCTCGGCCGCATCGACAAGAACTAATTCAACACACACATTGGAACTAGCATGAGCGACATTAAAAAAGTAGTCCTCGCCTACTCGGGCGGCCTCGATACCTCCGTCATCCTGAAATGGCTGCAGGATAACTACCAATGCGAAATCGTCACCTTCACCGCTGACCTGGGCCAGGGCGAAGAACTGGAACCGGCACGCGCCAAGGCGCTGAAGTTCGGCATTAAGCCTGAGAACATCTACATCGACGACGTGCGTGAAGAATTCGTGCGCGACTTCGTGTTCCCTATGTTCCGCGCCAACACCGTGTACGAAGGCGAATACCTGCTGGGTACCTCGATCGCGCGTCCGCTGATCGCCAAGCGCCTGATCGAGATCGCCAACGAGACCGGCGCCGACGCCATCTCGCACGGCGCCACCGGCAAGGGCAACGACCAAGTGCGTTTCGAACTGGGCGCCTACGCGCTGAAACCAGGCGTCAAAGTGATCGCGCCATGGCGTGAATGGGACCTGCTGTCGCGCGAAAAACTGCTGAAGTACGCAGAAGACGCAGGCATCGCTATCGACATGAAACACAAGAACGGCGGCGCGCCGTACTCGATGGACGCCAACCTGCTGCACATCTCGTTCGAAGGCCGCCACCTGGAAAACCCAAGCGCCGAAGCCGAAGAATCGATGTGGCGCTGGAGCGTGAGCCCTGAGGCCGCGCCGGATCAAGCCGAGTACATCGACCTGGAATACGAAAAAGGCGACATCGTCGCCATCAACGGCGTGCGCATGTCGCCAGCCACCGTGCTGACCGAACTGAATCGCCTGGGCGGCAAGCATGGCATCGGCCGGCTTGACCTCGTCGAGAATCGCTACGTCGGCATGAAGTCGCGCGGCTGCTACGAAACCCCTGGCGGCACCATCATGCTGAAAGGCCACCGCGCCATCGAATCGATCACGCTGGACCGAGAAGTAGCGCACTTGAAGGACGACCTGATGCCGCGCTACGCATCGCTGATCTACAACGGCTACTGGTGGGCGCCGGAGCGCGTCGCGCTGCAAACCCTGATCGACCACACCCAAGCCACCGTGAACGGCTGGGTGCGCATCAAGCTGTACAAGGGTAACGTCATCGTCGTGTCGCGCGATTCGAAGACCGACTCGCTGTTTGATATGAACATCGCCACCTTCGACGAAGACGGCGGCGCTTACAATCAAGCCGATGCCGGTGGCTTCATTAAACTGAATGCGCTGCGCATGCGCATCGCTGCCAACGCACGCCTGAAGCGCGGTCAATAAGCCACACTCGCAGCATCCAAGAATGGCCGCTCGCTGAGCGGCCATTTTTTTGATACATTGGCTTCACTGTCTGATCGGGAGTGGAGCCAACATGCTAGCAAACCTCAGTATCAAGAAAAAACTCGCCAGCGGTTTCGGCGCCATCGTCGTCATCATCGTGGTGCTGCTGGTGCTGGCCTATACCAACTTCGGCAAACTCTCCATCGCCAGCGGGTGGGACCGGCACACACTGGAAGTGCTGATCGAAGCGGGCGAGATCGATACCGCGATGGTGCAGATACAAAGTTCGGTGCGCGGCTTCCTGATCACCGGCGACGAAAGCATCACACCGCAAATCGGCATCGAAGAAGACATCCTGCACCAGCACCTGGCCAAAATCACCCAGCTCACCTCTGACAACGCCCACCAGCAGGAGCGGCTGAAACGCTTCACGCCCTTCATCAACAACTGGCTCGCCACCGTGGTCAAGCCGCAGCTGGAAAAGCGCCGCGTCAGCGCGCAATCGGTCAATCCAGCCGACGTGATCTCCGGCACGCGCACGGTGTTGGAAGCGCGCCGCATGCTAAAGGAAATCACCGACGAGGAAGAACAACTGCTGGCGGAACGCAGCAAGACCACCAACGGGCTGGCTGATTCCATGACACTGCTGCTGGTAGTCGGCGGCGGCATCTGCACCGTGCTGGCCATCGCCATCGGCTTGCTGCTGTCGCAGGCGCTGGCCGCACCGCTGGTACGCCTGAATGCTGTGGTGGAGCGCATCGCCCGCGGCGACCAAAGCGCGCGCGTGGAAGTAAGCTCCAATGATGAACTGGGCCAGGTATCGACAGCCTTCAACCAGATGGCGCAGTCGATCCAGGACAGCCTGGAAAAAGAACTGGCGGCCTCCAACCAGTTGCGCGCCAAGGTCGACTCCTTGCTGGGCGTGGTCTCGAAAGCAGCCGCCGGCGACCTGACCGGAAAAATCCACGTGCGCGGCGACGACGCCATCGGCCAACTGGCCGAAGGACTGGAACGCATGTTCGACAACCTGCGCGCGCTGCTCAATAACGTGCAGAAGGCCGGTATCCAGGTCACCACCTCAGCCACCGAAATCGCCGCCTCGGCCAAGCAGCAGGAAGCCACCGGTGTCGAACAGGCGCAAACCAGCGTTGAAATCCTCAGCACCACCAAGGAAATCTCGGCCAACATCTCGCACCTGGTGAAAACCATGGAGGAAGCCACCTCGGTGGCCGACTACACCACCCACGCCACTTCCGAAGCACAGGGCAACCTGAAACGCATGGACGGCACCATGCAGAACATGGTCACCGCCACCGACTCGATTAACGCCAAGCTGGCGGCATTGTCGGAAAAAGCTAGCAACATCAACAGCGTTCTGATTACAATCACCAAAGTGGCCGACCAGACCAACATCTTGTCGCTGAATGCCGCCATCGAGGCCGAAAAGGCTGGCGAGGCGGGACGCGGCTTCTCCGTCGTCGCCACAGAAATCCGCAGGCTGGCAGACCAAACCTCCGTCTCCACCTGGGATATTGAGCAGATGCTCAAGGAAATGCAGTCCGCCGTCTCGGCCAGCGTGATGGGCATGGACAAATTCTCGGAAGAGATCCGCCGCAGCGTCGGCGAAGTGCGCCAGGTGACCAACCAACTCTCCGGCGTGATGGACCAGGTACAAAAACTGGCGCCACAATTTGATCAAGTGTTGCAGGGCATGCAGTCGCAGGCCATCGGCGCATCGCAGATCAACGAAACCATGATGCAGTTGAATGACGCCACCCAGCAAACCGTGGAATCGCTTAAATCGACCAGCGAGGCGGTCCACCAGTTGCAGTATGCAGCGGGCGGATTGCAAAGCAGCGTCGCCACTTTCGCCGTGGCGACCTGAATACCCTAAAAACGGCCGGTGTGGGAGAATGCCAGCTGCACGCTGGTACCCGCCAGTCCTGGAGAAAAAATGTTTAAAGACTTGAGCATCAAGAAGAAGCTATACCTCAGTTTTAGCGCCATCCTCGCCATCATCCTGGTGTTGCTATCCATCGCTTACAACCGCTTCAACAGCCTGCAGGACGCCAATGCGTGGGACCGTCACACGATGGAAGTCATCCAAGCCATCGACCAGCTGCGCAACGATATGCTGCAAGTACAGGTGGAAGCGCGCGGCTACTACCTGACCGGCGCGCCGGAGCGCTTGACGCGCACGCGCAAGGAGATCTCTGATCTGCCGGGCTCCATCAGCCAGCTGCAACAGCTCACAGCCGATAATCCGGTGCAGGTGGAACGCTTCAAGAAGCTGGAGCAGATGACCAATGTCTGGAGCGGCCAGGTGATTGAATCGCAGCTCAAGCTGCGCGAGGAAATGGGCGACAAGCCGGGCGCCGCCGATGCCATGGGCCGTACCGGCCCGCTGGCAAAGAATGCCTCGGGCGTCAACGAAATCTACAAGCTGCTGGCCGATGCGGCCAGTGAAGAACGCCGGCTGCTGGTGCTGCGCAATCAGGCCTCTGAACAACTGCAAGGCAATATGCGTGCGGTGCTGATCGGCGGCGGCGTGGTGTGCGTGGTGCTATCGCTGGTCATCGCATGGCTGCTGGTGCGCGCGCTGCTGGCGCCATTGAACAACCTGACGCAGGCCGTGCACAAGATCGCCGCCGGCGACCAGTCGGCGCGCGCGCAAGTGCTGGCGGCCGATGAACTGGGCGACGTGACCACGGAATTCAACCGCATGGCGCAGTCGATCCAGGACAGCCAGGCCAACGAACTGGCGGCCACCAACCTGCTCAAGTCCAAAGTCGATTCGCTGCTGGGCGTTGTATCGCGCGCCGCATCAGGCGACTTGACCGGCAAGATCGAGGTGACCGGTGCCGACGCCATCGGCCAGTTGGCCGATGGACTGGACCGCATGTTCGACAATCTGCGCGCACTGCTGAATAACGTGCAGAAGGCCGGCATCCAGGTCACCACCTCGGCCACCGAAATCGCCGCCTCGGCAAAGCAGCAGGAAGCCACCGGCATCGAGCAGGCGCAGACCAGCATCGAGATCCTCAGCACCACCAAGGAAATTTCGGCCAACACCTCGCAGCTGCTGAAGACCATGGAAGAAGCCACCTCGGTGGCCGACTACACCACCAACGCCACCGCCGACGCGCAGAACAACCTGAAACGCATGGACGGCACCATGCAGCACATGGTGTCCGCCACCGACTCGATCAACGCCAAACTGGCGGCGCTGTCGGAGAAGGCCTCCAACATCAACAGCGTGCTGATTACCATCACCAAGGTGGCCGACCAGACCAACATCCTGTCGCTGAACGCCGCCATCGAAGCCGAGAAAGCCGGCGAAGCGGGCCGCGGCTTCTCGGTGGTCGCCACCGAAATCCGCCGCCTGGCCGACCAGACCTCGGTCTCCACCTGGGACATTGAGCAGATGCTGAAAGAGATGCAGTCCGCCGTCTCGGCCAGCGTGATGGGCATGGACAAATTCTCGGAAGAGATCCGCCGTAGCGTGGGCGAAGTGCGCCAGGTGACGGACCAGCTGTCCGGCGTGATGGACCAGGTGCAGAAACTGGCGCCGCAGTTCGACGTGGTGCTGCAAGGGATGCAGTCGCAGGCTGTCGGCGCGGAGCAGATCACCGCCACCATGATGCAGCTGAACGACGCCACCCAGCAAACGGTGGAATCGCTGAAAGCCACCAGCGAGGCAGTGCACCAGCTGCAGTACGCGGCTGGCGACCTGCAAACCAGCGTCGCCAACTTCGCCGTAGCGGTCTGACGGAGCGCCCCATGAAACTCCTCGTCTTCCACATCGGTGCCGATCGTTACGGCTTACGCCTGCGCGATGTGGTGCGCGTGCTGCCGCTGGTGGAGCTCAAGCAGTTGCCGCGGGCGCCGGACAGCGTGGCCGGCCTGATGGACCTGCACGGCGCCTCGGTGCCGGTGATCGACTTGTGCCGCGCCAGCGGCCTGCCCAGCGGCGAGGACCATTTCGACACCCGCATCATCATCACCGACTACGTCACGCCGGAAGGAGCGCACCACCAGCTTGGCCTGCGCGCCGAGCGCGTGCTGGGCGTACAGGAGGTGCACGACGAGCAGCTGACCGCGAGCGGCGTGCTGGCCGCGCCCTTCCTCGGCCAGGTGGCCAGCGACGCCAACGGCATGCTGCAGGTGGTGGAGCTGTCGCAGCTGCTGCCGGCCGATTTGCGCGCGCTGCTGTTCCAGACGGTGGATAGCGCATTATGACGCCGGCCCAATCCATGCTGCGCGCCGCCACCGGACTGAATCTCTCCAAGTCGGTGGTGGAACGCGCGATCAAAAACCGCATGGAGCAAACTTCTGCCACCGACCACGACACCTACCTGCAGCAAATCACGCCAGAAGAGCTGACCGCGCTGGTGGAACTGGTGGTGGTGCCGGAATCATGGTTCTACCGCGACCCGCAAGCTTTTGTGGCGATGACGGATTTTGTACGCACGCGCCTGGCCGTCAACAAAGAGCGGCTGGTGCGCATCCTCTCGATTCCCTGCGCGGGCGGCGAGGAACCGTACACCATGGCGATGGTGTTGACGGATGCCGGCATCCCGCCCGATAACTTCATGGTCGACGCCTTCGACATCAGCCCGACCTGCGTGGCGCGTGCCAAGAGCGGCATCTACGGCCGCAACGCCTTCCGCGCGCAGGACCTGACCTTCCGCGATGTACATTTCACCAACGCCGGCGACGGCGACTACCGCATCAACGACACCATACGCAAGCAGGTGCGCTTCAAACAAGGCAACCTGCTGGAGTTCGACCTGAGCACGCGCAGCGGCTATTACGACGTGGTCTTTTGCCGCAACCTGCTGATCTACTTCGACAAGCCGACCACCAAGGCCGCCATCGCCAAACTGGAAGCGCTGCTGATGGACGACGGCCAGCTGTTTGCCGGCTATGCCGAAGTGCCGTCGTTCTGCCAACATGGTTTCTCACCGCTGCAATACAACCAAGCGTTCGGCTTGCACAAGGAAGCCGCAGCACCGGCGCGCAAGCCGGCCCACGCGCCAAGCAAGGCCCTGCCGCCGCGCGCTGCGCGCAGCATCGCTTCGCCGCCTTCAATGCCGCCTGTCTTGTCACCTGCCCTGCCGGTTCCCGCGCCACGCGCACGCGTCACCGCGCCGGCCAAGGCAGCAGCTCCTGCCGCGCCGCCCGCCGCCGTCGACCTGCTGGCCGAAGCACGCCGTCTGGCCGACCTTGGCGACATCAAGGCCTCTGAGAACAAATGCCGCGACCATCTGGCCCAGCATCCCGAATCGGCCGAAGCCTATTTCATCCTCGGCCTGCTGAACGAATTAACCAACAAACCGCAAATGGCCTCCGACTACTGGAAGCGCTGCATCTACCTGCAGCCCGACCACTACGAAGCCCTGTGCCACCTGGCCCTGCTGGCCGAAGCCAATAACGACGACGCCGGCGCCGCCGCCCTCAAAGCGCGCGCCGCCCGCATCTACAAACGCCAGCAAGCCTCCTGAGACGCTAACCCATGAGCACAACCATCATCGAAGCCTGCTGGAACCAGATCGGCGTGAACGGCGACCAAAGCTGCGACAAGCTGGAACAGCACGTCCACTGCCGCAACTGCGAAGTCTACGCCGCCGCCGCGCAGCGCAATTTGCAGCGCGTGGTCGGCGACGACTACAAAAAAGACTGGGCCGCGCACTTCCGCCAGGCCGCCAGCAACAGCCAGCAGCAGGACAACTCCTGCCTGGTGTTCCGCATCGGCCGCGAATGGCTGTCGCTGCCGACCCGCATGTTCGTCGCAGTGGCGCCAATCGCCAAGCCGCACCGCCTGCCGCACCGCGCCTCGCGCGGCTTGGGCGGCATCGTCAACGTCGGCGGCACGCTATACCCATGCATGTCGCTGGCCAACCTGCTGGGCATCGATGAAAACGAAGGCGAAGCCGCCACCAACCGCCATACCTTTGCGCGCCTGCTGCTAACCCGCTGGGAAGACCAGTCCTACGCACTGCCGGTGGCCGACCTGCACGGCATCCTGCGCTATGCAACCAGCAGCGTTCAGGCGCCGGCCGCCACCATCAACAAGGGCTTGTCCCGCTTCCTCTCCGGCGTGATATCGCATGACGACATGCGCATCGGCGTGCTGGATGAAGCGCTGATCGGCTACCAACTCGCGAGAACCTTACGATGAGCGTCGATAACAACGGAGACCTGAGCCAGTTCTCCATGCTGGACCTGTTCCGCATGGAGGCCGACAGCCAGACGCAAATCCTGACCGACGGCCTGCTGGCCATGGAGCGCTTGAAAGACGACGCCAGCGCAGTCGAATCGATGATGCGCGCGGCCCACTCGATCAAAGGCGCGGCCGCCATCGTCGGGCTGGAAGTGGTGGTGCAGCTAGCGCACGGCATGGAAGACGCCTTCATCGCCGCGCAGCTGGGCAAGCTGGCGCTGACGCCGAATCGCGTCGACGTGCTGCTGGCCGGTGTGGACTTGATCCTGCAAGCGTCACGCCTGCAGGACAGCGGCGTAGATGCCTGGCTGGCCGCGAATAGCGATCAGATTAAATCCACGCTCAACTCGATCGCCACCATCGCCTTCTTACCGGAACCGGTGGATTTCACTCCGCCTGCTGCGCCCTCGCCCGCCCCAGCCGTTGCGGAGGAGGCAACGCCTGCAACGGCCGCCGACGAAGCCCCAGCCGCGCGCCAGCCCGCGCACGCGACGATGAAGAATGCGCAAAACTTCGACAAGCTGCTGTCGCTGGCCAGCGAATCGCGCATCAACGCGCACCAGATGCATCCCTTCGTACAAAACCTGCAGCGCTTCAAGCGCAACCAGAGCAGCCTGTTCTCGCTGATCGAACAACTGCACGAAGCCATCTCCAACAGCGACGACGCCGGGCTGAAAGAAAAATCCCTGCTCGCCCTGCAAAAGACCCATCCGCTCAAGCAGTTCGTGCTCGAACACATCGCCGACATCGAAGCCTACGAGCGCCGCCTGCTGGGCGTTTCGCAAAGCATGGTGGACGAAGTGCTGACCATGCGCATGCGCCCCTTCCGCGACGGTGTGCAGCACTTCCCGCGCATGGTACGTGACCTGTCGCGCAGCCTGGGTAAAGACGTGCAGCTGCAAATCATTGGCGAAGACACGCTGGTCGACCGCGACATCCTGGCCAAGATCGAGAGTCCGCTCAACCACATGCTGCGCAACGCCATCGACCACGGCATGAACGGCGCCGCCGACCGCATCGCCGCCGGCAAACCGGGCACCGGCACCATCGTGCTCGAAGCCAAGCACCGCGCCGGCATGCTGAGTATCGAAATCCGCGACGACGGCAAAGGCGTGGACCTGGAAAAAATCCGCGCCCGCGTGATCGACCGCAAAATGGCGCCGGCGCAGATGGCGGCCTCCATGTCGCCAGCGGAGCTGATGGAATTCCTGTTCCTGCCCGCCTTCAGCCTGAAAGAAAACATCACCGAAATTTCCGGCCGTGGCGTGGGTCTGGACATCGTGCATGAAACCATCCGTTCGCAAAACGGCACCGTGCGCATCGAGTCCGAACTGGGCGTCGGCTTCCACACCTACATCACGCTGCCGCTGACGCAATCGATCGTGCGCGCGCTGGTGGTGGACGTCAAAGGTGAAGCCTACGCCGTGCCTATCGTGCAGGTGGAGCGCGTGCTCAAGGTGCCGCAAACGGCCATCCACACGCTGGAGAGCAAACAATTCTTCGACTTCGGCGGCGAGCATCTGGGCCTGGTCTCGGCCTCGCAGGTGCTGGAGTTGGGCGACACCGATGCCAGCGGCAGCGAACTGTCGGTGGTGGTGGTCGGTTCCGGCACGCGCCGCTACGCGCTGGTGGTGGACGCCATCCGCGGCGAGCAAAGCCTGGCGGTGCAAGCCATCGATCCTATCTTCGGCAAGATGCGCGACATCTCCTCGGCCGCCCTGCTCGACAACGGCGAACCGGTACTGATCCTCGACGTGCCGGACCTGCTGCTATCGATCGACAAGCTGCTGCACGAAGGCGGCCTGCATCAACTGGCCAAGTCCGATGCCGCCGAACGGCGCAAGACCAAGCGTATCCTGGTGGTCGACGATTCGCTCACCGTGCGCGAGATGGAGCGCAAGCTGCTGCTTGGGCGCGGCTTCCTGGTCGATATCGCCATCGATGGCATCGACGGCTGGAACGTGGTGCGCAGCGGCGACTATGACCTGGTCATCACCGACGTCGACATGCCGCGCATGGACGGTATCGAATTGGTCACCTTGATTAAAAAAGATATACATCTTCACAAGCTGCCAGTCATGATAGTCTCTTACAAAGACCGGCCGGAGGACCGCGCACGCGGCTTATCGGCAGGCGCCGACTACTACCTGACCAAGGGCAGCTTCCATGACGAAACGCTGCTCGACGCCGTCAGCGACCTGATTGGGGACGCCACCAGATGAAGATCGCCATCGCCAACGATGTCGCCATGGCGGCAGAAGCGCTGCGGCGCGTGGTTGCCAGTACCGCCGAACACCAAGTGCTGTGGATCGCCCGCACCGGCGCCGAGGCGGTGCGCATGTGCGCGGAAAACCGTCCGGACCTGGTCCTGATGGACCTCAACATGCCGGAGCTGGACGGCGTGGAAGCCACGCGCCAGATCATGGAGCAAAGCCCGTGCGCCATTTTGGTGGTCACCGGCCGGCCGCAGGACAACGTCAACCAGGTATTCCGCGCCCTCGGTGCAGGTGCGCTGGACGTGACGGCGACACCGGTGCTGCAAGGCCAGCCTGGCGGCGACGCCGAGCTGCTGGCCAAGATCCGCACCATGGACAAGCTGATACGCCACAGCGGTGGCAACCAGGCCATGCTGCCGCGCACTGCGGCCGGCGTCAATGGCAGCCATGCCGCCGACGCGCAGGACGCCGAAAAAGTCACCTCCTTGCTGGCCATAGGCGCCTCCACCGGCGGCCCGGTGGCGGTGTCCAAGATGCTGGCCGGCTGGAAGGCGCCGCGCGGCTGCGCCATCGTGGTGGTGCAGCACATCGACCAGCACTTTGCCGACAATTTCGCGCGCTGGCTGGGCGAGCAGCTGGAAATGCCGGTGCGCGCCATCGAGGAAGGCGACGAACTGGTGGCCGGCACCGTCCTTATCGCCAAGAGCAATGATCACCTGACGCTGGATCAAAACCATCGCTTGCGTTACGATGCCAATCCCAAGGATTATGCCTACCGTCCGTCGGTCGATGTATTCTTTCGCTGCGTGTCCCAGCACTGGAAAGGCGAGACGGTTGGTGTACTATTGACCGGCATGGGTCGCGACGGCGCCGAAGGCTTGCTGTCCATGCGCCGCGCCGGCCAGACCACCATCGCGCAGGACCAGGCCAGCAGCGCGGTGTACGGCATGCCGCGCGCGGCGGCGGAACTGGACGCCGCGCAGATGATTTTACCGCTGGCGAAGATAGGCCCGTTCCTGCGTACCACCCTGGGCGGGCGTAGCTAACAATTTAAGAGAGTCCTGATGTCCGAAGCATTAGTAACCGCAGCAGACCAAGAACCAGTCCTCACCACGTTCAAAGTGCGCGTGCTGCTGGTCGATGACCAATTGATCATCGTCGAAGCCGTGCGCCGCATGCTGAGCGACCAGCCGGATATCGAATTCCATTACGTGACCGATTCCACCAAGTCGCTGGAGACCGCACGGCAGCTGCAGCCGACCGTGATCCTGCAGGACCTGGTGATGCCGACCATCGACGGCTTCGGCCAGATCACCCAGTACCGCGAAGAGGAAGGCCTGCGCCACGTGCCGGTGATCGTGCTGTCGGCCAAGGAAGACCCGAAACTCAAGGCCCACAGCTTCGCCACCGGCGCCAACGACTACATGGTCAAGCTGCCGGACAAGCTGGAACTGCTGGCGCGCGTGCGTTATCACTCCAGTGCGCACATCAGCCGCCTGCAGCGCGACCAGGCTTTCCGCTTCCTGCGCGAGAGCCAGAAGCAGCTGGCCGACGCCAATATCGAACTGCAAAAACTGGCGGCATTGGACGGCCTGACCGGCATCGCCAACCGCCGCCGCTTCGACGACACCATGCGCCTCGAATGGCAGCGCGGCCAGCGTGACAAAAAGCCTTTGACGCTGCTGCTGTGCGACGTCGACTTCTTCAAACTGTATAACGACAGCTTCGGCCACCTCGCGGGCGATTTGTGCCTGAAGAAGGTCGCCGCAGTATTAACCGAACACCTGAAGCGCCCTGCCGACCTGGCTGCGCGCTACGGCGGCGAGGAATTCGCGATTATCCTGCCGGAGACTCAATTGACTGGGGCGCTGATCGTGGCCGAGTCATGCCGCCGCCATTTGGAGCAGCTCGCGATTGAAAATCCGCAGGCCAGCACCGAGCTGTCATGCCTGACCATGTCGGTCGGCGTGGCCAGCATCGTGCCGTCGCCTGCGAGCAGCGTCGATGAGCTGATCCAGCAAGCCGACCGGGCGCTATACGCCGCCAAGCACGCGGGCCGCAACCGCGTGGTCAGCGCGGAAGACCTGCCCGGTCTCACACCATCGAACTAAGGAAAACCTGCAGCATGAGTGCTCAAATCGATCAAGTCAGCGTCGTCAAGAAATCCAATATCTACTTTGACGGCAAGTGCGTGTCGCACAGTGTCATCCTGGCGGATGGCACCAAGAAAACCGTCGGCGTCATCTTCCCTTCCAGCCTGACCTTCAACACCGGCGCGCCGGAAATCATGGAAGTCGTCAGCGGCGTGTGCAAGGTGCGCCTGGACGGCGCCAGCGAATGGCAGACTTACGGCGCCGGCACCGAATTCAATGTGCCTGGCAACAGCAAGTTCGATATTGAAACCGTTGAAACCCTGGATTACGTTTGCCACTTCGGCTAACCTTGAAAGCAGGCCTTGGCCTGCTTTTTTTACGACTATGATCCCACATCAAAAGCTACTCGCCATCATCGAAGCCCAAGTCCACCTGGTCGGCTTGGGCAATGACCTGAGCGCCGTCATGGACGCTTCTTCCGCCAAGGCGGTGGAACTCACCGGCGCCGACGGCGCCGTGGTGGAACTGCTGGAGGACGACTCCATCGTCTACCGCTCCGCCAGCGGCCTGGCGGAGCCGCAACTGGGTTTGCGCATGCCGGTGGCGAACAGCCTGTCCGGCCGCGTGCTGACCAGCCGTACCGCCGCCCTGTGCACCGACAGCGAAACCGACGACCGCGTCAACCGCGAAGCGTGCCGCAAGGTCGGCCTGCGCGCGATGGTGATCGTGCCGCTAATCGCCGGCGATGAAGCGGTCGCCGTCATGAAGCTGGTGTGGAAAGAGCCGCGCCAGTTCAACGAATACGAAGCGGAGATCGCGCAGCTGCTGGCGAATATGGCGGCGATGCTGATGCAGCGTGCCACGCAAGAAGGCCCGAATGTGCTCAAGCAGCGCATGACGCTGGACGAGGCTAGCGGCACCGCCAACCGTTCCTTCTTCTATGAGCAGCTGCAAGCCAAGCTGGCCGCAGCACAGGTAAGCGGCACGCATCTCGGTGTGGCGGTACTGCGTCTGGACGGTATTGAGAAACTGCCGGAGGCGCTGGCAGATATCTCGCGCCGCATCGAGCGCGAATGCCGTCCCGGCGATCTGGTGGCGCGTATCGGCCACGATGAATTTGGCATCATCCTGAATATGGCTTCGCGCCGCTCGATCGTCACCAGCCAGCTGCATCGCATCAGCTTATCGGTGACGGGAGAATCACTGCCCGGCATCAGCGACGCTGCGCTGCGCGCCGCCTGCCATACCGGCAGCTCGCTGTATCCGGAGGACGCCCACACCGCGATTGAGCTGGTGCAGGCAGCACGCCCTTAAACCTTAAATAAACACCGGCTCCGGCTCCAGCAGCACGCCATAGCGGGCCTGGACGTCGGCCTGTATCGCCTTGGCCAGCGCCACCACATCGGCGCCGGTGGCGCCGCCGTTATTCACCAGCACCAGCGCCTGTTTTGGATACACGCCGGCCGCGCCAAGGTTCTTGCCCTTCCATCCGCATTGATCGATCAGCCAGCCGGCGGCCAGCTTCTCTGTGCCGTCAGGCTGCGCGTGGTGCACCAGGTTCGGGAAGCGCTCCAGCAGCGCCGCGCATTGCGCGCCCGGCACCACAGGATTTTTAAAGAAGCTGCCAGCGTTGCCGATCACCGCGGGATCGGGCAGCTTGCGGCTGCGAATCGCGATGACCGCATCGGCGATTTTGCGCGGCGACGTCAGGTCCGGTTCCGCCGCCAGTTCCGCGTAGCGCAGGTTCGGCGTCCACTGTTTGGGCAGTGCAAAGGTCACATCAAGGATAATCAGGGCGCTGCCTTCGTGTTTGAACACGCTGTCGCGATAAGCGAAGCGGCACGCCGCCGCATCCATCACGCGTGTCTCGCCGCTGGCAGGATCGAACACCGTCACGCTATGGAATACGTCTTTAATTTCGAGTCCATACGCGCCGATATTTTGAATCGGCGCCGCGCCCACCGTGCCCGGAATCAGCGATAAATTTTCCAGGCCACCGACGCCTTGCGCAATGGTCCACTGCACAAACTGATGCCAGTTTTCGCCGGCTGCCGCGCGCACAAAATGGTGCGTTTCATCGCCGCCGATAAGCTCTTTTCCATCCAGTGCGATGTGCAAAACCATGCCGTCAAAATCGCGCGTCAACAGCACATTGCTGCCGCCGCCCAAAACCAGCTTCGGCAAAGTAGCCCAAGCGCCATCAGCATAAACGCCGAGCAATTGCTCTTTTTTTGTGACGCGCAAATACGCGCGTGCGGTCGCGGCGATGCCAAAAGTGTTGAGGGATTGCAGCGGAAATTGCGTTTGAATGGAAAGCGGCGCGGACATGAGGGAGATAAGCAATAAATTTAATCGATTATAGAGCGAAACAAGCAAAAAACCAGTGCCGATATGGCTGCGAACGGCAGGTTGTCCGTTAAAATGGCAGTCTTTGAAGCAGCAATCATGTAGCAAAATAAAGGAAATAGTTATGCCGTCGTTTGATGTAGTTTTGGAAGCCGATATGATCGAAGTAAAGAATGCTGTCGAGCAATCTCAAAAAGAGATCGGCACGCGCTTCGACTTCAAGGGTACCGGCGCCGCCGTCGAACAAAAAGAGCGCGAGCTGACCGTGACCGGCGACTCCGATTTCCAGTTGCAGCAAGTGCGTGATGTGCTGATCGGCAAACTGGGCAAGCGCAAGGTCGACGTGCGTTTCCTGGAAGATGGCGAGATCAAGAAAATCGGCGGCGACAAGGTGCGCCAGGTAATCAAGGTCAAAAACGGCATCGAATCCGACGACGCCAAGAAAATCGTCCGTATCATCAAGGACAGCAAGATGAAAGTGCAAGCCGCGATCCAGGGCGAATCGGTGCGCATCACCGGCGCCAAACGCGACGACCTGCAAGCCGCCATGGCCCTGCTGCGCAAGGATGCCACCGACCTGCCGCTGGAATTCAACAACTTCCGCGACTAAGCCCATCCGCCGCCCGCGCGCGCAGCCAGCCGAACGCTGCCGCGCCGTCACAAAGCTGTAGTACACATGGAGTAGAATGAATCGGGAGCACCCGACCATGCGTACTACCGCGCGACCGCAAATAACTTCGGTAGTCTAAGGATAGCAATGAAACGTGTTGACGATTTTCGCCTGCGATTTGGCAATGAAGAGTATGTGCCCATCATGATTGGCGGAATGGGTGTCGATATCTCGACCTCGGAACTGGCGCTGGAAGCAGCCCGCCTGGGCGGTATCGGCCACATCTCGGATGCCATGGTGGAGGACGTGTCGGACCGCAAGTTCGACACCAGCTTCGTCAAGGATAAGACCAAGCTCTACAAGCACAACATCAACAACATGGACAAGTCGATCGTGCAGTTCGACTTGCAGCGCCTGGCTGAGGCGCAGCGCCTGCACATCGGCGCCACCATGAAGGCGAAGCAAGGCAAGGGCCTGATCTTCGTCAACTGCATGGAAAAGCTGACCATGAACGGCCCGCGTGAAACCCTGCGCACCCGCCTCAACGCGGCGTTGGATGCGGGCATCGACGGCATCACGCTGTCCGCTGGCCTGCACTTCGGCTCGTTCGCACTGATGGCCGACCACCCGCGCTTCCGTGAAGCCAAGCTGGGCATCATTGTCTCGTCGGTGCGCGCGCTGCAGATCTTCCTGCGCAAGAACGCCAAGCTGAACCGTCTGCCGGATTACGTCATCGTCGAAGGTCCGCTGGCCGGCGGCCACCTCGGCTTCGGCCTCGAGGACTGGAAAGACTACGACTTGATGACCATCACCAAGGAGTTGCTGGCTTACTTCAAGGCTGAAAACCTCGACATTCCGCTGATCGCGGCTGGCGGGATCTTCACCGGTTCGGACGCAGTGAGCTTCCTGGAAGCCGGCGCGGCTGGCGTGCAGGTGGCGACCCGCTTCACGGTGACCAAGGAATGCGGCTTGCCGGAGAAGGTCAAGCAGGAATACTTCAAGGCTTCCGAGGACGACATC
Source organism: Duganella flavida (assembly GCF_009857445.1). Lineage (GTDB taxonomy): Bacteria > Pseudomonadota > Gammaproteobacteria > Burkholderiales > Burkholderiaceae_D > Rugamonas > Rugamonas flavida. The sequence continues at coordinate 88,305 of NZ_WWCN01000023.1, forward strand.
ATCGTCAACGGTGTTTCGCCGACCGGCTATCCTATGCGCATGCTGAAAAATACGCCGGCCATCGGCTCCGGCATCCGTCCAGGCTGCGAATCCTACGGCTACCTGCTGGATGCCAGCGGCAACTGCGCCTACATCAACTCGTACAACCGCGAAGTGGAAGCGCACCCGAACGAGAAGACCGTGGTGGTGATGGACAAGACCTGCCTGTGCACCCACATGCGCAACTTCAACTGCTGGACCTGTGGCCACTACACCTACAAGCTGAAGGACACTTCATTCAAGAAGCCGGATGGCGAGTACCAGATGCTGAGCGCGGAACACGTGTTCAAGGACTACCAGTTCAGCACTGATAATCACATAGCTCTTCCTGAAAAAGAGTTCTAATTAAAAAAGCGCCCTATGAACTGACCCCAAATAGTTGGACGGTTTAGTTTGCTAGGCATGCAAGGGCTGAGTTCTGTATTGCACAGGACTCAGCCCTTTTAGTTTCATCTTAATACGGTCGTAATTGTAATAGCGGATGTACT
>NZ_WWCN01000024.1 GCF_009857445.1 Duganella flavida
AACAGGACCGTGAAACGACTCTACGCCGATGATAGTGCTGCAACCAGTGTGAAAGTAGGTTATCGTCAAGCTAGTTATTCCCAAGAAGGCCCCGTCAGGATTAAATCCGGCGGGGCTTTTTTGCTTTTGTGCATTAGAATGGCTTGCATGCGAGCTGCTTTCCTTTTCTTTTTGCTGATTTCGGTAGCGCAGGCGGCGCCGCTGTCGCTGCGCTTTGAGCACTTGGGTGTCGAACAGGGACTGACGCAGGAGTCGGTCACCAGCATCCTGCAGGACCAGCTTGGCTATATGTGGCTCGGCACGCAGGCCGGCCTGAACCGTTATGACGGTTACCGAGTCACCAACTTCAAGAACGACCCCTCCAATCCCCGCAGCCTGCAAGATAATTACGCGCAGGCGCTGTATGAAGACGCCGCCGGCCAACTGTGGGTCGGTAATAAAGGCGGACTTGATCGCTATGATCCGGTGGCGCAGGCTTTTACGCATGTGCTGTCCAAATTATCTGTAACGGGCATACTCGGCGACGGCCGCCAAGGTTTGTGGCTGGCGACCAGTGAAGGCTTGCAGCACCTGGATATCCCCAGCGGCCAAGCGCAGGCGCTGGGCCACGCCGATGAGCAGATCAGTGCGATGGCGCGCGACCAGCACGGTAATTTGTGGATGGGGACGCTGCACGGATTGCAGCTGCTACCGTCCGGCAGCAAGGAGTTCCACCACGTCGGCACGGCCGAGAACCGGCTGGAGAACAATATTCTGTCGGTTTCCATTGGGCCCGACGGCGTATTGTGGGCGGGGGCGATGCGCGGCGTGCAGGCTTGGCGCTTGACGCAACAGTCGGCCGAACGCGTTGCGCTTACGCTGCCGAAGGAAGTGGCCGGAGCGCGTATCTCCAAGCTGTTGCACGACCGCGATGGCACGCTGTGGCTCGGCACTTTCACGGATGGCCTGAAGCGGCGCGATCCCGTCACCGGCCGCTACTACCATTACCCGCGTGATACCCAGAGCCGTCACGGCATCAGCGACAACCAGATCAGCGCGCTGTATCAGGACCGTACCGGCACACTGTGGGTCGGCAACTGGTATGCCGGCGTCGATCACGTCGACCTGAGTAGCGGCGGCTTTGAACGTTACACCGAGCAGCCCGGCGTGCTGCCCGGCATTGGCAGCAGCAAGGTGCGGGCGATCAGCGGCGCGCCGGATGGCAAGGTCTGGCTGGGGACCAGCACTGGGCTGGCGCTGCTGGATCCGGCGCAAGCTCAGGTGAATTTCTACTCCAACCTGCAGCAGCAACCAGGCGCCATGCCCGCCGAGCAGGTGATGGCGCTGGCAACTGACCAGCGCGGCCGGCTGTGGGTGGGCACCATCAGCGGCCTGTCATGGCGCGATCCGGCCAGCGGACGCTATACGCCGATGTGGCTGGGTGACGATCCGCAGGCGCGCTCGGTGCAGCGCGTGTTCGTCGACCATGAGGGCGTGATCTGGGTCGGTACCCGCATGGCCTTGCATCGCATTGATCCGCAGACGCTTGCCATGCAAACCTACCGTGTCGATACCAGCGATCCCGACCGGCTGGCGGGACGCGTCTACACGCTGATGGAGGACTTGCGCGGCAACCTGTGGGCCGGCACTGAAAACGGTTTAGATCGTTTCGACCGCGCCAGTGGAAAGTTTGAGCACTACCGCCACAATCCAGCGCAGCGCGATAGCCTGAGCCACAACCGCGTGCACTATCTCTATCAGGACCAGCAGGAGCGCATCTGGATCGGCACCGCAGCCGGCCTGTGCATGGCGCGCATGGGAGAGGATGGCAAGCTGCATTTCCGTTTTTATCCGCCAGGCAGCGGACGTTCTCCGGACCCGATCGGCGCGATCTTTGGCGACGAGCAAGGACGCTTGTGGATTAGCACAACGGCTGGCGTTTCCCTGTTCAATCCGGAGACCGGCGCGTTCAAGAACTATACCTCCAAGGATGGCTTGATCGACGGCTCGTATTTCATCGGCGCCGGCTACCGCGCGCCGGACGGTACGCTGTACTTCGGTGGCCTGGAAGGCGTGACCGCGTTCCAGCCTGCGCACGTGCATAACAATGCCTATGCGCCGCCAGTGTTGATTACGGATTTTTCGATCTTCAACCAATCCATCCTGGGCAGCGCGGCGCGTCCCGACGTGCTGGCGCAGGGCTCGCTCGATCACGCCAAAACGCTGTCGCTGACTTATCGCGACGCGGTGTTTTCGTTTGAATTCGCCGGGCTGCATTACGCCGATCCGCAGCGCAACCGCTACGCCTACCAGCTGGTCGGCTTCGATCCGGACTGGGTCACCACCGATGCCGGCAAGCGTTTCGCCACCTACACCAATCTCGATCCGGGCCGCTATGTGTTCCGCGTGAAGGCAGCCAACAAGGACGGCTTGTGGAGCAGCGAGCCGGTCTCGCTTGAGCTGACCATTGCGCCGCCGTTCTGGCGTACCTGGTGGTTCCGCGTGCTGATGGTGGGACTGGTGCTGGGCGGCGCCTGGCTGCTGTTCCGCATCCGCATCCGTTTGCTGGTGCGGCAGAAGCAGGAGCTGGAGCTGGAAGTCGGCAGCCGCACGCACGAGCTGGTGCTGCAAAAGGAATCCATCCAGCGCGAGAAGGAAAACGTGGAGGCGGCGCACCGCAATATCGCGCTGCTGTCCGACATCGGGCGGCGCATCACGGCCAATCTCGATAGCGAGGCCATCATGTCGCTGCTGTACCAGCAAGTGCATGCGCTGATGGATGCCAGTGTGTTTGGCATCGGCATCTATCGGCCGGAGCAGGAACTGATCGAGTATCCGTTTGCGATGGAGCGCGGCAAGCGCTACACGCCTTACACTCGCAGCATGCGCGAGCCCAATCAGTTGTCGGTGTGGTGCATCAACCATGCGCAGGAAGTATTTATCAACGACCTGGAGCATGAATACCAGCGCTACATTTCCAGCCTCGACCTGGTGTCCGGCGTGGACAACATGGGCACGCTGGAAGACGGCACACTGCCGACCGAGCCACGCTCGCTGATTTATGTGCCGATCTCGGTCAGTGGGCAGGTGCGCGGTGTGATTACGGTGCACAGCTATCGCGCGCATGCCTATCACCGCATCGATCTCGACATGCTGACTACGCTGGCCTCCTACGTGGCGGTGGCGTTTGCAAATGCGGATTCCTACCGCCAGCTACGCGACACGCAGCAGCAACTGGTGGAGCGCGAGAAGCTGGCCGCGCTGGGCTCGCTGGTAGCCGGCGTCGCGCATGAGCTGAACACGCCGATCGGCAACAGCCTGGTGATCGCCAGCACGCTGGAAGACAAGACGGCGGAGATTGAAACGCTCAACAACGGCAGCACCATGCGCCGTTCCGACCTGCATAATTTCATCGATGCGGCACGCGAAGCGTCCACGCTGCTTATGCGCAGCCTGCGCAATGCGGCCGAGCTGGTGAACAGCTTCAAGCAAGTGGCGGTGGACCAGGCCAGTGCCAAGCGGCGCCAGTTCAATCTGCAGCAGGCCAGTCACGAAATTGTGATGACCATGAAGAACCAGATACGCAAGGCCGGCCATCACATCGTGCTGGAAGTACCGGACGATATCGTGCTGGACAGCTTCCCCGGTCCTTACGGACAGGTGATCATCAATCTGATTAATAACGCCTTGCTGCATGCGTTTGAAGACCGCGCGGCGGGCGCGATCCGCATGTGGGCGGTGCAGTTGGGGCCGGAACGGGTGCGCATCGTGTTCCAGGATGACGGCAAAGGCATCCCGGTCGAGCACCAGGCGCGCATCTTCGATCCCTTCTTTACCACCAAGCTGGGGCAGGGCGGCAATGGGCTCGGCCTGAGCATCACCTACAACATTGTGACGTCGCTACTGGATGGCACGATACGGGTGGATAGTGCGGTGGGCGTCGGGACGCGCTTCACGATGGATTTACCATTGAAGGCGTCCCTGTCCGGCGATTAAATGCCCCAGATAATGTGCTCGTTTTCCGCCTTGGCGGTGCGCAGCATTTCCAGCAGCGGGAAGGCGCGGGCGGAGAAGCCGACGCGCTGTAATTGCGCATGCTCCTTGGTTTCGCCATCTTCCTGTTCGTGGGTGTGGGCATCGTGCTCGACGTCAGTTTCCGGGTGCAACTTGGTCTCGGCGACTTCGTGCTCGAGAATCGATAAGGCTTGCGCCGCTTCGGCCGCAGTGATCACGCCGCGTTTCGGATTTTTGTGCAGCAAGTCGAGGATGCGCTGCGCATGTTCCTGGTACATCAGGACTTCCGGGCTTGATTTGGATTTGAAGGCGATTAACATAAGCGATCTTTCTGAGTTCCGTTAGATAGACTCTATGCCCATGCCGGCGACTTTACAAGACACGGATGGCCGTGTGCGGGCGCTGGCGCACCTTAATTAAGCAGGTTTTAAGCCAGCACGATCGTTTTAATTCAATTTAAAGGATGTGAGGAAGGTCTCCACGGGCTCCGCTTCGATTTTCGCCGCAGGACCGATCACTACGGCCTGGTAAATCCTGTTGTCTTTGGCAACAAAGCGTCCAATAAGGCGCATGGCTTGCCCTTTTTCGGTGCCGCTTGCATCGACTTCGCGCGCGCCGTTGGCCAGTTGATTGCTGCTGGTGACGGTGGCGCTGATGTTGTTGAGCATCGCAGTTTGCATGGCGTCAACGGCAGCTGGCGCTTGCGCGGCATCCGCTAGCTGGGCACTACCGACGGCGAACACCACGCCGTCGACATTGGCGGCGCTCATGGTCATGCTTACCTCCAGCTGCTCGAGCTTGATGCTGCGGGTCTGGCTGGCGGGCTTGCCGGGGAACAGCACGGCGTAGGGCGCGTCGCTGCTGCGGTAGTCGCGCCAGTCGTACTTGGGGCTGCAGGCGCACAGGGCGAGCGTCAACAGCAGCGGTGCCAGTCGTTTCATTTCTTGGCTTTCTTTTTCTTGTCCTCGATGGCTTTCCACTCATCGATGTGGTCCTGCTGGCGCAGTACGCGCGATTGCGGGTCGATGGTGACCAGTGCATGCGGCGGCAGTGCCAGTTCGCCGTGGCCATCGCTCATGGCCAGCTTTTCGATGCGGTTGTTGATGCGTACTTCCAGCGGCATCGGGAAGGCGCCGCCGTCTTTCAGCTTCCACGTCAGCTTGAGTTTGTCGGCGCTGCGTTCTTCCACCAGTTCAGGCAGCGCTGCATGGTAGAGGTAAGCGTCGAAGAACCATTGCAGGTCACGGCCGCTGGCTTCGTTGACGAACTGGATGAATTCCTTGGTACTGCTCCAGCGCGGCTGGAAGTTGCCTGGCACCGGCGTGGCAGTGCCGTACACCATGCGGCGCGTGGCGATGAAGAAGGGCTCGTCGCCGATCAGGTTGTGCAGCGTGTGCAGCACCAGCGCGCCTTTGACGTAGATGTCGAGTCCGGGTCCGCCGCGCTCTTCCTCGTAGACGTCTTCAATGCGCCGGGACTTGCCGCTGACGATGGGTGCCTTGTTGCTGATTTGTTTGCGGAAGTCGAACAGCTCGGTCTGGAACTCCGCTTCACCGCGCAGCGACTCTAGGTACAGCGGCTGCATGTAGGAACCGAAGCCTTCGTGCAGCCACATATCATCCCAGTCGGCGTTGGTCATCTGGTTGCCGAACCATTCGTGCGACAGCTCGTGGTGCAGCAGCCAGTCATAGCCCAGCGGCGATTTTTTGTAGCCGTTGCCGTAGGCGTTGATGGTCTGGTGCTCCATGCCGAGGTGCGGGGTTTCGACCACGCCCATTTTCTCGTCGCCAAATGGATAAGGGCCGACACGGTATTCAAAGAAATCCAGCATCGGCTTGAATTCATTGAACAAACCTTGCGCTTCCTTGTCGTGGCCTTTCAGGTACCACATGCGCAGCGGGATGATGTTGCCGTATTTGCTGGCGTAATCGGCGGACAGCATTTCGTAGGGGCCGATGTTGAGGGCGACGCCGTAGGTGCTGGGATTTTTGGCGCGCCAGTTGTAGGTGCGCCAGCCGTCTTTTTCTTCCATGCCGACAGCGATGCCATTGCCTGCGACGACCAGCGGCGCAGGCACGCTGATGTGCAAGTCGATCAGCTTGGGCTTGCCTTGCGGATGATCGATGCAAGGCCAGAACAGGTCGCAGCCTTCACCTTCGACCGTGGTGGTGATCCACGGTTGGCCATCGGGAGTCTGGCTCCAGGTGAAGCCGCCGTCCCACGGCGCCCGCTTGGCGATCACCGGCACGCCGTGATACTGGATGCGCACGGTGGTGCGGGCGCCGGCTGGCAGTGGTGCCGGCAAGGTGAGGTAGAGGCGTCCTTCCGGGTTGCTGATCGCGCCGGCGGCAAGCGGCACGCCGTCCACACTGGCGCTGTCGATCGGCAGGTTGCGGTCGAGTTCGACGGCGATGCGGGTTAGCGGTTCTTTCAACAGGAAAGTCAGGGCGGCGTCGCCGCGGATGCTTTTGGTGGCTGGCTCGACGCGCAAGGCGAGATCGACTTTTTCAAACGTCACTGCCAGCTGCTCGGGCGCGCGCGGGCTGCCGGAGTTGAGGGTGAAGTCGGTCGGCGCTATCGGCTTGGTGGCGCAGCCCGCCAGCAGCGCGCCGGCAGCAAGGTAGAGAGGCAAGCGGGTCATGATCATCCTGGCATGAGTAAGCTGCGGACAATATAGCAGCAAGCCAGCAAGAGTTGATACGGTTATTCGCTCATCACGCGGCGGTATTGGATGGCTTCTTCGATGTGGACTAGCTGGATGTTGGCGGCGCCGGCCAGGTCGGCAATGGTGCGGGCGACGCGCAGGATGCGGTGGTAGGCGCGGCCGGACCATTTGAAGCTCTGCATGCTCTCTTTAAGTTTGCACTTGCTGGGGCGGTCGAGTCTGCAGTAGTGGTCGATCTCGCGCGGGCTGAGATATTGATTGCGCTTGCCTTGCCGCTGGAATTGGCGATCAGCTGCAACCTGCACGCGGGCGGCGATCACGGCGGATGATTCGCCAGCGGAAGGCGCGGCCAGCACTTCGGGATCGACTGATGCGACTTCCATCTGGATATCGATGCGGTCCAGCAGTGGGCCGGATACGCGGCTCTGGTAGCGCAGCCGCACATCGGGCGAGCAGCGGCAGGCGACGCTCGTGTGGCCGTAGTAGCCGCAGGGGCAGGGATTCATCGCGGCGATCAACTGGAAGTGCGCGGGAAAGTCCGCTTGCCGCGCGGCGCGCGAGATGGTGATGCGGCCGGACTCCATGGTTTTGCACTTTAGTCGTACTTCGAGCGTTTAGTTGTCCGTTTTGGTCTCAACCGTCTCAACCATTGACCAGTCAGCGTCCGAACGACCACTCAAGGCGAGGGCAATTCACCTTCCAGGACTTCATAGTTTGGCCGGAATTTGCCCAGCGACGCAGGCTCCTAATTCGAAAACTCGCTGGCCTCGGGCTGCTGCAATGGTATTCACGTTAATCGACGCCAAGCCGGATGCGCTCGCCCAGGCACACCTTGCCTTGGAATAGCACTTCCATCAGCGGTTCCTCTGACCGTTCCTGGCGCCAATATCTGCGGATTTGCTCGGCTGCAGATGCGAACGTTTCTTTTAGGGTCACGTCATCGAGAATTGCCATATCTGCCGAAAAAGATGTTCGGGATGCAGTTGCCTCGACATGGCAGAACAAATAATCGTGACTCGACCCAGTGTAGTGTTTTTGGGCATAGGCAGCTGTAGCAGCCACATCGGAAAACACGAAGAAACAGGTAGATCGCGAGGGCGCATACGGGAACCCATCGCCTCGTACACGCTCATAAAAGCACTCCCAGAAATAAGCCTTGGCCACGTGATCGCGGCCACCGCCCACTAGCAATTGGCGACTTCTGAAAGCCAATGTGCGTAATGCTCTCAGTGACTTGACGTCGATTATGGTAATGCCGTCCAGATCCAAAATATAGTCGGACAGATCGACAGGGGACATATCCTCGCTTAGGAGGCGCGCGGCCAAAGCAGAGGGTAGTGGCCGTTCCTGGAATGCAGCGACGAAGCGCCATAAGGTGTCAAGCACTGCGCCTGTCATTTCCGCAATATTCAAGAGGCCTTCGAACAACATACGCTCTGCCGGAATCATTTCGGAAAGGATTAGGCCGTAGTTGTAGACGTCCGTATCAATCTCCTTTCCGATGGTGTAATACTCTCTGCGAATCTTCTTTACGAATTTTCCACTCACCTAATTCACTTCCTTTACGGTTACATTAAAGCGCTCCGAGCATCGCGGATGGAAGTCGCTGTTCATTGGCTACACTGCTAAGTGGTCCATTAGAACTTTAACTCATCCAACAGTTCGTGTCAGGTCTAGTCTGAGCTACTACATTCAGGTACTGAAAGAATGCTGCCGGACAGTCAACTATCCGGCAGCAAATAAATAAAAAATCACACAAATTTTCGCGCGCTATCCCGCGAGGAAATCTCTATTATTAACAATCAGATTCGCCAGAGCGAACCACCCCATACGAGAATTCCTCGGCGTCGTCCAGCATGTACACCAACGGAAGGTACGTACTCATGCCGTTCGCTTTTTCAACCATTCGGGCAGCGCGCCAATCTGCGTCAATGTCGCGTTCGCCGTTAGCGAGATTGTCTAGATGCAGCTCGTGGCAAACCTGTAGAAACTTTCGGCTGTCAAAGTAGTGTTCAACAAAAAGAACGTCATCTCCACATACAACAATCAAAAGAAGTGATCCGATTGCAGTCGTGCGCATGACAGGAAGCAGTTCATCACAACGCAGCCGAATAGTGTTCTTGTGGCCGGTCATTTGGAGGCACGTCACACGTTGTGCCCACTTAACTTTGTCAATCGTCTGCAGATGCAATGCTGAGGTCGCCAACGATTGCATGTCTCCGGCCATCGCTGCTGGCAGCCCAAGCACTACGATTGGCGCTGCGCGCGACTCTTCGAGTTGCGGGTGCTTAATCATCGATGACCAACAAGTTACCGCCATCGGTTCATCTTCCAACGGTATTCCACAATTCGCACATGCTGCGTCAAGCAAATGCTTAATGCCCGCGCCTGCATTTTCCAATGCGCTTAATGAGTGCTTCGATAAAATTTTTCCAGCGTACATACATATCCTTTTCTCGTGTGCCGCAGGCGAACTGCCCGCGACATACTTGGTGTAGCAATTAACCTGGAATGCTTTTATCCTTCAGCGAAATATTTTTGAGTCCATAGTCATGGAGCCAGCTCAGTACTTCACGTTCTCTCCACCGCAGTGGAAAATTTTCACCTAGATGAGCAGGAGCAGGAAGTTCCCAAGGTGCGCGCCTCAGGCGACGACGAATGGAGCCCGCAGAGATCTCTAAAACCTCCGCGAGCTCGTGAATATCCAAATATCTGGCCTGGGTCATTATTTGCTGAAGACGGGGAGTTGCGTGAAAATGCTGCCATCGTCATCGGTCCAGGGAGTGCCAACCCAAGGGGTTGGCGAACCAGCTTTAATTGTCCTTGCGTCGGCCGCAGCTTGCTCCTCTTCGGAGTAATCTAAGTAGCTTTGGCTGCACATGCTCGCCGCTTGCGCTCCAAGTACATCATCGTCGTCAAACCAAAAGGCACCGAGAAAAGCGCCTTCTCCGCAACGAAAAACAAAGCGTGCGAACGACATCCCCTTGCCGTCACGATTCACAGTCGGCGTCAATAAATCTGGGAGAATGCCGGCGGGGACCGCGACAGAGTGAATGCGGCCATCAGAGTCGGTGACGTTCCACACTAAAAGTGATTCTCGGCTGCGTAGGTCAAGTGAGCCGATGTTGATAATTTCAGGCTCGGCGCTCACCAGTTCAGCGAAATACGGGTCTAGGTAAGAAGGAATGTTCGCAATCAGAACAGGCCCTTTGCCATGAAATTTGTTTGCTCCGACCTCCTCTTCGCTAAGGAGAATTGCTGCGTTCTTCGAATCGATTCCGTTTCTAGCGCATGCCTCGTTCAACCAGTGCTGATGCTCGGCGAACCCGGGGATAAAGAGGGAAATCGTCTTGTGGTGCCAGAATTCGAATTTGACGCGGGGCTTAACAAGACGTTCTCTGTAGGCCGGGATGTCCATTTGCGGTTGTGGTACGAATTCTCCCGAGCTATTCAAGCGGAGTGGGGCTGGTGGTCGCATATCTGTTTCCCTATTCTGTTAATGTCAACTGACAGTAAGAGTAGGCACCACTTTTAAACGCGCGCGGCCGATCGCGTTTTCCTAATGAAAATATAGGATTTCGCGTCGGCCCTTCTGCAATAAGGCTTCCCCCAAGAGGCGCTCGCAAAAAATATTTCAGTTTTCCCGCGAAAAATCTAAACCCTGGATGACGCGGTGACTACACATAGTTTGAGGATAATTTTTGAGGGAACTATGATTGACAGCATCACCACTTATAAATTGGCTGACGTGTTGGTAGACGAGCCGCATATGCAACCAATCCTGAACGCCATGGCCGAAAAGGTGAGTGCGTTTCATATTGCAGAGGGTGCGCTGCTGGGTTCTTTAGTGGAAGAGGAACATCGACAACTGCCGTTGATTATCCTGCGGTCGCAACGGATACCAGACGGCTGGCCCCTAACAGTAGAGGAATGCGACGCTTTCCTCGACGTTTTCCAATCGGACTACATGGATTCAATGTCCTACCTGGTATGGACCGGCGACGGATTCGCAGTAGGTGTGCCGGCAGAACCAATTTCGGAAATTCTGGCCCATTACCCCCGTTGTGACCAAATGGTCGTGGTTTGGATAACTGAGACCGAACTGGTACTTGATTACATCGACATGGATGAACAACTCTACGAACGGATGGACGTCGCGCAAAACAGCTGGCGCCTTGGTCGGTTTATTCCCGACAAAGAGTATGCGGAGACCAAAATGGCCCAGTTCCCGCCGCTGCTGTCCGACACGGAGATGCGCATCATCAGTGAGCGAGGCGAACCTCTGTACCTCCTGAACGGTCCTGGATTCGGACGAATTTGATTGATGAAATCGGCTCTCATGAAAGTGACGGGCCGATTTTTCTTTCACCGCCGCCAGCGCCGATTTTATCGCGTGGGTATCCTCGTTGGCGTCGCAGCTGATTAAATAACAGATACCTTTTGCAGTCAAACGCTAGACGCCGGCGGCAACGCGGTGGCCATGGGGTCAATTTTTTTTCATTCAGGCTAAGTCTGTGCACTGTCGTAGCTATACATACTCTGACAACCACTTTCGAAAGAGCTATGACCACTTCGATTACGACCTACTCCTTAGCTGACGTGCTAGATGACGAACCACGCCTCCAATCCATCATCTCCGCACTGAGAGTCCACCACAATGCTTATGCGCTAGCCAGCGGGTCTGATTTCCCCGTGCTCGTGAATCCTGATGACGAATCGAAGCCTGTCGTCGTGATTGCATCGGAACGGTTTAATGGCGAAAGTGCAGATGGGATTTCTGAGTTCGACATGCGTCTAGATGCCTGTGATACGGGCTCCAGTTCTCGCGTCTACGCCACCTGGGGCAATGACGAAATGGCGTTTGGTATACCAGCGGACGAGTTTGCTGACATCCTCGCTGGGCACCCATTGGCCTCACAGATATTGATTCTCTGGGCCACCAACACGAAGATCGTCCAGGACTTTATTGATGCCGATGATGAATTCAGAGAGCTTGCTGATGAGGCGGGCCGGCAATGGCACCGCGAACGTTTTGTTCGTGACACCAATTACGCCCCCAGGAAGCACGCGCCGTTCCCTCTACTGCTTTCTAGTGAAGAGCAGCGAGTTGTCAGCAGTGCAGGGTTGCCGGTGTATGTGCTGAGTAAGCTGCAGCTGGCTGGGTAGCACAAGTACCAGCCATCGCTGCTCCGTACCCATCAAGAAGCCCCAATTGGCCGCGCTGCATTGCGGTCGGGGCTTAGTTGGGCAGGCCGTCGTCTTCATTTAACTTGGGGGAAGGCGGTCGAAGCACCGCGATGAGTTCACCGGCTTGTGTGCGGCGAGTAGCATTAGCCGCAATACTTCTTCGCACATCAACGCTGTGCAGTTCCATGCCCGCATACAGGTCTCGAACCCAATTGGTATCGTGATTTGACAGGACAACCGTCGCCCCGCGCGCGCATGCATCTCTGGCCAGTGTCACCAGGTCTATCTGGTCATTTATAGTGAAGCCCGTCGACGTGTAGCCCACGAAGCTACGTGCTCCTGGTGTGGCGTCGGCGTAAGGGGGATCGCAGTATACGACATCCCCCGTCGCAGCCATGGCCATCGGCACTCGGAAGTCACCATGCAAAATAGTGGCTGATTTCAATCTCTCCGCCATCGCTTGAAGCTGCGCATCAGGGAATGCGGGCAACGTCTTAGGATGGCCGTAGGGTACGTTGTACTCGCCACTGCGATTCATCCGGAACAGACCGTTGAAATTGAACTTGTTCAGGTAGAGGAAGAGCACCGCGCGCTCGCGCAGGTCCGTAGAGCCATTGAATTTGCAGCGTGCGTCTAGGTAGGCGTGCTGTGAGTGCATCGAATCGGTGAAGAGCGTGCGTGCACCGTCAATGTAGTCGCTAGGCGCATCTCGCAGCATCTCGTACATTGCGACCAAATCTCGATTGAGGTCATTGATGACGATGTCGCGTTGGCTGGCATTAAGGAAAACGGAACCAGCGCCGACGAACGGCTCGATGAGACGCCCAGTACCAGTAAGCAGTGGAAGAAGAGCAGGGAGCAGGCGTTGTTTGCCGCCGACCCAGCGTAAAGGTGGAGTTATCTTTGGATTTTTCATCCAAAGTAAAGCACCTGTTTTTAGCCAGTGTGCTGACCACCTACCTCAAAACTAACCCTTACAAAATAAGGAGAAATGCGAAATAGTTTGAAATGGATAAGCCGGAAAGACGGTCGGTGACTATACTGTGTTCAATGACTTTTTGAGGACACTATGATTACTAGCACCACCAAGTTCGAGCTGCGCGCAGCGTTGCAGAGTGAGCTACGCCTCGGGCCTATACGTGACGGTCTGCGCGGCTACCCCAGTGCATTTCTAATGACGCATGGGGCCCTTCTGCCATCGCTGATTCCATCGGAGCACCATCGTCTTCCGATGATGGTCATTTCGTCTCTGCGGATTACTGACCAATGGCTCGGAACCATCAGCGGAGCCGAACTGACTCTTGATGGATGCCGCGCTGGCTTTGATTCAAGTCCGTACCTGGCCTGGCCAGGTCAGGGCGGCACGGTCGCAATCAGCGCATATGACGTTGATCAGGCGATCGGCGAGTCCAGTGGTGTCAGGCAGGTGCTGGTGCTTTGGCTCGCAGAAACGCAGGCACTGCTCGGCTGGCTGGACACCGATAAAGAGTTTCAGGACCTTCTCTACGTCGCGTCGCGTAGCCGGTACCTGTCGAGGTTCGTTCCGGACGTCGAATACGTGGCGGCAAAGAAGGCGCTTTTTCCTGTCTTGCTGTCTGCGGATGAAGAGGTGCTCATCGGCAGTGAGGGTGAGCCGATGTACGTCGCACGCAAAGTCGAGTTCGCTGTGTAAGCTGAAAGCCGAGAGCGCGCCGCAGTACCGTTTCTGAAGCCTGTGAAGATGAAGTTGGTAAAACGATGTAAATAATTTAGATAATTAAAAGTTTGATTCAATCCGACCGCCAGAAGCGGTCGGATTTATCGTGCATTTGTGTGAAGCAGGTCTCATAGATACACAGATGGACAATCGGTGCAGAAATCTTTAATGCTTTCTTCAGTGCTGTATCTCCGGAAAGTGTAGTTGCCAGTGCGCGCGGCAATGCTGATAATCTTGCCCATTGCGCGCGGAGTAGGTTGAGCCTGGTGAGATGTGAAGTAAAGCAAGCTTGCGAGCAGAGCGCGTTCGTCCTTGGAGGGTGCACGCAATTCTGCCTGGGTTAGTCTGACGGTTGACGAGGCCGGAAGTCTCCGTCCTTGCATCGCAGCTTGGAGTAGCAAAAGGAAGTCGCATAGTCGCTGCCGATCCGACATGCCAGGCCCGTTGCTACTACCGTGCTCTGCGAAAAACGCCTCCATCGTCTCAACGTCTTGAATGTCAGCTTCAAGTAGCGCTGAGAGCAGCTGATGACGACGAATGGGAAGGCCTTTCCCTTTTGATTTGCTGGCATTGATATTCGTGATTGGTTTCATCTCTCGTCCTAATGAGAATTGCGCGGATTTATGCATCGTTGACGGGACTGCTTTATTGGCTACGTGTTTTTACCCCCGGGAAGGTAGAAGCGCAACGAGTCCGGGGAGCTGTGGCCCATTGTTTGCGCCAAGCCCTTCAACCCTGGAGGCGTGTGTTCGGCTTGCCGAAGTGAGTCCGCGTCGGTATCCCCGTCCGGCTCTCCAGCGGCGGACTGAAAAACTTTACGTTCGAAGAGGTCGGGCCGGTAAAGGCGCACGAGTGCAACGAACCGGTCCTCGAACCCGATATCGATGGGGTATTTGAACCCGCTGGCGAACAGGTACTCTGTCAGAGTCCACATGTCGCGCGAGATTTCCGTATCGAGGTCCCGGATGTGCGCGAGATCGAATCCGCCGTGGACTGGCTCATTACCCCACGACATCAGGAATTTGGCTATTTTGCGGGCTTGACCTGTATCCCACATGGCCTTGGTGAACAGCCGATCGACTGCATCGATCACACTTTGAGACGGTTGCATTGCCACTCCCTGCAAATTAAAGGTGCCCCTTGCATGCCACGTTCCCCATCGTTCGACAGGTCAATACGCGCGATGCCTGCGCCTGCGTCGGAACTATTCTGGCAGCCGTTTGATATCATCCTACCTGCAGCTAGAAGGCTTGGGTTGTAGAAGCGACGACTAAATTAGCAATGAAACCGGTCACGCGCGTCATACGATGGCGCAAATTGGAGCATCTTGAAAAAATCCAATTCATGAAAATTTCGTCGCAACGAAGGATCAAAAAATCTTCTGCCTAGACGCTAAAATGAGAACCGGTGTGAGTGCGATTTTCGATAAGGAACACGGCTAGGCGCGCTGCTTTTTCGGAATAATTTTGCGTCTCGGCCGGCAGTCGTTGGCTGTGGGCTTTTTGATACACGCTCACTACTGGCAACCCTTTCTGGGGGGGCTGAGAGAATGCGGGAGCGAAAGAGCGGACCTAGTATCGGGGATCACTCATTGAACGAGGTGGGGGCGGAAGCGGGACTTGAAGCAGACCACCCTTGCTGCACCATCGCGTGTCGCGCGCTGCTTGTGTTGTCACTGGTGCCGCCGGCCGATTGGGCTATGCTCATGGGTGCTAACATTAGCGGAGGTGCTCATGTCTAAAGGACTATCCGACCACACCTTTGTTGTGGGCGCCGGCATCATGCCTGGCGATGGCGGCGGCAGCAATTATCCGGACAGTTTGAGGTTGCGTATGCCCAAGGAGCGAGCACTTCGGCTCGCTATCGACCTGCTCAAATCCGTAGAGCAGAGTGCGGGCCCCAAGGGGCGCGTAGTGGAGATCAGGCTACTCGGCAAGCTTGACTAAGTTTTCGGCATAGCGCGGGCCGGTAAATGCGTCTGCGTGCGATAGCGCAGATTTGGTGTTTCTCAGAGACTTGAATGTGCTATCTCGATTAATCCAACTTCCGCCGTCAAGAATCTGTGTTCGTTAAATGGGGGGACCAGTGGGAAAAAAGATTGGCTGTCTTGGATGGGGATCACTAGTTTGGGATCCACGGACCCTGCCGGTCGCCGGCGAGTGGCGGACAGATGGACCATTGCTCCCCCTTGAATTTGCGAGAGAGTCTGGGGACGGCCGCATCACGATCGTTTTATGCGACGGCGTTCGTGCTGTCCACTCGTGCTGGGCGATGCTCGCAGTTGAAGATGTTTCTGCCGGCATCGTGGTGCTCGCAGAGCGTGAGAGCATAGCGACACGCATTGCCAAAGATATCGGCTGGTGGAATTCGGTGGACGGAAAGTCGCATGGTATGTGCGCTTCTGAGATTGAATCCTGGGCGAAAAAATTGGCGTTAGACGGCGTCGTGTGGACCAACCTCCCTTGCGGGTTCAAAAGTAATCGAGGGCAGATGCCCACCCAAGCTGAGGTGATTGCGCACTTCGCTAAGCTGGAGGGCGAGACTCTAGAGAAAGCAAAGCGGTACGTCCTGATGGCACCGCCACAAATCGACACCGAATATCGGCGGACATTGGCCCAACGTCTCTAGAAAATTTAATACTAATTGAATTCCGCGTAATATGCCGATATGACAAAAGACCCAAATTCTTCAGATCAGCAGCATTTCAATGTGACTCTTTACTGCCATGAGCGTGGGCGGCTAGGGGACGGAAAACTGTCCTTTGGTGGAAATCGTCCGACGCAAGTGAATTTCAAAATGAGTGTCTCCGTTGTACTTGCCGATGGAGAGCAGATCGCCCTAATTCGGGCCGTGGCCGAGAATGGGAGAACTTATACGCTTTGTATTTGCAAATTTCACGGCTTTCGACTGTATGCTGAGTACTTGATTGAATCTGACATTGTAGCGCCTGAATTCGATCAAATTGTTGTGCGATATAGAGAGGTGTCGGAGTGGTTTCTTCACTGGCAAAAAATTCAGGGGCAGATTGGCGATAAATTAAACTGGGAGCAAAAATCGAAACCGCTCTCCGTGACCATATCGAGCAATGAAGAGCAGTTCACTCTATCCAGTGATTACTTCGGATCTGGCGACCGGGTTGGCGAAGACCTTATCGTTCATGAGCATGTTGAGTTCACGTTTGCAACGACTGGACGTAAATTCAATTTGCCAGATATCAGGGGCAAGACGCATGAGCTGTCCTGTTTGCTATCGATCCTGATTGCCTATCCAGCAACAGTGATGAGCGTATGGGTTGGCCTGAAAAATGGACATTTATCCCAAGTTCATTTTCCTGGCTACACGCACCCCGAGCGAGATGTGTCGGACTCCGGCTTTTGGATTAAATGGTTTATCCAGAAACCGAAAATCGAAGATAGGTGGCAGACAATTTTTGATCGCTATTACGGCTCGATTTATCGAAAGATATGCTGGGTCCGTTTAGCCGGCATGCAGAGGTATGAGGGATTTTGGGAGTACAAATCTCTGGGTTATGTTAGCCTCCTTGATCAATATGTAACGATCCGATCTGGCAATAGCAAGAAGACGATGGTTGCATCAGTTTCACGGAAGAAATTGACAGCATTCCGGCAAGAAGTTGCTTGCGCAATGCCGTCGCTCAGCGTAAGCGATGCCGACAGCATCTCAAAGGTAGCAGGCCGCGTATTCGTGGGTACGAAACAACTGACCTTTGGTGAAAAATATCGGGCAGCAATCGCGAAAACCGATAGGGATATTGTCAAGATCATCTCAATATCGGAGACAGACTTCCAGTTTATCAAGAAGATCCGCGATGCAATCGCGCACGGAGATGACCCAGGATTGGAGGGTGATGACTATTCAAAGGTCAGTGACGTCGTCGGGAAAATTGCGCTACTTCTAACCTACTGGGCTTTCTTGGATTTTGGTCTGACGACGGATGACTTCGTCGAATGCCTCAGCAGGACACACAGTTCCCTGAGATTCTCATGTATCTTGGATAGCGTACATCTGGCAAGAGTCTCTGGTACAGCGGATTTTTTCTCGGTGACTGCAGAAAAATTTGCAGTGTTATCGAAGTTGGGCGTTCGTAATTCTCTCTGCTTCGTGCGTGAAGCAAATGGCGAACTCAGTTTTTCAGAGTCCTATACAAAAATATACAAAGATTGGGAAAAAAATCCGTCGCCAAGTCCTGGTCTATTGCAACCAAAGGAAATTTTTGGAGTTGATAACAATGCTGCCAAATATTTCGGACACAGCTATATCGAATCCGGAGAAAATCGGCTGGAAGTTTTCTCTACGTGGATCATAAACCCATCATGATAAGTTCACGTTGTGAGCCGGCCCTGAGTGCATGGAAGTCTTTGCGCTAGTTTGCCTAAAGATGATTCCAACCAAGCCAGGCGTAGCGGTTACCCGATGTTGAAATTTCGCAGCACAGCAGCACTGTGCGCATTGTCGAGTGCGACTGCCAGCGTTGCGCCATTAGGTTCGATAAGGCTTCCAAGGTCCGCTGAGAAGAGCATGCAATCCAGCTCTTGAGCCATCTTACAGATAAGTGCCGGGAACTGTATTCCCTCATTACGGATGTCGAAGCGGACCACGATAGATGCCGACTTATCCGCCTCGAAAACCACGTCAACACGGCTTCCATTCTCTGGCCCAAATACAACCCAGTCTTCTACCATGGTCCACGGCGTGCCTAGATATTCGGTGAGCATTTGCTGTGCTTGGAGAAGAAGAGCTCCGGACAATAGTGGTGGTTGCCAGCCGTCGTTTACGGTGTTAGGGAGTTCATCAGTAGCATGGATCACATGCATGTCAACCTGCCAAATAGCCATCGCGTTCGCCAGCTTTCTACAAATTTTTCGGTGCTACCAGTCTAGCAATACTTGCAACCGATGCCAACCTATCACTCCGTCCCAAGAAGCTAACAGCACGCTCAACCGCCATGATCCGCTCAAGGCTCGCCGCAGCAAAGTACGTAAGTGAAATGCGCTTCAAGGATTAGCAGCTCTTTGGGGAACTCAACTAGTTTTTCAAGATTCACTCCGCCGCCGGTTTAAGCTGCACTGTTTTCCCGCTACGCGAATCAATACGTTCCACTGCTATAGACCGGAAAAATCCAATGCCCTGCATTCGAATCAAGAGCTCGGCGGCTTCGATGATGGGGCGTTGATGACCCGCTCGCGGGTCATCAACGGGAAACACGGGATTTGCGATGGCAAGCTCCATCAATGCCTTTCCCCACGATTCGCTTTTTCGCACATTGGTTATGCCGTGGTTCTTGGCCAACGCGATTAAGTCGTTGTTATTGTGAACAGTTGAAGCCAGCGCCAGCATCGCCGTTTTGGTTGAGGTCAGGTCGGCTCCAACAAGAGCGTTTTTTTGATACTCTTGGATTGCGATTTCAATTAGTTCAGGTGCTGAAAAATTGCCGCATTCGATGTCGGGATCACAAATAAAAAAGCGGCCATGAAACCGCTCATTTTCAGCAGCTTGGCGAAGTATGCGAATATACTCTTCGCGGTCCCCGTCAATGACCACTACGCTGAAGATTCCTGATTTCATGTCGGCCTCAAGAGACTCAACAAATGCGAGCCCCCTGCCGCGCCTCTCTGCGACGTTGCCACTTAAATTGACCAATTGGACGTGATCAAAACTGCCTGCAGCATGCGCAAGGGCACCGTATTCTGTATCGCCCTCAACATAGCACCGGACCTTGATGGCAAAATCAAGACCAAGCTGAGTCAAGTAGTCGCGCAATAGTCGGCGTGGCGCGTCAAACACACGTTCGTCACCGTACAACATCTTGCGAGCACCAGAGAACCACTGTCCAGGTCCAATTTCATCTTCTTCAGGCCATGCCTCTTCAAAGGCTCGCTCGGCCGATCGCCGGATACTTTCAGCCATCGCTAGGAAATGCATGGTGCCACCAAGTTTCCCTTTGAGCCTTTCACGCTCCCGCCAATTCATCAGGCGCAACAAGACATGAACAGATCGATTTTCGTCAAGCCTTTCAGCGGCAAACGCCAAGTCTGAACACATCTGATGGAGTACAGCCTTGCCAGTCGTGGCGAGCATTTCACTCAAAGTGGATTCAAAGCCATCTTCGAGTGGAGTTGAAATGGGCAGAGGTTCCGCGCCTCTGAAGATGACATCATAGGTAAGGGGTTCAGCGACTGACGCGGTCTCCGCAATTTGATTCCAATAGTGAAAGCGCTCACCGAATTCAATAGAGGACGTCCAGCGTTTGTGGTCCTCTAACGAATGTTGCGCGATGCGGAGTATGCCTGGCTCGTGCACCAGAAATTGTGTACTCGATGTGCCAATTTTTAGTGTCCGCTCGACGTGGTATAGCAAATAGACTCGGAAAGGATGGAACGCCAGCGAACTCTCCAGCGGGATACTGTCATGGTCCTCAAGTGCCGATCCATAGCCATTTGGACGATGTTCAATCCGGCGAAAATCGCAGTATGCATATTCGCTTTCCTCTCCGATGCCTTCCAGGCGCTCCAGTCCAGGGAATTCGATCGGTACGTCGCTTAGCACGAAATCGGCGCGAAGCAAACCAAGCTTCCAAAGCCCAGTGACCTCGGAGGCGGAAAACCAGCCTAGTCCAAGATCTTTGGCCAATTTCGCCAGCGCGTCGGGCGAAAGTAGGCGTCGTCTCCAGGTTTCGAATTTGAGGACGACTTCAACTCGAGCTCGCTCTAACGCAGATTCTTTCATAACGCCCGATCTTAGAAGAAGATACGAATACTTCGTTGTGCTGCACCATCTCTCGACGATGGTCGCTGCCGGAATAAAAGTAAAACTAGCTGCTAGTCCGAAGCGCCAGGGCTTTCGGCCGCCGGCATCTGCACCAGCATCCGCTCCAGCGAGCGCTGCCTTTCCTCATGCTGGGTCTGCGCGCCATGCTCGCTTAGCAGTGATTCGGCCAGCATGAAGCTGTAAAGCATGAAGGCGCGCGTGCGCGATTCCGGGATGTCGAAGCCTAGACCACTAAAGCACTGGGAAATGTAGGCAAGGCGCTTTCCATCGACCTCGTCGACGAAGTGGCGTGCCATCTCGTCGCGCCGTGCCCAGGCACGGATCGCCAGCTCGGTCGATGCACCTACTTTCGCCGACGAGCCATGAAAAGGCAGCATCAGTAGTTCGCGGATCAGCTCGCGTGGCTTGGTATTGCGGCGCTCGAAACGGTCGATGATCTGCTCCGTGGCCCGATCACGCCAGCTCACCAACAATTGGCGCAGCAAGTCCTCTCGGTCTTTGAAGTGCCAGTAGAAACTACCGCGCGTCACGCCCAGATCCTTCGACAGCGCGTCTACCCGAACGGCGTCGATGCTCTTATTGACCAGTACTTGGCCGGCGGCATGAATCCAGTCCTCAGGCGTTAGCTGGGTTTTGGCGGTGGACTTTGCGGCTGGTGCGGTGTCGGATTTAGGCATGGTCGAAGTGAAATTTTTCAATAAACACCATTTTACCGCTACATACATAACACCATGTCGTTTTGCTGAAAGTGGCGCGCGGCCGAGCCTTCACCTCCAGGACTCCGCACAAATTTGTTGACTTCGAGGGGACAGGTCAATACTATCTCCATACACATACGTATGTGTATGGTCTGAGGTGAGTCCAACGGCTGATACGCATTCACTCAACAACACAGCGATTCAGGCGGAAATATGGACAAACAATTCGAAGGCATGGGCAAGACACTTGTCGCGGCAGATCACCGCACTAACTACCACGAGGTCGGGCAAGGTAAGCCGCTGTTCCTGCTTCACGGCTCGGGACCTGGCGTATCGGGCTGGGGCAACTGGAAAGGCGTGATGAACGAGCTGGGCGAAGAGCTCCGCGTCATCGTGCCGGACATCGCCGGCTTCGGTTTCACCGAATTCAAGCAGGACAGCAAGTACGACATCAAGCTGTGGGTGCGCCACCTGATTGGCATCATGGACGCGCTGGGCATCAAAAAGGCCTCTTTTGTAGGCAATTCCTTCGGCGGCGCGCTGGCCATCGGCCTGGCGCTGTTCGACAAGGCCCGTGTCGATCGCATTGTGTTGCTCGGCACCCCTGCGGGCGAGTTTGAACAGACCCCAGGTCTGCGTTCTGCCGCTACCTACGAGCCGTCGATGGAAGCGATGGAAGCCGCCATGCGCTTGTTCCCTTACGACCAGTCCATCATCACGCCGGAAATGGTGCGTAGCCGCTACGAGGCCAGCGCACGTCCAGGTGCCCAGGATGCGCTCAAGCGCCTGATCCCTCAGCCCAATCCCGACGGCCCGACCATCGTCAAGGGCTTCCCAGTCGCTGCGGTGGCAGGTATCGAGGCGCCGACGCTGGTGCTGCACGGCCGCGAAGACCGTGTAGTGCCCGTGCAGTGTGGCCTGTTGCTGGCGCAGAGCATCCCTGGTGCCGACCTGCACCTGTTCGGTAAGTGTGGCCACTGGGTGCAAGTCGAACGCCGCGCGGACTTCCTGCGTCTGGTACGTGACTTTGTGGGGCAACCGGAATGAGCCGCAACCTGGTAGAGCGCGTGCTGTACCAGCTGTGCGTGGACCGGAGCGCCAAGCAGCGCTTTAAGGACGGTGCAGAGGACTTCCTGGCGCGCTTTGCGCTGACTGATGCTGAGCGTGAAATGGTGCTGGCGTTCGACGTTAAGGCGCTGCAGGCCTATGGCGTCAACTCCATGCTAACCATGGGATTTTGGCAAGAGCTGGCGCCACAGCGAGACATGCGCTCCTACATGAAACAGCTGCGCGACGTCGACAGCACCAGCGCGGTCTTCTCCGCCGGAATTAAAGGGTAAAGAATTATGGGAACTATCGTAGGCGCCTTCCTCGTACCGCATGACCCGGTAATGTACGTGGCACCAGATGCGCCCCCTGTGGAGAAGCGCGAGTCCGTGTACGCGGCTTTCCGTCTGTGCTCCGAGCGCTTGGCGGCGCTGAAGCCGACCACAGTCGTAATTATCGGCTGTGACCACTACATGCTGTTCGGACCGCAGTGCTTGCCCAGCTACTTGATCGCCGTCGGCGACATTGACGGCCCGATTGACCAACTGCCAGGCTTGCGTCGCACTGTGATGCAGAACAATGAGTCGTTGGCAGGGCACATCGCCGAGCACGGCAAGTCGCATGGCTTCGATTGGGCCGTAGGTCGTGCCTTCACTGTGGACCACGCAATCGCCATTCCGCAGCAGCTTCTTGTGGAACCGTTGCGGGCTGCTGGCATGGACGTCAAGACAATCCCCGTGTACCTGGCATGCTCGGTCGACCCCTACATAAAAATCAGGCGGGCTGCCGAGCTGGGCGCTCAAATTCGCCAGGCTGTGGTGGATTTCTCGGATGAGGAACGCGTGGTCGTTATCGGCAGCGGCGGCATCAGCCACTGGGTCGGGTCCGCTCTGATGGGGCGGGTCAACGAGACCTTCGACCGCGAAGTCATCGGATACGCGCTGGATGGCGATCTCGATGGGCTGTGCGGCCTGACCGACGAGTACATCCTCGAGAACGGCGGGGAGGGCGGTATGGAAATCCGCAATTTCGCTTGTGCTATGGGCGCCGTACCAAGTGCGCGCGGCGAATTGCTGGGCTACGAGGCCGTTCCTGAATGGGTGACTGGCCTGGGCTTTGTACAACTGCACGTGGAGTAATCAGCATGACCAAGAAGATTTTTTTAATCAAATCCGCCGACCTTCAGCCGGGCTGTACCCGCAAGGTTGAAACGGAAGGTGGCGACCTGGCTGTATTCAATCTGGGCGGCAAATTTTACGCTACCTCGAATATGTGCACCCATGCCACGGCGTCGTTAGCCGACGGCGAAATTGTGGGCGACGACTGCATTGCCTGCCCAGTGCATTTCGGTGAGTTCCACATACCGACCGGCCAGGCGTTGACCTTCCCATGCACGGTGGACCTGCGTACCTACAAGGTGATCGAGGAGGGCGAGGACATTTACGCCGACCTGGATGCCGAGTCGGAAGAAGCCGCATCCGCAATCTAGGAGAGAACACCATGTGCACCGACGAAAAAGTCATCAACTTCAAACGCCCGCGTCAGCAGGCGGCCCTTGAGGACCTGGACCAGTACATCAATATCGCCGAAGGTCGCATGTCGCGCAAGGTATTCTGGGAGCGAGACATCTACGAGCAGGAGCTGGAGAAAATCTTCTCGCGAGCTTGGCTGTTCCTGGGGCACACCTCGCAGATTCCTAAAGCCGGCGACTACGTAACGACCAGCATGGGCGAAGACGATGTCCTGGTCGTGCGCCAGAAAGATGGTGCCGTCAAGGCATTCCTCAATACTTGTCCGCATCGCGGTAACCGTCTGTGCTTCTCGGAAGTTGGCACCGCGCGCGGCTTCATCTGCAATTACCACGGCTGGAGCTTTGGCATTGACGGCGCGCTGCGCGGGATGCATGAGTCGGCGGCATACGAGGCCAGCGGCTTTGACAAGTCCAAGCACGGTCTGCACGAGGTCGCCCAGGTCGACAGCTACAAGGGCTTGATTTTCGGCACATTGGATCCGACCGCACCATCATTAAAAGAGTACTTGGGCGACTTCGCGTGGTATCTGGACACGCTGCTCGACATGGACGGTGAAGGAACAGAATTCATTGGCGGCTGCGTCAAGTCCGTCATGAAGTGCAACTGGAAATTCGGTGCTGAGAACTTCGTGGGCGACATCATGCATGCTGGTTGGACTCACGATTCTGCTGCCCAAGCAATGCTTGGCGGTTCGGTGGGTGAACTGGGCAAGGCCCCTGATTCCTACCACGTCAACGTCAACGGCCACGGCTGGGAATTCAATCTCGACAAGGTGGGCAACACCGCCACCTTCGGCGACAAGGAGGTGCGCAAGTACATCCACGAAATCCAGCCAAAGGTCGCCGAGCGCCTGGGCCACACTCGCTCCATGATGATTGGCTCCGTATCGTCGGCCACCATCTTCCCCAATATGTCCTTCTTGCCGGGTCAGAATACCTTCCGCGTGTGGCAACCGCGCGGTCCGGGTGAGATCGAGCTGCACACCTGGACGCTGGTCAACAAGAGCGCGCCAGACGACATCAAAGAGCGCTATCGCCGGGGCACTATGATCACCTTCTCGCCATCCGGTGTGTTTGAGATGGACGACGGTGAGAACTTCGAATATTCGACGCGCACCAATCGTGGCCGCGTCACGCGCGAGCAGGACCTGTTCCTGGGGCTGGGTATGGGCAGCAAAATCGACCACCCCGAATTCCCCGGCAACGTATTCCAGGGCCAGATTAATGAAGCCAATCAGCGCGCCTATTACCAGCGCTGGCTCGACTTCATGAAAGCCGAGTCCTGGGACGATTTGCCGCAACGCTGAGAGCAGAAATCATGACGACTACTACCACCGACATCGCGGGCCGCCGTGCCGTCGATGCCTACACGGCCTATGAGATTGAGACCTTCCTCAAGCGTGAAGCGCGTCTGCTCGATACCGAGCGCTACGACGACTGGCTGGCCATGCTGGCCGAAGACATCCACTACTGGATGCCTGCGATCGAAAGTCGGCGCCGCGCCAACAACGGCGGCGTGACCCACTTGCCTGGCCGGATGGCGTTCTTCGACGACTTCATGGAGCACCTCCAGAAGCGAGTGGCGCGCTTCAAGCAGCCTACTGCTTGGGCCGAGGATCCACCGACCCGTCATACGCACGTGGTTGGCAACGTGGAGGCGTATCCGGCTGAGTCCGAGGGCGAGTATGAGGTGTACTCAACCTTCGTCAACTATCGCAGCCGGGTGGAGACCGACAACGACATGTTGATTGGCCGGCGCACCGACATCATCCGCCGTACGCCGGACGGCTTGCGCCTTGCTCGCCGCAAGATCGTCATCACGCAAACCCTGTTGCAGGCCAAAAACCTCAACACTTTCCTTTGAGGCAGATATGGGCTGGTTAGACAACGATGTGGCACTGGTGACCGGCGGCGGCTCCGGCATCGGCCTGGCAGTGGTACGGCGCTTCTTGGCTGAGGGCGCGCGCGGCGTTGGCGTGTTGCTTCGCGACCAGCGCCAGGCGGGGGCGCTCCAAGAGGAGTTCGGCGAGCGGGTGTGTCCGGTGATTGGCGATGTGCGCGTCTACGCTGACCACGAGCGTGCGGTGAATGCAACCGTGGCTGCCTACGGCAAGCTCGATACGCTGGTCGGCAATGCAGGCGTCTGGGACTTCTTTTCCAGCCTGGTGAAGACCGAGCCGGATGCGTTAGCCGCATCGTTCGATGAAATATTCGACGTGAACGTCAAAGGCTACCTGCTGGCCGCGCGTGCCGCTGCGGCTGAACTGCGGAAAAGTAACGGCAGCATGATCTTCACGCTTTCCAATGCCAGTTTCTACGCGGGTGGTGGTGGGCCAGTATATGTGGCTTCCAAACATGCTGCCGTCGGCTTAATCAAGCAGCTTGCTTACGAGTTGGCACCCCATGTGAGGGTCAATGGCGTGGCGCCGGGCGGAACCGCCACGCCGCTGAAAGGTCCGGCTGCGCTAGGCAAACAGGATGCTCGGCTGTCGAATATCCCAGGCTTCGAACAGGCCGTAGCGGATGCCGTACCTCTGGCCTTCATGGCTCAGCCGGAAGACCATACCGGTCATTACGTGTTGCTGGCATCGCGCGCTAATTCTCGCGCAACCACGGCAGCCATTTTGCAAAGCGACGGCGGTTGGGAAGTGCGCGGGCGCCAGAAGAAATAACTATTCAATTCAAAGGAAATCCAAGTGAAACGAGACATCCTGAAAGAGCTCTTCCCAGCCGGCCGCTTGCCGCTCCTGGCGGCCCCCATGTTCCTGGTATCCGGTCCTGACCTGGCCGTCGCCTGCGCAAAGTCTGGCGTCATTGGCAGCTTCCCAGCGCCGAACGCGCGTAGCGTCGAGATTCTGGAGACCTGGCTGCAACAAGTCACGTCCGCACTCAGCGATTGCCGCGACGCGGCGCCTTGGGCGTTGAACATGATTGTGCACAGCACTTATGACCGCTTCGAGCGCGAGCTGGCGCTGGTCATGAAGTACCAGCCCAAAGTGGTTACCACCGCGTTGGGCAGCCCGAAGCGCGTGCTGGAGCATGTGCACAGCTATGGCGGCGTAGTGATGGCCGACGTGATTACCCCAGCTCTGGCTCGCAAGGCAGCTGACGCTGGCGTCGATGCGCTGATTCTGGTCACCCAGGGGGCGGGCGGTCATACCGGAAACTACAACCCATTCGCCTTTATCGCCGAAGTGCGCAAGTTCTGGCAGGGGCCGCTTGGCTTGGCCGGCTGCATCTCCAGTGGACGTGATGTGCGTGCCGCCCAGCTGATGGGCGTCGATTTCGCTGTCGCTGGCACTCGCTTCATTGCTACCGAAGAAAGCATGGCCGCGCCGGAGTACCGCCAGCTGCTGGTCGATAGCGATATCGAGGACCTGGTCGAGTCCAAGGCTGTGTCCGGTGTGCTGGGGAACTGGCTCAAGTCCACTATGGCTGCGGCCGGTGTCGATCCGGAAGGCGATGGCAAGGGGAAGCAGATCGACTTCTCGGGGGATATCAGCGCCGGCAAGAAGGCCTGGAAGGACATCTGGTCGGCAGGCCAAGGGCTGGGCACCATCGAGCGCGTCGCGCCAGTGCACGAAGTTGTTGCAGCTCTGCGCAATGAGTACCTCGAGGTGCTCCGCTCGGAGCAGGCATTTGTCAATGAAGCTTTGAACCAAGGAGCGCTGGCATGAGCCCGACCGTAATACAGCAAGCGGCCGATGCGCTGTGGCATGCCCGTGCCACCAAAACCACCATACCGCGTGTGTCGGAAACCTTCGGGATCTCCACCGCAGCCGACGCTTACGCCGTGTCGGCCCTGAACGTCGCACGTGCAGTGGCGCGTGGCGCCAAGATTTCCGGGAAAAAGATTGGTCTAACCTCCACAGCAGTCCAACAGCAACTCGGCGTAGACCAGCCCGACTACGGCGTGCTGCTGGCAAATATGGAATACCTGTCTGGCGCCACTTTGCCCACTGGTCGGCTTATCCAGCCTAAGGCCGAGGGCGAAATCGCGTTCGTCGTAGGGCGCGACCTGCCACAGGAACAGCTTACCTGGTCCCAGTTCCTGCATGGGCTGGAGTACGCACTGCCAGCAATCGAAATCGTCGACAGTGCGATCAACGACTGGAAGATTACGCTGGTCGACACCGTTGCTGACAACGCCTCCTGTGGCATGTATGTGCTGGGCTTGGAGCCGCGCCGTATAGGCGATGTGGATCTGGCCGGCGCCGCGCTGGACTTGCGTAAGAACGGCGTGACAGGGGCGGTCGGTGCCGGTGTGGCCTGCTTGGGCAACCCCTTGCTGGCCGCCTACTGGCTTGCTAAGACCATGGCCGCCGCCGGCCAGCCATTGTTAGCAGGCGACGTCGTCATGTCCGGAGCGCTGGGACCGATGGTGCCAATCGTCGCAGGAGACCGAATTGAAGTGGAAATCAGCGGCTTCGGCCGAGTCAACTGCACGCTAGCCTAAATATCGGTAGTTCTGAGCAAACGGAGACAAAAGTGAAAAACACAATGAGGCTGGCGAAATTATCATGGATATGAAAAGCATGAAGCCGGCGACCGCACTGGGACTAGCGCTGGCGCTGCCCGATATTGAGCGCGTTGATCTTGGCAGCGGCAGCTTCGTGCTGCGTTCGCGTACCCAACTACGGCCACATGTGCGCTGCGTTGGCGACTGGCTCGAACGCTGGGCACACGATACCCCAGATACCGTCTTCTTGGCCGAGCGCGACGCAAGTGGCGAAGCCTGGCGGCGTCTGACGTATTGGGAAGTGCTGCAGAGCGTGGGGGGCATCGCTCAAGCGCTACTGAATATGGGGCTGAGCAGTGCCGCGCCGGTGGTGATTTTGTCAGACAACAGCGTTGACGCTGCGTTGCTGAAATTGGCGGCCATGCATGTTGGCATTCCAGTAGCAATCCTGTCGTCAGCCTATACGCGCAGCACCAAGGATCATAGCAAGTTGTTTGGTCTGCTACGCCTGCTTGGGCCGGGGCTGATGTACGCGTCGGACGGCACCATCTATGGAAATGCGATGCGCGCCGCAGAAATCCGCTGCCCGCTGGTGTTCTCCGCAAATGCCGATGGCATGGGCATGGATTTCGGGCGGCTGCAATCCGTGCAGGAGACTGCCGAAGTGGCCAATGCATTCGCGCGCGTGACGCCCGATACGCACGCCAAATACTTGCTGACGTCTGGTTCCACGGGCGCACCGAAGGCTGTCATTAATACTCACCGCATGCTTTGCGCCAATCAGGAGGCGATTGCGCAGGTATGGCCATTCATTGAAGAGAAGCCTCCGGTGCTGCTGGACTGGCTACCGTGGAGTCACACCTTTGGCGCAAATCATAACTTCAATATGATCTTGCGCAACGGCGGCACGCTGTACATTGATGACGGCCGTCCGGTTCCTGGCATGATTGAGAAGTCGGTACGCAACCTGATGTCGGTGAAGCCGACACTCTATATGAACGTGCCCAAGGGCTTCGACGCCATGCTGCCCATGCTGGAGCAGGACGTCGAACTGGCCGCGCATCTGTTCTCGAATTTGGACGCTATCTTCTTCGCTGCCGCTGCCTTGCCAAAGCAAACATCGGAACGACTGAAGGCGCTGGCGAACAAACTCTGTGTGCGCCCTATGTTCTTCACCTCCGCGTGGGGTGCTACCGAAACTTCGCCACTGGTGACCAGCGTCCACTTCCAGACCGACCATTCGGCCAACATCGGCCTTCCTGTGCCTGGAATGGAGCTGAAATTCGTTCCCAACGGCGACAAGCTCGAAATGAGAGTACGTGGCACCGGGGTCTTTCCAGGCTACCGTGGCGCGCCCGACCTGACTACCAAGGCTTTCGACGCCGAAGGCTACTACCTGATCGGCGATGCTGGCCGGCTGGTCGATCCGGATGATCCCAACGCAGGCGTTCTGTTCGATGGCCGTGTGTCCGAGGACTTCAAACTCACCACAGGCACCTGGGTTTCGGTGGGTACATTGCGTGTCGCGGCAGTAGGCGCCTTGTCGCCCCTGGTGCAAGACGCGGTGGTAACCGGCCACGGACGCGACGAGCTGGGGCTGCTGCTGTTCCCGTCACCTGCTATGCGCAGGCTGGCCGGCGACCAGGACGGAAACATGCCTGGTGAGCTGCTGGCGGGCCACCCCGCTGTGCGTGAACACATTGCGCAAGGGTTGGCGACTATGAACCAGGGTAAGGGTTCGGCATCTTCCGCCATGCGTGCAGCGATTTTGTCCGAACAGCCCGACCTGGGGCGGGGCGAGACCACCGATAAAGGCTATATCAACCAGCGCGCGGTGCTGGAACTGCGCGCGCATGAAGTGGAACGGTTGTACGGCGACGGCCCATCCGTTATCCGCCCGGCACACGCAGGGCAATCCTGAACATCACACGAACGAGGAAGCGGTATGGTTAAGAAAATCAAAGTTGCCATCATCGGCTCTGGAAACATCGGAACCGACTTGATGATTAAGGTGCTGCGCCACGGCGAGCATCTGGAAATGGGCGCCATGGTCGGCATCGACCCGGCATCGGACGGTCTGGCCCGCGCGGCGCGTATGGGCGTGGCAATTACTCATGAAGGCGTGGAAGGGCTTACGCGCTTGCCGGTGTTCGAGGACATAGACATCGTGTTCGACGCCACCAGCGCATCAGCCCACGTGCGCAACGACAAGTTCCTTCGTGAGCTGCGCCCTGACATCCGCCTGGTCGACCTGACGCCGGCTGCGATTGGTCCCTACTGTGTTCCGGTGGTGAACCTGGATGACCATGTGAAAGCGCTGAACGTCAACATGGTCACCTGCGGCGGCCAAGCCACCATACCCATCGTCGCTGCGGTGTCGCGTGTGGCTAAAGTCCACTACGGCGAAATCATTGCCTCTATCTCGAGTAAGTCGGCCGGTCCTGGTACTCGCGCCAATATCGACGAATTCACCGAAACCACCTCGATGGCAATCGAAGCAGTAGGCGGCGCCACCAAGGGCAAGGCCATCATCGTACTGAACCCGGCCGAGCCGCCGCTGATTATGCGCGATACGGTCTACTGCCTCTCGGACCTGGCCGATGAAACTGCTATAGCTGCGTCCATCGAGCAGACCGTCGCAGCAGTGCGCAGCTACGTGCCAGGCTACCGCCTGAAGCAGCAAGTGCAGTTCGACCGCATCAGCCCAGACTCGCCGATTAACATCCCTGGCGTTGGAAGTCGCATGAGCGGTTTGAAAACCTCGGTGTTCCTGGAAGTGGAGGGCGCCGCCCACTATCTGCCAGCCTACGCAGGCAACCTGGACATCATGACCTCGGCCGCCAAGGCCTGTGCCGAGCGCATGGCACAAGACATCCTGGCAGCCCGCAGCATTCAATCCGGAGTAGCAGCATGAAAAAGATATATATTTCCGATGTGACCCTGCGCGACGGCTCCCATGCCATCCGTCACCAGTACAGCGTGGCTCAGGTCCAGCAGATCGCCAAGGCATTGGACGAGGCCAAGGTCGACTCCATCGAAGTCGCCCACGGCGACGGACTGCGCGGCTCCAGCTTCAACTACGGCTTCGGCGCGCACACCGATCTGGAATGGATCGAGGCCGTGGCCGGCGTGGTCAAGCACTCCAAGGTCACCACTTTGCTCTTACCAGGTATCGGCACCATCCATGACCTGCGCCAGGCGTACGATGCTGGTGCGCGTATCGTGCGGGTGGCTACGCACTGCACCGAGGCCGATATTTCTAAGCAGCACATCGAATACGCACGCAACCTCGGCATGGAAGCTGTCGGCTTCCTGATGATGAGCCACATGACTACCCCACAGCACCTGGCCGAACAAGCCAAGCTGATGGAAAGCTACGGCGCCACATGCTGCTACGTTGTCGATTCCGGCGGCGCACTGGGCATGAACGACGTGCGCGATCGCTTCCGCGCATTCAAGGATGTGCTCAAGTCTGAGACTCAGACTGGCATCCATGCACACCATAACTTGAGTCTGGGCGTGGCCAATTCCATCGTCGCAGTGGAAGAGGGCTGCGACCGTGTCGATGCTAGCTTGGCTGGTATGGGCGCTGGCGCCGGCAACGCGCCGCTGGAAGTGTTCATCGCAGCTGCTGACCGCCTCGGCTGGGACCACGGCTGCGACCTGTACAAGTTGATGGACGCTGCGGACGATCTGGTCCGCCCGCTGCAGGACCGGCCGGTGCGGGTTGACCGCGAAACGCTGGCGCTGGGCTACGCGGGCGTGTATTCGAGCTTCCTGCGCCATGCCGAAGTGGCTGCAGGAAAATATGGCTTGAAGGCTGTCGATATCTTGGTCGAGCTGGGCCGTCGCCGCATGGTGGGCGGCCAAGAGGACATGATTGTGGACGTGGCGCTGGATCTGCTGCGGCAGGGCGTCGCGAAATCGACTGCGACTGGTACGGCGGGCTGAATTATGAGCGAGTACACCCTGACATTCGCACCAAATGGCGCGATGGTTCAATGCTCCCCGGGGAGTAGCCTGCTTGATTCTGCGCTGGCAGCTGGCTACTTCCCTCGCCATAGTTGCCGACGCGGGGAATGTAATGCTTGCGAAGCTCGGGTGCTGAGCGGTGAAGTGGCTTACCCGGAAGGTTTTAAACCCGAGGGTGTGAGAGATGGCCATATCCTAACCTGTCAAGCTCGCGCATGCAGCGACCTGGTCGTCGAGGCGCAGGAAGTCTCTGCCACACCGGGACAACGCGTAGTACAAACAGGTGCCAGGGTGGTAGACGTCACGCGAGTCAGTGGAGACGTTACAGCTGTACGACTGCAAGTATCTCCTGGAACTGGCTTCGCCTTTGAGGCGGGCCAGTATGTCGATGTCGTTCTGCGTGATGGCGAACGCAGGAGCTACTCGATGGCAAACGCGCCAGACGCAGAAGGCATCATTGAGTGGCACGTGCGCGCACTTCCGCAGGGGCGCTTCTCGAATCATGTCTACCAGAAGCTCAAACCACGCGACATGCTTCGCATTGAAGGACCATTCGGCTCCTTCATGCTGCAGCCTACCGAAGCGCCCATCATCCTGGTAGCGTCTGGAACTGGCTTCGCGCCTATTTGCGCAATGCTGAAAGCCCACGGTGAGCGCATTGCGCAGCGAGGTGCGGTGCTGTATTGGGGCGGCTACCGACTGACCGACCTGTATGCGCTAGATGAGATTGAAGTGCTATTGCAACGCTACCCTGGCTTGCGTTTCGTGCCAGTGCTGTCGGGCCCAGAGGCGGGGTGGGAGGGGCGCACTGGCTTCGTGCACGAGGCTGTGGCGCAGGACCACTTGGATCTGTCAGCGCATGAAGTGTACGCCTGTGGCAATCCGTTGATGGTAGACGCGGCGCGGCAAGTATTCGTTCGCGACAACGGTCTGAACGAGCACAACTTCTTCAGCGACGCCTTCATCACGCGTCGCCTCTCCAGCCAGGAGATGGACCATAACTCTCCGGAGCCAAAGGCTTCCTCTCAGGGACAAGTCGAGCGGGTATAGTCGGCACCGCAAATTCCAGACCAAGCCCAACGGGCTGAGCTCTATGCATTTCGGAGCTCAGCCCTCGGCTGCCTTAAAATACAATAGCTCAGGTTTCGTCTGTCGGCGGCTACAATCTGAGTTGGCGCGTTCGCCCTATCCGTTAACAACGGCGATCATGCGGTTGTCACGCCTTCGAGCTGCAGGATTACTCGACGTCATCGAAAACAAGAAAGAAAGCCAATGAGAGACTGGAATCCCGAGAAAGTGTTGAGATCGCATGTCCGAAGCGCGGCTAAGCTTTGGCGAAAAGATGGCGGCTACTTAAATTTCAAGAATTCGACAAAATATGATGTCATTATTGATGGAAAGCCATACCCACCGAAGGCGATTTCGAGCATAGCCCATTTCCTGGCGACGAACAAAATTCTTCGGGCCGATGAATTTGTTGGTTCTAAAGAAGGGATATGGCATCGCCGTCTCAAGGACCTCGATTTTCAAATTCTATCGAAAGGAGAGCATGCGGATTTTTCTGAGCAAGTATCCTTGAGTTTGAAATTGCCACGTGCGACTCTTCAGCGAAAAGCTGCGATGGCCGCTAAACAGGCTCCTGCGAAAGTTCAAGTCCAAGTTACACGATACGTTCGTAGTCCGCATGTGGTTGCGGAACGCCTTCTAAGGGCGAATGGATATTGTGAGAGATGCCGGAAGCCTGCTCCGTTTAAGCGACTACGAGACAAAAAACCTTATCTTGAAGTCCACCATATTCAGTTGCTTTCGCAAGGAGGTCTTGATAGCGTAGAGAATACGCAGGCTCTCTGCCCCAACTGCCACAGCGAAGTACATGACCGACTGCGTATTGAAGGCTATGTCGAGTAAATTCAAGTTGCCTCCAGGGGCACGGTGCTTAAAGACCGTCTGACCAATTTTACGTTGTCAATTCAAGTGTTCGTGCTGCCTCTCGGACTGGTGCCTGGGGCGGCACTTCCATTTTCACAGTTGTGCCTTGACCCTCGCTCGCTTCAATGGCGATGGTCCCTCCGAGCACCCCGGTGACGATGTTGTAGACGATGTTCATACCCAGCCCTGTTCCCCCCTGACCCATCTTGGTAGTGAAAAACGGGTCGAATACACGGCGCAGCACGGCTTCCGACATGCCTGCTCCGTCGTCGCTGAATTTGATCTCAATCTGGCCATTAGTATCCATATGGGCGCTGATCGCAATGGCACCTTGGGTGCAGCCGGTGAATGCGTGGGCGAGCGCGTTGTTAATCAGGTTGCTAAAAACCTGATAAAGGCTACCCGGGTACGAATCCATCACTAGTCCTTCTGGAACGACCAGGCTGGCTTTGCAATTGGCCCGCCGCAGTCTTGGCGCAAATGTCGCCAGCGTATCCTCGATCACGGCGAGCAGGTCAAACCGGCGGCGCTGATCGTTTGTCTGGTCGACCGCCACCTGCTTGAATGCTGTAATCAGCCCGGCAGCACGTTCGAGCGATCGCGTGATGAGCGTGCTGGCCATGTGGATCTCCTTGACGTGTGCTTCTAGCAGCGAGCGCCGAAGGCTGCCATCGACAACTTGGCCTTCAAGCTCGACGAGGCGGTCAGCCAAAGTGGTGGCAGCCAATAGGCTGTTGCCAATCGGCGTATTGAGTTCATGCGCAACGCCTGCCACAAGCGAACCGAGCGACGCCATCTTCTCGGCCGAGATCAGGTCTTGCTGCGCACGCTTTAGGGTAACGAGCGCCTGCGACAATTCCACGTTGGCTGCTACCAGCTCGGCCGAGCGCTCCTGCACCCGCGACTCCAGTGTTACGTTTAGTTCGTGTAGCGCGCGCTTGGCATCAAGTTCCTCTGTCAGGTCGAGGAGGGCCCAGATCACTGCTGGTGAATCGTCAAGCGTGACTGAAGACGACCAGATTGCGACTTCACCCTGGCGCCCGGACAGCAGCTTCACCTTGGCGGTCTCGCCTTGGACTACGCCATCGCGCGCGAAGATGTCCCAAATTCGGGCACGTTCATCGGGATTCGCCCAGAATTCGATCTCCGAGCTGCGCTTGCCGATCAACTCAGTGGCCGACTTACCAAGCACGCGCGATAGCGTCAGATTGCTCGCAAGGGTTACTCCGTCGCCGTCGGTGACGATTAACGAAACTGGCGCGGTGTCGAACAGCACGCGAAATCGCACTTCCGACTCACCAAGCCTACGCTCGGCCTGATCCAGGTCGGCGATCCGCTGGCGTAGCGCAGAACTCATGGTGTTGAGTGAGCGCGAGAAAAAGTCGATTTCATCGTCGCCGCGCTCGGGTAGGCGTGCTTCGAAGTCGCCGTGAGCGAGCCGCACGGACTGCCTGGTCAGTGCCGTAAGCCGACGACCTAGGCTGGCCGAGAACGCATAACATATCAGTAGCCCCAGTCCCAGGCTGGCCAGAGCGATCAGCCCCCCTTGCTGCAACACTAGTGCTTGTGCGGCGGACAAATCTGCAGTGGAGACGCCAAAGTACATCGTCCCGACTTGATTGTCTTCCAACAGCAATGGCGCGCGAGCGTGCAGCACATCGTGGTCCAGCGTGCTTTGCACGCCGCCCATCTCGCTTACATCAGCTCCTGCAAACAAGGCATCCAAACTTGCCGGTTGCTGTCCCACGCTTAGTAACGCACGTCCGTTCGGGCCGAGGACGACGACATAACGAGCGAAGCTGTCGCGGGGATCCTTCAGCATCTCCTTCAGATAGGTGGTTAACTCTGGGAGCCGGCCCGTGCTCGCATAGGGTGTAAGTGATAGGTTCAGCGTTACCGCGTACTCATGGGCGACGCGGTATGCGTTCTTGCTCACTGCATCATCCATCAGGCGTAAGCTGTTCGCAAGCAGCAGTCCGACTACTACGGCCTGGCCGGCACCGGAAATAAGCAGGAATTTGACCCGTAACGACAACTTCATGCATGGACCTCCATAGCCTAAGGCAGAGTCAAGATAACCTTGACCGTGTCGTCGACGTCCGATTTTTCGATGTAGCCGATGGCCTTTGGATCAGCGGCGACCGCTCTCTTGACCTCAGCGCTGTTAGCGTATTGCTTGGGCGGTGTGGCCTTGCCCGTAAAGACCAACTTGGCCCAGATAGCCTTGACTTGGCCGGCATCCATATCAGCAATCTTCCGATAGAAATCGGCGCGGATGGCCGCGCTCTCCGGTTGGTCGACGGCCCTGAATATCGACGATTTTCCAAGGAAAAACTGGGCTGCCTGATCGGAAAACATACGCGTAGCCGGGTTTTTCTGGTTGACGATGACTACCGTTTCGGCGGCAGTTAGCGGCGCAGCTGTGGCCAACGCGGCTGTGATCGTTGCACAAATGAGCTGGTTCATCGCGGCCTCATCAGAAGACGAAATCGAGCGTGACGCCCACAACAGTGACAGAGTTTTTTAGGCCAGTAGCAGGTCCGTAGATCAGCGAGCCAGATTTGGCAGTTGGCTTGACTCGGTCGACCTGCACCTTGAGCGCGACCGATCGGGCGAAGTCCCAGCGCACACCTAGCGCATCCGAGTTCTGGGCCGACGAGGTGAGCACGCTGCGTACAGCGGTTGAAAGGCTGCCGCTGGTCGGGAAGCTCGCCGGCAATGTAACCGAGGACCCCGCACCCTTGTATTCAGCGTGGCTGTAGTACAGCAGGACTTCGCCCATGCGGTAGCCGAACATTGCGTACCATGCGTTAGTATCGGGGACGTAGGCAGGATCTTTGGCGCGGCGCCGCCCGTACTCGCCCTGCACAACGATGTTGTGCCATTTTCCTGTTAAACCCACGGCTGTGAATGTGAGCCTCTTACCGGAGAGGATAGACATGTCCTTTCCAAGTTGGCCGAAGCCTGCGGTCGTTAGTGAGCTTACGAGGTTGTTAATCGGGCCGATGTCGTTGCTCGTCATCCTTGCCTGAAGGTGCGAAAGGCGCAGTGTCACAGGGCCCATTTCGGCACCAAGAGCCAAGGCCATGGTGGGCGCGCGATAGGTCGCCGTGGCCGCCGTACCTGGTAGGAATAGCTTGCCACGACTGACTCCGGCGAGGCCTTGCGCGCTCAGGTTCCAGTTATCGAACGCATGCTGGTAGTTGAAGTCGACGCCGTCACCCGACTCGATCGGTGCTTGAACATACATCTCGATGGGCGGCCGCATTAGGGTGTTTGCGTAACCGACGTTTTGGTAGTCGGAGATGAGGAAAGTCGGCAAGCCCATGCGGCCCACGCGCACATTTAGTTCGTCGTTGATTTTTACTTGGACGAATGCCCAAGTGAGGTCCGTCGTAAAGCTTGGGCTAGTGGCTTTGCGAGTGAGCACCTGGGTCGTGGCCGACCATGTGTCGTTGAATTCGTAGTCTACTTGCAGGCCAAGATTGCTATCTAGGCCGAATTTGGCCGTGTCCGCCACGCCTTCGGCTTGATTGCTGCGGACGAACCGCGCTTCATTTGTGTCACTGCGAGCCGCGCCGATGGTGCCGAAGCCGCTTACAGTGAGCCCGTCAGTTTCAGCCTGCGCGAATGCCGAACAGGCACTTGCAAATGAGAGCGCGATGAGCTTCTTCATCTTTCGGTTACCGATCAAAGTTGCGCGTCAATCCTTGCTGGAAGATTCAGGCCCAAATCCCCGGTCATGACGCTAGGGAGAGGGAATCGCTCGCGATTGACATTTCACGGCTGCAAAGGGATGTCAGTCCCATTTAGAGTCGTTCTTCATGCAAAACATGGCCATCGCCAGCATCAGCGGGCATGCGGCGCAGCTTAGTCGTGAGTGGTCTGCGCGGATCATCCGTGCACCACTTTTTCTCGAATCGATGGCTTCCCGCGCTGCACTTTCGTCTTGCGTTGGCTGTGATGATGCGATACTGTTTCGTATCGTATTATAGCGAGGTCCGTTGCTTCCATCAACGCGTCACTTGTTTATCACTAGGGTTTGTGCTGAAACGGCCTCTTTTTAGGCGGCGTTTAGAAGAAATTGCGTGAAATTGAGGATTTCTATTGAGAGGCCGAATGGTACTAGGGCTGACATGGCACCTGTATCCTGACAGTGTGTGCATGAAAAGGGCGGCGACGCAGCGGGGGCTGTTTTTGTCGCTACTGCTGGCAACTAGCGGCGCCAGAGCAGTCGAGGTCACTATGGCCTTCGGCGACAATCTGCCGCCCTATATCTTGGCCACCAGTGACGCTGGCATTGAGGTAGAAATCGTGCGCGCTGCGCTGGCCTATCGGGGGCATGTGTTACATGCCAGGTATCAGCCAATGGGCCGAATTCCGGTCTCCTTCATTTCAGGCGAAGTCAACGCCATCATGATGGACGTCGGCGTCGACATGGCCCCCCACGGAGGTTTTTATGGCAAGCCGCCGGTTCTGTATGACAATGTGTTTTACACGCTAAAGTCGCGCAACCTGATCATCAGTAAGCCTGACGATTTGAAAGGCCATAGCATTATGGCTTTCATCGGTGCGGCGAAGCGCTATCCCGTTTGGCTTGCGGCGCTTAACCACGTGCCTGGCTATGTAGAGCGAAACAACCAAGCGGTCCAGCCGGCGCTGCTGACGCTGGGCCGCTACGAAGTGATTCTGAGCGACCGCTTAATCTTCCAGTACTACACTCAGTTGTACCAACGGGCCAACCCGGGCTTCGTGATGCCACCGCTCGACGAGCACACGTTCACCCACGCCAATCCGCGAGACTATCGGCCGGTATTTCGCGACGCCACTGTGCGCGACGACTTCAACGCCGGCTTGGTCCATCTACATAAGACTGGGCTTGATCGCGCCATCCAGGATCGCTACCTGAAGAACTAGGCACGCTAAATGGATTTGCTAAAAGCGCGAGAGAGCAATAGGGCGGAATTGCCTCTTTCTACCTGCGCCAAAGTCCTCATCCATTTCTAATAGTCGATTCGATCATGCAATACCGCGCCACGATAAGATGGAATGTAGACGGAACCATACATCTTGAGCGTTTTCAGATTTCTCGGAATAAAATCTCCCAACAATTGTTCCTTTAGCCCCTCAATCCATTCAATCGCGTGCTCAAGCTGCTCATCTGAATAAATAATTTCGAGATCCAAGGTGCGTACTTCAAGCACTGTCCGTCTCAACGCCCAAATTCGCTCGATCGGTGGAGGATGAGTTTTGGCTGGGCGTGACGAAGGGTCCACACACTCGGCTATTGCGTAAAAAATCTCCAGCCCAAGGAAAAACCACGTTGCTGCAAATAGCCTCTCCGCGACCTGCAGGTCGCTTAGCTGCGGATCTAGTAAAGCCCCCGCGTCCGCAGCTAGCTCCTGATTCTGCTTGGGCGTGTAGTACTGGAAGCGCTCTTGAACATCAAAAGGAACGACTCCCAACGGCGGAGCGCCAAGTAATTTTCTTTTAAGATGCCCCAGCAAAAGGTGAGCATATTCATGGCCAATCACAAACTGAATCTGATCATCGACGAGATTGGACACGTGCTGGTCGAGCTCCGATGGTAGATCACCTCGCGGATCGATATCAAAATCCAGTGTCTCCTTTAGCAACATCGTTCGCACGGAGATCATCAACGTGGCAAGGTAGTCGTCCACCTGCAGGGTCTGTTGCCCGAACAAGAATGCGTTCATGTAGTACAGGTAGTGACGAAGCGATTCCGATACAACGATGATATCTCCAGCTTCCGAACGCATACACGCGCCATTCGGTTCACGCAAGAACGCCATTCCGGCTGGCACCTTACGACACGTGGCACGCTTCTCGGGAGGGAGAACATTTAAGTAGCGATTGAAGTCGTCGCGCTCAAAGTGTGCGGTGAGCGACCAATTCTCCTTGCTCTTTTCCCGCCGGCTTAAGAACACCTTCTTCAAACGCGGGCTATCCGCAATTGCATCAGCTCGAAGCATAAGCAGATGATCTTCCGCAGTAGTCGGATTTTGAATTCTCCTGATTTCTTCCGCAGTACAAACTGGATAGTGGATTCTTAATTCTGGACGTATCCACTCAACCTCCGACTTTGAAAAAACAGAATGTAAGTGAATACCAAATGTCTCCCCGAAGTATGTACGCCTCAAGACTTCCTCCCTGTTCAGGGAAGTAGCGAGTGCCGCCTCAAACTCGGCTCGCATGCGATCAAAGCCCTCAGGGTCTTTTTCTCTTCTAAGGGTCTCAAAATTGATTATTTCATTTTCAGGGTCCAGGCCAAACCTATCCCGAAGAACGGCTCTAATCTCGTCAATTAATGGATCTTTTTGTCTAGCCATAATTCTCTAAAATGAAGAAATGCATACGAATGTTGGGTAATTTCAACAAAGCTCGGTTGCCAGATTCACGAGTAGGTCTGTACCACTTTTTGAACATGCCAATAGCTCTTAGGGCTGTAGAGCATTCTAGATTTCTTCATGCGTCTAAACAATACCTTTTCGGTGCTGCGACTAAACACCGCATTAATACTCTTCCCACGCGTCGTCAGGAGCTTGCGTAGCGAACCTCTTGGCTGCGGCCGGCTTGGCCACTACTACAGCACGCTGCTCTGAGCGACGTACGCCATCGTCCTGCGACAGCTTGAAGATGCTGACCGCCTGCGCCAGGTTCTCAGCCTGTTCTTGCATGCTTTCAGCTGCTGCCGCCGCTTCCTCCACCAGTGCAGCGTTTTGCTGGGTCATTTCATCCATCTGCGTGATGGCCTGGTTGACTTCTTCAATACCGTTGCTTTGCTCCTGGGTGGCGGCAGTAATCTCGCCAATGATGTCGGCGACCTGCTTGATCGATGTAACGATGAGGTTCATCGTCTTTCCTGCTTCGTCCACGAGCTTGCTGCCGGCATCGACCTTGGTGACAGAGTCTCCGATCAGTTGTTTGATTTCCTTCGCGGCGGCAGCCGAGCGATGCGCGAGGTTGCGTACTTCCGACGCAACGACGGCAAAGCCGCGTCCCTGTTCGCCGGCGCGCGCTGCTTCGACGGCAGCGTTCAGCGCAAGAATGTTTGTCTGGAATGCGATGCCATCGATGACTCCGATGATGTCGACGATCTTGCTCGAGGACTCTTTTATCGAACCCATGGTTTCAACAACTTGCGATACCACCGTGCCGCCTTTGGACGCCACCGATGATGCCGACACGGCGAGTTGGTTGGCTTGGCGCGCGTTGTCTGCGTTTTGCTTGACCGTGGACGTTAGCTCTTCCATCGACGACGCGGTTTCTTCTAACGAGCTGGCCTGCGCTTCTGTGCGTGAAGACAGGTCTGCATTTCCGGAGGCGATTTCCTGCGATGCAGTGGTAATCATCTCCGTTCCCATGCGGACGTCGCCGACCGTCTTAGCTAGGCTTGCGGTCATGTCCTGAAGCGCCTGCAGCAGCTCGCTGGTCTCGTCCTTGCCCTCCACAACAACGTGGGAGGTGAGCTCGCCAGCCGCCACTTTTTGTGCCACCTTCACCGCGCCTGACAGAGGCACCGTGATCGATCGTGTGATCACCATTGCGAACACCACGCCAATCGCCACAGCCACCGCGCCCAAGCCAAACAGTATCAGCATCAGATGGCGGTCAGAGTCGACCGAATCAGCCATGACTTCCCTTGCGGAAACGGCCTGCATGTCGACCAGCTTGTTGATTTGAGCCAGGGTCTGAGTGTTCAGTGGATCAATGCGGCTGGCTATCAACTTGGCTGCGCCTTCGCTGTTAAAAGCCTGAACCATAAAGATCGCCTCCTTAAAGGCTGCGTCCACCTGGATGTCCAGAGCAGCTATGTCGGACAGCACCTTTTTCTCGACGTCGTCCTGGTCCATTTTTTTCAAGCCACTAACCGCCGCTTCATACTTCTTGCGCTGGTCTTTGACTTTTTCTTCTTCCTTCTGCATCAGGCTGACGTCCGACTGCAGACCGATGTTGCGCATGGCAATTCCAGTCTCCAGCATAGCGCTCTTCATGGCCGCTGCTTGCAAGCTCTTGGCGGTCGAGAGCTCCAATCCATTGGTCAGCTTGGCCTTGTTGCTGTAATTGAGGTAGTAGGCGGTGAATACCATCGCGACCAGAATCAGCAAAATGCTGCCAAAGCCGATACCAAGGCGTACGCCAATTTTAAAGTCGCGCAAATTCATTTCGTCTCCCAATATCTATTTTTTATGGGTTGCCATCGATTCCAGACAACCATCGAGCGCAGCACCAGCGAGCACCAGGGCTGAACTCTGTACGACTGAGAACCCAGCCCTGCTCCGTGATGGCGTCGCTCGCCCTACTGCACCGTGAGGATTACCTTGACGGTGTCATCGACTGCCGATTTCTCGATGTAGCCGATCGCAGTGACGTCGGCCGCTACAGCCTTCTTCACTTCAGCACTGGAGGTTAGCTCCTTAGGCGCCGTACCTTTTCCGGTAAATACTAGCTTGGACCAGATCGCTTTTACCTGCGTGCTGTCCTTGTCCAACACTTTTTTATAGAACTCGTTGCGTAGTGGACCGTCCGCGTGTTCCACGGGTGTGAACAGCGCTGACTTCCCGAGAAAGAACTGCCCGGCTTGTTCGCTGAACATGCGCGTCGCCGGGTTCTTTGGATTAACGATCACTACGATTTCCGCCGCAAAGACAGGGGAGGCCGCTACCCAAACTCCTGCTGCCAAAATCAATTTCCCGATAGTCGTGTTCATGTAGGTTCTCCTTAGAAGACGAAATCGATGGCGACGGCATACACGTTGACGGTGCTGCCAGCAAATCCTGGTTTGGCATTGACGAAGTAGCCCACGCCGTCGCGAGTCTTGATGTGATCAACCTGTACTTTGAACGCGAGAGACTTATAGAAGTCCCAGCGCATCCCAACGGCGGTGGTTGATTGCAGTCCAATCTTGATGGCTCGGTTGGCGCTGGCGCTCAGCGCGGCCAGTGGGCCAGTGGTTGGTAGCCCAGGGAAGTCACGGATGCTGTCCTGCTTGACATCGCCATGCATGATGTATGGAGTGAACTTTTCGTAACGGTAGCCCGCCATTGCGTACCAGGAGGTGGTGTCCTGTACCAACCGGGACTCTGTCTTGCGCTTGGCATATTCCGCCTGTCCGATGATGTTGTGATAGTCCATGGTGATACCGAGGGAATCGAATGTTCCTTTGATATCCGTTAAGCGAACCTGGCTTGCGACTGATGTCAGGCCTGCTTGGTTCAACGATGCCACCAAGGCAGTCCTGCCGGGGTTGTCGTAAATACCGAAGGTGGTTTGCACGTGACCTAAGCGGTACGTGAACGGCCCATTTTCCACCACTAAATTGGATGATATGATGGGTTTGAAATCGATGTAAAAATTTCCGGGAGGGCGTACTCTCGAATTACCTACCTGGAGCTGCGCGGTGACGGTCGTGTCGCCGAAGCTATGTTCGTAGAGGATGTCGCCACCCTGAGTCTCGTTCACGCCGACCTGCGCATACACCTCATTGGGAGGGCGAAGCATTGTGCTGGCATAACCGACGTTGCGCACGTCGGAGATCATGTAAATCGGTACGCCGATTCGGCCAAGACGGACGGCGAAGTCGTCGTTAATTTTGAACTTGACGAAGGCCCACGCCAATTCTGCACCATAAAGGTCATTGGTACCGTTCTTGCGCACCAAACCCTGCG
Organism: Duganella flavida; assembly: GCF_009857445.1. Classification (GTDB taxonomy): domain Bacteria; phylum Pseudomonadota; class Gammaproteobacteria; order Burkholderiales; family Burkholderiaceae_D; genus Rugamonas; species Rugamonas flavida. Next base: position 43,656 of record NZ_WWCN01000024.1, read on the forward strand.
CGGTAAATGAAATAGTGTCGCTCCACTTCGCCGTGGCTTGAATGCCGAAATTCGAATCGACTCCGGTGCGAGCGTCCTTGCCGACGCCGGCAGCTTGGTCGTGTCGGTTGAATTCGGCTTGATCGGAATTAGTCTTGGTCAGAGCACCTGTGCCGAAGCCGCTGATTGTGATCGGACTGTCATCCTGCGCACGGGCAGGTGAAGCAAGGGCGATGAGGACTGCAAGGACTGATATCGCAAGTTCGTGTCGTTTCATTGTGTACCCCTCTAGTGGTTTACGACGGCGTCTTGTCAAGTTCTCTGCGCCTTAGTCAGCGCGGACCGGCAAGGTGGTTATGGAATTCCTTTACATCGAAATGGCACAGTCCGGCCGGTTGTAGCAACGACAAAACTGTGGACGAGCTACGGGGTTTTGCCGGCCAGCTAAATTACAGAGCTGGCCGGTGCTCAACAATTTTTGTGGGATTGACCCAGCGCGTTGTGGCTGCGCTCCTGTTAAGGCACAGTGAGAATCACTTTGACGGTGTCATCGACTTGCGACTTCTCGATGTAGCCGATGGCACTGACATCGGCCGCCACAGCCTTTTTCACTTCCGCGCTGGAGCCCAGCTCCTTGGGTGCCGCCCCCTTGCCAGTAAAGACGAGCTTCGACCAGATCGCCTTTACTTGTGTGCTGTCCTTGTCCAGCACCTTTTTGTAGAACTCATTGCGCAGCGGTCCATCGACGTGTTCCACGGGGGTAAATAGCGCGGATTTTCCGAGAAAGAACTGGCCTGCCTGTTCGCTGAACATGCGCGTTGCCGGATTCTTCGGATTGACGATCACTACGATTTCTGTCGCGAATGCAGGGGCTGCGGCGATGTAGAAGCCTGCTGCCAGCAGCAATTTACCGATAGTCATTTTCATGCTGGCTCTCCTTAGAAGACGAAGTCAATGGCTGCGGAATAGACGTTCACCGTGCTGCCCGCGAAACCAGGTTTCGGATTCAGGAAGTAGCCGGCGCCGTCACGCGTCTTAATGCGGTCCATCTGCATTTTGAACGCCAGCGACTTGTAGAAATCCCAGCGGACGCCGATGGCGTTGGTCGATTGCAGTCCTGTTTTGATTGCTCCGTTTGCACCGGCGCTTAGGCCGGCCAGTGGGCCAGAGGTCGGTAGTTCTGCGAAGTCGCGGAGGCTGTCCTGTTTTGCGTCACCATGCCAAACGTATGGCACGAATTTTCCAATGCGATAGCCCATCATGACGTACCACGAGCTCGTGTCCGGGACCACTCGCGACTCAGTCTTTCGCTTGGCATATTCGGCCTGGCCGACGATGTTGTTGTAGTCCATCGCAATACCAGCAGAGTTAAACGTGCCCTTGATTTTGGTCAGAGGCATTTGGCTGGCAGCAGAACCGAAGCCAATCTGGTTCAATGCCGCTACAAGACCGTTAAGCCCACTGTCGTAAATACCGAAGGTGGTATCTACATGTCCGAGTCGGTAGGTGAAAGGACCATTCTCGACCACCAATTGGGTCGAAATTATTGGCCTGAAATCGACGTAGTAGTTCCCCGGTGCGCGTATCTTGACGCGGCCAATCTGCGCCTGTGCTGAAACGGTGGTGTCGCCGAAGCTATGCTGATACAAGACATCGCCGCCGTCAGCGCTGCTCACCCCAACCTGCGCGTACAACTCATTCGGCGGGCGAAGCATGATGCTGGCGTAGCCGACGTTGCGCACGTCGGAGATCATGTAGATAGGCAGGCCGACGCGGCCGAGGCGAACGGAGAAGTCGTCATTTAGCTTGACCTTAGCGAAAGCCCATGCCAACTCCGCGCCGTAGACGTCGTTGGGACCATTCTTGCGCACGACCCCTTGCGCGGTAAGGGAAATCGTGTCGCTCCATTTTGCCGTGACCTGGATACCGAAGTTCGAATCGACCCCGGTACGAATGTCTTTGCCAACGCCTGCGGCCTGATCGACGCGGCTAAATTCTGCTTGGTCAGAATTGGTCGTGGTCAGAGCCCCTGTGCCGAAGCCGCTGATCGTGATCGGAATGCCATCCTGCGCTTGAGCGGTTAAGGCAAAGGCGTTGAGGACTGCGAAAGCCGATATCGCGAGCTTGGGTCGTTTCATTGTGTGTGTCTCCAGTGGTTGGTGGCGTCTGTTTTTTCGGGACGTTGCGCCATTACTTTGTGCGGCCCGGTAATGTGAATCTGAGGTGTTCTATTTATTGCCGATCTCGTGATAGCTTCTGGCGTCGCTGCAAGTCTTTTTGCTAGCGCATGCTTACACTCGTTACCTAAGCGGAGAGCTTGCCGAAGGTGCTAAGATCGTCGACTCAACACCCAAGATTTCCGTAGCATCGAAGTCCCTTACGTCCTCTGCGAACTCCGGGCTGTGCATGTACCTACTTCCGACTTCCTCGACGTCTGCCCAGGCTGGATAGGAGACCAGCATGTGGAGTCGTGGCTTCTTATCGCTGATAGCAGTCCAGAATCCGTGCGCCTCAATTTCAAACAGCGGGAAGCTGTTCAGATGGCGGGGGCAAATCACTTCCCTATAGAATGCGAGTGCCTGCGGGGAGCGCAGCGTGTACACGCGAAGTTCGAAGATTCGCATTGTCGTTTCCTTTGGGGTGAGAGCCGGTCATCAGCCTGTAGGCCGGTCAGCATGGCGAATTGATGCTGACTAGCGTTGCAAGAGATAGACTTCCACCGATATTCCTCAGTCCGCAGCGTGTGCGGCCGAGCAGATTGAAAACGGATCGCAGGGATTTCGCCAGGCCCTACGAAGTAACGATGCACGCAGTGATCGAGCGCCCCTAAGCTATAGCCTGGTGGATAACGACATCCACTAGAATCAGTGCGAGAATGCCCACCGCCGGCATGACCTGCGTGATTCGCTCGCGCCATTTCAAAAGCGTCCCCAGCGCCACGAGCATCAGAAGTGACAGTCCAACAAGCGCGATAGAACGGGTGGCGGGGAACAGTAAGAGCGTCGCCCCCGCGATTTCCAGGCCTGCAGTCAGAATGCGCGACCCTCTTGGGTACCCCCAGCGCTGAAAGCTGGTCTCGGCGCCGCCGACATTGAAGAGGTTGGCCAGGCCGGCGCCGGCAAATGCTAACGCCGTGATGCCGTTTATTGCGAATGCGGCAATATCCATCACAGCACCCCGCCTTGCGCGGGAGCGGCGCGCATCTGCCAAAAAACCTCGTGCCCCTGCATAATGTAGGCAAACTGACAGCCTAAATCGACGGTAGTGCGCATATCGGACCTCAGTTGCGTTCAGACGATACGAAAGCATACCGCATGAGTTCTAACTATACAATACGAAAGTGTATCGCATGAGCAACACAGGTTCTAGGAAGTGGCGCGAGGATGATCCGCGCAGAATACGTATGGGAGAGAAGCGCGCTGAGATTCTGAATGCTGCACGGCCCATCCTGCTAAGGGATGGCTTGGGTGGGACTTCGCTTGACCGTGTGGCGGCCGAAGGGAAAATATCCAAAATGACCCTTTATCGGCACTTTTCCAGCAAGGAAGCGCTGTTCGAAGGGCTCGTCATGTCCATGTGCGAGTACATTCGCATTGGCCTTGAAAACGCTCCGCTGGCAGACATAAATTTGCCTGCCGAAAAACGGCTCAGAGAGGAGCTGCATGCTTTTGCATTTGCGCTTATTCAGCCTGACGCGTTGGCGCTTTACCGAGTGATCGTTTCGGACGGATGGCGAATTCCCAATCTCTCCAGCGTCTTCGAGCAGACTGGCATGCGCTTAATTAGAAAGCGGATATCGGACTTGCTTGAATTCGGTGGAGTGGCGGCGGATAGAAGAGGCCAAATTGCGGGCGAGGTTGTCGCATTGACGCTAGGCGATGCGTACCAACGTGCTATTTTGGGTATCGCCCAGGAAAATGACCGTGAGGTGTTTGAACAGCAGATTGAGGTCGCCATTGCTCACGCGTTTCAAGGGCTTGGTTCGGTTTGATCTGACAGTTGCCAGATCAGTTAGAATTTTCCAGGAGCCGCCATTCACTAATGTTAGACCTTCGGGATGACCATTTGGAAGTCAGGGCGCGTGAGATAGTGAAACTTGCATCGAGCGTTTAAGAGATGCGTCATTGCAGGACTCAAAATAAAGCAGGTGGGAATGACAAACTACATTCCGAGGCCAGGTAGGCAAACAGGGCAAACAATCAGCTGGTTTACTCCGACAACGGAATTTTCCAATGTGTGCTGCGTCTACTGTGGCGTTACCTTGCATGGACCTTGTGCTCCGGAGTCGGACAAGGAGCACCTCGTTGCTAGGAACTTTGTACCGACTGGAACGATGAAAAGCCCAGCGTTCAATTTCATCTTTCGAGCATGTCGCGTATGCAATTCCCGTAAAGCTGACGCAGAACGGCACGTTTCGAGCGTGACGTTATTCAATTCACCTAGCCGCTTCGAGAGTGCTCACGTTAACGAGATCGCACTTCGAAAAGGGAAGAGCGATTTTCACCCAAATAAAAAGGGCGTCCTAGTGCAGGATGCGCACGAAAATCTGACTATTCGCGGCGCATTCGGCCCCATGTCCGTTAGCTTCGGAATGGTGGGGCCGCCTCGTTTGGATATTCACAAGACAGGCGAGCTTGCATTTAGCCATATACAAGGCTTGTTCGCGCTTATTTGTACGGAGGACTATCAAGACCCGCTAAAAATGCGCTTGCTCCCCCAGGAGCAGTTCATCTGGTACGACTGGTACACATACAGCGACTGGGGCAATCCCCAGGCGGTGGAAATCGCGAAGAGAGTCAATAGTTGGGAATGCCTGGCAAATATTGACTCAGCCGAAGGCTACTTTAAGGCTACGTTACGTCAAAGTGACGAAGGCTTGTTCTGGGCACTGGAATGGAATCAGTACTTAAGGCTTGTAGGCGGTATTAGTTTATCGCGTATGTCGGTTTTTGAAGGGCTACCGGATGAAGGATGGATGGCAACACCGGAGGGACGAATGCGGCAAAACATACCGCACGATACCGATTCCGATCAACTATTTTCGGGAGTTGTCTCTCAGTCTGAATGATCCGAGAGCTTTCTCACACTGGGGATAAGCCAGCGCGGCTTGCGCTTGTGTCGTCCCACATCCAGTGGAGAGCGAGCTCACGCCACCATGCAAATTGCACCTTCGAATCAGATGTATTTATTGTTTTCCGCCGATGGCGGCATGATCCGAAGATGACTCCGCTGAATAGGGAAAATTTGGCCGTGATCGAAGGCGTTCGCTAGAACCTTGACCAGTCCCTCGGCTACTTCTGTTTGCTGCAAATAGGATTCCAGCTTGGGCAGCAGAACCTGGCTGCTCGGTATGGACTTTTTATCGTAGACAGCGAAAGCCGCGCGTGCGGATGCGCCGGTGAGAAGCAGAGCGAGCAGCTGAATGGACTCTTGCTCCATCTCATTAAAAAACATCGTCTGCCTCACAGCAGAATCGGGCGGGTACATATCATCCAATGGTGTAGGGCGAAACCGGAGATTGTCGTTGTATTCGACTAGCGGTATGTCGTGCTTAAGCTGATTGGCCCAGTCGTCGTGGCTTAACCGGACAAAGTCTTTCGGATACGACACCTTGAGATTGTCATACAGAAGAGTGGCGAGATAACGAGTGTTGAGTACGGCTCCCTGGTGGATGGCGCGCACCTGCAGTTCTAATCCGAAGGATAATAAGGAGCTTAGGACATGGCTACGATCTTCGTTGGATGGCGCGGCACCCCTTGGCTTGTTGGCGGCACGCATACGGTATTGGAACCATTTGCTTTCCTGCCCAGCCAGTTGCATCGTCGATAGGTACTGAAGATTGGTTGCGGCCCGATGAAACGTCTCCGGGCTTTTGATGTCCTTCGTCGCGAACCGCCACCATGGTAGCTCGTCTTCCAGGTTGCGCACTGTTGCACTGTCGTCGACGACATCGAGACTGGCGCTGCAAGAAAGTAGCGAGAGTATCTGCATCTGATTAGGGCTGTAGCCCAAGTCGTTAGCATCTTTCGTAGCGTCAATTGCCACGCTCATCGCCAATCGAAATGCACTTTTCTTGGCGCCCTCCAACCTCGCTGTCAATCCGGCTTCATCTCCGAACGCCCTCAAATGATACAGTTCTGCAGAGATGGCGTGGCACTCGGCGATATCCATGACGTTGAATGCCTTATCTGGCGAGAACACTTTGGTATTGGCCGGCAAACGGGTAGTCCATCATGTCCGCACGAGTGAGCAGTCGCACCGGTCCATCAGGTATGCGTAAGACGAATTCATCAAGTTGACCAGTTCTCCCATCGTCAACTCGGAATATTTCGTCGCTGCGCCGTTTCCGAAGAAAATTGCACGTAACTGTATGAGTTTTTCCAAGGCCTCAATGGTGTGAATGACGTAAGCTTTCGTCTGCGCCGACTGCGGATCGACATCAGCGCGGAAGGCGCCTTTCCACGTCACGCGATTGAAGAAAGAGCGAGGGGACTGAAACTCCGGAAAGTGCCCGCTAGCTTCCTTGTATTTTTTCAATACAAAGAGGATGTCCCTGAAAATTGTCTGGTTTAACCTCCAATTAAAGACACCAGCTGGGGTCGAGTACATCAGGGCGTGATGGGCCAGCTCGTGCTGTTCTAGCAGGTAAGCTTTTTTCTCCGTTGGGTCACACTGTGCCCATGCCGACGAAAAGGTGGAGAGCAGACCGCCGGTCAGTTTCTTATCTAGGTGCTTCGACAGTGAAAAATCATGTCGCACCGAGGCGGCAAGAAAGGAAATGTCATAGGTCCCATGTGCATCTGACCAAAGTAGGTCAGAGTCCGGAGAGGTCATGGGTGAGTTCCTTCACTTGGGCGCTAGTGAGTTTACCGGTCACGGTGATCGTCCGATCGCCATTCATTACTGTGACTGATTGCTCCGGTGCCCGCTGACTGATAATTTCCTTTACCAGTCCCAAAAAGGCTGCAATTGCCTCGAGGCCGCCATTTTGCATAAAACTTAGCAAAAGCGTCAACGTTTCGCTGTCCTGGTTGAGCGCCCGGTTTGGCAGGGCGACATCAAATGTGCGAGCCCCAATTTCGGTGCCTTCCAACGCCGTAGCGAACTGGGCACACGAGAGAGTGTCGAGGAAAACTAGTTTGACTGAGATCTGTTCCATAGCGGATATCCATTATTTAAAATGAAATACAAACTAGCATTACTTTCTCAGTTCCACAAGTGGTGAAGCGGATTATTTGGTCTCTAGGGCAGCGGTTGAAAATAGTTGATTCAGACACTCGCTCCTCGGCAATACACTCCTGTTTGGTGTCCAGCTGGCGCTTGCTCGTTCTTTGTACAGTATGGGCCTGTGGGGCGTTGGCATGCGGAACCCTAAGATAGAGCTTGTTTCAAGTGCGTTGCGATGTAGAATAGTTCAACACACTGGAGATCATCATGCACCGCGTTGTCTTTGCCTTCACTTTGGCGCTTTTGCTGAGCGGTCAGGCCGGCGCAGTTACCATGCACATCTGTACGGGGGAGACGCCGCCATATAGCACCGGCGCTGCTAGCGGCACTGCCGATCGCTTGATATTGCAAGCAGCAAAGGAAGTGGGGCTCACTATCGAGTACCACAGCGCACCTCTTGCACGCTGTCGGGAGGAGATCCGCCTCAATTTGTCCGATGGCTTCCCCGCCGCACCATATTCGAAGTTGAGCTCCGGGTACTGCGTTTTCCCTATGAAGGGTAGCGACCCCGATATTGAACGCGCTGTTTTGATTCGGAGGACGTTAGTGTTTCGCCGTATCGGTAGCAAGGCGGAATGGAGCGGCACCGAATTCTCCGAACTGACCACGCCTGTGCTGGTGCAGTTCGGCGCCTACCTGCAACGAGACAATTTGAAGGCGATTGGTGCTCAGGTAGACGATAGCGGTAGGTCCGTGGAAGTCAATTTCGCCAAGATGTTGGCTGGACGTGCCGACCTCGCGGTGGCGCCGGAGCAGAGCGGACTCGCCATGCTTGAGGCACCGTCGTATGCTGGCAAGATTGAAGCACTTCCAATTCCATTCAGTAACCAGGCCTACTACCTGATCGTATCTAAGCGCTTCTACGAGGCTAACTCAGAACTGATGCAGAAGCTCTGGGACGCCATGGGGCGTATTCGACGCTCCCAAGAGCAGATAGCTCAGCGGAAAACCACGCGCAGGCGGTGAGCTTTGATTTAGGAACTCCATTGGCAAGCCTTGTACTTTGGAGTGATATTCGTTGATCGCATGTGTTTTTAATGAACCTCGCGAATTTTGGAAAATTTATGCTATTACTGACGTCTTCCCTTTTTGATGTTTTAAAGCCAATTCCTGGGAAAAAAATCAAGTATTATGATTTGTTCATATCACAATATACTTTGGTTACAACATCAACAGTTGTTGCTCAATGCAACCTAATGCCTGAAATGTTTGGTGAGACTACGGAAGTTCTCGATTCTCATGTTGACCGTTTTATTGCAGGAATACCTGACCAGTCGAAAGAAATTAGGGAAACATATGGAATTTACAGTCGAGCAGCAGGTGTAAATCCTGGTATTGTTGCGCAGGAGAGCGAAGCGCGAGTCTTCATCTCTAGTGAGTTTGAGGCGGAATCAAAAAAATATGGAATGTCCAACAGAGAGTTGGTTATAAGTTCATTGAACGCATCGGCATTTTTGCAATACTTTTTCCTTTTTGAAAATTCACTGGTGAAGATGTATCAAAGTAAATATCAACCTCGCGAAGAATCACAGGCTAAACTGAGTGCCAAGGATGTTATTGCTAAGTGCTTGAAGGGAAAGGTTATGCATGATGATGTTGAAGAACTATTTTTTAAAAATTTAAAGAAGAGAAGTAAATTCTTTGAAAATTTTTCGCAATTAGAGTCTGTGTGGAAATTATTGAATTTTATAAGAAATCGCCAGGTTCATTATGGCGGAAAATATGAAGGCCGTGCACCTGCGGCATTTGAGGGACATGTCGAAAGGATTTGCGAATCCTATAGGGATGCCGCCGATATGACGTTGTCTGTGGTTTTGCTTCTTAATGTTCTGGAGCCTCTGCAAGAGCAGGTGAGGAAACATGGATATATGGTTTTCAACGATTCTCTAGAGAATTTAATGAGGAACTATTCTTTATTTGTCATGGAATCCTTGTATCTGACGGAAAAATGAACCACCAATGGCTGGTATCTGATTGACACACATATAACGGGTGAGTGCGGTTAGATCACCAGCATTGTGGAAGCAGCAACAAAGGTTTGTCGTGATGAGTCGCGAGGTAGAATAGTTCCACGTTTTTGGGGATATTCATGCGTAGCATTGATGTCTGTGCGCTCATCATTTGGCTTTCGCTGTTTTCTCCGGCGGGCGCCGTCACGATGCATATCTGTACGGGCGAATCGCCCATACTGCCGTTCACGACCCCCGACGCTCACGGTATTGCCGATCAGCTGATACAACAAGCTGCGAAGGAAGTAGGCCTTACTATCGAGTACCACCGTGCGCCGTTGGTCCGGTGCCAAGCCGAGATGCGTGCCAACGTTTCTGATGCTTATCCCGCTGCTCCATACACCCAGGCGACGGCCAGCTTTTGCGTCTTTCCCATGAAGGGTACGGATCCCGATGTGGAGCGCGCAATCCTGACCAGGAGGACCCTGGTATTTCGCCGCTTGGGTAGTCGTACAGAGTGGAGTGGAACCCGCTTCACCGACTTGTCCACACCGGTCTTAACGCCGTCTGGAATGAATTCGTTGCCGGTGCTCTTGGGCGGGCTCGGCGTTCGAGTGGACTCAAGCGGAAAGTCAGTGGAGGCCAACTTTGCAAAGATGCTTGCCGGCCGCGCGGATGTCGCCATAGCACCTGAACATAGCGGCCTTGCCATAATCTCGCAGCCACCGTATGCCGGGAAGATTGAGGCGCTGCCAATACCGTTTACCAGCCAACCGTATTATCTGATTGTTTCGAAGCGCTTCTACCAGGCCAATTCTGAGCTGATGGACAAATTGTGGAACGTGATTGGACGCCTCAGAAATGCAGCGGACCGGGAACCGCAACGAAAACTAGCCCGTAAGCCATGAAAGCTGAGCGGCGCAGTTCCAGGGTAGGAATGCGATGTAGACTGCGCTGCAAAGACGTATACCGATATCGAAAAAAATCCAGTACTACTAAATCGATTTCGAAGAAATGCTTGTATCTCTTCCGGATGAAAAACGGTCCGATCGAAAATATGATCGGACCTTGGCAGCGCTACCTCAGCGCTATAATGTTCTTGTCTTTAGGGAATCATTTTAACTGAACGCGATTACCTGAAATGGCGCTTTTTCTTCAGGATCGGGATGCGCGACAGCGCGTCTAGCGGCCTTGGCGCATCGCAATTAGTGTTTGGAAAGTACAAAGCGAATAACCTTGGTGTCATTCGATGTCGATGCGCTACTGACTTGGGTTCCAACGGAGCTAGTAGGTTGGTAGAAGGTCTGGCCAGCCGTATAAACAATAGGCGCCTCGCCTCGCACGCGCACGGACACTGAACCCTGCGCGACGTAGCCGTAGCCGGTGGTGCCGGCCGCCAGTAACGGCAGCGCGCCACCAGCGGGCAGTGTTTGCTCATAGACATTCATCGTATTGGCCGCTGCTACCTGCGGCTGTTGCGACGGAAAGCTACGACGGTCAATTTTTTCGGTCAGTGGCACGGGGAATACAATGAAAGGCTCGCCGTCCCGTTCAAAGTTAATATCGGTGAAGACGGCTTCTTCGGTTTGCGAGGCGTTGTCGAAATGAACAATATTGGGGCCGACTGGTTCATAGAACACGTCCCCCGCGTTCAGAAGCACTGGCTCCTGGCCTTCCACCTGATAGTAGATCTTGCCCTTGGACACATATCCGAATACAGGCGCCAAATGGGTGTGTTTGGGTGCCAGCTGGCCGGGCGCAAAGTGGAAGTCGCCGATTTCAACTTTGGTCACGGGGCGTGTTGCAAATTGCTGAGTCAACAGGATTTTCGACGTTGGCTCGGCAGCCTGTAAGGAACCGTGTGCGCCCGCTGCAAAAGCGGTGACGACGAGAGTAGTGGCAAAGGCTAGCGGCGATATGATCAATTTGGCGTTCATGTTGATTTCCTGAATTGGATTTAGAAGATTTTGGGCGGCGATTTAACGCACTCGCGCTTCGATGAGTTCGATACGGTAGCCGTCTGGATCGGCAATAAAAGCAATGACGTCGCGTTCGCTTCCATCTGCGGGCCCATGGCTCATCGGCCCGGGTTCGCGCAGGACTGTAACGCCGGCTGCGCGTAGTTGCGTGACGGTCTCGTACAGATCAGTGACCGCCACGGCCACATGTCCCCATGCAGTGCCATGTTCGTAGTGATCGGTGTCCCAGTTATGCGTCAACTCCAGGACGGCCTGCTCGTTTTCCTGGCCGTAACCAATGAATGCGAGCGAGAATCGACCTTGAGGGTATTGCTCAAGCCGTATCAGCTTCATACGCAAAACGTGGGTGTAAAACTCGACGGAGCGGTTCAGATCGGTAACGCGGAACATGGTATGGAGCAGTCTTGCGTTGTCCAGCGGCCGGACGTCATTGGTAGGCGGCATTGTGTGCATAGTGTCGGGAAGTCGTTAAGGAGATGGAGTGGCACAAAGCTAAGTCGAAAAAAAGGACTGCTTTGGCGCCTGATTTTGCGGGGCGTCCCCGACTATCGCACGCGGTCACGCAATTTCACGGTCAATCATTCGCGGAGGCAGAGTGCATGAAGAAGGGCGATCCCATGTCCAACGATGCTGCCTTGACTACCGCCGCGTCGAACAACCGTGTTGTGTAGGCAACGTTCAATTTCGCCGCCTCACTAGGGAAATATTCAAGTACGAAGCGAGTCGCGTTGTCGATTGTATCGAACGCATAAAAGCCGCCCACGGAGTGGGTATGCACTCCGCTTAACCAAGTTTTATGGAGGAGGCCAGGCTGGCCCTTTAAGATGGGATTCATGTCGCGCCAAGGCGCCTCTGCAAACGGCGCAGAAATCTGGGCTTCGGTGTACACGAAAGCTCCGGGCTCTTGAGTCAGCGAACCGCCAAAATGCATCGAGTTTAAGAACTTACTGGCTTCTTCAACCTCGGATGCGTCGAATACCCGAGTGGTTTGCGCGACGCCAATCTGGGCCGCTTCGAGCGGGAAATAGCCAGTGACGAATGCCTTGGCCGATTCTATCGAGTCGAACTGATACAAGCCCCCCAAGGATTGGTTACTTACGCCTGCAAGCCATGTCTTATTGACAAATCCCGGCTGAGCTTTAATTACCAGATTCAGCTCACGCCAAGGCGCTTCGGAAAAAGGCATCGCCAGTTGCAACTCGGTATAAACGAAAGCGTTTGATGACATATAGACTCCGATAAATGGTAAGGCGCTGTTCGCAGCGCGCGACAGTCCGTCTTACTGTAGCAATCATTAGATAACGATCGCTATGTAATGAAGATTATAGGTGGTTAGCGACCATGTCAAGTGTTGATATAGCGATCGTTATGAAAGGATTTCGATATGCGCTATAAAACAGGACATCGAGAACTGGCCAAGAGCCGCATCCTTGCCGCAGTCGGCAAGGGGTTTCGCAGGCACGGTTATGGCGGGATAGGCATCGATGGCTTAGCAAAAGAAGCCGAAGTCACCTCTGGTGCTTTTTACGGCCATTTCGGATCGAAGGCAGATGCCTTTATGCAAGCGATGGTCGACGGTATGACGTCGCTACGCGAAGGCATTGAAGGGTTTCAAACCGAACATGGCAATGCTTGGCTGGAGCGATTCGTTGATTTTTACTTGGGCTTCAAACGTACTTGTGATTTGGGTGACGCCTGCGCTTTCCAGGTCCTGACGCCAGAGGTAGTAAGGGCCGGCGCCGATTTTCACCAGGCTTACGAGGCAGAGTTGTTGCTCGTGATCGAAACGGTGGCCCACGGTTTACCTGGTAGTAAAATCTCGGCAGTAGACCGCGCATGGACGCTGATGCTGTTACTCTCAGGCAGCGTTACCACAGCTAGGGCGGTCGATAGCGTAGCGCTTTCGGAAAAAATTGCCCACAGCTCCCGGACTGCGGCACTGGCTATTGCTCGAGGTGATTAACGCATGAAGGGCCGGTGTTGGGTTTCAGTGCTGGGTGAGCCTGGGGGGCAGTGCTGCGACCGAGCTTTTCGTCAACGCTTAACGCTGCGTACTTATTGATGACCAGCAGAGCGACATCTATGAGTTGCTCTATACCCGGCAAGCGTCTGGCCAGTGCCGTCTTGAGCAATCCAGCATTTTGACTGATGATGGCATCACACCGCTGGCAAGCTGCGTGTTTTTCAGATGGCCGCAGCAGCGAAGTCACAGTTCCAGGTCAGGAAGTCGTCAACGCGCTTGACGGGGGCGCAATGATCGACTTGCTTTTGTAAGACATGACTTGTCCCCAGCGACTAGTTGAGCAGACGCAATCAGAAGTGACCTGAGCGCGTCGACATTTCGTGAAACACTCCCCGAAGCCTTCTCTTTTGTTTTTCTTCCAAACCCCTCGATATTGCGTTCGAGCCTAAGGCTCCCCTTGCAGGCGATCATTCACGGTTGGCGTAATATCAGTTCGAAGCAAGTTTTACTTCGTGCGTCGAATGCTCTTCTTTGATTTTTCCAACTCAGGCTGGCACCCTCTGACGAAATCTCCGACCAGTCGCTCCGCAAGTTTGTTCGCGCGCTCAATTCCATCCTTGATGCGTTGGTTCATCGTCAACGAAATCAGCCCGTGCAAAAAGGCCCAATACAGTTCGGCCTGTTCTTCGCTTTCTTCCCCGCGTTCGCCGCCGCGCGCCTCCAGTAGCGCGATAATTGGCTCGTGGAAGTCGTCGTAGCATGCACGCACCTCAGCTGGTGTGTGTTCGGTGCCGAAGGGAATGCCGGCCAAGCCGTGCATCAGCTGATATGGAACCGGATTGTCGAAGGCGAACTTCCAGTAGGCCATTCCAACCTTCTCGACGGTGACCGATGGTTCCGCGTCGCCAGCCCTGGCTTGCTGTAGCAATTCATGCAAGGCGCCAAACCCTTGTCCCATCAGCTCCACGAGCACAGCTTCCTTGCTTTCAAAGTAGCCGTAAATCAGTGCTGGGCTGTATTCGATGTCCGCTGCGATGCCACGGATCGTCAGTTTTGCCCAGCCGTCGCGTTCCGAGATGCGCCTTGCAGCGTCGAGAATCGCCGCTCGCACCACTGATTTTTCACGTTCTCGCCGTTCCTGCACTCCCATCAAGCACTCCTAATATGTTGTTTTTGCCCGTCAGGATGACTGGCAGGGATTTTACCGCACGTCGGTATTTTATCATTGACAGATTTGTGAACAGTGTTTAGTCTGTGTTCATCGTTTATTTTGTTGATCACAAGGAGTAGCAAAAATGTCAAATTCCGGTTCGAGTGGTGATGCGTCGTTCACTGGTTTTCGCGTAGATGTGCTGGCCTGCAAGGTGCCAATGAATGTGCAAAAAGATGTGATGGTGGAAACGCGCGACGGCGTGCGCGTGGCTATGGATATCTACCGGCCAGAAGGCCCGGGGCCTTTCCCGACCCTGTACGCGGTTTCCCCATACAACAAGGACACCATCGGCCTGCCACCTCACGGTGTCTTCCGCTGGCGCGAAGCCGGCAACATCGGCCGCTGGGTGGAGCAGGGTTACGCGTTCGTGCACGCCGATACGCGTGGAACCGGCGCCAGCGAGGGTGAATGGCTGGCCTGCTCGGAAGAAGAGCAGACCGACATGTATGACACCATCGAATGGATTGCGGCGCAGTCCTGGTCGACTGGCAAAGTTGGCATGATTGGCGAGTCCTACTACGCCTATCCGCAGTGGCTCGCCGCTGCAACCAACCCGCCGCACCTGGCCTGTATCGCCCCTTACGACGGCCTGGTCGACTTGTACCGCGACGTGGTCTATCACGGTGGCCTGTGCTCGGCCGGCTTCATCGCCTGGTGGTCGACCAATACCCGTGCGCTCACGCTGCTCGAACGCGGCGACGGCCCACATCCTAATAACGGTGGTGGTGACATCGTCGGCGACTGGCTGCGTAACCCAACGATGAATGACTTCTGGCGTGTCCGGTCGGCGTTCGACAAGTTCAAGGACATCAAAACGCCGTTCTATTCGATTGCCAACTGGACTGCGGTCGGCATCCACCTGCGCGGCAATCTGCTGGCATACGAGCAAATCGATGCGCCGAAAAAATTGATGGTCGCGGGTGGCAACAACCACCATTCGCCGATCGAGGTATACCATTCCGACGAGGTGCACACGGAATTGACTCGCTGGTACGACTACTGGCTCAAGGGCATCGACACCGGCATCATGGACGAAGCGCCGGTCAAGATCTGGGTTAACAACGAAGGCTGGCGCGAAGAGCAGGAGTGGCCGCTGGCCCGCGTCGAGTACAAGTCCTTGTACCTTTCGAGTGCCAAGGCGGGTGCAGTCAATTCGCTCAACGATGGCTCGCTGTCGTGGGAGGCACCTGCATCGGACGACGCAACGCGCCTGGACTATCCGCACAAGGAATGGGGCGGTTGGCCTGGCTTCGGCAGTGCAGCAATGACGCCGAACGGTATGGACAACAGCGCCAAGGTGCTGACCTTTACCTCGGCACCGCTGGAAGAGGACATGGAGATCACCGGACCGATCAACCTCAAGCTGTGGATTTCCTCGACCGAGACCGACGCGGACATCATCGCGAAGGTGTACGAGGTTCCTCAGCAAGCCGCTCCAGGCCCACTGCGCCCGATGACGCGCGGTTGGCTCAAGGCTTCCCATCGTGCCTTGGATCCTGCTTTGTCCCTGCCTGGTCGTCCATTCCACCCGCACGACAAACGCGAACTGCTGGAGCCGAAAAAAATCTATCCAGTGGAAGTTGAAGTCTGGCCGACATCGCAGCTGCTGAAGAAGGGTAGCCGCATCCGCCTGGACTTGGCCAATGCTGATAGCCCAGTGTTCGACATGCCGTTCAACCACCACTACGGTTGCAAGCAGGGTACCGACTGGTACCACCACGATGCGGAACACCCAAGCCAAATGCTGTTGCCGGTAGTGCCACGGGGCTGAGCACTCACCAACATAAAAATACTGGAGATCGCTCATGGCACCTACACCACAGCAGCCCCGCGTTGATACCCGCTCGTCCGACCTCGTAGTCAGGCCTTTCATCGGCGGTCAAACCGTCGAATGCGAGGGCGGCGCGTTACGGGACATCAATCCTTTCGATGGCAGTACCTATGCGATGGTTCAGCAGGGTGGTCGGTCGGAGATCGTAGCGGCTATCGGCCAAGCGCAGCAAGCGCAGCGCGCTTGGTTTGCCCTCGCACCGAAGCAGCGCGAAATCATCTTGTTCCAGGTTGCTAGTTCCCTGGAGGAGCGGCGCGAGGAACTCGTCGAAATTCTGATCAATGAAGGTGGCTCTACCGTTGGTAAAGCTAACTTCGAGGTCGGCGCTGCCGCCGACATGGTGCGCGGCGCGGCGGGGGAGTGCCGCCGGATTTGGGGCGAGACCATGTCGTCGGATGTCGAGGACACGCTGTCGTTCACACTGCGCCGGCCGGTTGGCGTGGTTGCTGCCATCCTGCCGTTCAACTTCCCGCTGCTACTGGGGTCGAAGAAAATCGCGTTTGCCCTGGCTGCTGGCAATGGTGTCGTCATCAAGCCATCGCCGCACACGCCGGTGATTGGCCTGCGTATGGGCGAAATCTTCGAGGCGGCCGGCCTTCCAAAGGGGCTGGTTAATGTGGTTCCTTCCGACGCTGCTCTGTTCGCCGATACGGTACTCGAGCATCCAGGTGTGGCGATGCTGTCGTTCACTGGCTCCAGTGCCATCGGTCGCGAACTGGCTGCGAAGGCGGGTACGCAACTCAAACGCGTGACGCTCGAACTGGGTGGCAAGAGCGCACTCGTGGTGCTGGCAGACGCTGACCTGGAGCATGCTGTCGATGCTGCCTGCTTTGGCATCTTGATGCACCAGGGCCAGATTTGCATGGCCAACTCCCGGGTGATCGTGGAGCAACCGCTGTACGAGCGTTTTGTTGAGCGGCTGACTCAGCGCTTCAATGCGGTTCCGCATGGCGACCCTCGCAATCCAGCAAACGTTGTTGGGCCGCTGATCCACGGTGCCAAGGTAGACCAGCTGAAGGCGCAACTTGCTGAAGCCTGTACCGAAGGTGCCCGGGTGGCATGTGGCGGCAAGGCCGAGGGCAGTGTCTTTGCCCCGACCGTGGTTGCCGATGTGACCTCCGCCGCCAAGATTTTCGATGCGGAGTGTTTTGGTCCCATCGTCTGCGTAACGCCAGCAGCCGATGCGGCCGAGGCCTTGGCCTTGGCAAATCAGAGCTCGTACGGCCTGTCGTCCGCCGTGATTACCAACGATCTCGCTAAGGCCATGATGTTCGTCGAAGGTCTCGAAGCTGGCATGGTGCACATCAACGAAAGTACCGTCCATGATGAGCCTCTGGTTCCCTTCGGCGGCATCAAGGGAAGCGGCCTGGGGCGCGAGGGCGGTCGTCACTCCATCGAAGCGATGACTGAACTCAAATGGGTAACCATGCGCAGTACTCGGCCACACGTCCCATTTTGAGCTAAAGCAGTTCTGGCTCAAGCGATCTTTTTGTGAGAGCCAGGTTTCTTAATTTTGTTGTAAACCGCCGTCGTTTGTGCGGCATCCATTCGCTGGATCGTCCAGTTTTATTTAAAGGAAATTAGCATGCGTAGCACCAATCAACTGTCCTGGCAATCGCCTTATACCATCCTGACCCTGATCCTTGGTATCGCACTCGTATTTTTGGGCGCGAACTTTATGATCCAACCGCACGAAGGCGCCACGGGCTACGGCTTGACCGTCGGAAGCATCGACGCCGATGGCCTGCTGCGTGCAAAGGGATTGCGTGACCTGGTCGCCGGCTTGTTCTTCTTCTGCCTGGTGACCTTCTCCTCGACGCGCACGGTAGCGCTGTTCATGATGACCTCGACGCTGATTCCGTATGGCGATGCGTTGATCGTGGCCATGACGCCAGGCGCACCTGCATATGCTGTGCCGATGCACGCAGGTACGGCAACGTTCATGCTGATTCTCAGCGTGTTGATGCTGCGCCGTGCTTCGCGCAGTGTCGGCGTCGCAGGAACGGCAGGAGCTGTGTCGGCTTGATTTGGTCTGGTGCGCGGTGGTCGTGATGGCTGCCGCCACCAGATTGTTGTGCTCGTTTCGCGGTTTGACATCTTGGCCGCGTTGCGCTGATGGTTTCGATCGTAAGAACCTCGCTGGGTGGGCTCGATCACCAGTCCACCTTTCCGTTATAACAGCGCGAAAAGCGCGAATGGAGACACGCAATGATGAAACACCTTGTTCGTACCAACGAACGTACGCTGCCATGGCGGCAGACGGCAGTGGTAATGGCTGTACTCAGCGCTTTCGCAGCGCCTGCCTTTGCCACCGAGATCAACGTCGGGAACGACGATCTCAAAGTTCGCTGGGACACGACGCTAAAATACAGCACGGCGGCACGCGTCAAATCACCGGACTCCGTTTATTTGGACGCCCACAACGCGAATGGCGACGACGGCGACCGCAACTTCAAGCGTGGCGTGATATCTAATCGACTGGACGTATTCACCGAGCTGGACGCCATATGGCAAGACCGCTTCGGTGCCCGTGTCAGCGGCGCGGCGTTTTACGATTCCGTGTATAACAAGTCCAATGACAACCCCGGTTTTGCAGGGGGCGCATTCCCGAACAACCTTTCCGCGCCGTACAACGAATTCACCAAGGACGCGCGTGACCGCATGGGGCGCAAGGCCGAATTGCTGGACGCGTTCGTGTTCGGCAAATTCGATGCCGGCGATACGCGGTTCGCCTTCCGCGCAGGCCAGCACAGCGTGCTGTGGGGCGAAAGTCTGTTCTTTGGTGCCAATGCGATCGCCGGCGGCATGATGCCCGTCGATGTGATCAAGCTGGTATCAGTCCCTGGTACGCAGTTCAAAGAAGCAATTCGGCCAGTGCCGATGATTTCAGGTACGGCGCAAGTCACGCCGAACCTTTCGTTCGGCGCCTACTACCAGTTCCAGTGGCAGAAGTCACTTATTCCGCCTGCAGGTAGCTACCTGTCCAATACCGACTTCCTGGACGCCGGCGGCGAGCAGCTGCTGCTCGGCCCCGCAGGCGCGAACCGCTTGAGCAACCGCGAGCCCAAGAATTCGGGGCAGGGCGGGTTTGAAGTACGTTATCGTAGCGACGATACCGACTACGGCTTCTACGTCCTCCGCTTCCACGAAAAAACTCCGCAGGTAGTTCCGGTTTTGGCAATCGTACCGCCTTTCGGTCCGTTCCCAGTGAACTACTACCTGGCCTACAACCAGGACGTGACGGCATACGCGGTTAGCGCGAGCCACAGCTTTGGGCTGTACAACGTGGCGATCGAGGCCGGTGTTCATAAAAACTCGTCGCTCGCGTCCACGCAAGGTGTGGATGCCAGCGCGCTGGCGCCTCCGGGCGTGATTCCTCAGACTAATGTCACCGGCAACCCCGCGTATGCGACGGGGCATACCGCGCACGTAAATATCTCCACTTTAGCCACTCTCGATCAGAGCTTCCTCTGGCGCGAGGCCACTCTGCTCGCCGAGATTGCCTGGAACCGGACGCTGTCGATTACCAAGAACGCAGCTGCTGCAGACCCCAATTCGACGCGCGATGGTGCCGCCTTGCGCTTCGTGCTCGAACCTACGTATCGCGGCGTCTTCGCCGGAGTCGACCTGGGTGTGCCATTTGGCCTGGGCTGGGCACCCTACGGTTCCCGTCCGCTTGCGGCCGGCAGCCCGTCGGCGTGGATCCCTCAAGGTGGCGGTGACATGAGCATCGGCCTTAACGGCAGCTTCCGGGATGCCTACAGGTTCACCGTGAACTTCACGCACTACTACGGCAGCAAGGCACCGGTGACTTCGCCTTCCAACATTTTCCAATGGAAGCAAACTCTCGGTGATCGCGACTTCGTTTCGGCGTCGCTTCGGTACTCGTTCTGAACGGAGACATACAATGAATCTGACTTACCAACGCATCGCGGCCACCGCCGCACTCGTCTTTAGTGCAGGCTCGGCAATGGCCACTGCGACGCCTGAAGAAGCAGCACAGCTCAAGACCACGCTGACCCCCTTCGGTTCCGAGCGTGCCGGCAATAAGGAGGGCACCATTCCTGCATGGACCGGTGCTCCGACTCCTGGTGCCGATATCGTCAATGGCCGGCGGGGCGACCCGTTCGCCAACGAGAAGCCGCTGTACTCTGTCACCGCCAAGAACTTGGATCAGTACGCTGACAAGGTGAGCGAGGGCTTCAAGGCAATCATGAAGAAGTACCCGGCGTCGTTCCGTATGGATGTGTACCCAAGCCATCGCACCGCCATAGCGCCACAATGGGTCTACGACAACACGGCTAAGAACGCCGTCAACGCCAAGCTGGTCGAGGGCGCAGGCGGCCAGATGCCTGAGGGAGCATACGGCGGAATTCCGTTCCCTATCCCGAAATCGGGTGCCGAGGTGGCATGGAACCATCTCCTGCGCTGGCGTGGAGTATCGAGCAGCAATCACGTGCGCAACTACCAGGTTACGGCCGATGGTCAATGGCTGATGATTGGCGAGTCGCACTTTGACATCCAGATGCCCTACTACATGCAGGGTGAAGCCGACAAATTCAAAGGCGAGTATTGGATGGTCACCACGAAGACCTTGGGGCCTGCTATTCGCGTTGGCGAAGCGATTATCGGGCGCCTCACTCTCGATGACGACAAGTCGCAGTCGTGGGTCTATCTTCCTGGTCAGCGTCGGGTGCGCAAGCTTCCGAATCCTTGCTGCGATACCCCAACGCCTTTCACCGCCGGCATTTCGACGTTCGACGAGATTAACGTCTTCACCGGTCGCACCGGCCGCTTCGATTGGAAAATCGTTGGGAAGAAGGAGATGCTGATTCCATACAACGGTAATCGATACTTCACGCCTTTAAAGGACAGCGACATGTTCGGGCCAAAGCACCTGAATCCGGATAGCTTGCGGTGGGAACTACACCGCGTCTGGGTCGTCGATGCGACGTTACGGAATGGTCAGCGCCATACAAGCCCGAAGAATCGTTACTACTTCGACGAGGACACCTGGAATGCTGTGATGGCTGAGCGCTACGATGCCAGCGGTGCGCTTACGCGAGTGCCGTTCGCGGTACCGGTCGTGATCACCGAAGGGCAAACGACCGAGCAAACGCTGTGGGGTATCTATGACCTGGTTGGCGGCTCGACGTTCATCGCGGGCTTCTACAACGAACGGACCACGCCGTATAAGATCGTGCAGAAGCCATGGAAGGAATCGCTGTTTACACCTGACGTGATGGCCGGCGAGGGCGTGCGCTAATGTCCTACCCGTTCAAGCACCGCCTTGCGGCGGTGGTACTTGGGAGCTGCATGGCGTGCGCAGGGTACGCCACCCAGGCAGCTCCCTCGGCTGCGTCGCCGTTCCCAGCGCTGGATCGTCAGGCCGTTCAGGTGCATGCACCTGGGCGCGCGGTACTGCTTGCTTCGGCAATGGCTGGAACGCGAGTTGTCGCGGTGGGCGAGCGTGGCATCGTTGCACTATCCGACGATGCAGCAGTGAGCTGGCGTCAAGCCAAATCGGTACCGGTTGGCGTCACGTTGACTGCGCTTTACTTCGTCGATGCGAAAAAGGGCTGGGCGGTCGGTCACGGCGGGGTCATTTTGAAGACCGAAGACGGTGGCGAAACCTGGGTTCGCCAGACTGATGGTCGTGTGCTGGCCAAGCTCGCTCTCAGTGCGGCGCAAGCGCGTGCCGCAAAGATGCCCGCCGATGCGGCCGTAGCCGCGCAGCTCAGAGCAGCGCAACTGCTGGTTGAAGATGGGCCAGACAAGCCATTGCTGGGTTTGCACTTCGATGATGCGAATCATGGCTACGTTGTTGGCTCGTACAACCTGTTCTTCGAAACACGTGATGGTGGTGCTACCTGGGCTTCTTTGATGGATCGGCTCGACAATCCGAAGGGTTCGCACCTCTACGCGATTGGTGTTCAGGGCAATACGATCGTGATTGCAGGCGAGCAGGGAACCTTATTCCGCTCGCAGGATGCTGGCGCCAGCTTCAAGCCTTTGGCCAGTCCGTACAAGGGCAGCTGGTTCAGCGTAGTCATGCTGCGCGATAAGTCGCTGGTGTTGGCTGGTTTGCGCGGCAACGCGCTGTACTCGTCGGACCAGGGCGACACCTGGTCCCGCATCGAAGGAGCACCGCCGGTCTCGTTTTTCGGTGGCGCTTCGTTGTCCGATGGCGAAGTATTGCTAAGCAACCAGGCAGGTCAGATTCTAAAGACGCGCGCAGGTGCACCGTTCACGCAACTTAGCACGCAGTCGCTGCTGCCACTCGCAGGCCTGATGCCTTTGCCCGGAGGTGGTTTGCTTGCTGTGGGCGTGACTGGTGCCATACGTCTGCCTCCATCTGAATCGAAAAAGCCAGCCGCTTCGAGCGCTGCCATATCAAAGTAATGAGCATCTCCAAGCAATGAACATCTCCAACTTACCTAAGCAGCCCGTTGTCAGTGAACTGTCGGCGTTCGATCAATCGTCAGGTTCGTTGATCGAGCGGACGCTATTCAACCATCGTGGCATTGTCGTCGCCTTGTGCCTCCTGGTCACGATTTTGCTCGGATGGCAGGCGACGCATCTGAAGCTGTCAGCCAGCTTCGAGAAGACGATTCCGACTAAGCATCCGTTCATCGTCAATTTCCTGGCGCACGAGACTCAGCTCTACGGTCTGGGCAACGCCGTTCGTATCACCGTAGCCAATCCCAAGGGAACCATCTACGAGTCTGGGTACCAAGAGACGCTGCGTAAGATCAGCGATGAAGTCTTCCTGATGCCGGGCGTGTCACGCCAACAGATGCGTAGCCTCTGGACGCCGGCAGTGCGCTGGACCGGAGTCACTGAGGAGGGGCTCGAAGGCGGTCCTGTGATCCCCGACGGCTATGACGGTTCCGCAAAAAGCATGCAAGCGCTTGCCACCAACATTGCACGGTCCGGTGAGATCGGCCAGTTGGTTGCGCTCGATGCCAAGTCGAGCGTGATTTTTGCACCGCTGCTGTCTAAGGGCTCGGATGGTGAGCCACTGGACTACAACCGGCTGTCACAGCAGTTGGAAGCGCTGCGTGCCAAATATGAGGGGCAGGGCGTTACCGTCCACATCACTGGCTTTGCCAAGCTCATCGGTGACCTGATTGATGGCATAAGGAGTGTGCTGCTGTTCTTTGGATTGGCGGTGATCATCGCAGCAGCCATGGTGTATTGGTACACGCGTTGCTCGCGCTCCGCGTTGCTGGTAGTAGCTAGTTCATTGGTGGCCGTTGTGTGGCAACTCGGCCTGTTGCCGCTACTTGGCTTTGAGTTGGACCCCTACTCAATCCTGGTGCCTTTCCTGGTGTTCGCTATCGGCATGAGCCACGGCGCACAGAAGATGAACGGCATCATGCAGGACATCGGTCGCGGTACGCACAAACTTGTTGCCGCACGCTTTACCTTCCGACGTCTGTTCCTGGCTGGCTTGACGGCGCTGCTGGCCGATGCCGTCGGATTTGCAGTTCTGATGGTGATCGACATCCAAGTCATTCGTGAACTTGCCATCGCAGCCTCCCTGGGCGTGGCTGTGCTGATCTTCACCAATTTGATCTTGCTGCCAATCCTGCTCAGCTATGTCGGCGTCAGCAAGAAGGCGGCTGTGCGCAGCTTACGCACGGAGGATGCCGATGCCTGTGGTGGCGCGAAACATCCGCTGTGGGCCATGCTTGACCGTTTCACGCAACCACCTTGGGCGACAGCGGCGCTGATCGTCGGCGCGCTGATGCTTGTTGGCGGCTACGCCGTTAGCACGCGCCTGTCGATTGGCGATCTGGACCCTGGTGCGCCGGAACTGCGCCCTGGCAGCCGTTATAACGCCGACGTGGCATTCGTCAACGCTGCGTACGGAGCGTCGAGTGACGTGCTGGCAGTGATGGTGCAGACACCTCCCGGCCAGTGTGCCCAGATAGACACTGTGCTCAAAGTGGACGAACTCGAATGGCAGCTGCGGCAACTTGAAGGTGTGGAGTCTACCAACACTCTGGCGTTGCTGAATCGCCGGGTGCTGACCGGCTTGAACGAGGGCAACCCGAAGTGGTACGAGATGCTGCCTAGCCAAGCGATGGTGAACTCGATTACGGCCGGTGCGCCGCGCGGCATGTACGACGAGGCCTGCAAGTTGCTGACGGTCTACGTCTACCTTCGCGACCACAAGGCTGAAACTTTGACTCGAGTGGTCGACTTCGTGCAAGCTTTCGCGGTCAAAGCTGATACCCCCGACGTCAAGTTCCAACTTGCTGCAGGTTCGGCTGGCATCGAGGCCGCGACCAACATCGTGGTGAAGGAAGCCTGGCACAAGATGCTGTGGTTGGTATACGGCGCGGTAGTGATTCTCGCGTTCGTTACCTTCCGCTCTTGGCGTGCGGTAGTGGTGGCTGTTCTGCCCCTGGTTGTCACGTCGTTCCTCGCCGAAGCGCTCATGGTTGCTTTGGGCATCGGTGTGAAGGTGGCAACGCTGCCGGTCATCGCTCTCGGCGTTGGCATCGGTGTGGACTACGCGCTGTACATCCTGTCCGTGGTGATGGCGCGGATGCGTGAAGGGATGACGCTGTCCGAAGCGTACTACAAGGCGTTGCTGTTCACCGGCAAGGTCGTGATGCTGACCGGCGTGACGCTAGCGATCGGCGTCATTACCTGGGTGGGCAGCCCTATCAAGTTCCAGGCTGACATGGGCATCCTGCTTGCGTTCATGTTCCTGTGGAATATGCTCGGCGCGCTTGTCTTGCTACCGGCGCTCGCTTACTTCCTCCTAAAGCCGGAGGCGCGCAGCGGTGAGCCCGAATTGCAGGAACCTGTGAGCGTCGAAGCATCTCACTGATATGTTGAGAATTACCTATCACGCAGCTGTTGAAGCGAAATATCGCTTCAACACTGCTGCACACATCTGACGGAGGCCAAACGTGGCTAGAATTATTGGCGGCATCGGAACATCCCACGTTCCGACCATTGGCGTCGCGTATGACAAGGGCAAGCAAGAGGATCCGGCTTGGACTCCACTGTTTGAAGGTTACAAGCCGGTGGCAGCGTGGCTCGCGGAGAAGAAGGTCGATGTGCTCGTGTTCTTCTATAACGACCACTGCACCACCTTCTTCTTCGACCTCTATCCCACTTTTGCAATCGGGGTAGGTGAGAAATTCCCTATCGCTGACGAAGGTGCCGGATTGCGCAATCTGCCGCCCCTGCGTGGCAATGTCGACTTCCAGGCACACATTGCGGAGTCGCTCGTCAACGACGAGTTCGACCTCACCGTTTTCCAGGAAAAGCCAATTGACCACGGGTGCGCTGCGCCGTTGCCGCTGCTCTGGCCGCACGAACCCGATTGGCCAGGCACGATAGTGCCAATCGCGATTAACGTGCTCCAATACCCGTTGCCGACAGCTCTTCGCTGCTATCGCCTCGGATTGGCCGTCCGTCGTGCGATCGAGTCCTACCCCGAGGACCTTCGCGTCGTGGTTGTGGGTACTGGTGGCTTGTCGCATCAGATCCACGGAGAGCGCACCGGTTTCAATAATACCGAATGGGACATGGAGTTCCTGGACTTGCTCGAGAACGACCCGGCAAAGCTGCTTCAAATGACGCACGCTGACTATGTCCGACTGGGCGGCGCTGAAAGTGTTGAGCAGATCATGTGGTTGTCGATGCGGGGCGCGCTGGGCAATCGCATCCGCAAGCTGCATCAAAACTACTATCTTGCGACGACCACGGCGATGACAGTGGTTCTCTATGAAGACGACGATGGTCAGGGCGAGTTGTTAGCCTTCGGGGAGGCCGCATGAATCCTCAAGTCGTAGGTATCGATGAGCTGGGCGGGACATACGTTTTCGACATTCGCACGAGCAACCGCACTCTCAAGCTCAACCGTTTTTTCTGGAACATGATCCGGGCCGAGGCGCGCAACGAGTACATCGAAGATGCCGAGCTGTCCATGACCCAGGCCGGTCTCACTGATGATGAGAAAGACATGATTCGCCGGCTCGACTGGATCGGGCTGGTCCGTTACGGTGCCAACTTCTTCGTCCTTGAAAAATTCGCCCGCGTGGTCAAGACCCCCAACCTTGTCGTGTACGCGTTGATGCGGGGCCAGAGCTTCGAAGACTTCATGCAAACGCGGCAAGTACCGACCATGCGCTGATCGGCACCATAACAAACCCAACTTAATCCACGACTATCTCTATGAGCCTTTCGCTACAGTTTCCTTTCAAGCGGCCCTCTATGCTGGGCCGCGTGCCGTGTTGCGGCCTGGCTGGCACACCTGGCAGTGGAGGAGAGCAATGAGCAAACCGACACTGCTCTTGCTGCCCGGCTTACTGTGCGATGCCACGAATTGGTCCGCTCAATGCGAAGCGCTGAACGGGGTCGCGGATTGCATAGTCCCTGTTTATGGGGAGCTACGCAGTATTGAGGCGATGGCGGAATACGTATTGGAGCTGGCGCCGGTTGGACGCTTTTCGCTAGCAGGCCACTCCATGGGTGGCCGAGTTGCACTGGAAGTGATGCGATATGCACCGGAACGTGTTGAACGACTGGCTTTGCTGGATACCGGCTTTCAACCTCTGTGCCCAGGAGAATCAGGCACCAAGGAGCTATTGGCTCGGTATGAGCTTCTAGAACTGGCTCGCGCCTTCGGCATGCGGGATATGGGCAAGCAGTGGGCGCGCGGGATGGTGCACCCCAGCCGCATCGGTAGTGCGGTGTTTGAATCCATTCTAGACATGATCGCTCGCAGCACGCCTGACATGTTCGAGGGGCAGATACACGCGCTGCTCAGCAGACCTGATGCAACTTCGTTGCTGCCGACCATCCGCTGTCCAACCTTGCTCCTCTGTGGACGCGAAGACCTTTGGAGTCCGCTGAATAGGCACGAGGAGATGCAACGGGCTATTCCGGGTTCGACGCTCGAAGTCATCGAGATGTCGGGTCACATGACCACAATGGAACAGCCGCAAGCCGTTTCCGAGGCGCTCATGCGCTGGCTTCGATACGAGGCCACCGGAGCCGGCAGCACCCCTCTTGACAGTAATTGAACAAGACTTGAATCACCAACTTCTGGAGTAGTTCATGACCACAATTAGCACTTCTACCCTGGCCAGCGCTGGGAAATCGGGCCTGGTCGTCAGTGCCCACTCTGCGGACTTCGTTTGGCGTGCAGGCGGTGCGATCGCCGCGCACGTCGAGCGTGGTTTCCGCATGAAAGTTGTCTGCCTTTCGTTTGGTGAGCGCGGCGAGTCCGCGAAGCTCTGGCGCAAGGGCGCAGACATGACGGTCGAGAAGGTCAAGACCGCCCGCCGTGATGAGGCGCAGCGTGCCGCCGACATCCTCGGGTGCGAAATTGAGTTCTTCGACCTCAGCGACTACCCATTGCGGGTATCGGACGAAGCCATGTTCCGACTGGTCGATGTCTACCGGGAACTGCAGCCGGCATTCGTGTTGAGTCATTCCACGAAGGATCCGTACAACTTCGACCACCCGCTCGCGATGCATGTCGCTCAGGAGGCCAGAATCATCGCGCAAGCCGAAGGACACAAGCCAGGCGAGAAGGTTGTCGGAGCCCCCGCCGTGCTGGCGTTCGAACCGCACCAGACTGAGCAGTGCGAGTGGATCCCCAATACCTTCTTGGATATCACTCCGGTGTGGGAGCGCAAACTCAAGGCCATCGAGTGCATGGCCGGACAGGAGCATCTCTGGGAATACTACACCCGGGTAGCGTTACAACGCGGCGTGCAGGCCAAACGGAATGTCGGCATTACCTCGATACGTGACATCAAATACGCCGAGGGCTTCATGCGGATGACGCCTACCGTGTGCGAGGAGTTGTCGTGAAGCGCGGCGTGGTGGTTCGAAACATTCCCCGCGCGGATGCTGCGGTCGTTGCTGCTCTTGTCGAAGCAGGCAGTGCCACGGTGCACGAAGCACAGGCTCGGTTGGGCTTGCTGGCGACCTACATGCGGCCAATCTGGCCAGGGGCAGCCATTGCAGGCAGCGCGGTCACTGTACTGGCACCTCCGGCGGACAACTGGATGCTTCACGTGGCTGTGGAGCAGTGCCGCCCAGGCGACGTCTTGGTGGTCGCCGTTACCTCGCCGTGCGAGGACGGTTACTTCGGTGACTTGCTGGCGACATCGCTGCAGGCCAGAGGCGTGCTTGGCCTGATTATCGACGCAGGGTGCCGCGACGTACGCACCTTGCAGGGGATGGGTTTTCCTGTTTGGTCCAAGGCGATTTCGGCGCAGGGCACCGTCAAAGAGACTCTCGGGTCCGTCAACGTGCCCGTCGTCTGCGCAGGTCAGCTTGTCCGTCCAGGCGACGTAATCGTGGCCGATGATGACGGCGTTGTTGTCGTGCCGGTTGAAACAGCGGCTGCGGTCGCAAAAGTAGCGCAGCTGCGCAGTGCCGACGAAGTAAAGAAACGCGAAATCCTCGCGACCGGGGTTTTGGGTCTGGACTACTACGGCATGCGTGACAAGTTGAAGGACAAGGGACTTTACTATGTCGACTCCATCGCCGAACTCGGCACGTTCTGAACGGGCGGGCCACATGCAAACTCCGATTCCGTGCGTTCTCATGCGCGGTGGCACATCGAAGGGCGCCTTTTTCAGCGCTCACGATCTGCCACAAGACCCAGAAATTCGCGATGCCGTCCTGCTTGCAGTGATGGGGTCGCCCGACCCGCGCCAAATTGACGGGCTCGGCGGCGCTGATTCTCTGACGAGCAAGGTTGCGATTGTGTCGCCGTCGAGCCGTCCAGATGCGGATGTCGACTATCTCTTCGCCCAGGTCGTCGTCAATGAACGGCGCGTCGACTACGGCCAGAACTGTGGAAACATCCTGGCAGGAGTGGGACCATTTGCCATTGAGCGAGGTATGGTCAGGGTCCACGCCGGTGAGACCCCAGTCGCAATTCACATGGTGAACACCGGGCAGGTCGCTGTCGCTTTGGTCCAGACGCCGCGAGGCCAAGTACGCTATGAGGGCGAGGCACGCATCGACGGCGTACCGGGTACGGCTGCCGCCATACCGATCGAGTTTCGTGATACCGAAGGGTCGAGCTGCGGTGCGCTGTTCCCCACTGGGAATGCGAAGGATTGTGTCGACGGTATCGAGCTGACCTGCATCGATAACGGGATGCCGCTGGTTTTAATGCGTGCTGCTGATCTGGGGTGCACAGGATACGAGACTCCAGGTGAATTGGATGCCGACGCTGCGCTGAAGGCGCGCATCGAATCTCTGCGCTTGCAGATGGGCCCGCTGATGAACCTGGGTGACGTTAGTGAGCGCACGGTCCCGAAGATGTGCTTGGTGGCACCGCCCCGTGCCGGAGGGGCGATGTCGACGCGCAGCTTCATCCCGCATAAATGCCATACCTCTATCGGCGTTCTAGGGGCGGTCAGTGCGGCCACTGCAGCGGTCCTGTCAGGTACTGTATGCGATGGCGTTGCGACCGTTCCAGAGGGCGCTACGAAGCGTCTGGCTATTGAGCATCCCACCGGGGAATTCACGGTCGAGCTTTTGATGGATGAGGCCGTGTCAGTTGGCCCTCAGGTCAAGAGTGCCGCATTGCTGCGGACGGCACGGTGGATCTTCGATGGCACGGTCCACGTCCCGCGATTCGTCTGGGAAGGCAAATCACCTAAAGGGGGCCATCCATGAAGAATGCCCAGGTTGCCACGGAAAGTGCAGTCACGCTGGCTGGCATCGATTTACTATTGGCCGAACAGGATTGCCGAGACCTGGTAGTGGAAGCGGCAGTCCTGATTGACGCGCAGTCGTATGAGCGATTTGCCGCGCTCTTTATCGAAAACGGTGTCCTGGTGCGTCCTGGCGCAGAGCCACTGCTTGGTCGTGCGGCCATCATTGAATCGTATCGAT
The DNA here is from genome assembly GCF_009857445.1 of Duganella flavida. Taxonomy (GTDB): domain Bacteria; phylum Pseudomonadota; class Gammaproteobacteria; order Burkholderiales; family Burkholderiaceae_D; genus Rugamonas; species Rugamonas flavida. The sequence continues at coordinate 73,690 of NZ_WWCN01000024.1, forward strand.
CCAGACCTCACGGACGCATTACGCGTCATTTGATCAGTAACAGCTTGGTAACGCTGGAATCGGACACCGCTGCTCATGGCACAAGCTACGTGCAGCTCTGGTCCGGGATGTCGAGCGATATCCCAGGTCCATTCGGCCGGCCAGCGCAGACGCGCCAAGTCATCGGCGAGTTCGTTGATTACTTCACTCTGACGGTCGAAGGGTGGCGCTTCTCCCGACGGGAAGCCAGTTTCACCTTGTTTCGTGAGGACGGCGAGCGCGGTATTTGACGTTTTTTGAAGGACGCAATACGGCGACTTTCTGGAAGAGGGCGGTGCTTGCCCAATTCCTCGTTGCCGGTAACACGGGAATGCTGGTGCTTGGGTTCTCCCAAGCGCTGGCTTCATTGACAGCTGTTCATATGCGCAGAGTGCGCCTGAAAGTAGGAGGCTAGGAATACACATGGACGATAATCTCAAAAAAATGCTGGAACGCTACACGCCGCAAGCGCTCGCCGTACTTCGTATCGTCACGGCGCTGCTTTTCATGCAGCATGGGCTGCAGAAGTTGCTGCTGTTCCCTACGCCTTCCGAGCACGGAACGCCGGCGGCCTGGACGCTGGTTTGGTACGGCGGCTGGATTGAGGCGGCCGGCGGGGCGCTCATCGCGGCTGGCCTGTTCACACGCGCGATTGCGTTTGTCGCTTCCGGTGAAATGGCGGTTGGATATTTTATGGTGCACGCTCCGGTCAGCATCTACCCAGTGCTTAACCACGGCGACCTGGCTGTTCTTTTCTGCTTCGTCTTTTTGTTCTTCGTGTTCTCCGGCCCCGGCGCCTGGAGTCTTGATGGCCTCCTGAGCAAACGCTCAACGGCTCCACGCAACGCACGTTAGATCATTGTGATTGCAGATTTGCCTGACGAGTCGCGCATCAGTGATGGGCGCGCCTTTTTGGTTTGCAAGCACCACCGCCGCGCAGGGGAGAAAAAGCCTTCGCACTCCCATCCGGATGGTCAAATCTGGGTTGTTCGAGAGGGACTGATTGCTGCACAGCTGGATGGCGAGAATTGGATTTTGCCGCAAGGCCGTATCGGCTGGGTCCCACCAGGGATTGCGCACGCCACCAGCACTTACAGCGTGGCATCCGTATGGACCGGCTATCTCAGTGCAGAGCTGTGCCATTTGTTTCCGACAAAGCCGACCGTGTTTAGAACGACGGCTTTGTCTGACGCTCTACTGGACCGGCTGACGGGCTGGAGTGCAAACTCGAGGATGTCTTCGGCAACCGAGGAGCGATTGCTACTGGTGCTAAGCGATGAGCTGTCGAAGTCGAGGATGGAGCCACTTTGCTTGCCGATGCCACGCCATTCTGGGTTGCTGAAAATTGCGCTGCTCATCGTACAGAACCCCTCTGACAGCCGGACCATTACGGATTGGGCAGTGCACGCCGGAATATCGGAGCGAGCCCTAACACGTCAGTTTCGCGAGGAGACGGGCTTAAGCTTTGCCAAGTGGCGCAACGTAGCCTTGGTGAAGCGCGCGCGAGAGCTGCTTTCCGCAAGACTATTGTGACCCTAATCGCAACTTAACTCGAAAATTAATGCGTATGGTATTGACGAGCAGGGGGGCTATCGAGCGCTGAAGATAGAGCTAATGTAAGGGGCGATTTCATCCTCATTGCTGAGCACGATCTGCTGGCGTTCAATCTTCTCCATCTTAAATGGGCCTAACCCTAATTGTCTAAGTATGTAGTAGAGCAAGGCCTGCCGGCACTGGATGGTCGTCTTCCCGTCAGTCATGGAGTACTCCAATTCCACAGCTCGTCTATTTCCTTCGGGGAGCAACGGCGATGGCGCAATTTCCAGCGTGAGTATGTTGTACCAACTGCGATCCATCTCGGAATCAATGCCCAGAAGTTCGCTCCTTCGAATGGTCAAAATTCGTCCCAAAACAAAATCCCGATAGTCGTTACGCAGCGTACAGTAGGCGCGCACATGCCAACGTAGGCCGTCGTAGCCGAAGGCGTGCGGACTGATAATCCTGTCAACAGGCAAAGGTTCTCGGTCCGATTGATAGGTGATTTGGACCATTTCTTTGTATCGAATGGCGTCTACTAAGATTGCAAGTGTTTCACCATCTATAAACCTGGCCAAGGCTGGAACGCTTCCAATTGGAGGCACCCAACCAAGATAAGTGTCCCGCTGGTCGAGGAGGCCTCGACTACAAGAAAGTGCGTCGTCTAAGTATCGCTGAGGTGATGTGTCACCGATCACCGAAGTGTATGCGGATGTACTGCGATAAGTTCGGGAGCTCCGATCGTACAACATATTATTTGGCGCTGCTTGCATGTACCTGGCGATGTCAAGAGATGCTTGTGGTACTGAAATTCCAAAGTGCGAAGTTAGGTCCGAGCGGTTGAATACGTGATCCCACCTCAATCTAAAGTCGATGAATTCAAGTCGGCGTTCTTGCCCCCAGTTGGTGGACGAGTTGCGCTCGGAGTCTTGTGAAGTAGTGGCTGGGAGTTGTGTCGCATTCATGTAGAAAGTTTAACACGCGAATAAAAATTCATCGAGTCTAATTTTTATGCGTATAATAAATCACCGCGACTAGTGCTGTTTGTATGTTTTGTGCTATATTTAGTGCGCGCAACTTAACTTCTTGGTGATTTATGGCATTATCAAATACGCAATTCAAGTACTACGACAGCAATGTGCTCCGCCTGCCGGCCGACAAGCGCAAGGAATATCACGCGCAGGTCGACCGCCTGATCGAAGCGCTGACGAGCAAGCTGAAGGAGCAGACCGAGCTGAAGGTCACTAAAGTGGTCAAGGCAGGTTCCTTCGCTAAGTACACCATCCTGCGCAAAACGAACGATGACCCTGTTGATGTGGATGTGGTCTTCTACATCTCGGGCAAGAACGTGAACAACGAGACCTTGGCCACGTTGACGCAGACGATCTACGACGTCCTCATCAAGCTATATCCCAACAAGTCGGTCGAGCATTTCGAAATTCAGCGCAAGGCCGCTACGGTTGAATTTGTGGGCAGCGGGTTGAGTGTCGACATCGTCCCCGTTATCGAGGATTCGTCAAAGCCAGGGTACGGATGGCAGTACGACATCCGTGACGGCAGCCGTGTAGAAACGTGCGCCCCCTGCCAGATCAAGTTCGTGCGCGACCGTAAAGAAAAGGACGCCAACTACCGTACTCTGGTCCGGCTGGGCAAGCGCTGGAGCCGTCATGCGGAAGTTACAGCTTTGAAGTCGTTCATGATCGAGCTGATTTTCGCGTACCTCTTGGATGCCAATGGCGCTGACGGCTCTATCGACAAGCGCTTCCGCGACTTCCTGTTGTACATCGCGCAGTCGGGGCTGAAAGAAGTGATTTCGTTCCCGGAGAACGGCAGCTTCGTCCCGACCTTCAGCGACCCGGTGGTAATCATCGACCCGGTTAATAAGTCCAACAATGTCGCCAGCCGGATTACGGAAAGTGAACGCCGGGAGATTGTGGCAGCCGCAAGTGCCGCGTGGGATACCGCCCACTTCGCGTCGGAAGAAAGCGACGTCGAAGTATGGAAGGAGCTGTTCGGTCAGCGCTTTAAAGTGGAGGACGATTAATGAGCACCACCTACACCTCGACTTCGACTTCGACGTACTCCGTTGTGGACGTCGAAAATGTTGTTCGCCGATTCTCAGCGGACATCGTAATGATCGCGAGCAGCTCCGGTGCGCTGACGGAGGCAAAGGCTCGCGACTACGCGAAGGACATCGAAACGCTAGCTAAGAACGGATATTTGTCGGCAGTTGACGTGACGCTCCTGAAGGACGGTATCGAGCTGAAGGCCGTACGGTACGACGTGTCGACGGACGCTGGCAGTCTGAGTTCGAGTCGCCCTGGGGGAGTGCTCTGGCCTCGAGAACCCAGCGGGTGGGTACGCGTGACCATCTGGTACACGGCCGCGTATGACGACGCTGCACGAGAGAAGATGAAGGGAAAGCTTCAGATTGGCTGGAGCGCAAGCACTGCTGATACGAGTCATTCAGGGCTGCAGCAGCAAGGTTCCAGGGATTATGCAAGCGGTGGATTTGGTATGCAACGAAAGGACTTTACGGTATGACTCAGAACAGCGTTTTTGACAATAAAACTAAGACCATCTTGACGGACATTACGCTGACCGCCCGAGAGAAGACCTTGTTAGGTTTCGAGCAGCGTTTTGCCCGCGTCAATGGCCAGCTGCGCTTGCTGCTGAACCTGCAGGAGTTGCCCGCTTGGAGCAAGCAGCATCACCAGCAAAAATTGCCAATATGCGACTTGGTGGCAGAGCAGTACCCGCTCGTCATTTTTCACGGTGACGTCGGTACCGGCAAGACGGCAAACGCGGAATGCATCGCGAATCGCCTGGCGAAAGAATCGCGCACCGAGGAACCGCTGTTGTTTAAGCTGAGCAATACCGTTCGTGGGAGTGGGCGCGTCGGCGAGATGGGAACGCTCATAACCCAGGCGTTTGCTGAAGTCATGCAGTCGGCCGGGAAAAGCCGCCGTGCCTTCCTGGTGATCGACGAGGGCGATTCTCTGGCGGCGTCGCGTACTCAAGAGCACAGCCACCATGAAGACAAGGTGGCGGTAAACACGCTCATTCAGTGCATCGATGATTTGCGCCGTTCAGGCGGTCGGGTGGTGGTTTTCCTTTGCACGAACCGCCTTTCCGTACTCGACGCGGCGCTGCTGCGCAGGGCTGCGATCGTCGAGGAATTCTCTCGCCCGAGCGATGGCGAACGCGGCGAGCTGTTCTCAATGGACCTGGTGGGGCTGAAGTATGCTCCTGCGGACCTGGCTGCCTTGGTCAAGGCCACTGGCCCACAGGCGGGGCGTCCAGGCTGGACCTTCTCGGACATCCGTACGCGCCTGTATCCTGCTGCGTTGGCAAAGGCCTTCCCGGACAAGCCGCTGACGATGGCGAACTTACTGGAGTGCGCGGCTGTTCTGCGCCCATCGCCTGTCATGGAGGATAAGTAATGAGAAGTCCGATTTTTGGCCGTCGTGTTCATATCGCCGGCAGCGTGCCGGACAACGCCGAGCACGCACCGACAGCAGAGGCGCAGCGCGCCAGGGAGTTCGTAGCGATTCTGGTGAAGGAATTGCTGAAGAAGGGGGCGACGTTTGTCGTTCCGGTCGATGCAGAAAAGAAGCGGCAGGACGGAACGCCTATCTGCTTTGACTGGCTCGTTTGGCAGACCATTAAAGAGAACATGCACCTGCGGCCGCATGGTGCGCCTACGCCGGTTGCTATCGCGGTTAAGCATCACAAGAACGAAGAGCAAATCCCGTCTGAGTTCCAGGATTTGTGGGACGAGTTTAGTAGCAGTGATTCCGTGCGGACCGAAAGCGCAGCTCACTGGAACATGAACAGCAAGCGCATGGAGGCGCAAGCCAGACATGGTGATGTACTGGTGACGGTCGGGGGCGGGGAGGGTATTCTGTTCCTGGCGAATGAATATCACGACCAAGGTAAGCCTGTTATCCCGGTAGACTTCAAAATCTCTGTTCCTGGCTCTGGCACGCATCGCCTTGTCGAGTACGGTCAGACGGGGAGCAATGCTGCGCGGTTTTTCAAAACGACCGACGGCAATACATCCCTTACCTGGGTTGAGCGATTAATTCCAAATTCACGCAAGGAGCCTCAGCAGATCGCAGAACGAGTTACTGAATTGCTGGGTGTGCTGGTTCCGCCAACCGCTTTTGCTGTGCGGCTGCTCAATCCGAAGTTGCCTGACTATGCCGATGTGCAGAACTTTTTCGATACGGTCGTAAAGCCTGTCATTGAAGACGAATACGGCTACTCTCTCGTTGTCGTGGATGGTGCGCAGGCGGTTGAGCACTCGCGTATCGATCAGGAGATTTTCGCAAAGCTCCGGCGCAGTAGGTTGGTGATTGCCGATATCACGGGTGTTCGGCCTAACTGCTTCATCGAGTTAGGATATGCGCTTGGATGTGCCGTTCCGACTATCGCTACCGCAAGGGAGGGAACTGAAGCACCATTTGATGTAATGTCATATGCAGCGCACCATTGGAAAACGACGGGTAGCGTTGACGAGCGCCGGCGTGAATTCAGAACGCATTTCGAAGCGGTAAAAAACAGACCACCGCTGGTACCTGACGACCCATTGATACCATGAATATAAAACGCGAAGTGTACATATCCGTAGACGTTGAAACCTCTGGCCCAATCCCAGGCGAGTTCAGCATGCTGACGATTGGTGCATGCGACGCTTATCAGCCAGAGGTGGCCTTCGAGTGCTCGATCAAGCCAACAACGTTGAACGCAGATCCCGAAGCTCTAGCGGTTACCGGACTATCTCTTGCCGAACTGGCCCGCGATGGGCTCGCTCCGGAGGAGGCCATGCGTAAGTTCGGTGAGTGGGTGGCCACAGTAGTGGGGGAGGACGGCACTCCAGTTTTCGTGGGTTTCAACGCACCGTTTGACTGGTCGTTCGTCAACTACTACTTCTGGCGCTATGCGGGAAGTAACCCTTTTGGCTTCTCGGCACTTGATATCAAGTCGTTGTACATGGGAGCTAAGAAGTCGACCTGGAAAGACACTCGCTCCAGCAACATGAAGCAAGTGTTAGGCGCCGGCTCCCACGGAACGCACGATGCGCTAGAAGATGCAAGATTCCAAGCGGAGTTGTTCCGCTTGATTCTCGCAAGCTGATTTCTCAGTCAATCCCGCGTTCCACAGAAGCGTGGTAAAGGTGAATTGCATCTTTGCCGCGTTTGTTGTGCGGCGCTTTTCATAGGCAACAAGATTCTTCAGAATGAGCAAACTCGACACCTTTTTTGAAGCACTGTCTCTCATGACAGTTGGACGCCATCAGCAGCTTCTTTCCACCACCAAACAACAGTTGAATTCGGCTTGGAAACGCCAACAGGATATTGAGAAGAAATCGAGGGATGACTCCGATTTAGAGCGTACCAAGCTCCATGAGGAGACGCTAACAGAAAAGGTTAGTGCGTCTTATGAGCTGGGTTTTTCAAAGGGCCGAGAGCACGAACGAGTAGAAGCGGCAAGGCGCATCCGCGAGGCAGCGGAGGAAGCTGCCCGTAAGGAGCGTGAGGCAGCCGAGGCGCGAGCTCGGTGGCTTGTAAGCCCGGACCCCGTTGGATTTACCATGCGGAATATTTCGGATCTTCGAACGGACGTGGCTGCGAAACTGAAAAATCAGCCCGAGCCAGACCAATGGAAAATGATTCTGGCGAATAGCCCTGCTACTTATGTAATTGCAGGGGCTGGCTCTGGAAAATCGACGTCACTGGTCTTGCGCGTTATCGGTCTCAATCTGTATGTCGGGATCGATCGTAGTCGCATATCAGTGTTCACCTTTACCAAAGATAGCCGTCAAGACTTTATCAAGAAGCTCATCGATCGGATGGAGCTATGGGGCGTTGAGCTCACAGAAGCTGATGCCAAAGGCATTGTCCGTACTTTCCACTCGATGGTCCTGAAAATGGGACGGACGACGATTAACAAAAATCTCAAAGTCTTGGAGTTGATTGACCGCGAACGCAAGGGACCAGTCAAGGATATTGACGTCGAAAATCTCTTGGAAGTAAAAGAGGAGGAATCGGACGACGATGAGAGCGACGAACCTGAGCACCTGGCTGATCCAGTCGATGTGGTTGAGGGTGACGATGACTCGCATGCGGTAGATGACTATCTCCGACTTGCGTACGAGCGAGCTATCAAGGGCAGCGCAGAGTTCCGCGAGCTGATGTTGAAGCTCCTGAAGCTGAGTTTTACACAGGTACGCCGCGCGCCCGACGATAAGACGGAAGGTCATAAGCGATGGATTGCATCAATCGATGAGGAAATGACTCGGGCCGTTGATCGGAAATGGCGCAATGAGATCGCCCCCGATCACTGGCCTTTGGAGGGAATTGACGATACGCTTGTTTCGATCTCGGTGTCGTCGCAGGTAGCAGAAAAATACTGGGTCAATGGTTATATTCCGCAAATGGATGCCTACGTAGTGCTGGGCGGAGCTACCAACTTTGAGCATATACAGTATCCGGAGTTGCCCAACCCGCCAGCAATCAATTCAAAACGTAAACTGCTCGCTGCAATCAGTGAGAAGCCTGTCATTTGGATTGACAACATAGGACAGCTGATTCGGTTGCAGACGAAGCTAAAGTGGCTCACCGATCAGGGTGACAAGCGGATCGAAGTTCCTATGTTTAACCTGGTGGCTCCCGGGGATTTCAAATCTCGACCGATTCTAAAGGGGTTCTACGGCCTCGCTCAATTTGTAGAAAATCTCGGATTGTCGGTTGAAGAAGCATTGAAAAATGCACAGTCCAACGAGCAGAATAAACTGTGGAGTGACGTGATATTTATGCGCGCCACGGCGATTTTCTGGGAATACTTTGAGCAAGCGCTTAAAGAAGACAATGTCTGGACCTTCAATCAGCTGTTCGCCTATTTTTCGGAAGATCATCCCGACCACTTCGCAAAGGTTCCGCCTTACGTCTTGCGCGCAATGCAGCACTTGTTAATTGATGAATTCCAAGACGTATCCCCTCAGATCGTCAAATGGATTCGGGGCTGCCAGCGTGAGCTAGTGAGGCGTGGAGACGCAGGCTCTCTGACGTGCATTGGTGACGACTATCAGTCGATCTACGGTTGGCGGGGCAGTTCTCCGGAATTCTTCGTAAAATTCAAGCATTGGTTCCCGGCTGTTTCGCACGACAAGCTTCTCTTGGAGGACAATTTTAGGAGTAGCGACAATATTCTTCGTTGCGCAGAGTCTGTTCTGGTTGGTGTGGATGGAATGGAACCCAAGACGAGTCGTGCAAAAGGGAGCTGGGCTAGCTCGCCGGCGCCAGTCGCCATCAACTTGTACAAGGAAAAATTGCCATACGATGAGATCCGTCGGCATATCTCGGCTGAAATTACTCGTACAGCGGCGATTAAAGATCACCCAATGCTGGTATTGTCACGGAGCCGTGCAGCGCACGAACCCCTGAGCAAATCGCCGTCAAAGGACTGGGGAAAGTCAGTTCAGTTCATGACCTTCCATGGAGCAAAAGGGCTTGAGGGACGTTCCGTTATTCTTCTTGGGGATTGTTTTTACTCGGGCACAAATCCGGTTAAGAATTACCTCTACAAGGCAGCTGGCCTAGGGAGCTACGACGATTCCCAACAGGCTGAGTCGCGGCGTGTCGCGTACGTTGGAATTACACGCGCGATGGAACGTTGCACTTGGTACGCGGTGAAGAACGAGAACGGCGCCATAGGCAGTATTCCGACTGGTCGCCATTTCGTTACGATCAATCTTGAAAAGTAGTACGCGCTGTTACGTACAATCTCGAGCCTGCTGCCGTGAGCGGCTACCGGTCACTCGAGCGCGGAATCGTTAGAAATATATATTGATTACGCGTTTATGGACATAAAGGAAATTAAGGCGCTTGAGGAGCGAGTTGATATCAAGAATCTTGCCGAGTCGTCGGAGGTTGCCGTGAATGAGCTACAACGCTTGAAAGAACTTTTGCCGCCTGAAGAGTTCGCGAAGTTAGCGATGAAAATGATCGAAGCACTAAATAGAGACTTGAGTCGTGGTCGGACGGACAAGAAAAAATAGGCGTCGCAGGATCTGCCGTTGGAAAGATCGGGCTAGGTAGGTGGAATGAGGTATGGAGGCTAAGCAGTTGCAAATGAGCTGGGCTCGACCATGTTGCCCCGTGGAAAGCACGTCAAAACGGATAATTGTCCATATTGATTTCCACATAAAGCCTATCTAAGTTATTGATTGTTTGGATAAAAACAGAGTGGACAAGGTGAGCTAAAAAGCGAAACTCGACGTTCGTCCAGAAAAAGCACACCGCGATGGGCCAGTGAAATCTCACCCGGACGCGGCACGCTGCCGCCACCGACCAGCGCCGCACCGGATGCGGTGTGATGCGGCGCGCGAAACGGCCGCCGTTTCCACTGCTCGATGCGGAAGCTGCCGGTCAGCGATTGCACGGCGGCGGCTTCCAGCGCTTCCTCGTCGCTCATCTGTGGCAGCAGACCGGCGAAGCGTGCGGCCAGCATGGTCTTGCCGGAGCCCGGCGGGCCGACCAGCAGGACACTATGGCCTATTGAACCTCTGCACCATGCCAACCATCTGGTATGAGCAATTTCAACGTAGTGGCTTCATAGTGACAATGCGTGATAATTATGGTAACTTTTTCGGATATTGTGTTTGTGATGTTTTTAGCTGATGTAGATACAAAGTTACTCTAACCAACGGGCGTACAGTGGATACTGATATCGAGCTAGGAAGACAGTTTCTTTCAGGACCGACAATGTTTCATCACTCGTTTCTGGGCGGAGCGCCGCTGATGACATCTCCACTTAATCATGACATTGTATGTTCGTTTGCTCGCAGAATTGATAATCATCTAGCCGTCCTCCCTTCGGCCGAGCCGAGGAATAAAGTCACGGTACGAATCCGAACTTTATCGAGGAGGACGTCATGTTATTTTGTGGCATTGA
>NZ_WWCN01000025.1 GCF_009857445.1 Duganella flavida
GCCGCCGCCAGCGCGGCCAGCTGCGCCGCCATGGCGTCCAGGTCCGCAGCCAGCAGGCCGATCGGACCGTCGGCGTCGGCCGCGCCGCAGTCGAAGAAGGACACGGTCGGCACCGCGCGCGCCCAGGCCTGCAGGAAGGTGTTGGGGAAGCCCTCGATCAGCGAGGTATTGAGGAAGACGGCCGCCTCGTCGAAATGGCGGTCGGCCTGCGCATACGGCACAAAGCCGACAAACTCGACGTTCGGCAGCGCGCGCGCGCGCTCCTGTATCGCTGCATAGCAGTCATCGCTGCCGCCCGACAGCGACGGCCCGCCCAGCATGCGGAACTGCAGCTGCGGCAAGCGCGCCGCCAGTTCCAGCACCAGTTCTGGCCGCTTTGCCACGCGCATCATACCGGCCCACAACACAACCTGCGGCGGCGGCTGCACCTCCGGCGCTGGCGCTGGCGCTGGCAAAGCATAGCAGCTCGGCACCAGTGTGCCGCGCCGTCCGGTCCAGTCGGCCAGCAGGCGCAGCTGCAGCGGATTTTGCACCAGCACTGCGTCGGCGCGGCGCAGGCCGTAGCCGAACAGCTGGCGGTCGCGCCAGCTCTTGTTGCTGTTGGCCGGCCCCGGCACCAGGTCAATATCGCTGGCGGCGGCAAACACCGCGCGCCGGCCGTGCCAGCGTGCGAAGGCCACCACCACGCCGCTGGCGGCAGCGGCACAGCGCTGGTAGTAGATGTCGGCGTCGGCGCGCCGCAGCGCTGCCCAGATCGACGTCAGGCGCGGGTGCAGGTAGCGCAACACCGGCAGGTTAAGGTTGAAGCGGCTGCGGCGGATCTTGATCACGCGGATGCCGTCGACCATCACCTCGTCCGGCTGGCCAAAGTCGCCGGTCACCACGCTCACGCGGTAGCCGGCCGCGCACAGCGCGCGCGCCAGGAAGCATTGCTGCACCTCGGCGCCGCCCACCACCAGCGTGGCCGGGTCGTTGACCAGCACCGGATACAGGATCGGCGCGACAAAACAAATGTGCGGCTGGTTCATGGCGCCACCGCCTGCAAGCCGGCCAGCAGCGGCTGGTAGGCGCCGAGCGCCGCCGCCGGCGTATGCCGGGCTTCGAAATACGCCAGCGCGCGGCCACCGGCCGCCCGCCAGGCGGCATCGTCCGTGGCCAGCCGCACAATGGCGGCAGCCATGGCATCGAGATCAGCCACCAGCTCGGTCACCGGCACGCCGTCCTGGCGCGAGCCGGTGTCGAAGAAGCTGACACTGGGGATGGCGCGCGACCAGGCTTGCAGGAAGGTGTTGGGGAAGCCTTCATACTCGGAGGTGTTGACGAACACGCGCGCCTGGTTGAAATGGGTATCGACCTGGACATAGGGCACGAAGCCGGTCAGCTCCAGGTTCGGCGGCGCGATTGCGCGCAGTGCCGCCAGCGCAGCCTCGCTACCACCGCCCACCAGGCGGAAGCGTAGCTGCGGCAGGCGGCGCGCCAGTTCAACCAATAACTCCGGGCGCTTGAGCGGCTTGACCGTGCCCACCCACAGCACCACGCCGGCGGCGTCGGCCACCCCGGGCTGGCGCGGCAGATGGCAGCTTGGCACCAGATGGCTGCTGCGCTGGAACTGGGCGGCGCAGGCGGCTTGCTGCGTGTGGTTTTGCACCACGATCAGGTCGGCCGCGCGCAGCCCGCGCCGGTACAGCCATTTGTCGCGCCGGTAGTGCACCAGCGGCAGCTCGGCGTAGAAATCGGCGTCGGAAGCGGCGGCAAACACAAAGCGGCGGCCGTAGCGGCGGCAAAACGCCGCGACCAGGCTGGTCAGCATGCCGGAGCCGCGCTGGTAATAAATAGCGGCGTCGGCGCGCCGCATGGCCGCCCATAGCGCAGTCATGCGCGGGTGGACAAAGCGCAGCCCAGGCAAGCCAGCCAACGGCGCATGCGCGCGCAGCACGCGGATGCCGTCGATGTTCTCTTCTTGCGCCTGGCCGTAATCCATGGTCACCACCGACACCGCATGGCCGGCAGCGACCAGGCTGCGCGCCAGGATTGCCTGCTGCACCTCGGCCCCGCCCACACTCTCGATCGTGGTGCTGCCCGCCAGTACCGGATAGATCGCCGGCGCGACGAAGCAAATCGACGGCGCGCTCACAGCCACCGCTCGCGCCACAGCTGGAACGCCAGCAGCGACCAGACGCGCTGCACCTGGCGCTCGTCGCCGGCGCGGAAGGCCGCCAGCGTGGCCGCCACTTCGTCCGGATTGAAGATGCCCTGGGCCGCAATGGCGTCAGGCGCCAGGTGGTGATCGAGCATGCTGGCCAGGTCGTGACGCAGCCATTGTCCCAGCGGGATGGTGAAGCCCTGTTTCGGACGGTCGATCAGCGCCTGCGGCACATATTTGTAGAGGATGCGGCGCAAGATGTGCTTACCGCCCAGCGCGCCACGGCGCAGCGCCACCGGCAGGCGGAAGGCGAATTCGAGGATGCGGTGGTCGAGCAGCGGTTCGCGCCCTTCCATGCCCAGCGCCATCGAGGCGCGGTCGACCTTGGCCAGCACATCGCCGGGCAGGTAGTTGTGCAAGTCCCACAGCCCCATTTGGTCGACCGGGGTGCCCGGATAGACATCGGCCGGCTCGCGCACGGACCGCACCTCGCCCAGCAGGCGGCGCAGGTCGCGCACCGGCCACAGCGAATACATGGCCTCGAACGCAGCGCCCAGGCTGGGCGCGCACACCACGTCGCGCAACATGCGCGCGCGCGTGATCAGGTGCTTGCGCAGCGCTGCGCGCCAGCGCGGTGGCAACGGCAGGTGGCCGACGCCACGGTCGGCCGCTTCGATCGGCAGGCGCGGCAATACCGCTTGCAGCAGCGACAGCAGCGCCGCCGGCATGGCTGCGCGCTGGCGCCACTTGGCCACCATGGTCTCGTAGATGGCGTAGCCGCTGAAGGCTTCGTCGCCGCCGTCGGCCGACAGTACCACCGTGACCTGCTGGCCCGCCATCTTGGTGACCAGGTAGGTCGGCAGGCCGGACGGGTCGAAAATTGGTTCGTCGAACAGCTGGCCCCAGCTCGGCAGCAGCGCCAGCGCCTGCTCCGGCTGCATGACCCATGCGGTGTGCTGGGTGCCCAGATGCTCGGCCACGCGGCGCGCATGATGCGATTCGTCCACGGCGGCCTCGGAGAAGCCAATGGTGAAGGTGTGAATCGGCGTGCCCGCATGGCGCTGCAGCAGCGCCGTCACCAGCGAGGAATCGATGCCGCCCGACAGAAACACCCCAACCGGCACGTCCGCCACCATCCGCAGCTTGCAGGCATCGATCAACAAGGTCTCAAGCTGTGCCGTCAGTTCTTCCTCGGTGCCCTGCAACGGCGTGGCCAGGGCGTCCAGTACCGACCAGTAGCGCTCAATGCGCGGCGCACCATCCATGCCGATTTCCAGCCAGTGGCCCGGTTCGAGCTTGGCGATGCCGGCATAGATGCTACGTGGCGCATTGATGTAGCCGAACTGGAAGCACTCAGCCAGCGCCGCCTTGTCCAGTTGCGGCGTCCAGTGGCTGAAGGCGCGCAGCGCCTTCAGTTCGGAGGCAAAACAGAAAGTGCTGCCGTCCCAGCCAAAATACAGGGGCTTGACACCCAGGCGGTCGCGCAGCAGCAGCAGGCGCTGCGCCTGGCGGTCCCACAGGGCAATGGCAAACATGCCAATGAAGCGCTCGACCGCGCCGACACCCCAGGCGCGCAGCGCGGCCAGTACCACTTCGGAGTCGCCGGTGCCGCGGAAGCGGTGGCCGAGCGCCTCGAGTTCGGTACGCAACGCGGCGAAGTTATACACCTCGCCATTGAAGGCCATGATCAACTGGCCATCCTCGGACACCATCGGCTGGTGGCCATTGCTGGACAGGTCCAGCACCGACAAGCGGGTCTGGCCCAGCCCTGCCATCGGATCCTGTTCCCATGTGCCCTGGTCATTCGGGCCGCGATGGCGCAAGGCAGTGACGGCTGCCTCCAGTTCGGCCGACAAGCCGGCGGGGCGCGCAGTCCGCACCAAGTATCCTGCAATTCCACACATGTAAAAAACTTCCTGACGAGGTCTGCCGGGCGCACTGCGGCCCGGTTAGCTGGCGTGGCCGGTCGGCGCACCCATCAATTTATCGGCCGACTTCCTGTCGACTGCCTTCATCAAGGCGGCCAGGAAGGCTTCGTGGGCGCGGTAGCCGCCCTGCTCGTCGCGCGTCAGGTTCGATACCCGCACCAGCATGCCATCGGGAATGATGCCGGAGAACGAATACTTGAGCTGGACCAAGAAGCGCTCGGTACGGCTCAGCACCACTTGGTCACCCATGGTAAACCAGTAAGTGACCGGTTCACTGCGCGGGCCGTTGATGGCCAGCATCCGCGTCACCGGGATCGCATGGCCGCCGATGCTGAGGGTATCGTGGCTGAGATTGTTGATGTCGAAGCCCTGCGCCGCATAGCATACCTCTTGGCGGTGGGCGCGCAGTTCCTGGGTCTGCTGGCTGCCGTAGGACACCGTCAGCATGATGGCATCGCCAGCGCTATTGACATAGGTGCGGCTGAGGATCTGGTCGTAAGTCTTGTCCAGGTTGGCCTGGACGTCGGCCGATGGCGCCACTGCAGCGCCGGCGTTGGGATCGACCCGCCAGTCGCCAAACTGGCTCGGCACGATGGCTTGCAAGTCGACCTTTTCCTGGTGGTCGGCAATCTTGACCGTCGGCGTAATGGCCACCGTGGCGGCGGCTGCCGCCAGCATGGCCAGGCCCAGTACAGCACTGCGTAAGAGCGGAAGGTTCATGACGGCGTTCCTTGGATGACGGTGGCGCGGGCAGCGCGGCGCTTGACCCACCATTGCAGCAGGCGGTCCAGGCTCAGGATCAGCGTCAGTGCGCTGATGAACAAGACCATGCCGGCGAAGCCATGCAGGAAACCTTGGCCGGCGGCATCGCCGAAATAATAGGTGATCAGGGTCAGCACCGTCACGCGGATGACGTTGGCGGTGAAGGAAATCGGGATGATCAGGATCGCGATGCCGATATTCCGCAGTGCCGAGGTATGGCGCACCAGGTTCAGGTAGAACAGGCCAAGCGCTTCCAGCGTCAGGAAGGTCTGCAGGCCGGCGCAGGCATCGGCCACCAGCAACTGGTACTGGCCGATCTGCAGGATCACGCCGGTGCGGGCGATCGGATAGCCAGCCCAGAACAGCACATGTTCGACGACATACGAGACCGCCATCTTCATCGGCATGGTCAGCATACTCACCAGCGCGCCTGGCAGCGGAATCATGAACAGCATGAAGAAGAAGGGGAACCACAGGATGCGCAACGCCTTGCCGCCACGCTTGACCAGCAGCACCGCCGCCAGCACCCAGATGAAGGACGACAGCTCAAACAGAATGATGTGCTGCGAACGGCCGATCACGTACATCAGCAAGCCGATCACGAACAGCGGCCAGCCCGCCACCGAGGCCTGGATGCCGGCGGTGCGCTCCATCATGTCAGGCCAGCGGGAGTACATCAGCCACAGCGACAGCGCCAGAATGATCGGGCCGTGCGCCTGCTCTTCCGACGCCCACTGGCCGCGGAACAGGTCGAAAAAGGTCGGCACGAACAACAACAGCAAGCCCGCCAGCACCGGCCACCATTCAGGCAAGGCGCGCTTGAAGCCGGCGAGCCGATCGGCCGGCAGAGTCGGAGACGCGCCAGTCATCAGAAGTCCAGCAGCACCGCGCCAACGACTTCGGCGCCAGATTGCACCACCTGCTCGGCCATCGCACTGATGTCGGCAAGGTGGGTGTGGTTCTGGCGCGCCGCCAGCAGCACGCCGCCGACGCGGGCCGCCACGCCCAGGGCATCCGAACCGACGGCGAGCGGCGCCACGTCGTACAGCACCACATCGTAACGCGACTCCAGCTGCAGGTTCAGCGTGCCGAAGCCGCTGCGCGACAGCAGTTCCTGCGGGTTGGGCGGCAAGGTGCCAGCGCTGAGCACCGACAGGTCGACGAAATGTTCGATCTTGGTGATGGCGCCGGTGTCGGCGCGGCCGGCCAGGATGTCGGACAAGCCCTGGCGTGCCTGCAGGCCGAAGATCTCCTGCTGGCGCGGCTCACGCAAATTGGCATCGACCAGCAGCGTCTGTTCGCCCAGTTGCGAGAACACCACGGCCAGGTTGGCCGCCAGCATGCTGGCGCCGTCGGCCGGGTTTACTTCGACCACGGCCAGGGCCTTGCGGCCGCGCGCGAACCAGCGCAGCATCAGCTGGCTGCGCACGGCGCGCAGTTTTTCAACCTGATAGCTGAACGGCTGGTAGGCCGCCACCAGCTTGTCCGAATACTTGCCCTCGCCCGCTTGCAGGTAGGGATAGTCGAACTGGCGCGCCAGCACGTGCTGGATGTCCTCTTCGGTGACCAGGCCCAGGCGACGGGCCGCTTCGCCGAAGCGCAGGCCCATTTCTTTTTGCATGCGCAGCACGCGTTCAGCGGCTTCCGGCGTGATCTTGCCGGTGGCGAGCAATAGCCCACCGATGCTGGAGTCGCTCGGGCGGGACCGTGGCGCAGCGGCCGGCGGGATGGGGGCGGAGACGGTGGTATTGGGGGAAGTCATCGACAATCCTTCAGTTAATTCAGGCGCAAACGGCGCGGCAGGAACAGTTTTTTCAGGCCGAACGGGGTCGGCTTGGGTGCATTCCATGCGATCGTGCCAAACACGGGAATGCCCAGCGCCTCGGACAGATCAGACTCGGAGCGCAAGCGGCGGTCCAGCATCTCGGCCACCATGCCCAGCGCCACTCCCAGCGCAATGCCCAGCACCACCGACAGCATGGTGTTGAGCACCACTTTCGGGCTCGACGGCTCGGCCGGCGCCGTGGCCGGGTTCAGCAGGGCAATGTCGGATTGCTCGGACTGGCCTTCGATCCGGGTCTGCGAGAAGCGCTGGGCGGTCGCGTCGAACGCGCGCTGGGCGTTCTCGACATCCTTGAGCAAGACGTTCATCTCGTCGCGCGTGCGGTTCAGTTCCAGCACCTTGGCCTTCTGGGCTTGCAGGGCAGCGCGGATTTCGCCTTCACGCTGGCGCATGATCGACGCCGTATTGCCCACCGAGTTGCTGGTCGACTTGACTTGCGCGTTCAGGTCGGCGCGCATGCGTTCGACCTCGGCTTTCGACGCCTGGTATTGCGGATGGTTGTGATCCAGGCGCTGGCCCAGCTCGGCCAGCTTGGCTTCGCTCAGCGCCAGCTGCGCGCGCAGGTTCTGCACCAGGCTGTTGTTCGAGACGTCCGGCGACTCGCCGGCCTGGCCGGTGGCCAGGCGTTCACGCGAGGCCGCTTCGGTGGACATCACCTGGGCCGTCACCAGCTGCGCCGACAAGTCGTTGAGGCGGTTCGATTCGACGTCGAGGCGATTGTCGACGCTGACAATGCCATTATCTTGCTGATATTTGGACAGCCGCCCTTGGGCAACCTCAACCGAATCACGCAAGCCCTTGAGCTGGTCGTTGAAATAAGCCGAGGCTTTTTTCAAGGGATCGACTTTGAGCTGGATGCTCAGTTTCTGGTATTCGTCAGCATAGGCGTTGGCCACGGCGGCGACAAATTGCGGATCGGAACCCTTGAAGGTGATCTCGACCACACTCGATTCGCGTGCCGGCAGCACATCGAGCTTCTTGACCAGCAAGTCCGCCAGCCAGTCACGCACACTGCCCTTGCCGTTCTGGGCTTCATTGAACTGCTGGATCACCGCCGGGCTCTGCGCCAGCTTGAGCTGGTCGATCACACGCAGCGAGACGTTCTTGCTGGTGATGATGTCGATCTGGGTGGCCATATAGCCGGGCAGCAGCTGGCCGGGCATATTCATGCCCGTCAGCGGGTCGATGCCGCGATAGTTGAGCAGGACCGACGCGGTCGCTTTGTAGCTCTTAGGCAGCATCAGGCTGACCACCAGCGTGGTGACGGTGGTCAGCGCCATGGTGATCAGGATGATCTTGTAGCGCGCCCGAAGCACGAGCAGGAGTTGATTCAGATTCATGGCAAATTCTCGATGTAAGCAAGGTGCCGGAGTAGTCCGGCGCGTGGGTAACAATCAGCGGCGCTCTGCCCGCTTAGAACAGACTTTCCTTGATGTAGAGCACGTCATCGCTTTGAATCAAGTCATCCAGTTTCACTTCCACCGCCGCCGCCTTGCCGCTGGCGTCACGGCGGGTGACGCGGATGCCGCGCTCGGTGCCGCGCGGGGTCAGCCCCCCACCCATCGACAGCGCCTGGGCTACGGTCATGTCGCGCTCGATGCGGAACGCCCCCGGACGCTGAACTTCGCCATAGATGTAGAAACGCGCTGCCCGCTCAACGAAGATCACATCATTACTGGCAACCTCTTCGTCGCTGCGCAGTTCGCCGGAGCGCACCATGCCCACAATGTCGATCACTTGTTTGGTGGTCTTGCCATTGCGCGTACGGATCAGCGTGACAGAGTCGCTGCCCTCAGGGGCGATGCCCCCCGCCACCGCCAACATCTCCAGCACGCTGCGGCGCGAGTCCAGCGGATAGCGGCCCGGACGGCTTACCTGGCCCAGTACCGACACTTGCTGGCTGGTCACCACCGTGACCAGGATGTTGACCTGGGCTTTTTTCAGGAAGCCGCCTTTTTCCAGCAGGGCGCTGATCTTCTTTTCAGCGTCGGCGGTCGCCAGGCCGCCCACCAGGACATCGCCCAACAGCGGATACGTGACCATGCCGCTATCGCTGACGCGGGTCTCCAGCGTCAGATCGGGATTGCCATATACGGCAATCTTGATCACATCACCAGGGCCCAGCAACAATTCCGCCGCCCCCGCCTGTCCCACACATAGCGCCAGCGCCAGGGCGGCAAAGAGTTTCATCAGCTGTTTCATCATGAGTCGGTCCAGTCTATGTATAAAATGTAGCAAGTCCAATTACTTCAGGCCGGCGACGCCACGCGCCGTCGCATCGTCTGCCGGGGTCGACGCTGGGGCCGACGCTGCAGCGGACGCCGCAGCCGGCGCAGCACTTGCGGCCGGCGCCGAAGCGGCAGCAGGCGCCTTGGCTTTATTCAGGTATTCGATCTTGGCCACCGCGCGCAGACGCTTGACTTCGGCATCGGCAGTGTCTTTGTTCTTCTTATTCAGCAAGTATTGCTCGATCTGGGGCGCTGCAGCTTCCGGACTCACGGGGGCATCCTTGATCTCGGCGATCGTGATCAAGACGCTGCGCTCGCCTTCGCGGATGATGAACAGCTGGCCTTTGGCCATCGACAGCAGTTGGCGGGACAACTCCGGCGGCAACTCAGCCGTCGTGCGTGCCTGCTGACCACGGTTGTATTTGACCTGGTGCGCGTCCAGCCATCCGGCAACCTCATCCAGCGTTTTGGCGTTGTCGATGGTCGCTTTGACTTCCGGGGTCAGGGAGTTGGTGGCCAGCACCAGCTGGTGCATCAGCAGTTGCTTGCGGTTGGCGAAAAATTGCGGATTCTTCTGGTAGTACTCTTCCACCTCAGCCTTGCCTGGTTTGGTCGGCGTGCCGATCAGCTTTTGTATATAGGCCTGCGCAATAATCAGGGCCTTGGCGCGCTCGATGGCCTGCATCACTTTGGGGTCACGGTCCAGCTTTTCCTTGGCGGCTTCGTTGAGCAGCAACTGGCGATCGATCAGGGATTCCAGGATCTGCTTGCTGGCAGCTTCCTGCTGCGCAGCCTGCACGCCGGCGCGCTGCAATTCCTCGTTCAGCTGCAGGAAGGTAATTTCCTCGCCATTGACGCTGGCCAGCGCCTGACCCGGCTTGGACTCCTTGTTGCCACAAGCGGTCAACCCCGCCAACAGGACGACGACGGCGGCGGCCAGCACCGACTTACGGGCCAGCGAACGTGGCGCGTGCATTGCAGTAGTCATGTCGAAATGATTCAAAGCATTATCCTCGGTGATCCCGTCCCCTGCCTTGCCGCACTGCACCGGCAAGACCTCCAGACACAGCCCGCGCAGGCCGCATGCGGAATACAAAAAAAGGCAACAGGTGTTAGCAAAAATCCATAAATAACAACCGTGAAAGTATGCCCGTTGCGCGGCGCGCTTGTCAATAATATAAACCGCTTGACCTGCCGCGAGGCGCACCGGATACCCTCGGCAGTTTGGTCCACCATGCTACCCTATTGGGCAATATGAATGGCAAACTGACACTTAGCCCACCCTTAAAGCGAACCGCCTGCAACACTAGTGGGCATTTTGCCGCTTCAGCACCACCTGCACGGTCTTGATGATGATCCAGATATCGAGCCACAGGGACCACTTGCGCAAGTAATCCAGGTCATAGTGGATACGCGCCTCCATCTTGTCCAGCGTCTCGGTTTCGCCGCGCATCCCGTTCACCTGCGCCCAGCCGGTGATGCCCGGCTTGACTTTGTGGCGCAACATATAGCCCTTGATCAACTTGCGATACTGCTCGTTGTGGGCCACCGCATGAGGACGCGGCCCGACGATACTCATACGGCCTTGCAGTACGTTGACAAATTGGGGTAGCTCATCAAGCGAACTGCGCCGAAGAAACGCGCCCACTCGCGTCACCCGCGGATCATTCTGCCTGGCCTGCACCACGCTCGCGCCATCATCCGTGACGGTCATGGAGCGGAATTTATAGACGATGATTTCCTCTCCGTACAGCCCATAGCGCCGCTGACGGAATATCACGGGCCCGGGCGAGGACAGCTTCACCGCCAGCGCCACGACCAGCATCAGCGGCAGCAATAGCACCTGAATCAACGACGCCAGCACGATGTCGCTGCCCCGCTTCACCATGCTGTTAATCCCGGTAAACGGCGATTCGCAGATGGCAATCACCGGCATGCCGCCGACATTGTCAAAGCGTGCCTGCATCAGGTCAAACACATAGATATCGGGCAGGAAGTAGACCGAGGCGGTGGTGTCTTGCAGCTCATCGAGCAGCTTGCGGATGCGCGGCTGGGCCGAGATCGGCTGGCTGATGAAAATCATCTTGATGCTGTGTTCGCGCACATAGGCCGCGATATCGCTCATCTTGCCCAGCACCGGTTCGCGCATGTCGGCAGGGTAGCGGTCCTCTACCCGGTCATCGAAAAAGCCACGCACCTCCATGAACAGATGGGGCTTGGTACGGCACACACGGGCAAACTTCATGCCCACCGGATTGACGCCGACGATCAGTACCGAGCGCTGCTCGCTGTCCTTGCTGGCGCCCAGGGTACTGCGGCGCATGGTAAAGTGGCTCAGCAGCAGGACCACCGGCGTGAGCACAAACCAGGACATCAGCACCCGGCGATCAAAGCGCCCAGCCAGTCCGCTGGCGGCGCCGATCACCGCCAGCAGCAGCACGGTCAGCACCCAGCCGATCACCGTGTCGCGCACATAGGCGGCGGTACGGCCGCTGCGCCAGGTGCGGTAGGGATCAACATACTGATAGGTGGTGGACGACAGGAAAAAGGCCAGTATCATCAACACCAGGTCATAGCCGGTGAACGGCAGCCCCATCCGCACCGTGCACAAATACAGCGACCCCATGATGATCAACGGATCAATGACGCGCTGAAAAAAGGAGATCAGCGGAATATCGTTCAGGGTCATATCAGTACTGCAGGTTTACGGTGACACTGGCGCCGTTGGCGTGATAGCTGCCGCTACCGAGCAGCGCAATGCCGGTGCGCCCCTCGCGGAACAACGAGGCGTTCAGCGAGATGAGGGGCAGCGGCGTATAGGTTAATCCAGCCGTGTAAGTATTGGTGGTGTCGCGCAAGCCCTCCGCCACACGCGAAGCCAGCAAACCCTCGAAGCGGCGCTGCAGGTATTTTGCGTCAGCGGTGGCGCGCAGCTTGGCGCTGAGGTCCCACCCTGCTGTCAGGCTGGCGCCGGTATTCTGGGCGTAGCTGAACACCGTGCTTTCGACGCCAGAGAACTCGCGCCAGATATTGGCATTCAGGCTGATTTTGCCGTCGATCATCGTGCTGCCGATCAAACGCGCATTGAAGCCACTGGAATCACGCTCGTTGAGCGAGCTGTAGCTACGGCGCGCATGCCCGCCCAGAAACTGCACCGTGGTGACCTGCGTCGCCCGCCACACCACCTTGAGTTTCAGGTCGGTCTGGTCGCTGTCGGCGTCCACCTGTTGGCCGTTGACGCTACGCAGCACGTCATAATTGCGCTTCAGCTTGCCAACCTGCAGGCCGATACTGCTGCCACTGGACACCAGGTAGTCGACCCCAGCCTCGCCATTGTCGTCAGTGTGGTTGTTATAGGCCTGGCTCAGCAGGTCATAGTGGAAGCGGGAGTGGGTCCAGCCGGCGCGGGCGCGCCAGCTCGGATGGAAATTCCAGTTAACCGTGGCATATTCACGCTGCTCAAGCCGCAAATTACGGTCATTGGTCGAGACGTCGGTGTACGGCGCCAGCGTTTCGGCATACGTGGCGCCGGCCGTGCCATCCAGGTGGTTGCCGAGGTGCCAATTCAAGTTCGCGCGCCCATCC
This sequence comes from Duganella flavida, assembly GCF_009857445.1. Lineage (GTDB taxonomy): Bacteria > Pseudomonadota > Gammaproteobacteria > Burkholderiales > Burkholderiaceae_D > Rugamonas > Rugamonas flavida. Next base: position 12,490 of record NZ_WWCN01000025.1, read on the forward strand.
GTACCGTTGTAATCGAGCACCGAAAAATGGCTGAAGTTAACGCGGCTGGCCTGGGCCTGGGCGGTAATCTGCTGGCGGCCATAAGTTTGGTCAAACGCCACGCCAGCCGTCACCGAACGCGACGTATCGTCGCGCACGCCGCCGTAGCCGGGGCTGTCGTCGGGCAGGCGGAACAGATTGCTGTCGTGATTGAAGCCAACACTGGCGAAATATTGGATGGCATCATAGCTGCCGGCCTGGGCACTGCCAGCGCTGGCAAGGCTGAGTGCGACCGCCAGCCCCAGTACCTTGGCGACCGGCCCTGCAGGCAGAATTCGTTGGTATGTTGCGGCGTTGACTGCGCCCAAGACCGGCGTCCCCAAGGAATTCAGCATAGTGTTATTCGTCTTTGAAAATTGATAAAACGGCTAGAAAATATAATATTACCAGTAACCCTACCAGTAACTCCAGCTATTGGTGGAAATTATCCATACCCCCAGCACACCATTGGTCACCGCATGCGCGCCGATTGCCGCCCATAAATTGCCTGAACGCATGTAAATTAGTCCATACACCGCCCCGGCCACGATGCCAGCCAGCCATAAGTTGTGTTCAACACCAAACAATAACATAGTGATCACAAAACCACGAACTCCGACGTGCGCCGGCGCCACGGTCTGGAACTGCTCGGCGGTCAGCCAGCGCATTAGGAACGAGCGCCAGAACAGTTCTTCCATGACCGGCACCACCAGCGCCGCGCCTGCCAGGCGGACGATAGCCAGCGGCCAGGCTATCATGCCATCCTGGCGCGGGTCATAGCCGTCCGACTGTCCCACCACCATCCAGCCGGCGTCCAGCCGTATCCACAACCACCAGACCAGCACACCCAGCAGCAGTGCCGCCACCAGCGCGCGGGCCGACGGCAGCCCGGCACGCAGCTCGTCGTAATCACGCCAGAACAGCACCAGCAAGCCCAGCACCAGCCCGATCTTGAGCGGGTACAACCAGCGCAACTGGGCCGCGTCCCAGCCGGCCCGCTGCAGCAGGTCGGCCAGCACGATGAAACCGATATAGGTCAGGAAGGGCAGGACGCGCGCCCACGCCGCGCGGCTAAGCACGGGACAGACGGGAGAACAAGGGGAGGAAGGCATGGCGCCCGGTGGCGCCAGTGGGAAACAGGTGGTGGGGCAGCATGCAACTCCTCAAGTAGTGGGGGTGCAGGCCGCCCGGCTCGGCCATCAGGCCTTGGAACGCGCTTCGATCTGCTCCCATTTTTCCAATGCCGCCAGCAACTCGCTTTCAATCGCCTCGATGCGTGCGGTCATGCGTTTCGCTTCCGCCGGATTTTGCCTGTAAATATCCGGGGCAGCAAGTTCAATTGCCAGCGCCGACTGTTCGTCTTCCAACTGGGCGATCAGCTTGGGCAACTCCTCCAGCTCGCGCTGCTCCTTGAAGCTGAGCTTTTTCGACTTGGCGGCAGCGACGACCGGCGCCGGCTCAGTCTTGGCAACCGACGGCTTGGCGGCCTTGGCCGGCGTAAGCACGGTGTCGCGCACCCGCTCCCAGTCGCTGTAGCCGCCGACGAATTCACGCCACTGCCCCTCGCCCTCGGCCACGATCACTTGCGTGACCACGTTGTCGAGGAAGGTGCGGTCGTGGCTGACCAGGAACACGGTGCCGCTGTAGTCTTCCAGCAGCTCTTCCAGCAATTCCAGGGTTTCGATGTCGAGATCGTTGGTCGGTTCGTCCAGCACCAGGCAGTTGGCCGGCTTGGCAAACAGGCGCGCCAGCAGCAGGCGGTTGCGCTCACCACCAGACAGCGACTTGACTGGCGAACGCGCGCGTTCCGGCGAGAACAGGAAATCGTTCAGGTAGCTCATCGAGTGCTTGCGCTGGCCGTTGATCTCGACCCAGTCGCTGCCCGGCGAGATGGTATCGACCAGGCTGGCTTCTTCGTTAAGCTGGGTGCGCATCTGATCGAAGTAAGCCACTTCCAGCTTGGTGCCGAGCTTGGCCACGCCGCTGTCCGGGGCCAGTTCGCCCAGGATCATTTTCAACAAGGTAGTCTTGCCAGCGCCGTTGGCGCCGATCAGGCCGACCTTGTCACCACGCAGGATGGTGCCGGTGAAGTTGCTGACAATGGCACGCGCGCCATAAGTCTTGCTGATGTTCTCCAGTTCGGCCACGATCTTGCCCGAGCGCTCGCCCACCGTCACTTCCAGCTTGACCTGGCCCTGCTGCTCGCGGCGCGCGGTGCGCTGCAGGCGCAGTGCTTCCAGCCGGCGCACACGGCCTTCGTCGCGCACCCGGCGCGCCTTGACGCCCTTGCGGATCCAGATTTCTTCCTGCGCCAGCACCTTGTCGAACTTGGCGTTTTCCACCTCTTCATTTTCCAGCAGTTCCGCCTTGCGGCTCTGGTAGGTGGTGAAATTGCCTGGGAAGGACAGCAGCCGGCCACGGTCCAGCTCGATGATGCGGGTCGCCACATTATCAAGGAAGGAGCGGTCGTGGGTAATGAACAGCACGCTGCCCTTGAAGTCGCGCAGCAAGCCTTCCAGCCACTGGATCGAGGTGAAGTCGAGGTGGTTGGTCGGTTCGTCCAGCAGCAGCACGTCCGGCGCCGAGACCAGCGCACGCGCCAGCGCCACGCGCTTTTGCATGCCGCCCGACAGTGCCTTCATCTGCAAATCGCCCGGCAAGTTCAGCTTGCCGAGCACGGTTTCCACCTTGTTCGACACATTCCAGCCGTCGGCCGCGTCCAGCTTGACCTGGATATCATGCATGCGCGCCATCAGCGCGTCGTCATCGCCCTGGCCGAACTGGCCGGTCAGTGTTTCGTATTCTTTGAGCAGGGCCGGCAACTCGCCCAGGCCGGAAGCCACGGCGTCGTGCACGGTCATGTCCGGTTCGAACACCGGTTCCTGCTCGACGTAGACGATATTGAGATTCTGCTGCATCACCAGCAGGCCGTCGTCCAGCTTGAAGCGGCCGGAAATAATCTTGAGCAGCGACGATTTGCCGGTGCCGTTACGGCCGATCAAGCCGACGCGCTCGCCGGTCTCAAGGGAAAATTCAGCGTGATCGAGCAGCGCCACGTGGCCAAATGCGAGTTGAGCGGAAGAAAGAGAAATAACAGCCATAGGAGGACAGAGTGAGGCAACGCCAGAAATACAGCGCCGGCGCCGAAATTGAAAGAAGCGCCATTGTACCCACAAGCCGGCCCACAAACCACTGCGGGCTGGCAGTTGCGGCGAGGATGCGGTACCATCGCCCATCATCATCTTAACGATTTGCCATGCTTCCGCCCTGCCTCTCCCCCCGGCACCAGACTGGCGCCGCCTTGCTCCTGCTCCTGCTCGTGCTCGGCATGGGGGCAGCCGGCGTGCTGATGCAGCAGTGGGGTCCGCCCGAGGCGACGGTCCGGGTCTACCGCACGCATGCCACGCTGGTCGATGCGCGCGATGCCCTGATCGGCTATGCGACCACGCACGGACGGCTGCCGAGGCCAGCCATTTCCGCCAGTGATGGGCGCGAACGCGACAGTTGCCAATCTGAGCAGGACTGTACCGGCCTCTTACCGTGGGTGACGCTGGGGGTGAATGGTGTCGATAGCTGGGGTCGGCTGCTGCACTACAGCGTCAGCCGATCTTATACGGAAGCCCCGCTCTATGCCGGACAGACGCTGCCCACCAAGCGCGTCAGCAGTCGCGCAGACGACGGCCAGCCGTATTATCTGGTCGGGGCTGACAGTTGCGCACTGACCAACTGCGCCCCGGCGGTGGTCTTTTCCAGCGGAAAAAACGGCCCGGCCATCTCGGCGCAGGGAGTCGTCCAACAAGATACCCGCAGCCGCAATCCTGACGAACAGCAAAACAACAGCAGCATCACCGACTTCTTCAGCCGCAGGGAAAGCACCAATCCCGCCGCGCCGGGAGGCGAATTCGACGACCAGGTGGTATGGGTAACACAAAAAACCCTGCAATTGCGGATGTACACCGCCGGCGTCCTGCTTTAAACAAGGTAGGGCGCTCTCGTCAGGCTACGTAGAAGCGAGCGCAATATTGCCTGTCCTCGACTATAATAGCGGCCAGTCTGGCCTTGGCCGCTGGCCCTCCCCGTAGCACAATGGATAGTGCACATGCCTCCTAAGCGTGGGATACTGGTTCGATTCCAGTCGGGGGGACCAAGAGTCGGCATCAAACACTCCACAGTCTTCCAAAAAAGTTAGTCCTCAAGGGCTTAGAACGCCCCCACCTGTCCACCGAAAGTCCTTAGCGGTACCATCAAAGCTTAGAGAAATAACGTCATTTTTGACGGTATTTCTCTAATGAGCAAAAACGAGATACCGTCACGGAGGCAGCCATGCCGCTCACAGACACGTTCGTTCGCCAAGTCAAACCCAGCAAACCAAGCGGCGACAAACACGCCGACGGGAGCGGGATGTATTTGCTGCTCAAGCCGACGGGAAAATACTGGCGACTGGACTACCGCTACCTCGGTGTCCGCAAAACCCTCGCGCTAGGCATCTACCCTGACGTATCGCTCGCCAAGGCACGCAAACGACGCGAGGAGGCCCGTACACTCATCGCTGATGGGATTGCCCCTGGCGCCGACAAACGCGAGAAAAAGCTGCTTCAGATCGCCGCAGCGACCAACACGTTCGAGGCGGCGGCGAGGCAGTAGCTGAGCAAAACGGCAGCCGATCGGGCCGAAAGCACGCAACAGAAGCTAACAACCTGGCTGGAGAAGGATGTCTTCCCACACATCGGCAAGAAACCAGTCTCAACAATTACCCCACGTTCTTCTCGCCATACAAAAAATGGAAGCACGCGGCGTGTTCGAGTCGGCGCATAAGTTGAAGCGCATCTGCGGCCAAGTACTCCAGTACGCGGTAGCAAGCGGCTTCGCTGACCGCGACGTGACGGCTGATCTAAAGGGAGTGCTTGCGCGCTATTACGCTGCCATCCCCGAGCCACAACACGTCGCCCAATTGCTGCGTTCGATTGAATCCTACAGTGGGCATCCATATGCCATCGCCGTGCTCAAACTGTCGTCAATGTTATTCGTGCGACCTGGCGAACGACGCTCTGCCACGTGGAAGGAAATTAACCTTGAAACTGCGGCATGGCGCATCCCGGCGCACAAAATGAAAATGAAGATCGAGCACATCGCACCGCTGGCGAGCCAGGCTGGCTCGATTCTGCGCGACTTGCACCGTTTGACCGGCCACGCGAAGTACATCTTTCCGAGCATCCGTACCGTCGACAAATGCATGAGCGAAAACACCCTTAGTGCGGCTCTGCGGGGCATGGGGTACAGCAAAGAAGTCATGACGGCGCATGGATTTAGAGCCACTGCACGGACAATCATGTATGAAGTTTTGGGCGCGCGCGTCGACTTGATCGAACACCAGCTGGCGCATGCGGGAAAAGAGACTCAAATGGCCGAGCATACAACCGCACTGCGCACCTGCCCGCCACAGAGAGTTGATGCAGCGCTGGGCCGATTATCTTGCCCAGTTACGCAAAGGCGCAGAGGTTATTCTTCTGCGCGCGCCATCCTAAACAGGTCAATAGCCTGTTTGAGCTTGGCGACCGGCAGCAGTCGCCTGCCGCTGCACAGGATACTCGCATTATTGCGCGCTAATTTTACGTATCAAATGGCTTTCTGAATCGGATATGTAGATGTTACCTGCGGAATCCAGCGCGATTCCCACAGGATGACGGAAACTGGCGGCGATACCGATGCCATCGCTATCAGTGTTGCTAGCATTGCCCGCAATGGTCGTCACCGTTCCCCTTGCATCGATCTTGCGGATCAACCTATTGCCAGAATCCACCACGTAGACGTTACCGGCGGTATCGACGACCACCCCATTAGGCGCGAGGAAAGTAGCTGCGGTCCCGGCGCCGTCAGCGCTGCCTCTCTTGCCATAGATGTCCCCCGCAAGTGAGGTGACTATCCCAGCCGTCGTAATCTCTCGAATTGAATTGTTAAGTGTATCGGCCACATAAACATTACCCACGGCATCGACGGTAACACTGTCCGGAAATTCGAAGGCTGCTGCATACGCAGGCCCATTGCCAAACACCGGCTTATCGGGACTGCCACTGCCTGCATATGTCGTAACCAAGCCGGTTGGGGTAACTTTGCGGATCATATTATTGGATGCGTCAGCGACATAAACATTGCCGGCAGCATCGACCGAGACGTCAGTCGGGAAAGCGAAACTGGCGGCCGCGCCCATACCGTTTGCGCTGTTATAATTTCCGCTACCGGCTAGTGTCGTAACCACTCCGCCGGGTGTGATCTTACGGATCAAATTGTTCCGCGAATCGGCCACATAGACGTTACCAGATTTATCGACTGCAACGCCGCCTGGATTATTAAAGCTGGCAGCGCTGCCAGCACCGTCTTTGTTGCCTGGTGCGCCGCTCCCCGCCAGCTTAGTAACAATACCTGCAGGTGTAATTTTTCGGATCAGATTGTTGCCGGAATCAGCCACGTACACGTTCCCTGATGCGTCTACTGCGAGACGTCCAGGGGAATTAAAACTCGTCGCAGTCCCTATCCCATCAGTGCTTCCCATAACGCCGCTACCGGCAAACGTGGTAACCATCGCCTTAGCAGCATGGCATGACACCGCGATATTTGTGACGTTTGAATTGCTCACAGTACCAGCGCCATTATTCAGGACGCAAATGTCCGTAAATCCTTGTGGTTGACTTGCGATGCTCACATTGTAGGTGGTGCCACTGAGGAGTTTTGTCGGAAACGTGACGCTGTTGGCTCCGGGAGCGACGGAAATCGTCTCCGTTCCATTCGACAGGACTAGCCCTGATGCGGTCAGATTGCTGACGCTGCTCGCTAAAGAGAAGGTGCTTGGCGGTGAGGTGTCATTTCCGCCACCGCAAGCAGATAGCAGCATGCTCAAGAGAATAATGGCAGCCACAGGGAATACGATTCGTTTCATAAATTCATCAGTTAACAATAAATGTTTGCGCAATAGAGGTGTCTGCCTTTAGCCGGTTGAGCGCGCTTGGCAACTTTAGCTTATTTGGCAACATTTGCACAGAGGGAGTTTGACATTACAACTTGGGCTGTGAGGCGCCGGCCTGGTTAAGCTCAGTCTGCTTCAGCGGCGCCCACGCAGCGCGGACCTTTCTCCCACCGTCAAAAGACAAGTTTGCAAGTCCAACGGATGCTGCCTTTTCTCGCCACGTTCAATTCGAATGTAGGCAATGATGAATGTGTCTGCTACGCATAAGGCGTCGAACCACGCACAATCAGCGCGGCCATTTGTCGGTACATCTGTCGGTATCCGAGCGATGAATTTCAGCAAACCGCCCTATCTATGCGGGTTAGCGACTACAATGCGATTCCAGTCTGGACCATCGCTGTCACCTCAATCTCCACCTTGGCGCGGTCTTCCACCAGCGCTGTCACTTGTACCGCCGTCATCGCAGGATAGTGGTCGCCGATGATCTCACGGTAGGCGCGGCCGATCTCTTTGTAGGCCGCTACGTATTCATTCTTGTCCACCACGTACCACGTCATGCGCATGATATGTTCCGGGCGGGCCTTGGCTTCGGCCAGCACGGCAACGATGTTGAGCAGCGCCTGCCGCACCTGGCCGGCGAAATCGTCGGTGTGGAATACGCCGTCGCCGTCCCAGCCTATCATGCCGCTGACGCACACCATGCGGCCGCTGGCGGCTACGCCGTTCGAGTAGCCGCGCGGACGCGCCCAGCCTGGCGGTTGCAGTATCTCCATCATGTCTCCTTCAGCAGTTCGCGCGCGATGATCAGTTGCTGCACTTCGGTCGCACCTTCGTAAATGCGTAGCGCGCGGATTTCGCGGTACAGGCTCTCGACGATCTGGCCGCTGACCACACCAAGGCCGCCGAACATCTGCAGCGCCGCATCGATCACCTGCTGCGCAGTTTCGGTGGCATGCAGCTTGGCCATCGCCGCCTCTTTGGTGACCTTGCCGCCCTGGTCGCGCTGCCAGGCGGCGCGGTAGGTCAGCAGCGCCGAGGTGTCGATACCGGTTGCCATCTCGGCCAGCTTGGCTTGCGTGAGCTGGAAGTCGGCCAGCACCTGGCCGAACATCTGACGCTGCGTGGCACGCTGTAATGCTTCATCCATCGCGCGCCGCGCAAAGCCCAGCGCCGCCGCGGCGACCGAGGTACGGAACACGTCCAGCGTGGCCATCGCCACTTTGAAGCCCTGCCCTGCTTCGCCCAAGCGTTTGGACGCAGGGATGCGGCAATCGGTGAACTGCAAGCGTGCCAGCGGATGCGGTGCAATCACGTTGATGCGCTCAGCAATCGTCAGGCCCGGTGCATCGGCATCAACGATGAAGGCGCTGATGCCACGCGCGCCGGGCTGTTCGCCGGTGCGGGCAAACACCACGTAGAAATCGGCGATGCCACCGTTGGAGATCCACGTCTTCTCGCCGTTCAAAACATAATGGTCGCCATCCTGCACCGCCGCGCACTGCATGGCAGCGACATCGGAACCGGCCTGTGGTTCGGACAACGCAAACGCCGCAATCGCATCACCACGCGCCACGCGCGGCAGGTACTCGGCACGATTAGCCGCGCTGCCAAACAGGCTGATAGCGCCGGAGCCCAATCCCTGCATGGCGAAAGCGAAATCCGCCAGTCCGTTGTGGCGCGCCAGCGTTTCGCGGATCAGGCAAATAGCGCGCGTGTCGATGCTGTCGCCCGCGCCGCCATGTTCGGTGCCACCGATGGCGTGACGCAGCCAGCCTCCCTCGCCCAACTGTCGCACCAGTTGGCGGCAAGCCGCATCGACATCATCGCCATGGCCATGCGCAACGTGCTGCACGGCCCAGGCATCCAGCGCCTGTTCCAGCGCGGCGTGATGCGGTTCGAAGAACGGCCACGCAAGATAATTTTTATCGCTCATTAGTTACCCTCAAACTTCGGCTTTTGCTTGGCCACGAAAGCATGATAGGCGCGATGAAAATCCTGCGTCGCCATGCAGATCGCCTGCGCCTGCGCTTCCGCTTCGATGGCTTCGTCCACGCCCATATTCCATTCCTGCTGCAGCATTTTCTTGGTCATGCCATGTGCGAAGGTTGGGCCGCTGGCCAGCGCTTGCGCGTAGTCGTGCGCTGCGTCCAGCAAGGCTTCCGGTTCCTGCACGCTGTTGAAGAAGCCCCAGCGTTCTGCCTCGGTACCGGACATGGAACGTCCCGTGTACAGCAGCTCCGCTGCACGCCCCTGGCCGATCACGCGCGGCAGCAGCGAGCAAGCGCCCATGTCGGCGCCGGCCAGGCCTACGCGTGTGAACAGGAAGGCGGTCTTGCTGCGCGCCGTGCCGAGGCGGATATCCGACGCCAACGACAGGATGGCGCCCGCCCCGGCGCACACGCCGTCCACCGCTGCGATGATCGGTTGCGGGCAAGCGCGCATGGCTTTCACCAGGTCGCCGGTCATGCGGGTGAAGGCCAGCAGGCCTGGCATATCGAGCTTGGTCAGCGGGCCGATGATGTCGTGCACGTCGCCGCCGGAACAGAAGTTATCGCCGGCGCCGGTCAGCACCACGGCTTTGATGTCGTTGTCGTAGGCCAGCGCGCGGAACAAGTCGCGCAGCTCGGCGTAGGATTCGAAGGTGAGCGGATTTTTGCGCTCGGGACGATTCAACGTCAGCGTGGCGACGCCGCTGCTGACTTCAAACAAAAAATGGCTGGGCGTGTACTGCATGGTGGTTCCTTATTTCAGATGCTGCTTCATGGTCGACAGCATGTCGATCAGCCTTGCCTTATCGGCGCTGGAGACATCTTGCAGCAGCTCCTCGATCCAGCTTTCGTGTTCGGCCGCCATGCTGGCGAAGGCTTTGCGGCCGGCCGCAGTGAGCTTGACGCTGTAGGCGCGGCCGTCCTTCGGGTCGGGCACGCGCACCACCAGCTTTTCCTGCTCCAGCTGATCGGTGATGCCCGTGATATTCCCACCCGTGACCATCATGCGCTTGGACAGTTCGCCCATGCGCAGACCTTGCGGATACCGCTCCAGCTGCGCCATCAAGTCGAAGCGCGGCAGCGTGATGCCGAAGCTGGCACGCAGCCGGCTGCGGATCTCGTTCTCGATCTTCACGGTGCAGGACAACATACGCAACCACAGTTTCAGCGACTGGTGGTGGTCTTGCGTCAAGCGGCTGGCCAGGTCCAGCTGTTCTTCTTCATCTTCCATCATTTCCTCTTGCCAGATTTCTTTCCATTTGCTGTTTGCCGGGCAGGTATTGTTTAGGCCATGCGACTGCGGTGTAGCCGATGCGCGCCGCTTCGGCCAGCGTCCACGCTGGATTGGCCAGGTGCGGCCGTCCCACTGCGCACAGGTCGGCCCGGCCAGCGGCGATAATGCTGTTGGCGTGGTCCGCTTCGTAGATCGAGCCGACGGCGATGGCGCCGATACCAGCCTCGTTGCGGATGCGGTCTGCGAACGGGGTCTGGAACATGCGGCCATACACGGGCTTTTCAAGCTTGCTAACCTGACCGGATGAGCAGTCGATCATGTCGGCGCCGGCGGCCTTGAACATTCTGGCGATTTGCACCGCGTCATCCGGTGTGATGCCGCCTTCGACCCAGTCGTGGGCGGAGATGCGCACGCTCATTGGTTTGTGCTGCGGCCATGCGGCGCGCATTGCGGTGAACACGCGCAGTGGGTAGCGGCAGCGGTTTTCCAGTGTGCCACCGTATTCGTCGCTGCGCTGGTTGGTCAGTGGCGAGATGAAGGACGACAGCAGGTAGCCGTGGGCGCAGTGCAGTTCCACCCAATCGAAGCCTGCTTCGTCAGCGGCTTGCGTGGCGCGCACAAAGTCGGCCTGGATGCGGTCCATGTCTTCTGCTGTCATTTCGCGGGCGGTTTGCGACAGGCCTTGCAGGTATTGCTGCGGTGAGGCGGAGACTAGCGGCCAGTTATTCTTGTCCAGTGGCTTGTCGATGCCGTCCCACATCGCACGGGTGGAGCCTTTGGCGCCAGCGTGACCAAGTTGCAGCGCGATGGCGGCGTCGCTGTGCTGATGGACGAAATCGACGATGCGCTTCCAGGCTTGCGTGTGTTCGGGCGCGTACATGCCGGGGCAGTATGGCGTGATGCGGGCGTCGGCGGAGACGCAGGTCATTTCGGCGAATACCAGTGCCGCACCGCCCAGCGCGCGCGCGCCGAGGTGAGCGAGATGGTAGTCGCCAGCGATGCCATCAACGGCGCTGTATTGCGCCATCGGCGAAACGGCGATGCGGTTTTTCAGCGTGAGGCCGCGCACCGTGAATGGCGTGAACATCGGCGGCACGGGCGCCGGCGCAGCGAGTGTGGCGGCAGCCGGTGCGGCGGACACGCCGGCGTGCGTGGCGGCGCGTTGCGCGAACCAGCGTTCGTAGCCTTCGACGTAAGCTGCGTCGCGCAGGCGCAGATTTTCATGGGACAGGCGCTGGCTGCGTGTCAGCATGGAGTAGGCAAACTGCGGCGCTTCCATCGCTGTGTAACGCTCGACGTTCTCGAACCACTCCATCGAATTGCGCGCCGCGCTTTGCAATTTGAGTACTTCCACGGCGCGCACTGCTTCATACGCTGCCAATGCGCTGACTGCGTCCGTGTGCTGGCCGAAGCAGCGCGCCAATTCAATCGCATCCTCCAGCGCCAGCTTGGTGCCCGAGCCGATCGAGTAATGTGCGCTGTGCGCTGCATCGCCCATCAGCACCACCGGCACCTTGCCATCCCAATGCACCCACTTACCGCACACAATGCGCGGGAAGGTAATCCACATCGCCGAACCGCGCAGGTGGGATGCGTTGGACATTAACTTATGTCCATCCAGCTGCTCGGCAAACAAACGCTCGCAGAACGCAATCGATTCCTCTTGAGACATGGTCTCAAGGCCCGACGCGCGCCACACCGTCTCCGGCGTTTCAACGATGAAGGTCGAGGTGTCAGCGTCGTACTGGTAGATGTGCGCCTGGAACCAGCCATGCTCCGTTTGTTTAAACGCGAAGGTGAACGCCTCAAACTTCTTGCGTGTGCCGAGCCATACAAAGCGGCAGCGGCGCGGCTCGATCATCGGCTGGTAGCTGTCCGCATAGCGTGCGCGCACGCGGCTATTCAGGCCATCCGAAGCGATTACCAAGTCCGCGCCATACTGCGCATAGTCCATCAGCTCCGTCTCGAACACCAACTCCACGCCCAGTTCCTCGCAGCGATGCTGCAGGATGTTGAGCAGGTGCTTGCGCCCTATGCCGCAGAAGCCATGGCCGCCCGAGGTCACCTTTTCGCCCTTGAAGAACACATCGATATCGTCCCAATGATTGAACGATGCCTCGATGGCCTGCGCAGTCTGCGCATCCGCCTCCGCCAGATTGCCCAGCGTCTGGTCGGAGAACACCACGCCCCAGCCGAAGGTATCGTAGGGACGATTGCGCTCCACCACCGTGATCTGGTGGGACGGATTCTGTTTTTTCATCAGCAGCGCGAAATACAATCCCGCCGGGCCGCCGCCTATGCAAAGTATCTTCATATCATTCAGTACGCAGTTTGAAGCGTTGCAATTTGCCGGTTTCGGTGCGCGGTAAAACATTCAAGAACTTCACCGAGCGCGGATATTTATACGGCGCTATCTGCTGCTTCACAAACTCCTGCAGCTGCACCGCCAGTTCCACCGATGCTTCAACGCCAGCGCGCAGCACCACATGCGCTTCCACAATCTGCCCGCGCTCCTCGTCGGCCTTGCCGATCACGCCGCACTCCGCCACCGCTGGATGGCGCAGCAGCACATCCTCCACCTCCGGCCCGGCGATGTTGTAGCCGGCCGAAATAATCATGTCGTCAGTGCGCGAGCGGTAGTAGAAAAAGCCGTCCGCATCCATCTCGTACGCATCACCGGTCAGGTTCCAGCCGTTCAGCACATAGTCGCGCTGGCGCTCATCGTCCAGATAGCGACAGCCGGTCGGGCCTTTCACCGCCAGCCTGCCGATCACGCCCGGCCCCACCGGCCTCCCTTCCAGATCGAGGATGCAGGCCTGGTAGCCGGGCACCGGTTTGCCGGTCGCGCCGGGCCGCACCTGTCCGTCCGCAGCGGAGATAAAAATATGCAGCAGCTCCGTCGCACCTATGCCGTCGATCATCACCAGCCCTGTGGCCTGGCGCCAGCTTTCGCGCGTGGCCAGTGGCAGCGCCTCGCCGGCCGACACGCTTTTTTTCAGGCTCGATAGATCGAACTGGCCGACCATGCCCGCCATCTGGCGATACGAGGTCGGTGCAGTAAAGCATATCGTGGCGCGGTACGTCTCTATCGCTTTCAGCAGGCTTTCCGGCGTCAGTTTTTCCAGCAGCACCGCCGTCGCGCCGACGCGCAGCGGGAATAGCAGCAAGCCGCCAAGGCCAAAAGTAAAAGCCAACGGCGGCGTGCCGATAAACACATCACTGCGCTCCGATTTCAATATCGAGCGCGGGAAGCAATCACAAATCACCATCACATCGCGATGGAAATGCATGGTGCCTTTCGGGATGCCGGTGGTGCCCGAGGTGAAGCTGATCAGGCACACATCATCGGCCGCCGTGTCGACCGCGTCGAACTGCGACGGCTGCGCCTTCATCGCTGCTTCCAGCGATGTGCTTTCGCCGCCGAACCACAGCGTGTTGGCGCGCGCCGCATCCGGCAGCGCGGTCGCCTCCAGCTCCGCGCGCAGGTTGTCGGCACACAGCACCGCATTCACCTGCGCCTTGTTGGCGATGGCGCCCAACTCGCGCGCGCGCAGCAGCGGCATGGTCGGCACGGCGATCAGGCCAGCCTTGATCACCGCCAGCACGCAGGCCGCCATCATCGGCGTGTTGGCGCCGCGCAGCAGCACGCGGTTGCCAGTCTCCAGTTTCAGCTGGCCACGCAGCACGTGGGCGATGCGGTTCACCTGCTGCTGCAGTTGCCCATACGTCCAGTCGCCGCCGGCGCCGCGCAACGCTACGTGCGCGGGCACGCCGCCAACCAGTAGCTCGGCCGCGCAATTCAGGCGCGGTGGATACTGCAGCTCGGGCAGGTCGAAACGTAATTCCGGCCATAATTCCGGCGGCGGCAAATGCGCGCGCGCGAAATGGTCGGTATAGGCGCTGGCTGCGAAGGGTGTGGTCATAATCGCCCTGAAGTTAAAAGTCGAAAGAGATCCGCTGCACCGCAGATACTTTAAACTTAAACTATCTCGACATCAAGCGTTTATGCAGATTCCTGACGCACCAGGCCTGATTGATGGATCACGGCGCGCACCACGTCCGATAGCACGGACTGCACGATTTCGTTGGACAGCTGGCCCGGTGCGATGCCCTTCAGCGCAGTCGCCGCACCGTGCAGGCCGAGCGTGACGCAGCCAGCGTGCAGGCGGTCAATGCGCGTCTGCGCCTCCAGCTGCTCGCCTTTAGCCAGCATGGCTTCCAGCTCGCCCGCCGCAGCGGTCAGCTGGTTCTGGAAGCCGCTCAGGTAGACCAGCAGGCGTTCGCTGTTGATGCCGAGCCGGCGCAAGGTGTCGGCCGGTGCTTCGGCTTCATGTTCGTAACCGTTGGCCGCTTGATCGAGAAAATCCACAAGATGGACGCGCACCTGCTCCGCCTGGAATGGCTTGACGATGTGGCCTGCCGCGCCGAACTTGGCGGCTTCCTGCACCGTTTCTTTGTCGTTGGCCGAGGTGACCAGCACGAACGGTATGGTGTTGAGCTCCGCATGCGCCTTCACGCGCTGCAGCAGCTCCATGCCGGACAGGCGCGGCATGCGCAAGTCGCAGAAGCAGATGGCGGGACGCAAGCCGTCTTCCAGCTGTTGCCAGGCATCGGCGCCGTCTTCCGCTTCAATGATGTCAAAACTGCCGCAGCTGTCGATCAGGTGCATCAGCACCATGCGCGAGACGACATCATCGTCCACTACCAGAACTTTCATGTGGCTCCCTATGTCGTTTTTTAATAATCTTACATCAATCGGCACTACTTGCAATGTCCTACACAAGAAAGATTGCGCCTTACAGCGTGCTAGCCGCCCGCACCTGCTCGAGCAAGCGGCGCAGGTGAGGCATGGCCATCTCCACCTGCTGCCAGTTGCCGTGGTCCGCCTCCATCTCCAGGTCACCGCACAGCGCCTGCAGTTCCTGCTCTTCCAGATAGCCGGCGCTGCCCTTCATTCCATGCAGCAGGCGGCTGGCGACTTCGCGGTCGCGGTCCAGCAAGGCCAGTTCCAGGTCCGCCAGTCGCATCGGCGCATCCTGGTTGAAGACTGAGCGCAGACGGGCTTTCAGATCGCTAGCACCGCCGCTGTGTTGTGCAAGACGCGACGTCTCCAGCGCCGCCGGTGCCACGCCGAACATGGAATCCAGCTCCGGCGTGCCGAGCGCCGGGTTGCGGCGCGGCTGCATGCGCGGCAGCTGGAAGCCGCGTTGCAACTGACGTTCAATAGCGCGGCTTAACTGGAAGTGCAGCTTGTCTTCATCAATCGGCTTGGTCAGGAAATCGTCCATGCCGGAAGCGAGGTAGCGGCTGCGGTCTTCCTCGCTGGCGTTGGCGGTCAGCGCGATGATCATCAGTTCCTGGTCGCGCACCGGTGCGATATCCGGACCGCCGGAGCGGATCAAACGGGTGGCGCTGGCGCCGTCCATCTCCGGCATGCGGCCATCCATCAGGATCAAGTCATAGCGCGTGAGCGAGCAAGCTTTTACCGCCAGCAGGCCGTTGGCGGCGATATCGACTTTGTGGCCCAGGTCTTCCAGCATCATACGGATGATAATCTGGTTAGTCGGGAAGTCTTCCGCGCACAGTACCTTGAGCTGGTGGCTGTGCGGCTCGCGCGGCACGTGCTGCACCACCGGCGGCGCCACGCCGTTCGGCAGCGGCACTTCGAACATGAACATACTCCCCTCGCCCGGCACGCTGACGGCGTTGATGCTGCCGCCCATCAGCTCCACCAGCTGGCGGCAGATCGCCAGTCCCAGGCCAGTGCCGCCGTAGCGGCGCGTGGTCGATGCGTCGGCTTGCTCGAACTGCTGGAACAGACGCGGGATGGCATCAGCATCGATGCCAATGCCGGTGTCGCTGACACTAAAGCGGATGCGATTATGCTGGCCATCGTCTGCTTCGCTATCGACGCGTTCGACACGCATCTTCACCGTGCCTTGCTGCGTGAACTTGAAGGCGTTACCGACCAAATTCACCAGCACCTGCCGCAGGCGCGTCGGATCGCCGACCACGAACTGCGGCAGGTTTTCGTCAAACTCCAGCGCGAAACCGACGCTGTGGGCCGCTGCTTGTTCTTCAAACAGGCTGACTACATTCTCCACCGCTGCCGACAGCGAAAAGTCGATATTCTCAATCGTCAGCTTGCCCGCTTCGATCTTGGAGAAGTCCAGCAGGTCGTTAATGATGGACAGCAGCGACTGTGCATTCGCCTGCCCGCGCAAGATCTGCTCGCGGGTGCCGGACGCCATGTGCGGATCGCGCAGCGCGAAGCCCAGCATGCCGATCACACCGGCCAGCGGCGTGCGCATCTCGTGACTCATATTAGCCAGGAATTCGGACTTCTGGCGGGTGGCGTCTTCCGCCTTCTGCTTGGCGTAGCGCAGGCGTTCCTCGTTATCCTGCAAGGCGCGGTTGGCCAGCGCCAGTTCCTCGGTGTGCAAGCGTACCTGCCGCTCCTGCGCCATCAGCTGGTCCTGCGTCTGGCGCAGGGTTTGCAGCGTATCTTCCAGCTGCTGGTAGGCGCGCGCATTTTCCAGGCCGGCCGCAGCGTGCGAGGCCAGCGTTTGCAGCATGTCCATGTGGATGCGCTGGTAGGCATTGCGCTCCGTACTTTGCACGCACAGCAAGCCCACCACGCGGTCATTGATCACCAGCGGTGCGTACATCATCGAGTAAGCCACCGCCACCGGCATGCCGTCTTCGCGCACGCACGGCACCAGCGAATCAAGACCGGAATCGTCCATGTAGTCGCGGTACTCCTTGTGGAAGTCGTTGATGAAGATCGGTTTGCGATGCACGAGGCACCACACCGCCAGCTGGTTCGGCTGGTTCATCTGGCGGCGGTACGGGAAGGTGCGTACGCCGCCTTCAATCGCGAACGGGAATTCGATCACCCCCTCTTCATCGTGTACGAAGCCGATGCCGAAAATCTGCGCATTCATCAGGTGATTCACGTGGCGATACAGCGTCTGCATGGTGGTTTCCATGTCCAGCGACGCGCTCATCTCGCGGCCCAGTTCACTCAGCACCGAGATATTGCGGTGCGCCTGCTCCACTTCCTCTTTCTGGCGTTCGGTATCAATGCGACGCTGCTCGGCCTCGGCGCGCTGGGCTTCCGCTTCCAGCCGGCGGCGTTCCAGTTCATGCTTTTGCTGCTGCAGCTGCTGGTTCTTGTATTCGACTTCCGCCGTGCGCGAGCCGACCAGGTGCTCCAGCCGCCACTGCTGGTGGCGCAAGGCGCGCACACGTGCATGGTAGACGGCGTAAGCGGCACCCAGCGCGATCACGATCAACACGCTGCGGAACCACCACGTCTTCCAGAACGGCGGACGGATATTGATCTCCAGCGTGGCCGCGTTGTCGTTCCAGATGCCGTCCTTGTTGGCGGCCTTCACGCGGAACACGTACTTGCCCGGATCGAGATTGGTGTAGGTGGCGAAGCGCTTGGTGGAATCGGTGACCACCCAATCCTCATCAAAGCCCTGCAGCTGGTAGGCGAAGCGGTTGCGCTGCGGCGCGGCGTAGTGCAAGGCTGCGAACTCCAGCGAGAACACGGAGTCGGCTTCCACCAGCGTTAAAGCGCCGGTGTGTTCGATAGCGGTTTTCAGCACCTCGCCATGCTCGCCCTG
Source organism: Duganella flavida (assembly GCF_009857445.1). Lineage (GTDB taxonomy): Bacteria > Pseudomonadota > Gammaproteobacteria > Burkholderiales > Burkholderiaceae_D > Rugamonas > Rugamonas flavida. Next base: position 30,322 of record NZ_WWCN01000025.1, read on the forward strand.
CCCCGGCTTGAGCGACTTGTTAAAAATCTGGAAATCGGTAATCGCTACCGTTGGCGCCACGCTGTTCTCGCGCACTTCGGCGGGCGAGAAAGCAGTGATGCCGTTAAAGCCGCCGAAGTACAGCGTACCGTCCGGCGTACGCAAGGCTGCGCCGTCAAAGTAGGCGCCTTCGATGGTGCCATCTGCGCCGCTGTAGTTGCGCACTAGTCCCGTTTCGATATTCAGGCGCGACAAGCCGCTGTTGGTGCTCATCCACAGATTGCCCGCGTCGTCCGGCAGGATGGAGGCGATGGCGTCGTCGGCGATGCCGTCCTTACGCAGGAAGCGGCGGAATTTCACGCTGCCGTCTGCGCCCACTTCCATCTTGTTCAGGCCCGCCGCCGTGCCAACCCAGATGGTGCCGCGCGCGTCTTCGTACAGGTAGTGCACTTCGTCGTGACTGAGGCTGCGCGGATCGTTGGGATCGCGCCGGTAGTGGCGGAACTTGCCGGTCTTGCGGTCCAGCAGATCAAGGCCGTTGAAGGTGCCGATCCACAGCTGGCCGTTGCGGTCTTCCAGTATCGGCCGCACCACGTTGTCCGATAGGCTGGCCGGATCGGCCGGGTCGTGGCGGAAGGTGCGCGATTCCAGCGTGTTCGGATCGAGCCGGTGCAAGCCGCCGCGCGAGGCGATCCACAGCACGCCGCTACGATCGCCGACGATGTTGCGGATGGTGTCGCTGGCCGGATCGCCGCGCACAAACGACACCGCGCGTATCGCACCGGTCGCCACATTCAAATGATTGACGCCAGCCGGGCCGCCCAGCCATACATTGCCGGTCTTCTCGCGCCACAGCGTAGTCACCTGATCGTCGCTGATGCTGTTGGCGACTTGCGGATTGTGGCGCCACACCTTGCTCTCACCGTTCACCGGGTCGTACAGGTTCAAACCGCCGGCGCTGGCCAGCCACAGTTTGCCGCGTCCATCGGCGACGATGCTGCGCGCCTTGTTGTCGGACAGCGAATTAGACTGGTCGCCCTGCCGCACGATACGCGCAAAGCCGCCGCTGCCCATGTCAACGCGGCTGACGCCATCGTTCCACGTGCCGACCCAGAAGGTGCCGACCCGGTCGCGGTACATAGCGGAGATCTGGTTATCGGCCACGCTGTGCGTATCGCTGACCTGGTGGCGGTACTGCACCAGCCGCGCTTCCGCCGGCAGCCAGCGGAACAAGCCGTCGGCCAGCGAGCCTACCCACAGGTTGGTCTCCGCATCTTCATACAAGGTGGTGATGCTGACGCCAGGCTTGAGTCCTTCGCGCGCACCGAGGCGGCGGCGCTGCGGTTCGCTACCCAGCAAACGCCATTGTTCCAGGCCGGCCTGCGTGCCGACCCACAGCGTCTGCGCGCTATCGATCGTCAACGCAATAACGGAGTTGAATTTGCTGTCGCCGCTGGCGTCGATGGTGTAGTGCTGGAAGCGCGTGCCGCCCGACGGCAGCATGTCGAGGCCCGACGCGGTGCCGACCCACAAACGCCCCGACGCATCACGCGCCAGTGCGTTCACATGGTCGTTGGCCAGGCTGCCCGCATCGGCCGGATCGTGGTGCCAGCTGGTGAAGCGCTTGCTGACCGGGTCGAAGTGATGCAGGCCGTCGGCGCTGGCGATCCACAGTCCGCCCAGTCCATCGTCCGCAATCGCGCGCACGTGGCGGTTGCCGTTGCCGCGCTGCGCCGACTCGCGCGGCAGGTAATGGGTGAAGGTCCTGGTGGCCGAGTCGTAACGATCCAGCCCACCGTCGGTGCCGACCCATAGCTGGCCGGAACGGTCGAGGTGCAGCACACGCACCCAGTTGTCGGCCAGGCTGCGCGGATCGGAAATCGCGCTCTTATAGGTGATGGTACGGTAGCCGTCGAAGCGCGTCAGGCCGGCCTGCGTACCGAGCCAGATGAAGCCCTGCTTGTCCTGCGCGATGGCCAGCACGGTTTCCTGCGCCAGTCCGTGCTCCACGCTAAGCTGCTCGAAACGCAAAGTGCGCGGCGGCGCGCCGGCGGATGCGGCAACGTGCCACAGCAAGAGCAGGAAAAGGATATAGCTAAAACGACGCATGCATCAGGATTCGAAGAAGGCCAGTACATCGCTCTTGCGCGCATGGGTGTCGCGCTGGCCGAGGCGAATTAACTCGCAAGTATAGGAGGATTCAAACAGCAGGTAGGAGGCCAGCGCCGCACCGCGCGCTTCGGTCGCACCGATACCGGACAACATGGTGCGGATAGGCGCCGGCAGGCTGCCGATGTGGCGGGTGGCGATATCGTCCAGCCGTTCTGATGGCGCGATCACCAGCAGCTGGATCGGTTTGAGCGGCGTCTTTTCGAGGTACTCCGGCGGCAGCATGGACAGCGTTTTGTTAACCCGCTCCAGCCGCTCAATATCCACCGCCAGACTATCGAGGAAGATCGACGACATGGCGTGGCCGGCGATCTGCGCCACGCTAGGATAGCGCGCCGAGTTTTTTTCAGCGGCGCTGCGTGCGGGTTCGGTCAGGCGTCCGGCGCCCACCACCAGCACCTTGTCGGCACCGAGGTGGATGGCCGGCGAGATCGGCGCCAGCTGGCGCATCGAACCGTCGCCGCAGTATTCGCGGTGGCCGCCCATGAACAACGGCGTGGCCGGGAAGATGAATGGAATCGCCGACGACGCCAGCAAGTGTTCAACGCCGATCTGGTCCTGCAACGCCACGCGCTGCATGCGGATCCACGGCGCGATGTCGGCTGCGGTTTGATAAAAGGTCAGGTGATTACCGGCAGTGTAGGACGAGGCGGTAACCGCCAGCGCATGCAGCAGGCCTTCGGACAGCACAGCGTCAAGGCGCGGCAAGTCCAGCATGCGGTGCAGCAGGCCGACCAGCGGCGTGTTGTCGAGCAGGGAGGCCGGCGGCGCGGCGCGCCATTTGCGCAGCAGCCAGCCGAAGGACAGCAGCGACAGCCAGCGCGCGCCGGAACGGATCACGCCCAGCGAATCGGCGCGATAAACTTCTTCCACTTGAATATTTTGCCAGACGTCGAGCAGCTTTTGCACGCCCTCGCCGAAGTTATCGGCGCGGCAGGCCAGCGCGGTCGCATTGATCGCGCCAGCTGAAGTGCCGCAGATGATTTCAAAGGGATTGCGGGCCGGCGGCCAGCCCTCTTCCCATAAAATCTCCGATATCGCCTGTAACACGCCGACCTGATAGGCGGCTCGGGCGCCGCCCCCGGTCAGGATCAGGCCTGTTTTCTTTTGTAGTCCCATCTTGCAAGATTAGCAGGGTCTTTACAATTTAGGGGAGAATTAATCCCCTAAAACCACACCTTCCCGGCGTGGATCGGCGCCGCCAAACCACTCTTCCTTGCCGTTGACGGTGCGGCGCTGGATGCCCTGCAGACCGGAGTTCTGGTCGTATTCGCGGATATCGTGGCCGCGCGCCTTGAGCTGCTCAACCACGGCGCGGCTGACGCGCCCTGCTTCCAGTTCGGTCGGGCCATTGCGGCTGCCGATGTTGGGCAGGCTGATAGCCTGCTGCACATCCAGGCCCCAGTCCAGCGTTCCGACCAGCACCTTGGCCACGTAGTTGATGATGGTCGAACCTCCCGGCGAACCGGTGGCCAGCACCAGTTTGTGCGTGCCCTTGTCAAACACCAGCGTCGGCGACATGGCGCTGCGCGGGCGCTTGCCCGGCTGGACGCGGTTGGCGATCGGGCCGTTGGCGTCCTGCGAATCGAAGGAAAAATCGGTCAGCTGGTTATTCAGCATGAAGCCATCCACCATCTGGCGCGCGCCGAAAGCGTCTTCCACCGACGTGGTCATCGACAGGCCGCCGCCGAATGCATCCACTGCCACCAGGTGCGAGGTGGATGGTTTGTCGATGGCGGTATCGGCGCCCCACGCCACCTGCATGGTGTCCGGTGTGCCGAACTTCGCCATGCCCATCGACTGTTCGCCGATCAGCGCCGCGCGTTGTTTCAAGTAGCCCTTATCTAGCATGGCATTCACGCCTTTGCCTGGCAGCGGCACGAAGTCGGTATCGGCCACGTAGCGGTTGCGGTCCGCGTAGGCCAGCCGGCCGGCTTCCGTGAACAGGTGTATGCCTTCCGCCGTCAGCTGGCCATTCAGCGGCTTGTACGGGCTGATGTCCTTGTTCTCCAAAATGCCCAGCATCTGCGCGATGGCGATGCCGCCCGACGATGGCGGCGGCGCGCCGCACACGGTCCACTTCTTGTAATCGCTGCAGATCGGGTCGCGCTCTTTGGCCTGGTAGCCAGCGATGTCGGCGGCCGTCAGCTTGCCGGGATTGGTCGGATGGGACGCCACCTTGGCGGCGATGTCTTGCGCAATATGCCCTTGGTAGAATACGTCCGCGCCGCCGTCGGCGATTTCGCGCAGCGTGCGCGCCAGCTCAGGATTTTTCAGCACATAGCCGACCGGGCGCGGTTTGCCTTGCGCGTCGAAGAAGTAGGCGCGCGCCACCGGATCGCGCGACAGGTATTTATCCCACGACAGCAGCGCATTCAAGCGCGGGCTGACGGCAAAGCCGTTTTCCGCCAACTGGATCGCCGGCTGGAACAACGCCTTCCACGGCAGCTTGCCATGCTGTTTGTGTGCCAGTTCCAGCATGCGCAGTACACCCGGTGCGCCGGTCGAGCGGCCACCGACCACGCCCGCTTCACGCGAGACAGGTTTGCCGTCCTTGTCCTGGAACAGGTGTTCATCCGCAGCAGCGGGCGCGGTTTCACGGCCATCGTAGGATTGCACGCGTTTGCCGTCGCTGTACATCAGGAAGGAGCCGCCGCCGATGCCGGACGATTGCGGCTCCACCAGCGTCAACACCATCTGCACCGCGATGGCCGCGTCAACCGCGCTACCACCCTGTTTCAGCATTTGATAGCCGGCCTGCGTGGCCAGCGGATTGGCCGCAGCCACCATGAATTTTTGCGAGGACTTGCCGGCCTTCTCGGCATAGCCGGTGGCGATTTCCGGCGCGGCGTCCGGCGTGGTGCGCTGCGCGTGGACCGGCAATGCGCCCAGCAAGGAAAGGCTCAGGGCGATGATCTTCAAACGATGCATGAATACTCCAGGGATTTAACGGGCCACCACGAACGCGCCGGCGCCAATCAGCAGCAGGCCGAGGACTTTCATCGGCGACAGCGCCTCGTGCAGCAGTTGGGAGCCGAGCAGCGTCACCATCACGATGGTCACGGCGGTCATGAAGGGATAGGCGACGCTGATTTCCAGCTTGGCCAATGCGAGTGAATAGCAGACGAAGCCCAGCACGTAGGTGCTGCCGGCGCCGCCCAGCCACATAAGGCGCGCGAGGTTGATACCGTCGCCAGTCTGGCTGGACATCTTGATCAGGAAGGTGGCGGCGGCGCTGGCGACAGACGCCAGCACCAGCCAAAGATAACCTGCGATTGTTGGATTCATCCGCAGATTATACCGCCCGTTTTATTTACTTGGGCTGCATGCGGATCGCGCCGTCGAGGCGAATGGTTTCGCCATTCAGCATGGCGTTTTCAATGATGGCTTTAGCCAGCAGCGCGTATTCGGCCGGCTTGCCGAGGCGCGGCGGGAACGGCACCATCGCGCCCAGCGCGTCCTGCACTTCCTGCGGCATGGCCGACAGCATCGGCGTTTCGAAGATGCCCGGCGCGATGGTCATCACGCGGATGCCGTTGCGCGACAGGTCGCGCGCCATCGGCAAGGTCAGGCCGGCCACGGCGGCCTTGGAGGCGGCGTAGGCGGCCTGGCCGATCTGGCCGTCGAAGGCCGCGACGGAGGCAGTGTTGATGATGACGCCGCGCTCACCAGTCTCCAGCGGCGCGTTCTTGCTCATGGCATCCGCCGCGAGGCGCGACATATTGAAGGTGCCGATCAAGTTGATGCTGACCACGCGCTGGAACAGGTCCAACGGATGCGGGCCGTCCTTGCCCACGGTCTTGGCGGCAGGCGCCACGCCGGCGCAGTTGATCGCACCACGCAGCGTGCCCAGTGCCAGCGCTGCTGCCACCACGGTCTGGCCGTCGGCTTCCGAGGTGACGTCGCATTTGACGAACACGGCGCCCAGTTCCGCCGCCAGCGCCTGGCCGGCTTCAGCCTGCACGTCGGCCAGCACTACTTTGCCGCCCTGCTCCACGATCATGCGCGCCGTGCCCGCGCCCAGGCCCGATGCGCCGCCGGTGATGATGAATACGCTGTCCTTGATCTGCATTCCTGTCTCCTGTTTTAATTGACGTTTACGTAAACGTCAGCATTATAGCAAGGCAGGCGGGACGGCACTCAAGTGGGCGACTTCAAAGGTGGGAATGGCTTCCGAGACGTTGGGCAGGCGCTCGGGATTGAACCAGCAGCTGTCGATGCCGTAGCGGTTGGCGCCGAGGATATCGGCATCCAGGCGATCACCGATGATAACCATTTCCTCGCGGCGCACCGGGCGCGCCATGCCAGCTGCGTACTCGAAGAAGCGGACGTCCGGCTTGGCGTAGCCGCAGGCTTCGGAAGTGGCGATGAAGGAGATGTACTGGCCGAGGCCCGATGCAGCCACGCGGCGATGCTGGATCGCATCCACGCCGTTGGTGATGATGCCCACCTCGCCCACCGCCGCCAGCTGCGCGCACAACGCCGTGGCGCCGTCGATCAGCACCACGGTTTCGGACAGCGATTCCAGGTACAACAGGCTGGCCGCCTCCGGATCGAGCAGCAGGCGGTTGGCTTCGAAGGTCTTGCGGAAGCGTTCGACCTTGAGGAAGTCCTTGCTGACGTCGCCGGTTTCGAAGGCCCGCCACAGCGCCGTATTAATCGCCTGGTACTGCGCGAACAGCGCGTCGGACACGTCGTGGTGGCCGAGCTGGTTGAGGGTGCGGACAAAGGACAGCTGCTCGGAGGCTTTGAAGTCCAGTAGCGTGTCGTCCAAGTCAAAAAGAAATAGTCGATAGGTCATAGCTCGACAGTATACTTCAGCGCTCAACTGGAGGGTTTTATGACGGCACACCATTACAAACTGGCGGTGGAATGGACCGGCAACCGCGGCACCGGCACCTCGGGCTATCGCGATTACGACCGCAGCCACGTCATCAGCGCGGCGGGCAAGCCGGCGATTCCCGGCTCGTCGGATCCGGCGTTTCGTGGCGATGCTGCGCGCTGGAATCCGGAGGAATTGCTGCTGGCGTCGGCCTCGGCCTGCCACAAGCTGTGGTACCTGCATTTGTGTGCCGATGCTGGCATCATCGTCACGGCATATGTGGATGAGGCGGAAGGCACGATGAATGGTGACCGCTTTGAGCGCGTGGTACTGCGCCCGCGCGTAACCATCTCGGCTGGTGACCGCGAACTGGCGCTGCGCCTGCATCACAAGGCGCATGAGGAATGCTACATCGCCAAGTCGGTCAACTTTCCTATCGACTGCGAGCCTAGCATTGGATAGTGCTGCCTGAACGGTTGCATACCTTGCCCGACGGCGTGACCACCGCGCCCGCGCCAACGCTGTTGTAGCGCACGCCGTTGGCGCCGTAGCAGCCGGCAGCATCGCAACTGGTGGTGGGCACCGGCGGCTTGACCATGCCGTCCAAGGCCGGCAACGGCGGCGCCGTCGGCATCGCCAGTTTAGGCGGCGGTTTGGTTTGCGGCATGCGCTGGATGATTTGCGGCACCGGACGGCGCGGCATCGGTACTTGGGCTGGTGCAGTGCGGCACGGCTCGACCGCCAGCGCTTTGCCATCCGCACTGAGTGTGCAGACCGGCAGTTTGGCATAGTCGTCCGCCGCCTGATCCGCCCACACAAATTCACAGACCAGCATGCAGAACAGGAATACAACCGCAAACGCGGCGCATTTGGCAATGTTCATGGCGCTCCCTCCCTGCTTACATATTAGCCCTGCAAACGCGAGAGGGAAGCAACGAAACAATTGGTAACTTTACTGCTGTACGGTGGCTGGCGGCGGAGGTGGCACCTCAGCCGGCGCCACTTTCGCTTGCGGCGGCGGCGCCGACGACGACACCGCCAGCCAGCCGGCCGCCGGCAGCAACGGTACCAGCAGCAGCGCCACGATGTTGATGATCTTGATCAGCGGATTCACCGCCGGACCGGCTGTGTCCTTGTACGGGTCACCGACAGTGTCGCCGGTAACGGCTGCCTTGTGCGCATCCGAACCCTTGCCGCCGAAGTGGCCGTCCTCGATATACTTCTTGGCGTTATCCCACGCGCCACCGCCGGTGGTCATGGAAATCGCCACGAACAGGCCGGTGACGATGGTGCCCATCAGCATGCCACCCAGCGCAGCTGCCCCCAGCAGCATCCCGACCAGAATCGGCACCACCACCGGCAGCAGCGACGGGATGATCATTTCCTTGATGGCCGAGGCAGTCAGCATGTCGACCGCCTTGTCGTATTCCGGCTTGCCAGTGCCATCCATGATGCCCTTGATGTCGCGGAACTGGCGGCGCACTTCCACCACCACCGCACCGGCCGCGCGGCCCACCGCTTCCATCGCCATCGCACCGAACAGGTAAGGCACCAGGCCGCCGATGATCAGGCCCACAATCACCATCGGATTCGACAGATCGAACGACACGCTGCGCCCTGCCGATTCCAGCGCGTGGGTGTAGTCAGCAAACAGCACCAGCGCGGCCAAACCGGCCGAGCCGATGGCATAGCCTTTGGTGACAGCCTTGGTGGTATTGCCCACCGCGTCCAGCGGATCGGTAATCGCGCGCACCGAGTCTGGCATGCCCGACATTTCAGCGATGCCGCCGGCGTTGTCGGTGATCGGACCGTAGGCGTCCAGCGCCACCACGATGCCAGCCATCGACAGCATGGAGGTCGCGGCAATCGCTACGCCGTACAGTTGACCCAGCTGATAGGAGACCAGGATTGCCGCGCACACGGCCAGCACCGGCCAAGCGGTTGATTTCATCGACACACCCAGGCCGGCGATGATGTTGGTGCCGTGGCCGGTGGTCGAGGCTTCAGCGATGTGCCTGACCGGATGGAAGTCGGTGCCGGTGTAGTACTCGGTGATGTAGACCATCAGCCCAGTCAGCACGATGCCGACCACGGTGCAGCCAATCATCTTGTAGCGCATGGCGTCGTCCGGCCACACTTGCCACGTCACCACCACGAAGCCGATCAGCGACAAGCCCGCCGCCCACCACAAGCCGGTGTATAGCGCCGACATAATCTTCTTGCCCGGCTTGGCCTTGACCATCGAGCAGCCGATGATGGAGCCGATGATGGACACAGCACCCAGCAGCAAGGGATAGACCACCGCCGCAGTGCCCGAAGCACTGAGCAGCAGCGCGCCCAGCAGCATGGTGGCAATCAGCGTCACCACATAAGTCTCAAACAGGTCGGCCGCCATGCCGGCGCAGTCGCCGACGTTGTCGCCAACGTTATCGGCAATCACGGCTGGATTGCGCGGATCGTCTTCCGGAATGCCCGCCTCCACCTTGCCGACCAAATCCGCGCCCACGTCGGCGCCCTTGGTGAAGATACCGCCGCCAAGACGGGCAAAGATCGAAATCAGCGAGGCGCCAAACGCCAGCCCGATCATCGGCTCTATCGTCTTGTGCAAATTGGTGCCCGGCGCCACGCCCGCCACCAGATAAACATAGAACAGCACCACGCCCAGCAGGCCCAGGCCGACCACCAGCATGCCGGTGATGGCGCCGCCCTTGAACGCAACGTCGAGCGCTTCGTTCATGCCCTTGGAGGCCGCCTGCGCCGTGCGCACATTGGCGCGCACCGAGACGTTCATGCCGATGAAGCCGCACGCGCCCGACAGCACCGCGCCAATCAGGAAGCCGATGCCGGTACTAACATCCAGAAAAACTGCAATGAGAATCAGGAGTACCACGCCGACGATGGCGATGGTGCGATATTGGCGCGCCAGATAAGCGGCGGCGCCCTGTTGAATCGCGAGCGCGATTTCCTGCATACGCGGATTGCCCGCATCTTGTCGCAGTATCCAGCTCCGCGACCAAAGTCCATAAACCACGGCAATGATGCCGCACGCGACTGCCAACCATAAGCTGCCTGTCATAGTGTCCCCTTATTTTTGTTGATCAAGCTTGTACAACCACACCACAAAGTGCGAACTGCAAAACTTCAAAAAAATGGGATGGCGCTGGTGAGGCCGATTAAAAATGATCGCAGCGAGGCGCCGGCAACGAAGACAGTGCGAATGCACGGCGAGGCGCCGCAACGAAGCTGCGGTCATTTTTAATCGGCCGAAAAAAAAGCGGACCATCGGTCCGCTCTACTTTACAGCTTATTTGGACAATGCGGCAAACGCACTGTCACGAATTTGCTCGACGGGGCCGACGCCCTCGATGCGGCGGTACTTCGGTGCACCCGGTTCGCCGGTTTGCGCCCAGGTGTTGTAGTAGCCCAGCAGCACTTCGGTTTGATTGTGGTAGACGTCCAGGCGCTTCTTCACGACTTCTGCTTTGTCGTCGTCGCGCTGTACCAGGTCTTCACCGGTAACGTCGTCTTTGCCTTCGATTTTAGGCGGATTGAATTTCACGTGGTAGACGCGGCCCGAAGCTGGGTGGCAGCGGCGGCCATCCATGCGCTCGATGATCGATTCGTCCGGCACGGCGATTTCCAGCACGTAGTCCACGGTCACGCCGCTGTCCTTCATCGCGTCCGCTTGGGCGATGGTGCGTGGGAAGCCGTCGAACAGGTAGCCGTTGGCGCAGTCTGGCTGGGCCAAGCGGTCCTTGACCAGGCCAATGATCAGGTCATCCGAAACCAAACCACCCGCATCCATGACCTTTTTGGCAGCCATGCCCAGTTCCGTGCCGGCCTTGATGGCGGCGCGCAGCATATCACCAGTGGAAATTTGCGGGATGTTGTATTTTTCTTTGATGAAATTAGCCTGAGTGCCCTTGCCGGCACCTGGTGCTCCTAACAGAATGAGACGCATGAAGTTTCCTAAAACAGATATGGGATATGGGTTAGTTAGTGTCAGATCGTACGAAACTTACCACAAAACTTAGTCGTTACGCCAATTTCTGGTTGATATTCCGTATGAATATCGCACAGTCATGAACGTTATAACAGTGGCAGCTGACTCGTACCTGACGCTTTTTAAACTGCTTTAATAGTGCTGGCGGACGCGTTCCAGGTCTTCCGGGGTGTCCACGCCGGCGGCCGGCGCCGAATCGGTCACGTGCACAGCGATCAGGTAGCCATGCCACAGCACCCGCAACTGCTCCAGCGCTTCGATTGATTCCAGCGGCGACAGTTCCAGCGCCGGATAGGCTTGCAGGAAGTCGTTGCGGTAGGCGTACAGTCCGATGTGACGGAGCGGCACGTAGCCAGCTGGCAGGCTGTCCTTGGACTGTGCGAAGGCGTCGCGGTGCCACGGTATAGTCGCGCGCGAGAAATACAAGGCGCGGCCATTCTTGTCCAACACCACTTTGACGACATTCGGATTGAAGGCGTCGGCGGCGTCGTGCAGCGGGTGGGCGCAGGTCGACATAGCGACGTCGGCGTTGATGCGGGCGGCCGCCGCTTGCAGCAGGGCCGGATCGATCAGCGGTTCGTCGCCTTGCAAGTTGACGATGACGGCATCCAGCGGCAGGTTCAGCTTATGCGCCACTTCAGCGATGCGGTCGGTGCCGGACGGATGGTCGGCACGGGTCATGCACACTTCCACACCGTGCTGTTCGCAGGCGGCGCGGATGTCTTCGTGATCGGTGGCGACGATGATGCGCGAGGCGCCCGACAGCTGGGCGCGTTCAGCGACGCGCACCACCATCGGCTTGCCGCCGAGGTCGGCCAGCGGTTTGTTCGGCAGCCGGGTCGAGGCCAGGCGGGCCGGGATGATAACGATGAAACTCACTATTTAGTCCGCCTTGTCCTGCAGGGTGCGCGCTTCATCGGCCCACATGATGGGGATGCCATCACGGATAGGATAGGCCAGGCGATCGCCTTTGCAAATCATCTCCTGCGCCTTTTTATCGTACTCCAGCGGGCCTTTGCAGACCGGGCATACCAGGATATCAAGCAATCGAGCGTCCACGACATTTCTCCACAATTTGGTCGGCCAGCGCGCGGTCGATGCGCGCTGTTACCGGGACGACCCACAGGCGTGGATCATCACTGAGTTCTTCAATTTGCGCACATTTTACTGCATCCTTCTCGGTCATCAAGATAAGGTCGGCTTCGAGGGTGGCAAATGGGCGGTCCTGGAAGTCGTGATGATCGGGCAAAGGCAGCTCGGTGATGTTCAACCCCGCCCCCTTAAGCATCCCAAAGAAGCGTGCAGGATTGCCAATACCAGCGGCGGCAGCGATGCGCAGTTCGGGTTGAGCCGCGAGCTCCGTCAGAGATTGCTTGCGGGTGCGGTCCCGGAGTTGTTCAGCGTGCTCCCCCACGAGCGTCATCTGGACTGCCGGCGCCTGCGTACATGGGGTCTGACCCCGTACGGGGTCAGACCCCGCCTTACCGGGGTGGACTGCGCGCACCAAATCCTCGGTCAGCACCGGCGCGTTGATGACGGTGAAATCGCGGCGGCGGCTCACCGGCTCGCGCAGCGGCCCGGCCGGCAGCAGCCAGCCATTGCCGGCGCCGCGGCCATCGAACAGGATGATTTCCACATCGCGCTGCAGCTTGTAGTGCTGCAAACCGTCGTCGGTCAGCAGGATATCGACATCCGGATGCGCGGCCAGCAGCGCGCGGCCGGTAGCGGCGCGATCACGTCCCACCATCACCGGCGCACCAGTGCGCTGCTTGATCAGCAGCGGCTCATCGCCCACCTGCGCCGGCGTCGAGGTCGACGTCACTTCGCGCGCGCCCTCCTCCGAGCTGCCGAAGCCACGCGAAATCACGCCCGGCTTCATGCCAGCCGCTTGCAGCGCCTGCACCAGCCAAATGGTCAGCGGCGTCTTGCCCGTGCCGCCGATGTAGATATTCCCCACCACCACCACCGGCACCGGCAGCCGCGACGACTTCAGCACACCCGCCTTGAACAAGGCCAGGCGCAAGCCAATCACCGCGCGGAACACCAGCGACAGCGGCCACAACGCACAAGCCAGCGGTCCGCGCCGCAGCCAGTTACGCGTCAGTGTGGACTCCAGCGCCGACGAATTATTTGCCGCCACCGGTTTGCGCCGCAAAGGTAAGTTTCTCATAGCCGGCAAGGCGCGCGGCTTCCATCACATTGATCACCATCTGGTGCATGGCGAACTGGTCGGCATTGACGATGACCACCGGCGACTTGCCGGCCTCACCGCCCTTGCCTGCTGCCTCGCGCAAGGCCTGCGCAAAGCCGTTCACATCACGGAAGGAAATCGGCTCGCCATTGATGGTGTAATTGCCTTTGGCATCCACCGTCACGTTGAGTTCAAACGGCTTCTCGGTGGCCTTCTGCGCATCGGCAGTCGGCAGCGTGATTTGCAGCTCGGTGAACTTGCTGTAGGTGGTACTGACCATCAGGAAAATCAGGATTACCAGCAGCACGTCGATGAACGGAATCAGGTTGATCTCCGGATCCTCGCGGCGCTGGCCTTTGCGGAAATTCATGGAACGTCCTTATTTGCGCTTGCTGTGCACGACGTCGACAAACTTCACCGCCTGCTGCTCCATGTCGATGATGAAGCTATCCACCAGCGCGCGGAAGTGACGGTAGAACACCAGCGTCGGCATCGCAATCGCCAGGCCGAAGCCGGTGTTGTACAAGGCTACGGAGATGCCGTGCGCCAGTGCTGCAGGATTGGAGCCGGCCGCATTCTGCGAACCGAAAATCTCGATCATGCCGACCACCGTGCCGAACAGGCCCATCAGCGGCGCCAGGGTGGCAATGGTGCCCAGCGTGGTCAGGAAGCGTTCCAGCGTGTGCGCCACACCGCTGCCTGCCTCTTCAATGGATTCCTTCATCACCTCGCGCGGCGCGTCTACATTGCGCAGCGCGGCCGACAGCACGATGCCCAGCGGCGAGGACTTTTCCAGCTTGTCGATGATGTCCGGGGTGATGCGGTTGCTGCGGTAGACCTGCACGACCTCGTCCAGCAGCTTCTTCGGGATGATCTTGCTGCGGCGCAGATACATCAGGCGTTCGATAATCAGGGCGGTTGCGACGACGGAAGCAATCAACAACAGCCAGATAGGCCAACCTGCAACTTGGAATATGGCGAGCAAAACGAACTCCTGAATATTAACAACCGAATGGCGCAATGTATCTTGTTGGGCCGATGTCGGCAAGTGTCTGGCGGAGTTCTCAACATTTTCTGTGGACAATAATGTGAGCAAGACTAACCCTTCATTGCTAAACCATTGATCTATAAGGGAATACTTGCACCGCTCAAAAATCGCGCAGGTGAATGGGAACTTATCTCAGTTATGCCCAATTTCTGTGGACAAGATTGTGCGCAAGGTGACGAACTTATTCCAAGTCACTGATTTCAATGAATAATTTTTCATTGCGCAAAAAAAGAGCAGCTTTTTGGTAGCCAAACTACGCTGTGCACTTCTACACACTTCGTGTGGATAAGATTGTTAGCAAGCACTCAAACAATATCCAAGCCCCTTGATTTATAAGGGATTTTTTACCCTGAGTAAAAATTTAGCACGAGGGTGTTTTTAGCCCTTCTCCGGGGCAAAAACGGGCTTATCCACCGGCGCCTACCTCAACGCGACTGATCGCTTTCAACTATCAGGAGCAACTGTGCACTTCTGCACATTTTGTGTGGATAAGATTGTTAGCAAGGCCCAAGCGAACTATTCAAGTCATTGATTTATAATATATTTATTGCCATGCGCAAAAATAAAGCAGGCGATACCCGATGCCGACCGAGGGGGATACCGGTCCTCAAAACACCGGCCCGGGATATTCACCAAGCGGGGTCGGATTATGACAAGAACCGAGTTTTGCACAAATTCTGTGGATAAAAGTGTGCGAAACAGTGCGCAGTAGCACTTAAGTCATTGATTTATAACAATATAATTTCTCTGCGTAAATTTTAAGCATGACAAAAACAACAACAAGAAAAAGACTATCGATCACCAAAGTTTCACACATCTTTTGTGGATAACTTTGTGCGTAACCGTGGGTGGCGAGGGCAAAGTACTTGATCTGTAAGGGTTTTTCCTCCGTGCACGCAAATACGGCAGAAATGTTTACCCTTTAAAATCATGGACCTACCTATAATACCTAGCGCAAACACTACGCTGTTACCGCTGTGTGACCAAACCCACATAGTGTGGATAGTTTCATTTTTTGAAATCCTATGAACTTCGACGAACATATTGAATCCGCCCCAGCCGCTGCGCCGGTGCTTACCGTCAGCGCGCTGAACCAGGCCGTTTCGCGACTGCTGGAGCGCAGTTTTCCACTGACCTGGATTTCGGGCGAAGTGTCCAACTTCACGCGGGCGGCATCGGGGCATTGGTACTTCACGCTCAAGGATGATGGCGCACAGGTGCGGGCAGTGATGTTCCGCGGCCGCGCGCAATACGCCAGCTTTGTGCCGCGCGAGGGCGACAAGGTCGAGGTGCGGGCGCTGGTCACGCTGTACGGGCCGCGTGGGGACTACCAGATCAATGTGGAGGCGATACGCCGCGCCGGTGTGGGATCGTTGTTTGAGGCGTTCCAGCGGCTGAAAGAGAAACTGGACGCGGAGGGCCTGTTCCATCCGGACCGCAAGCGCGCGCTGCCGATCTTCCCGCGTACGGTAGGCATCGTCACCAGCCCGCAAGCAGCGGCGCTGCGCGATGTACTGGCGGCTCTGAAGCGCCGCGCGCCGCACGTGCAGGTGGTGCTGTATCCGACTCCGGTACAAGGCCAGCTGGCCGCGGCGAAGATTGCGGCGGCGATTGATACGGCCTCGCTGCGTAATGATTGCGACGTGCTGATTGTGTGCCGGGGCGGCGGCAGCATTGAGGATTTGTGGTCGTTCAATGATGAGGAAGTGGCGTACGCGGTGGCCAATTGCCGCATGCCGGTGATTTCCGGCGTGGGCCACGAGACCGACTTCACGATTTGCGATTTCGCCGCCGACCTGCGCGCCGCGACGCCGACGGCGGCGGCCGAGTTGGCCGTCACGCCGCGCGCGGACTGGATCGGCTCGCTGAAGGCGGACGTGATTGACGTGCGCCGCGCCATGCGCCGCAAGGTGAATGATGCAGGGCAAACGCTGGATGGCTACACGCGCCGCCTGCTGAACCCAAGCGCGCAGATCGATCAGCAGCGCCACAAGCTGCAAGCGATGGCAGCGGCCATCACGCACGCCAACCGTGCGCCGTTGACGCAAGCACGCCATCAACTGGATCGCCTGAGCGGCCGTCTCGGCGCGCGCAAGCCGGAAGTAAGCGGCGCCCGCTCCGTGCTGGCGAGCTTGCAGCATCGGGCCGCGATCAGCATCAACACCCAACTGGGCCAGCGGCGTGACGCACTGGCCGCCCTCGCCTCGCAGCTGGAACTGCTGAATCCGCAGCGCACGCTGGAGCGCGGCTACGCCATCGTCACCGACGAAGCCGGCGCCATCATGCGCGCGCCAACACAACTGAAGCCGCGCAGCATCGTCACCGTACGTCTGGCTGAGGGCACCGCCCAAATTGGCATCGACAGTGTGAGCTAAAAATCGGGGTCAGCTCTGTCATTCGGACAAATAATTTACGTATTGAGATTTCTCAAACATCGTGTGCGCATGTCCAAATGACAGAGCTGACCCCGAATTATGCGGCGGATAGCATGGCGGACATGCCGGTCAGTACGGGGTTCTGCTCGGTGATGACGTAGGTGGGGATGTGCGCCAGGTAATCGGAGAAACGGCCTTTCTGCTCGAAACGGGCGCGGAAGCCTGAGCGTTCGAAGAACTCGCTCATCTTCAGCACGGTGCGGCCGCCGATGTAGATGCCGCCTTTCGCGCCCAAGGTCAGCGCGACGTTGCCAGCCACGGTGCCCAGCATTTCGCAGAACGCCAGCAAAGTTTCCTCGCACACTGGGTCATGGCGATGCACGCCCCGCTCCATAATCTCTGCCGTATTCAAATTCTGCGGCTCAACACGCGCCCGCTCACACAAGGCGCGGTACACCAGCGCAATGCCAATGCCCGACACCAGCCGCTCGCTCGACACGTGCTCGTGATAACGCCGCGCATAACGCAGGATGTCGATTTCACGCTCGTTCATCGGCGCGAAAGTAGCATGACCGCCCTCGCTGTCGATGGCGATCCAGCGGTCGTCCACCGGCACCAGTGCCGACACGCCCAAGCCCGCATCCGCCCCCACCAGCCCGATCGGCGCGCCGCTGCGAACGATGCCACCGCCGATCTGGTGCTTGTGCTCCGGCGCCAGATACGGCAAGGCGCTGGCCAGCGCTGTAAAGTCGTTCACCACCACCAGCGATTTCAAACTGAATTGCGAACACACGGCCTCAATCGAGAACGACCAGTGATGATTGGTCATGGTCACCCAATCGCCGTCGATCGGGTTGGCGATGGCGATGCCGGCAAAGCGCGCCTGGTAGCCGCCCGCCGCCACCGTCGCCGCCTGCGACAAATAGGCCACCAGCGCCGCGCCCAGGGTCGGGTAAGCCGCGCACTCAGTCATCCAGACCGCTTCGATCTGGTTCGGCGCCGTCTCCAGTCCGAAGCTGGCGCTGCTGCCACCTATGTCGGCCAGGATGCGCGGGCCGTGCGCGAGGTGCGAAAAAGCGTCGCGTTTCATGTCTCTTTCCGTTCTATCTTTTGTGTTTCCTGCTGGCGCTTGAATTATATGGCATACAATGTCATGAAAACGTTTTCAAACACCCGGCCATTAAATACCGCCAACAGCAGAAAGTCAATCCGCTGTCACTCTCCAAATTGGCGGAATGTCCCTAGAATATGGTAATCTTGAGCAGAAAAGGTTTTCATAACTACATCGATAAAGGAAATACTTTGGCAGATAGCTCCCGTTCCCCCGGCCCATCGACCCTGATGGATGTTGCACGCCAGGCGGGAGTGTCGCCCAGTACGGTTTCCCGCATTCTGAACGGCACTGCCAAGGTCTCCGACGACAAGCGCCAGGCCGTGCTGAAAGCCATCGAGGCGATGAACTTTGCGCCCAACCAGATGGCGCAGGGCCTGAAAAAAGGCCGCTCGATGACCATCGGCATTGTGGTGCAGGATATTTCCTCGCCCTTCTTCGACGAAACCCTGCGCGGCGTGGACGATGGCCTGAAAGGCACCGGCTTCGCCTCGGTGATCGTCAGCGGCCACTGGAACGCCGACGAGGAAGCCGAGCGCATCCGCTTGCTGCTGGCGCGCAAGGTGGACGGCATCATCCTGCTGTCGGGCCGCATGGCCGACGACACGGTGCTGAATTTCTCCACCCAGCGCCCGATCGTCTCCACCGGCCGCGCACTGAAAACCCGCACCGCGCTCGGCTTCAAGATGGACAATGAATACGGCGCCTACCTGGCCGTGCACCATTTGATCGAGCTGGGCCACCGCCACATCGCCTTTATTTCCGGCCCGTCCAACAACGCCGACGCCGACGAGCGCCTGGCCGGCTACAAGCGCGCACTGCAGGAAGCCAGCCTGCCGGTGGACGAGAACCTGATCGTCGAGGGTAATTACCACGAGGCCAGCGGCATGCTGGCCATGAACCGCCTGTTCGACACCCACCAGCATTTCACCGCCGTGTTTGCCGCCAATGACTTGAGCGCCTACGGTGCAAGGCTGGCCTTGTACCGCAAGGGCATCCGGGTGCCGGACGATATCTCGCTGGTCGGCTTCGATGATCTGCCGGGCTCGTCGTACACCACGCCGCCGCTGACCACCATCCGCCAGCCGCTGTACGACATCGGCCGCATTGCCACCCAGGCGCTGCTGCGCATCATCAACGGCGAAGCGGCGTGCGGCGAGGTGCCGCCGCTAGAGCTGATTGTGCGCGAAACCACCCGCCGCGTACGGTAACGCCAGCTAACCCACACAAAACGCCGGACTTTTCAGCGATCGTCGCCCATCCGCTTTACAATGGTGGGCGTTTCGACATTTTTAACACCTACACAAAGGAAGAACAATGGAACATACCCTGCCACCTCTGCCCTATGCAATCGACGCCCTGGCGCCTGCTATCTCGCAAGAAACGCTGGAATACCACTACGGTAAGCACCACCAAACGTATGTCACCAACCTGAACAACCTGATCAAGGGCACCGAATTCGAAGCCCTGTCGCTGGAAGAAATCATCAAGAAATCGTCGGGCGGCATCTTCAACAACTCGGCTCAGATCTGGAACCACACCTTCTTCTGGAACAGCCTGACGCCAAACGGCAAAGGCGCACCAGAAGGCGCGCTGGCTGAAGCCATCAACGCGAAATGGGGTTCGTTCGACAAGTTCAAGGAAGAGTTCACCAAGTCGGCCGTTGGCAACTTCGGTTCGAGCTGGACCTGGCTGGTGAAAAAGGCTGACGGTTCGCTGGACATCGTCAACACCTCGAACGCCGCTACCCCACTGACCAGCGATGCCAAAGCGCTGATCACCATCGACCTGTGGGAACACGCTTACTACATCGACTACCGCAACGCTCGTCCTAAGTTCATCGAGACCTTCTTCAAGCTCGCCAACTGGGACTTCGCTGCCGCCAACTTCGCCTGAGCGATCCCGGCAGCCTAAGCCAGAAAGCCCGCAGCGCCCGCGCCTGCGGGCTTTTTTTATCACATCGGAGATTACGCATGACCTACCTCGCGTCCCCGCAACGCTATGAAGAAATGCAGTACCGTACCTGCGGCCGCAGCGGCCTGAAACTGCCGCTGATGTCGCTCGGCCTGTGGCACAACTTTGGCGATTCCAACACCCTCGCCTCGCAACGCGAAATGCTGCGCACCGCCTTCGACCTGGGCATCACCCACTTCGACCTCGCCAACAACTACGGCCCGCCCTACGGCTCCGCTGAAACCAATTTCGGCCACCTGTTCAAGGAAGACTTCAAACCGTACCGCGATGAGCTGATCATCTCCACCAAGGCCGGATGGGATATGTGGCCCGGCCCTTATGGCCTGGGCGGCGGCTCGCGCAAATACGTGCTGGCCAGCCTCGATCAATCGCTGCAGCGCATGGGCCTCGATTACGTCGACATCTTCTACTCGCACCGCTTCGATCCCGATACGCCGCTGGAAGAAACCATGGGCGCACTGGCGCACGCAGTCCAGCAAGGCAAGGCGCTGTACGTCGGCGTATCCTCCTACTCAGCAGAGAAGACTGCGGAAGCTTCGCGCCTGCTCAAGGAATGGAAGGTGCCGTGCCTGATCCACCAGCCGTCCTACAATCTGCTGAACCGCTGGATCGAAACCGACGGCCTGCTCGACACGCTGGGCCAGGAGGGTATCGGCTGCATCACCTTCACTGCACTGGCGCAAGGCATCCTGAGCGACAAGTATTTGAACGGCGTACCGGCCGATGCGCGCGTCAACCGCCCGGGCGGCGGCTCGTTGCTGCAATCGCATTTGAGCGTGGCCAATCTGGAACGTGTGCGCGGCCTGAATGAAATCGCCAAGCGCCGTGGACAAACGCTGGCGCAGATGGCGCTGGCCTGGGTACTGCGCGACGCGCGCATCACCTCCACGCTGATCGGCGCCAGCAACGCTGCGCAAATCCGCGAGAACGTGGCGGCGCTGAAGAACCTCGCCTTCACCGCAGAAGAGCTGGCGCAGATCGACGCGCAAGCGCAGGAAGGCGCCATCAACCTCTGGGCCGGGTCGTCCTCGCACCGCTAATGGACCGCTTCAATGCCATGCGCATATTCGCCCGCATCGTCGAGCTGGGAAGTTTCAGCAAGGCGGCGGAGGATGTGCAGATTCCGGCCGCCACGGCCACCTACACCATCAAGCAGCTGGAGGCGCACCTTGGCGTGCGCCTGCTGCAGCGGACTACGCGCCACGTCAGCACCACGCTGGACGGGCAAGCGTATTACGAACGTTGCGTACGCATCCTCGCTGATGTGGAGGAGACCGAGGCAGGATTTGGCAACAGCGGCGCGGCGCCGCGCGGCAAGCTGCGCGTGGATTTGCAAGGCACGCTGTCGCGCCATTACGTGTTGCCGCGATTGAAGGAATTCTTTGCCCGCTATCCCGGCATTGAATTAGAAATCGGCATGGGCGACCGGCTGGTCGATCTGGTGCGCGACGGCGTCGATTGCGTGCTGCGCGTGGGCGAGCTGCGCGACTCCAGCATGGTGGCGCGCCGCGTCGCCAGCCTGCAGCAGGTGACTTGTGCCAGCGCGGCGTACTTTGAGCAGTACGGCACGCCGCTGACGCTGGATGACTTGCTCAGCCAGGGCCATCGCGCCGTCAATTTTTTCTCTTCCGCTACCGGCAAGCTGTTCCCCTTCGATTTCATCGTCGAGGGCGAACAGCGCAGCATTCACTTGCCGGGCAGCGTCTCGGTCGGCAGCGCCGAGGCTTACGCGGCCTGCTGCGCCAGCGACCTCGGACTGGTGCAGATGCCGCGCTACCACGTTGAGCAGCAGCTACGCAGCGGCGCTTTCGTCGAAGTGCTGGCGCAGTGGCGCCCGCGCCCGATGCCGGTGTCGGTGCTATATCCGCATCAGCGCCAGTTGTCGCCGCGCGTGCGTGTGTTCGTCGACTGGCTGGCCGACGTGATGAGCGCCGCTAGCTAGAGGTGCGCGACCAGTCGCGGCGTTCCTCACGCTGCGGCTTCAACGGCACATCGCTTTCGCCTGTGCCCTCGGCATCGGTATCGCTATCCAGATCGCTGCCGGACTCACCTACCAGGTCACTGCCGCTGTCGGACGTGTCACTCGGTCCCAGCGTGCGCTTGTCGTGACCACTGCCCAGCTTGCGATCAGTGCCTACCGGGATATTGTCCGGGTCTAAAGTACTGTCAGCCATGACGGTCTCCTTGTCAAAAAAACTATTGAACCACCGCGTCCGCTATATGTCGGTGTGAGTCCGCACAAAAGGCTATCGTGCTCATAGGAATTTTTTACTTTACAAATGTAATGTTCATCCCTATAGTTAAGCCATCAACCAAGGAGAACATCATGAGCACAACCACCAAGCACCTGCTGACCGCTGCCGCAACCGTGGCGTTTGCGATCGCCGCCACTGCCACCACCGTGACTAACGCTTTCGCCCAGACCGCGGCTACCCCGGCTGCAACCACCGCCGCTGCCACCACCACCGCTGCCCAGAACAGCGTGGCCAACAGCGCACTGGCATCGGTCAAAGTTCAGGCAGCCGGTAAAACCCGCGCCGAAGTACAGGCTGAGTTCCTGGAAGCCCGCAAAAACGGCACCCTGCTGGAAACCGAGGCGGACTTCGACGTCGCCCAGACCCGCAAGCACAACGCCAAGTAAGCAGCACCCGTGAAACAGCTCGCGTCCGCCGCCGTCGTCATCGCCGTAGCAGTATTGGCCGGCTGTGCGGACATGGGCAAAGTCAAGCCGCAAGCCGTGCAGCTCAAATCCACCGACCTCCATCCCGGCAAGGCGCTCAGCGCCGCCAGCGCCAACGTGGCGTGGCCGGAAGAGCAGTGGTGGGAAGTCCTGCACGACGCGCAGCTGGACCGTTTGATGAACACCGCGCTGAGTGACAATCCCTCGCTGCGCGCGACGCTGGCCCGCGTGCGCCAGGCCGAAGCCCTGGCCGGCGTGAGCAAAGCCGCCACGCAAGCGCGCGTGGATGCATCGGCCAGCGCCGACCGCGAGTTGTACTCGGCGCACAGCACGATCCCCGCACCGCTCGCAGGGAACTACGCGTGGAAGAACACGGCCACGCTATCCGGTTCCTACGATCTGGATCTGTGGGGTCGCAACCGCGATGCGCTGGCCGCTGCGCTGGATGATGTGCACATGGCAGCGGCCGAGTCGCAAATGGCGCGCCTGACGCTGGAGACTTCCATCGTCCGCACCTACATCCAGCTGTCGCTGGAGTACGCGCTGCTGGATAGCGTGACGGAGAATCTGGCGCAGCGCCAGCGCATCCTGGACATCACGCGTCGCCGCAAGGCGGCCGGACTGGCCAGCGATATTGAAGTAACGAGCATTGAAACTACGCTGCCCGCTGGACGGCGCGAGCATGAGCAGCATGGCGAAGCCATTGCGCTGCTGCGCAACCAGCTGGCGGCACTGATTGGCAAGGGACCGGGCGACGGCGATACGATCGCCCGGCCAATGCTGACCCTCAAGGCAGGCGCGCAAGCCGGAGCACAGGCGGCGGTTCCTGCCAACCTGCCGGCGGAGCTGGTGGGGCGTCGTCCCGATATCGTCGCACAGCGCTGGCGCGTGGAAGCAGCCAGTTCGCGCATCGACAGCGCCAAGAAGGACTTCTACCCGAACATCAACCTGGCGGCGTTTGTCGGCGTGCAGTCGCTGGGCTTCGGTCACTTTTTAGAATCAGGCTCGCAGATGCGCGGCATCACGCCGGCCGTCAGTCTGCCCGTATTTGAGGGCGGCCGCCTGCGCAGCCAGCTCGGTAACCAGACCGCGATCTACGACGGCGCGGTCGAGCAGTACAACGCCGCCGTGATCCAGGCCATGTCGGACGTGGCCAACGCAGTAGTGAAGATCGAATCGATCAAGCAGCAGGACCAGCTGGCGCAACGCGCGCTGGCATCGGCGCAGCACCAACAGCAACTGGCGGAACGCGCCTACCAAGCCGGCCTGACCGACACGCTGAATGTGATCAACGCGCAGCTGACCTTATTGAACGAACAGCAGCAGATGGCGCAAGTGGCTAGCAAACAACTGGATAACTTCGCATTGTTGATGTCTGCGCTGGGTGGGGGCATAAAACTGGATTCACATTGATACTTAGATAGTACAATCAATCCTTTCCAAAAATATCAGAGGAGTGGCAATGAGTAGTTTTGAAGCGACTAAAAAACGCCTAAAAAATATCCATGCCCGAATACCGGAGTTCCCAGAGGACGCTATGCGCCTGGTGCGCATGACTTATCACATCCAGAAACGGATGAAGGATTTAAGTAACGCCGCCTTGCGCAAGTACGACTTGGTGGATGCCAGCTATATGGTGCTGGCAGTGCTGTACGGTTCGGACAATGAGACCTCGACCGCGTCCACGCTGGGCGAGGCCTGCATGGAAAAGCCGGCCAACCTGACGCGCGTGTGTAACGACCTGGAAGCACAAGGCCTGATCACGCGCGGCAATCGTCCTGGCGACCGTCGCTGCGTGATGATTTCGCTGACCGACAACGGCCGCGCGCTGGCGGAACAAGTGCTGCCTGAAGTCTGGAGCAAAACCACGCGTGCCTACGACGGCTACAGCGCGGAAGAAGTAAAACTTTTGGAATCGCTGCTGAAACGGCAGCTCGACAACTTAGAATCTATTAGCTAGACCTCATCACATGAACGCCTCTCCAGCCGCCCAGCCCTCCCAGGAACACAGCGCGGCGCGGAGAGTGCTCCGGTGGCTTTCTTCCGAAACCGCCGGCTGGGCAAGCACTGAAGGCGAACGCTGGATCTTCGTCGCCAAGGCCATGCTGGCCTCCTTCTCTGCTTTGTGGCTGGCCTTCCGGCTAGGTCTCGACGCTCCCTACACCGCCCTTGCCACCACCATTATCCTTGCCATGCCTAGCAGCGGCATGGTGCTGGAAAAGGCGTTCTATCGTTTTCTCGGTACGCTGGTGGGATGTTCGGCCGCGCTGGCGCTGGTGGCCTTGTTCCCGCAAACGCCGGTCATGCTGTTCCTCGGCCTGGCGCTGTGGGTGGCGCTGTGCACAGGCGGCGCGGCCATGCATCGCAACCAGCAGTCGTACAGCTTCGTGCTGGCCGGGTACACGGCGGTGATGATCGCCACGCCGGCGGTCGATGCGCCGGACCATGTATTCACACTGGCCGTCACGCGTGTGACCGAGGTGGGACTGGGGATTATCTGTTCCGCCGTGGTGCATGATGTGATCTTCCCGCGCCGCCACTCGCGCGCCGTGATGCGCACCGTACAGGAACGCTACGCAGGCTTTATCGACTTTTGCGTCAAGGTGCTGGAGCAGCGCATCACACCGGCAGACGCCGAGCTGAATCACCTGAAGTTCGCCGCTGATATCGCTGCCCTGGAATCGGGCCGCGCCGCTGCCTTCTTTGAAGCAGGCCATTCGCGCTCGCACACGCGCCAGCTGCACGCCTTTAACGCCGCCTTCATGACGGCGCTGACCACCTTCTACACGCTGCATCGCCTGAGCCACCGCCTGCGCGCGGCGAGCACGATGGCCGGCACGGACCGCGTGCTGGCGCTGGTCGCGCCACTGGAAGCGCACATGGCTTCCGCACTGCGCAACGACCTGACTGCAGCGCGCCTTGCGCAGATGCGCAACGCACTGGCCAACGACATCGCCGCCGCACGCGCGCAATGGGCCGCCGGTCCAGCACTGGACCGCGCGCAGCAAATCGATTTCGACACCGCCGTCGAACTGCTACAGCGCTTCGCCGGCGATCTCGCCGACTTCGCCGTGCTGTATCACGGCCTGACGCAGCAGAAGCGCCAGCAAGTCAGCGATCCCGGCTCCTACTCGCCAAAGACGCCGCCCGCCATCATCGCCGCCAGCGGCTTCCGCGCCGCCGCCACGCTGCTGGTCACCGCCGCCATGTGGTACTGGCTCGCATGGCCGGCCACTGTCAACGCCATCCTGATGGCGACGATTTTCTGCGCGCTGGCCTCCTCCTCGCCGCGCCCCACCGTGCTGGTATCGCAAGTGCTGATTGGCTTCCTGATCGCCATGCCGCTGGCCTTCATCACCGAATTCCTGCTGGTGGCCAAGGCCGACAACTTCTACCCGCTGGTGCTGGCCGCACTGCCGCTGTTCGCCTTCGGCGCATACCTGAGCAGCAGCCCGCGCTGGGGCGGCGTCGGCGTCGGCCTTGGCATGTTCTGCGCCACGCTGGTGGTGCCGACCAACTTGATGCGCTACGACGTCGAATCCTTCATCAGCAGCGAACTATCGCTGACGATGGGCGTAGCAGTGGCCTACCTGATGTTCAAGGTGGTGCTGCCCGAGCACACCATGGGCCACCGCAACCACGTGGCGACAGCTCTGTGGCGCGAAGCGCAAACCGCTTGCACTGCCAAACTGCATCGCCTCAAGCGCCGCTTCGACAACCGTGTGCGCGACTTGCTCAGCCAACTGAACGCCGCCGCCGGCCCCGCGCCAAATGCCGAAACGCGCAGCGTAGTGCGCCAGGGTTTGACCTTGCTGGAACTGGGCCACGCCATCATCGAACTGCGCCAGCTAATCGCTGCCTCGCACGCCGGCGCCGCGCGCGACAGCCTGGAAAAAGTCCTGCGCCTGCTGACCGCCTATCTGCACGCACCGTCGCACGCCAGCGGCGAAGCAGCACTGCGCGCCATCCTCGACGCTGGCACCGCCGTGCGCGCGGCCCTGGCCGACGCCCATCCAGAACGGCGCGCACGCCTGCACACTGCGCTGACCGACCTGCATTCCATCTACACGTCCTTGCTGGACCAGCTTTCCGGAGAACCCCATGTTCCAACACCTGCCGCGTGAAGTCGATTTTTTTGGTGTGCTGCTACCCGGCGTGCTGCCGGTGTTCCTGATCGCCGTGCTGTTGCAGCTGGTGCTGGACGCGGGCCTGAGCTACATCGGCGCGTACCGCCGCAGCTGGCACCCGGCGCTGGTACGGCTGTCCATGTTCGTCTGCATCTTCAGCGCCCTGCTGGTCACCTTGTATAAATAATTTAACCTTCTATGAGTTCAATGAGTTCTATGAGCGTCTCTAAAATTTTCCGATTTTGCCTGACCATGCTGTTGCTGGCGGCGGCCCTGTGGATGGGCCGCTCGGCGTGGGACCATTACATGGACTCGGCATGGACCCGCGATGGCCGCGTCAAGGCGGACGTGGTCACCATCAGCGCCGACGTCGCCGGCACCGTGACCGAGGTGCTGGTACACGATAACCAGCTGGTGCAAAAAGGCGATGTGCTGTTCGTGGTCGATAAGGCGCGCTACGAAAACGCGCTGACGCAGGCCAACGCCATGCTAGCCTCGCAACAGGTGGAAAAAGGCCGCCGCTCGCAGGAGGCCAAGCGCCGCGCGGGCCTGGACAGCTCCATCGTTTCGGCCGAAAGCAAGGAGACGGCGGAAGCGGCGGTCGGCACGGCGTCGGCGCAGTATCAGGCCGCACTGTCGTCGCGCAATCTCGCGGAGCTGAACCTGGAGCGCACCGTGGTGCGCGCACCGGTCACCGGCTACGTCACCAACTTGAATGTGCACGCAGGCGATTTCGCCGCCGTCGGTTCGGCCAAGCTGGCGCTGATCAACAGCGAATCGTTCTACGTAGTGGGCTACTTCGAAGAGACTAAACTGCCGCTATTGAAGGTGAACGACAAGGTCGAGATCCACATGATGAGCGGCGAAGCGCTGATGCAAGGCCACATCGAAAGCATCGCGCGCGGCATCACCGACCGCGACGCCAACATGGGCCGCGAACTGCTGGCCGACGTCAACCCAACCTTCAACTGGGTGCGCCTGGCGCAGCGTGTCCCGGTGCGCATACACATCGACGACAAACCGAAAAATCTGGATCTGGTGGCTGGCACCACCTGCACGGTGGTGATTCGCGGCTAGCGAAAAAAATTAGCGCGCCCCGCCGGCGTCGATAATCGCGCCGCTGACGTAAGAGGATTGCTCGCTGAGCAGCCACAAAATCGTCTCGGCGATTTCTTCAGGCTGGCCGCCGCGTCCCAGCGGCACGGTGGACGCCAGCTTGTCGACACGGCCAGCGTCGCCGCCGCTGGCGTGGATCTCGGTGTAGATAATCCCCGGTCGCACGCAATTCACGCGGATGCCTTCCGGGCCTACCTCTTTCGATAAACCCAGCGTCAGCACATCGACCGCGCCCTTGGACGCCGCATAGTCGACATACACATTGCCGCCGCCGTGGCGCGAGGCGCCCGACGACACGTTGACGATACCGCCACCCTGCCCGCCGCGCGCGGTGGACATGCGCAGCACTGCCTCGCGGCTGCACAGGAAATAGCTGAGGATATTGGTGTTGATCACTCGCTGCAGGCGCTCGGCCGACATGTCGGCCAGCTTGCCCTGTTGTTCCAGCACGCCGACGTTGTTGACCAGCGCCGTCAGCGGCCCCAGTTCTTCGTCGATGGTGGTGAACAAACGCAGCACGTCCGCCTCGACGCCGACGTCGGCCTGCACGGCGATGGCCTCGCCGCCTTCGGCCACGATTTGCGCGCGCAGGCGCTCGGCCGCAGCGGCGTTGCTGTGGTAATTGATGCAGACTGCGTAGCCGCGCCGGCTGGCCAGCAGCGCGGTCGCGGCTCCGATACCCCGGCTGCTGCCGGTCACCAGCATCACCTGTTTCATAGGCTTACTGGGCGGGGCTGAGATTGGACAGCGCGTACGTCAGGTGCTGCCACCAGTGGTCACGCGACTGCACCGTGCGCAGGCATTTTTTATCCAGCTCCGTTTTGAAGACCGGATCCATGCACTGCTTGGTGGTCAGCGCGTTGCGCTGGTTCTCGGCATTCACCAGCGCCACGCACAGCCAGAAGATCAGGCCGAGGAACACCACCACCAGGCTCCACGCCAGGTGGTTGACGTGCGCCCATTCAAACAAGGTCTCCAGCGCAGGCGAAGATTCCTTGTAAATCTTCATGACCTCAGCCTCGGCCTCTTCACGCTCGTTTCGTGGGAATTTCATCGCCCTACCCTTCCTTCCTTGATTACTTCTTGCCGGCGCGTTCCTGCAGCGATTTCGCTACCAGGCTGTCGACGACTGCGAACATGGCGGCATGTGCTGCCGCAGGTGCGGTCAGGCCGTGGCCTGCCACAGCCGGCGAGGTGGTGTAATGACCGTCGATCACCAGGGCCGGCACACTATCCAGTTTATACTGCGCCGCCACTTGCTGCCCGCGTTTCAGTTTGGTCTGTACGCCGAAGGAGTTGAACGCTTCCAGGTACTTGGCCTTGTCCACGCCGTTCTTCACCAGGAAGTCCAGCAGCGCGGCGTCGGTGTTCAGGCGGTTGCGCTCTACGTGGATAGCGTAGAACAGTTTCTCATGCAGGTTGGTCACGTTCATCGCTTCCAGCGTGTAGAAGGCCTTGGCCTGGGCGTCGTCGCCCAAGTGCATGCGCTTGAAGACGATTTTATCGCTGTTCTTTTTCACCCAGTCAGCCAGCACCGGATCCAGTGCATTGCAGTGCGGGCAGTGGTACATGAAGAATTCCAGTACCTCGACCTTTTTGCCGGTCTCCGGACGCGGGCCGTTGACGGTGTTGTAGTCCAGGCCATCCTTGAAATCGGCGGCGGAGGCGCCGGCAGCGGCGGCCATGAAGGCAACGGTGGCAAGCAGTGGGCGCAGGAAGTTCAGGAGTCGCATAACAATCCTTCAAATAATGAGATGAGTGGCAAACGCGGGGAGATTACCATTTTTTCCCCGCTTCGGCCTAGGTATTAAGCTGGCCTTAAGGACGGCGCTTGCGGGCCGTCTCCAGTTTGTCACACAACACCGCGATACCGTCGGCGATGCGCGGCGTGGCGCGTACCAGCAGTTCGCCGTCCAGCATGAACAGGTTGTTGCGCTGGACCGCCTGCAAGCCTTTGTAGGGCTTCCAGATGTTGATGCCGGACTGGCTGTCATGCCGCTCGCCGCCGATGATGGCTTCTGGATTTTCCTGCAACACGGCCTCGGTGCTGACCGAGGGCGCCGTCACTTTCAAACCGGCGAACACATTGCGGCCGCCGCACACGCGCATGGCGTCGCTGGCGATATGCTCGCCGTTGAGCGTGAACAGCGGTTTTTCCCAGATCTGGTAAAACACCGTCACCGGCGGGCGCTGGGCGTAGGCGGCGGACAGCTTGCTGATTTTCTGGCGGTAGTCGCGCGCGGCTGCCTGCGCAACAGCGTCGGTGCCCAGTAGCTGGCCAAGGCGGGTCAGGCTGGTGGCGACTTCCTCCAGCTTTTTCGGCTCGCTGTAGAAGATCGGAATGCCGAGGCTTTTCAGCTGCGCCAGCTGGCGTTCGGTGTTCCCGGTTTGCCAGACCACCAGCAAGTCCGGGCGCAGCGCCAGCAGGCGTTCCATGTCGATCGTGGCATCGCTGCCGATCACGGGGATGCGCTTGGCCGCTTCCGGATAGTCGCTGAAACTCATGGCGCCAACCACCCGCTCACCGCCGCCCGCCGCGAACAGCAGTTCGGTGATGTGCGGCGCGGTCGAGACCACGCGCTGTGCCGGCCTGGCCAGCGTGACGCTGTTGCCGGCGTCGTCCTGCACGGTGACGGCCGCATGCGCGACGTGCGTGGCGGCGCATGCCAGCGCCAGCGAGATCAGGGCGGCGCTACGCATCAGAACTCGTAACGCGCCGAGATTT
Organism: Duganella flavida; assembly: GCF_009857445.1. Taxonomy (GTDB): domain Bacteria; phylum Pseudomonadota; class Gammaproteobacteria; order Burkholderiales; family Burkholderiaceae_D; genus Rugamonas; species Rugamonas flavida. The sequence continues at coordinate 60,642 of NZ_WWCN01000025.1, forward strand.
TCAGCTGGCGGCCGTTCGATGGATAGATCCCGCTCTTGCAGCCGAAGGCTTGCGAGAAGTATTCCTTGTCCGCCAGGTTCTGGCCCGACACGGCCCACTCCCACTGGCCGAATTTGCGCGCGTAGCGTGCATCCAGCGTGGTGTAGGAAGGAATCTCGCCGTCGCAGGTGTTGGTGAAGTCGCTGCCGTAGCGCTGCTTGTCCACCCACTGCACGCCAACGTCGGCGGTCTGGCCTGCGCCGGTCCAGGCCAGGCGTGTGGTCAGGGTGTTATTCGGCACCAGTACCATCTCCTTGCCGTCGTTGACGCCAGCGCGGAACTTGGCTTGCACGTGCTGGTAGTGGGCGCTGACCGACCAGGCAGCGTCGATCTTTTGTTCCGCATCCAGCTCCAAGCCCTGGCGGCGGGTCGGATCCAGATTGGTGTTGACGCCGAAGTTCAGCGTCGGATCGTAGAAGATTTCATTGGTCAGGTTGTGGCGGAATGCGCGCGCGGTGATCTTCTGCATGGCGGTAGCGTAGCTCAGGCCCAGCTCCGCGTCGTGCGACTGCTGCGGCGCCAGCGGCTTGTTGAGTTTAGGCGTGACGGCATTTTCATCCGAGTTGGCCACGCGGTAGCTCTGGCCCAGCTTACCGAACACGGTCAGGCTGGCAACCGGCATATAGCTCGCTTGCAGTTCCCATGCGTTCAGGCCTTGCACCACGCTGTAGCCGGTGGTGGCGTAGTTGAGCGGATCGCTGAAATCCTTGTCGAAGATTTCGCGGCGCACGCCGGCCGAGATGCGGCCCTCGTGGGCGGCATCAAAGCGCAACTCGTCGCGCACATACAGCGCCTTGGATTTCTGGTTGGCGTCGGCGTTGGAGGCAGCAAAGCCGCTGGAATCGGCCACACCGGTGCGCTCCCACTTGGTGAAGTCGATGCCGGCAACCAGCTCGTTGATCATGCCGTTGATGGCGCCCAGCTTGCGCACGCGCGGCGAGAACTGCCAGGTCTTGCTTTCGTAGGTGCTGCGGTATGGGCCGAAGTCGGAGAAATAGACTGCTTCCACCGTCTTCTTGCGGTATGACAGATCGGCGGCAAGGTCGTGGCCGGCCACGCGGTATTGGCCGAACACGGTCAGGCGGTCGCTGTCGAGCGAGCCGTTGTCGTTCGGCGTGGTGGTCTGGCGCGGATTGGCGTTGTATTCAGCCTCTTTCAACGAGCCGGCAAAACGCATGTCCTGGCGCGCGCCTTCGTAGCGGAAGCCGACGCGGTCAAACTGATTGGCGAACCATTGTGCACCGCCGCTGAAGTTGGTCTGTTTGAAGTCGTTGTTATCGCGGTAGTTATCGCTGCGCTGGGTATCCAGCGTGGCGTCGGCGGCAAAACCGTCCCAGGCCTGCGCGCCCGACAAGCGCACTTCACCGGCGCGGAACTGGCCGCCCTCGACGAACATGCTAGCGCGGCGGGTGTTGGCGGCCGCGCGTTTGGTGACGATGTTGATCACGCCGCCGGTAGCGCCGTCGCCGTACAACACGCTGGCGCCGCCGCGCGTGATTTCAATGCGGTCCACGGTGTCGATCGGGATGGTCGACAGGATGGCGTTGCTCAATTCATTTTCCGACAGGCGCACGCCGTCCAGCACGATCACCAGATTCTGGCTGCTGTTGGTGCCGAAGCCGCGCAGGTCGAGGCCGAAATCCGGGCTGCCGTCCAGCGACTGGCGGCCATACACGCCGCCAATTTTGCGGATGGCCGCATTGACGTCGCTCACGCCGGCGCGGCGAATTTCGTCGGCGCTGATGATAGTGGCGCCGATGGGGGCCAACGACGGGTCGGCATCAAAGCGCGAGCCGCTCACGGTGACAGTGGCGAGCGCGGCGCCGGCCGGTGCGGCGGCATCTTCGGCCATGGCAGGAACAGTGAAGCACAGGGAGACAGCAGCAGCCAGCAGGCGCGGACGGACGGAGATCATGGTTGTTATCGTTTTCTATAGAAGCCATCCGCCTGCGTCCCCGCAGGCTGGAAGCGTACGGAAGCTGCGCTGGGCAGCTTCCACCTGGTCTGGCCGGTATCCGGGCTATACGGTTGCGGGGGCAGCACACCTTGGTTTGGTGTTTCCCTGGCGCCAGACGGGCATATTATACGCTTGCCAAGATCATTCAGTTTTTAGATACGATCCATCTATATTTGCAGTATTGATTGCGTGGGTGTGAGTGCTTATAGTGGAAGCATCTAAGGAGCTCACCATGAAACTACCTACCTATTTCCTGTCCCACGGCGGCGGTCCGTGGCCGTTCATGATGGACCAGGTTGGCCATTTGTACGGCAAGCTGGACGCCTCGCTGCGCGACATTCCGCGCCAGATCGGCGTCACGCCGAAAGCGGTGCTGGTGATTACTGCGCACTGGGAAGGCCGTGAATTCATGCTGTCGTCATCGGCCAAGCCGCCCATGATTTATGACTACGGCGGCTTCCCGGCGCACACCTACGAGGTGCAGTACAGCGCGCCTGGCTCGCCGGAACTGGCGGCGCAAGTGCAGCAACTGCTGCAGGCGGGCGGCCACACGGCGCTGCTGGATGGCGAGCGCGGTTTCGATCACGGCACGTTTAGCGCCATGTATCCGGTGTATCCGAAAGCCGATGTGCCGATTGTGCAGCTGTCGTTGAAATATGGGCTGGATCCGCAGACCCACCTGGAGGTCGGCCGTTTGCTGGCGCCCCTGCGCGAGCAGGGCGTGCTGATTATCGGCAGTGGCCTGAGCTTCCACAACCTGCGCGCGTTCAACGCAGCTGGCGCATCGGCCTCGCATGCGTTCGATGGCTGGCTGCAGCAGACCATGGCACTGCCGCCGCAAGAACGCAGCGCACAACTGATGAAATGGGAAAGCGCCCCGGCAGCCCGCATGGCGCATCCACGCGAAGAGCACCTGCTACCCTTAATGGTGGTACTGGGCGCCGCAGAAAACGAAGCAGCGCAAATACCCTACCATGAAGACGCCTTCATGGGCGGCCTCGCAGTCAGCAGCTTCCGCTTCGGCTAAACATCCGGGGTCAGTTCTGCCATTGGTACATGAGCTCGTGTGCGATTGGCAGAACTGACCCCGGGTTTTAAGTGCCGCGCTTGCCGTTGGCGGCGGCTTTGGCTTTTTCGGCGGCGATGGCGGCTTTCTCGGCTGCCTTCACTGCCATTTCTTCCGCGTGCTGCGCGAGACGCGCCGCGCGCGTGTCCGGCGTCTCCAGCGAGATGCGGCCCAAAATACCGCTGCGGTAGTCGCCCAGGAAGGTGTGTGCGGCTTTCTCGTAATCGAGGTCGCCGCCCTTCTGGCGGAAGCCGCGCTTCATGCCCACGCCTTCCACTACGCCGATCGCATCGAACTTCTCGATCTCTTTAAAGCCATAGCGCGCCACCAGCAGTTCCGGGTAGTGCACCAGCAGCTCGCCGGCCAGGAACTCGGCGACTTCCTCTTCGATCAGCGCATTCGAACCAATCGCGTGGCTGGCGGCCAGCATCAGGCCATCGCTCGGCAACGCAATCTTCGGCCACAGCATGCCCGGCGTATCGACCAGCACCGTGTTCTTGTCGAGATAAAGCTTTTGCTGCTGCTTGGTCACGGCCGGCTCGTCGCCCACCTTGGCCACGCGCTTTTTCAGCAAGGCGTTCATCAGCGTCGATTTGCCGACGTTCGGAATCCCCATGATCATGATGCGCAGCGGCTTGGTCGGCACGCCGCGGTGCGGCGCCAGTTGCTTGGCCAGCTCCGGAATGCGCGCCACGTCAGCCGGCTTCTTGGTGGTCATGGCGTAGGCAGTCACGCCCTCCTGCGCGTTGTAGTACGCAGTCCAGGCGGCAGTGGCGGCCGGATCGGCCAGGTCGATCTTGTTGAGGATCTTCAGGCATGGACGCTGGCGGAACTTGCGCAGCTCTTCCACCATCGGGTTGGTGCTGGCCTCGGGCAGGCGCGCGTCGACCACTTCGATCACCAGATCGGTGTTTTCCATCTGTTCCGCCGCCTTCTTCTTGGCGGCGTTCATATGCCCTGGGTACCATTGTATCGACATGCTCTGACCTTCTAAAACGTTCTGACAACCTGCTATTTTACCTGCTTACGGGCGCGGGATTCGTTTATCATGAGGCGCGTCGTCCCTTTAATTAAACAAATAACAACCTACTACAACTCCGGAGTGCTGAAGATGAGCATAGCTGCACCGTCCAACCCGAAGGAAATTACGCTTCGCGGGATTATTCTGGGCATTCTGATTACGCTGGTATTTACTGCCGCTCAGGTCTACCTCGGCCTGAAAGTCGGTCTGACCTTCGCCACCTCGATCCCCGCCGCGGTGATCTCGATGGCGCTGCTCAGCGCGTTCAAGGATGCCACCATCCAGGAAAATAATATCGTCCAGACCATTGCCTCCGCAGCGGGCACCCTGGCCTCGGTAATTTTCGTCTTGCCCGGCCTGCTGATGATCGGCTGGTGGGCCCACGTGCCGTTCTGGCCGACCTTTGGCGCCTGCGCCGTCGGCGGCGTGCTCGGCGTGATGTACACGGTACCACTGCGCCGCGCGCTGGTGTCGCAGTCCGACCTGCCGTATCCGGAAGGCGTGGCCGCTGCTGAAGTGCTGAAGGTCGGCATGGCCTCGCGCGCCGGCGCAGCCGAAGGTAAAGCCGGTCTGCGCGCCGTGGTGTGGGGCAGCCTGACCTCGGCCCTGTTCGCTGCCGGCGCCGCCGCCAAGGTGATGGCCGGCGAAGTGGCGATCTATTTCCGCACCAGCAGCGTCGGCGCCACCGGCATCGGCGCTTCCAGCTCGCTGGCCCTGATCGGCGCTGGCCACCTGATGGGCATCACGGTCGGCATCGCCATGCTGGCGGGCCTGGTGATCGCCTGGGGCATCCTGGTGCCGCTGATGACGTCCCTGACGCCAGCCGCCGCCGGCGTTGACGCAGCCGGCCACGCGCTCGGCATCTGGTCCAAGCAAGTACGCATGATGGGTGCCGGTGTGATCGGCATCGCCGCGATTATCACGCTGGCCGGCCTGGCCAAGCCGATTCTCGGCGGCCTGAAGTCGGCCATGGACACCGCGCGCAAAGCCAAGCTGGAAGGCGCAGTGCTGGAGCGCACGGAAATGGACATGCCGATCTTCATCGTTGGCCTGGTGACCTTGCTGTCGCTGGTGCCGGCCGGCTGGCTGCTGGCCAGCTTCCTGCAAGGCGGCCCGCTGATGTCGCTGGCCGTGCCGCTGGTGGCGGTGGGCGTGGGCTACATCCTGATCGCCGGTATTTTCGCGGCGGCCGTGTGCGGCTACATGGCGGGCCTGATCGGTTCGTCCAACTCGCCGGTGTCCGGCATCGCCATCCTGACCATCCTCGGCGCCGCGCTGAGCGTGGGCATGGTCGGCCGCACCGTGATGGGCCCGGAAGTGGCGCAGGCGCTGATCGCCTACGCGCTGTTCGTCACCACTGTGGTGCTGGCAGTGGCCGTGATCGGTAACGACAATCTGCAGGATTTGAAGACCGGCCAGCTGGTCAACGCTACGCCATGGAAGCAGCAGGTTGGCCTGCTGATCGGCGTAGCCGCCGGTTCCTGCGTGGTGCCGCCGGTGCTGGAGCTGCTGAATCACGCCAACGGTTTCGTCGGCGCGCCGAATCTCGATTCGATCTCGGACCAGCCGCTGGCCGCACCGCAGGCGCTGCTGATTTCGACCCTGGCCAAGGGCGTCATCGGCGGCAATCTGCAGTGGGATTTGCTGGGCTACGGCGTGCTGATCGGCCTGGCGCTGGTGCTGATTAACTTCGTGCTGAAATCGTCCAGCAACGGCAAGTACAGTCTGCCGCCGCTGGGCGTGGGCCTGGCGATTTATCTGCCAAGCGCAGTGATCACGCCGGTGGTGATCGGCGCCATTACTGGCTACCTGTTCGACCGCGCGGTCGAGAAGAAGGTTGGCGGCGAAGCAGCCAAGCGCATCGGCGTGCTGGTGATGTCCGGCTTCATCGTCGGCGAGAGCCTGTTCAATGTGGCGCTGGCCGGCCTGATCGTGCTGTCGGGCAAAGGCGAGCCGCTGGCGATTGCGAACAGCATGAGCGAAGGCCAGACCATGACCATCGCCCTGATCGTCGGCACCGCCATCGTCTGGGGCTTGTACCGCTGGTCGGCCAAAAGCGGCCAGGCCGTGCACGGCTAAGCAGCAACAAGGGCGGGCTTGAGTCGTTACAATTAGTGAGAATTTAAGATTGTGATTTAGATATCATACGGAGTTCCTTCCCACACCCTAGGAATTCCATGAACAAGCCCGCCCTGCCCTCCGCCATTTTCGCCAGTTCGCTGGCGTTATCGGCTTCCGCCCTGGCGCAACAAACGATACCGGATTTCGTGGCGAACAACGCCAACGCCAGCAGCCCGGCCTACACCAGCACTCCGCCAGGCCAGTGGGCCTATCCAGCCGCCGTCGATCCTTATTCTGATGATCCGAATATGCGCTTTCGCCGCGGCCTGCCATCTTATGAAGCACCGCTGACCACCATCGCGACCTTCAACTCGATCGGCATTTACTGGGCACCGGCTGGCGCTACCATCGATAAGCGCGCCCGCGTCCAATTCCGCAAGCAAGGCGACTCCAGCTGGCGCGACGGCTTGCCACTCTGGTTCGATCCGCGCAACCGCGAATACCGTGGCAGCCTGGTCGAACTGGCCGATGGCGCCAACTACGAAATTTCACTGTCGCTGGCCGATGAACCAGGCACCACGGCCAGCACCACGCAAAGCACCTGGTCCAATGCCGTACCGGTCGGCCAGACCATCACCTTGCCGGTGACGTCCGCCGCGACTTACACCGTCAATGTCTCCGGCACGCCAACTGCCTATACGCTCTATACCGCACCGGAGGGCCAAAGCAGCACTATCGACATGGGCGAAGCCGATCAGCACCTGCCCAAGGAATACAGCTGCGTGCGGATTTCAGCGTCGTATGTGATTGTTCGCGGCCTGACTTTGAAGAACTGCCAGCGTCAGGGCATTGAAATCCTGTCGTCCGCCCATGACGTGATCATCGAGAAAAACGATATCAGCGGTTTTGGCTCGGCGCCGACAAGAACCGAAGCACCAGCTAGCCCAGGCTATGTGCCGACCAACAAAATCGTGCCCGGCACGGAGTATGAAGCGGGCATCTATTGCGAGAACACGCCGGTTGCACCAGCGTCCCGACCACAGCGGGTGATCATCCAGCGCAACACGATTCACGACCCACGCTACGGCTCGGTACACTGGACTTATGGCCACCCGAATTCCGCCCAGGCCATCATGCTCAGCCACTGCGGCAGCAATCACGTTGCACGCTACAACACGATCTACTCGACGCCGGGACACTTTTTCAACGACGGTATCGGCGGCTTGTCGAACTTCACGTTTGAAGGCTTCCCGAATGCGGATTCCGATATCTATGGCAACGACATTTCCGGCACCTACGACGATGCCATCGAGTCGGAAGGCGCCAATCGCAATGTGCGGATCTGGGGCAACTACCTGCATCACACGTATATCGGCATTGCGCTGGCAACCACCTCGCAGGGACCGGTATACGCATTCCGCAATGTGCTGACCGATACTGTGGGCATGGGCAGTCCCAACATGGAAAACCAGGATGACGGCGACCACGGTGTCTTCTTCAAGGTGGGCAGCGACCAGCCGGTGGTCAACGGTGGCCGCGCCTACCTGTTCCATAACTCCAATTTGCAGCCGGCGCCAATCGGCGCCTTGCAATATGGCTTGGGCGCGGCAGGGTTCATCAACAAAGCCGGCGGCGATACCTGCAACATCGTCCTCCGCAATAACCTGATGACCACCAGCAAAAATTGGCGCAGCGCGATTCGGTTGAACTCAGTGTGCGGCGCGAATGACTTTGACTACGATGCCTATGACGGCACCATAGATTATAACGGCGCCGCTATGCTTGAATCGAACGGCAAGCAAGGCAGCAGCAGCAAACGCGTGGTGCTGGCCGCCGGCACTGCCGCGCTGCCGGTGTACAGCAGCACCGTGTACAACGACGTCACCACGGCGACTTATACCACCGGCCGCGTATTCCTGTCGACGCCGGGCGCGGAACACGGCAATTTCCAGTTATCACCGAGCTCGCTGGGCTACGGCACTGGCGCCTACCTGCCGAACTTTAACGTGCCGGCGCCGAATGGGACCGACACTGGCATCGATGCCGGCGCCCACCAGCGCAACATGCCGAAGTTCCAGTATGGTGTGAACGCCTACAGTAATTAAAAAGCAATAGACAAAAAAGCAAGTCACCTCTATGATTGCCGCATCGCAATCATAGAGGCAGTATGAAAACTTCCCTGCTTCCCCTGCTGTTCGCGCTGCTGGCCACCGGCGCCAGTGCCGCCGCTCCCAGTGCCACCGAGTTTTTCGAGACCCCGCAAATCAGCCATGTCAGCCTGTCGCCCAAGGGCGGCTATGTCGCGTCCGTAACGGCGCTGCCGGAAGGTAAAACGGTGCTGGTCGTGCGCGATACGCGCGACCTGGCCAAGTTCAAGCTCATCATGAAGACCTCCACCCAGGAGGTACTGACCGCCGTCCACTGGGTCAATGAAAACCGCATTGGCTTCACCATCAAGAACTTGCGCCTCGAGTTTGAGGGTAATCTCGATGAAATGGCGGCCGACCGCGATGGCGCCAACCTGACGCACCTCATCAGCGGCAACTGGGAGCACACCCGCGAAGCCACCGGCACCATGATCAAGGCGCGCGTGCTGACCGCCGACTATTTCTTCAACGACGTCACGCACGATGGCTCGGACGATATCATCGTCGAGAAATACACTTGGAACCAGATCGATCCGCAGCCCGACCATTCGCGCCTGTACCGCCTCAACACCCGTACCCGCCAGCTCAACGACCTGCTGGACGGCACCCAGCCGGCCGCCGTGCAGGAGTGGCTAACCGACGCCAACGATGTGCCGCGGGTGGCGATGTCGCGCCTGCAGGGCCGCTGCATCAGTTCCTACCGCCACGCCAGCGACAGCGGCTGGCGCGAGCTCGATAGCGGCAACTGCTTCAAGGACCGCCTGTTCACGCCGCTGTTCTTCGACGGCGACGATACGCTGTACGTGCGCGCCAACCACCAGGGCTACGGCGCGCTGTTCCGCTACGACCTGAAGGCCATGCAGCTGGCCAAGGAGCCGTTCATTTCGGTGCCGGGCTTTGACTTTGCCGGCACGCCGGAAATCGACAGCAGCAGCCGTCGCCTGCTCGGCATCCACCTGCAGACCGATGCCGGCACCACCTACTGGCTCAACCCGCAGATGAAGGCCGACCAGGCCAAGATCGACGCCCTGCTGCCGGCCACCACCAACACCATCCGCTGCAGCGCCGAGTGCCTGGCCTCGCCCACGCTGCTGGTGGTGGCGTCGTCCGACCGCCAGCCCGACCAGTACATCATCTACGAGCGCGCCAGCGGCAAGCTGGCCGGCCTCGGCGCAGCGCACCCGGGCATCGATCCGGCGCAAATGGGCTTGCGCGACTTCCACCGCTACACGGCGCGCGATGGCCGCAGCATTCCAGCCTATGTGACGCTGCCGCCGGGCCAGTCAACCGGGCCGCGGCCGGCGGTGGTGCTGGTGCACGGCGGCCCGCATGTGCGCGGCGCTTACTGGGACTGGGACGCCGAGGCGCAGTTCCTGGCCACGCGCGGCTACGTGGTGATCCAGCCGGAATTCCGCGGCAGCACCGGCTTCGGCTACCAGCACTTCGAGGCCGGCATGAAGCAATGGGGCATGGCCATGCAGGACGATCTGGCCGACGCCGGGCAGTGGGCGGTCAAGCAGGGCTGGGCCGATCCCAAGCGCATCGCCATCATGGGCGCCAGCTACGGCGGCTACGCTACGTTAATGGGCTTGATCAAGACGCCGGAGCTGTACCGCTGCGGCGTGGAGTGGGCCGGCGTGACCGACATTGGCCTGCGTTTCAGCGCGCCGCATTCGGACGCTTCGCGCGAGACGCTCAACTACTCGCTGCGCACGCTGATCGGCGATCCGGACCAGGATGCGGAACTGTTCCGCCGCTATTCGCCGCTGGTGCGCGCAGCCGAGCTGAAACAGCCGCTGTTGATGGCGCACGGCGTCGAAGACCGGCGCGTGACGCTGGACCACGCCACCCGCTTCCGTGACGCCGTCAAGCAGCATAACCAGAACGTCGAGTTCATCGTCTATCCGAACGAAGGCCACGGCTGGCGTCACGAAGACAACCGCATCGCCTTCTGGCAGCGGGTCGAGGCCTTCCTCAACAAGAACCTGGCCAACTAGGCGCGCTCCTACCTGTGCGTGGCCGGTGCGCCGACAGCGGGCGCCGGCCACGCGCTGCATGATGGGGCCTCACCAGTTCAGGGAGGCCTGCCATGCGCGCACTTGTCTATCATTCAGCCCACGAGGTTAAAGTCGATACGGTTCCCGATCCCGTTTTACGGGAAGCCGACGACGTCATTCTCCGCATTACCGCCACCGCCATCTGCGGCTCCGATTTGCACCTGTACCGGGGCAAGGTGCCGGGCATGCAGGCCGGCGATATTCTCGGCCATGAATTCATGGGCGAAGTGGTCGATGCCGGCAGCGCTGTGACCACACTGCAAAAAGGCGACCGTGTGGTGGTGCCGTTCGTGATCGCCTGCGGCAGCTGCCATTTCTGCGACATGGCGCTGTACTCCGCTTGCGAGACCACCAATCCAGATCGCGGCACGATCATGAATAAAAAATCGCTGCGCCCCGGCGCCGCGCTGTTTGGCTTTACCCACAATTACGGCGGCGTGCCGGGCGGGCAGGCCGAGTTTGCGCGGGTGCCGAAGGCCAACGTCGGGCCGATCAAAATCCCGGCTGCGCTGACCGACGAGCAGGTGCTGTTCCTCAGCGATATCCTGCCCACCGGTTATCAGGCGGTGCTCAATGCCGAGGTCAAACCCGGCAGCACGGTGGCGATTTTCGGCGCCGGTCCAGTGGGTCAGATGGCGGCCGCCTGCGCGCGCATGCTGGGTGCCGAGACCATCTTCATGGTCGACCATCATGCCTACCGGCTGGAGTTCGCGCGCGCCGCTTACGGCGTGGTGCCGATTGATTTTGACCATGCCGATGCGGCGGAGGTCATCATCAGCCACACTGCCAATCGCGGCGTTGACGCCGTCATTGACGCCGTCGGCTTTGAAGCCAAGGGCAGCACACTGGAGACCGCGCTCACCAATCTCAAATTGGAAGGCAGCAGCGGCGCCGCGCTGCGCCAGTGCATCGCCGCCGTAAGGCGCGGCGGCATCGTCAGCGTGCCGGGCGTGTATGCGGGCTTTATCCACGGCTTCCTGTTTGGCGACGCCTTTGAAAAAGGCATCACCATCCGCGGTGGCCAGACCCACGTGCAGCGCCATATGCCGGAGCTGCTGCAGCGCATCCAGCAAGGTAAGCTGCAGCCGGAAGCCATCATCACGCATCGCCTGCCGCTGGAGCAGGCGGCCGAGGGCTATCGCCTGTTCGACAAGAAGCAGGATAACTGCCGCAAGGTGATCCTGCGGCCGGGGACTTAAATTTCCGCCAGCGCCTTGAGGTGGGCCACCACGCTGCGGCCCAGCGCCGACAGGTTGTAGCCGCCTTCCAGGCAGCTGACGATGCGCCCTTGCGCGTGCTGGCGCGCGACCGCCATCATCTGCTCGGTCATCCAGGCGTAGTCGGCTTCCACCAGGCCCATGCCGCCGATGTCGTCTTCGCGGTGGGCGTCGAAGCCGGCCGAGATGAAGATCATGTCCGGCTTGAAGGCGTGTAGCGCCGGCAGCCATTGCTCCGTCACGATTTTGCGCACCACATCGCCCTTGGTGTGGGCCGGTACCGGCACGTTGACTTGGTTGGCGGTGATCGGCTGCGGCTCGCAGTACGGGTACAGCGGGTGCTGGAAGAAGCTCACCATCAGCGCGCGCGGCTCGTTGCGGAAGGCTTCCTCGGTGCCGTTGCCGTGGTGGACGTCAAAATCGACGATGGCCACGCGCTGCAAGCCGCGCACTTCCAGCGCGTGTTTGGCGGCTACCGCGACGTTGTTGAACAGGCAGAAGCCCATCGGCTCGACCGGGCGCGCGTGGTGGCCCGGCGGGCGCACGGCGCAGAAGGCGTTGGCGATGTCGCCGTCGATCACGGCGTTGGTCGCGGCCACGGCGGCGCCGGCGGCGCGCTGGGCGGCGCGCCAGCTCCAGGCGTTGAGCGAGGTGTCGGCATCGAGCGGGTAGCAATCGCCTTCATCGGGCACGTTGTCACGCACCAGGGCGATGGCGTTGCGGCTGTGGTTGCGCTCCAGGTCGGCAATGTCGACCAGCGGCGCTTCGCGGTGTTCCAGCAGGTCGCTGATGTGCGAACCAATTAGCTGGTCGGCAATCGCTTGCAGGCGCGCTGGTGATTCAGGATGCCAGTCCCCCATGTCGTGACGCTGGCAGTCGGGATGGCTGTAGATGGCTGTGGTCATGTTATTTTTACTGCTGCGAGCTGTTTCTCGCATAGAATCCCCTCAGGCGCTAATCTACCATACATATCATGACCGCAAAATTGCATGCCGTGGCCCGGCAGGTGGGCGACATCATCGTCGGCAAAGAGCTGCAGATCCGCCAGGCCCTGACTTGCCTGCTGGCCGGCGGCCATTTGCTGGTGGAGGATGTGCCGGGCGTGGGCAAGACCACGCTGGCGCATGCGCTGGCGGTGTCGCTTGGTCTGCGCTTCAACCGCATCCAGTTCACCAGCGATTTGCTGCCGGCCGATGTCAACGGCATTTCGATTTTCGAGCGCGAGAAGAATGGCTTTGTGTTTCATCCGGGGCCGGTGTTCACGCAGGTGCTGCTGGCCGATGAAATCAACCGCGCCACGCCGAAGACGCAATCAGGCTTGCTGGAGGCGATGGAGGAGCGGCAGGTCAGCGCCGACGGCGTCACGCGCGCGCTGCCGGAGCCGTTCTTTGTGATCGCCACCCAGAATCCGACCCATCAAATCGGCACTTTTCCGCTGCCGGAATCACAGCTCGACCGCTTCCTCATGTGCCTCTCGCTCGGCTATCCCGATGCGGCGGCCGAACGCGCGCTGCTGATGGGCGAGGACCGGCGCGTGCTGCTCAAATCCCTGCCGGCCGCCATGACGCCCGCCGAGCTGGCCCAGGCGCAGCAAGGGTTGCGGCAAATTCACGCCTCGGCCGCATTGATCGATTATGTGCAAGCGCTGGCGGCGGCGTCGCGCCAGAACGTCATGTTTGCCGAGGGTCTGAGCCCGCGCGCGGCGATTGCGCTGCTGCAGGCGGCGCGCGCGTGGGCGGCGCTGGAGGGCCGCGACCACGTGCTGCCGGAAGATGTGCAAGCGGTGCTGGTACCGGTGTGTGCGCATCGCTTGCGGCCTTTGAGGTCGGCGCACGGCGTGGCGCTGGCCAGCCGTGATCTGGTCTTGCAGCTGCAAGCATCGGTGCCGGTGTAGCGGATCATGGTGGCGGTGCTGCAAGCCTTGTATCGCAAGGGCCGCGACCAGTGGCTGTTCCAGCTGCGCGACGCCGAACCGGGCACGGTAACACTGACCATGCGCCGCGTGTTCATTGTGCCGACGCGCGCTGGCCTGGGCTTCGCGGTGCTGCTGCTGGTGATGCTGATCGGCGCCCTCAATTACAACCTGGGCCTGGGCTTTGCGCTGACCTTTTTTGCCGGTGCCTGCGCGGTGGCCGATATGTATTTGACGGCGAAGAATCTGGCGCTGCTGCAGCTGGCGCCGGGCCGCGCGCAGCCGGTGTTTGCAGGGGAAGAAGCGCAGTTCGAGCTGCATCTGCTGAACCGCACGCGGCGCGACCGCTACGCGCTGTGGCTGGGTTTTCAGCTGGACGGCGAGCCGCACCACGTGACCGACGTGGCAGCCGGCGCGGCCAGCGCGCTGAGGCTGTCGGCGCGCGCGCCGGAGCGCGGCTGGCTGG
>NZ_WWCN01000026.1 GCF_009857445.1 Duganella flavida
TCTCGGCGCGCAACTCGGCGCGTCGCTGCGCCAGCAACGCCACTGCACCATCACGCCCGCGCTGCGCCGCCTGCACGCGCGCCGCGCGCTGGCCGCCCAGCTCCAGCGGCTGGCTTAGTAACACCGTGGTTTCGCGGCTGGCGCGCCGCGTATCGACACGCTCCACCGACAGAGAAGGATTGGGCAATACGCCGGCCTGCTGTACCGCGCCGTCCAGCGCCAGCACCTCATGCCGCGCCGCCGCCAGGGCGGGATTGCCCTCATCCGCCAGCGCCAGCGCTGCGGGCAGCGTCAAGGGCACGGACGGTTCAACACCGGCCTGCGCGCACGCAGGCCATGCCGCTATCCATAGCGGCAGAATAAATTTGTACATCGAATACTCCAGTGAAGTGGATATTCGACGAGACGTGACAGGGGAAAAAGCGTATCAGGCCTCGCCGCGCTCAGGCGCGGCGGGACCAGTTGGGCCGAGGCGGCCCGTCGGCAATGTAGGAGTGATAGTGCAGCGCGCCCGGCGGCGCATACACGGCAACCGGCGTAGCCGCCAGCACGGCGTCGCCCACCGGCACCGAGGCTTGCACCGCATGGTGGCAGACCTCGCAATCGCCATGCTTGGCTTGCTTGCTCTTGGTGGTGCCGTCGTCGTCCGACTGCGCCTGGTGCGCATGGCCATGGTGGCCAAAGTGGGTGACCTTGCTCGGCTCATGCTGGCAATAGACGGCCGCCATCGACCAGGAATACTGGATCGGCAAGATCGTCAACAACAGAATGAGCAGGAGTTTTTTCACGCACCTATTGTAGCAGCCATATTGTTTTGACATACCGGCATACTATTTTCGACTGGAAGCGTTGCCAGCGATTTTGCGTAATCAACATGTCATACGACCTCTTTACCCTTGGGCATTTTTTCAACTACCCACGGTAAACCACCATGTATCCATTGCGTCCCCACCTGCTGGCCCTGAGCGTTGCACTGGCCCTGAGCGCCTGCGGCTCGAATACTGAAGACCAGGCCGTCGTGATCCCGGCCGCGCCGGCCGACCAGGGCGCGGCCGACACCGCCGCCGTACCAAGCGCCACCGCCTTTGTCGACACCGTCGCCACCAACCAGCGCGGCGACGCCCGCTACGCCACGCTGGACACCAATGCCGCCGTGCGTCTCCTGGGCGGCTTCCTCAACGTCTGGAAACCGCTGACGCAAATCGTCGACGCCGGCGTGACCGCGCCTGCCAATGGCAGCTTCCCGGCCGTGGTCGCATCGACCTGGACCGGCGTACCGGGCGACGGCAGCCCGGACGGCACCGTGGTCAACGCCGCCGTGCACCAGGCCAATATCGACTACGTGGTGAAAGCCACCAGCGGCCGCACGGCCGACCAAGCCGTGCAAGCGTACCTGGACGACCGCCGTGGCAAGGGCTACAGCATCACCGACGGTATGGGCCCGTTGACCGCCGCGTGGCGCAGCGCCGCCCAGCAAACCACCACCATCACCAGCGTGGCGGCCGACGCTACCACGGTGCTGTACAACGACGGCGGCAACAACACCGGCGTCGGCGGCACGGCCAACGCCAACTTCGGCAGCGTGGTCGACCTGGTCAACCTGGTCGGCAACAACGCCTCCACCGAACCGGCCAAGCGCTTCTACAAATACGCCCGTCCGTACCGCTGGAGCAGCAGCGTGGTACTGCTGCCGGCGCTGGTGCCGGCCAAGAGCACGACCCCGGCCACCGATGGCGGCTACACCAGCGGCCACACGGCCGAAGCCGTGCGCGACGCCGTGGCCATGGCCTACGCGGTACCGGAACGGTTCCAGGAAATGCTGAGCCGCGGCCTGGAGCTGGGCGAATCGCGCATCCTGGCCGGCATGCACTCGCCGCTGGACGTGGTCAGCGGCCGCATGCTGGGCACCGCCAGCGCCGCCGCCAACCTGGCCGACGCCGCCAACGCGGCCAAGAAAGCCGCCGCCGTCACGCAGGCGCACAGCGCGCTGATGGCCGCCACCGGCACCACTGCCGACACCTTTGCCACCTACGCGCAATCGGGCACGGTGGCCAACGACCGCTTTGCCGACTACGCCACCAACAAGGCCAACTACCTGCGCCGCAGCACCTTCGGCTTCGCCCAGATTGCGGCCACCAACGCTGCCGCCGCCGTGCCGAAAGGCGCCGAAGTGCTGCTGGAAACGCGCCAGCCTTACCTGAGCGACGCCCAGCGCCGCGTGGTACTGAAAACC
This sequence comes from Duganella flavida, assembly GCF_009857445.1. Lineage (GTDB taxonomy): Bacteria > Pseudomonadota > Gammaproteobacteria > Burkholderiales > Burkholderiaceae_D > Rugamonas > Rugamonas flavida. Next base: position 2,234 of record NZ_WWCN01000026.1, read on the forward strand.
ACCGCGCTGGCGTCCGGCTATCCGGTGATGGACGACGCCGAGGGCTGGGGCCGACTGAACCTGTTTGCCGCTGCCGACGGCTACGGCGCCTTCACGGGCAACGTCACCATCGCCATGGACGCCAGCAAGGGCGGCTTCAACGCGGTCGACCGCTGGCGCAACGACATCAGCGGCGCGGGCAAGCTGGTCAAGCAAGGCACGGGCACGCTGAAACTGGCCGGCGCCAACAGCTGGACCGGCGGCACCGAGCTGACCGCCGGCACCCTGCAAGGCGACTCGGTGTCGGCGTTTGGCGCGGGCGACGTCTACAACAGCGGCGGCACCCTGGTAGCCAACGCTCCGGCCGCGCTCAAGCTGGCCGGCAAGTACACCCAGCTGAGTGGTAGCACCATCCTGGAACTGGACCTGGGCGGCGCTGCAGCCGGCAGCGCCGGTAGCCTGACGGTGACGGGCGTGGCCACCATCGGCGGCGGCACGCTGCGCATCAAGTTCGCCAACGGCTACAAGCCGAAAGCGGGCGAGGTGCTGAACGTGATCACGGCGGGCAGCCTGAAGGGCAAGTTCAACAGCATCACGGTGGATGGCTTCAGCACGGTGACGCCAGCCTACAGCAGCACCGGCCTGACGCTGACGCTGGGCTAAGCAGGTGATGCAAGCGCGGCGGCACGCGGTATGATGGCGACATCGTTCCCTTGCCGACCGCGCCATGAACCAGCCTGAACTCGATCTCTTCAACGACAAGCTCGACGCGCACGCGCGCGAGGTCGAGCGTTTTCACGGCGAAGTGGCCAACGTCACGCGCCAGATCGCCAACTGCGACAAGCTGGTACGGCTGGCCAATGCCGGCCTGAGCCAGATCGACAGCAAGATTGCGGAAGCCGTACGGCTCGGCGCCGAAGCGCAGCTGCAGACCGATGCGGCCGGCGCCCAAGCGGCGCAAGCAGCCACCGTCGCCACGCAGGCGGCAGTCAGTGAAATGGTAGGAAGCGTGAAGGAAGCCACGGCGGCAGCGCGCCAGACCAGCCTGTCGCTCAACCTGCTGCAATTCAAGACCGGCAGCTGGATCGCCATCTACACCGTGCTAGTGTTGCTGTGCTGCCTGGCGACCGGTTTCATCACCAGCTGGGCGCTGCGCGGCAATGCGCTGACGCCGGAGCAAGCCCAGTACATCGAGCTGGGCAAAGCGCACGAAGCCCTGCTGGCCAACGCCAGCGACAAAGAACTCAAACAAATCACCGCCATCCGCAATCGACCCGGGGTCAGTTCTGCCAATCGCACACGAACGCAGCCGTAGCGGCTGCTACGGTCGCGCCCGTGTCTGAATGGCAGAACTGACCCCGGGTTTTAGCGCTCAGACTGTGCTACGCTGTGCCGCCAACTTGCGTACCACGGCAATCATGCGGTCGATTTCGTCGTAGGTGTTGTAGAACGCCAGCGACGGCCGTACCGTGGTTTCGACGCCAAAGCGGCGCAGGATCGGTTGCGCGCAATGGTGGCCGGTGCGCACGGCGATGCCTTCTTCGTTGAGCGCCTTGCCGACTTCCTCGGTACTGTAGCCCGCCAGCACGAAGGACATCACGCTGGCCTTGTCGGCCGCCGTGCCGATCAGGCGCACGCCTTTGATCTGCTTGAGCTGCGCCGTGCCATACACCAGCAACTCATGCTCGTAGCGCGCGATGTTTTCGATGCCGATGCGGTTGACGTAGTCGATCGCCGCGCCCAAGCCGACCGCATCGGCAATATTGCCGGTGCCAGCTTCGAACTTGTTGGGAATCGGCTGGAACACGGTTTTTTCAAACGTGACGTCGGCAATCATATTACCGCCGCCCTGCCATGGCGGCATGTCTTCCAGCACTTCGCGCTTGCCCCACACCACGCCGATGCCGGTCGGACCGAACACTTTGTGGCCGGAGAAAACGAAGAAGTCGGCACCCAGCTCCTGCACGTCGGTGCGCATGTGCGAGACCGATTGCGCGCCATCGACCAGCGTTTTGGCGCCGGCACGGTGCGCCAGTTCGACGATCTCCTTGATCGGCGTGACCGTGCCCAGTGCGTTCGAGACTTGCGTCACGGCGACGATCTTGGTGCGGTCGTTGAGCAGCTTGCGGTATTCATCCAGCAGGATCTGGCCACTATCATCGACCGGAATCACGCGCAGCTTGGCGCCCTTGGCGGCCGCCAATTGCTGCCACGGTACGATGTTGGCGTGGTGCTCCAGATTCGAGACGATGATCTCGTCACCCTCGCCCACGTGCTGCCCGCCCCAGCTCTTGGCCACCAGGTTGATAGCTTCGGTGGTGCCGCGCACGAAGATGACTTCGTTCACATCCGGCGCATTGATGAAGCGCTTGACGCGTTCGCGTGCGCCTTCATAGGCATCGGTGGCGCGCGCCGCCAGTTCGTGCGCGGCGCGGTGGATGTTGGAGTTCTCGTGCGCGTAGAAGTAGCTGATGCGGTCGATCACCGACTGCGGTTTATGCGTGGTGGCGGCATTGTCGAACCACACCAGCTGGCGGCCGTTGACGCGCTCCTGCAAGATCGGAAAGTCGCGCCGCACGGCATTGACGTCGAACGCTGGATGGCGGTCGCCGCCGGCCAGCGGCACGGTGGCATGCGGCTGCGGCTTGGCTGGCGTGACGTAGCCGCTTGGCAGTACCACGGCGTCGACAAAGTAGTACTGTGGATTGCTAGCCGGCGCGGCTGGCGCCGGGGATGCCGGTGCCGAAGCACCGCCCGGAATGCCAGTGGCGACCGGCGCACTCAGCCCCGGCGCTGCCGCAGACGGCACGGCGGACGGCAACAGGCTGGCTTCCGGTACGCGCAGTTCCGAGCTTGGCAAACCGGCGCCAGGCTGGCCATAGCGCTCGCTGAGGAAGTAGTAGGGACCAGCATCGGCTGACGGCGCCGAGGCGCCTGCTGCTTCTGGCACGCCCAGCACGGCGCTGCCGCTGCGCGGCTCGTAAGCCGGCGCGCTGCTGTACAGTTTATCGGGCACGCCATTGCCCGCTTGCGCAGCCGGCGCCAGCGCTGGCGCGCGGTTGCCCAGCGATAGCACCTGGGTCGGCGAGGCCGGGATCAAATTGGTGCCCGGCAGCTGCCCTTGCGGGATCGGCGTACCCGGCACACCGGGGCCGATACCGGCCGGGCTGGCCAGCGGCGAACCAGCTGGCGCGATATTGCCCGGCGCTTGCACGCCGTGCACGCCCAAGGGCGTACTGAACGGCGCAGCGCTGAACAACTCATTGGCCAGCCGCGCCAGCGCCGCCGTGTCGAACGGCGCGCCGTCCGGCAAAGTTGGAGAAGGAAGGCTCACGGCGCGTCCTTATTTGTAGGTGTCAGGATAGTCGTGGTATTTGCCGATTTCGACATCGTCCAGCACCGCCAGCGCGTCCGGGGTCAGCACGGCCAGCGAGCAGTACAACGAAATCAGGTAGGACGAAATCGCGTGGTTGTTGATGCCCATGAAACGCACCGACAGGCCCGGGCTCTGCTCGCCTGGCAGGCCAGGCTGGAACAGGCCGACCACGCCCTGGCGCTTGTCGCCCACGCGCAGCAGGATGATCTTGGATTTGCCATCGGCCACCGGCACTTTGTCCGACGGGATCAACGGGATGCCGCGCCAGGTGATGAACTGCGAACCGAACAGGCTGATGGTTGGCGGCGGCGTGCCGCGGCGGGTGGCTTCGCGGCCGAAGGCGGCGATTGCCAGCGGGTGGGTCAGGAAGAAGGCAGGCTCTTTCCACACCTTGGTCAGCAGTTCGTCGAGATCGTCCGGCGTCGGCGCACCGGTCAGCGGGAAGATGCGCTGCTCATCGGTTACTTGCGCCAGCAGGCCGTAATCCGGGTTGTTGATCAGCTCGGATTCCTGGTTTTCCTTGATGGTCTCGATGGTCAGGCGCAGCTGTTCCTTGATCTGGTCGTGCGGGCTGCTGTACAGGTCGGATACGCGGGTGTGGACGTCCAGGATGGTCGAGACGGCGTTCAGGAAAAACTCGCGCGGATTTTCTTCGTAATCAACGAAGGTGCGCGGCAGCTGGTTTTCTTCTTCGCGGGCGGTGCAAGTGACCTTGATCGATTCCGGGTTCTTTACCTGATTGAGACGGTAAATACCGGCTTCCACCGGCACCCATTGCAGCAAATGGGTCAGCCAACGCGGGCTGATGGTCGAGAGCTGCGGTGCAGTCTTGGTTGCGTTTGCTAATTGCCGTGCGGCGTTATCGCCCAGCGCGGTGGTACCACCTACAGTTGCCGACATCGTGACTCCAATCCAGTTTGGTTAAGAAGAAAATCGCATAAGCTAGTTTGCAGAATGCATAACGTTTATTCAACAGGCTATAGCCATCAAGCGGGCGGGACCGGCGCAGTGGCGCGCTGCGCTTCGCCGTGGGTCAGCAGCGCGGACGGCGTCAGCTGCAAGGCGGCGGCCAGTTTTTCCACTGTCACCAGCGAGGCAATCACCACGCCGCGCTCGATCTCGCCGATGTAGGAGCGGTTCAGGTTGGAATGCTCGGCCAGCCGCTCTTGCGACCAGCCTTGCGCCTCGCGCAGCTGGCGCACGCCGAGGCCGAAGCCCTGCACCAGCGTGCCCGGCACGCCTGATATGGCTGGCACAACCGGCGCCGCGTTCACGAAGCACCTATGCCGTTGGCCAGCGCACCTTCGCGCGACTCGGCTTGCGCCACCCGGCCGCCGGCCGGCACATCGTGCGTGAGCCAGACATTGCCGCCGATGACGGCGCCCTTGCCCAAGGTGATGCGGCCGAGGATGGTGGCGCCGGCGTAGATCACCACGTCGTCTTCCACCACCGGATGGCGCGGCCAGCCTTTTTGCAGATTGCCCTCGGCGTCGGTGGGGAAGCGCTTGGCGCCCAGTGTGACGGCCTGGTAAACGCGCACCCGTTCGCCGATGACGGCGGTCTCACCGATCACCACGCCGGTGCCATGGTCGATGAAGAAGCCAGCGCCGATGGTCGCGCCGGGATGGATGTCGATGCCGGTGGCGCTGTGCGCCAGCTCGGCGACAATGCGCGCCAGCAGCGGCAGGCCCAGCACGTAAAGCTGGTGCGCCAGGCGGTAGTGAATCATGGCCAACACGCCCGGATAGCAGAGCAGCACTTCATCGACACTGCGTGCGGCCGGGTCGCCTTGATAGGCGGCCAGCACGTCGCTGTCGAGCAGGGAGCGGATCTCGGGCAGGGCGGCGGCAAAGCGGCGCACGGCGGCCAGCGCTTCTTCCTCGACCGGGCGGCCGACTTCGCTTTGCAATGAGGCGTTGTAGGCCAGCTCGCGCTTCACCTGGTGCAGCAAGGCGTGCAGGGCGGCGTCGAGCGCGTGGGCGACGTGGAAGTTTTCGCTTTCCTGGCGCAGGTCGGGCGGGCCGAGACGCATCGGGAACAGCACCCCTTTGAGGCTGTCGATGATGGAGGCCAGCGCATCGCGCGAAGGGAATTCGCGGTTGCCCGCTTCGCTGTTGCGGCGCTGGCTTTGGGCTTGGCGCCAGTGGTGGCGCGCGTCGTGCAGGGCTTGCACGACACCGGTGATATCGAAGGTCGCCATGGGCTTAGTCCTGGACCCAAGGCAAGCCGCGGAAACGCCAGCCGTCGTCCTTGCCGCGCTGCTGTTGCGCGTCGATCTCGCCTTCGAAACCTTCCAGCACATTGAATACGTTGACCAGACCGGCCTTGGCAGCCGCTTCCGCCGCCAGCAGCGAGCGCTTGCCGCTGCGGCACAGCAGCAGGGCGACGGCTTCCTTGCCGCCGATCTTGGCTTCGAGTTCGCGGGCGAAACGGGGATTGCGGGTCAGGGCGGTGCCGGTGGCCCAAGGCACGTGCAGGCTGTCGGGGACATGGCCGACGAATTTGCGTTCCTCGGCGGTGCGCACATCGACCAGCAGCGCCTGGCCGCTGGTGAATAATTCCCACGCCACGGCAGGCGGCACGCCGCCAGCATGGGCGTCTGCCAGTTGCGGCGGTAGATCAAGGACTGCTTCCGACATGGTGCACCTTTGTGAGTTGATGGCGATAGACGCCAGCATACGTTTCGTCAAACTTAAACAAAACGAATAAAAACAACTTCACAAAGGTGGAAACCGTATATGCAACTCCGGGGTCAGGTCCCCCATTTCTACACGGTCTCAACCGTAGCCTGCTTCAAGGCTGAGAGCGTGTAGAAATGGGGGACCTGACCCCTGACCCCGGATTTTTAGCGGGCGGTGATGGTGACTGGAATGCTGGCGGCGCTGCTGGCGCCGCTGCTGTCGGTGGCGGTCAGTTTCAGCGTGTAGCTGCCAGTCACCGGCGCGGCCCACGTCACCACCACATTCATACCGCTGACGGTGAACATCATGCCCAGCGGCGCGCCGCTGATGCTGAGCGTGACGTTGCCGCTGGTGCTGACCTTGACGCCGATGGCGCCCACCAGCGGACGGCCGGCCACGCCGGTCAGCGCGGTAGCGGTGATGACTGGCGGCGTGCTGCTGGTTTTGGTGGTGGTTGTGGTGGTACTGCCGGCGGCAATCACCACGCTGTACACGCCTTGCCCGCTCAGGCCGTTGACGCTGTCCTTGGCGGTGACGGCGACGCTGTAAGTGCCGGCCACCGGCGTCGCCCAGCTGACCACGCCGGCGCTGCTGATGCTCATGCCAGACGGCGCGCCCGACAGGCTGTAGCTCACCGCATTGCTGGCCGTGACCGAGACGGTGAAGCTGAGCGCAGTGCCCACTTTGCCGCTGACGGTGGCGGCGCTGACCACTGGCGCGGTCTGCACAGTCAGGCCAGACAGGGTCGACAGCAACGAGGCGCTGTTCGGCGTGCCGAGGCCGGTGGCCTGGTCGTAGCCGACCTCGCCACTGCAAGCGCTGCAGCTGCCGTGGCTGCCTTTGGTGATGTCGGCAAATGCGCTGGCATAGGTGCCGGCCACGGTGGAGATGTTGGTGTACAGCGCGGCGTGTGGCGCGGCCAGCGCGGCCTTGCCGTTGACGGCACGCAGCGCGTTGGCCACGGCCACCAGGCCGGCCCACTGCGGCGTCGCCAGGCTGGTGCCGCCGACGCTGGTCCATTTGACGGTGCTGCTGCCGGAGGCGATCACGGCCACGTACTGGCCGCTGTTCGGATCGGCGTTGAAGGCAACGTCGGCCACGGTACGGCGCACTGCTGTGCCCATGCCCGGTACGGCCGTGCTCTGGTAGCTCGGGGTTGCCACGTACTGGCTGACGCCGCCGCCCGTGCTAGACCACACCACTTCCGAACGCGCGCCGGAACCGCTGTAGGTCAGCGTGGTGCCGCCCACTGCCAGCACCTTGGCCGAAGACGACGGCCACGACACGCCGGCGCCGGAGTCGCCGGTGGCGGCCAGGTAGCTCATGTTGGCCACGCCGAACACGCTGTCGGCGCTGCTCAGGCTGCTGGTCTCGCTACCGCCAAAGCTCATCGAGACGATGCCGGGGCCGAGGTTGTTGGCCAGGCGCACACCGCCCAGCAGGTTGTCGTAACTGGCGCTGGCCGTTTCAATCAGCACGATGCGCGCCAGCGGTGCGGTGGCGTGCGCCCATTGCACGTCCAGCGCGATTTCGGTGGCCCAGCCGGAGTCATACGATGGCGCCGAGCTGGTCATGCCGCCGGACGAGGTGCTGTAGACGATGGACAATTCGCAAGCGCTCGACGAAGCGGTCGCCAGCGGCAGGCTGGCGGTGGTGGCGATGGTCTTGGTGGTGCAGGTCGGCAGGCTGAACTTGCTGTTGAAGGCGGCCAGTTCTGCGGCCACGTTCGGGTTGTGCTGGGCGTCGACGATGTAGATGGTCTGGCCCGCCCCCAGCTGCGCCGCTTGCGCGATGCTCAGGCCGGTGAAGCTGGCCGGCAGGGTCGGCAAGCCGTAGGCAGCGCGGATTTGCGCCGGGGTGTAGGTGACCACGGTGCTGGTGGTGGCCAGCGGCGTGGCCGACGAGGTGTCGGCATCAGCATCGGTGCTGGCAACGCGGTTGGCTTGCACCGAGCGCAGCGCATCGACCGTCAGACGGCGCGTCTCAAGGCGGCGAAATTGCGAGGGCACGGTTTGGGTGTGCACGGTGGCCGATGGTGCGGCACCGGCAACGGCATCGGCCGGCGCTTCCAGCAGCACCGGCGCCATGTGGTAGGACGGCTGCGCGTATTGCTGCGCTTCGGCCGCCGGCAGCGCGCCGTCGTCCAGTTGCAGGATGGTGCTGGCGGTGGCCAGCGGCGCCGCCAGCGTGGTGCTGGCCGTGCTGGCCGTTTCAGTGCTGCCACCGCAGGCGCTCAGCAGCGCGGCGATGCAAGTCAGTGGTAATGCCAGGAGGCGGCCGGAGCGGGAAAAGTATTGCATGGCAATCTTTCGGGGAATTGGGGAAGAGGCCAATAGATACTAACAAATTTCCACACGGAAATGTATTACGAATCGGTCAGGGACGCCGGAAATCACGTAAAAACAGGTAAAGAAAAACTGGAACCGTTTCGATCATTAATCTTCGGGAATTGTTTCTGGACGAGACTGCAATATTGCCTCGGCCTGCGCGTGCTCGAGCAGGAAATCGCGCAACAAACGGGCGCTCGGTCCGATACGTTGCGAGTGCACCAGGAAAATTTCCAGCGGCGCCGTTTCAGCCTGCGGCAGCACGCGCACCAGTTCGCCCGCCGCCAGCAATGACGCCGCATCGTAGGCTGGCAGGCGGGCGATGCCGTCGCCGGCCAGCACGAAGGCCAGCCGCGCGGCGGCGCTATCGGTAGCGACGTCGCCTTTCACCGGCACTTGCAGCTCCTTGCCGTCAATGCGCACGGTGGCGGCGCGCTGGGTCGGCGGATACAGCACCCAGCGGTGCTGCGCCAGTTCCTCAATCGAAGCCGGCGCACGGTGCCGCCGCAGGTAGGCCGGCGCCGCGCACAGCATGGTCGGCTCGCGCACCAGCCGCCGCGCTACCAGCGAGGAATCGGCCAGCGGCCCGGCGCGCACCGCCAGCTCGATGCCGTGCTGCACCAGGTCGACATTGGCGTCATTCATCGCCACGTGCAGGCGAATGGCCGGGTAGCGGCGGCGGAACGCCAGCAGTGCCGGCATGATGCGCTTGCTGCCGAAGTGGTGCGAGCAAGTGATGCGCACTTCGCCGCGCGGCTCGGCGCGCAGCAGCTCCATGCCGCGTATGCCGTCGTTGGCCTCGTCCAGCAAGCGCTCGCAGTGCACGCGGAAAGCTTCGCCGGCCGGCGTCAGGCTGAAGCTGCGCGTGCTGCGCTGGGCCAGCGGCACGCCCAGCTTGGCTTCCAGGGCGCGGATGTGGTGGCTGACCACGGCACGCGTCAGGCCCAGCGCGCGGGCGGCGGCGGCGAAACTGCCGCTGCGTACCACGGTGGCAAACACCGCCATCGCGCGCAGTTCATCGAGGATGGGAGACGGATCGCTCATGATTGTATTAATTTGTTTGACATTGAGTCATGTTAGCAGCATCTACTGGTGTGCGATTTAACGGCCTATATTGAGCACATGCCCGGTACGAAAGGGCCCACTCAAAAATCAGGAGCTAGCCATGAACACCAAACATGTACTGTTTATTTTGACAAACGCAGCCGAGATCGGCCCAAACAAACGCGCCACCGGCTATTTCTTCCCTGAAGTCGCCCACCCGGTTGAAGTGTTCGACCACGCCGGCATCGCGGTGGAATACGCCTCGCCGCTGGGTGGCGCGATTCCGGAAGATGGCTACGACGCCAACGACCCAGCCCAGCTGGCGTTCCGCAACAGCGCCGCGCTGCGCCGCCTGAACCACAGCCGCAAGCTGTCGGAAGTGGATGTGCGCGACTACGACGCCATTTTCTTCCCCGGCGGCCTGGGCCCGATGGTGGACATCGCGGTTGATCCTGATGTGAAGCGCGCCGTGCTGGCGGCATGGGAAGCGGGCAAGATTGTGGCCGCCGTCTGCCATGGCCCGGCCGCCTTCCTCGGCGTCAAACTGGAAGACGGCACGCCGCTGGTGCATGGCCGCAAGCTGACCTCCTTCTCCAATGACGAAGAAGCCGGCTACGCCCAGGCCGACGTGCCGTTCGCACTGGAAACCGCGCTGCGCGCTGAAGGCGCCGAGTATGCCTCGGCCGATGTGTGGCAGGAAAAAGTGGTGGTCGACGGCCGTTTGATGACCGGCCAGAACCCGGCCTCGGGCGGCCCGCTGGCAAAAGAAATCGTCAAGGCGCTGCAAGGGGAAGCAGCATGAGCGCCGCCGCTGATGTAATCACCGTGGTGGCACGCTGGCGCCCGGCTGAAGGCAAGCTGGGCGACGTGCTGGCCATCCTGGCGGAAATGCGGCCGCAGACCCTGGCCGAACCGGGCTGCCTCGGCTACGAGGTCTACCGGGGCGTCGACCAGCCGCACCAGTTACTACTGCTGGAGCACTACGCCGGCGAAGCCGCACTGGAAGCCCACCGCCAGTCCGCGCACTACCAGTCGCTGGTCGTGGGCTGCGCCGTGCCGCTGCTGGCCGAGCGTCAGGTGGCGCTACTGCAAGCACGCTGAGTATGCTACTTTGTTGCCCTGAGATACAGAGACAGGCAAACAATGAAGCTCACCTTGGTGGTACTGGATGGGGTGCAGGCGCTGGACGTGGCCGGCCCCCTCGACGTGTTCGCGGAAGCCAACCGCTTCCTGCCCAAGCAGGATCACTACGAGATCACGCTGGTCGGCGGACGCGCTGACGGCGTGATGTGCTCCAGCGGCATGGAATTCAAGGTGCACCACGATTATCTGAACTACGCGGTCGACGGCGAACTGCTGCTGGTAGCCGGCGGCCCGCGCTATCCGGAGTACCGGCCGGAACCGGCCTTCTCCCAATGGCTCAGCCAGCGCGCATATGGCGCGCGCCGCGTTGGCGCAGTCTGCAATGGCGTGTTCCTGCTCGGTCACGCCGGCTTGCTGGTTGGCCGTGAAATCACCACCCACTGGGACCATGCGCAACGCCTGTCCGAGCAGTTCCCCGGCACGCATGTGCGGCCCGACAAAATCTTCGTCCGCGACGGCAACCTGTTCACCTGCGGCGGCGTCACCGCCGGCATCGACCTGTGCCTGGCGCTGATTGCCGAGGACTGGGGCCATGACCTGGCGATGAAGGTGGCCAAGCAGCTGATCGTCTACATCCGCCGCGATGGCGGCCAGTCGCAATATAGTCCCTACCTGGCGGTGGGCCCGGATGAAGACTCGCTGGTGGCGCGCGTGCTGAAATACGTGACCGACCACATCAGCGACGACCTCAGCATCGAAGAGATTGCCGACGCGGTCGGCATCAGCCGCCGCACTTTTTCACGTGCGTTTGCCAAGCATGCACAGGTGACGCCGTCGGTGTTTGTCGATCAGGTGCGGATTGATTTTGCCCGCAAGCTGCTGGAAGAAACCGATGTCCCCCTGAAAACCGTGGCCTTCCGCTGCGGCTTTCACAACGCCACGCGGATGCGCATGATCTTCTCGCGCCAGCTGCACACCACGCCGAAACAGTACCGCGAGCGGTTTCGGGACAAGCAGTAGCGGTTTTGGGTCACGCCGCGCACGGCAGCAAACTACTGCGGCAGAATTCCTGCATCGACCTTCAAAGGAATCATCATGGAATCTGCCCTCCCTTCGGCCCGCTACCTGCCGGTCAGCCTGTTCGGATCAGTCATGAGCGTGGCCGGCCTGGCGCTCGCATGGCGGCTGGCCAGCAAATATTATGGCGCCGACATCGCAGTATCGAACGGCATAGGCCTCGCTGCGCTGGCGTTGTTTGCGCTGCTGGCCTTGTCCTATCTGGGCAAGCTGCTGCGCTACCCGGAACTGGTGCGGCAGGAATTTACACACCCGGTAATCGGCAGTTTCTTTGGCACGGTGGGCATCAGCATCTTGCTGCTGTCGAGCGTGATCGGCAGCTATAACGCGACCGCGCAGCTGGTGGTGTGGAGCATCGGCACGGTGACCACGCTGGCGCTCAGCGTGATCATGATTTCGCGCCTGCTCAACGGCAGCGCGGCGCCGGCCAGCGTGGTGCCGGCCTGGCTGATTGCCGGTGTCGGCAGCCTCGATATCGTGGTCACCGGCGGCGCGCTGAAAACCGAATGGACGCATGAGGTCAACCTGCTGGCGGCAGCGGTCGGCGGCGTCAGTGCCATTGTGTTTTTTGTGCTGATTTTCTCGCGCCTGATTCATCACGAACCATTGGCTGCGCCGATGCGGCCATCCAAGATGATCCTGGTGGCGCCGTTTGCGGTGGGCTTCATCGCCTACGTCAACCTGGTACAAAAAGTGGATATGTTTGCAGCGCTGCTGTTCTACTTCGGGCTGTTCCTGTTCGTGATTGTCGCGTGGCGGCTGGCGACACAACCGGCGCCGTTCTCGCCGGCGTGGTGGGCGATCGGCTTTCCGCTGGCAGCGCTGGCCAACTCCGCGCTGATCTACGCCGATGCGGTGGGCGGCGTGGTGCTGGGCCTAATCGCCTTCCTGCTGCTGGTGCTGCTGACCGTGGCGATTCTCGGCCTGGCCCTGCGCACGCTGTACGCCCTGTGCACCGGCCGCTTCCTGACCGCATGAGGCGGCGCATGAATACCCAACTTTATCTGCACCAGAATCTCGACGACTTCGACGATTTCTACGACATGCTGACCGACTCGCACCACGACCTCGACGAAGCCCAGAGCAAAATGCTGGACGCGCAACTGGTGCTACTGCTGGCCAACCATATCGGCGACCTCAACGTCCTGCGCCAGGCTTTCGCGCGGGCGCGGGTGACGGTAGAGCAGGCCATGCCCACGCCCGGTGCTTAAGCAGCGTTGGCCTTGGTGCGCAGCAGGAAGCAATAGCCTATCGTCAGCGCGATGCCGGTGATGATGGCGGCACAACCGCCCGTCACCGCCACCGGGATGGGCGCGAAAGCCCATAAGCCGGCGTAGATCAAACCGCTCAACGCCATCGACCAACCACCCACGCGCCGCACCTTGCGCGCCCATGCGTACGGCACAAAAGCCTTGGGCATGCGGTTGCCGAACCAGGCCACCATCAGGCCGATCATGCTGGTGACCAGCCGCGTCACCGTGTCGGGGTCCAGATAGCCGTGTTCACGCGCGTACCGGCCGCACAGCGCCACCACCAGAATGCCAACGCCCCAGCCGAGGCTGCCTACGACTTCCTTGTTCATCGCGGTTACTCCTTTTCAGCAAACGATTGGACGAAGCCCAGCAGCGCGTCTTCCAGCACCGTCAGCTTCAGGTGATACATCACGGACTTGCCGGCCTTCTCGGCGTGCACCAAGTCGGCCTCTTTCAGGATGGCGAAATGCGCCGACATGGTCGGCTTGGAAACGTTGAACTGATCACTGAGCTCGCCCGCACTCATCGGCCCTGCGCGCAGCAGTTGCAACACCCGGCGACGGGTCGGATCGGACAGGGCTTTGAATACTTGGCTCATGATGTGATAATTAGCTAAATATCGAAATGTGTCAAGTAAAACACGATAATGATGCTCCTGTTGGATAGGAGGAGTGGCCCGTGCGGCCACTCCAGTTGATGGTGCGGATTACACTTGCGCCATGCCGCCATCCACGCTGAGATCGATGCCGGCAACGAAGCTGCTCTCATCCGACGCGAGGAACAAGGCAGCAGCGGCGACTTCTTCTGGACGCCCCATGCGGCCGAGCGGGATCATGGTCGAGAACAGGCTGCGCAACTGATCGGCGCCGGCCTTGTCGCTGGCCTGGCTGTCGATGATCGGCGTGTCGACCGGGCCGGGACTCAGCGTGTTGACGCGGATGCCACGTTCCTTCAGTTCCACCGTCCAGGTCCGTGCAAACGAGCGCACCGCTGCCTTGCTGGCGCTGTAGGTGCCATAGCCCGGCATTCCCTTGACCGAGGCAATCGACGCTGTCAGCACAATGGAGCCGCCTTTGCCCATCAATGGCAAAGCTTTTTGCACCGTGAACAGCAAGCCCTTGGCATTGATATCGAAGGTCTTGTCGTAGTGCTCGTTTGTGACGTCGGCAATGCCGGTCGGATCAACCACGCCCGAGTTTGCCACCAGAACGTCCACCAGTCCTTTGCTGGCCTTGATCGTGGCGTACAAGTGGTCCAGGTCAGCCAGATTGCTGACATCGCCCTGCACAGCGGTCACGTTGGATCCGATCAGCTCGACGGCCTTGTCCAGCTCGGTCTGACGGCGGCCGGTGATGAAGACATACGCGCCTTCCGCAACGAAACGCTGCGCGGTTGCCAAACCGATGCCGCTGCTGCCCCCCGTAATGACTGCGATTTTACCTTCCAGTTGAAGCTTGCCCATGTTGTGGCTCCTGTTGAATAAATTGATAAAACTGGCGAGCCGGTTTTCCGCTGCACCATGACCAGCAGTATCAAGACCTCGGCAGGGATTGATAAGTCCATCGCGTCGTATAATACTCATTCCTCAAAAGCATGAATTAGCGCATTTTGGAGTGATTTAATGGACCGTTTTCTTTTGATGCATTGCTATGTGCGTGCGGTGGAAACCGGCAGTTTTTCCGCGGTCGCGCGCGAGCTGAGTACGGGCCAGCCCAACATCAGCCGCAACATCGCGGCGCTGGAACAGCATTTGGGCACGCGCTTGCTGCACCGCTCCACTCGCAAGCTGACGCCTACGCCGGAGGGCGAGCGCTATTACGCCGAGGTGCGCCGCGTACTGGATGCGGCCGAGGAAGCGGATGCCAATGCGCGCGGCGAGGGCAAGCCAGGCGGACTGCTGCGGGTCAGTTGTTCAACCTTGCTGGGCCGCGAGCATTTGTTGCCGCACATAGGCGCGTTGCTGGGCCGCTATCCCAGCATTGAACTGGACCTGCAACTTAGCGACCGTTATATCGATCTGGTGGAGGGAGGCGTCGATCTGGCAATACGGATCGGCACACTGGAGGACAGCGCGCTGCGGGCGCGGCGCATCGGCATGTCCGAGCGCGTCTGCGTCGCCAGTAACGCCTATCTGGCGCGGCGCGCGGCGCCACAGACGCCGGCCGACCTGCACCAGCATAACTGCATCGTCTACACCTTGATGAACTCCGGCATCAGCTGGCGTTTCCGTGAAGGCGAAGTGCCAGTACACGGCAGTTTTCGCTCAAATACGCTTGACGGCGTGTACCGTGCCGTCATGGACGGACTGGGTATCGGCTACGGACCACAGTGGATGTTTGAACGCGAAATACTTGATGGCAGCGTGAAGATGCTGATGGCGGAGCACTATCCGCCAGCCGTACCGATTAACATCATTTATTCAACGCATCGCCTGTTGCCTCGGCGTGCCGTTGTGTTCATGGACTTCATCGCAGAGGTTTTCGGCCGCGATCCAACCATGCAGGAAGGCGCATTGGCGCGTTTGAGTGAGCGCTTAACGAAGACGAACAATAAGAAAAAACGCCTTGCAAATCAATAATTTGCAAGGCGTAGTTTACTTCTAATGTCTAACTAGATCTCAAAATGGAATGTCGTCATCCATGTCCGAGAAGTTCGGCGCTGGACGTGGTGCCGGACGTGGTGCTGGTGCCGGTGCCGCCATTTGTGGACGCGGGGCTGGAGCCTGGCGCTGTGGTGGGGCTTCGTAGCCACCGCCGCCGCCGCCGTAGCTGGCGCCGTCATCCATGTTGTCGCCGCCCATGCCAGCGCGACCGCCCAGCATTTGCATGTTTTCAGCGATGATGTCGGTGGCGTATTTCTCGACGCCGTCTTTGTCGGTGTACTTGCGGGTCTGCAGGCGGCCTTCGACGTAGACCGACGAACCTTTTTTCAGATACTGGCCAACGATTTCAGCCAGACGGCCGAAGAAGGAAATACGGTGCCACTCGGTCAGCTCTTTCTGCTCGCCGGTGTTGCGGTCTTTCGATTTGTACGATGTCGCCACAGCAATGTTGGCGATCGCATCACCGCTAGGCATGTAGCGAATTTCCGGATCGCGACCCAGATTGCCGACGATGATAACTTTGTTGACTGATGCCATATGAATAAGACTCCTGAGTAACGACCTCCGCCATCTGTACGGCGGTTTGCGAAATGCTAAACAAGGAATTATAGTCCACGCCAAGTTGAAACGGCGCAAGAAAATACTGGTATTATATACAGTGTCATACCTTGCACATCATGATCTGGCGCAAGGTCGGCGCATATATCCAAACCCGGCTATAGTAACGGGTTGACTCTAAAGGCCAAATCCATGGAACAGATCCGCATCCGCGGCGCACGCACGCACAACCTGAAAAACATCAATCTCGATCTGCCGCGCAACAAGCTGATCGTGATTACCGGCTTGTCCGGCTCCGGCAAATCGTCGCTGGCGTTTGACACGCTGTATGCGGAAGGCCAGCGCCGCTATGTGGAATCGCTGTCGGCCTACGCGCGCCAGTTCCTGCAACTGATGGAGAAGCCGGATGTGGACCTGATCGAAGGCCTGTCGCCGGCCATCTCGATCGAGCAGAAAGCCACTTCGCACAACCCGCGTTCGACCGTCGGCACCGTGACCGAAATCCACGATTATCTGCGTCTGCTGTACGCGCGCGTCGGCACGCCTTACTGCATCAACCACCCGGACCAGGCGCTGGCAGCGCAAACGGTGTCGCAGATGGTGGACGCCGTGCTGGCCCTGCCGCAGGACACCAAGCTGATGATCCTCGCGCCAGTCGTGGCCAACCGCAAGGGCGAGCACGTCGATCTGTTCGAGGCGATGCAGGCGCAGGGCTTCGTGCGCTTCCGCGTACAAAGCGGCACGCATGACGCCAAAATCTACGAAGTAGAAGATCTGCCGAAACTGAAGAAAACCGAGAAGCACACCATCGACGTGGTGATCGACCGCGTCAAAGTCAACGCCGAGATCAAACAGCGCCTGGCCGAGAGCTTTGAAACCGCGCTGCGCCTGGCCGATGGCCGCGCCGTCGCGTACGAGATGGATAGCGGCACACAGCACGTCTACTCCAACAAGTTCGCCTGCAACACCTGCGGCTATTCGCTGCAAGAGCTGGAGCCGCGCCTGTTCTCGTTCAATAACCCGATGGGCGCCTGCCCGGAGTGCGACGGCCTCGGTCACATTGAGTTCTTCGATCCGAAGCGCATCGTCGCCTTCCCTAACCTGTCGCTGGCCTCCGGCGCAGTGAAGGGGTGGGATCGCCGCAACCAGTTCTACTTCCAGATGCTGTCCAACCTGGCGGCCTTCTACGAATTCGACCTGGACCTGCCGTTCGAACAGCTGCCAAAGGCATCGCAGGAAGTGATCCTGCACGGCTCGGGCAAAACTAACATCCCGTTCACCTACATCAATGAGCGCGGCCGCACGGTGGTCAAGGAGCACGCGTTTGAAGGCGTGGTCACCAACCTCGCGCGCCGCTACCGCGAAACCGATTCGATGGCGGTGAAAGAGGAACTGGCGAAGTTCATCAACGAGAAGAAGTGCCCGTCGTGCGAAGGCGCGCGCCTGCGCGTGGAAGCGCGTTACGTGAAGGTCGGCAGCGGCAAGCAGGAACGCGCTATCTACGAGATCGCCGAGAAGCCGCTGCGCGAGACGCTGTCCTTCTTCGAGCAACTGAAACTCAAAGGCGCGAAAAAAGAAATCGCCGACCGCGTGGTGAAAGAGATCATCTCGCGCCTGCAGTTCCTGAACAACGTCGGTCTTGATTACCTGTCGCTGGACCGCAGCGCCGACACCTTGTCCGGCGGCGAAGCGCAGCGTATCCGTTTGGCCTCGCAAATCGGCTCCGGCCTGACCGGCGTGATGTACGTGCTGGATGAACCGTCGATCGGCCTGCACCAGCGCGACAACGACCGCCTGATCGAAACACTGAAGCACCTGCGCGATATCGGCAACAGCGTGCTGGTCGTGGAGCACGATGAAGACGCGATCCGCACCGCCGACTACATCGTCGACATGGGCCAGGGCGCGGGTGTGCATGGCGGCGACGTGATCGCGGCCGGCTCGCTGAAGGACATCCTGAAGAATAAAAAATCGCTGACCGCGCAGTACCTCAACGGCTCGCTGAAAATCGAAGTGCCGAAGAAGCGCCACGTGGCCGATCCGGACAAGCAGCTGGTGATCACCGGCGCCACCGGCAATAACCTGAAGAAGGTCAACCTCAAGCTGCCGGTCGGCCTGATGACCTGCGTGACCGGCGTTTCCGGTTCCGGCAAATCGACACTGATTAACGACACGCTGTACCCGGCCCTGTCGCGCCACCTGTATGGATCGCAGACCGAGCCTGCGCCGCACGACACCATCAGCGGCCTGGAACACTTCGACAAGGTGATTTCAGTCGACCAGGCGCCGATCGGCCGCACGCCGCGTTCGAATCCTGCGACCTACACCGGTTTGTTCACGCCGATCCGCGATTTGTTTGCCACCGTGCCAACCGCGAAAGAGCGCGGCTACAGTGCCGGCCGATTCTCGTTCAACGTCAAGGGCGGCCGCTGCGAGGCTTGCCAGGGCGATGGCGTGATCAAGGTCGAGATGCACTTCCTGCCGGACGTCTACGTGCCGTGCGACGTTTGCCACGGCAAGCGCTATAACCGCGAGACGCTGGAAGTGCAGTACAAGGGCAAGAACATCACCGAGATCCTCGACATGACGGTGGAAGACGCGCACGAGTTCTTCAAGCCGGTGCCGCTGATCGCACGCAAGCTGCATACGCTGTTAGACGTGGGCCTCGGCTACATCAAGCTGGGTCAGAGCGCGACTACGCTGTCGGGCGGCGAGGCGCAGCGCGTCAAGCTGTCGCTGGAACTGTCCAAGCGCGACACCGGCCGCACGCTGTACATCCTGGACGAGCCGACTACCGGTCTGCACTTCCACGATATCGACCTGCTGCTGAAAGTGATCCACCGCCTGCGCGACCAAGGCAACACGCTGGTCATCATTGAGCACAATCTCGATGTGATCAAGACTGCCGACTGGATCGTCGACCTGGGTCCGGAAGGCGGTGCTGGCGGCGGCAAGATCATCGCCAGCGGCTCGCCGGAGGAAGTGGCGGCTAACGCGGCCAGCGTCACCGGCAAATACCTGGTGCCGCTGCTGAAGTAATCATGAAGCGGGATAGCGGAATAATGCGCGCCCTCACCCACATCGATCACATGATCGATATCGTCCAGCAGCATGCGCTGGACGAGCAGCGGGTGGGAACGAGTATCCCCTTCCTGTCGCTGCTGCGTTCTTCCCATCCCACGCCCGTGACCAAGGGCGTGCTCAAACCTTCGTGCTGCGTGATCCTGCAAGGCCACAAGCGCGTGCACCTCGCCGACGAAGTGCTCGACTACGGCCCCGGTGAATATCTTGTGGTATCGGTCGACATGCCAGCCTCCGGCCACATCGTCCGCGCCACCGCCGACAAGCCCTACCTGCTGCTCAACATCGAACTCGATCCGCAAGAAATCGCGGCCATTGTGATGGAGGCGCAAGTCGCCATCGATACTCAAGAGCCGGTGCGCGGCGACTATGTCGGCCAGACTGACGACGCTTTGCAGGAGACCTTATACCAGCTGGTGCGCTTGCTACAGGCGCCGCCGGCGGAAGCAGCCTTCCTCGCTGTCGGCCTGAAACGCGAAATCATCTACCGCATGCTGACCGGCGCCTATGGCCGCCAGCTGTACCAGAACATTGTGCTCGACCAGCAGGACCGCGGCATCAGCAAAGCCATCGCTTGGCTCAAGGAACGCTACGACCAGACGGTGAAAGTAGAAGACCTTGCGCACGCCACCAACATGAGCGTCTCCAGCCTGCACCACCGTTTCAAGGCGGTGACCACGATGGGGCCGATGCAGTATCAAAAGCAGTTGCGGCTGCAGCAAGCGCGCGCCCTGCTGCTGGGCGGCGAGATAGACGCCACCACGGCCGCCTACCAAGTTGGCTACGAAAGCGCCTCGCAATTCAGCCGCGAATACCGCCGCCTGTTCGGCGCACCGCCGATGCAGGACATCAAAAAACTTCGACCCACGCCACCATGAAAATCGAGAAGAAACGCTTGCTGCCATTGGGTATCGTACTGTTCGTGCTGGCCATCGCCGCACTGATGGCGGATAAGTCGTGGTCGGAGAAACAGCAGCAGCTGGAGTTGATCACCAGCTTCTACAAAGATCATCTGGCGCGGCCGGAGACGCGGCAAGCGAGCCAGCTGCCGGCTGGTTCCTTCTATTCCACCGAACTGGAAGCGCTGGTCGATGCCAACCTGCAGCTGTGCGACAGCTTGTCGCGCGGCGACGATATCTGCGGCTATGGCGCCGATGGCGACGTGTTCCTCGATACGCAGGAAGTATCGCCGACGCTGGACTTCGAGCGTTCGCATTTCAACGTGGTGCGTTCGGGCGAGAACACGGTGGAAGCCAGTTTCAACATCTATCCGGACATGGGCTCCGCGTACGATCGCCACATCCGCTACGTGCTGGTGCAAGAAGACAGCGGCTGGCGCGTGGATGACATGCTGTACGCCGATGGACGTTCAATGCGGCAGGAACTCCAGCGCGAAAACGAAGCTGTACTGGCGCGCGCACGCGACCTGTCCGATGCGGCAGGCTGGGTGTTCAACTATTTGGGGAATGAGGACATGCTGGACCGCGCGGTGCGCTTCATTGCCTTCCCGGTGCAGGTGTGCGACCAGTACGGCGCATGCGCCGCCATGAAGCGCGACGATCAGCGCCTGTTGCAGGCGCTGGGTGCTCTGGCCGATAGCGGCGCCGGCACGGCCGTGCTACCCAAACCGGGCGAAGTCACGGCCAGTGAAGGCAAGGCCGTTGCAGTCAACGCCCTCGACTTCACTTTCCAAAACAAGGCCTGGTGGATTACGAAGATTGACTTGCGACGCGCTTCTTCTCCGACGCCACCCAATCCTTGATATGCGTCTCCAGCACGTCCATCGGCAACGCGCCTGCGCCTAATACCTGGTCGTGGAATTTGCGGATGTCGAAGCCGGCGCCCAGTTCCTTGCGGGCGTAGTCACGCAGTTCGAGAATCTTCAGCTGGCCGATCTTGTAGCCCAGCGCCTGGCCAGGCCAGACGATGTAGCGGTCAGTCTCGCTCTGCACTTCTACTTCTTCGGTGCCCGAGTGATCGTGGAAGAAGTCCACTACCTGCTGGCGGTTCCACTTCTTGTAATGCAGGCCGGTATCCACCACCAGGCGGATCGCGCGCAGCATCTCATCCTGCAAATGGCCGTAGTAACTGTATGGGTCTTTGTAGAAGCCCAGCTCCTCGCCGAGGCGTTCCGAGTACAGCGCCCAGCCTTCCACATACGCCGTGTAGCCGCCTTGCTGGCGGAAGTCCGGCAGGCCCTGGATCTCCTGCGCGATGGTCAGCTGCATGTGGTGACCCGGCACGCCTTCATGCAGCGCGGTGGTTTCGATGCTGATGGTGGAGCGGTGTTCGAAGTCGCCAGTATTCACCTGCACGCGGCCAGGGCGCTTGCCATCTGCGGAACCTGGCATGTAAGCCGCACCGGACGCGCCCTTCTCGGCGAATTCTTCGACCGGCTTGATCTCCAGCTTATTCTTCGGCAGCACGCCGAATTGGTTCGGCAGCTGCGGGTACATCTGGTCGGTGTACTTCTGATAGAGATCGAGGATCTCCTGGCGTGATTTCGGATGCAGCGCCGGGTTGTCGGCCACCGCTTTGTTGAACGATTTCAGGTCGCTGTAGCCCAGCTTTTTCGCAGTCTCCAGCATCTGGACTTCGATGCGCGCCACTTCAGACAGGCCCAGTTGGTGGATCTGCTCCGGCGTCATGTCGGTGGTGGTGGACGACTTGACCTTAAAGGTGTAGCGCGCACCGCCATCCGGCAGCGACCACATACCCACGTCCTTGCGGCCGTAAGGCTGGTACTTGGTCTTGGCGTAGACGGCCAGTTTTTTGTAGGCCGGATTGACGTCGTTCTTGACTGCCGCCAGGATCTCCTTGCTCAGGCGCGCCTTGTCGGCCGCCGAGAAGTCTTTCGGGAAGCGTTTAAGCGGCTCGGCGAATGGCGAATCGGCCGGTTTCATCGCCGCCACGTCGTCGCACTGTTTGACGATTTTCGGAATCAGGAACTGCGGCGGCATCAGCTTGTCCTTGACGCCGTTTTCCATTTGCACGCGGGTCTGGTCGAACAGTTTCGGCAGCGTGTGCAGGCGCTTGATGTAGTCCTCGTAATCCTTCACCGTTTCAAATGGCAGCAGCGGCACGATTTGCGGGGTGTCGAGGTGCACGCCGGAGTTCTGCGCCAGCGGCATCTCCCATTCCTTGAAGCGAGCGCCGTCCACGCTCTGGTGCAGCTGGCGCAGCATCAATTCCCGGTTCAGCTGCTCCTGCAGCGGGAAGCCGGTGGTGTCCACCGCTTCGAAGCGCTTGAGGAAATCGGCGCTGGCCTTGATGTCGGCGTCGATGCCGGCTTGCGAGAAGTCGGACCATTGGTCGTTGTAGCGCTTATCGCCCAGCAGCGAGGCCCATTCCGGGCTGCTGCGCATTGTGTAGTCCCACTGCTCTTTAATCAGCTGGTTCAGGGTCGCACGGCGCGCTTCCAGGTCGGGAGCGGCGGTGTCGGCATGGGCCACGCCCAGGATCAGGGTGAACAACAAGGCGCTAGCAGCGCCGATACGGGTAGTCGTTGTCATGATGGCCTATCGTTATAAAAATGTTGAGGCTGCACTGTAGCGCCGCGCAACGCAAGGCGCGGCGGAAATGTGACGAAATGCTAAAACTTCGGCATGGATTGCAGAATCAGGCAACTCTGCGGCAGGAATCGCACTGATGCGCCGGCGCGCCGATTTCTAGAATGGCTCCATCAACCTACCAAGGAGCCTGTCATGCACACCATCGAGCACATCTACATCAATGGCCAGTTCGTCACCCCGCACGGCGAGGAGATGTTCGACCTGATCAATCCAACCACCGGCCAGCGCGACGGCCAGGTGCGCCTCGGCGACGCCGAAGACGTCCAACGCGCAGTCGCCGCCGCCAAAGCCGCCTTCCCGGCGTTCTCGCGCAGCAGCCTGGCTGAGCGCGGCGCAATCTTGCAACGTTTGCATGACGCGGTGCTGGCCCGCGCCGACGACGCGGCTGCCGCATTGGTCGACGAATACGGCGGCCCATTGCCTACCAGCATAGGCCGCTCGCGCTACACGGCCAAGATGTTTTTAGATGTTAAAAAGGTAATGGATGCGCATGCGTTTGTGAAAACCGTGAACACAGCCACGGTGGTGCTGGAGCCAGTGGGCGTGGTCGGCATCATCACGCCGTGGAATTCCAGCGCCTGGTTTATCGCCAACAAAGTCGCCACCGCGATTGCGGCCGGCTGCACGGTGGTGGTCAAACCGAGCGAGCTGAGCGCGCGCCAAAACCAGATTCTGACCGAATGTTTCCATGCGGCACAGTTGCCGCCGGGCGTGGTAAACATCGTCAACGGCCGCGGTGAGGTGGTGGGAGCGGCGCTGAGCACGCATCAGGACATTAACAAAATTTCATTCACCGGCTCCACCCCAGTCGGCAAGAGTATCGCCCGCCTCGGCGTCGATACCATGAAACGGATAACGCTGGAATTAGGCGGCAAAAGCGCCAATGTTATTCTCGACGATGCAGATTTTGAAAAAGCCATTCCAACCGCGATTCAAGCAGCATTTATGAATAATGGTCAGGCTTGTATTGTCGGTTCGCGCCTGCTGGTGCCGGAGCATAAACTGGCATTGGTAAAACAATTGGCCAAAGCTGCCGTGGAATCGATCGTCGTGGGCGATCCACACCGCGCTGAAGTTTCTATCGGCCCGCTGGTTAATCAAAAACAATTTGAACGCGTGCAGAAATATATTCAAATTGGAATGGATGAAGGTGCGGAATTGCTGGCCGGTGGGATTGGAAAACCATTCGGATTGGAGTCTGGTTATTTCGTGAAGCCGACAGTATTTATTAACGTCACCAACGATATGACGATTGCGCGTGAAGAGATATTCGGACCGGTGCTTTCGATCATCACGTATAAAACCGAGGAAGAAGCGATTCAGATTGCCAACGATACGCCATATGGTTTGCAAGCGTATATCAGCTCCACTAATCTTGATCGCGCCAACCGGATCGCCCGTGAGTTACTCGCCGGCCGGGTGCATATTAATGGCATTCACGACGACCTGGTAGCTCCCTTTGGCGGCTTCAAGCAATCCGGTATCGGTCGGGAGTTTGGCCCGTACGGACTGGACAGCTACCTCGAACCGAAGGCTGTTTTGGGCGTGGAAGCGCAATATCCCCGCTAAGTTATGCCAAGAATTAGCATGTAAAGGCCAAATTCCGGCATGACGCGCCTCAGTAGTAGGTCAGATCCTCATTCGAGGCGGGAAGCGAGCGCAGCAGGCTCCAGAGCTTGCTGCGTGTAACCAGATAAGCGGCCACAGGCACGATCAATATTAAGGCTAGCATTTTCTTCTCCGTTTTCGCACGTGCGTGCGAAATTTTATTAAATAAATCAAAAAACCTTGTACGATGCGATTAAACGTTCAAAAGCCTTTTGCATGTAGCGACCGGAAAGCTCTTCACGCAAGAAACGGGTATCGTGAATTAACCCGATAATTAAACTGTAAATCTCGTACACCAACTGGCCGGGATCAGTATCTGGACGCAATTGGCCTAATTCCATTGCCTGTAAAATTGTTTTACGCAATGATGCACGCCACGCTTCCACACCTTGCTGCAAACGGTCCCGCAGCGGGCCATTTAAATCGTCATATTCAAAAGCACCGGCACTGTATAAGCAGGAGTTACGCAAGCCTTCATTCGCCGTGCGGCGCGACCAGGCATTAATCTGTTCAATTAACCGCGGCAAACCTTTTGGAAATTGCAGCGACGGCAGAAATATCTCAGCCGAAAAGCGCCGGTCATATTCATCTAATACTGCCGACTGCAAAGCCTCCAGCGAACCGACGCGGGAAAATACTCCGCTTTTACTGATGCCAGTGCGCTTGGCCAGCTCGCCCAGCGACAATTTGCCGATGCCTTCCGCCGCCGCCATCTCCAGCGCAGCCTCGATGATGGTGGCGTAAGTAGCCTCGCTTTTTGCAGTCAACGTATCCATGTGCAGAACTTTAGCACACCCGTGCGAAATTACAAATAAAAAAAACGGCGCGCAGCGTTTGACCGCTACGCGCCGTTGCTGTCTCCTCCGGCCGGCTTATCGCGCCAGGCGCTTCTCGAGGTCGGCTTTCACTGCCTTCAGTTCTTCAGGCAGGTGGTAGGCCAGCTTGCTGAACAATTCTTCGTGCAGCTTCAATTCTTCGCGCCATGCATCCTTGTCGATCGAGGTGATGGTTTCGAACTCTTCCGGCGAGAATGGAATGCCGTCCCAGTTCAGATCACCGAAGCGCGGGGTGGTACCGAAGATGTTTTCGATACCGCCGGCCGTGCCTTCGATGCGTTCCAGCATCCATTTCAGCACGCGCATATTGTCGCCGAAGCCAGGCCAGACGAAATGACCTTGCTCGTCGGTACGGAACCAGTTGACGCAGTAGATCTTCGGCAGCTCGGCGCCTTCGATCTTGCCAACTTTCTCGCCCAGGCTCAACCAGTGCTGGAAGTAGTCACTCATGTTGTAGCCGATGAACGGCAGCATGGCGAACGGGTCGCGGCGCACGATGCCCATCTGGCCGGCAGCAGCGGCGGTGGTTTCCGAACCCATGGTCGCGGCCATGTAGACGCCTTCTACCCAGTTACGGGCTTCGGTGACCAGCGGCACGGTGGTGGAACGGCGGCCGCCGAAGATGAAGGCCGAGATTGGCACACCTGCTGGATCGTCCCAGGCTGGGTCGATGACCGGGTTTTGGGTTGCGGGCACGGTGAACCGGGCGTTCGGGTGCGCGGCTTTCGAGGTCGATTCCGGCGTCCAATCGTTGCCTTGCCAGTCAATCAGGTGCTGCGGAGCCGGCTTGCTCAGGCCTTCCCACCATACGTCGCCGTCATCGGTCAGCGCCACGTTGGTGAAGATGGTGTTCTCGCGCAGCGAGGCCATGCAGTTGTAGTTGGTCTTTTCGTTGGTGCCTGGCGCTACGCCGAAGTAGCCGGCTTCCGGGTTGATGGCGTACAGACGGCCGTCGGCGCCCGGCTTGATCCATGCAATATCGTCGCCGATAGTGGTGATTTTCCAGCCTTTGAACGAAGTTGGCGGAATCAGCATGGCGAAGTTGGTTTTGCCGCATGCCGATGGGAAAGCCGCTGCGATGTAGTGTTTCTTGCCTTCTGGCGATTCCACGCCCAGGATCAGCATGTGCTCAGCCAGCCAACCCGTGCCGCCAGCTTGCGCGTCCTGATGACCCATGTTCGATGCGATACGCAGTGCGAAGCATTTCTTGCCCAGCAGCGCATTGCCACCGTAGCCGGAACCGAAGGACCAAATTTCACGGGTTTCAGGGTAATGCACGATGTACTTGGTGGAATTGCATGGCCATGCCACGTCTTTCTGGCCGGCTTTCAGCGGCGCGCCAACGGTGTGTACGCACGGCACGAATTCGCCGTCAGTGCCCAGCACGTCGTAGACGGCTTTGCCCATGCGGGTCATGGTGCGCATATTGACTGCCACGTATGGCGAGTCCGACAGCTCCACGCCGATGTGGGCGATCGGCGAACCCAGCGGGCCCATCGAGAACGGCACCACATACATGGTGCGGCCGGTCATACAGCCGTCGAACAGTGGATGCAGGGTGGCACGCATTTCGGCCGGGTCCATCCAGTTATTGGTCGGGCCAGCTTCTTCCTTGGTGGCCGAGCAAATGAAGGTGCGGTCTTCCACCCGAGCGACGTCGGTTGGATCCGAGCAAGCCAGGTAGGAGTTAGGACGCTTTTCCTGATTCAGCTTTTTCATGGTGCCAGCGGCAACCATTTCAGCGCACAGACGGTCATACTCTTCCTGCGAGCCATCGCACCAATAAATACGGTCTGGTTTGGTCAGGGCGGCGATCTCGGCGACCCAATTGATGAGCTTTTGCTGTTTGATGTAAGCTGGGGCGTTCAATGGTGCGACGCCACCCATTACAGGTTGGTTCATGGTACTTCTCCAATGCTAATTAAAATTCTGTGGTGGCAGGATCGTCGTCAGCTTATGGCTTGCGCTCAGAGGTCCATTCGAAATGGATCGGCGGGTGTACGGCGGTCGTGCGCGGCCCGGATCTGGTCGTCGGGCCTTGGTTTTCGGCCGATTGTACACCCCTCAACAGACGTTCCATACAAAAATGTAGGAGAATTGACCGAGTAAAGTAGTAAGCTATTCGGCTTATCTCGTAAGCTGTTATTTCCCTACGAAATTAACCAAAACATCGTTTATCTTTCATGAAAATCGCAATTCTTGATGATTACCAGAATGCAACTCAAAGTTTGAAATGCTTTGAGTTGTTGGCAAACCACGAAGTAAAAGTGTTCAACAGCACTACTCGGGGGGTTGGCCAGTTGGCGATACGGCTGGCGCCTTTTGATGCGCTGGTGTTGATACGCGAGCGCACCCATTTCAACCGGGCATTGCTTTCCAAGCTGCCGAATCTGAAGCTCATTTCGCAGACAGGCAAGCTGGCCGGCCATGTGGATGTGGCAGCGGCAACGGAATTGGGGATTGCGATTGCCGAAGGCGTCGGTTCGCCAACCGCGCCGGCGGAGCTGACTTGGGCGCTGATCATGGCGGCTGCGCGCAAGATCGTGCCATATGCGAACAATTTGAGGGATGGGCTATGGCAGACGGCGTCCATCAACCCGCAGCTGAACGGGCTGGGCTTTGTGCTCAAGGGGCGCACGCTGGGGATTTGGGGCTATGGCAAAATCGGCCAGATGGTGGCCGGTTTTGGCCGTGCATTCGGCATGCAGGTGATGGTTTGGGGCAGTGAAGCCAGTCGCGCCAAGGCGGTGGCGGATGGCTGCACGGCGGCGGTTTCGCGCGAAGCGTTTTTTGAACAGGCTGATGTGCTGAGTCTGCACTTGCGGCTGAACGACGCCACGCGCGGCATCGTTACCGCTGAAGACCTGGCGCGCATGCCGCCGAGCGCGCTGTTTGTGAATACCAGCCGTGCCGAGCTGGTACAGACGGATGCGCTGGAGCAGGCGCTGACCAAGGGCCGGCCGGGACATGCGGCGCTGGATGTCTACAATTCCGAGCCGTTAGCAGCAGATTCGCCGATTTTAAAGATACCGACCGTGCTGGCGACGCCACACTTGGGCTACGTCGAGCAGGATAGCTACGAGTTGTATTTCAGCCATGCCTTCCAGAACGTGGTGGACTTTGCCAACGGCAAGCCGGCCAATATCAACAATCCGGCTTACGCCGCCAAGGCGCGTGGCTAGTCAGCCTCGTCGGCGGAGTCGGCCTGCGCCGGCACTTCCGGCACGCCAGTGAAATTGACGCGCGGGGCCGGCATCACATGCACCTTGCTCCACAGCCCAGCCCAGCCGGGCGGCCAGCCGATCTCTGGTCCGGAATACGGCGCCAGCGTGGCGCGCACCGGGATCACCGGCACCGCCGGCATCTCGGTCAGCGGGGCGCCTTCGGGACGCTGCATGTCCAGGCTGTACATATAGCCCGGCAGCAAGGCATCGCACACGCTGGCAAACCAGGCCGTGTGATCCTCATCGCGCCCCAGTGCCTGCGCCAGCCCTTGCGGATCGAATTTGGCCAGCGCGTGGATCAGTTCCTCGGTGCTGGCGCCGGGCAAGTCGCCCCAGCCCATCACAGGATTACTGTTGTAATCGGCGCCCGAGCCATACCAGCCCTCGCGCCACGACCGCTGCATCCAGTCGCGCGGACCGGTGAACAAATGCCAGCGCCAGTGCAGACCAGACGGTTTCGGCCAAGAATACAGATAGAGTTTTTGATAACCGGCCTTGTGCAGCTCGCGCACCACGGCCATCAGGCGCGCATGCGGCATGCGGTCGGGCGGGGCGCGGCGGAACAGGATGGCTTCGCCGTCGGCAAACTGCACCTCGTCGGTGGACAAATTCAGGTCGAGCGTGCGTGACTCGCTACCGAAGCGGGCGGAAATCCAGCCGGTCAACAAATTGACCGTCGTGATGACGCCATAGCCACGGTGGCGGTGGAAAATAACGGTGCCGGGAGCGAGCGCTTTCATAGTCAACCAACGAACAAAGAAACCAGTGTAGACATAGTACGCCCAAGTTTCCAGTCCCGGTGTTTAGGTTATGATGCACATCATTTCTTCCAGCCCGAGCTTTCATCATGACTTTGCGCATCCTCGCCACCGGCGGCACCTTCGACAAACACTACAACGAACTAAACGGCACCCTCGGTTTTGCCGACAGCCATGTGCCGGACCTGCTCAAGCGCTGCCGCCTGACTATCGATGTGGCGCTGGAGCAGCTGCCGCTGATGGATTCGCTGGACATGGTGGATGCCGACCGCGAGCGCATCCTGGCCTCGTGCAGCGCGGCCAGCGAAAAAGCCATCGTCATCATCCACGGCACCGACACCATGCCGCAGACCGCGCAAGTGCTGGGCCCGGCCAACCTGGGCAAGACCATCGTGCTGACCGGCGCCATGATTCCCTACGAAATCGCCAACTCCGACGCCATGTTCAACCTCGGCTTCGCAGCCGGCGTAGCGCAGACCCTGCCGCCGGGCGTGTACGTCGCCATGAACGGCAAAATCTTCGCCTGGGACAACGTCCAAAAGAACAAAGCCGCCGGCGTATTCCAGCCGCTGTAAAAAACCGGGGTCAGTTCTGCCATTGGTACATGAACCCGTGTGCGATTGGCAGAACTGACCCCGGGTTTAGCGCGGCGCAACTAGCACGCCTTGCTGCGCACAAGCTTGCAAGGCTTTCTGGCGCAAGCTGTCCAGGTCGGTATGCGTTGAGCCGCTGAGCGGCGTGGCTGCGCTGTATTGCTGCAGCGCTGACGCCAGCTGGCCGGCGCTGCTGCCCGGCCCTTGTGCAAACCAAACGTCCGCTGCGGCGTGCAACTGGCCGTCATCCGTGGTGTAGGTTGAGGTCAGGCCGATCAGGTTGCCGTGGTCGGTGGCGTCGCTGTGCTGTACGTCCAGGTTCAGGCTGGCGATGTGCAGTTGGGACAAGCTCTTCAACTCACCCGGCTGGCTGATGCCGTCCGCATCCGCATCGATCCATACGCGTAACGCGCTGTACAGCGAGTCCTTCGCATCGATTTTGCCGTCGCCATTCTCGTCCAGCGCAGCCAAGGCTTCATAGCCATTCTTCGCCGTGCTGCCGTCGGCCAGCTTAGTCGCCGAGCCGAACAATTCGCTGCCGTCGTTGATCACGCCATCGCCATTGCGGTCCAGCGCCAGCAAGCCATCGCCTGAACCAACCCAGCCGGTGGTACGCTTGCTGCCGCTAGCGGCAAGGTCGAACTGCACGCCAGCGGCCAGTCCCAGCGTACGCACGCCGTTGCCATCCAGGTCCAGCACCAGCGGCGTGACGAAGGTCATGGCCGCTTTCTGGTCGGCGCTGAATACCGACTGCTGCGACGCCGTCAAACCATAGTATTGCGCCGAACTCATCACATGAGTTTGCACCATGGTCAGCTGCGCCAGCTGGGCATTGGTCAGCGACGACAGCTGGAACGGCGTCAGCGCGCGGATTTGCTGCGTGCCGAGGCTGGCGATGTCGGCCACTTCGATCGCCCGCAAATTCGCCTGGCTCAAGTCGGCAATCATGGCCGTGCTCAGCGCGGCTAGTTGCAGGCCGGAGAAGGCCGCCATCTGCGCTGCCGTGAACTGGCTGGCGCTGTCGCTCGGCCGCAGCGCCGCCATTTGCGACAGGGTGAACACCGAGACTTGCTGCGCCGTCAGCGCCAGCAATTGTTCATCGCTCAGTGCACGGATCACCCCGGTGCTGAGCGCGGCGACGTCCTCCACATCCAGGGCCGCCAGCGAGGCCGGGCGCAGGCGCGCCACGGCCGCCGAGTTCAACGCGGCCACTTGCGCTGCGCTCAGCGCCTGCAATTGCGCCGTGTTCATGGCCGCCAGCAGGTTGCCATCCCTGGCCGCCGCGTTCAGCAGCACCGGGCTGATCACCGCGATGTCGTCGAGCGACAGGTAAGCCACTTGCGCCGCCGACAGGGTCGTCAGCTGGGCGCTACCCAGCACCGCCACCTGGTCCGCGCTGAGGGCCGCGATCTGGCTGCCTTTCAGCGCCAGCAGCTGCTGCGTTTTCAGCGCCGCCACGGTCGACAGTTTCAAGGCCGCGATGTCCTGCGCTTCCATTGCGCCGAGCACGGTCAGCGGCAAGGCCGCGATCTGGCCGGCGCTCAGGGCCGCGACCTGGCTCACCGTCAGCGCCACCATTTGCTGCGTGCTCAGGCTGCTGAAGGCCTTGGTGCTGAGGGCGGCGATCTGTGCTGTACCCAGCACTGCCACGCCCAGGCCTTTGCCGCCGAGCACGTTCAACTGCTCGGCCGTCAGGCCGGCCATCGCCGCTACGCTGACCGCCGGCAATGCATCGAGGCTAAGCGCGCCGATGTCGACGGCCGACAAACTGCCGAACTGGGTCGCAGTCAAGGCATGCACCTGGTCGGCATTCAGGGTGGCAAATTGGCTGGTGCTCAGGCCGCTCAACTGCAAGGTGCTGAGCGCCGCCACCTGTGCCGTGCCGAGGCCGCTCATCTGCACCGCGCTCAGGATGTGCAGGAAGCTCGGCGACAGCGCGTTGACTTGCTTGAGGCTGAGCGCTGCAATCTGCTCGCTGCCAAAAGCCCTGATCTGCGCCCCGCCTAGGTATTGCAGCGCGGTGGTGTTGATGGCGGCAATTTGCGCCGTGCCCAACAAATTGAAATTCACCGCCGCACCGGCCAGGTTGACCCCCAGCGCGGCGATTTGCGAGCCGGTCAGAGCCGCCACCGCCTGCGTGCTCAGCACGGCGATGTCGGTGTCCAGCGCGGTCAGTGCGGCCTGCGACAGGCCGGCGATCTGGCGCGAGCCCAGCACGCTCACCTGATCGGTGTTCAGCGCGTTGATCTGCAGGCTGTTCAAGGCCGCGATCTGGGTCGAGGCCAGCGTAACGATCTGGCGCGTGGTCAGGCTTTGCAGCTGGTCTGCACTCAGGCGCGACAGCACGCCTTTGCTCAGCGCGGCAATCGCTTGCGTGTTCAGCGCCGCCAGGTTGTCGCCGCTGAAGGCGGCAAGCTTGCTGTCGCCGAGAGCATTGATCTGACGGCTGTTCAGCACCGAGACCTGGGCGGTGGTCAGCGCCGCCAGCTGGCCCGCGCTCAGCACACCCATCTGCGCTGAGCTCAGGCCGACAATGGCGCGCGTCTGCAGCACCGCCACCTCTTCCCCTGCCAAGCTGGCCAGCGCGCCTGGCGCCAGCGCAGCGAGCTGGCTGCTGGTCATCACGGCGGCCTGATCGCTGCTGAGGGCCACCGCTTGCGCCGCCGTCAGACCGGTCAGTGCCGCGCTCCCCAACACGGCAAACTGAGCCGTAGACAGGATGCCGAACTGGTCGGCGGTCAGGGCCGCCAGCTGCGACGACGACAAGCCCTTGATGGTGGTGATTTTCAGCGCGGCGATGTCTTCCAGGTCCAGCACCCGTATATCGGCGTCCGGCAGCGCCGCCAGCTGGGCGCTGGTGAGGGCGGCCACCTGGTCGGAGGTCAGCGCTTGCGCCTGCTGCGGACGCAGGCCAGCCAGTGCTGCGGTGCGCAGCGCCACGATCTGCGCCGTGCTCAGGGCCCAGATGGCGGTGTCGCCGCTACCGTAAGGATCGTTGCCCAGCACGCCCAGCTGTGCGGCGTTGAGGGCGGCAATCACGGCCGGCTTCAGCACGGCCAGATTGTCGGTGCTGATGGCGGCAATTTCATTCGGCGACAAGCCAGCCACTTGCGCCGAGCTCAGCGCGGCGATCTGCGCCGATCGCAGGTTGAGCATCTGGTCGCTGCTCAGCGCGTTCAATTGCTTGGTGCCCAGCGCGGCGATCTGGCGCGTGCTGAAGCCGGCCAGCTGGTCGGTGGTGAGCGCCGCCACGGTGCGTGTCGACAGGCCGGCAATCACGCCGGTGTTGAGCACCGCGATATCGTTCAGGTGCAGCCCCAGCAGGCCGTCCGCGCTGAGCGCGGAGAATTGCGCCGCCGTCAACGTGGCCAGTTGGGCGCTGGTTAACGCCGCCACCTGGTCGCTGCTGAACACCGCCACCTGGCGCGTGTTCAGCGCCGCCAGCGCTGCCGGACGCAGTGCCGCCAGGTCGGCGGTTTCCAGCGCCGCAATGTCGCTGGTGTTGAATGCGCCCAGCTGGGTACTGGTCAGGATCGATGCCTGCGCGGTCGTCAGCGCCACCACCTGGTCGGAGCTCAGCGCGGCGATGGCGCGCGTGCCCAGCACGCTGATCTGGGTGGTCGTCAATGTGCCGAACAGGCTGCCTGCCGGGTCGGCGCCCAGCGCCGCCAGCTGCGCCGTGTTGAGCGCCAGCAGCATAGCCGTGCCCAGTGCGCGCATGCCATTGCTGCCGATGGCGGCAATGTCGTCGCTGCTCAGCCCCGGCAGGTTGCGCGTGTTCAGGCCGATGATCTGGCGGGTGCCCAGCGTGACCACCTGGTCCGGCGTCAGCGCCGCCAGCTGCCGGCTGCTGAGGATGGCAAATTGCTGCGACCCCAGGCTGTTCAACTGGTCCGAACTCAGCGCCGCGATCATCTCCGGCGCCAGCGCGGCGAGGAAGGCCGGGCCCAGCGCCGCCAGGCTGCTGCTGGAGAAGCCGGCCACCGCATCGCTCGGCAACGCCCCCAACTGGCGCGTGCTGAGGGCGTTGAATTGGGCCGGGGTCATGGCGGCCAGCTGGTCGCTGGTCAGCGCCGCCAGTTGCTGCGTGCTCAGCGCGGCGATGGCGGCGGTACGCAGGGCGGCAAAGTCGACCGCTTCCATTGCCGCCAGGGTCTCGCTGCGCAAGGCGCGCGCCTGGTCGCTGCTGAAGGCGGCCACCTGGCTGGTGCTGAGTGCGATCACTTCGTCGCTGCTCAGGCCGGCCAGCGTGCTGGTGCGCAGGGCGGCGATCTGGCGCGTGCTCAGCGCTTGTACATCCATGTCCAGCGCCGCCAGTTGGGCCGAGCTCAGCGCGGCGATGGCGGCGGTGTTCAGCGCGGCGACACCGGCGCTGCTGATGGCGGCCACGGCGTCGGTGCCGAGGCCGGCGATCTGGCGCGAGCTCAGCGCGCCGATTTGCGCCGAGCGCAGGTTGACGATCTGGTCGCTGGTCAGCGCATTCAGCTGATCCGCGCTGAGCGCACTCATCTGGCGCGTGGCCAGCCCCACCAACTGGTCGGTGGTCAGCGCGCTGAGCGTACCGGTGGCGATGGCGGCGATGGTGCTGGTGGACAGCGCGCCGACATCCTGGCTTTGCAAGCCCATCAGCGCCGGATAGCTCAGTGCGGCGAACTGCTTGCTGTTCAACACGCTCGCCTGCTGCGTGGTCAGCGCCGCCACCTGGCTGGCGTCAAGCTGCGCCAGTTGTGCCGTGCCCAAGCTGGCAATGACGCTGGTGTTGAGCGCCGCGAGGTCGGCCGTTTCCAGGGCCGGTACCAGCGTGCCCGCCATGGCGGCAACCTGGCTGCTGTTCAGCACGGCGGCCTGCGCCGTGGTCAGTGCGACGATCTGGTCACTAGTGATGGCGGTCAGCGCGCGCGTGGTCAAGGCAGCGATTTGCGTGGTGCTCAGCACGCCCAGCAGGCTGGCGCCGGCGCCCTCGCCCAGCAGCGGCAGCTGGGTCGAACTGAGCGCGGCAATCGCGCTGGTGCCGAGCGCGCGCAGGGCGGCACTGCCCAGCGCGCTGATACTGTCGCTGCCCAGCGCGGCCGCTTGCAGCGCGCCGAGGCCGACGATTTGTCTGGTACTCAGCGCGGCGATCTGGGTGGCGCTGAAGGCAGCGATTTGGGCGCTGCTCATCACGGCAAAATGGCGCGCGCCGAGGCCGGCCAATTGCGTGGTACTCAACGCCGCCAGCAACTGGGCGCTCAGCAGCGGCACGGCGCTGGTGGTCAGCGCCGCCAGGTCGCCGCTCGACAGGCCGGCCAGGGTGTCGCTGTTCAGCGCGCCCAGCTGGCGGCTGTTCAACACCGCGAACTGGGTGGTGGTGAATGCGGCCAACTGCTGGCTGGTCAGCGCTGCCATTTGCCGGGTTGACAGGGCGGCGATGGCGGCGGTTTTCAAGGCGCCGATGTCGGCGTCTGGCAAGGCTTGCACGGCCGTGCTGGACAGCGCGGCGATTTGCGCGCTGCTGAGGGCGGCGGCCTGGCTGCTGGTCAGCAGCGCCGCCTGGTCAGCATCCAAGGCCGCCAGCGTGGTGGCGCGCAGAGCGGCGATCTGGGCCGTGGTGAGGGTGGCAATCGCCCCCAGCGCGCTGAACTGCGCCGAGCTCAGGGCGGCGATTGCGGCCGTGTTCAGGTAAGGCAAGTCGCCGCCGTCGAGCGCGAGGATGTCCGCAGTCGACAAGCCCGCCATCTGGCGCGAACTCAACGTGTTCAGCTGCGCCGTGCGCAGGTTGGTGATCTGGTCGCTGTTCATGGCGGCCAGCTGGGCGCTGCTGAGGGCGCTGATCTGCTGGGTGGTCAGGGCGCGGACCTGGTCGGTGTTGAACTGCGCCAGCACGGCCGTGGCCAGCAGCGCGACCGCGCCAGTGCTCAGTGCGGCGAGGTCAGCGGTGGGCAAGCCGATCAGGGTGCCGCTGCCCAGGGCCGCGACCTGGCGCGTGTCCAGCGCAGCAAACTGGGCGGAGGTGAAGCCGGCCAGCTGGCTGGCCGACAGCCAGGCAATCTGGCGCGTCGACAGGCCGGCAATGGTGGCGGTTGCCATGGCGCCGAGGTCTTGCGACTCCAGCAGCATGAAGTTGTTCGAGCCCAGCGCGGCCAGCTGCGCCGAACTCAAGGCGGCGGCCTGACGCGTGGTCAGGGCCACGGTCTGGTCGCCGGTGAGGGCGGCAATCTGCTTGCTGGCCAGCCCGGCAATCACTTGCGTGCTGAGGGCGGCAAAGCCGTTGCTGCTGATGGCCTGGATGTCGGCAGTGGACAAGGCGGCGACCTGGCGCGACGCCAGCGCAGCAAACTGCTGGGTCCGCATGCTGCTGATGTCGGATGGATCGAGCGCGGCGATGACGGCGGTGCTGAGCGCCGCCACGTCGGCCGTTTCAAACACGGCGATGGAACCGGGCGTGAGGCCGGCAAAGGCGCTACTGCCCAGCGCGGCCACCTGGGCCGTGGTCAGGGCGATGATCTGGTCGGAAGTGAGCGCGCCCATCAGCGCGGGCGCGGCGGCGCCGGCGGCATTCAGCACGGCTGGCTTGAGCGCGGCCACGTCCTGCGTAGTCATGACCGTCATGTTGAGCGGGGCCAGCGCGGCCAGCTGCTTGCTGCTGAGTGCAGCCACCTGGTCGGTGCGCAAGGCGGCCACTTGCTGGGTGAGCAAGTCAAGAATGTCAGCAGTGGTCCATGCCGCCACCGTCGCAACGGGCAAGGCGGCAATATCCTGGGTGCTCAAACCGGTCGGCCCGCTCATAGACAATTCCTGTTTTGCTAAGACTTTTCACTATAGCAGAGATTGCCTGAATTTCCACATGGCAATTGCTAATTTTTCTTGCATCAGCCACAAAAAAATGCCGCGAAATCAACGACTTCGCGGCATTTTTACCTAAACGGCAAGGGCGAGGGAAATTACGCTTTCGCTTCGCCGCCCAGTGCTGCGACCACGTCGGCCATCAGCTTGGCCAGTTCGCCGGTCATCAGCATAAAATCGCCATCGAAACGCTCGTCGTCGTTGCGCACGCCGGCGTCTTTTTCATCCAGCACGTCCAGTGGCTTGATGCCCTTGATGGCCAGCTGTTCGGTCAGCACGAAGGAAATCTTGCTGTCCCAGGTCATGGCCAGGCGGGTGCACTGCTTGCCGGCGGCGATGTGGCGGCGCACTTCTTCCGGATCCAGCGAGTGCTTGACGTAGCGCACAGCCGCCTTGCTCTCGCCGGTGGCGCGCAGCTCGGTGTCCATGTCGACCGTGAAACCAGCCGGGGCTTCGTCGGTTTGCAGCCACTCGGTCATCACGCCGACCGGCGAGCGCTGCACGCGCAGGCTTTCCAGCGGCAGCTTGTCGACCGCCTTCAGCAGCAGCTTGATGACGTCGTCCGCCTTGGCCGGGCTGGCCGCATCGACCACCAGCCAACCGTTGACCGGGTCGATCCAGGTCCAGACGTTGGAACGGATCGAGAAGGCGCGCGGCAGCAGCTCGTCGGCCACGCGTTCCTTCAATTCCTTCATGGCTTTCTTGCCCGGCGCGAAGCCCTGGGCCTCTTCCATCTCGGCGGCGCGGGCCTTGGCAACCTGGTTGATCACACTGGTTGGCAGCAGCTTTTTCTCGGTGCCCAGCACGATCAACATTTGCTTGTTGACCACGTGGACCAGGCCGCCGTTTGGACGCGGCTTGTCCCAGCCCTGGCGCAGCAATTCATTGCTGCTAGCCGGGGTGAAGGCGGCGCTGGTGAGCGCTTCTTCCAGTTGTTCGGGAGTGTAGGCCCAAGGGGCCGGCAGACGGTAAATCTGTAGATTCTTGAACCACATAAAGTTGATAGGCCTTGTTTCGAAAATGGCAAAGGAGCGCCATTTTACACGCTAATCAAGGCGCAACCAGCGGGATGGTGACGTCAAACCGCGCGCCATTCCCCGCCGAGCTGGTCAGCTCCAAGCTACCGCCCAAAATTTGATACACAATGTTGTGGACAATATGCAACCCGAGCCCGCTGCCGCCCTGTCCCAGCCGGGTGGTGTAGAACGGTTCGAACACGTGGCTGTGCAACTCGGCGGCGATGCCCTTGCCGTGATCGGCCACCGAAATCGTCACGTGCTGCTCACCCGAACGCCACGCGCTGAGCGTGATCACGCCGCCATCTTCCAGCCCGTGCTTGACGGCGTTTTCGATCAGGTTGGTCATCACCTGCCCCAGCGGACCGGGGAAGCTGTCCAGCTGCAGCCCGCCCGGCACGTCCACCATCACCTGGCAGTTGGCGCGCTTGAGCATGGGGTGCAAGGTCATCTGCGTTTCGTGCACCACCTGGTGCAGCTGGAAGCGGCGCCGCTGCGAACTGGCACGGTCCGCCGCCACTTGCTTGAAGCTGGTCATCAGGTCGGCCGCGCGCTGCAGGTTGCGCATCGCGAGGTCGGCCCCCACTTCCACCGAGTGCAGGAATTCATCCAGGACCGAGCGCTTAATCCCCTCATGCATCTTGCCGCGGAAGGTGCGCAAGTCTTCACTCAGAGTGCTGACTGCCATCAGGCCGTTGCCCACCGGCGTGTTGAGCTCGTGCGACACACCCGCCACCAGCGAGCCCAGCGCCGCCATCTTTTCCGCTTTGACGATTTCCGCCTGCGTGTTCTTGACGATGTCACGGATCGCCTGCAGCAGCCGGCCCGCTTCGCCGCGCGCATCGGCGCGGATGTGCTGGCTCCAGTCGCCGCCAGCCACGCGCTGGGTGATTTTCAGGGCGTCGAGGATGGGCTCGGCGATACTGCGGCGCACGGTGTTGAAGATCAGGAGGAACACACCGACGATCAGCGCAAACACCAGGCCCAGCGACCACGCCATCTCCTGTATCCGCTCGCGCGCGGCGCGTTCATCGTCGGCATTGCGCTGGCGTGCCAGCGCCACCACTTCTTCGATCACCTCGCGCTGCTGTTCGTAGATCGGCCCCAGCCGCGCCAGCGCACGCCGCGCCATCAGTTCGTCACCGGCCTGCAGCGCCGGTACCATTGCGCCAAACGCAGTAATGTAGAAGGACTCGGCCAACGCATGCGACTGGTGCAGGAACTTGGCCTCCAGTTCGCCGCTCAGGCCTTGCGTCTGCCAGTAGCGGTAGCGCTCCTCATAATTTTTCTGCGCCGCTTGCAAGCGCAGCAGTAGTGGCGGCAGATGCCCGGCATCGGCCTCGGCCAGTTGCAGCGCGATCAGGTAGGACTCGACCAGGTACGCCGGCGGCGGCAGAATGTCCGCCACCAGATCCTGTCCCTGCATGATGCGCTCGTAAATGGGGCCGTTGACGCGGATCTCGTCCAGCGTACGGTAGACAATCGCCCCGCACATGGCAAAGCAGGCAAGCGAAACCACCAGCAGCAGGCGGAAGCGTTGTTGAATACTGAGATGCTCCAGCATATCTGTGGCTCCTGGCAAACGATGCTGATAGCAATATACAACGGATTCAGGCGAATAAATCCCCTTGTACCGGCAGCCGTCGCGCGACTGTTGCGCCGGGCGCTTCCAGCGTGCTGGCGCGCACCCCGAGCAGACGCAGCTTGCGTTGCAGCGGCACCCGCTTCAGGCACTCGCGCGCCGCCTGCAAGATGCCGTCGGCATCGGCTATCGGCAGCGGCAAGGTAACGTTGCGGCTGACGATCTGGAAATCGTCGTAGCGCAGCTTGATGCTGATGGTGCGGCTGACATAGCCTTTGCGCTGGAGGTCGTCCGCCAGCCGCGCGCACAGCGTGGTCAGGATGGCGGACAAAGTCTCGCGGTCCTGCCGCGCATGCAGGTCGCGTTCGAACGTGGTTTCGCGCGAGATGGATTTGCTTTCCGAGCTGGTGGAAATTTCGCGCTCATCGATGCCGCGCGCAGCGCGCGCCAGCCACGCCGCGTAATGCGCGCCGAAGTAATCCTGGAGCAGGCCAGCATCCGCCTGCGCCAACTGGCCGATGGTCTCGATGCCGAGCGAAGCCAGCTTCTCGGTGGCCTTGGGACCGATGCCGTTAATCTTGCGCACACCCAACGGCCAGATGCGCGACGGGATGTCTTCAAAACCCAGCACGGTCAAGCCGTTGGGCTTTTCAAGGTCGGAACAGATTTTGGAGAGCAGCTTGTTGGGCGTGACGCCAATCGAACAAGTCAACCCGGTGGCCTCGTGCACCGCCTGCTTGATGCGCATGGCCAGCGCGCGCGTCTCGCCCTCCACGCGGCTGAGGTCGATGTACCAATCGTATGGCGATAAAATAGTCTGTAGAAACCGCGCATGACTGACTCAACACACAGTCATTTCTTATATAGTCACAAGTAATGGCATACAAAAAAATACAAAATACATGTGACACGTATCCTAATAGCCGTTTTTTGACATCTGGCGGGTATTAAAATACATTTTTGAGAAACACTGTATCAATTTGACTAACGGGATGATCGGCGATATGCGTCAGCACGTGACGCAACCAAGCTTCGGGGGCGGCACCGTTCAGCTTGGCCGTGCCGATCAACGAGTAAATCGCCGCAGCTGTCGGCGCCGGCGAAAAAGTAGAGGGCTTAGCGCAGTGCATATCTCCTGGCGTGGCATATCAAGCTTGCAGGTCAATGGCAGGCGACTGCAGGACAACTTAATTCGTATCCTTGACAGTGGGCGGCTAATGAGTGACCCACTTCACTCTCCAGCAACGCCCCTAGTTTTTGACAGGCAGCAAATGGGGCTTTTAAAAATGCACCGTTTAAGTCACAATTACTCACCTTTCAACAAACTCCGCTGTCCGCAGAACCCCTGCTTTCGGTGACCATACTATGCTAAACCAATACCTAGTTGCCCACGAGGATTCCGTCACTATGTGGGATCCGGCCTTTGTCACCTCCACATCTCCAACCGCAGCGATACGCGAGTATTTGCGCCAGGTTTATTCCAAAGATGCGGTGTTCCGCGAGCACGTTCAAGATTTGCGTTCCTCCGACGCATTTGTTTGTGGCCTCGTATACAACACGGTGGACGAAATAACGGCGTTGTTTAATGGTCACCGCAACGAGGCGCCGGAGCAGGTGCATAAACGGGTTCAGGATTTTTTTTCTGATTGCCCAGAGCATGGTGACGTTTTCTGGAAGTACGTGGAAACAGAAGACGTTAGTCTCATTAGCGAAGCGATTTACGAATATATTGCTGAGCGTAACACCGACGGGATCGTGGCGATTGAGGCATCTAAGATTCCCACCCTTATGCAACGCGACACAACCCAGTTTTGTTAGAGTGAGACTTGGGCATGGAGGCCATCGTGAGCAAAGTCGAAATGGGCATTGCCCGCAACCTGACTCCTGAACCAAATATGGCATTTCTGACTCAGTTCGCAAAAAAAGAGAGGGCCTCTCTTCTGCGCCTGGCAGCTACCGGAGATCTAGTCAATGCCCAGCAGCTGGCTGAGCGCCTAGACGTGCCCCCTCAAGCTATCTATAAGGCCGTGCGCGATCTGCGGATGTTTTCATTGGACGTCGGCGGCCGTACCAAGCTATACCCTGCTTTTTTTGCCGACCAGCGACTGGATCGTATACAGCTGGAAACCATATGTAAGGAACTCGATCGGCTGTCTGGGACGAGCAAATGGCAATTCTTTGCAAATCCGCGCTTATCGCTGAGCAAAAAGAATCCGCTCGATGCTTTGCGCAAAGGGAAGTTTGACGCTGTCATAGCCGCAGCTAAAGCGTTCAAGGCGGGCTAATTGGCAGCGCATCACATCCTTGGGCTCAAATGTTAAAGGCAGTGATTTGAAAATAGTTGCGTCAAATTTTGAAACTGTAAACGTGCAGGCTAAGTGGACTTGAGAAGTTGATATGGCTCAACTCCTAGGGCGGTTGCGATCTTTTCGATATTATCGATCGAGATATTTCTTGCTTGCCGTTCGACGTGAGCAATAAAAGTGCGATGCAATCCGCACTCGAATCCAAGCATCTCTTGCGACCATTCTTTCTGCTCCCGAAGCATGACAATGTTCGTAGCCAATATGGCGCGAACGGTGAAGCCAGCGGACTGTGGAGAAGAAATGACGTTTCGCATTCTATACAGTCTTGCAAAATGCCGCTTTTACGTCAGCCGCCTTTAAGTCACAATTCAAATTCGATATCAAGTTACCCTGACCCACTAAATCGGAAGGTAACGCACCGGCTGAGGCCGTCGCGGACCACAAGTTAGGCGCCGCTCTGCATCTCACCGGAGAGAGGGGACGCATTTGTGCCATATTCGACGACGCGGACAGTTTATGTTCGGCAACCTGCTCACTAGAGGCATTCCCTTTGCTTGGCCGACGGCTGTTGCCCCAACTCGGACCGTCGCATTTATTATCGAATTCGCCTCCATCTTGGGCTTCATTGCGGTCGTTAATGAGTTATGCGCACGGCGCCGGCTGGTACGGTAGGTCAGTGGAGCGCTCTACGCGGACCATCCCGGGTAAGCTGCAAGCATGACACGACGAATTGACTACGGCATGGCCGAAAAGGTTTCTGTTGCCCTGCTCACGCGCGCAGCGTTCGGAGCTGAGGCTGGCATGCGCACGGCGTTGCGAATGGGCACGCCAAGTAAGGTCATCAGCACGGTTTTCAGTCGCTTCCCCATAGATATCCGCATTGACATTGTCGGCGCCGCCGGCAGCATTGACCGGCGTCTGCGCACGCGACCAGATTCTTCATCAGAGTGAGGTGTAACCGAAACCCGAGTAACCAATAGGCCCGTCCATTAACGCAGCATAGCTGGAACAAGAACCCAATCATTCCAGCCGTCGCCAGAATCCCACCGCGTGCGTCGGTAGCATAAGGAGCCGCCTAGTACAACGCCATCGGTGCTGCACTTGTACTTGATGGCGTTGCTAATCTCGGTAATGATAATTAGCTGGTCGGACGTTGCCTCGTCCTCAATCACATACGCGCTCAGGTAGCCAAGCGCCAAGCCGCGCGGATCATAGAATGCGGACGAGGTCCCTGATTCGTGGTGCAGGTAGAGCGCCATAATCTGATCTTGGGTCAGCGTCGGCTCGGGCATATCGCCACCTCCTCGTGAACGCCGCGTCAAGCAAGCCCGCAGCCAACTTTGAGGCGATTGACTTCTTGCATCAATCCTGCCTCGCTACGGCCGCATAAGCGCGTTCTGGCGGCGCTCATAACCTGAGCCTTGCATTCGTCGACGAAGTAAACGGCAAACGCCACCCCGTGGGTCTTGCAGAGTGCGCGGTAGGTTTCGGCCAGCGCGGCCTGCTGAAAGCTGAACGAGGCATCGAGCTGGATAGGCTGAGACATGACTGCGGCCTTTGCGTTTTTGAGTTGGCGGTGCTGCATGCTGGCGATCCTATGCGATACTGCCTGCATAGCTTACCTTCTTCCCGACGGCCATGCGTATTCTTTTTGTAGACGACAATCCGAACACATGACTCTCGTTTCAGGAGCACTTTGTCCTGCGCAATTACGAGTTGCGCCACGGCATGCAGCGCAAGGGAAGCGCTTACTGGCAGATGCGATGTTGGATAACGCGGCGCTGAAGGATGTTGTTGGCCGAAAGTGGTAAGCCCGCAAGCAAAGCGGCTCGCTGTGACGCATTTAATGACTATCCATGCGTGGGCCGAGAAGCGAGGTTTGCCAATGTCAGTGACCGTTGATAATGGGCCGGAGTTTGCTGGCAAAACGTTGGATAAATGGGCTTACGGGAGGCAGTTGCAGCTGAAGTTTATCGAGCCAGGCAAGCCGCAGCAGAACGCCTACATCGAAAGCTTCAATGGCAAGTTCAGTGATGAGTGCTTGTCCACCCCACTTGCTGGCTCGTCGGCCGTTGCCAAACATTATGTGAAGCATCGCTCCACAGAAAACTTCTCGCCAGTCTTCAGCATGTGGAAGCAAGCTTGTGAGCAACCGCTTTGATGGCCACGATGCCGTTTCGCTTGGCCTTCTTCCGCTGATAAAATTTGCGGGCGGCTTCGCAGTAACGTATCGCAAAATTCGCAGCCTCGACATACGCCCATGCGAGAAAGCGGTTGCCGTTCTTGGTATTGCCTTCGCCTTTCTTCTTCCCGTTGGACATGTGCACGCTTCCGACGCAGCGGCAATACGACGCGTAATTTCCAACGTCAGCAAATCGACCGATGTCGCCAGTTTCCAGCAAAATGACAGTTGCCAAGATCGGTCCGATGCCTGCTACGGAGCACAGCAGCCGGTAATCCTTATCGCGCCGGCAGTACTTTGACAACGTCGCTTCGATTCCATCTATTTGGACTTGGAGCGCTTGCATAACCGCGAGGTTTGCTTTCATTCCAAGCGCCTCCGTCGGTCCAATCGGCATCGCATCAATATCATCGGCGGCCAACTCCTTGACGGCATTGCCAGAAATTGTGGCGCCTATGTGCTGAGCCATACTCGTCTCAATCGAAACGATCTGGGAAGTGCGTTGCCCAACTAACTGCATGCGGCGGCGCGCAAGGTCTCGAAACGCACGATCGGCTTGGGGCATGATGTGGCCCTCCGGCAGCAGGCCAAGGCGGAGAACGTGCGCCAGATGACGAGCATCGGACTCGTCGCCGCGATGCTTGAGACCATCATATTGTTTTATCGCAGTGGTGTTCGCCAGGTGGAGCGAATATCCAGCTGCCACCAA
This sequence comes from Duganella flavida, assembly GCF_009857445.1. Lineage (GTDB taxonomy): Bacteria > Pseudomonadota > Gammaproteobacteria > Burkholderiales > Burkholderiaceae_D > Rugamonas > Rugamonas flavida. Next base: position 46,503 of record NZ_WWCN01000026.1, read on the forward strand.
ACCATCAACCAGCCAGTACCAGTTGTACGTGGACTCCACGACTACGCCGAATAGCTCTTGCTGATACGGACTGAGCGCTGTGCAGATGGTTGCCAGATCGTTGGGTAACCGCTTGGAATACACAACTTTGTCGTTGTCGTTGGAGACTACGACAAGACAGTTGTTGTAATGAAGATCAATGCCACAAAATAACATGACGTCCTCCTCGATAAAGTTCGGATTCGTACCGTGACTTTATTCCTCGGCTCGGCCGAAGGGAGGACGGCTAGATGATTATCAGATTTCCGCGAAAATCAAAATCAATATTTCAACTTCCAATCCTTCGAGCATAGTTGAAAATTTTATCCGCATGAGATTCCAGTACTCCAGCAGCGCCTACGCATTCATTTGCCATATATGAATTTTCTTTCACCAAATCCTCCATCTCCATAAGTGACTGTTTAATATTGTCTAAATCAGCTTGACCAAGCGCAGTATTACATTTTAAAAGTGAAGCCTGCTTCCTAAGGTTGCCAAAATGAAGGAGAATAGATCGCAGATTTATTTCATGGCGGTAATTTTTAGGCAAAGCGGCGGTTAAAAAATCAGAATTGAAGCCTATAATTTCCCTCAAATAACTCATTATTTGTTCACTTTGTTTCTTCGTATCGCAAACCAATATTTCTATATCGTCAAACGTTGTATTGTCGCAAATGGAGATTGTTTTTTTCCTTCCATTATTCAACAACTTGGAAAAAAAATGTATGCGCTCTGATGTTTTCGTAAGCAAATCTGCCATCCCACTAGCAAGATGAACAACGTGAGATAAGATCTCGCCGCTTAGTTGTACTAATTCGCACGCTACGTTAGCTAGTTTGCATGCCGTTTCTAAATCTCCATCGCCATTGGAAGAGAGAAGAACATCGTTAGAATTTTCATTTTTTCCATTATTCAATCGAATCTCCTCAATGAAATAATTTTATTCCAATGCTGCGCTCCAAGAAAACCCTAAGAGTCGCCGCGCAACCCAAGGAGTGCAAAATTCATTTACGTCACTTTCTTTTACCCATCGAATTCCGTCGATAAATTCGAGTTGACCTTCAGCGAGAATATTTGGAACATAGTTTACAGTCAAAATATGATTGGCTAAATCAACGAAATCGTTAGGCGCGCGAAGAACATGAAGAATTAATTTGCTTGTACTACCAAAACCTATATCGCCGAAAAAATTAAAAGATTTTTCATCAACCAATATTCCAACATGCTCATACAATGACCGTCGAGCCGCAAGTAAGGCTGACTCTCCTCGTTTTCGAAATCCCATTGGAATATCCCAACTATCATTCCCACTGATATGGCAAATTAATAGCTCACCCCGCTTGCTATAGACAAGAGTCCCACACGCCGTTAGTATTTCCATACGTTCGCCAAATTAATCGAATAAACGAATAAATAGAAAAAATCCTGATGCAATTTATATAAAACCATCATCGATGGTTTTTATAATTAATTAATTTTCAGCGCATCAATTGAAGTTGATGTTTCCGTGTTTTCCCGTCTACTAGATTTTACTCGATACATATCCTCATCTGCATACAGCAATAAGGTTTGGCTATCTGTGCATCCCGACGGAAAGCTTGAAACTCCAATACTTGCAGATGCTGATATTAACTGATTTCCAAGGTAATAACTGTCCTCCAAATTTGCGGACAGCTTGATCGCTACTAGTTTGGCATTTTCGTTATCTGCATCAATCAAAACGATCGCAAATTCATCCCCGCCTAGTCTCGCTGCGATATCAGATTTCCTCAAAACAGACTTTAATCTATTAGATACAGCTATTAGGAGTTCATCACCCGTTGCGTGACCATGGGTGTCATTAACCTTTTTAAAGTTGTCAATATCAACATAAAGAAGGGAGAGCGATGATTGATTTCGAGTACATATTTCCATCTGTTGTTCTAAAAATTCGCAAAATAGTGCCCGATTTGCCAACCCAGTAAGTGAATCATGCCGCGCCTGATACCTAGCTGACTGAAGCATTTTTGAAGTGTTAAACAACGCTTGCCAAACCTCGTTTGCCTCCTGAATAGAAAAAACCTTATGAGGAATTACTTTTTCTCCACCAATTTCGAGTGCAGGAGTAACGAGCTCACGAATAGCCTGGCTTATATTATTTCCAATATGAAGTGAAAATATCAATCCTACCCCCATCAATACAGTAGAGGAAAAAATTAAAAACCAAAATTTCCTATTCAACTCAGAGCGCAAATACTCTTGCGGGATACCTATAGCGACAAACCATCCCGATTTACCCGATGAGGCTGTCACAGCGACCATAGGTACACCGTCAATCGACGTTAATTCAACTGCTTCCTCCGGGCTGTTCCGAATAGCCGCAAGCGTATTAGGTGGCACCTTCTTTCCTACGAAACGCGACATATCATGCGATCTAGCGACAATTGCCCCGCTGCTGTCAAGTATTGCAACTATCCAATTAAGTTTGAATTTTTGAAGTGATAAGATCTGCTCAAACCGCTTTGGCGTAACACCTGCACTAAGGAAGTATGGATTTTTTCCGGCAGACACCGGAATGCTAACTGCCACAACAAGTTGCCGTGCTATCGGGCCTTGAAATAGATCAGAAACTTGCATTTCTTTCCCTCCTCCTAGTGATATAGGGGATGTGATTTCTCTAGCTAAATAGCGCTCTCTTAAAAATGGCTTTAGAGTATTTAAAATCTGCCTTCCCGTCGAGTCTTCCAGGACTATATTCAGCACATCTTGTTGGGCCGCGACTTGTATAGCTTGAACTTGGAAAGCCTCAAGGTCTCCATGTGAAATACTTGGAGAAGTGGACAGTGTCATTAGAGCCGACTGAACCACTGAAAATTCTTTATCCAGTTCCATCACAGTCGCATTCGCTATCATCTTAGCGCTACTGAAAAGTTCTTTTCTAGCTAAATAATAGTCGTATGAAATTAATATCACAGCCATGATTGATGCTGGCACGACACAAGCAGTAACCAAGAGTACCAACCTAGATCGTATGGTTGGAGACTTATTGGATTTAGTTGTCATTTTCAACACCCCAATGGTGGGTCAACGCCTCTTTGTAACACTGTGTAACATCCTACACAAGAACCCCAACAATGAACACCAACATCGCCGCAAGTGATGCAAGTTCCCATCGCTATTTGCATATTTTTATATAAAAATTTCACAAGATCGACGTTGGTAATTTTTTGCCGCTTTCGCCTAAGACCTCCTGCATGGAGATGCAATAGCAAAAGCGAACTGCTAGCCAGGCTTACCAGACAGTGAAAGCGGGGTAGTTGGAATAAGGTAGTTCTGCGAGCAAACGTATAGCTGTGACTAACAGAACTAAGGCTTCTTAACGCAATGACCAAATCAAGTCTAACCTGCTACGAATTAGGTGTCCTTCGCCCCTGCGCGAGCATGCCGAACTGGTCCCAAAGGGGGCTTCTCGAGCCATACTTCAATTGCGGCGGCAAAGACTTCTAAACAAGGCACAAGCTCGTCCGTATCGATGGCAATATCTCTCTTCAGTTTCATTTGAAGCGCTTGCGCTAATTCGACAAACTCAGACGCTCCAAGCGCGCCAAGTCCACCGCACAAACTATGCAGAAGGCGTCCAGCATACTCGAAGTTATTCTCACTAACTGCATCTTTCACTTTGAGAATATCTTCTCGAGCTTTCGTGATTCCATCTACAACGGTCTGCTTAATTTGATCAAGCATCCCTGGATTTTTACAAAGAATTGCATGCAACATTGGAGATGAAAAAACAACTACTGGGATATCACTACTTACTGAATCACGAGTTTCAACCACGCCTTCTGACGAAGAGAGTTGGGTCGCTACTCGCTCAAGCAATTCATATAGATCATCCATCAATATTGGCTTAGCGATAAAATCACTCATGCCAACAGCCCTGCATCGATCGACATCCTCAGAAAGAACTCCTGCGCTCATTGCAATAATTGGCAAGGTCAATTTCAAATCGTTTCTGATTATTGATGTTGCCGCATAACCATCCATAACCGGCATTTGTACATCCATCAGAATCAAGTCAAAAAAATTGCCGGCCGTGCGTAAGATATCAACCGCCTCTTTTCCATTATTTGCAATTCTCAACTCTTTAATATGATTTGCGAGCATTGCCTTTGCAATAAGCTGATTTATATCGTTGTCCTCAACTAACAAAATCCTAAGTTGAGCCATATGGGCGTGTGCTAGCTCTCTAGGTATAAAATCAGTCTGTAATTTATTAACAATTTTCCGCAAAAGCTTAGGAGTCAGAGGTTTTCGTAGAATATCCGCATAAGTCCCCCCAATCAGTGGCGACTCATCCCTAAACGAAGAGCTTATAAGATGCAATGAGGAACAACTAGGCACTCCACTCAAGAAAAGCTGTTTTTTCACAACTTCCAGTCTTGGTTCAATATTTGATGGCAGCAACACGTGGGTAATTTGTTCAAATCTTAGTAAATCATACTGTGCCGCTGAACACGCTTCAGCAACCGAGGAAAAGGCAAAGGCTGTGTATCCGCAATAAGCAGCTGTACGAACGAACAGGTCCCGAGAATGGTTACTTTCATCAATTAATAGAAATACAGCTTCGGAGGTTTCCTGCAAAACGTTAGGATCTTCCCTCTCAAAGGGGAACTTAAAGACAAACCTAGTTCCCTCTGACGGCGCACTCGTGAGCGAAATTGTTCCCCCCATCATTACAGCAAGCTGCTGAGAGATCGCTAATCCAAGGCCCGTGCCTCCATAATTACGCGTCGTCGAGGAGTCAGCTTGAGCGAACGAATCAAATACTCGTTGCTGCTGTTCTTTCGACATGCCAATTCCAGAGTCATCCACGACTATTTCAAGCACCTCTGGAGATTCCCCTAATCGAATCGATACTGATACATAACCATCGTGGGTGAACTTAACTGCATTGGAAACTAGATTTGTAATAATCTGCTGGATTCGTACTGCATCGCCAACGATAAATCTCGGAACTTCACAACTAATGCCGACCAGCACTTCGATATTTTTGTCCATCGAACTCGCCAACAATATCGCCACTGTGCTTTCGATAAGTGACTCGATGTCAACAAGGATTTTTTCAAACTCCATTTTTCCGGCTTCTATCTTCGATAGGTCGAGCACGTTATTCAAAATAGAAATAAGAGAAATTCCTGATGAGCGAATGATTTCCAGGTATGCCTTCTGTTCGTCTTGAAGAGGCGTTTTCTGTAATAGCTGAGCAACACCTAAAACTGCGTTCATCGGTGTACGAATCTCATGGCTAATATTCGCAACAAATGCGCTTTTAGCACGGTTGGCAGCATCTGCTCTCTGCTCACTAGCGGCCTGTCTTAACTCTGCCCCCTTACGCTCAGAAATATCAGAAACCAATGCATAGAAACCACGACTTTCAGCGGGTCCTTCCAAATCAGGAATGAAATCCGCCATAAAGTGCTTGGTCAAACCCGACGTAGTTTGACTAAATTCAAAATGTACTTTATGGCCTGCATACGCCAACTCCATCCATTCCTGCATTTGCTCGTACACTTCCAGTCCGAGAACATCGACAACCTGGCGCCCAATCATTCCTGCTGGATCAACCCCTAAAACGCGGAGGTAATGGGCATTCGAAAATCGATACCGTCTACTCCGATCAACGTATGCGATTAGAGCAGGCACATTGTCAGCAATCATTTGTAGGCGCCGCTCACCAAGCGCGATGCGATCTTCACGTTCAATCTGAGTAGTGACATCGCGAATGAACGCCAATGTAGAGAGCGTATTCGTGTTTGAAATTCGCGCAACCGATAACTCAATCATAAGAGGCTGTCCATTCTTGCAACGTGCCTCAAGACGTATAGGATTTGATACTGCGCCGCCCCCACGCTGGCTAGAGAAATTTAACAAACCCATAATTTGAGCTATACCAGGCTCATCAGGCAAGATCAACTGGACGATGTTCTTGCTGATAGCGTCTTCGCGCCCCCACCCAAACATCGCCTCAGCGCGAATGTTCCAATCCTGTATTTCCCCTTTAGCATTAGTCAGTATGACGGCGTCCGGCGCACCAGCGAGCAATGATCGTACAAATACTTCCTGCTCATTGGCTTTTTCCGCATGCTGATCCTTAGCAAGAACAAGCCGATAAAATTGATTACTTAGATCACCGATTTCATCATTCCGGGAAGTTCGCAATGCCTCTCTATCAAGAATACCGTCTTCTAATTGGCCTACACTCTGCCTAAGTAATACTAGCGGTTTTAAGAAACTATATGCCAGGAAAAATCCTAGAACCCCAGCTGCCACTACAATCATGATGACAACCACTAATACCCTTTGACGAACGGATTCGAGGGCGGAAAACTCAGTCTGATATGGATAGCTGCCAACTACTATCCAATCAGCACTACTCAGCTTAACTTCACTAAAGACAGTAGCTACCCCGTGTTCATTTTTAGCTAGCCACCAACCATCGCCTTTTCGATCAGCGTATGCATATGAGTTTTCGTAGTTGAAAACTTTCTCTTTTGGCTGCATCACGAATTCAGGGTTCGGATGACTAATTAAAATGCCAGCGCCACTTACGAGCATCAACTCCCCAGCACTTTTATCGGAGCCGGCATAAAGCGCTGCAGTCAGTTGCTGACTGTCAAGATCAATTCCGCCAGCCACAAGCAATCGCACTTGCTTATCTACGATCATCGGTACAATTACGACCGCGATTGCCTTACCTGAAACGGCCCCCCGCAAGGGCTCCGAAATCACCGGCTTACCGGTGCGAAGCGCTAGCTGAAAATACTTTCTGTCGGAGATATTAAACTTTCGCCCTCCAACTCCGCGTAGATTAGTGAGGACATCTCCGTTAGCATCGATCAAACCCACATTCCAAAACTGCCGAGAGAGCGTAGGCAGAGCCGCCATCCTATCCTTTAGGAGCGACCGACTACCATCTCCCGCTGCGAGGATAGCCTCTCCGATAGCACGCAATTCATCAGTCCTATGCGCTAATTCTAGGTCGATTCGCCGGGCAACGCCCACCATTAGTAGGTGATGCTGAGCTCCAATAGCTGGCTCCATCCGAGACTGAACGAAACCACTAGCCAAATCAGCTACTAATAAACACGCGATTAAGAAAAAACACACAACGCTAGCTACAATGCGAGTCTTAATCGAGCGTAATCCGAAGGGTAGCAAAAGAGTAGTTATACTGGACTGATGTTTGCGCATATCACGTATCCTTAGTATTTGGACCATCAGGTCCAGGCCGAATGCGTAAACCTGATGAAGAAATACAAATCACTCGCATTCCCCCAGCAGCATGGATAAGTCCTGCTAGGCGCATTTTAGGTTTTCAAATTGTACGGGCTGATGTAGCCTAGCGTTGAACGCTGGCGTATAGGATTGTAGAACCGTTCTATGTAATCGAACACCTCTGCCCGAAGCTCATCATTCGACTACGCGGCGAGAAAATAGATCGAGTATCACTACAACGAAAAGTCAACCTTTCCCACAGCCCACACATACGTAAAGTCGGCAGCCCATTTCTGATTCGGTACCTTGGCGGCAAGTTGACGATCGAGCAAATTTAACGCGATAGAGTGCACCGTATCTGGAACTTGACCTCAACGGCCCTCTTTGATGTGCCATGAAATACCTCCGATAGTGACATCATACCTATCGGAAGTGTCCGCTAAATTGCAAATTAACAACGCACTCAATCATTGTATGCGCCGATTGGAAATCATTACTTTCCTAAGCACTGTATCTACAGCCTCGAATGCCAAGCTGATCGCGAGTTGCTCTGCTAATTCTTCGCTAGGTACCGTCTGAGTTTGACCATGGCCCACTACAGTGTTGTCGGAATCGACTATTTGATAACCCGCCGAAAATTTATCCGTAGGGAATGATCGGCTGAAACTTATCTTCACTTGGTAGCCGCGATATTTGTGCACTTTCAAGCTGAACATTTGATCCTCCCCGCCAACATTTGAACAAGAACGTCGAGCAAAGACATAGGATATCAACTTGTGCGATAGGGGAAAATCACAAAACTTCACACCCGATGCGAAAGGCAACTACTGGTTGCTAGCGCCCATGCTGGAAATTTTTCATAAAGACATCCTTCTGTTCTCTGACGGAAGCCAGTACTTGGCGAGTACGGAGATGCGCATCTAACTCTTGGTCTGTTGGATTGTCTGTGCTCGTCCCATTTGCAATAGCATGATACTTGGCTTGAATAATTAACCAGGTAGCCTTCTCAGCGTCATTTGCCTTTATGTATTCCGCGCAAAGCACTTCCCATTTCGAGTTGGAAGACATATGGATATTACTTTGCAAAACGTAACAGACCGTTATCGGCCGGATGCAGAAATCATGCCTTTTCTTCGTATGCATCAGCAAGGCCCTGTAAGTACTCTCTTTCATCAGCTGAAATCAGACTTCCCTGGTCGATCAAAACTGCGTTGATGACATAGTATTCTGTATTACTTTTGATAAATCCACGCTCGGCGATACGCTTAGCAGTCGCGCGCGCAGCCGGAATTTCCCGCCGCTCAGTTTGCGATGGATCGAAAGGAGTAAAACGCACACATGCATAAAGCGCCAGGGAGCAAACGCCACTGCCGACAGCTCCGAGCACCCGCCTCAACCGCATGCCGCATGCCGCATGACGCGACGTGGACGTTCGATGCGCGCCTGAATCGACGGTCTGCACGCGAGCGCCCCGCCGCTATCCAAGGGATGGGATGAGGCGCTGCCAGTGAAAGATATTGCGCCGCCCAAGGCTGAACCGTACCATGCACAGCATCGGGAAGCCGACCAGCCGCCTGAGCCGTCGCATCCAAAACAACTATAACAAAGGAGAACTCACCACAATGCACCGACACCTTTCAGGCACTCGTCTGATCATCCAAGGTCCCGCCTCTAATCAGGATTATACCTCGCCCGTGACGCAGGAGGTTGAGGCCCAGAAAGGCCAAGTCCTGCAAATCTTTACCAACGCCTGCGGAGAGGAGGTTGTCGTTGCCCACTTCCCCACCGACGACCAGGAGACACTTTTCAGACTCAGCCTCGCCAAGGAATACCGCTACCAGCCCGCGCAGCCCTAAATCCCTCGGCAGCGTACGCGGCAACACGCAATGCCGCCCTGCCGCCGGCGCAAAGCGCCGAGCAGGCGCTCCCCAGTAACCGCTCGCGCACCGCCGTCAGCGCCTTTTAGTGCTTGGCTCGCGCCTGCTCGATCTGACGCTGCGTGGCCGCCGGCACGGGCTCGTGGACTGCCTCAAGACTTGACGATGAAGTGTAACCTTGTCGGAGATAGCAGTTCCATATTGCTACGGATGAATCTGACGTCGATGTGTTTTTCTAGGATTCGTTCCCAAGAAGAAATCATCTGTTCGATAAACTCCGGTGTAGCCTTGCCCATCCAAAAATGTCGTAGGGTCTGTAAAAATGTATTGCGCAAACGCAGTGGCGCAGAGATTAAACGAAAACGGGTTATGCGGACCATCTGCCACCTGTGGCTGGTCTTGTTCTGCTTTGAAGCGGCCATCTATTTCCGGCTGCGCCGGGTCAGACGCCGGACGATTGCCAGCACGGCCAGTCCCATGGCCAGCATGGCGCCGCCGGAAGGTTCGGGGATGGCTGAAGGGATGTTGCCCCCACCGCCACCGCCGTTACTGCCACCATCGGGCACGATGGAGTCATACCAGCCGTTATTTGCACCAGGCCAGAACTCCGTTGCTCGTCCGGGCAGACGGTTGCGCAGCGCGTCATCGCTCTGTGCTTGTGCCTCTGGCGCCGGCGTATCAGCTTGCGGCATACCTAACTCGGGCAGCTCGTGGGCAGGCGCTGTGCTCGGTTCCGGTTGTAGAGCTGAACGCAATGGCGCCGCTGGGGACGGTACTGCTTGCGTGGCGGCAGCGGGTGCATGGCGTTGCGCTGTCGTTGCGCCTTGCGGCGTTACGCCCGCAGGTGCGCCGTAGTAGTTCGCAGCGTTTCTGGAAGGCGCTTGCAAACGGGTGACTCGGCTGATATTGCCGCAGATACGAGGCACTAGTATGCAGACCGTGCCCACGCAGTACACCTTAGCCGGCTCCTGCCGGCTGGGAGACCAGCCGTCGCGGGTCACGCTGGCGCACACGGAGGCAGTCCCGAAATGCATGGCGCGTATGTGCGCGGAGTATTGTTCGCGCCCCGTGATGGCGTCACGCGTGATGGTGACCTGGTCGTCCGGCTGGTCTTCCGCCATTCGGCGCTTGAGGGTGCTGGCGACGGCTGGAGGAATATCGGTATAGTGGTCTATAGCTGCAACAATGCTGCCTCGATAGGGGTTACGTCCAGGATGATCCCAGGAGCAGGATGGTTCGGGCACCGCAGCAGTAACGCTGGCAAGCGCTAGCGCAAGAGTTAAGGGCATGGCTGGGTTGCTACTGAATGAGTGCCTATAACCCGGACTGGGAAGCGCGGGTCATAGGTTTTAAGTTTGAATGAGCAGCCGCATGGGGCGCCCGTAAAACCAGATTCTCAGGCGGTTTTTTTGGCTGCGCGGCGACGAATCAGACCCAGCAGGCCCAAACCGCCAATTAGCATGGCATAGGTTTCTGGTTCGGGTACTGGCGCCGGTACGGTGTAGTCGTAGGTTACTTTAACGCTGCCAGCAGCCGAAGTATTGAACTGCGACAGCAGGTTACCAGCGCCACTACCGTTGGATAGGCCGGTTGCACCCAGTTTCAGACTGATGTTGCCGCCACCGGCTTGCGAGAACAGCGCGAAGTCGCTGTTCATTGAGGAAGTGAAACTCTCGCTGTGGCTACTTTGGACAGGACCGGTGACGACACCCGAGGTGCCGGCGAAGTCTATCGCACCGTCGAACGCCATCAGGTTGTAGCTGTTGCTGAAGACAGGATTGGTCACTACTATGGTCGAACCATCTGGACGGGACAGTTTCAGCAGCGAGCTCAGCGACAGGGTTACGACCGATGCTGCAGCATCCAACGATTCGGCTCTGCCGCTGCCGGTCACGATACCACCCAGTTCGAAGGTGATCGAGTTCAGGGTGCCCAGGTCGGAATTGAATTTGCCGAGGGACAGCACTTCGTTCCATGCGGTCAAGGTTTGAGCTTTGCTGGCGGTGAAGGAAACGACGTCTGCCTGAGCTGCTCCGGTTGCACCGAAAAGGCCAGCGGCGGCTAGAGCAATAGCGACTTTTTTCATGAGATCCTCAGTAAGGGTGGGTGGACTTAGGTATTTTGAAATCACAAATAACATTTCAATAATAAAGTTGCCACTAGTTCTCTAGCAATCCACCATCCCTGACCAGATGTGACCAGATGTGACATCGCCACTGCCGGCTAAGCGAATTCAGCCTCTTCAAAGCGGATTTCACCCGCAAAACAATATCCGACCGAGTGCACTGTGCGCAGGGGAACTTCCTGTCCCAGCTGGCTTAAAACCTTGGCGCGCAAGCGCCTTATCAGGGTGTCCAATGAACGGCTGCTATGGTAGTCGTCGCGCTGATACAGGAGAGACATGATGGTGCGTTTCTGTACCGCGCTGCCCGGCTGGGCTGCCAGCAGCTCCAGCAAGCGCAATTCTTTCTGGCTTAGCGAGATAGCGGGACTTTGGCCGTAGCGCAGCGCCCATTGGGTCAGCGAGATTTGCCAGCCTTCTGTCGCACGAACGACGCTGGCTTCGAGAAGTGTCGCCGCTTGTATGCGGGCTGCCACGCTGAGAATAACGGCAGCCAGTTCACGGCAATCTACCGGTTTGACCAGATACGCGTCTGCCCCCGATTGATAGCCCTTGAGCTTATCGTCGATGCTGCTGCGCGCAGTCAGGATGATGACACCCATCTGGCAGTTGGCTCGCGCATATTCGGCAAGCACAAAGCCTTCCTGGTCAGGCAGATTTAGGTCTAGCACGGCAATTTGGAATGGATTACCGGGTAGGGCCTGATAGAACTCGGAGGCGCTGCCCACTGCCGTGATGGGAGTGTCGTGCATGGACATCCATTCGACTATGCTTTCGCGTAAGTCCGGATCGTCCTCGACCAGAATGACTCTGTTGGTAGCGGTCATGCGCCTTTCTCCTGTTTGGGGAGGGGGAGCGTCAGGGTGATGCAGGTACCGCCTTCGCTGCGGTTGCTCAGACCGATGCCGCCAGCGTGCTGGCTGATAATGCGCAGCACCAAATAGAGCCCCATGCCGCTGCCCGCCACCATGCGGGTGCGACTGCCCCGGTAATATTTGCCGTAGACGAGGTCCAGTTCGTGTTCGGGAATTCCGGGACCTTGATCGTTGATGGTGATGCGCACGCTATCGCCCTGCAGCAGCACTTGCAGTGCCACTAGACTGTCAGCCGGACCGTATTTGATTGCATTGTCGAGCAAGTTGAGCAAGGCCGTCTTGAGTAGCTGGCGATCACCGTTGATCTGGCAGTCCGCTTGGCAATCCAATTCGATGCGTGGCCTGCGCTCGCTCCAAAATTCGCTGGCTTCGCCTATGGTCGCCTGTAGAAATTCCGTCAGGCCAAACAGCTCCGTGATAGGCCCGATCTTGGCGTTTTCGCGCGGGTCGCTGAGCACTGCCGTTTCTGCAACCTCCACAAGCCGTCCCACAGCGCGCTGCATCTTCTCCAGATTCGGCGTCATCATCTGGCGGTCGCCCTGCAGTTTATGCTGCAAGATGTCGAGATTGGTGCGGATGATGGCCAGCGGCGTACGATATTCGTGCGAGAACATTTCCACGAAACGCGTCTGGGTTTCCAGCGCGTCTTGCTTGGCGCCCAAAGAAATCAGCAGTTGGTCCTTGATGCGCTCAAAATACATCAGTAGCAGGGCGGGGAAAAATAATACGGTGCCGGCCAGCGGAACCAGATAGGTGGTCAACGCGTGTATGGCTCGCAGACTTTCTGGTTGAGCTGTTGCCGACTGGCTGGAAAGGATGATAACTCGCCCCAGATGGCCGGCAAGTAGCAGGCACAGGCCGGAAATCGCCATCCGGCGGGCGTAGGCGTGGCGCGAGTGACGCTCATTTTGGGTTCTATGTAGCAAGGTTTGCAGGCATAGCAGGAACATCACGATCAGGCTAGCACTGCAGAAAAGCGAGCGTGTGTTGAAACTGGCATTGAGCCCTATCAGGGTCACATAACCTGTCGAAAACGCAGCACCCAGTAGGTAGCTGCTGTGTTCTGTGGTGCGGCCGAAAAAGGCCCTTAAGCCCACCCACACCAGAATGCAGCCCGTAAATAGTGCAATATTTCCTGTAATTAGAAATATGCCGGGCTGCCGCGTGGCACCCACCAGCAGCAACGACATGCCAATCGAGGTAAGCACACCGAACTGTGCCCATAGTCGCGTATATCGTTCGCCGGGAGCAGCAAAATATACCCCGATCATGATGATGGAAATACAGAACTGGGTAATTGATAGGGCAATACTAGAAGTTGCGGAATCCATTGGCGTAAATAAACAAAGTTCGAGGCAAGGGTGTCAGCGCGGCAATTTATCACTGAAAAGTATGCTTCGTAAAAATAAATTTATCATTCGGCGTGCTAAGCTGAAAAATACGAGGTGCATGGGCAGGCCAACGGACTGTTCGGCGAGCAGTGATTAGTGAGCTTGATGTGGTAACTAGTTCGGTCTGAATAATTCAAATTCAATTGATAGTGAAACGCTGATCATTGCGATAGACCTGATCGTGGAACTATTATTTTTGCTATTTCCAATCCAAAAAAAACGGGTCATGACATACGAATGTCATGACCCGTTCGTAGTATTTCTTCCCGTCTCAGGTAGTTCTGGATGACGGGCGGTAACACGCTATCCGACGAGGTTGGTGACCAGCTGTGATGTATTGCGCAGCGTGTGCGACGACAGGTGACGGTGCTATCATTTGGCAGGTCGCTTCTCGATAAGATCCTTGTATAGTTCTGGTTGAGTTTCCAGCAAGAAGTCCAACGCCGTGACCGCTGCACGGTAAAGGGAGCGTTAACGGATCACGTCGTTTTTGTTTCTGGACCTGAGCACGAAGTAGCCGTTGTTCGACGCATCTACGATTGGTATGTGTATGGTGATATGGGTGATACCGAAATAGCGCGGTTATTGAACACTACCGGTATTTCATCAGAGTCAGGTCGGCCCTGGTCCCCTCCTGTCGTAGTCAACATTTTGACGAACGAAAAGTACACTGGCACGCTGGTCTACAATCGCACCACGCAGAAACTTCAAGCGCCCCCCACAAGAAACCCACGTAATCAATGGATCTGTAGACGAAATGCGTTTCCGCCGCTCGTTGACGCTGAAACCTTCCGACGTGCACAAGAGTTACGGCAACAACGCGCACTCCGATTTTCTAACGATGAGCTGCTTGCGATGCTTCGGATGATTTATCGAGAGAAGGGGAAAGTATCTACGAAGACGATCAGTGAAGACGGACGACTTCCGGCAATTACTGTTTTTAGCAATCGCTTCGGTACACTTTCGAAAGCGCTTGAGCTTGCAAAAATCCCTCTAACTCCGCGTGCGATGCGATTACTTCAAACCCGACGGAGCATCGAAGCTATTCGTCGAGAAAAGCTATTGGAAATTTGCGAATGCGTGAACGCTGCAGGTGGAACGATTGCCGCGGCTGACCACAAAAATGCTTTCATGCTCAATGATGAATTTTTGGTGCTGATACAGGTAAGTCGAGCCCGAAGAGTACACGCAAGCAAGCCCTTTCGTTGGTACGTCCCGCTTCAATCGCCAGCTGAGGCTCAGTTTGTGATCGCGATTCAGCTAGAACCGTCGCACTCATCAGTGCGGCGGATATACCTGATTCCCACAGCAGACTTTTCTTACCCAATTCTTGTCATGCGTGAAGAATGGCCCGATGAGTTTTCTAGATATGAATGTCAGTGTCTGCCGAATATCTTTGGACTTTGATAGTGCCGTTTTCGCTTGGAAAATTATTTTATGATCAGACGCATGAACGCAGCAGATGGAGGTGGTATGGATAGAGCCGAACCGCCACATGATGTGTCGGCGAAGCATCCGGCAGCAGCCTACGTGCGCATGTCGAGAGCCACACAGGACTATTCCATCCAGCATCAGTTGGATGCGATTCAGAAGTACGCGCTGGTAAAGGGATTTACGATCACGCGTACCTTTGTTGATGCTGGCCATAGCGGGCTTAAATTGGACAATCGCCCAGGATTGGTGGCACTACTATCTGAGGTAACCGGCGCCAATTGCGGATTTTCAGTTGTGGTGGTCTACGACGTAAGTCGCTGGGGGCGATTCCAAGATGCCGACGAGAGTGCGTTTTACGAGCACTTATGCCGTCGGTGCGGAGTATCCGTACACTATTGTGCAGAAGCGTTTGTGGCGGATGGAACGCCGATGAGCGCATTATTGAAAAGCATTAAACGTATTATGGCGGCGGAGTACAGTCGCGAGCTGGGAGCTAAAGTTCTGGCAGCTCAAGCGCGTTTTTCTGGCATGGGTTACAAGCAGGGCGGCAAGCCCGGTTATGGATTACGCCGGATCTCTGTGGCAGCGGATGGCGCCAGACGTACGCCACTGCTCGCGGGAGAGCGTAAGACCACAGCAACCGATCGTGTGGCGCTGGTGCATGGCCCGGCAGACGAGGTTGCGATGGTACGCAAGATCTATCAGTTGTATGTGAAGCATGGACTGACTGATCGCCGGATCGCGGCTTTGCTACGCCAAAAGGGTAAACCTCGCGCGCCTGACATGCCCTGGAGTTCGGTAGCAGTACGCCGTATTCTGACGAACCCGCGCTACTGTGGAGACTTGCTCTACAATCGGACCACACGGCGCATGGGGAGCGCAGTCACTGCAAATCACAAAGACCAATGGGTATCCTGTAACGACGCATTGCCCCCCATTGTTACGCGAGCCTTTTTCAATCGGGCACAACGGATCAGACAGCAGCGCGCCAATGGGCCAGAGCGCGAAGCGGTGCTTGCGCAGCTTCGCTCGATTTATCAGCGCCACGGTACGATCAACATAGCACTCTGCCGGTGCCATGCATCCTTACCGGGAGGAAGTACCATCATAGGATTGTTCGGTGGGTATTTGCGTGCTTATGCCGCTGCGGGACTACCGCCTCTACGCACGGCGAGTGGCGCCTTGAATTACCGTACTAGCCGATTGTTGGCTGCAGAATTGTGTGGAGCTGTTAAACGCTATGCAGATCTTGCCGGCGGTAGCGCCAATGCTACTGTGAGGAAAAACATCCTTTTGTTGAATGACACGGTCCAACTGAGAATCGCAGTGGCTGCTTGTCGCCTGGATGGCGATGGCCGACCACGCTGGCGGATACCTTTGCGTCTGGCCTTGCCGGCAGATTTCGTTTTGTGCGGATTGATGGATCGTGAGAACACGAGAGTAGAACGTTATGTGCTGCTGGCACGAAATCAATTTACCCATGATGCCATGTTCCTATCGGAGAGGAGTATGGCGCGTGTGGCCGGGGTGTGCTACGACAGCTTAGCGCAGATTTTTGGCGTCTTTAACGATCAAACTTGAGCCTAAAATCTCTGTTGGAGAAATTGTCGCTACTGCCTGTCAACAGGCAGCCACCGCCCCATCTCGGACCGTCGCATTGACTATCGAACTTGCCTCCATCTTGGGCCTAATTGCGGTCGTTAATGAGTTGTGTGCACGGCGCAGACTGGCGCGGTACTAGACCTGAAGGAGCTTGGGTTTGAAAGGTCTTATGACCACGTCGCAGCTTTCGCCAGGGGCTGGAGAGAGGGTCAAATTGACCAGGTCACCCATTAGCCGGCCACTGTCAACAGTACGAATTTCTCCCTCGCGCTACTCTGCGATCTCTTGCATTATTTAGCCATCGTATCCGTTCAGCAGGCGTAAAGGTCGTTCCCTATGCCTCATAGC
>NZ_WWCN01000027.1:0-1330 GCF_009857445.1 Duganella flavida
AGATCAATGCCACAAAATAACATGACGTCCTCCTCGATAAAGTTCGGATTCGTACCGTGACTTTATTCCTCGGCTCGGCCGAAGGGAGGACGGCTAGATGATTATCAATTCTGCGAGCAAACGAACACGTACGCCACCGGCATTCATAAGAAGCGTGATACAGATGGCCTGCCAGTTGTATTTCAAGAGTGGGTCTAATTCACCGTCCTTGCCAGGTAGGACGAATCCCCGGAAAAGAAGGTCATAAAAGTGCTCTTCTGGAAATGCAAATGTGCCATAGGCAGATGAATTCACTGGGGCGCGACGACCACGGAATTCTCTAACCCTTGCTGCGATCTCGTATGCGCCTTTTCGGGAGCGTAGATGACCTAGAAGGGATTTGTCGCTCCTATTCAAATAAGCCATCCAATTGAGTTGTCTTTCGTAAAAGTTACCATCTTTAATTGGATTCAGTTGAATGAAATCTCTTTTTTTTGCGACCCAATCTAACCAATTGTCTATAGAAGTCAACAAATTCCTTGAGTTTTTTGGCGAGCGCGGCAACCAGTAAAGCAAGCTCGGGTCTGATCCTGATTCATCGATCGTCCCGTACTGAATTGAACGATGAAATTCGCGATAAATTTTTGCTGGCTTATCCAAATAATTAGGATGGGCTGCAATAAAGTCAACTAATAGTCTTACTGACAAGCAAAATTTGGTTATCCACACTTCACTCATCGAACTGCATTCTGTTCGAATATAGTCGCTTACTGAATTAACTGGTTTCAGTATTCCCCCATTTTCAACATATAAGACCGGAATGTTTTCAGGCTTGGATGTTGAGTTGCTGTAGATTGATGTGGTGATAAAGATATGGTTCATATGATTTCTCAGCGTTTCTTTTTATAATCTACGTCGAAGAAAGATATATCGCAACTGTATCTTTAGATGTTTTTGTAATAAAAGAATTAACATAGTCATTGCAATAAATATAATGGAATGCTTGGTATGTCCTAAGCTACTCTGTTATTTTTCTTTAAAAAAGGAAAAAATGTATTCGCTGGTTTTAAATAGATAAATTACCTGTTATTTAATTACTCGGTAAAAGTGTTACGAAATATGAGAAACATTATTGTGGTTTTTGAATTTTCTTTAATGAAAAACGTAAAA
This sequence comes from Duganella flavida, assembly GCF_009857445.1. Classification (GTDB taxonomy): domain Bacteria; phylum Pseudomonadota; class Gammaproteobacteria; order Burkholderiales; family Burkholderiaceae_D; genus Rugamonas; species Rugamonas flavida. The sequence continues at coordinate 1,150 of NZ_WWCN01000027.1, forward strand.
TTTCCGTATTTTTGAAAAATAGTTTCAAAGGACCTTTTATTTAAAAGGTGGCTGTGCTAACATTCAGTTCTGGTTGCAGTTTCTGGGATTTTTATTCACAGAGTAATCGCGCAAAGAGATTTTTTAATCCAGCTGATATGTCGCTGATCGATTGTTTGCTGAATCAACGATAAGGCTGGGG
>NZ_WWCN01000027.1:1424-51725 GCF_009857445.1 Duganella flavida
GCGGAAGGCTGGAAGGCTGGAAGGCTGGAAGGCTGGAAGGCTGGAAGGCTGGAAGGCTGGAAGGCTGGAAGGCTGGAAGGCTGGAAGGCTGGAAGGCTGGAAGGCTGGAAGGCTGGAAGGCTGGAAGGCTGGAAGGCCAAGAGTTTTCGTATATTATTGGTGCCCCCGATAACACTGCAGACTTAAAATCTGCCGCCGCGAGGCGTGCCGGTTCGATTCCGGCTCGGAGCACCACCATTCTCTTCTCTTCCTCGTAAAGCCGAGCCGAAAATGGCATCTGAAAAAACCGTAAAGTTGGTCATCGCCTGTGCGATGGTGGCCGTGGTGCTGGGTGTGGCCGGCTACGTGGTGGTGTTCTGGCATAACTACACTGGTTGCCAGCAGCTGGAGGCGGACGCGGCGAAGAACGGCAAGCCGATGTCTTGCGCCGATATCAAGGCCGCTGCCAAGGCGCAGCGCTAAAGAAAAAAGCCCGCAGATTTGCGGGCTTTGTCATTCAGGAAGGGCGCTTCAGACGCCTTCGATCAGGCGGAAGCCAGCCCACGACAGCGTCGTCACTTCCACCACCAGTACTTGCGGATCAGCCTGGATGGTGCTCGACAGGCGGAACACCGCGTCGCGCACTTCGTTGATGGTCTCGTTACCGCTGTAGCAGTACTCGCCTTGTGGCAAGTAGTAGCCTTTGCCGTCGTCGGCTTTGATGGCGCCGGCAACGTTGAATTTCGCCAGTTCTACATTGAGACGGTCGAAGGTATCGCTATTGACTGCAGGGTAGAAGACGCGAATGATGTAGTTAACCATGTTAAATCCTTATTGTTGATGCCGCATCATGGCATAAAAAAACGCGCCATAGCGCGTTTTTTGTTGAAGCTGGGAACAATCAGCCTTGGCGACGGCGGCGAGCGGCAAAGCCTACCAGGCCCAGGCCAGCCAGCAGCATGGCGTAGGTTTCTGGCTCCGGCACGGCAGCGATGGCCGATTTGCCGATGGTGCTGAAGGTAGTGTAGTTGCCGTACTGGTTGTTCACGAACTGCTGCGACGGGGTGTAGCCGCCGAAGTAGCTGGAGATGCCCACGGTGTTGTCGCCAACCGAAACGTTACCCAGCGTGATGCTGAAGGTTGCGGTCGAGCCGATCTGGTAGACCGATTCCGTGTACTGGCCCCAGAAGGTGAAGGCTTGATAACCGGCCGGTGCGGCCATATTTTGCGAGGTGTTGCTGCCGCCCAGTGCCAGGTCCAGGCCGGTGGAGAAACCGGTGCTCCAGAAGCCAGGGGCATGTTGTTCGCCAACGTAAGGCAGTGGGGCGGTAGCGCCGACGAAGGTGGCGCTGGTTGGCACGTAGATGGTCAGGCCATCCAGGCCGGTCTGGGTGCCGGCGACGCCCTGGCCCAGGTTTTTCACGGTGTAGGTGAATACATACTCGTTGTTGTGGCCGGACACTTGATCGGCGGACGAGGTGATACTGTATTGGCCGGTCAGGTCGGTGACGACTGCGCCTGCCAGATTGCTGACGGCGGCGGCAACTGCGAAGGCGGCTACTTTAAGTGCGGTCTTTGCGAACATGTTATTTCCCCGGAGAATTAATATTTACTGTAATGCATTCACGATAGCATGAATGTATATCAATGTCATTGTCAGAGTGTAATGTTTGTTGCATTTTCGAAAAAAACAAAGCCCCAAGCAGGCGGGGAACCTGTCGGGGCTTTGCGTCAATTGGCGGAGAAAGCACGTTTGACTGATTGGAAGTGTAGTTTTGCTTTCTTAAAAACGCCTTAGTAGAATGCTGGACGGAATTCAAGGATATCTATGCAGATCAAAATTAATGAAACACTGCGCGCTTACATCGAGCCGCTGACGGAAAGTGAATACCAGGCGCTGGAGCGCAGCATCCTGACCGAAGGCTGCCGCGATGCACTGGTGCTGTGGGAAGACGTGCTGGTGGACGGCCACAACCGCTACCAGATTTGCCAGGAACACGGCGTTCCATTCAAGGCCATCGAAAACACCAGCTTCCGCAGCCTGGAAGACGTGAAGCTGTGGATGATCGATAACAACCTCGGTCGCCGCAGCATTTCCGACTACCAGCGCGGTGTGCTGGCGCTGCGCAAGAAGGAAATCATGAGCGCGCGCGCACTGGAGCTGGCTGCCGAAGCGGCGGCTGAAGATGCCCGTATCGCGCCGCAGGACGGCGAGGCCGCGCAGAAAAAGCCGGCCGCCATGCCGCTGGCGTCGCGCGAGGACATTGCCCGTGCCGCCCGTTTAAGCAGCGCCACCATCGGCCAGATCGAAAAGATCCAGAAGACTGCAACGCCGGAGCTGGTGGAAGCGGTACGTGCCGGCACCATCTCGATCAACGCCGCTGCTACCGTGGCCTCGCTGCCGGAAGAAGTGCAGCTAGCGGCAGTCGCCGGTGGCAAGAAGGAATTGCAGAAGGCCGCCAAGGAAGTGCGTGACCTGCGCGCTGCCTCGCGTCCGACCAAGGAGCCGAAAGAGGGCAAGCCTGCGCCGGCGGTTGACTACAGCGACATGCCGACCGATGTGAGGGAGCTGCGCGCCGAAAATGCCGCGCTGCGTGAAAAGAACGCGACCCTGCTGGAAGAAATCACCGTCCTGCAGCGCCGTATCTCCGAACTGGCGAGCGCCTGATATGCGTATACCGCTCGCTCTCCTCTGTTTAGTTTCGGTGGGCGCAGCGGCTACTGCAGCTGCAGAGCCTGTGGCCCCGGTCAACGAAGGCGTGCGCCTGAAGGTCGCCGCCAAGCGTGTGACCATCTTGCGCGACAAATGGGGCATCCCCCACATCTACGGCAAGACCGACGCCGACGCAGTATTCGGCATGGTCTACGCGCAGGCGGAAGATGATTTCCACCGCGTTGAGCTCAACTTCATCAACGCGATGGGCCGGCTGGCGGAAGTGGAGGGCGAGGCCGAGCTGTATAAAGACCTGCGCATGAAGCTCTTCATCACGCCCGATGAATTGAAACGCCAGTACGCGCAGGCGCCGGTGTGGCTGAAAAAGCTGATGAACGCCTGGGCCGATGGCCTCAATTACTACCTGCAAACGCATCCCGAAGTGAAGCCCGCGCTGCTCACGCATTTTGAGCCGTGGATGGCGCTTAGCTTCAGCGAAGGCAGCATCGGCGGCGATATCGAAACGGTGGACATCAAGCAGCTGCAGGCCTTGTATGCTGACGGCGCCAAGCTGCCGCTGATGTCGCCGGTGCTGGTGTCGTCCAACGATGGCATCGACATGGACAAGGAGCCGGGCGGTTCCAACGGCTTCGCCATCGCCCCATCGCGCACCAAAAACGGCCGCGCGCTGCTGATGATTAATCCCCACACCTCATTCTACTTCCGTCCCGAGATCCAGGTGCATAGCGAACAAGGCTTGAATGCATATGGCGCTGTGACCTGGGGCCAGTTCTTTGTCTACCAGGGCTTCAACGACCGCGTGGGCTGGATGCACACCTCCGGCGGCGGTGATGTGATCGATGAGTACCTTGAAACCATCAGCGAAAAAGACGGCCAGTTCTTCTACCAGTACGGCAGTGAACAGCGTCCGCTGAAAGCCGTGGACATCGCGCTGCCCTACAAAACCAAGGACGGCATGGCCAGCAAGACGGTGCGCGTCTACTACAGCCACCACGGCCCGATCGTGCGCGTCAAGGATGGCAAGTGGGTCGCCGTGCGCCTGATGAACGAGCCGCTGAAGGCGCTGACCCAATCCTTCATCCGCACCAAGGCCCGCAGCTACAAAGACTTCTACAAGTCGATGGAGCTGCGCACCAATTCGTCCAACAACACCGTGTACGCGGACGCCGACGGCAACATCGCTTACTTCCACGGGAACTTCGTCCCGCGCCGCGATCCGCAGTTCGACTGGAAGCATCCGGTGGACGGCAGCAATCCCGCCACGGAGTGGAAAGGCCTGCACGTAGTTAAAGAGACCATCACCCTGTTCAATCCAAAGAACGGCTGGATCCAGAACACCAACAACTGGCCATACACGGTCGCCGGCCCATACAGTCCGAAGGTAAAGGACTATCCGGCCTACATGTCGATGAATCCTGAGAACCCGCGCGGCATCCACGCCGTGCGCGTGCTGGAAAATAAAAAGGACTTCACCGTCGACAGCCTGATCGCCGCAGCCTACGACAGCCAGCTGCCGGCCTTCGAGCCGCTGCTGCCGCAACTGTTCGCCGCCTACGACGAACTGCCGGCCGATGACGCACGCAAGGCCGCACTGGCGCCGCAGATCGCCGCGCTGCGCGGCTGGAACATGCGCTATTCACTGGAGTCGACCGCTACTTCGCTGGCGATCTACTGGGCGCAGGATTTGTGGACTACCTACCAGCCGGCTGCCAAGGCCAAGGAAGTGCAGGTGCTGGACTACATCCAGGCTGCCATCACGCCGCAGCAGCGCCTTGAAGCGCTGGAGCACGCAGTGGCCAAGCTGACCAAGGACTTCGGTAACTGGCAAACGCCGTGGGGCGAAATCAATCGCTTCCAACGTTTAACCGGTGATGTGGTGCAGCCGTTTGATGACAGCAAACCCAGTCTGCCGGTGGCTTTCGCCTCGGCCAACTGGGGATCGCTGGCGGCGTACGGCATGACCACCAAGCAGACCACCAAGCGCATTTACGGCGAGCGTGGCAACAGCTTCGTAGCGGCGGTGGAGTTTGGACCGCGCATCAAGGCACGCAGCATCCTGGCGGGTGGGCAGAGTGGCAATCCGGCCTCGCCGCATTTCTACGACCAGGCCGCGATGTACGCGCGCGGGGAATTCAAGGACGTCTTGTTCTACAAGGCGGACGTGGAGAAGAACCTCGAACGCCGCTACCATCCGGGCGAGTAATCAGCTAGTACGGGCCTCGGTCGCTTCGGCCTTGGCCCACTGCAGGTTCTCGACCTTGTTGTTGCGGACATTGCCGTCCTTGTGGCGAACCGTCGGGTACTTGTTTGGATTCGGCAGATAAGTCTCCGCCACCAGCTCGTGGACGAAGAACTCACCGAGGCGCGAGCCGCCGCGCAGCTTGACCTTCAAGCCTTCCGGATACAGCTTCGGTTTGAGCGCGCTGACCTTGGAACCTGCGGCCAGCAGCACGCGGCCGTCCTTGGACACTTTGTAGTAGTCGCTGCCGACTACCGGCTTGGCGCTGGCGACGATGATCGAGTAGGCGAAAGCCAGCGCCAGTAAGATGGCGATAATGAATATGAATTCCATGCGCAGAATATTAGCAGTTAAATAGCACCGAGCGAACTGCGAATATCGGCCTTTAAATCCTCTATATCTTCAATTCCCACTGAAAGCCGGATCAAGCCGTCGCCGATGCCCAAGGCCGCGCGCTGGGCTGGCGGGATGCTGGCGTGGGTCATCAGCGCAGGGTGTTCGATCAGGCTTTCGACGCCGCCCAGGCTCTCGGCCAGCGCAAACACTTTGAAGCTTTCGAGGAAGCGGCGCGCGCCCGGCAGGTCGGTATCGAGGTCGATCGAGATGATGCCGCCGAAGCCTTGCATCTGTCGCTTGGCTAGGTCATGCTGCGGGTGCGATTCCAGGCCAGGATAGAACACCTTGCGCACCTTGGGCTGCTGCTCTAGCCAGCGGGCCAGTTCCAGTGCACTGGCGCAGTGGCGCTCCATGCGAATGGCCAGCGTCTTCACGCCGCGCAGTGCGAGGAAGCTGTCGAACGGACCGGCAATCGCGCCCACGGAGTTCTGCAGGAATGCCACTTGCTCGCACCACGCCTTCTGGTGCGGCTCGCCGCCCACCACCGCGATGCCGCCGATGATGTCCGAGTGGCCGTTCAAATACTTGGTGGCCGAGTGCACCACGATGTCGAAGCCATGTTCCAGCGGGCGCTGGACGATCGGGCTGGCAAACGTGTTGTCGGCCACCGCGATGATGCCGCGCTCGCGGCAAATCCGCGCAATCGCCTGCAAATCGGCTAGCTTGAGCATGGGATTGGTCGGCGTTTCAACCCACACCATCCTGGTTTCGGGCTTGATCGCGGCCAGCAGATTTTCGGGATTGGTCAGGTCGACGTAGGTGAAATCGTGGCCCGCGCTGCGGCGGCGCACGCGCTCGAACAGACGGTAAGTGCCGCCGTACATATCGTCACCGGCGATGATGTGCGAGCCGGCGTCGGCCAACTCCAGTACCGTCGATATCGCAGCGAGGCCGGAGGCAAAGGCGAAACCTTGTGCGCCGCTTTCCAGATCAGCCACGCAGCGCTCCAGCGCCCAGCGCGTGGGATTGTGCGAGCGGCCATAATCGAGGCCCTTGTGCACGCCGGGGCTATCCTGCACGAAGGTGGAAGTGGCGTAAATCGGCGGCATGATGGCGCCAGTGGACGGATCGGGCGATTGACCGGCATGGATCACGCGCGTGGCGAGTGCGGATTTTTTCTCGTTCAAGATAGCGTCCTTCGCAGATGGTTGAGCAAATCGTAGCGGGTAATCAGGCCGTAGAAAGTGGCGCCTTCGGCCACCACCGCTGTCAGGCCGCGGTCCAGCGTGTCGCGTAGCGCTTGCAGTTCGGAGGAGGGCGATAGGATTTCCAGCCGACGCGTCATGGTCGTGCCGACTTGGTTGTTGAAACGCTCCGGCTGCGTGCCGACCGACAGCAGCAAGTCCGATTCGTCGATAATGCCCACTAGCTGCCCGCCCGAAAGTACCGGCAGCTGCGCCACATCGGCCGCGCGCATGCGGTTGAAGGCGATCATCAGCGTATCGTCCGGCGTGACGCTGATGACTTCACCGGCGTCGAAGCGGCGGCCTATCAAATCGCGTAGATCCTTATGCTGCGGGCGTTCCAGCAAGCCCTGGTCGCGCATCCAGCCATCGTTGTAGACCTTGGACAGGTAGCGCGTGCCGGTGTCGCACACAAAACTGACCACGCGTTTGGGCGTGGTTTGCTCGCGGCAGTAGCGCAGGGCGGCGGCCAGCAGGGTGCCGGTGGACGAACCGCCCGGTATGCCTTCCTCTTTTAGCAAAGCGCGCGCGGTAGCGAAGCTTTCCCTGTCGTCGATGGTGTAGGCCTGCTTTACTGCCGTCATGTCGGCGATGGCGGGGATGAAGTCTTCGCCTATGCCTTCCACCGCCCATGAGCCGCTGGTATCGGACACGTGGCCGGTCTTCACATATTCGGCGAGGATGGAGCCGGCGGGATCGGCCAGAATAAATTCAACATGCGGAGCAACTTGGCGGAAGTAGCGCGTCAAGCCGGTCAGCGTGCCGGATGAACCGACGCCAACCACGATGGCATCCACCTTGTGCGCCATCTGCTCCCAGATTTCCGGGCCGGTGGTGGTTTCGTGCGCCAGCGGATTGGCGGGATTGTTGAACTGGTCCGAGTACCACGCACCCGGCATTTCGGCCGCCAGCCGCGCCGCGTAATCCTGATAGTACTCGGGATGGCCTTTGCCGACGTCGGAACGGGTAGTGCGCACCTCGGCGCCTAGCGCCTTCAGGTGCAGTACTTTTTCGGTCGACATTTTGTCGGGCACCACCAGCAGCACGCGGTAGCCTTTCAGCCGTCCGACCAGCGCCAGACCGAGACCGGTGTTGCCGGCAGTGGCTTCAATGATGGTGCCGCCCGGCTTGAGCCGGCCCTCCGCTTCGGCCGCTTCTATCATGGCCAGGCCAATGCGGTCCTTGATCGAGCCGCCGGGGTTTTGCGATTCCAGTTTGAGGAACAGTTGGCAAGGACCTGTGTCGAGGCGGGTAACTTCAACCAGCGGCGTCTTGCCAATCAGGGTGAACAATGCGGGTGTACGCATGAGGATCTCCTGGCTGCATGAAGAGCAAGTATGCGCCATTTCGTCTCATGCTGCATTTCCTTAGCCGGTAACCTCGTCCTTCGCTTGCTTGTGGGTTTTGCGGTAGATGGCCAGTTCAGCTTCACTTCGGCTCGGGTTTTGGTCGAAACGAGGCTGGTGCGCGATTTAATCGCAAAAGCTTTATATTAATCGCAGCGATAGAAATAATCGATTGGGGCGCATATAATCGTCGCCTTCAAAGGCACAACAACAGAAGGCTTGCAGTGGCAAAACTCTATTTTCGATACTCTGCGATGAACGCAGGCAAATCCACCGCCATGCTGCAGGTGGCGCACAACTACGAAGAGCAGGGCCAGCAAGTGCGCCTGTTCACGGCGGCGATCGACCACCGCTACGGCGTTGGCAAAGTGACGTCGCGCCTGGGGCCGCAACGCGAGACCGAAGTGTTCAACGCCGGCACCGACTTCCTGCTCACCATCGACAAGAAAATCGCCTGCCTGCTGGTGGACGAGGCGCAGTTCCTGAGCAAAGAGCAGGTCAAGCAACTGCACCAGCTGGCGCAGGTACGCGGCGTACCGGTCATCACCTACGGTTTGCGCTCGGACTTTTTGGGTGAGCCGTTCCCTGGCTCGGCCTACCTGCTGGCGCTGGCAGACGATATCGAAGAAATCAAAAACATCTGCAGCTGCGGCAAGAAGGCGACCATGAACATCCGCGTCGACGAAAACGGCAAGCGCATCAAGGAAGGCGAACAAATCAGCATCGGCGGCAATGAAAGCTACCGCCAGGCTTGCGGCCGCTGCTTTTACAGCGAGATCCACTAAAGCAGAGTGGACGCTGGCTCGGCAGTGAGGTAGGCTTGGGGCATGGCCCTATCGATCACCGACCTTCCAGCGCTGGATAATCGGCGCGTCAAGACCAGCACCGCGGATGTGCTGGTAGACCGGGTCATTCCCGGCGAGATATTGGTGATCGCCTTCGGCTTCGTCTCGTGGGAGGCGCGGCCGGATTTTGATTTCTACGGCCGGCTGCGCAAGCTGGAACAGAACAGCGGGCGGCACATCAACAAAATCCTGGTGCGCGATTCGGGCAATGCGTGGTATCACCGGCGCATTGATGGACTGGGCGCGCATCCGGATGAAACGGCGGAAGGCTTGCGGGCGCTGATCCGCGAGATCCGTCCGAGCAAAGTCATCACTATCGGCCAATCGATGGGCGCGTATGCGGCAGTTTTGTATGGCTTGCTGCTGGAAGTGCAGCAAGTGCTGGCGTTTGGGCCGCTGTCCTTCCTCGATCCGGCGCAGGCCTTGCTGTATCACGAACGCCGCTGGCTATCGGTGATGCGCGACCTGGCCGCCAATCCGCCATTGTCCGGCTACTACGACTTGCAAGCACTGGGCCGTATCAAGGCCGCGACGCTGCCCGACCTGCACGTCATCTTCGGCACCAAGCCGGGCGAAGAGGGCGCCGAGTCAGTCCACCTCGATGCCATGCACGCGCATCGGCTGGCCGCGATCGGCAACTGCACACTGCATCCCTATCCGTACTCGGGCCACACCGTAGTCCAGCACCTGATCGACACCAAGCGCATCAACGCACTGCTGGCGCGAATCATCATGAACTTGATGTTGGAAGAAGAGGCGAGAGAAGTCACCGCCGACTGGCACGGCTGGATCACCGAAAACCTCCGCCTCGGCAGCCCGCCGGAAGAGCTGGTGGAAATCCTCAAACACCACGGCTATTCGCACGACAGCAGCTTTGCTGCCGTAGCAGGCAAGACGTCAGTGCCTTAGTTGAAAATATTGAAAATAGTTCTTTCTAAATATTTCAAAATTGCATAGCCCACAAATAAGTCAAATAAAGACGTACTCTCTTTTAACGAGGACGTAAAAGAAAAGCTCAGAGCCATCCCTCCCCAAAAAAATGGAAGCGCTCAAGGTCACAAATCTAAAGGCGATAACTTAATTGGCGGGATCCACAGCCCAGCCGTGGCTGGCAAGCCAACCAACCTCGGCAAATCCGGAAGGAACGATATCGGCTTCTTGAAGTCCGTAGAGTGCATGCCAGTCCAATTTCATACCTTTGAGCGTGACATTACAGACGTTAAATTGAGCGCCGGCGGCACGTGCAGCATCAATGGCTTCCTTGACCTTGGGATCCATCGGTTGCGATAGCAACTTGACGCCAGCACCGTACATCACAATTTTCACTTGCATGCCGCCGCCCAATTCACCGGTTACCTTTATCCCATTGCCGACGTTGCGCAAACGGAATAGCCAAACTGACGGATCGTCGCTGGTAATTGGCACGACCACTTTGACCTCGCCATACGGCGCATGATGGATATTGGGCTCGACATATTCAGCACGGGCTGGATTAGCGAGCACAATCGAAACGAAAGTGGCGAACAGAACATCTCGCAACGTTATTTGATTTTTCAACTGAGGTACTCCGTCTTAAGTTTCAACGTGAACAGATATTGGATGCTTCGATGACCGTTAGTGGCTGCGGATCATTGTCACTCGGACTTTTCAAATCCTAAAAAATAGCTGCGAATGCCGTCGACATGCTCAACACGGACATCACGACCGTTCGCGTCCATCGTCACAACTCGGCACTCATTTGAATTACCGGTTGGACTCATATAATCAAATGCCACACTCCAACCTGGAGTTCCATTTTTCCTTGCTTTTTTCGCGCCGATGGTTTTTGGTCGCAATGTGTTGTACCGTTGTGCCAAGCGCTCGCTGCGGCCGGGCCTCCATTCAATGGCCTCGTTATCGAGTACTTCCTTCACTCGCGATTCTGGCAGATTCGTATAGCCATTTTCAGCAACAAAGTGCTCAGCAATTCTTACAGCGCGCTCTACGGCGATAGACTCATTGGCGCTCGCATGAAGACATGCCAGCGCGAAGGACAGGCCCGCAATAAGTTTACGCATCGAGCAAACCTCTACTTTAATTATCGACCGCTCAGCCGGAAGTAGCCAAGTCACGCCTCATAGTTATTTTGCTTTTGCTTTCGTCGAGCCCAGTACGTTCCAATCATCAAAAACGGCGTTTGCATCACACTGACAATGACAAACATCACAGCGTCTGGAAGCTGAACTCCTTCTGACGAAAGGGATGTTAGAACAATTTTGGTGATTAAGTAGACCAACGCGCTCACTGGCAAGGAAAGCAGGAAAGGGCGCCATTTTCCGGATACGAACATACCCAACGCGTATCCCGCAGCAAATGCAAACAATAATGAGATCAAATCCAGTCCTCTCTTGTTTCTAATTTTTATCAACGTCAAGTTATGGCCGGATGCAGGCTTGGCACACCAGCCAACATGAATCGCCACTACCATCATCGCCGTGCGCTTCCGGCCGATCTCGACTTATGAGACAAGATAGCATCTTGCTCATTTGGAAAACTCACAGATTGTCACGACCAGATTTCGGCAACGCTGTTGCACAGCGACTGCTAAGGACCAAAAAATTCGCTGTTAATTTCATTCACTACCATGTAACTGCCATTCATCCATGATAGCGCGCCATTGGTCGGATACTCTGCCGAATGCCAATGCCGTGGCTCTAAAGTAAGCGGATTGCCATCGCATAGAAGATGGCGACACTTACGGAGGATATAACATGCGAACCAAATTCTTTGCAGCATTATTCTGCTGCTGCGCGCTCACCGTCGCCACCGCATCCGACCGGCAAATTCTTACTGCCGACTTACAAGATTTTCAAGGTCAATACGACTTGGCCGACGGCTGCTTGCTGAATATCACGCAACGTGGTCATCGGCTTATGATGCAGTTGGAGAATCAACCTGAAGCCGAGATTGTCGCAATTGGCTCCGCAGCGTTCGTGACTAAATCTGGACAAGTAAGACTTGAATTCGTTCAGTACCCAAATGGGAACGTGCCAGCTGTACATGTGATTGATACCTCCGGCACAAAGCAGCATGTTTGCCAACGTCCTGCTCCGGACTTACGCTACGATTCTCACCTTGTACCGAAGACCGTATCGGGTCCAAACGGAGTGCTTCCATCTAGAACTAACTAATGTCGTCTAGGTCTCACTGGACTTTTGCTCACGCATTTGGAAAGTCCGGTGCTGGCCGAATTTAGTGCTCAAGGGGTACCCATGCAAGCCGGTTCGGCGACGCGTATGCCTGTAATGAGATTCGAATCATCAACTTTGAATTCAATCCGCAAAATACACGACGGGAAAAATCCTTCCTGCCTCGTGCAATCAAAGTGATCACGCTTTGCTCCGCTGACAAAGCATTGATAGCCATTACTTGCCAGTTTTTGTTGGGCTGACCAATAAGTGGTTCCCGAACTCACCCCGATAGCTGCAAGTTGCTCGGGGCTAAATTTGGGCGGTGTACTGCAGCCCGAAACGAAAAGTGCTGTTACACAGATATTGAGTATGCGTCGGCGGGAAAGGATGTGCTGCATTCTAGTCGCCCTAACAATTTACATGAACGCTTCTGGCCGAACTCAGCCTGCGCCTGCGGAGAATAGCATTTTGCTCATTTGGAAGGTGCGCGAAATATCACTGCTGAATTGATTGAGGCAGCTTGCTTATAATAGCGGCATGAACTCTTCAAATTCCCGCATTCGCCTGTTACGGCAATTCATCCTGATCGCCGCCAGTGTGGCCACTGTCGCCGGCCAGGCCGAGCAATCTCAATCAGCGCCGGTGCAAGAAGAAGCGGCAGCAATACGCCAGCACCATCTCAAGCGCCTCACTGAGCGGCTGACGGTGGAGCCTGCGGTATTGGAAGGCCGTTGTCGCTACGAGTCTGATATTTCCACGCCGCCGCCGCTGAACCGCGTGGCGCTGACTTTTGATGATGGCCCGACCGAGTCCGGCACAGAAGAGATTCTGGCAGTCCTGCAGAAGTACAAAATCCACGCCACCTTCTTCATGATCGGCGAAAAGGCGCGCCAGCACGCCGATCTGGTGGCCAAGGTGCGGGCGGCCGGTCATGACGTGGTTGCCAACCATTCGTGGAGCCACCCGAATTTCCACGACATCGATGTCGCCCGCCAGACCGGCGAAGTGCTGCGTACCGACAGCCTGACTACCCCAGACGGCCCTAAGCTGTTCCGCTACCCGTATGGGAATTCAACCTGCGAGACCAATCAGCTGGTACACGAGCATGGCTATAAAATCGTCGGCTGGCACATTGATTCCTGCGATTGGGCGTATGACAAAAGCGGCGCCATCGATGCGCGCGAGGCGATCTCCTGCGGCGTGCCGCGCCAGTATCAGAACGATTACGTGGGCCACGTTCTGGCAGCTGCGCGCTCACGGCGCGGCGGCATCATCCTGATGCACGAAATTCATCCCAATACGCTGAAAAGCCTGGATGCCATCGTGGCCGGCCTGCTGGCCGGCGGCTTTGAGTTTGGTATGGTTACCGACGAGGATTTCCAGTCCTCGCTGCGCTAAGCGATTAAGCCGCGTCGCGCACCGGTTCGAGTTGACGCATGACCGGGGTCTTGAATTCAAAGCGTTTGATTTCGCCAACCATCAGCAGGTAGCACAGGATAGTCACCAGCGCATTGGCGCCAACGAACACCAGGGCACCAGAGAACGAGCCGGTTTTCTCCAGGATGTAGCCGATCACAATCGGGGTGGTGATGCCGGCCGTGTTGCCGAAGGTGTTGAACAGGGCGCCGCTCATGCCGCCGGCTTCTTTTGGCGAGGTGTCCGCCACTACCGCCCAGCCCAGCGCACCGATGCCTTTGCCGAAGAAGGCTAGCGACATTACGGTAATCACCAGCCAGTCCGCATCGACGTAATTACAGACGATCATCGAAGTCGACAGCAGCATGCCGCCGACGATCGGGATCTTGCGCGCCGTCGATTGCGATTTGCCGGACTTGATCAAACGGTCCGAAATCACGCCGCCCAGCACGCCGCCGAGGAAGCCTGCAATCGCCGGCAGTGCGGCCACAAAGCCCGCCTTCAGAATCGTCATGTGACGCTCTTGCACCAGGTACACCGGGAACCAGGTCAGGAAGAAGTAGGTGAGGGTGTTGATGCAGTACTGGCCGATGTACACGCCCAGCAGCATACGGTTGCCCAGCAGCTGCTTGATGCAGGACCACGTGTCAAGCTTGGTGGTGGCAGCAACCTTGTCCTTGCTTTCGAGGTCAACCAACGCGCCGCCTGCTTCGATGTAAGCCAGTTCCGCCGCGTTGGCGCGTGGGTGGTCTTTCGGACCATAGATGGTTTTCAGCCAGATGAAGGCCATGATGATGCCCAGCCCGCCCATCACGAAGAACACGCTCTCCCAGCCGAACGAGTGCACCAGCCAGCCCATAATCGGCGCGAACAGCACGGTCGCAAAGTACTGCGCCGAGTTGAAGATGGCGGCCGCCGTACCGCGCTCGCTCACCGGGAACCACGACGAAGCGATGCGCGAGTTGCCGGGGAAGGAGGGCGATTCCGCCGCGCCGATCAGCAAGCGCAGCGTGAACAGCACCGCCACCGCCGTGGCGCCGGTGAAGAAGCCGACGCCCCCCATCAGCATGGTGAACAGCGACCACAGGAAAATACTGAAGAAATACACGATCTTGGAACCGAAGCGGTCCAGCAGCCAGCCGCCTGGCAATTGCGCCAGCACGTAGGACCAGGCAAACGCCGAAAAGACAAAGCCCATCTGCACTGGCGACAGGCCCAACAGCTTTTTCAGCTCCGGCCCGGCGATGGCGATGGTGGCGCGATCGGCGTAGTTGATGGTGGTAACGGCGAACAAAACAGCCAGGATCATCCAGCGTACACGGCTGGCTTGCGAGTGGTGCGTGGTCATGCGTGTCTCCTTACTTTTGGTCCGACGATCATAGCCTAGATATCAGACATCATACAACTAAATATCTGCTTGCACCTTGCTCGTAAACGTTTAACCTGTTGATTTTAATACACATGCACCATGCGGGTGCACCCGTATGTTGTACGATGACAAGAAACCCTATGATCAGAAGGGCATCGTTTGCACAAATAGGTGGGCAAAGGTTTAAAATAACGGGCGAACATCTCCACAGATCCTTACAAGGGAACGAACATGGCATCACAAAAATCTAAGATCATCTACACGCTGACGGACGAAGCTCCGCTGCTGGCGACCTACTCCCTGCTGCCTATCATCAAGAAGTTCACGGCACCGGCTGGCGTAGACGTCGTGTCGAGCGACATCTCGGTTGCTGCGCGCGTGTTGGCTGAGTTCCCAGAATTCCTGACGGACGAGCAAAAAGTCCCGAACAATCTGGTTGCCTTGGGCGCACTGACCCAAAGCCCGGAAGCGAACATCATCAAACTGCCGAACATTTCGGCCTCGGTAGCCCAGCTGCAAGCCGCGATCCGCGAACTGCAAGGCAAAGGCTACAAGCTGCCGGACTATCCGGAAGATCCAAAAACCGACGAAGATAAGGCCCTGAAAGCCCGCTACAGCAAGTGCACCGGCTCGGCCGTGAACCCAGTGCTGCGCGAAGGTAACTCGGACCGCCGCGCGCCTAACGCGGTGAAAGCCTACGCCCGCAAGCACCCGCACTCGATGGGCGAGTGGAGCCAGGCGTCGCGCACCCACGTGTCGCACATGCACGCTGGTGACTTCTACCACGGCGAAAAGTCCATGACCCTGGACAAGGCGCGTAACGTCAAGATGGAACTGATCACCGCTTCGGGCAAGACCCTGGTGCTGAAACCGAAGGTCGCGCTGCAAGCCGGCGAGATCATCGACTCCATGTTCATGAGCAAAAAAGCGCTGCTGGAGTTTTACGAAAAAGAAATCGACGACGCCTACAAAACCGGCGTGATGTTCTCGCTGCACGTGAAAGCGACCATGATGAAGGTCTCGCACCCGATCGTGTTCGGTCACTGCGTACGTATCTTCTACAAGGACGCGTTTGAGAAACACGCCAAGACCTTCGAAGAGCTGGGCGTGAACGTCAACAACGGCATGGTCAACCTGTACGACAAGATCGAAAAACTGCCAGCATCGCAGAAAGACGAGATCCTCAAAGACCTGCACGCTTGCCTGGAACACCGTCCGAAGCTGGCCATGGTCGATTCGGCCAAAGGCATCACCAACTTCCACTCGCCAAACGACGTGATCGTTGACGCATCGATGCCAGCCATGATCCGTATCGGCGGCAAAATGTGGGGCGCCGATGGCCGCACTGCGGACGTCAAGGCAGTCATGCCTGAGTCGACCTTTGCCCGTATCTACCAGGAGATGATCAACTTCTGCAAATGGCACGGCAACTTCGATCCGACCACCATGGGCACCGTGCCTAACGTGGGCCTGATGGCGCAGCAAGCCGAAGAATACGGTTCGCACGACAAGACTTTCGAAGTGACCGAAGGCGGCACCGCCAACATCACCGACCTGGATACCGGCGAAGTGCTGCTGACCCAGACCGTGGAAGAGGGCGACATCTGGCGTATGTGCCAGGTGAAAGATGCGCCGATCCGTGACTGGGTCAAGCTGGCCGTCACCCGCGCGCGCCAGTCGGGCATGCCTGCCGTGTTCTGGCTGGACCCATACCGTCCGCACGAGAACGAAGTGATCAAGAAAGTACAGGTCTACCTGAAAGATCACGACACCAAGGGCCTGGACATTCACATCATGTCGCAAGTACGCGCCATGCGTTACACCCTGGAGCGCGTCTCGCGCGGCCTGGACACCATCTCGGTGACCGGCAACATCCTGCGCGACTACCTGACCGACTTGTTCCCGATCCTGGAACTGGGCACCTCGGCCAAGATGCTGTCCATCGTTCCGCTGATGGCGGGCGGCGGCATGTACGAAACCGGTGCTGGTGGTTCGGCTCCTAAGCACGTGAAACAGCTGGTGGAAGAAAACCACCTGCGCTGGGATTCGCTGGGCGAGTTCCTGGCACTGGCCGTGTCGCTGGAAGAGCTGGGCATCAAGGAAGGTAACGACAAAGCCAAGCTGCTGGCCAAGACCCTGGACGCAGCGACCGGCAAACTGCTGGACAACAGCAAGTCGCCATCGTCGCGCACCGGTGAGCTGGACAACCGTGGCAGCCACTTCTACCTGTCGCTGTACTGGGCACAAGCCCTGGCCGCGCAGACCGAAGATGCTGAACTGGCTGCCTACTTCGCGCCACTGGCAAAAACGCTGGCGGACAACGAGTCGAAGATTGTCTCGGAGCTGAACAGCGTGCAGGGCAAGGCCCAGGATATCGGTGGTTACTACTACCCAGATCCAGCCAAGACCGCAGCTGTAATGCGTCCAAGCGCAACCTTCAACGCCGCCCTGGCGTAAGAAGTACCGCCGTCGTCCCCGCGAAAGCGGGGATCCATGGAGCGCCGGCTCGGCATGGATTCCCGCCTGCGCGGGAACGACGTTGACTGCCTGCGGCGTCCGTGCGAGGATGCCGCATGAGCAGCCTGTTTGAATGTAGCGTGTTGGGCCCCGAGTGGCTGTGCCGGCATAGCGACATCCTCATCTATCTGGCGCCGTCCTTCCTGTTGGCGCTGCTGATCCGTGCTTTATCGGCGCGGCATCCCTTCTTTTTCCTCTTTACCGTTGCAGGCACTATCTGTCATGAGCTGGCGCATTTCGTCGCCGGATTGCTGACGGGCGCGCGGCCGGCCGCCTTCACCGTGATTCCACGCCGCGTGGGGCAGGGCTGGGAGCTGGGATCGGTGCGCCTGACGCGGGTGCGCTGGTACAACGCTGCGCCGTCGGCCTTGGCGCCGTTCGTGGTGGTAGTACTACCGTTTATCGTGGCGTGGTGGCGTACGCGCGGCGGACTACACTTTCAATGGATCGACCTGGCGCTGGCGTTTGCAGTGGCGCCGCAGTTCCTGGCCTGCTGGCCATCGAGCACGGACTGGAAAATCTCGCTGCGCTCCTGGCCGTATTTGCTGATTGCCGGCCTGGCGTGGTGGGCGATCGCTATGCTGCGTTGAGGTTGGCGCGCAGCTGCGCCGACCGTTCACGGATGGCGGCAAGGTCTTCCTCGCTGATGCGTTGCAGCTGCTTGTACATCATCGCCATGCGGTGATTGTTCTCAAGCCGCGCGCGATTGCGGTCCAGAAAATCCCAATACAAGGCATTGTACGGACAGGCGCGCTCGCCCAGGCGCTGCTTCTTGTCGTAGTGGCAGCCCTTGCAGTAGTCGCTCATGCGGTCGATGTAGGCCGCGCTGGAGACGTAGGGCTTGGTGGCCAGCAGGCCGCCGTCGGCGTACTGGCTCATGCCCAGCGTGTTGGGCAGTTCCACCCATTCGAAGGCGTCGATATAGATGCCGAGATACCACTGGTGCAGCTGTTGCGGCGATAGGCCAGCCAGCAGGGAAAAATTCCCGATCACCATCAGCCGGTTAATGTGATGGCTGTGCGCGTGCTCCAGCGACTGGCCGATGGCGCTGGACAGGCAGCGCATCTGCGTTTCGCCGTTCCAGAACCACCATGGCAGCGGCGTTTGGTGCTCAAAGACATTCAGCTCTGCATAACCGGGCATGCGATGCCAGTACACACCGCGTACATACTCGCGCCAGCCGAGGATTTGTCGGATATAGCCCTCGGCGGCGGCCACCGGCGCGTGACCTTCGCGCCACGCTTGCTGGACGCGTTCGATCACGGTGCGCGGCGACAGCATCTTCAAGTTCATCGCAAACGACAGCAGTGAGTGGAACAAACGCCAGGCCTTGTAACTCATCGCATCCTGAAAGCGCCCGAAGTTCGGCAGGGCATGCTCGATGAAGGCTTCCAGCTGCACCAGCGCTTCGTCGCGATCAAGCGGCCAGCGAAAATGGCCGGCCTGTGGCTGGCCAAAACTGCGTACGCCGGCCTTCTCGATGCTGGCCCACAGCTCGCTGTGATCGTGGACAGGTCTTGAATCTGCAGGCTCCCACGGCGTACCTGGCCACGCCTCGCGATTGTCCTGATCGAAGTTCCAGCGGCCGCCGGATGGCGCGCCAGTGGCGCTGACCATCACGCCATGCCGCACCCGCATCTGGCGGTAAAAGTGCTCCATCACCCAGCTGCTGCGCTGGCCGAAAATGCTGGCGGCTTCGTCGCGCGCGCTGTAGAAGTGTTCCGTGTCGGCCATCGCGGTGCGGATCGGCAGGTTGCGCGCGTAATCGTGCAGTTGCTGGTCCAGCCGCCATTCATCCGGCGCTTGCCATTCCAGCGCCTTGGCGCGGTAGGTGGCGATCAGCGCGTTGAGATTGTCCGGCAAGGACTGTAAATTATCGGCATCGTCGATTGTCAGGTAATGGACTTGATGGCCGTCCGCGTGCAGCCGTGAAGAGAACGCGCGCATGGCGGCGAAAATGGCGATGATTTTTTGCGCGTGATGCAGGACGTAGTCAGTTTCCTGTCTTACCTCCATCATCACGTACACCACGTCTTTGCGGACGTGCTGGTACCAACTGTGTTCGCAATTCAGTTGATCGCCAAGGATCAGGCGCAATGTGGTCATGTTGTGGCAGCGAAGCGGCGTCGTAGCCAGCGGATCGGCGCGCCGACCACCGGCAGCTTTTGCAGCAGCTCTTCCGCCGCATCCCAGTAGTCGCGGTGCAGCGTCACCAGGCCTTCGTCGTTGAAGCGGAAGTGCGATGCGCCGACTACCTCGTACACGCGGCCGCGCAACGTGCAGACAAAGGTCCAGGTGGCAAACGCCTGCTGGCCTTGCGCGATGCGTTCCTTGATGATGAAGTGCGGATTCTCGCTGTGCACGAACATGTGACGCATGATGGTTTCAATCGCCGCTACGCCGCGCACATCGTTGAAGGGATCGCGGAAATGGGCGTCGGCCGCGTACAGTTCACCGGCGCGGGCGATGCTGTGCGGCGTCATCGTGGCGTACCAGTCGAGCAGGTCGTCTAGCTTGGTCATGGGTGTACCAGTCGTGAAATCAGCGGGAAGCGCAGGCGGTAGGGCAGCCAGCGCAGTAGCTTGAGCGCCAGCGTGAAGCGGCGTGGGAAGTGTATCTCGAAACGTCCGGATGCAAGGCCGCGGTGGATGGCGCGCGCCGCCGCCTGCGGTGTTTGCAGGGCCGGCATAGCGAAATTATTCTTGGCCGTCAGCGGTGTTTGCACAAAGCCGGGATTAATCAGGTAGACGCTCAGGCCGCGCGGGCGCAGGTCCACATACAGCAGTTCGGCCAGATTGATCAGCGCCGCCTTGCTGGGACCATACACACTGGCGTTAGGTAGGCCAAGATAGCCCGCTACGCTGGCAACGATGGCGATACCGCCGCTGCCTCGCGCCAGCATGGCCGGTAGCACGGTGGACAAACCGGTGTAGACGCTGCCCAGGTTAGTCTGCAGTGTGCGTGCAGCGCCTTCTGGATCGACTTCCCAGCTGCGTTCGGGATGGTATTCGGCGGCGCAGAACACAATCAAATCAATGCCGCCGAATTGCTGGCAGATTTGCGCGTGGCGTTCCTGCCATGCTTGCGTATCGAGGATGTCGAGCGGCGCCACCAGTGCTTGCGGATGGCCGCCGGCGACCGCTTGCAAACGGTCGATGCGGCGTGCCGACAGGGCTACCCACGCACCTTCCTGCAAGGCGTCCTGCACCAGCGCCGCGCCAATACCGCTGGACGCACCGATCACCCAGACCCGCAAGCCGGTCCAGTCGCGCAATGGAAGGTTCAAGGGCTGCATGCGCGCCTCCGGAATGTCAGTGTCACTTGGCCGAGTTCTATGCCGAACTTGCGCATGCTGGCGCGGTTCATCATGGTGCAGCGGTCGATCAGGAACATCCAGTCGTCAAACTGCATTTCGTAAGTGGTGCCGTCGACCGGCAGTAGCAAGGTGTATTGCCAGCGCAGCGCGTTGCCGGCCACTTCGCCTTGCGCTTCACCTTTCACGTCGGCGGCGGTGCCGTGCCACAGGCCATCGCCGCCGCGTACCAGATGCCAAACGCGCTGCTGCTTGCTGCCATCGTCGTAGTGGAAGCGTTCATCCAGCGTCAGCTTGTTTTGATCTTGCACGCCGATGATTTCGACGTGGAAGCGCTTGGCGACTTCGCCATTCCGGCGCTGGAACATGCCCCACGCATCGGTGGTGCCGTTGAAGTACTCGGCCAGGTCCAGCGCCGGCGTCACGCTCCGGTATTGCTGGACATCGGGACCGGCGCAGCCAGCCAGCAGGACTGCCAGCACTGCCATCTGTTGCAGTTTCATGTGGGACTCCTCAAGGTCGCAAGGACCAGCAATTTGAGCAGGCAAGGGAAAACGGCGTAAGTCATCACCAGGCCGGTACTGGCGCCTGCGCCAGGGGCGTAATCCAGCCATGACAGCAGCGGTAGCGTCAGGCCGGCCAGCGCCAGGGCCAGCTTGCCCAGCAGAGTAAATAAGCCGAAGCCGGCGCCGGGCCCGAGACGGTCGCCCAGCGCGCTTGCCAGCAGCACCGGTGGCAGCGCCAGGTCGGCGCCCAGCGCTGCGCCGGCGGCGATGCAGACAGCGCCATACGGCAGCACGTCGCCCGGGCCGAGCAGCGCCGCGCCGCAGAAGCCCAGTACGGACAGCAGCATGCCGAACCGCCAGCATTGCCGCGGTCCGTGCCTGCGGGCCAGCGCCGTCCACACTGGCAGCGCGCAGGCCGCCGCACCGAAATAGCAGGCGAGGAAGACGCCGGACAGGTGCGGCGCAGCCAGCTGGTCGCTGATGTAAAACAGTGCCAGTGTGGCTGGAATAGCGATGGCTAACGCGTTGATAAAGTAGGGCAGCAGGAGTGCGCGCAGCGGGCGGTTGCTGGCTATGGCGCGCAGTGTGGCGCGCCAGTCGGCGTTGTTGCTGCTGTCACCGCGTTGCGCCGGCGCTGGCGCATAGCGCAGCAATGCCAGTGTCGCTACTGCCAGCAGTACCGCAAAGGCCACGCTGTAGGCGGCCAGGCGGGGGCGGACTTGCGCCGCATCCTGGGCCAGGATCGCTGCCGGCACGAGGCTGGCGGCCAGCATGCCGGCCAGTCCCATGCCTTCGCGCCAGGCGATAGGGCCTAGCCCTTCAGGCAGGCGTGCGCCCCACGCCAGATAAGCGATGTTGACCAGGCTGTGTGCGCCGTAAGCGATCACCAGCATCAGTGCCAGCCATGCGGCCGGTGAGATGGCGGGCGGCGGCAGCCATAGTGCGGCAAATGCCAGCGCAAGCACGGCCGCGCCGAGCGCCATCCAGCGCCGCTGTTGCGCTTGCGCGCGGTCGAGCAGGTGGCCGAGCAGCGGATCTTGCAGCATGTCGAGCAGCCGCGCGGCAAACAGCACGCCACCCAGCGGTGCCAGCGCGACGCCGAGATGCGTGGCGTAATAGGCAGGCAGTTGCACGAACAGCGGCAGCGCCGCCATCGCCAGCGGTGCGCCCAGCAGGCCGTAGGCGGCGTTGCTCATGGCTGCGCTCCGATCAGGCGCTGGCGCAGCCGTTGGTCGCGGCTGTCCGGGTTGAGCCAGATGTCGAAGAATGCGCGCGCCAGCGCCTCATCATTCACTTCGGCCAGCAGGCGCTGGCGATCGTACAGGCGCATGCCGCTGCCGGGCAGGTAGACGCCGGTGAGTTCGTCGCCGTCAGCGACATCGACGAAGGCGGTGTTGAGCAGCGCCTCCCAGCGCGTCAGTGTGGGGGCGGGCAGCGGCGCAGGACTGAGGCGGCGGATTTCGTCGATGCTGGTGCGGACCAGTCGCTCGCGGCTGATGCTACGGTAGTAGCTCAGTTGTAGTGCGAACGGTTGCGCGGCGTCGAACGGCCGGCTGGCCGACCACAATGTGGCGCGGTAGATGCGCAGGCCGAACCACGTCATGTCGCCGCCGCCCAGCGCTTGCGCCTGCGGCAGCAATGCGCGCCAGTCGGCGACGCCCGCCGTCGCATTGGCCGCTGCCATGAACGCGCACAGCAGTGCAGCGCCCAGCAAGCGGCGGCGCTTAGCGCTTGTGCAGGAGGAATTGAACCACATCGGTACGGCCCTCGTCGAAAGCAGCTTCGCAGTATGCGAAATACAGGTCCCAGATGCGCATGAAATGGGTATCGAAGCCTTGCGCCATCACTTGCGTGCGGGCCGCATGGTAGTCGCTGCGCCAGCGCCGCAACGTCTCTGCATAATCGCGGCCGAACGCGTAGTGCTCTGCGCAAGGCAGGCCGGCGCGCGCGGCGTGATCTTCAAAGCGCTCAACGCTGGGCAGCATCCCGCCCGGGAAGATGTACTGCTGGATGAAGTCGGTGCTGCTGCGATATCGCGGGAAGTGGCGCTCGTCGATGGTGATCGACTGCACCAGCGCTTTGCCGCCGGGCTTGAGCCGCGCCTGCACTGTGTCGAAATACTGCGGCCAGAAACGCTCGCCGACCGCTTCGAACATTTCGATCGATACTACCGCGTCATAGCTGCCGCTGATGTCGCGGTAGTCGCGCAACTCCAGCTGCGCCAGCGACTCCAGTCCCGCTGCGGCGATACGTTCCTGCGCGATCTTCAGTTGCGATGGCGAGATGGTCAGCCCGTGCACATGGATGCCCTGGCGCGCCGCGTGTTCCGCGAAACCGCCCCAGCCGCAGCCGATCTCCAGTACCCGATCGCCGGCGCGCAGGCCCAGCGTATTGATCACGCGCTGGTATTTGCGGTGCTGCGCCTGTTCCAGCGGCAGCGTGTAGTCGCCATCGAAAATGGCGGCTGAATAGGTCCAGCTGCGGTCCAGCCACAGGCGATAGAAGTCATTGCCGATGTCGTAGTGACTATGGATGTTGCGGCGGCTGCCGTTGCGCGTGTTCGGACGCAGCCAGTGACGCAGCCGGTACCAGCAACGCGCCAGCAGGCCGCCGAATACGGCCGGCTCCAGCGCCGCTTCATTGCGCAGCGCCAGCCGCAGCAGCGCGACCAGATCCGGGCTGTCGATCCAGCCGGCGCCCCAGGCTTCGCCCAGGCCGATATCGCCGGCGCGCAGAATGCTGGCGCAGGCACGCCAGTCATGCACTTCCAGCGTGGCGCCGGGGCCGGTGTGAGCGTCGCCAAACACCATGCGGGTGTGGTCTGGCGTAATCAGCTCCAGGTGGCCGTGGCGGAGGCGGCCCAGCAGATTCAGGAACAGACGGGCGGTGGCTGGCGCGGTCTGTAGCGTAGTCGGCAGCGTGCGGTTCATCGGAGCGGCTCCTCGTGGACGGTGGTGTGGGTGGTGGAACGCGGCGGCTTGCGGAAGAAAGGCACGCCCTTGATCCAGAGACGCAATGCCTGCCAGTGAATGCGGAATACGACGCCTATGCCCAGCAGCGGATAGCGCAGCAGCGCTGCAGCCAGCGCGCGGTCGCGCATGGGCTCGACACGGCCGGCCAGCGCGGTGCGGATCAGCAGGCCTTGCTCGTCGTAATAATCGATGCTGGTGCGCGCTTGCGCGGCGGCCAGGTGAAAGCGGAAGCGATAGTCGCCGGTCACTTGGCAAAACGGCGAGACGTGCATCTGCTTGACGCAGGTGGCGACGCCGTCATCGCTGACTTGCAGCAGGTAGCGGTGAGTCTCGCCGAAGGTGTTATTGACCTCGGCCAGCACGGCGCGCAACCGGCCTGCGCTATCGTGGCAATGCCAGAAACTGACCGGGTTGAAGGCGTAGCCCAGCACGCGCGGGAAGGTTTGCAGCCAGATCTCGCCATCGGCTGCGATGCCGTGCGCGCTGAGCAAACCCCGCATCCATTGTTCAAGGCTGGAGCCATCGCGCGGACCGTAATCGCGGGTGCGTAGCGACAGCGGGCGGCGGCGGTCAACGCCGAACCAGCGCAACTGGCATTCTTCCAGCCGTGCCAGGTTCAGTCGCACATAGAACACCGGATAAACAAAGCGATGCAGCACGGGACGCAAGCGCGCATGCATCACGCGTGCATGGATCAATTGCGCTGGCGCGTCCGGCCTCATGGCAGCGTCGTCCATGCTGGGGCTGCATCGAAGGCTTGGGCGATGCGCAACGCGGATTTCAATCCGTCTTCATGGAAGCCGTAGCCGGTCCAGGCACCGGCGTACCAGACGCCACCGCCGCCCTGAATCTGCGGCAGCGCGCGCTGGGCGTCGATGGCCGGCTGGTCCATGATCGGATGTTCGTATTCAAAGCGCGCCAGCACTGATGCCGCTTCCGGTGGCGCCGGCGGATTGAGGGTGACCACCACGGGCTGGCTGAACGGCAGGCTTTGTAGCTGGTTCAGCCAATAGCTGACGCATACCGGCTGTTGGCCGTCGGCCTGGCGCGACGACAGATAATTCCATGCCGACCATACCTTGCGCCGTTGTGGCATCAGGCGTGCGTCGGTGTGCAGCCATGCGGTGTTCGGCTGGTAGCGCACCGCGCCGAGAATGGCGCGTTCGCTGTCGCTGGCGTCGGCCAGTATGGCTAGCGTGGTTGGGGCGTGCGTGGCGAAGACCACCGCATCGAACACGTCGGTTTGCTCGCCATGGCTGACGATGGCCTGGCCGTTTTCGCGGCGCACGCTGGTGACTGGCGTATTCAGGCGACAGTCGGGCAGGGTGGCGGCGATGGCCTCAACGTAATGGCGCGAGCCGCCGCGCACGGTGCGCCACTGCGGCCGGCCATTCACTTGCAGCAGGGCGTGGTTGAGGCAGAAGCGCAGGAAAGTCGCCGCCGGAAAACGCAAAATGTCTTGCGGCGAGCTGGACCAGATGGCCGCCGCCATCGGCAGCAGGTAGGCGTCGCGGAACAGATTGCCGTAGCGGTGGTGCGCCAGCAGCTGTTCCAGCGTGGCGCCGTCGGACTCGCATTCGGCCAGCGCTTGCTCGGCGCGGCCGTTGAAATGCAGGATATCGCGCAGCATGCGCAGGAAGGCGGGCGAAGCGATGCGGTGGCGCTGGGCGAATACCGTGTCGAGATTGGTACCGGCCCATTCCAGCGCGCCATTGTCCATCGACACGCCAAACGACATATCGCTGGCGATGCTGGCCACGCCCAGCTCATCGAATAAAGCGATCAGATTGGGATAGGTTTTTTCGTTGTAGACCAAAAAGCCGGTATCCACCGCGCAGCGCTGGCCGTCCAGTTCGATATCGACCGTGTTGGCGTGGCCGCCCAGATAGCGGCCTGCCTCGAACAGCACCACGTCGTGGCGGCGGTTCAGGAAGTAGGCGGAGGCCAGCCCGGCGATCCCGGCGCCGATCACGGCAATGCGTTTGCGCGCTGTATTCATAAATGTTTTGAACTGTTTTTATACCGACGTGATAATATTACTACTAACAAATCAGAAACGCTACTGATTAGTAGCGAAAATTTACCAATGAGTATTCTTTCGAAATTCAGCTTCAAGGATCAAGCCTTCAAGCTGCGTGAAAACGCCATCCTCGACGCGGCGACGGCCGTGTTGGGCAGCAAGGGCTATGACTTGATGACGATGGATGATGTGGCCGGCGCGGTCGGCATCTCCAAACCCAGTCTGTACAAGCACTTCAAGTCCAAGGAAGAACTGGTGGGCGAAGCGATGATACGGCTGCTGGATGAGGCGATTGAGCAGGTGGCCGGGTTGGATCCGGCGTTTAGCGCGGTGGAGAAGCTGTCGGCCTTGTTGGAGTGGGCGCTGCGGGTGAGGTTGCAGGGCGGCTTGCCCTTCCTGCCATCCACCAGTCCGCATGTGCGCGATATGTTGATGCGCAACGTGAAGTACATGCTTCGCGTGGTGAAGTTAAATCGCCAGCTGGAAGCGCTGGTCAAGCAGGGGCAGAAGGACGGGCGGCTGAACAAGGCCTTGCCTTCCGACGCCATCCTGTTCAGCTACTACGCCCGCACCTGCGATCCTGCTGTGGAATACCTTAAAAAATTCAGCAAGATGGCGGACGATGACATCGTCCAGCACATGCTGACGATTACATTTAGTGGGCTGCGTTGAGCGGTTTGACTGGCGCGTCCACCACGACTGTGCTGCGGACTTTTTTAGCGTCTTCAATTTCCAAAGTCAGGGCGACCTTGTCACCGTCTTTCAATGGCTGCTTCAGGTCCAGCAGCATCAGGTGATAGCCGCCTGGCGCCAGCTTGACTGGCTGGCCAGCCGGCAGCGGCAGCGATGGCAGCTGGCGCATGCGCATCATATCGTTCTCCATTTTCATCTCATGCACTTCAACCACGCCGGCGGCCGGCGAGCTGACGCCCACCAGCGTGACCGGTTGGGTCGAGGTCAGCGTCATGAAAGCGCCGGTGGCTTTTTGCGCTGCCACGGTGGCACGCACCCACGGTTCACTCACGGTGACTTGGGCCAGCGCCGGCAGGGCGGCCAGCAGCATCAGGGAAAGCAGTTTTTTCATTGGAATAGTCCTTTCAGGAAGCCGGTTTCTTTTTTCGGAGCCATCAGCTGACGCAAGTCGGCGGCGCACTGCTGCGGCGTTTGTTCGTGTTTGACTGCCAGCCTGATCTTGCCGCTGGTGTCGAACACATAGGTGAGGGCGGTGTGGTCCATGGTGTAGGAACTGCCACTCGGCACCTTGCGGTAGAAAATCTTGAAGTCCTTGGCGGCCTTGGCAGTCTGCTCAAGGTTGCCGCGCACCGCGACAAAGCTCGGATCGAAAGCGCGCATATACTCGGCCAGCAGCGGGCCGGTGTCGCGCTCGGGATCGACGGTGACGAACACTACTTGCAGCTTGTCGCCATCCGCGCCCAGCAGGCGCTTGACCTCCACCGCACGCGCCAGCGTCGTCGGACACACGTCTGGACATTGGGTGAAACCGAAGAACAGCATCACCACCTTGCCCTTGAAGTCGCGCAGCGAAGCCGGCTTGCCGTCGCTGTAGAACAGCTGGTAGTCCGGGCCGATGTTGGCGCCGGTGATGTCGACAGCGGTGAAGCTGGCGGCATGGCTCACCAGCGGCAGTGCGGCCAGCGATGAAATAAATAAGCGGCGTTGCATAAAAAATCCAGTCAAGCAGGGTGACAGCCAACTATTATAAATAAAAAAAGCCGCGCCCGTTTTCACGGGGGCGGCCTGCTTGGCGCGGGAGGGGATTATTTCAGCGCCAGGTATTGTTTCTGCTGGTTGCGCAGCTGTGGCTTGCCGGTGTGGCTGCCCAGGTTGAAGATGCGGACCACGTCTTCCAGTTCATGGGCCTGATCTTGCAGTGCGGCGGCAGCGGCGGCGGCTTCCTCCACCAGCGCGGCGTTCTGCTGGGTTACCTGGTCCATCTGGGTGATGGCCTCATGCACCTGGCTGATGCCGGCGCGCTGCTCTTCGCTGGCGTGGCTGATCTCGGCCATGATGTCGGTCACGCGGCGCACGCTGTCGACCACTTCACGCATGGTGGTGCCGGCTTGTTCCACCTGCTTGCTGCCCATCTCGACCTTGCTGACGGAGTCGTCGATCAGGCCTTTGATTTCCTTGGCGGCGGTGGCCGAGCGCTGGGCCAGGTTACGCACTTCCGAAGCAACCACGGCGAAACCGCGGCCTTGTTCGCCGGCACGGGCCGCTTCCACGGCGGCGTTCAGCGCCAGGATGTTGGTCTGGAAGGCGATGCCGTCGATGACCGAAATAATGTCCACAATCTTGCGCGAGGAATCGTTGATCGAGCCCATGGTCTCCACCACTTGCGCCACTACTTCGCCACCTTTGACGGCGATGCCGGAAGCGGCCAGTGCCATCTGGTTGGCTTGCGAGGCGTTCTCCGCATTCTGGGTCACGGCGCTGCTCAATTCTTCCATCGAGGCGGCGGTTTCTTCCAGGCTGGAGGCCTGCTCTTCGGTACGGCCTGACAGGTCGAGGTTGCCCTGGGCGATTTCGCTTGACGCGGTGGTGATCTGCTCGGCGCCGCTGCGCACCTGGCCAACCACGCCGGACAGGTTGTCGCTGATGTTGTTCAGCGAGCGCAGCACGAGGCCGATTTCATCCTTGTTATCGATCTGCAGGTGCACGTCGAGGTCGCCCTTGGCAATGCGGTCGGCGGCTTCGGTAGCACGCGCCAGCGGACGCGATACCACGGCACGCACCAGCAGGAACAGCACCACGGCAAACAGCACCAGACCAATCAGGCCCAGCAGCGCGTAGCGGTTGCGCAGCTGGCCGGCTTCCTGGGTGATTTCTTCCGTGTAGGTGCCACCGACGATCAGCCAGTTCCATGGCTTGTAGGTGTGGAACTCGACCATTTTCTCGCGCGGAGTGTCGCCGGCCTTGTCGGCCCAGTCGTAGGTCATGCTGCCCGATTTGGCTTCCAGCATATCTTTGACGAACATGCGGCCATCGATGCTCTTGCTGTCCAGCAGGCTGTTGCCTTCTTGCGTAGGGTGGACCAGCGCAAAACCTTCGTTCTTGCCAGCGGCTGCGTTCAGCACGTAGACGTAGCCGGTTTCGCCGATCTTGATGGCCTTGATTTTTTCCTTCAGCATGGCCATGTTCTTCGAAATATCGAGGCCAATGAACAGCACGCCGATAACTTTGCCGCTGCTGTCCTTGATCGGATCGTATTGGGTGATGTACTGCTTGCCGAACAGGGTGGCCAGGCCGATGTAGTTGTTACCGGCGCGCAGCAGCGGATAGCTCGGGTGAGCGTGGTCCAGCTGGGTGCCGACGGCGCGATCGCCGTTTTCTTTTTTCAGCGAGGTGGTCACGCGCACGAATTCGTCGCCGTTGGCGGCAAACACGGTGGCGATCACGCCGGTTTCGCCGGTGAATTTGTCAGGGATGCTGAAGTCCAGGTTCAGTGCCTTGCCGCCGTGCTTGAGCGAAGGCGTTGGCTTGCCGCCGATGTTGACGGTGGCGGACGGGTCCAGCGTGAACTGGCCGCCGTTGAATTGCGACGCAAACAGGCGCGCAAAGCTCGACGCTTCATTCATCATGGCGGTATTGAACACTTCCACGGTATTGCTGATGCCGCCCAGCGTGTTGGCAACGTTTGCCTTGGCGCGGTCTTTCAGCATGGAGGAGGTGCTCATGTTGATCAGGGTGAGCAGCAGTGCCAGGATCACACTGATCAGGCCAAACGTAAAAACGGTAATCTTGCTACCGACACCCCAGTCGCGGGGATTCATTATTGTTTTCATTGATGTTTTTAGAAAAAGTACTGCGGTTGAGGTCGCTCGGAATCGAGCATGCTCCGGGGATGGAGGAGCATCTGCATAAGACAAGTGAGCACTGCCGCTTGTGTGTTGCCTGGCAGGGCCGTCAATATGAAACTAAATCAAGACCGCCATGATACCAGATTTTTTCCGAGTGGCAACAATTTGGAGGGTATCCTCAAAAGATTTTCTATTATAAAACAATAGCTTGAACGGAAAGTTGGCAAAAGTTAAGTGTTATTACTTAGTCCAAAGCCTTGCAGAACGTTTCATTTCAGCCACCCTTAAGCTTAGACAGGGAAACTCGGAAATACCAGTCCCGTGTTGCGGTTGCTATCCTGTAGAATGAAGCAGCAGCAAACATTGATTAATATCGTTTCGGAGTAAGCCGATGAAGAAGCAAATGCTGTTGGTGGCCGTCCTCTCGGCCCTGTCAGTGCAGGCCGGCGCTGCCGTGCCAGAGAAAACGGCCGACACCCAGCTCAAGCCCCAGCCGGGCCAGGCGCAAGCCGCCCTGTGGGCCTCGCGCGTACTGAGCAAATTGCACTACAAGCCAGCGCCGCTTGACGACGCCATGTCGGAGAAAATCTTCGACCGCTACTTCAAGTCGCTGGATGCGGAAAAAATGTTCTTCACCCAGGCCGACATCGACCAGTACGCCATCGTGCGCACCCGCCTGGACGACGCCATCACCGGCGAAAATCTCAGCGTCCCCTTCGCCATCTTCAATTTGTACCAGCAGCGCTTCAACGAGCGCATCGCCTATGCACGCGAACTGGTCAACAAAGGCAAATTCGAATTCACCTCCGACGAGAGCTACCAGTACGACCGCGAGAAAGCCGAGTGGGCCAAGAGCGACGGCGAGGTCAAGGAACTGTGGCGCAAGCGCGTCAAGAATGAATGGCTGCGCCTGAAACTGGCCGGCAAGGAAGACAAAGCCATCCGCGAGACGCTGGATAAACGCTATGAAGGCTACCTCAGCCCATCGCGCAAGCTGACCAATGAAGACGTGTTCCAGATCTTCATGAACGCTTACGCCATGTCGATCGAGCCGCATACCAATTACCTGGGCCCGCGCGCGGCTGAGAACTTCGACATCGCCATGCGCCTGTCGCTGGAAGGCATTGGCTGCGTGCTGCAATCGCGCGACGACTACACCGTGGTGCGCGAAGTGGTGACCGGCAGCCCGGCTGGCCTGTCGGGCAAGATCAAGGTCGGCGACAAGATTGTCGGCGTCGCCAAGGACGAGAAAACCCCGATGACCGAAGTGCTGGGCTGGCGCCTGGACGACGTGGTGGCGCTGATTCGCGGCGCCAAGGATTCGACCGTCAAGCTGGAAATCATTCCAGCCGATGGTGGTGCCGACGCCAAACACCAGTTCGTCTCGCTGGTGCGCCAGAAGATCAGCATGGAAGAGCAGTCGGCCAAGAAGTCGATTTATGAAATCAAGGATGGCGCCACCAAGCGCCGCGTTGGTGTGATTTCGCTGCCGACCTTCTACATGGACTTCGAAGCGCGCCGCAAGGGCGACAAGGACTTCAAGAGCGCCACCCGCGACGTCAAGCGTCTGCTGGCCGAGCTGAAGAAAGACAAAGTCGACAACGTGCTGATCGACCTGCGCAACAACGGCGGCGGCTCGCTGACCGAAGCAGTGGAGCTGACCGGCCTGTTCATCGACAAAGGCCCAGTGGTCATGCAGCGCAACGGCGACAACAAGGTTGAAGTGGAAAGCGACACCGATCCGGGCATGGCCTGGGATGGCCCGATGGGCGTGCTGGTGAACCGTGGTTCGGCCTCGGCGTCGGAGATTTTCGCGGCGGCGATCCAGGATTACGGCCGTGGCATCATCATCGGCGAGCCAAGCTTCGGCAAGGGCACGGTGCAAACCCTGTTCGGGCTGGACCGCTTTGCCCAGAACGACAAGGTGCACTACGGCGAGCTGAAGTTCACCATCGCGCAATTCTTCCGCATCAACGGCGGCACCACCCAGCTGCGCGGCGTGACGCCGGACATCAAGCTGCCGACCATGGGCGATTCGGATACCTTTGGCGAATCGAGCTACGAGAACGCCTTGCCGTGGACCCAGATCAAGCCGGCGATTTACATCCCGACTGGCGACATGAAGGAAATCGTGCCGTTGCTGGATAAAAAGCACGAGGCGCGCGTGTCCAAGGATAAGGACTTCCAGTACCTGGCGGAAGACATCGCACTGGTGAAAAAGCAGCGCAAGGAAAATTCGATCTCGCTGAACGAAACCGTGCGCCGCAAGGAACGGGACCAGCAGGAAGCCCGCGCCAAGCTGCGTGAAGCCCGCCTGCTGTCGAACACGCCGGGTGCGGATGATCCTATCCTGGTGCCAGATCCGAAAGAAGCGCTGAAGGCGGCCACCGGTGCCAAGCCAGCCAATGCCAAGACCAAAGTGGCGGCAGTCAAAGGCGCGCTGCGCAGCGACGACGGCCTGCAAGGCGCCGAGCGCTCACTGGCCGCCGAGCTGGAAGCGGAAAAAGCCGCCAAGGCCGCGAAAGATGTACTGCTGAACGAAGCCGTTCACATCTTGGCGGACGAGGTGGCGGTTCTGAAAACCGATACCCGCATGGCATCCCGCGTGCTGCCATACGCTGCCGATAGCAAATAAACCGCGCTAAGGCGCCGGCCAGAAGGGCGAGTCCTGTCACCGCAGGCTCGCCCTTTTTATTTATGCCGCCAAGGTGGGGGTGTTTCTGTAAAGATATTCTATGTGTGAATATCTATCATCCGGAAGATAAATTGGACTGATATGCTGTAGCGCAGCATACTTCGCTTGTCTCCTCTATTCTCCTCCAAGGAAATAGACTTCAGCCCGCTCCTTGAGCGGGCTTTTTTTTGTCCGGAATGCAGCCCAAGCGTGTTAAGATTTCCATAAGTCAACGTTTAGGTTCAGGCAAGTGTCTCCAACTCAATTCAAACTCGCATTGGCTGCGCTGGCCTTGGGTGGCGCGGCGGTCGGTGGTGGTGTGGCGTATGTGGTGGTGCAGAAGCAGGCATCCCACGCCGACCCAGACACTGCAGAAGTCGCGCGGCCATCGGCAGCGCAGGGCACACCCACCAAGTGGTTTGCGCGTGTGACCAACATCGCCGGCGACGGCTTGCCTGGCGCCAGTAATGGCGGCGGCCGCCGTACGCGGTTTTCCGATCCGTTTGGTGTGGTCGTCGACAAGGACGGCAATCTCTACGTCGCTGATGGCGGCGACAACAACACCATCCGCAAGATCGACGCGCTCGGCGGCAGCACGGTGCTGGCCGGCGGTACGGAAGGCTACGCGGAAGGCAAGGGCAGCGCTGCTGCATTCAACACGCCGTCCGGCATGGCGGTTGATGCGGCTGGCAACCTGTACGTGGCCGACACCGGCAACAACGCGATCCGCAAGATTACGCCTGACGGCACCGTCTCGACGCTGGCCGGCGACGGCATGGCGGGCGATAAGGACGGCAAAGGCGCGGGCGCGCAGTTCAATGGTCCAGTTGGCGTGGCGGTCGATGGCGGTGGCAATGTCTACGTGGCCGATACCTATAACGACCGCATCCGTCGCATCGCACCGGACGGCACAGTGAGCACCATCGCTGGCGGCAAGCGCGCCGGCAAGGCCGACGGTCCGGCGGCAGAGGCGCTATTCGATACGCCAACCGGCCTGGTGCTCAACACCGAGGGCGAGATTTTCATTGCCGATACCGCCAACCACGCGATCCGCAAGATCGGCAAGGATGGCACTGTCAGCACCATTGCCACCGCCAAGGAAGACGACCGCGATTCGCTGCTGCGCTCGCCAGTCGGCATTGCGCTGACCAAGGATGGCTTCCTGTACATCGCCAGCAGCGCACACGGCCGCGTGGCGCAGATCACGCCGGCTGGTGAGGTGGTGGCGCTGCAGGATGTCGATCATCCGGTTCAGCAGTACGGCTCGGATGGCGGGGTGCGCCTGTACTCGCCGCGCGGCATCGCCGTCGCCAAAGACGGCTCGCTGTTTGTCACCGATGGCGCCACCTTCCGCCTGCATCAAATCGTGATGGCCGACGAAAAGGATGAGCCGCAGCCGGACGGCCCGCCGCCCGGCCTGCCGTCGCACAGCGCCACCATGCAGTGGCCGGTCAAGCCGCAGAACAAGCCGCATGAAGTGGTGGGCCTGATGGGCGAGGTGCGCGGCAATTTCGACGGCGAGAACCGCGACCATTTCCACACCGGTCTCGACGTGCAGGCAGCGATTGGCACGCCGGTACAAGCCATCGGCGCCGGCAAGGTCACCGACCCGCGCGCCAGCTGGGGTTATGGCGATTTGTCGGAAGGCCTGGCCTTAGGCGGCATGCAGTACGTGCACATGCGCGTCGGCCGCGATACCCGGGACAAAGCCATCGACCAGCGCTTCCTGATTTCCAAAAACCAGAAGGGCGTGGCGGAATCCGTGCGCGTCAAACGCGGCACCCGTTTTGAATCGGGCGAAACGCTGGGCACCATCAACCGCATGGCCCACGTCCACCTCGACTACAAGCCGAATGGTGGTCCGCTGAATCCGCTGCTGTTGCCGTTTATCGATCTGGAAGACACCATCGCGCCGGAGATCAACAGCATCACCGTGGTGGGCACGGACGGCAAGGCGCTGACTGAAAAGCGTGACGGCCGCCTGGTGATTCCGCAACGCCTCGGCGAAGTGCAAATTGTGGTCGACGCCAGCGACCAGATCAACGGCAACCAGAAGCGCCGCCGTCTCGGCCTCTACAAGCTGGGCTATCAATTGTTGAACCAGGATGGCGGAACCATCCCCGGCATGGCCGAGCCCATCATCACGCAGCAGTACGACCGTCTGCCGCGCAACCGCGATGCGGTCAAGCTGGTGTACGCGGCCAATAGCGGTATCACAGTGCATGGCGCAACAGAGACGCGCTTTGTCTACGCCATCAACAACAAGCTCATCAACGGCAAGCTGACGCCGGGCGCGTGGCAGGTGGGGGAGCTGGGGCCGGGCAATTACATCCTGCGCATCACGGCGGAGGATTATGCCGGCAACGCCGCCAATCGCAACCGCGAGCTGGCGGTTACGATCGACTAGCGCGAAGAACTGTTAGGCGACGTTACCCGACAGCAGGAACGGCAGCATGGAAGCGGTGGTTTCCAGCTTGGCTTGCAGTTCGCCCTTGTCAGCTGCCAGCGAAGCGGCTGATGGCAGGCTGATGTTTTCCGGCACGTGCTCCGGCTGCAGCGTGACGCCGAGGCTGGCCAGCGCAGCAACCGGATCGCTGTGCAGGTGTTCGCGGAACTGGGTGTCGCCGGCCAGTTTGTCGATGATGGCGCTGAGTTCGCTGGAAGTATGCATGTTGTAGTTGTCCCTTAGTTTTGAAGGTTGGTGGCGGCGCATGGTCGCGCTGCCGAGGGCATGCTACGGCAAACGCATTTCTTTGCCAAGGGCCGGGTGCATACGCTAGACTGCGGGCACTCTAAACGTCGAAATCACCGCCCATGAAGATCCGCCGCTGCGCCGTGCTGTACATCGAATCCCGCGAAAACCTGTCCATCGACTGGCGCGCCGTGCTGGCCGGCGGCAGCGCGCTGGCGGCGAATATGCAGTGGGTGGCAATGGCGCCGCATCTCGATCAGGAATTGAATATCAACGCTGCCGAACTGGCGGCCTTGGGCGCGGCCAGCCAGACGGTCTGGAGCGAACGCGCGGAAGTAGAGCAGCGTCACGGTGCGGATTGCATCGCGCGCTTGCTGGAACTGGGTTTGCTGCTCAGCGACGACGAAACACACACGGCCGCGCGTGAGCGCGACGAAACGCTGCGTGCCACGCACTGGCGTCCGCTGTCGGCGCTGGCCCACACGTTTGGCCGCTGGCGTGAAGTCAGCAGCGAGAACGGCATGGAAGCGCCGAGCTTCCAGTCGCTGCTGGAACAATTCGGCGAACCGCCGCCGCCAACGCTGGACTTGCCGGCCGACGGTGCGCTCAAGCTGCCGGTCGCTGCCGCTGGCCGCATGGATGAACAACTGCTGCAACGCTACACCGGCCGCAATTTTGACTTGCAAGCCAGCGTGCCGCTGGACGTGGCAGCGCGCTTGCTGCACCGCGCATTCGGCGCGCAGGAAGTGCGCATGGTCGGTCCGCATGCGTCGGTGCTGAAGAAGACCAGTCCGTCCGGCGGTGGCCTGCATCCGATTGAAGCGTTTGTGCTGGTGCAGCGCGTGGACGGCGTGGCGCCGGGCTTGTATCACTACCATCCGATTGAACATGAACTGCGTCCGCTGCGCAGTCTCGGCAGCGCGGAAGCGGCGGCGCTGGCGCGCGAGATCCTGGCCGACCAGCACTGGTTGGCCGATGCGCCCTTGCAGGTGCTGATGGTGGGCCGCATGGAACGCAGTTTCTGGAAGTACCGCAATCACCAGAAGGCCTACCGCGCGCTGGCGCTGGATGCCGGCCATCTGTCGCAGACCTTTTATCTGCTGGCATCGGAGGCCGGCATGCCGGCTTTCGTTACCGCCGCCATCAACGATGCCGACATCGAGAAGATGCTGGGACTGGACCACTTGCGCCACGCGGTGGTGGCGGTGTGCGGCTGCGGCCCGGCCAGCAAGGGCGAGCGTACCACGGTGGAATTACGCTACGGCGAGACCGACGCGATCTGACCAGCAGGCGGGCCATCCAGCGCCCGTACACCGTCCAGCACCAGTTCCAGCGCGGCGTCAAATGCCGCCAGTTCTTCCTCGCATTGCGCGCGGCGCGGCGACAGCAGCAGTTGTTCCAACTCCCCTGCAGCGCGGTGCAGTTCCTGCATTGACAGGTTGCCGGCAGCGCCACGTACCTTGTGCACCAGCAGCGTGGCCTGGTCGTAGGTGCCGCTTTCCATTGCGCTCAGCAGGCGCTGCGGCGTGCTGTCGAAATCGAGCAGGAAGCGGTCCAGCAAAGCGTTCAGCAACTGGCGATTGCCGCCCAGCCGCACCAGTACTTCCGGGATGTCAACGCCGGGCAGGGCCGCGATAGCGTCGTCCAATGCGGCGGGCGCGCCGGCTTGGTCAGCCGCAGCCGCAGCCGGTGCAACAGCGGCGGCGGCCGGACTGGCCACGCCGGTCATCGCGCGCGCGGCCGCTGCTAGCACTGCCGTGCGGCGCAGCTGGCCGGCCAGCACCGTGAACAAACGCTCCGGATCGATCGGCTTGGTGACGTAATCGTTCATGCCCATGCCCAGGCTGCTCTCACGGAAGCCGGCCACCGCGTGCGCCGTCATGGCGATCAGCGGCAGCTGCGCGTGCTGCGGCTTGCTGCGGATGCGGGCCGCCGCTTCGTAACCATCCATGCCTGGCATCTGGATATCCATCAGCACTGCGTCGAACGGATTCTGGTCCACCATCAGCACCGCCTCGGCGCCGCTGCCGGCCAGTTCCACCAGTACGCCAGCGCGCAGCAGCACTTCGCGCGCCACCTGCTGGTTGATGACATTGTCGTCCACCACCAGCACGCGCATGCCGGCAATGCGCTGCGCCATATCCGATGGTTTTGGCTGGACCGCGTACGCCGGATGCGCCGGCAGCGCTAGCCCGAGTCCGACCAGCATCGCTTCCCGCAGCTGTTGCGGATGCAGCGGCTTGACCAGCGTGGCGGCAATGCCTGCCTGCTCGGCGGCCAGCTCCGCCGCTTCGCGCGAGAACTCGGTCATGGCCAGTACCAGCGGCAGTTGTGCGTGGGCAGCGTCGGCGTGGATGCGGCGCGCCGTTTCACCGCCGTTCATCACCGGCAAGTCCCAGTCCAGCAGTACCAGGTCGGCCGGCTGGCGTGCCAGATAATCGAGCGCCGCCGCGCCGCTGTTGACCAGATGGACGTCGAAACCATCATGGCGCAGCTGGCGCTCCAGCATATCGCGCAGCATGGCGTTGTTGTTGACCACGAGGATGCGCTTGCCCACAGCTTGTTCCGGCAGCGCTTGCGGCGCCGGCGCCTGGTGCTGACGTTGCAGCGCCAGTTCGAAATAGAAGCGGCTGCCGAGGCCCGGCTGGCTGTCGATGGCGATCACGCCGCCCATGGCTTGCACCAACTGCTGTGAAATCGCCAGGCCCAGGCCGGTGCCGCCGTACAGGCGTGTGGTACTGGTGTCGGCTTGCGAGAAGGCGCGGAACAGGCGCGCCTGCTGCTCTTCGCTGATGCCGACGCCGGTGTCTTCGACGATGAAGCGCAGCCGCACCGGCGCAGCATCGGCATCGATCAATTCCACCCGCAGGCCAATGTGGCCGCTCGCGGTAAATTTCAACGCATTGCCGACCAGGTTGACCAGCACTTGATTTAAGCGCAGTGGATCGCCGACCAGCCGCAGCGGCACATCCGGCGTGGCCCATGCCAGCAGCTCCAGCCCTTTTTCCGCCGCGCGCCAGGAGAACAGATCGGCCAGTTGATCCAGCGTCTCGCCGAGGTCGAACGGTACGGCTTCCAGCTCCAGCTTGCCCGATTCGATTTTGGCGAAGTCCAGCACGTCGTCGATGATGCTGAGCAGGTTCTGTCCTGCGCGGCCAATCTTGGTGAAGTAGTCGCGCGGCTTGGCCGGCAGCTCAAGATGCGTACCCAGGCCGGCAAAGCCGAGAATCGCATTCATCGGCGTGCGGATTTCGTGGCTGATGTTGGCCAGGAATTCGCTCTTGGCGCGGGTTGAGGCTTCCGCTTCGGCGCGGGCGCGCTGGATGGCGCTGATGGCGCTGGCTTTCTGAAAGGCCGACACGAACGGCTCCTTCAGCGCCTTGAACATCTCCAGGTCCTTGCGCGCAAACGGCGTGCTTTGTTTGAACACCAGGTAGCCTTGCACCTGCTGCATTTGCTGCTCTACGCGGATGCGGATCGCCAGCATGGTGCTTTGTTTAAGGTACATATCAGGCGCCACCACGGTCGATGCATCGACAAACTGCGATTGCGCCGCCGCCAGCGACATGCCGGCGCGCGCCGACGGCAGCGCGTCGTGGCCCCAGCTGGCGCGGATGGCCAGCGGGCCGCCCGGAGCTTCGCAGATCAGCGCATAGGCCACGCCCACTTCGCCAATCGCGCTCGATTCGCGCAAGATGGTGTGCAGCAGGGCGTCGAAGTCCAGCTCGTCGTTGATGGATTTGACGATGGCATGCACGCGCTCAAGGTGCAGGGTGCGCGAATACACTTGCTGCTGCAGGTTGCGCACGCGCCAGCGGTACAAGGCAAAAGTACCTGCCATCAGGGCCAGTGCCGCGCCCAGGCGCGCCCACCACGTCTGATACCACGCCGGCAAGAAGTGCAGCACCATGCTCAGTTCGTGCGGACTCCAGGCGCCATCGCGATTACTGCCGCGCATCAACAGGCGATAGTGACCGGGCGGTACGTTGGCGTAGGTGGCGATGCGGCGACTGGCGTCGGCTTCGACCCAGTCCTTGTCATAGCCTTCCAGCTTGAAGGCGTAGCGGTTGCGCTGGCTGGAGGAAAAGTCCAGCGAGGCTACTTCGATTTCGACTTTGCGAGTGCCGGGCGGGATGGCCAGCGCCGGTGCGCCCGGCGCCAGCAGTGACGCGGGCGCGACCGCATCGCGGTCCAGCCGCACCGAGCTGACCACCAGCGGTGGCTGGTAATGCCATGGTTTGGGCGGCTCGGGACGTACCACGGCGTAGCCGCCCGAGGTGCCGAACACGATGTCGGATTGCGCCGTCACGCCGACCGCGCCGACGATGTAGGGCTGGAACACCAGACCGGCAGCGCGGTCCAGCACCTGTACTTGCAGCGAGGCCGGGTCGATCACGGCAATGCCGTCGGAACTGGAGGCCCACATGCGGCCGTTCTGGTCGGGATGCAGGGCGGCGACGGTGTTGCTCGGCAGACCGATGGTCATGTTCAGCCGCAGGAAGCGGCGCGAGCCGTCTTCAGCGCGGCCATCGAGAATGCCGATGCCGTCGCCGATGCTGCCAACCCACAGCCGGCCCTTGCGGTCGAAGGCCATGCTGGTGATGACGCCGCGCGGCAGCGCATGGGCGTGCACTGGATCCGGCAGGATTTGCTCGGCCTTGCCGCTGGCTGGATCAAAACGATTCAGGCCGTTGCGGGTGCCGACCCAGATGGCGCCATCGTCGGCGGCGCGCAGGGCGGTGATGCGGTTGTCGCTGAGTCCGCCGGCGGCGGCCTGGCTTTGGCCGTAGACCTGGGCGCTGCGGCTGCGCAAGTCATAGCGCATCAGGCCGTTCGGTACGGCCAGCCATAGAATCTCGCCCTGGCGCACGATGGCGCCGATGCGCGGATACGGATCGCCCAGCGGCAGCGCCACGCGGTTGACGCGGCTGCCTTTGGCGCTGGTGTGGTACAGGCCGAGCGCGGTGGCGATCCAGGCTTCCTGCGGTTCGGCCTCGGTCATGCCGAGGATCAGGCGCTTGGGCAGGGCGCTGTCGGGCTGGTTCGGATCGGGACGCAAACCGGCGCTGCGGTTGCCGTCGGGCGCGATCAGGTCGATGCCCTGGTCGCCCAGCGCTACCCATAAGCGCCCGCCGCTGTCGCTCATGAAGGCGAAGGCGGAAATCTCGGCCAGGCCAACGCCGTCGAGGATGGTGTCGACACTGTGATTGGCGGGGTTATGGATATCGACCCCGCGTTCGTTGGCTACCCACACTAGGCCGCTGCGGTCGCGCCAGATGGCGGCCACGCGGTCATGCGCCAGGCTGACCGGCATGGCCGGGCGGTGCACGATACGGCGGCCATGGCCGCTGGTATCGAACTCGATCACGCCGCCGCCGTAGGTGCCGGCCCACCAGGTGCCGGGCACGGTTTCGGCCAGCGACAGCACCATGGCGCTGGCCGCGTCCTTGACCTGGTCGAGCGCCAGCAAGCGCGCGCCGTCGCCCGCGTGGGCCACGCCGACGCCGCTTTTCAATGTGCCGAACACCACTTCACCGGCGCGGCTGCTGGCCAGCGACAACACGGCGTCGCCGGCGCCGCTGCCATTGAGGAAGGGTAGATCTTCGACCTGGCCGCTGGCAGCGTCGCGCCGCGACAGACCAGCGTTGGAGCCGATCCACAAGGCGCCGGCCGGATCGATGGCCAGCGAACGGATCTGGTTGGCGCGCGCGCCGCCGGCGGCGCTGGCGTCGCGCGGATAGTGGCGCACTACGCCGCCGCGGGCTGTGTCAATGTAGTCGAGGCCGGCAGCGGTGCCGACCCAGATGCCGCCGTTGGCGTCGCTGGTCAGCGCGCTGATCACCGGACTGCTCAGGCCCTTGGGGCCGGCAGGGTAGCGCACGAAA
Source organism: Duganella flavida (assembly GCF_009857445.1). GTDB lineage: Bacteria > Pseudomonadota > Gammaproteobacteria > Burkholderiales > Burkholderiaceae_D > Rugamonas > Rugamonas flavida. Next base: position 42,440 of record NZ_WWCN01000027.1, read on the forward strand.
TATTCGTTGTGCTTGTCGTACATGGCGACGCCGCCGGTGGTGGTGCCCAGCCACAGGCGGCCCCAGCGGTCAACGTGCAGGGTTTGTACGAAATCGGCGGGCAGCGAGTGTGCGTCTTCAGCGCTGAAGAAGAAATTGCGCATGCGGTAGCCGTCCCAGCGGCCGAGGCCGGACTGGGTGGCAAACCACAGGAAGCCGTCGCCATCCTGGGCGATGCTCATGGTGATCGGATTCGGGAAGCCGCGTTCGGCCGGCACCAGGTGCTCGAACATGGTGGGCGCCAGTTTTTGCCACGGCGTCGGCGCGGCGACGGCCAGCAGCGGTGCTAGCGCCAAGGCGGCCACCAGGTTGCGGCCAGCTACAGTAAAGAAGGAATCGCGCACAAATAACCGTATAAGAGCACCCATGCCCAATGGCAATGGTTCTTGCGTCTGGAAGGATACGGAATAGTTGGTCTACTGTCTATTTATTACGTCAAGTTGTGCACGCTTGCGCACAGCGATTGACAAAAAATATTTACCGGAATATATTTTGAGCTCGCAATTGGAATCGTTTCCAATTTGTTCGGAGTGTGGATAAGGAGACATAATGAAAAAACAGAAATTCGTTTTGTCCGCTGTTGCTGCCAGCCTTGCGCTGGCCTACGGCATGCCGGCAGCAGCCAGCGTCACCAGCCCTGTCATCGGCGCTTTGCTGTGGTCGGAAGAGTTCAACGGCACGTCGCTCAACACCAGTTTGTGGACCGCATTCGATGGTAATGGCTGCCAGATTAACCTGTGCGGCTATGGCAACCAGGAGCTGGAATACTACAGTCCGAACAACCTGTCTATCGTCAACGTGCCGTTTGAAACGGCCACGCGGGCGCTGGCGATCCAGGCGCGCAGCCAGACGGTGGGTAGCAACGTCTTCACATCGGGCAAAATCGACTCCTTTAATAAAGTGCAAGTGCAGTACGGCATGGTGGAAATCCGCATGGCCTCGCCAGCGCTGGGCGTGGGCCTGTGGCCAGCCGCGTGGATGCTGGGCGTGAGCCCGCAAGCGTGGCCGCGCAAGGGCGAGATCGACATCATGGAAGCAGGGCACAAGGCCAGCAGCCGCGCGGCCGCGGGCACGCCAACGCCTGCTATTGATAATTTTGTCGGCTCGAATGTCATCACCTGGCAGCAGGCGGCCTGCGTGACGGGTAACGAAAGCTGCGCCGCCTCGACCGCGTGGCAGACCAAGAACTGGTACGTGCCGTCGCAATCGTTTGCCAACCGTTTCGTGATCTACCGTTTCTACTGGACCGAATCGCAGATGCGTTTCACCGTGATCGACAATGGCCTCGAGTACGACATGTACAACAGCACGTTGCCGGTGAACTCGACCGCGCTGCAGGCGCCGTTCTACTTGCTGTTCAATTTGGCCGTGGGCGGCAACTTTACCGACGCGGCGACGCCGGCGCAGGTGACAGCGCCGCTGCCGGGCACCATGTACGTCGACTATGTGCGCGTCTACCAGCTGGACGGCAAGGGCTCGGTCAAGCTGGGCAACCAGACCCCGGCGGAAGTGGGCAAGTTCGGCGTGTACACAGACACCACGGCAGTCAACAACAAGCTGGATGCGGGCAATACGTCGGATGTGTTCGTGTGGAATACCGGATCGACCTCGGCTGGGACGATTCCGGCGTATGAGGGCGCGAATGCGCTGTCGTGGAGTTTCAATACGCCGGGCTCGTGGTTTGGCGGTAGCGTCGAATCGCGGCAGGCGCGCGATATGAGCGGCTTCCGCAATGGGAATATGAAGCTGAAGATCAAGATTCCTGCCAACGTGGCGTTCACGGTCGGCATTCAGGATACGTACACTAACCAGAACGCTGTGAAGTTCCCGGCCAACACCACCACCTACGGGCTGGTGCGCAATGGCGACTGGGGCACGGCGACCATCCCGATTGCCGACCTGGCAGGATCGAAAGTGGCGTTGCAATCGATGCTGGATTTGTTCCAGGTGGCCAGCGATGGCGCGGCGTTGCCGCAGTCGGCGTTCCAGATGTCGTTTGATGACATCATCTGGGATAGTGGCGTGCCGGTTCCTATGCCAACACCGACGCCAACTCCAACTCCAACACCGACTCCAACGCCAACGCCAACGCCAACGCCAACGCCAACGCCAACGCCAACGCCAACGCCAACGCCAACACCGACGCCAACGCCGGCTCCAGCAGTCTCGCAAACCAGCTCAACGATGTTGAAGTTCACCGTCAACACCTCAAGCTGGGCGGACGTGCACTACACGGTCAACAACGGTGGCCAGCTGAACGTGAGGATGACGCAAGCGAGCGGGGTCAACAGCTACACCGCAAGCGGGCTGAAGGCAGGTGACGTGGTGCGCTACAACTTCACCTACTGGGACACCACCAACAACTACGCCGTCGACACCGCCCAGCAAAGCTACACCATGCAATAAACTCCGGGGTCAGGTCCTCCATTCGAGCATGAGCTCGTGTAGAAATGGGGGACCTGACCCCGGAGTTAGGGGGCGATGCTGGTTGTCAGCGGGTGGGCGGCGCGGGCGGCCTGGAGTTTGACCTTCTCCTGCCACTCGGCCGCCGTTTTCACGTGGCCGGCGCGGTCCCACGCGGCGCCGATGTAGTAGCGTAGCGGTTTGCCGGATTCCACCGGCGCGACGATCAGCTCGTTGAGCGGATCTTCCGTTATCCCGCTCGCCGCTGGCAGCACGATGGCGGTGCCGAAGGCGCCCTTGGTCGCTTGCGTGACCCACTGCGTCAGCGCCACGCCATCACGGCCGACGGCGATTTTCTCGTCCTGATTCTTGTCAGCCGGTTTCTTGTTCAGGCCAACCGCGACCGTCAGCTGCGATGGGCCGCTGAAGGTGAAGGTGCTATCCATCGTATCGAAGTCCTGGCCGGCATCCACCGTGAAGCGCTTGACTTCACTCACTTTGACGCCCGCCGCATCCCAGCTGTCGTAATTCAGTTCGAACACCGTGCGGATCGGACCGTTGGCCAGCACTTTCCATGACGCGTAGTTGCGGCCTACGTACAGCTGTTTGCCATCCCACACGCCGGTGCCGCCCGCGCCGCGCGATTTGCCGACGTTGTACATGTCCATGCCTTCGCCCTCGTCGTGGTGGTAGTGGTCATGGCCCTTGTTGTACCAGCGGTCGACTATGGGATAGCTGACGCGCTTGAACCAGATGTCCAATCCGCTCGTCACCAGCACTTCCTTGCCGACACCCGCCGCGTCCGGCGCCGCCAGCGCCGGGCCGTAGGTGCGGTGGCCGACGTGGTCGTTTTCCCAAGCGAAGTCATCGAGGCGTTCTGGCACGTAGCGGGCGAAGGTCTGCGCCGCGAAGGGCTGGGTCACGGCCTCGGTTTTTTCGACCGTGAAGACAGCTTGTTTTTCACCGGCCGCAAAGCTGTGCTGGAAGTACAGCTCGCCGTACGCGACGCCGATCCCTTGAGGATCCTTGGCCTGCGGTTTCACATTGCTGACCTGATAGGGCAGCATATTGCCCTTGCCGTCCTTGATTGCAATCTTCTGGATCAGCGCGCCCGGCAGCACACGGTTGATCTCGCTCCACGGGATGGCGATGGTTTCCGATGGCCGCGCTAAATCGAGGTCGTTGCTGACGGTGATGTGGGCCAGTTCGGCCGCGTGCAGCGAGCCGGCTGCCAGCAGCGCGGCGATGGGCAACAGGGTGGTGCGCATGCGAGTCCTCTTATTCATGGCTGTAGTTGGTGGCGCCAGCATCTTTCGGCACGTAGTGATATGTGCGCAGACGGGTCTGGATGTCGATCTTCGGATTGTTAATCAGCTTGATCATCTCGGCGCCGGCCAGCAGGGCCGGGCCATAGCCGTGCAGCGCGTCGACGCTGGTCGGACGGTTGTAGTAGTAGATCTGGTCGCTGGCGAAGGTGGTGCCGACGCACGTGCCTTCCACTTGGCCGCGCGCGTTGATGCGGGTCGACAGGCCAACCCAGCCAGCCTGTGCGATTGAGCCGTAAGTCGCGGCGCTAACCCAGCCTTCATTGACGGCGTGCGCGATCACGTAGGTGAAGATGGCGCTGGCCGAAGTTTCCAGATACGAATCGTGACGGTCGATCATCTGGTGCCACAGGCCTTCGCCCGATTGCTGCTCGGCGATGCCGCGCAGCGCCACGCGTAGCTGCGCCAGCACTTTCGGATAGCCGGGATGCTCTTTCGGCAGCACGTCCAGCAAATCGCTCATGGTCAGCACGGCCCAGCCGTTGGCGCGCGCCCAGTAGAAGCGCGGCGCGTCCGGGTTGTTGGCGTTCCAGCCGTGGGTGTACAGGCCGTTTTGCGGATTGAACAGGTAGCCGGTCATCTGCAGCACGTTCTTGACGGCGTCATCGTAGTATTCGCGCTTGCCGGTCAGGTGGCCCATCTCGGCCAGCGCCGGCACGCCCATATACATATCGTCGGCCCACAGCGAGACGGCTTGCGGACGCTCGCGCGCCAAGGTGCCGTCTTTCAGGCGGAATTGTTTTTTATAGACCCAATTGCTGCACACATCGATGAATTGGCCCATGTCCGGACCGACCTTGGCGAAGCGGGCGCGGATCATGGCAGCGCACATGGAGCCGGCGTCATCCAGCGAGCGCGGTTCCAGCACACGCGCGAAGCTGTTGTTGCGCTTCAGGTGGAACAGCTCTTCCTGCGCTTTGAAGTAGGGCAGCTTGTCGCGCATGAACTGGAAGTGGCGTTCGGTCATGGCGGTGAATTTCTTGTCACCGGTGACGGCGGCAGCCTTGATCAGGCCCGCATGCACTACGCCCATTTCGTAGACCTGGATGCCCCATTCGGCGCTGCTCGGCTCGACGACAGCATCGGCTACCGGCTGGCTGAAGTCGGTGATCTGCAGGCCGCTGTCCTTGTGGATCACGCGGGTCGGCGTGGTGGCTTCCATGTAGCTGCGGATGCGGTCCAGTGTGGCAGTGATTTCTGCCACCACCGGTTTTTTGTAGGGCACGGTGTACGTGCCTTCGCCAGCGTCGTAGACGCTTTTGTTATCGGGATTGCGGTAGGGACCGTCTGCGTAAGCAGGCAGGGTTAGCAGGGAGGCGGCGACAGCCGCGAGCAGGGCGGAAGGGGAGGTCACAGGTTTCGTCTCTTATTGTTAAACGTTTATTTGGTCAGACCATTCTAGATTGGTCCGGCCACTTTTGCAATCCGGACAGGCCACTTTTGTGGAGCTGGAAAAACCTTGCGAGAAAGTGAAGAAAGCGCGCCAATCTGTCGCCCTAATCAACAGAGGATGGGAGTACAATCAATTGGAACGGTCGTGCTTTTTAACCGGCAGAACAATAAGGAGACAGCATGGATTTGACTTACACGGCTGCGGATCTGGCGTTTCGCGACATGGTGCGGGGCTTCCTCGACATCAACTTGCCGAGCGACCTGCAAAAGAAAGTCCGCAACCATTTGCGCTTGAGCCGCCAGGATTACGTGCGCTGGCACCAGATCGTCGCCCGCCAGGGCTGGGCTGCGCCCGGTTGGCCAGTGGAGCATGGCGGCACCGGCTGGAGCGCCACCCAGCGCCACATCTGGGAAGAAGAGTGCGCGCGCGCCGGCACGCCACCGATTTTGCCGTTCGGCGTGAATATGGTGGCGCCGGTGATCATGGCCTTCGGCAACGAGGCGCAAAAAGCCCACTACCTGCCGCGCATTCTGCATTGCGACGACTGGTGGTGCCAAGGCTACTCCGAGCCGGGCTCGGGCTCCGACCTGGCATCGCTGAAAACCACGGCTGAACGCGACGGCGACCACTACATCGTCAACGGCCAGAAAACCTGGACCACGCTGGCCCAGCACGCCGATATGATTTTTTGTCTGGTGCGCACCGACAGCACCGTGCGCAAGCAGGAGGGCATCTCCTTCCTGCTGATCGACATGAAAACGCCGGGCATCACCGTGCGCCCCATCATCATGCTGGATGAGGACCACGAGGTGAACGAAGTCTTCTTCGACAACGTCAAAGTGCCGCTGCAAAACCTGATCGGGCAGGAAAACAAGGGCTGGACTTATGCCAAATACCTGCTGGGCCATGAGCGCACCGGCATTGCGGCGGTTGGCCGCTCCAAGCGCGAGCTGCTGTTCCTGAAGAAAATCGCCTCCGAACACTTCAAGCATGGCAAGCCGCTGATGCAGGATCCGCTGTACGCGGCCAAAGTGGCCAGCCTCGAAATCGAACTGATGGCGTTGGAGACCACGGTGCTGCGCGTGCTGACGCGCGAATCGCATGCGCCGGGGCCGGAAGCGTCGCTGCTGAAAGTGCGCGGTTCGGAAATCCAGCAGCAGCTGACCGAGCTGATGGTCGAAGCGCTGGGGCCGGATGCCTTGCCGTTCGACACCGACTATCTCGAAGGTAAAGCCGACCATGCTGTTACCGGCGACGACGCGGCTGCGCCGCTGGCCGGCTACTACTTCAACTTCCGCAAGACCTCGATCTACGGCGGTTCGAACGAGATTCAAAAAAACATCATCACCCAGATGATCCTGGGGCTGTAAGGGAGCGGCGATGGATTTCAATTTCAAGGAAGAACAGCAGCAATTTGCCGACGCCCTGCGCCGCTGGGTGGACAAGGATTACGGCTTCGACGTGCGCCAGCGTACCGTGCACTCGGCCAGCGGCATGTCGGACGTGGCGTGGGATACGCTGGTGGAGCTGGGCATGACGGCCTTGCCGATACCGGAAGCGCAAGGCGGCTTCAGCGGCACGGCGGTCGACATGCTGGTGGTAATGCAGGAGCTGGGGCGCGGGCTGGTGGTTGAGCCGTACTTTGCCACCGTGTGGGGCGCCAAGTTCCTGCAACTGGCAGGTAACCAGCATCATCGCCTGGAAGATGTAGCCAAAGGCGAGTTAAAACTGGCTTGCGCGCTGGGTGAAAAGCATGCGCGGCATGACCTGGCGGACATCAAAACCATCGCCAGTATCAACGGCGAAGGCTACCGTATCGACGGCACCAAGACGGTGGTGATCCATGGTGGACAAGCTGGCGCGCTGATCGTCTCGGCGCGTAGCGCGGGCACCCAGCGTGACACCAACGGCATCAGCCTGTTTGTGGTGCCGGTCGACACCCCGGGCGTGGTCATCCGCGACTACCGCACGATAGACGGCCAGCGGGCGGCGACGGTGCAATTCAACCACGTGGCGGTGCCGGCTTCCTCGCTGCTGGGCAAGATGGGCGGTGGCTGGGATTTGCTGGAAGAGGCCGCCGACTATGGCGTCAGCCTGCTGTGTGCGGAAGCGGTGGGCGCGATGGACGCCATTTTTAACGCCACGCTGGAATACCTGAAAACCCGCAAGCAGTTCGGGCTGGCGATCGGCAGCTTCCAGGCCTTGCAGCACCGGATGGCGGACATGTACATCCATCTGGAGCAAGCACGGTCCATGGCGATGCTGGTGGCAGCGCGCATGTCGTGCGATACGGAGGAGCGGCGCCGGGTGGCGTCGGCGGCGAAAGTGCGGGTCGGCCAGGCGGCCAAGTTCATCGGTCAGCAGGCGGTGCAGTTGCACGGTGGCATGGGCGTAACGGATGAATTACCAGCCGCCCACCACTTCAAGCGCCTGACCATGATCGACCTGACCTTGGGCGACGTCGATCACCATCTCGAACGCTTCACCGCCCAGCGTAGTTTCCAGCAGCACTCTTAATTAACTGCAATTCAGGGTCAGCTCTGTCATTTGGACAGGCCGAGTTAATATTTGAGGAATATCAAAACGCTCCTCAAATATTCCTGATTCAAAATATCCGGATTTCACCTCAGCGCTTGTTCTCACAGGGAAAATATGCCGGACAATGGCATAACTGCGCCATTTTTTGGTTCGCTACGGTCAGAAGAATTTAAATAAACGTATTGATATTTATCAAAGGCTGTTTATCACTGTCCAAATGACAGAGCTGACCCTGAATTTATGTTGAGATTTAATTGTCCAAACTAATGCAATACCGGTTGCGGCCGGTTTGTTTGGCGCGGTAGAGATTGGCATCGGCGAGGCGGATGGCGGGGCTGGGGTCGGTGCTGTCGGAGGGCGGCAGCAAGGTTGCCAAGCCCATGCTGAGCGTGACTTGCGGTGCGCTCGGTGAGGTGGCGTGCGGAATTGCCAGTTTGCGGACTTCTTCCAGCATGCGGTTGGCGACCACTTCCGTGCCTTCCGCCCCTTCCTGGGGCAGCAGCAGGATGAATTCTTCGCCGCCGTAGCGCGCAAGCAGATCCTGCGGACGGGCCGCGCAGCGCTTCATGGCAGCACTGATTTGTTGCAAACAGGCATCCCCCGCCTGGTGGCCGTAGTGGTCGTTGTACAGTTTGAAATGGTCGATGTCGATCATGATCACCGACAGCGGCAAACCCGCGCGCGCGCAGCGGCGCCATTCGGCGTCCACCGTGTCGTTGAAATTGCGGCGGTTGGCGACGCCGGTCAGGCCGTCGGTCATGCTCAGCTCGCGCATGAGGTCGGCTTGGCGCTTGATGGTCAGCTGGCTGCGCACCCGCGCCCGCACCACTGCCACATTGAACGGCTTGCTGATGAAATCGACCGCACCGCCATCCAGCGCCCGCGTCTCGTCCTCCGGCTGGCTCAGGGCCGTCACGAAAATCACCGGGATGTCCTGCAGTCGCGGCGAGGCGCGCAAGGCTGCCACTACCGCGTAACCATCCATGCCGGGCATGACGGCGTCCAGCAGGATCAAGTCTGGCTGTTGTTCAAGTGCAATTTGCAGCGCCTGCTCGCCGTCCAGCGCGAACAGGACCTCGTGCTCTTCACGCAGTGCATGGTGCAGGATCTGGATGTTCTCCATGGCGTCGTCCACCACCAGTATGCGTCCATTCCTGGCCAGGTCGGTCCAGCTCATGCACTTTCCTTTCGCTGCAGCATTTCTTCTACCATCTGGCGCGCAACCTTGAAGTTGAGGGTTTCCACTGCTTCACCCAGCGCTTGCGCTTGCCCGGCCGAGGCCAGGGCCGGACGCAAGGCCCGGAAGTGTTCTAATGCTTTCAGATTGTTATTCTGAAGCAAACTTTGCAACTCCGCCAGCTTTTGCTCCAGGTCTGGCGTGTCGGTGTTGCTCTCCGCCATCTCGTGACGCGGCGCAGCCAGGTTGCGCGCGGTGCGGGTGACCAGCTCCAGGGCTTGTTCCAGCCGGTTGAGGGCGGCAGGCAGGGCCAGGGTGTCGGCCGCCGGGTCGTGCAAGACGGCTTCGGCGGCGGCGGTCAGGCGGGCGACGTCGGCCGCGCCGAGGTTGGCAGCGACACCGCGCAGCTTG
>NZ_WWCN01000028.1 GCF_009857445.1 Duganella flavida
GCGGAAAACGCTTGCTCGTTTTCTCGCCGAAAATACCTTTCTCATGAAGAACTTCACTGAAATATATTTTCGGGACATCGACAAGAACTCCTGGACCGAAGAGAGAATTTCCGTCATTGCGATTATCCTTCAAATTCGATGACAGAGATATTCCTGTATTGGCATTTCCCGACGCAATACCAGCAGCTAATATACCTGAGAGTGCCGCTGCAGGACTCACATAAGGTGTAAATCCGACTTCGGAGCTGCCAACTATTTGTCGAGACGAATATCGATCAAGACCTGGTCGCACAACTGGAAGCTCCAGCAAACTCGCATCTATTTTAACCGGCTTTAAGTTTGTATAGTAGGAACAACCAGACAATAAGAATACGCCCAAGAAATATCCGGCATTTTTTTTAAATTTAACCATTTTTTAAAAATTAAAAATCGATAGTAGATTTATAGTTATTGAAATTCCGACAGGATCTTAAACTTTAATTTTCCGAAAGGCTGCTTATGGCCGACAGCAGTAGTCTTAAAACTTAACAACTAGCCAAATGTGATTCGCTCCAAAATCGTTATTGAAACTCATCTCGCGCTAAAATTTACTCGACGATTCGAACGGCCGATTCGATACAACAGTAGCCCACCAAAGCATGCTAACGGAATTAAGAAGCCCATTACCGAAGCAAGATAAATCGTTAGTAGTGATGCATGCATGATCTTGGCCCGACCAACCGCCATACCAGCAAGGACAAACCCAATCCATGCAACATGGATCAGCATCTCTATTACGATCCGGACCCTGTTTCCTGTCCCCATCGCCGACCACTCGTTCTGTGTCTTACTGAGATCGACGACTATGCCGCATGCGCACCGCTCCAGCGGTCTACCGATCCCATACCCAAGCAATGATCTAGTGGCTAGGTCTCTTCTGCAGATTGGACAGCGCAGAACGGTATAGACGCCCATCAAAGTTTTCCTGCAAACGAGGTTATAAAATAAAAATTACTTCAGTATATAGGGCGGGCTTTTTAATCCATTTAACCCTTCGCCAGCACATGCATAGCCCGACGCTGCTAGGGTGGTCATCAACGAAATGGGAGTGAAAAAAAATATTCAAGAGTATCCGTTTTCTAAGAAAATTCAACTCCAGCTTCTGGCCGGTTGCTGTCGAGTACACTAGCTAGGTCAACATCTTATACATAAGCATAACTGGAATAGATGCTGCGGTAAGCCCTAAGGCATAGGCGCTCAATGACAGGGATGTCTTGCGAGCCAGGTAAAGCAATCGCCAACAATACGCTCCTATACCGCCGCCAAGAAATATAAATATCAAGGATACGAAACCAAGTATGAAGAAGCCTTGGAAATCCGACGGTCTAAGTGCCAAGTATGCCACCGCGACACCAAGGGCAACCGCTACTACACCGCTTGAACCATAGGTTTTCAACCTATTATTCAGGTCAGCTTGCCTTTCTTCCATACGCTTCCTTTGTTGATTTTTCGAATGGCCGTTTCTGGCCGACTTCAGTCCATCTCCTGTCCCCGCATTCGAGTGCACTTTAACGAACAGGATACATCACAATTTGGGGTGAATTGGAATTTGAAACGCCCACGCTATAACGACAATCCAATTTCATCGGAACACATTCGAAATCAATATGCCAGCCAATATCAATGACTCCAGGTGGCGCAGGAACTATTGAAAGATATCGATATCCCACGCTGCTAACGCGAAAGCTATTTCTCGGGATTTTTATGACCTGAACTAAATAATTTTCAGCGAGATCAACGACCTCATTCGGCAGCAGCATGGGAACTTGCATATGTGGCGATGGCATAGGCAATTTATCTTCGGCCTGAACAAGACCAGCAGCAACGAAGATCAGCCCCCAAAAAACGATCTTAAACATACTTCTCCATTTTTTGAACTCATCAACACGTTAAGTCTGGTATTGGCCGATCTCGGCCTGGTCAGCTCGTACTGATTTGGCGCTGAGTTATCCCCATAAGCAAGCACATGGATCAGCGTCAATTTCGGCGATGACTTCTTCAATTGATCGCACAGCTGGCATCCGCTCGGATTTGATCGTAGGTGTCTGAAGTGGGTCTCACGGTTTTCCGTAACTCTAAACTCGTAGCGGTCCATTCCCAACAGCGTTCGCGGGACCGGTCACATTGGAGATTTGCTCCCTCTGTGTCTCGTAAGCTTGACCAACTTTTCGTAAACGCGAGCGACGCGCGGCATCTTTCGCACGCTGTGCTTTCTCTTGTCTCTTCTGACGCTTTCGAGTTGTCATGGGCATGTTCTTGATCCTTTTTATATTGTGCCGCCAACCGGGCAGCTTGCCAGCGACCTAGGACGCGTTTTCCTTCTCTACAGTTTCCCTGAAGGATTGCAGATTGCGCACTTTCTGCCGAGACGCCCCTTCTTGCAGTTGTCACTCCCACGCGTTCTCACACATATAACTCTATTTCACTTCGAACGTCATTGGGAACATTGGTCCACGCCGTCAGCTCCCCAACGTGCAACTGGACATTCATTTCGTCCTCCAGCACTTTGCTGAGGTGAGAAAACCAATGGGCAAAGCGTTTATCGTTCTTCATACCAAGCTTGAAAGCACCAGCGATATTGTCCCAATAAACTCCGGCCGCAGCACGATAAACGTACTGATAGGATGGACTGCCGCCACCATCTAATCCGACCACCAACAGCGAATTGTCAGGTGTAATCTCAATGTTCGAGACGGTTTCTAACTTCATTCAGATATCGCTCCCCGAGTGTCGGTCCGTTATTGGCCGATTTCAGCCGGTTATAGATTTCATTCCAACTTAGCGAAACCTATCGATGTGCCCAAGATTACGGCGCCAAAACCAGTAGTGCTATTACCGTTGACGTAGCCTGATGTGGAAGCATCGGTGAACTCTGCTGCGCTGCGCGCTCGAACTGACGAAATGTAAATGACAGGGTCATGAAATCCTCCATCGATACTCTCCACCAAAATCTCGGCGTCGTCATCGTATTTAGATAGCAGCTTTAGAAGGTCAGTTTTTTTCATGATTTAAGTTCAACGCTCACTTAATGGCAGCACATGGCCGAAGCAAGCCGGCACTCAGCATAGCATTTTGCATGTGGGGAAAATACACTGATTATCACAATAGTCCACCTAGGCGAATTCGTCGCTTGTACAATTAGTCCATCTCAACACATGTAAAGGGCCGTGCAATGTCTTCGTACCATGACTATCAAAAGCAAATCGCAGAACTTCAGGCGAAAGCTGAAGCCGCTCGTCATGCGGAGGTCGCCGAGGCGAAAGCTAAGATCAAGGCGATCATGAGCGAATATGGATTGACCGTAGCTGACCTTGGCGGTGCGTCCCGGCAAGCGCCTAAGACTCCTCGCAAACCCGTAGAGATTAAATACAAGGATGAGGCAACTGGCGACACCTGGACTGGCCGCGGTCGCGCACCAAAGTGGCTCGAAGGTAAAGATAAGAATCAATACCTGATTCGATGATCAGTCGATGGTGCGCTTTCTGCTCTTTATCAAGCATCAGTTTGTTCAGCCATTTCAAGCGCCTCATCAACTTCTATTCCAAGGTATCGGACCGTACTTTCTAGACGTGTATGTCAAAGTAAGAGCTGGACTGCGCGCAGGTTCTTCGTCCGCCGATAAATAAGCGTGGGCTGAGTACGACGCAGAGTATGCGTGCTGTATGCCGTAGGATCGAGGCCGATTTCTTCGAACCACTGATGTACGATGCGGGCATACTGCCTGGTTGAAATATGTGGTGAATCTCCGATCCGGCTCGGGAACAGATAATCGTTGTGCCTCAGGCCAGCAGAACTGATCCACTGAACCAGACTCTTCCGAGTGCCTGCGGTGAGCTCAAACTGCACCGGGTGCTTTGTCTTTTGTTGCATCACAGTAGCGCGGCTGGCCACGTGGTTGCAGTGGCAAATGTCCTGCACACGCAGTTGCACCAGATCGCAACCACGCAATTTGCTGTCGATAAACGCCCCTCCCCGCAAGGGGATCCGCTCCATTTATTCCACGACCGTTGTCCCCACCCTGCGCCTATATCGTGTGGGGAGGGGCACTGGTCACAAGTTCCTTTGTAGCCCGTTTCGATTTCATTTCATCGACGATCGCAGGCCTGATCAAGCCAAATTCATTCACGGCGTAGTCCTCAATCAGCTTTCGGAGATCGCGCGGGGTATTGAGGAATACATCCATTTCATCGACCTTCTGCGCTCGCACCTTTTCCAGTTCTTCTACCAAGGCCAAATTCTTGGCTTCCAACTCAGCGATTCTCCTCTGTAGAACGGCTCGTGCCGCATTGCGGTACTTCGGGGCAGTGTCGTTGTGCATTCGGCGTTGCACATTCTTGGCTTCACTGAACGCCTCAGCAACGACCTTCCGGCCACCCCACTCTTTCTGAGCGAGAATCTGGCGATTAAAACCGTGCCCGAACTTTTTCTTCGAATGTGCAATGACGTTTTCCCACGTGACGGGAATCTTGTTATCCGGGAACAGCTCAATCATCTTGACTATCTTCCTAGCCAACTGCTCTGTGAGTATTTCCTTTCTTCCGGCCATAGTCAGTCTCCTTCCTCTCTGTCATCTGGTTCGACCAGATGCCGCTCGTCCTTCAGACCCAACGCTGTCGGCGCGAATTGGGGATATTTCGCAACCAGCTTTTTCTCATCCCGCGCTACCTGGTCCCGCCCTCCGTGGCTGTCAAGCGCAACCTCAAGCAGCGAATCTGCGTGCTGGGTCGGATTCCGATACTTGATGAACGAGCCGCTTGGCCGATTCGTGTCGTCCAGGATTTTGACGACCTCTCTTGTGACAAACGCCTCCTCAAGCCTTCTGGCAAATAGCTTGTCCTTGATTAGATGTTTGATCTGATGAAATTCCTCAATCAAATGCGTTGCGAGTTGTTCCAACGAGGAAGGACTCATTCCTTTCTCTGCCAATGTCAGCATGTGTTCGCCGAGTGCATCTTGATCATCGGCAATACCTCGGTTATGCGTATGTGCCAGATTTTCTAAATGGCGCACGATAGACGAAAATACTTGACGCGCGACCTTCCGTGTCTCGTCGTTCGTCGGAATATGACCTTTCACGTAAGCGGCTTCGTTGCACGTTACGCACGAGGTCACCAACGAATTGCTATAGTTCCGGCAAGGCTTTTCGTGGTGCTGGTGGAAACAAACACCGAAGCGTTGGGGATAAATGATGATGATCCCACGACTGGACTTGGCAATTGGCCGATTTTCTGAGGCTTGAACGATCAAATCCATTGACGACATCGCGATGCCCACATCGTGTGCCGTTACGATGGCAGTCTTGAGCCCGAAGCTGTCTTCCAGTTTTTCGACTGCAGCAAGGCCATTCGACAGGTCGGCCAGCTCGTTGAGTCTCGGGGGCTCGGGCATCTTGGAGAACTCGGCTAAATTTTCGGCGGTTCGGAAATCGTAAAACTTGAGTTGCGCAAGGCGACAGCGGTTAGCCCACTTGTTTATCAGGACGTCCGATAGCTTTTCGCCGTGGATCAAGGCCATGGTGGTGAGCCACTTGCGAGGGTCGTGAGTGTCCAACTCCGCGATCTGAATCTTGCCGTTGACCGGCATGGTGATCCTGAGTTTTTCGAAGAGGGTAGGCGGGCGCGTCTGGTTTCTATCACAGTCTGTGAGCTTAAATCGCGTGCGAATCAAATGGTAATTGATGGCATGCGGTAGATAGGGCGTTTCTTCTGGATCGAATAGAAAGAGCATCTTCGATAGGTCGCCCTCGTAGTGGTTTAGTTGCGTTACTTTGCGGCACTCCGCCAGGGCTTGGTGGACTCTCTTAAGCAGGCGTTTCTCGATGGTATCCCAAGGTAGGAAGTCGATTACTGGCCTAGAAGTGCGTCGCCCGTTTTCTTGAAAAAGGACTGGATTCGGGGCCTTGAAGGCTTCAGTTTTGAGTTCGCTGAAGAATCTACTTGCGCTGCTCGTGTGTGCACAAGGGGGCGGATTCTCTGTGAGAAGAATAATTTTTGCGAGCATTACCCTACTGAGGTTTTGGCCCCGCAAGTATTCCAGTTCTGGGGGGAGGTATAGCGTGGTCGGATGCTTCTGATACCACTCAACAAGCATCCGCGAGCGCTTTCCGTGCTCCAGGACAACGCCCGTCGTGTAATGGAATGCGTCAATCATAAAGTTGAGAACCGGCTTGGCACTCCATTCGGCCCCCTTTGATCCCTTCATCGTCACAAGCAGCATCTGGTGGGCGCGGTGCACGGCGTCCAGTTCGCCAATTGGTTTTTGCACATAGTCATTGACTGTCACATGGTCATCGATGCTGGAGCACAGAATTTCGTTGATCCGTGACGGTGCGCACAATGCCCGGGTATGCGCCGCTATTGCCAAACGATCTACAACACTAAGGCGCGGGTCATTGTCGATGAGCGCGTTGAGTGCATCGCTGAACGCCTCTACCTTACGGTCAAGGAGATAGCCGCCCTCGGCATGCCTGTCCGCTCGACGGTTTTTTGCAATTTTTCTCAGCTCGGCTTTGACCTCGGCACGAATGTGGAACCCCAGACGGGCCAGAACACCTTTCGCACCTAGTTGGGTGGTCTGTGTTGCCACAGTAGTTAAAATGGATATGCCTCGGTTTGCGAAGCCTGGATTTGCCCTGGCCTTGTCCAGGCTGTCCGATTCAATTTTCCGAAGGTCCTGAAGCGTGAGGTCGAAGAGACTATGGGCGGGCGCGGAGGCCAGCATTCGGAAGGCATTTACTGCGCCGCTTACGTTCCGATTCCCGGCGATAACCATTTCCGCTACCAGGCACCTCAAGGCTTCGCGATAACTGACATCCTTTGCTGCGAAATCCGCCAATGGTTCGGTGAAATGCCAATCCGGTTGTTTCATCCCGTAAAGCGTCCGGATGGGCCAGTGGTCAGCCTCGAAATCGATCTTCGAAAAGCGCATGGTCATACGCTTCTTGGTCTCGGCAAGCCAGTTATCCAGAGCCTGCCTCCGCAGGACCAAGTCAAAGTCGATAGGATTGCTCATGGCCGGATCCCCTTCCGCATAGCATCCTGATAGCGATCCGCGGCATGCATCACTAGCATGATTCGGTTCTTCGCAGTTCGACCTCGTTCCACCATGTGCTCAAAGGGTTTCCCTCTTTTCTTAAGCTCCTCGATTTCCCTCTGCACAATATTAAGATTGAGGCTGTGATCCGCGTCCCAGCATGGAATGAACCGGAAGCAGCTGTAACAGGTAATCGGAGCGTAGCTGCACACAATGTCTTTTCCGCATTCGCCCGTTTCCTCGATTATTCCGGTTTCCAAATCCTCTGATCGAATCGTCTTGCCGGCTGGGACTGAATCGTTCTTTGAGCGAAAACGCTCAAAGGCCGGGAGATGCTCCGCAAAGGCTGGCCGCATCGCATCAGACAGTTCATTGATCAGGCCATGGAAGGCGATATCTACGTAGGCATGGCAGATGATTGGACTGGCATGTTTCAGCACTGCCTGAATGGTCCCAGCAGACGCGCCGGTTTGCGCGAGGAGCGTCCCGACGGTATGCCGCAATGCATTAGCGCTCAGCGTCAAGTGGTCATCATCGAACAACTTCTTGATCTGCTCCGAGTATCCAGCACTAAATTTGGCAGCGTTATCGTACATGCCATAATTGTTGCTCGCGTAATCATTTACCCTTATCGACCCGTTCGCTTTTAGTCTTCGCACGGGAAAGAGCGCAAGTTTTGCAATGTCTTGCTCATCCACCAGGTGGCCATAGGTGGTGATGATGTTCTGCCGCTGCTTTTTCAACAGAACGCCTAAGGCTTCATTGATCTGGTAGCGAATTTTGTCCGGCTGGCGCACGCCGCTCTTTGCAGGAATGATGTGAATGAAATACTTGCCTGAATCCATTTCCAGATCCCCAACCCGAATCTGCCGATAGGACTCCGGGCGGCAGAACACTGCAAACGCGAGATGGACAAAGCTGTAGTGCCCGATATCCATCGAGTGGGTGTCGTAAGCTGCGTCGCATAGGTTAAGGATGCGCGCGACGGCAGCCTGGCTCAGCGCTCTGGCCAGAATTCGGTCAATCTGAATGCCATGTCGACCCTTTTTAGGCTCCAACAATGGGAAGTCGCTTGAATGCAGTCCCTTGACAAACAAGGGCGAATACGGGTCTGCAGCGAATTGTCTTTTTAAAACCCTTAAGCTAAGGGAGGGCAGCTTCTCCTTTGTCGCACCGAGGCACATGAGGAACCCCTCGTCAATGGTGGCGATTTTTGAATCGAAAAGCTTGAGGTCTATGACTTTACGGAAAAGGTTTTTTAGGTGACTAACCTCGGTATCGATTGTCCGCAAAATAACCTTATTGCTTCGCTCGATAAAGTGATCCTTGACGTGCAGCAGAAAGTTGTCTTCAAAGCCTTGCCGCAGACTTGAAAGATCGATGGCGATGATTTTTGATCGCCGGTCGTCATCAGTTCCAATCGTTTCGGACATGGAGAAGATAAACGGTTCGTTATCTTCCCACTCAACGACTGTATTTCCTATGGTTCTATATGCCATTTTTTACATCCTTGCTCTGATTCTTCGCCCTAACTGCATTCAGCAGTCGTTGGTTGAATTCCATCAATATAATATTGCCGTTATCAGATAAGGCACGAGCAGCATATAGCTCTGGCATATTGCTTTCCTTGGTCCAGCCGAAACGATGTTTCATTTCATCTTTGATACGATCTGGCACGCCCATGTATTGAATAGGTCTAGCTGTATCGTGCTCCTTTGCGTACTCCACGGTTTTATGAGCAAGAAAAAAACTCGCCGCTGAGTGACGTAGGACGTATCCATAGAAGTCGTATTGTTTCTTGTTTAGGAAGTAGGGATCGTCGCCGATGTCCAGCAATCCCTGCTCTGTAAGTTGCAGCCCAAGGCGGTTGAACATTCCGCTGATGCTCGCACGATGCTTGACCGATTGACCTTTCGAGTTCAAGAAAAGAAATCCATCGCTATTGTTTTTCAGTCGTTTCATCAACACGGCCGAACGTTCAATGTCGATGTATTCCTGTATGGCCTTTACGGTGAAAGGCCAAAGCTGGATCATCGTTTCGCTGGCGTTATTGACCTGCGTGGTGTCGCCCATTTTCAGCAAGGGCGTGCCAGTCGTGATCTTCTCGGTTCGCTTGGCACGGTTGTCGATGATAACAAGATGACCCGATTTTGGCCTAAAGTCTGCTCGAGCAATATTGCCGAGCATCCCAGGACGCAGCCCCTCGCATGAAAGCAGAGTCATCGCACGATCGCGCAAAATAGTTCGCGATACTTTCCCTGATTCGTTGAGGAAGAGATCTTCAGGCCGGATGACAACCGCCTCGATGATCCCAAGAAACTTACTGGTCGGAAGACTTTTGATGTTGTGGTGATGATTCTGTTTCGTACCGCTGATGCTCGTCCTCAGTTGATGGCAGGTCTTGTCGTATTCGTACTTAAGCTCCTCGCGAACCGCACTGGAACGGATGTGCGGTAACAGCATGACATCAAGATAGGTCTTCAGGTATTTCGCAATATAGTGCATGCGCTTGCTCGCGGTGTTTGGTTCGATCGCATCAGGCAAATCCTTCGGCGCTTTACCAGCCTTGGCGCTCGTGATCAGGACGATTTTCTTATCGCCCATTGATTCGATCTCGGGCAACGGCCGGTAGCACAATGCCCCGAGATTCTTGGCTTCGTCATAAGTGAGGCAGCGCCCCTCGATAGCACGAAGAGCCAATTCAATCCGATGAGCCTTGCTGAATCGATCAAGAATCCGCAAGGACTGGGCCGCCAGCTCGCGGCTGTTCGGATTGCTGAACATATCGGTCAGAAATTTACTGAACGGGTAATGAATCGCCCCATCTTCATGGAGCATCAGGTAATTCTTACGCGCGACAGCTTGTCTCATAAGGCACCAAAATTTAGCCTAACTGAAACCAGTTTATTTTGATCTTAAAGAAATTCAATAGAAATCAAATGATAGAAAATCTTCTCTATGTTAAACAACGTGTTGCGTAATTAATTTACGTATTGACTCCACTTCCATCATACGATTTCATCGATGCCGCGGTCTTCGATATCGGGCGCGATACTGGCCACCGCTTCCTTGAACAGGCGCGAGTAATGGCGATACGCGTCGAAGGTGACCGGCAGCAGGATGGCGTCCGGCGCCAGCTTGGCCGCCTTCATCATCCCCATCGCCGACCCGACGCCCAGCGCACGCGCCTCGTAAGTAGCCGTGGTAATCACGCCACGGCCGACGTAATCACGCAGGCGGGCGAAGCTGTGCGTGCCATCAGCCTGCTTGACCGGCATGCGCTCGCGGCCGCCGATCACCACTGGCAGGCCGCGCAATTCCGGATAGCGCAGCAGCTCGACGGAGGCGTAAAACGCATCCATGTCGAGGTGGGCAATACGGCGCTCGGCGTCAGCCATGATACGGAAAGGATACTGTAAATAAACACAGTATCTCCGGAAAGCCGCCATCATGCAAGTTGTCGGT
Source organism: Duganella flavida (assembly GCF_009857445.1). Lineage (GTDB taxonomy): Bacteria > Pseudomonadota > Gammaproteobacteria > Burkholderiales > Burkholderiaceae_D > Rugamonas > Rugamonas flavida. The sequence continues at coordinate 10,537 of NZ_WWCN01000028.1, forward strand.
GATACACTCTTTTCATGACCAAACGCCTGACCGCCCTTGTGTTGGCCGCGTGGCTGCCGCTCGCGGGCGTGCAGGGCGCGGTGCTGGATGCCGCCTGCCCTGCGGCTTCCGTCGGCGTTAGCGACCTCGGCTACTCGGCCTATCTCGACGGCGACATCATCCGCGGCAGCAGCATCGATGTGCTGAGCGAAGTCCAGCGCCGCAGCGGCTGCCGGCTGATCGTCCGCTGGTATCCGCGCAGCCGGCTGTATGCACAATTCTTCAACAACGAACTGGATGTGGCCGGCGCCTCGGCGCGCACGCCTGAACGCGATCGCTACGGCGTGTTCCTGCCTTACACCTACACCCATTTTGAACTGCTGTTGCTGAACAAGGACGCCGGCAAGTTCCGCAGCCTGGCCGAATTTGTCGAGCAAAGTTCGGCCCGCCTGAACATCACGCGCGGCATCGTCTACACGGCGGACACCCAGCGCCAGCTGGACCGCTTGCAGCAGCTGGGGCGGCTGGAATACGTCAACGACTACACCGTGGTGTTCCGCAAAATTTTGGCCGGCCGCGCCGAGGGCACGCTGGCGCCGCCCAGCATCCACCTGATGAATCAGCGCCAGTTCGGCATGCTCGGCAAGATGAGCGCCAGCTCCGTGGCCGAAGCGCCGCGCCTGCTGGTGGGTCTGTACGTGTCGAAAAAAGTGCCGGCCGAGGTGGTGCAGCGCTATGCCGATGCGCTGCGTTCCATCGTCCTCGACGGCACCATGCAGAAATTCTACGAAGGCTATCTCGGCATCGACGCCACGCGCCGCCTGTACAGCGACGGCACGCGCGAAATCCTCGACGCCCTGCCGCCGCCGCGCTAGCTGCGTCGTACTGCGGTGACCACCAGCAGAGCTCCTGCGGCGAGGCTGGCGGCAATCAGGTACATGCCACTGGCGGTACTACCGGTCAGGTCGCGGATCGCACCGACCAGATACGGCGCCACAAAACCAGCCAGGTTGCCGACCGAGTTGATCATCGCAATCCCGGCCGCTGCCGCCGCACCGCCCAGCATGGCGGTCGGCAAGCTCCAGAATATCGGGAAGGTGCTAAGGATGCCAGCCGTGGCCAAGCTCAGCGCCGCCAGCGCAATCGTGGTGTTGTCGCTGTAGAGCGTGGCAAGCACCAGTCCCAGCGCACCGGCCAGCGCGGCAAACGCGGTATGCCAGCGCCGCTCGCCCGTGCGGTCCGAATGGCGCGCGGCCAGCACCATGCTCACCGCCGCCACACCGTACGGCACCGCCGACAGCAGGCCGATGTCGAACACGTCGGTCACGCCGCTGTTCTTGATCAGCTGCGGCAGCCAGAAGCTCACGCCATACAAGCCCATCACACACAGGAAGTAGACCAGCGCCAGCAGCCACACCTTGCCGCTACCGAATAGCCGGGCCAGCGGCAGGTGCTGCTGCTCTTTGCGGTCGGCGGCGATTTCGCGCTCCAGTGTTTGCTTGTCGCCCTCGCTGAGCCAGCACGCGGCGCGGATGCTGTCATCGAGATAGAACAAAGTCCACACGCCCAGCAGCACCGAGGGCAGGCCCTCCAGCAGGAACAGCCACTGCCAGCCGCTCCAGCCATTGACACCGGCGAACGCCTTCATGATCCAGCCCGACAGCGGCCCGCCGACCACGCCGGCCACCGCCACCCCACTCATGAACAGCGCCACCATGCGCGCGCGGCGCTGGGCCGGATACCAGTAGGTCAGGTACAGGATGATGCCGGGGAAGAAGCCAGCCTCCGCCACGCCGAGCAGGAAACGCAGCACATAAAAGCTGGCGGCGCTGGTGGTGAACATCAGCGCCGACGAGATCACGCCCCAGCTGATCATGATGCGAGCGATCCAGATGCGCGCGCCGGTGCGTGTCATCAGCAGGTTGGACGGCACCTCGAACAGGAAGTAGCCAATGAAGAAGATGCCGGCCCCGGCGCCGTACACGGCGTCGCTGAATTGCAGCGCGGCCTGCATCTGCAATTTGGCGAAGCCGACGTTGACGCGGTCCAGGTAAGCGGCGACAAAGCACAAAAACAGGAAAGGCATGAGGCGCCGGCTAACCCGGCTGTACAGTTGATCAAGATTGTTATTCATGAATTTTCTAAATAATTTTCAAAAATGCTTGCGGAAGTGAATCGGCGTCCTATAGAATACGGCCTCGTTCAGCAGTTGTAGCAGTTAAATGAAACAACGCTGATAAGTTTTCTGGGTGCTTAGCTCAGTTGGTAGAGCGGCGCCCTTACAAGGCGTAGGTCGGGAGTTCGAGCCTCTCAGCACCCACCAGAAAACTTAAAAAACGAATTGGAGCGGTAGTTCAGTTGGTTAGAATACCGGCCTGTCACGCCGGGGGTCGCGGGTTCGAGCCCCGTCCGCTCCGCCAATATTCAGAAGAAGGCCCGATGTTCGCATCGGGCCTTTTTCATTTTCTCACTGTGCTTTCTGAACAACAGATGCACAGCAGCAGCACAAAACCGGCGACAATGTCTCACCCCCCAATCCCTGTCCCGGAGTTCCCTTGATTTTCGGTTTCCTCAAATCGCCCGAGATGTCGCCGCGTTTGCTGCGCCTGAAAGAATCAGCCCTGTTCTCGACGCTGACGCCGCTCGAACTTAAAATCGTGGACCGCCTGATGCACGAGCGCCGCTACCTGGCCGACGAAATCATTTTTGACGAAGGCGAGGAAGGCCAGGCCTTGTATCTGGTGATGTCGGGCCGCGTGATCATCAGCCGCCATCTCGATGCGGGACGCGAAGTGGTGGCCGAACTGTCGGCTGGTTCCTTCTTCGGCGACCTGGCCCTGCTCGACAACTCGCCGCGCAATGCGCAAACGCGCGCGCTGGACAACTGCGAGCTGGCCGTATTCTTCCGCGCCGACTTCATGGGTCTGATGGAAACCGATCCCGTGATTGGCTACAAAATCTCGCTGGCCCTGGCACGCCACATCGGCCGCCGCCTGCGCGACTGGATGACCGGCAAACCGCAAATCGAGGCGCTATGAATTTGCTGCCGACCCAACAGCGCGGCGGGCCGGTGGTGTGGAGCGGCATCATCGCCGCCACCTGCGTGCTGCTATTCCTGCTGCAGCAGATGTTGTTCCTGGCGATTCCGTTTTTGCTCGGCATCGTGCTGTACTACATCCTGCAACCGCCGGCGCAGCGCCTGGTGCGCATGGGCTTCAGCCAGAATGCGGCCACGCTGCTGGTCGGTGCGGTATTCCTGCTGATCGTCACGCTGGCCGTGATGGCGGCGGTGTTCTGGAAATCCTCGCCCGACACCTCGTGGCAAGACATGCTGGGCATCTACCTGCAAGGCGGACTGGACTTCGTGCGCCACACGCTGACGGCGCTGGAAGAACAATTCCCCATCCTGCGCCAAGTGCAGCTGGCCGACACCATCAACCAGCGCATGAGTGAATTCACCGGCGCCTTCATCCAGTCGCACCTGACCGACATCCTGGTGTCGGCGGTGGGCTGGCTGCCGTCGCTGCTGCTGGCGCCATTCCTGACCTTCTTCTTTTTGCGCGATGGCCTGCGCTTCAAAAAGTTCTTAGCACGCGCCGTGCCGAACGCCTTCTTCGAACGCACCCTGTGCCTGCTGCATGAAGTCGACCAGACCGCACACCGCTACTTCCAGGGCCTGATCCGCCTGACCATGCTCGACACCGTCGTGCTGGCGTTCGGCCTGTGGGCCATCGGCGTGTCCTCGCCGATGGTGCTGGGCCTAATTGCTGCGGTGCTGGCGTGGGTGCCGTACGTGGGCTCGATTGTGGGCTGCGTGCTGGTGGTTATGGTGGCCTCGACCGATGCGCCGGCCGATCCGTCGGTGGCCTACCTGGCGATCGGCGTATTCATCTGCGTGCGCCTGCTGGATGACTTCGTGTTCATGCCGCTGACGCTGGGCCGCAGCCTGCACATCCATCCGCTGATCACCGTGCTGATGATCTTCATCGGCGGCTCGGTGGCCGGGGTGGCGGGCCTGATGCTAGTACTGCCACTGCTAGGCGTGGTGATGGTCATCGGTGAAACACTGGGCCGCCTGATCACCGACCCACGCCTGCGCGCCCGCCACCGCAACGCCATGGACCTGCGCGCCAAACAAGCCAGCTACGATTTGAATTCCTGAGATTTACAACAAATCGTCGGCAATGCCGATCGCCTCTTGCGCGCTATCGCATAAGCGCCCGGCTTGGGCGATAGCGAATTCCGCAATGGCACGTGTGAGCTCGCGTTCGCCATCCTGGTAGAGATCGGCTGCCGCCAACGCCAGCGCATGCTGTTGCACACCATCGCGCAAGCGCCGGCACTCGCGCAGCAGTAATTGACGATCAATGCCACAACGCTGGGCAAAGTCTGCCAAGTCAAACGCCCTGACCTGGTCCAGATTAAACTGGTCGCCAAACGCCATTGCCAATTCGTGGGAAAACTGCGGGTACTGCACCACGCTCACCAAGTCATACCAAGGCGCCGCTTGCAAGCCGGTACGATGCACGAAGAAGGAAAAGTTCTTACCATGTGCATCGCTGTTGCCAATCACCAGCTGGAACAAAGCCCAGCGCAGCATCGCCAACTTGTCGACCGCTTTACGGTTGACGAACTCCAGCAAGCCAAACAGCACCGGCAAGCTGACACCATCCCGATACAGCGCCGCATCGCCTACGCTGCCGATATTGCGCTCATATTTAAAACTCACGGGAAGGTCGGCTGCCTGACAGGCATCGATGATGTGCTTGCGTACTACCCGCACTTCGCCACCGGGTACGATGGTCCGGTCGAAGCGGGTCACCGCCAGCACCGGCCTTGGCGTACGCAAAATGGCCACCGGTGCGGCAGGTAGTCCCAGCGCGGCGGCCAGGGTCATGCAGAAATGTTCGTTGGCCACCATGTACGGCAGCCGTTCTTCGGCGGGCTGCGGCTTCAGAATATGAGTCGAGGCCAGCGGGAAATCGGGCAGATACATGCTGCCGCCATCCATGCAGACCAGCAGCTTGTCCTGATAGCCCGCCACCGACATGCGCAGCTTGCCGTCCCATTCAATCAATGGCCGTTGCGCGCGGTCCGCGATCCGCTGATCCAGCTCCGCGAGCGAAATTTCGCGCCGTCCGATCGCCGGCTGCCCCAGCGTGCCATCCACGCTTTGCGGCAAGAAGCGGAATGCTCCCGTGGTTTCCGCGCCCAATGCATGGATCAATCCAAATACATTGCTCTTGGCGATGCCCTGGCTGGAGGCGACGATATCCAGTGCATGTCCCTCCGGCAGCAAATTCTCCAGAAAACGCCGCACTGTTCCAGACGCGATCTCCGCACTCAGCGACATGGCCGGCGACAGGGGAAATGCGTCAGGATCGGCTAACCAGTCCGCCGAATAGCGCAGTGACCATCGTTCCTCCACCGGCGCATATTCAATGTCTGCAATGAGACGCTTGTCCATCCATAAACACAGCAGGTGGGAAGAGGTACTCATAGCGTGTCTTGAGGCAAGCGCTTGAGGAAGTCGTGATCTTTCGGCGCGATGACCAGGGTCAAGCCCAGTCCATCCAGCACCGCCAGCAATTTATCGGTGCGCACGCCGCCGGCGCCATTTTCCAGGCGCGACAACAAGTCTACCGACACCCCGTTCAGCGCGGCGGCATCGTCTATCCTCAACCCTTGCTGTTTGCGATGGGCGCGTACCTGCTTCCCGATATCAGCGGTATCTCTCACCATTTGAACCGCAGGTAGCGGGGCTTTAGTCAATTCAGTCATTTCGGACTTTCAGAAATTTTTACCCTTGGAATAGTATATATGAGTAATTTCTGATTTTCCGATATTTTCTGTTGAGCGCAACAGATATTCAATTATTTCCGTAATTCCGAAATAAAAAGCCCAAAAGTTGTTGCCAACTTTTGGGCTTGAGCATGAAGACTGATCTTCTTATGCAGTCAGCGCTTGCTTGCTGGCCGCTTCATCCACCGTTTCGGTGTCATCCGAGCGGATCAGGTGGTCGAAGGCGGACAGAGCCGCTTTCGCACCTTCGCCGGTGGCGATGATGATTTGCTTGTATGGCACGGTGGTCACGTCACCCGCAGCGAATACGCCCGGCAGCGAGGCCTGGCCGCGTGCATCTACTTCAATCTCGCCGTGGCGCGACAAAGCGATTGTGCCTTTCAGCCACTCGGTGTTCGGCACCAAGCCGATCTGCACGAACACGCCTTCCAGCTCCACCTTGTGCGAGGCGTTGGTGTTGCGGTCGGTGTAGCTCAGCGCATTCACTTTCTTGCCGTCGCCGTGGATCTCGGTGGTTTGTGCCGAGGTGATCACGGTAACGTTGGCCAGGCTGCGCAGCTTGCGCTGCAGGACTGCATCAGCGCGCAGTTCGGCGCCGAATTCAATCAGCGTCACGTGCTGCACCAAACCAGCCAGGTCGATCGCCGCTTCCACACCCGAGTTGCCGCCACCGATCACCGACACGCGCTTGCCCTTGAACAGCGGACCATCGCAGTGCGGGCAGTAGGCCACGCCGTGGTTGCGGTATTCCTTCTCGCCCGGCACGTTGATTTCGCGCCAGCGGGCGCCGGTCGCCAAAATCACCGACTTGGCTTTCAACACCGCGCCAGAAGCAGTCTGCACTTCCACCACTTTACCGAGCGGCACCAGCTTGTTGGCGCGCTGGGTGTTCATGATATCGACGTCGTATTCCTTGACGTGCTGTTCCAGTGCGATGGCGAATTTCGGGCCTTCGGTCTCTTTCACCGAAATGAAGTTCTCGATCGCCAGCGTATCCAGCACCTGGCCGCCGAAGCGGTCGGCCAGCACGCCCGTGCGGATGCCTTTACGGGCCGCGTAGATGGCCGCAGCCGCGCCGGCAGGACCGCCGCCGACGACCAGCACATCGAACACTTCTTTCTTGCTGAGCTCAGCCGCCTGGCGCACGCCAGCATTGGTGTCCAGCTTGGCGAGGATTTCCTCGACCGAGGTACGGCCCTGGCCGAAGTGTTCGCCGTTCAGGAACATCATCGGCACGGCCATGATCTGACGCTCTTCCACTTCCTTGGCGAACAGGCCACCGTCAATGGTGGTGACTTTGATGCGTGGGTTAATCACCGACATGGCGTTCAGCGCCTGCACTACGTCCGGGCAGTTATGGCAGGTCAGCGACATGAAGGTTTCGAACTCGAAATCGCCATCCAGGTTGCGGATTTGCTCGATCACGGCTTCGTCAAATTTGATGGTGTGGCCGCCTACTTGCAGCAGCGCCAGCACCAGCGAAGTGAATTCGTGGCCCATCGGGATGGCGGCGAAACGCACGCCGATCTCGCTGCCAGCACGGTTGATGCTGAACGATGGGGTACGTACGCCTGCTTCGGTGCGCTCGACCAGCGAGATCTTGTCGCTCAACTCGGCAATTTCGAGGAGCAGTTCTTTCATCTCGCGGGCTTTGGCGCTGTCATCGAGGGAGGCGACCAGTTCAAGCGGATGCACCACTTTTTCGAGGTAGGCTTTTAACTGGGTTTTGAGGCTAGCGTCCAACATGATGTTCTTCCTTATTTCACAAATATTTAGGCGTATGCCGGGCCGGACGCCCGGTCCGGCATCGCGGTAACTACTTGTTTGCTGCAGTCTTTTTCAAGACTTGTCGCTCAAGACTTAGATCTTGCCGACCAGGTCCAGCGATGGGGTCAGGGTAGCTGCACCCTCGGTCCATTTAGCTGGGCACACTTGGCCTGGGTGCTCGGCAACGTATTTAGCTGCTTTAACTTTGCGCAGCAGTTCCGAAGCGTCGCGGCCGATGCCGTTGTCGTGCACTTCCAGCACTTTGATCTGGCCTTCTGGATTGATCACGAAGGTGCCGCGCAGTGCCAGGCCTTCTTCTTCGATCATCACTTCGAAGTTACGCGACAGGGTACCGGTTGGGTCGCCGATCAGTGGGTAGTTCACTTTCTTGATTGCGTCCGAGGTGTCGTGCCATGCTTTGTGCGCGAAGTGGGTGTCGGTCGACACGCCGTACACTTCTACGCCCAGCTTGGCGAATTCTGGTTGGAAGTCAGCCAGGTCTTCCAGTTCGGTTGGGCACACGAAGGTGAAGTCTGCTGGGTAGAACATCAGAACGGACCACTTGCCTTTCAGGGACTCGTCGCTCACGTCGATGAATTTACCTGCGTGGTAAGCGGTGGCTTTGAATGGTTTGATTTGGGTGTTGATCAGGGACATTGTGGTTTCCTCGTTGGGTTGTGAATCATTGAGACGCCAGTTTAAGGGCTTTTACCCCATTTGCAAAATTGATTGTTCCAATAGTTTCAATTGGATTTGACTATCGACTCTGCTGACGGCATAGCATTATCCCGCAGGAAGGCGTCGAATTGGGTGGCGGGCATGGGTTTGGCGAACAGGTAGCCTTGGCCGTAGTCGCAGCCGGCGGTGGCCAGCAGGTCGCGCTGCTCGGGAGTTTCCACGCCTTCGGCGATGACTTTCAGGTCCAGCTTGTGCGCCATCACGATGATGGCTTCCGAGAGCGCCATGTCGCTGGAATCGGGCGCCAGGTTGCGGGTGAAGGAGCGGTCGATTTTCAAATAATCGATGTCGAACTTTTTCAGGTAGGACAGCGAGGAATAGCCGGTGCCGAAGTCGTCCAGCGCCACCTGGATGCCGGCGTCGCGCAGTTGCAGCAGGCGGGTGCTGACAGCGTTGCTGGCGTCCAGCAACAAGCCCTCGGTGATTTCCACCACCAGCGACTGCCCCGGCAATGCCAGCGCCTGCAAATGCTGCAGCCAGCCGTCGTAGGAACCGCCCTCGCGCTGGAATTCCAGCGGCGACTGGTTCAGGCTGATCTGGAAGTCCGGGTGGTAGCTTTGCCGCCAATGCTGCACCCAGCGCGCCGCCTCGCGGAACACCCACTCGCCGATCTCGATGATCAGGCCGCTCGACTCGGCCAGCGGGATGAATTCCAGCGGACTCACAATGCCGCGCTGCGGATGGTTCCAACGGATCAGCGCCTCGGCCTTGTGGATGGCGCCGCTCTCCAGATGCACAATCGGCTGGAAGTACAGCTCGAACTGCTCGCCCTTGAGCGCGCTGCGCAAGTCGTTGGTCAGGCGCATGCGGCTCAGCGCGGCCACCTGCAAGGTCGGCGTGAAATAGCTGTAGCGGTTGCGGCCCGCGCCCTTGGCGGCGTACATGGCCTGGTCGGCGTTCTTCAGCAGGCTGTCGATATCGATCGCATCGTCCGGATACAGGGTGATGCCGATGCTGGCCGACACAAAGGCCTGCTCCTGCCCCAGGTCAAACGGCTGCAGCAGGCGGCTGAGGATGGCCTGGGCGATGCGCTCCACGTGGGCGGTATCCTCCAGCTCGCAGAGGATCACGGTGAATTCATCGCCGCCCAGCCGCGCCACCGTATCCGACTTGCGCACGCAGGCGCTGATGCGGCGCGCCGCGTCCACCAGCAACACGTCGCCCTGTTGATGGCCCAGCGTGTCGTTGACCTCCTTGAAGTGATCGAGGTCGATGAACAGCACAGCGATGCCGCTCTTGTCGCGCTGGCTCTTGAGCATGTCGTGCGCCAGCCGGTCCATGAACATGCGGCGATTGGGTAAATGGGTCAGGGTGTCGAAATTGGCTTGCTGCCAGATCAGCGCCTCACTCTGCTTCTTGGCGGTGACATCTTCGATCATGCACAGGTGGTGCGGATGGCTGCCGGCCTCGGTGTCAATGGCGGTCACCGAGACGTCGATCCAGGTCAGGCTGCCGTCCGGCCTGAACAAACGGCTAAGCGCCTTGAAGCTGCTGATCTGCTGCGTGGTCAGCAAGGCCATCTGCGCCTTGACCTGTACGATGTCATCCGGATGGCCGACGTCCAGCCAGCGCAGCGCGCGCAGCTCGTGCTGGGTGCGGCCGAGAATCTCCTGGTAGCGCGCGTTAATGTCGCGGTATTCATAGCTGATCGAATCGATCAGTGCGATGCCTAGCGGCGAGGCTTCGAACATGGTGCGGAAACGCTGCTCGCCCTGGCGGATAGTTTCCAGCGCCCGTCGGCGCTCGCGCGCCAGCATGCTGAAGTGGATGGCCGCGCCCAGCACCAGCAGCAGCGCGGCCACGCCCAGCACGCGGTACAACCACACCAGATTGCCGCGCCCGGTATCGACGCGGTACATAAAGCCGTCGAAACCGGCATTTTTGGGCAGCATGCCGAGGCTGGCGTAGACATCGGCAATGTGCTGCCAGCGGTCCGGATTCATGTAGCCGATTTCCACCAGCACCGGCTGCACCAGCGGCACCATCTGGCGCGCCTCGTATAGCAAGTGCTGGCGGTCGGCGCGGCGCGAATATTTGTTGAGGATGAGGTCGGCCGCTTCCTCGTGATGGCTCATGGCCCACTGCCAGCCGCGCAGGCTGGCGGCGCGGAAGGCGCGCACCCGCGCCGGGTGGTTGGCAATCTCCTGCTCGCTGGTGAACAGATTGTCGCCGTAAAAATCGATGCCGACCGCGCGCGGGCTGTAGATATCATACGGAAAGCCCAGCCGGTCGAAGGTGTCCGGCTCGTTAGTGGTGTAGATCGCCATCGCGTCCACCTTGCCGCTGATCAGGTCTTGCGGATTGAAGCTGTGCTCGACGCGCGTGAAGCTGGCCGGTGGCACACCTTCCTTGGTCAGGTAGGCCAGCAGCTCGTCGGCATTGCCCAGCTCATCGGTGAGCGAACCGATCATGGCGCGCTTGCCGATCAGGCGCCGCAGGTCGGGATCACCGCCGGTCTGGCGCATCGCCAGCGCATACGGCGAATGTTGGAAGATCACGGCCAGCACCACCACCGGCTTGCCGGCCAGCCGCGCCAGCAGCAGGTTGCTGCTGCCCGTACCGTACTCGGCCTTGCCGCTCAGGATATCGCGCTCGGGCGCATTGCCGTCCTGGCCTTCGAGGATGCGCACGTCCAGCCCGGCTTCCTTGTAAAAGCCAAGCTCCAGCGCGGCGTAGTAGCCGGCAAACTGGAACTGGTGGGCGTGCTTGAGCTGGAGGGTGACTTTTTCCAGCGCCATGCCGGGCGCCGCCACCAGCAACAGGGCAGCAGCGATGGACAGCTTGGCGAGGACGGAGAGTCGGACAGGCATGGCGCTAGTGTAGCCTATGCCATCCTGTCCGATGTGGCGGAAAAAAAACTAGTTCGGGACGTTGACCGGCGTGGTCGACAGCGTATTCTTGCCGTTGCCCAGCTGGCCTTCCTGGTTGCGGCCCCAGCCCCACAGGGTGTTGTCCGCTTTCAGGCCGAAGCTGTGGCCGGTGCCGACACTAACCGTGACCCAGTTGCTCAGGTTGCCGATCTGGACCGGCGCCAGCGCATCGCCGTTGCCGTCGCCCAGCTGGCCTTCGGCGTTCGAGCCCCAGCCCCACAGCGTGCCGTCAGTGCGCACGCCCATGGTGTGGATGGCGCCGGCAGCGATCACCGCCCAGTTGCTGTCCTGCGTGATCTGAGTCGGTGCGGTAATGCCCGAACCGGTGCCGGCGTTATTGCCGACCTGGCCATAGCTATTGGAACCCCAGCCCCACAGCGTGCCGTTGGCGCCAATCGCCATCGAGTGCAGCGCGCCGGCCGAGACCGCAGTGTAGGTGGCGCTGCCGATCTTGACCGGCGCGCTAACGTTGCTGCCGGTTGAGGCATTGCCCAGCTGGCCGTCCGAGTTGCCGCCCCAGGTGTACAGCGAGCCGTCTTTCTGCAGGCCCAGCGAGTGGGTGCCGCCGGCGCTGACGGTCAGCCAGAGAGCGGCGCCGATCTTGGTGGGGACCAGCTTGCCGACCGTGGTGCCGTCGCCCAACTGACCTTCCGAATTGCGGCCCCATGCGTACATGATGCCACTGGCCTTGATTGCCAGCACGTGGCTCTTGCCGGCCGAAACGTAGACCCAATCGGTGTCCTTGCCGATCAGGACCGGCACCGAGCGGTTGGTCTGGGTGCCGTCGCCAAGTTGGCCGTTCTGGTTGTAGCCCCAGGCCCACAGTGTGCCGCCGGTGCTGGCGGTGGTGCCGGTGCTGCTGCCAGCGCGAATGCCGACGGCGAACTGGTCGCCGACCGACACCATTTTCCAGGCAGTGGTGCCGGCGCCGGCATTCACTTGTACCGGTGCATTACGCGGCGTGGTGCTGCTGTCGCCCAGCTGGCCCCAGTTATTCTGGCCCCAGGCGTACAGGTTGCCGTCGGCCTTGCGGGCGATGGTCTGGAAGCCGCCGGCCGAGACCATGGTCCACGGTGCGGTAATCGTCAGGGTAATGGTGCCGGTGATCCCTTCCTGGGCGGCGTTGATGGTTTCGGTACCGACGCCGATGCCGGTCACCTTGCCGCTGCTGAACACCTGCGCCACGGTGGTGCCACCGCTCTTGGTAGTCCAGACCAGGTTGGTGGCGGAGCCCAGCGCCTTGGTGCTGCCATCGGAATAGGTGCCGGTGGCGGTCATGGTCTGGCTGGAGCCGATCGGGATGGTGCTGCTCGGGATGGTAATCGCAATGCTTTTCAGCGTCGCCGTGGCCGGCGTGGCGGTGCTGCTGCTGCCGCCACCACCACCGCAGGCGGCCAGTATGGCAAACAGCGGCACCAGCCACAGGGAAGAGAATTTGAAGTTTTTCATGATCGTCCAGTTCACAGAATAAGGTCTGCTGAGCGGCTAGTGTAACCGCGCGCTGCCGCAGCGCATCGCCCAAGCAGACCTGAATTATCCACGCATTTGCGCTGATAAGGAAATTTACAACATTTCCCCTGAGAACGTCGATCTAAACTTTCTTTACTTTCGGCCGCGTCCGCCGCTGGCTGCGGCCGTACGGCCTGGGTTGCCGCCCTTGGCCGGCGCTGGCGCCGCCTTCTTCACCTTGATGGTGTCGAGGATGGACGGCTTGCCCTTGGTTTCCACCGTCTGGCGCGCGGTCAACGAACCAGTCAGGGCGTTCGGCTTGCCGCGTGCACCGGCCATCGGTGCGCCTGGGCCACGCTTGCCCGCACCCGGCGCCAGCATCGGCATCGCGCGCTTGCCTTGCGAGGCCTTGAAGTTTTCCTCGCCCGCCGTGTAGGGCGGAATCAGGTGACGCTCGCCGGTGCCGATCAAATCGCCACGGCCCATATTGCGCAGAGCGTCACGCAGGATAGGCCAGTTCTTCGGATCGTAGTAGCGCAGGAAAGCCTTGTGCGCCTGGCGCTGCTTCAGCGTACGCGGCGTGAACACTTCTTCCGAATCGTCAGTCACCTTGTGCAGCGGATTGCGGCGCGAGTGGTACATGGCGCTAGCCATGGCCATCGGCGTCGGCATGAAGGTCTGCACCTGGTCGAGGCGGAAGTTGTTCTTCTTCAGCCACAGCGCCAGGTTCAGCATGTCTTCGTCGGTGGCGCCCGGGTGGGCAGCGATGAAGTACGGGATCAGGTATTGCTTCTTGCCCGCTTCCAGCGAGTACTTCTCGAACAGGGCCTTGAACTCGTCGTAGGCGCCGATGCCCGGCTTCATCATCTTGCTCAGCACATTGCTTTCAGTGTGCTCAGGAGCGATTTTCAGCAGGCCGCCGACGTGGTGGGTCACCAGTTCCTTGACGTACTCAGGCGAACGCACCGCCAGGTCGTAGCGCAGGCCGGACTGGATCAGGATCTTCTTGATGCCCGGAATTTCACGCGCACGGCGGTACAGCTTGATCAGCGGGTTGTGATTGGTGCCGAGGTTGACGCAGATCGACGGGTACACGCACGACAGGCGACGGCAGGTGGTCTCGATCTCTTTGTCCTTGCACGACAGGCGATACATATTCGCGGTCGGGCCGCCGAGGTCGGAGATGATGCCGGTGAAACCCTTGGTCTTGTCGCGGATATGCTCGATCTCGCGCAGGATGGACGGCTCGGAACGGCTCTGGATGATGCGGCCTTCGTGCTCGGTAATCGAGCAGAAGGTGCAGCCGCCGAAGCAGCCGCGCATGATGTTGACCGAGAAGCGGATCATTTCCCACGCCGGGATATTGGCGCCGCCGTAGCTTGGGTGCGGGCCGCGGGCGTAGTTCATGTCGTAGACATTGTCCATCTCGTCCATCTGCAGCGGCAGTGGCGGTGGGTTCATCCAGACGTCGCGGTCGCCGTGACCTTGCACCAGCGCGCGCGCATTGCCGGGATTGGATTCGAGGTGAAACACGCGCGAAGCGTGCGCGTACATCACCGGATCGTTGGTCACGGTCTCAAACGACGGCAGGCGCACCACGGTCTTGTGGTGTTTTTCCAGTTCCATCGCACGGCGCTCTTCGCGGCTCATGATGCGAATGGTCTTGACCACTTCGACCGGTGGTGGTGGCGGTGCCACTTCCTTGGTCGGCTCGACCATGGCCGGATTGACTTCCTCGGCTGGCTTGTTGTCAGTCGCGCAGGTCGGCGAGTTCTGGTCCACCATCAGGTATGGATCGATATGCTTGTCGATCTTGCCCGGCGTATCGACGCGGGTGGAATTGTGCACGCCCCAGTCTTCGCCCGGCATCCAGCCGGCCGGCACCAGGAAGGAGGTACCGCGCAGGTCGCGGATGCTCTTGATGCTTTCGCCATCGGCCATGCGCTTGGTCAGATCGACCAGTGCGCGTTCGGCGTTACCGAAGATCAGCATGTCGGCCTTGGACTCGAACAGCACCGAGCGGCGCACCTTGTCCGACCAGTAGTCGTAGTGGGCGATGCGGCGCAGCGAGGCTTCGATCGAGCCGATCACCACCGGCGTGCCAGGGAAGGCTTCGCGGCAGCGCTGGGCGTACACCGACACCGCGCGGTCCGGGCGCTTGTTCGGTTCGCCGTTCGGCGTGTAGGCGTCGTCCGAGCGCGGCTTGCGGTCGGCCGTGTAGCGGTTGACCATCGAGTCCATATTGCCGGCAGTGACGCCGTAGTACAGGCGCGGCTTGCCCAGCGTGCGGAAGGCATCTGCCGACTGCCAGTCTGGCTGGGCGATGATGCCGACGCGGTAGCCATTCGCTTCCAGCAGGCGGCCGACGAGGGCCATGCCAAAGCTTGGGTGGTCGATGTAGGCGTCGCCGGTCACCAGGATGACGTCGCACTCGTCCCAGCCGAGCACATCCATCTCTTGACGGGACATCGGCAGGAAAGGCGCAACAGCAGCGCGGGCAGACCGCTTCGGGACGGCCGCAAATAAATTGGTTGGGGGATTCATGGGGCGGTATTGTACCGGAAACAGGCACGCTACGCTCACGCCGAAATAAATTTTCTTTTAGTATTCAATCACTTGCAAGAAATGATGTCAGTCTCGCATTGAATTGGCCCGGAACTTTGCTATAACGGAGATGCGGCAGGAGAGTTCTGCCAGCAACCGCCGGTGTTTAAGTAACGCTGGCCGCCCGGGGGCCTGGATTCCCCGGGTTTTTTACGTCCATCAAATTCCCATATTCGACAAAATGGTGCCCAGCTCGCGCAGGGCAGGCTCCAGCTGCGGGTGCTTGACAGCGAATTGGGCTGACAGCTCTTGCGTGCGCTCGGCCAGTCCGAAGGTGGTGGTCTCGCCCGGCGCTGGCTCAGCACCGCGTTCCAGCAGGGTCTTGATGTCGCCGTCCAGCTGTTTCAGCAGGGCCAGCAATTCCTCATCGACTGGACCGGCACCGGCCAGGCTGGCATGCAGGCTCTTGAGCGAGGTTTTCAGATTGCTGTCCATATGCGTCCCCTGTTTAGAATTTGGTCGCCAGATAAAGTTCTTCAACCTGCGCCCTGGCCCACGGCGTCTTGCGCAGGAACTTCAAGCTGGATTTGATGCTGGGATCCTTGCTGAAGCAGTTGATGTCGATCCGCTGCGCCAGTTGTTCCCAGCCATAGTACTCATGCAGCCGCGTCACGATTGCTTCCAGCGTTACGCCATGCAGTTGGTTATTCATGGTTGTTCTTATCTTACTCAAAAATCAAAAGGCCGGAACTGATTCTAACAAATCAATCCCGGCCTTGCGGTGTGACGCTTAACGCAAGATTATTTTTCAGTTAAGCCACGGCGTTCCAGCAGCGGTTCGATCTTGGCGTCGCGGCCGCGGAAGTTGCGGTACATCTGCATCGCGTCCAGCGTGCCGCCTTTCGACAGCAGCATCTTGCGGAAGTAGTCGCCGTTCTTGCGCAGCATGCCGCCGTTTTCGATGAACCATTCCACCGCATCGGCATCCAGCTTCTCGGCCCACACGTAACCGTAGTAGCCGGCCGAGTAGCCGCCCGCGAAGGTGTGCGAGAAGTAGGTGGTGCGGTAGCGCGGCGGCACCGGCGCGTAGTCGATGCCGGCGTCCTTCAGCGCAGCAGCTTCGAAGCCCAGTACATCGGTCGGAATCTGGTTCACGCCCAGCTGGTGCCATTTCTGGTCCAGGATAGACGCGGCCAGGTACTCGGTGGTGCGGAAGCCTTCGTTGAATTTCTTCGACGCGATCACCTTGTCCAGCAGTTCCTTCGGCATCGGCGCGCCGGTCTGGTAGTGCTTGGCGTAGTTGGCCAGCACTTCAGGCCATACCGACCACATTTCGTTGACCTGCGATGGGAACTCGACGTAGTCGCGCGGCACGCGGGTGCCGGCAAAGCGTGGGTACTTCACGTTCGAGAACATGCCGTGCAGCGCGTGGCCGAACTCGTGGAACATGGTACGCAGCTCGTCGTAGGTCAGCAGGGTTGGCTCGCCGTCGTTCGGCTTAGGAATGTTGAGGTGATTCGCCACCACAGGGCGGGTGCCCATCAGCGACGATTGCGACATGTAGGCATTCATCCATGCGCCACCGCGCTTGTTGGAGCGGGCGTAGAAGTCGGCAATGAAGATAGCCAGCTGTTTGCCATCGGCGTCAAACACGTCGAACACGCGCACGTCCGGGTTGTACACCGGCAGGTCCTTGCGCTCTTTGAACGACAGGCCGTAGACCTTGTTCGCGGCGAAGAACACGCCGTTGGTCAGCACGTTATTCAGTTCGAAGTACGGACGCAGTTCGTTGGCGTCAAAATTGAAACGCTCGGCCTTCACCTTATCGCTGTAAATGGCCCAGTCTTGCGCGGCCAGTTGGAAACCGCCGTTTTCCTTGTCGATCGCTTGCTGGATCTCGGCGCCTTCTTTCTTGGCGTTGGCGACGGCAGGGCGGGTCAGTTCGGCCAGGATTTTGTTGACGGCGTCGGTATCGTGCGCGGTCTGGTCGGCCAGTGCGTAGGCGGCGTAGTTAGGATAGCCCATCAGCGCGGCCTTCTCGGCACGCAGCTTGACCAGCGACAGCACCACTTGGGTGTTATCGAATTTGCCGCCGTGGCTACCGCGCGCCAACGACAGTGCCATCAGCTTCTCACGCACTGCGCGGTTGGTCAGCACTTCCAGGCTGGCCTGGCCGGTGGTATTCACCACCGGGATCAGGAACTTGCCATCCATGCCTTTGGCGGTAGCGGCTTTGGCAGCGGCGGCGATGGCTTTGTCCGACATGCCGGCCAGTTCTTCGCGGGTGTCAACCACCAAGGCCGAGGCGTTGGCTTCTTCCAGCACGTTTTGCGCGAAGGTGGTTTGCAGCTTGGCCAGTTCGCCGTTCATGGTTTTCAGCTTGGCTTTGTCGACATCCGACAGCTGGGCGCCGGCGCGCACGAAGTCAGTGTTGTAACGCTCCAGCAGGTATTTCGATTCTGCGTCGAGATGCAGCTTATCGCGCTTTTCGTACAGCGATTTGATGCGCGCATACAGCTTGCCGTTCAGGCGGATCGCATCGCTGTGTGCTGCCAGTTTCGGCGACAGATCGCGCTCCAGCGCCTTGAAGGTGTCGTTGGTGTTGGCGCCGGACAGGTTACCGAACACGCTAGATACGCGCGACAGCAGCTGGCCCGATTTCTCCATCGCCACAATGGTGTTGTCGAAGGTAGCAGGCTTTTTGTTATTGGCGATGGCTTCGATTTCGGCAGCTTGCTGGCGCATGCCTTCTTCAAACGCTGGCGCGTAGTCTTCGTTCTGGATTTTGTCGAACGCCGGGTAGCCGAACGGCAGGGTGCTCGGTTTGGCAAACGGGTTCGATGCAGGCAGCAGCGACGCAGGCTCCGCGTGTGCGATGCTGAACACGGCGGCCACGCTAGCGGCGATGATGATGTTGGTGCGATTCATGCAGTTATCCTTATAAACTATTTATATTATTTCGCATTCAGGCCGCGGCGTTCCAGCAGCGGTTCGATCACAGGATCGCGGCCACGGAAGTTGCGGAACAAATTCATGGCATCATCGGTACCGCCGCGCGACAGCAGCTTGGCGCGGAACCAGTCACCGTTCTTGCGTTGCAGGCCGCCGTTTTCCTTGAACCATTCAACGGTGTCGGCATCCAGCTTTTCCGACCACAGATAGGCGTAGTAGCCAGCCGAGTAACCGCCCGAGAAACTATGCGAGAAGTAGGTGGTGCGGTAGCGCGGTGGCACCGGTGCAAAGTCCACGCCCATCTCTTTCAGCGATTGCGCTTCGAAGCCCAATACGTCGGTCGGGATTTGCGCAGGCGTCAGCTGGTGCCAGCGCTGGTCCAGCAGCGAAGCAGCCAGGTACTCAGTGGTCATGAAGCCATGGTTGAATTTCTTCGATGCGATCACTTTGTCCAGCAGTTCTTTCGGCATCGGCGCGCCGGTCTTGTAATGCTTGGCGTAGTTGGAAAGAACCTCAGGCCATACAGCCCACATCTCATTCACTTGCGATGGGTACTCAACGAAATCGCGCGGCACGCTGGTGCCGGAGAAGCGCGGGTACTTCACATTGGAGAACATGCCATGCAGCGCGTGACCGAATTCGTGGAAGGCGGTCTTCACTTCATCGTAAGTCAGCAGGGTAGGCTCGCCGGCTGGCGGCTTCGGAATATTCAGGTGATTCGCCACCACCGAGTGAGTACCCAGCAGCGACGATTGCGAGATGTACTCGTTCATCCATGCGCCGCCTTGCTTGTTGGAGCGGGCGTACATGTCGGCGATGAAGATGGCCAGCTGCTTGCCATCGGCATCGAATACGTCGAACACGCGCACGTCCGGGTTGTAGACCGGCAGATCCTTGCGCTCCTTGAATGACAGGCCATACAGCTTGTTCGCTGCGTAGAACACGCCGTTGGTCAGCACGTTGTTCAATTCGAAGTAAGGCTTGAGCTGATTCTCGTCGAAGGCGAAGCGCTGCGCGCGTACCTTGTCGGTGTAGTAGGCCCAGTCGGCGGCGCCGATCTGGAAGCCGCCTTTTTCTGCATCGACCACGGCTTGCAGGTCGGCCGCTTCTTTCTTGGCGTTGTTGACTGCCGGCTTGGCCAGCTCGCCCAGCAGCTTGTTGACCGACGCGGTGTCGTGCGCGGTCTGGTCTTCCAGCGAGTAGGCGGCGAAGTTGGCGTAGCCCAGCAGCGTGGCCTTGTCGGCGCGGGCTTTGGCGATCTTGATCACCAGTTCGCGGCTGTCGAATTCACCGCCACGGCTGCCGCGCGACAGCGACAATGCCATCAGCTTTTCGCGGGTGGCGCGGTTGGTCAGTTCGGCCAATGGCGGCTGGCCGCTGGTGTTGACCACGGCGACCAGGAATTTTCCGTCCTGGCCTTTGGCCTTGGCGGCTGCAGCGGCGGCGTCAATGGCGGCGGCGCTCATGCCGGCCAGTTCTTCACGCGTATCGACTACCAGCGACGAGGCGTTGGTTTCCTTCAGTACGTTCTGGGTGAAAGCGGTTTGCAGCTTGGCGATGTCGCCGTTAATGACTTTCAGCTTGTCCTTGTCGGCCGCCGACAGATTGGCGCCGGCGCGGATGAAGTCCGTGTGATAGCGTTCCAGCAGGTGCTTGGATTCCGCATCCAGTTTCAGCGAGTCGCGCTTTTCGTACAGCGATTTCACACGCGCCCACAGTCGCGGATTCAGGAAGATGGCGTCGTTGTGCGCAGCCAGCTTGGGCGACATTTCGCTGTCAACGGCGTCCAGCTTGTCGTTGGTGTTGGCGCCTTGCAGATTGTAGAAAATGGTCTGCACGCGGGTCAGCAGCGCGCCCGATTTTTCCATCGCCACGATGGTGTTTTCAAACGTCGGCATCGAGCGGGCGTTGACGATGGCGTCCACTTCCTTCAACTGCTGGCGCATGCCTTCGTTGAAGGCCGGGACGAAATGCTCGTCCTTGATCTTGTCGAATGCTGGATAGTGGAACGGCAAGGTGCTGGCGGTCGCCAGTGGATTGCCGGCCAACGCCGGAGCGACGGCAGGCGCCGCCAGGACGGTTTGCGAAAACGCCACGCCTACGGCAGCGGCAATGACAAGCATGTGAGGACGGGTCATGGGCTTCTTTCTCAAGTACAGGAAAAATGCTGGCGCGTGACAAGGCGCAGCATAGAAGCCAACGATCATATCAGGGGAATTACGCACGAGTCACCCGTAAAACGTGCTGCACTGCAATTGATTGGAAAGCGCTGTCGTTTTCCAAACATTGCTTGGTGAAACGGGTATTTGAGCGGGGGATACTGAACAAGTTGTCAGTTTCGCCGAGGAAATAGAAGGCCGCCGGCCGCAGCCGGCGGTTGCACCTGGGTTAAGGGCGTTGCAGCGAACTACGGGTACTACGGTTGCGCCGGGACGTCCATCCCAGCAATCCGAGGCCGGCCAGCAGCATGGCCCAGGCGCCTGGTTCGGGCACCGGCGTGGCCAAGTCCCAGCCGATGGCGTCCATGGCAGCCAGGTCGCGGTTGCTGGCGTCGTAGAACTCGCCGTCGCCGACGAAAGGACGCATCAGGTTGACCTGGTCCGGGCTGAAGTGGCTGGCTTGCCAGCCGTTGCCATGCTCCGTGCCGGTGGAGAAGGCGGCAATTTTGCTCATGCCGCCGTCGACAGAGAAATACGGCTTACCGCCCACCCGCACATCGGCCACGCCGGCAGCGGAATAGCGGAACAGGTCGAGCGGCTCATACCACCAGTCGCCTTCGAAGCGGTCGGCGGTGTTACTGAGGCCGCAGGCCGAGCCGTTGCGCGGGGCCATGCAGTAATCGATATCGTCCACGCCGGAAGTGAAGCCCAGCGCATGGCCGATTTCATGCTCGGCCACGGTGATGAAGTCGATCTTGTCGGCGGGCACGCCGCCGGTCCGGGTGTAGACAAAATCGCCGGCATAGGCGTTGGCGAACACGATGCTGGCGTCCGGCGCGGCGGTACTGGTGCCGATGGCAAAGCCCATCGCCTTAGCGTTGGCAGTGGTCATGCCGAGGTAGCGGTTGTTGAACGAGTTGTCATTGTCGAAGCGCGAACTGCCATCGCCCTGCGTGGCCATAAAGGACAGCGCCGGTCCGCTCTGCATATGCGCCATGGCCGTGGCGTCCAGCGACGAGGTGGCGTCGGCGCTGAGTGCACTGTGGATATTGCTGTAGCTGGTGGAGACGAAGCTAGAGCCGGTACTGCCCAGGATATTCGGGCCGAGATTGTTAAAACCTATGTCGAGATAGACCGTGACCGGGTCGCTCAGCTTGCCAGACCAGTAATTGGCGGCGGTCTGGAATGCATGCAGCTGCGCGCCGCTCATGCCGCCGCTGGACACGTCATTCAACACAAAGGTAAGAGCGTGCGCCGCAGGCGCGAGAAAGGCGAGACTAAGCGAGGCCGCCAGCAGCGGACGCCGGATTGACTGCTTCATGGTACTTCCCCTCTGGAGTTATTATTTTTCCCAGTGAAACAGATAGATTGTGTGAGTATTGGTTTTGAAAGTCTAAGTGATAATTTCTATGCGACTTTCCAGCAACAACTCACTCACGACTTGTAACGTGATTCTATCCGGCGGTCGGGGAGGAACCAGATGATGGCGACCAATACGTAGACGGCAAAGCCCAGCATCGGCCAGCCGCAGGAGGCGGCCACGCCTATCAGGTACAGCAACATGGAAATCTTGCCCTTGCGGTCACTGCCGACGGCATCCTTCAGGGCATCATTATTGGCTTCGAGGCAGCGCACCAGCATCAGGTAGGCGACGCTGCACATGAACAGCACGAAGCCATAGCACGCGACCGGCACCGCCGAGAAATGGTTCTCGCCCATCCAGCCAGTGACAAACGGTATCAGCGACAGCCAGAACAGGAAATGCAAATTACCCCACAGCGCCCCGCCGGTAATGCGCGACACCACGTGCATGAGGTGATGATGATTATTCCAATATATTCCAACGTAGACAAAGCTCAGCACATAGCTGAGGAACACCGGGAACAAAGGCAGCAAAGCCTCCACACTATCGCCATGCGGCACCTTCAGTTCCAACACCATGATGGTTATTCCCCCCAAATTCCGATACATACTTTCTAGCCTAACCAGAATTCATTATCAGCTACCACAAAGTTCCGCCATTCGCAAGACAGATGGTCGCGTTGCATAACACCATATTCCTGAATAAATTACATAGTTCGCATCACTGATGCGTGTCAAACAATGTATGCCCCTGGAGTTGGAATGCAGTTAACCAAGGCTAAAGGCCGCGTAATAGTAGATAACACCGGTGCGATAGCAAAAATCCCTGTGTTACTTACAGAGGAAGGCCCGTTAAGGCCACTACTTGACTATTGCTTATCAATAAAAAATATACGGAGCTCATCGTGGATGAACAAATTACTCGCAGCTGTTACATTGTTTTCAGAATATTTTGAGAAAAATGTGACCGAAGAGGATTTATCTGATGGGAAATTGCCTCATTGGAAAATTTTCAGTAATTTTTCAAATGCTTTATCGGTCGGCACATTTGATTTAAACACGGGCCTAGATCCGAGTTATCTTTGTTGGTCGCCACGTGATCATCAAAGTCAAAGGCACGTGATACTGTTACTAACGGATTTCTTTGAATGGATGAGCAACACTTATCCAGAAGTTTCTAATTTCAACCCAAAATTCACCGGTGGACTTTACGAAATTAAAATGAAGAAGATTGCGTATGAATTTAGAAGATCACGAGCATTCTTAGGGCATTTATGGGACGATAATCCAAAGGAAGAGATACCTCTCACCTCCCCTATAAATCCAGGTACTTGTGAAACAGGCACGTCCTACGAATTCCCTGATGAAAAATTCGAAGAATTAATTTTTAAGGGTTTTAAATATGCGGGGAAATATAACTACAGAGATATATTAATCACACTTTTGCTTCATGGTGCAGGATTTCGGTCATGTGAACCGTTTCATTTGTTCGTAGAAGACGTTAACAATAACCCTAACGATCCTACGAGCTCGCTAGTTTGCATACATCATCCTCAATTTGGTTCGGCACCGGCAATGGCTGAAGCACTGGCAACCGAGAAACCATTTGTGAACCGTCAAGCGTATCTGGCACATTACTGGGGAATGCTGCCGCGCAATAGGATAGGCTCAGATTACCCAGCGGGTTGGAAGAATCCAAAGTTGGACGAAAAACACTACATGCGTGCCTATTGGTACTCGCCAGAATATGGTCAGTGGTTCAAACAGTTTTGGGACTTGTATATGCTCCAATTAGCTTCAATTGAGCGCCACCATCCTTTCGCCTTTGTAAATATAAATCGCGACCCGATAGGGCAAGTCTACAGCTTGGAAAATTATTATTCTTCGCATGAATCCGCAGTGCGTCGAATAGGATTGCCATACGGCAAACAACATGGGACCACTGCCCATGGGCACCGGCATAGCTACGGGCGTAGACTACGTAGAGCAGGATTTGATCCTCTTTTTATTCAAAAATTTATGCATCATAAATCAGTTGAGAGCCAGAAAATCTACACTGAACCATCAACTGAGGAGGCATTGGAGATGCTAGAAATGGTTTCGAAGAGGCAGCAATCATTTATCCTTCTGGGCGATGCAAAATAAATGAAGAGGAATAATTTATATACCCCACCATATTCCGATGAAACGAGAAGAGAAGCAATTTCTAGAGTTGCAAGCGGCGAACCCAAACGTTCCGTTTCAATAAGTCTCAATTTAGCTAAGCACACTGTTGGCATATGGACTTCCGATATTAGAAGACACGTAAATGTTTCTGAAGAATTAAAACAGAAAGCGATAGATCTAATAAAATCTGGAGAACCAAAGAAAAAAGTTTCTCTCAAGCTTGGTATCTCAAGAAGCACGATAACCCGATGGACGTCCGACATTGTCCTAAAAACCAACTATTCCGCTGAAACGGTCAATAAAGCAAGAGAGCGAGCCAAGTCCGGGGTGTCAAAAAAACAGATTGCAAGAGAATTCGGGGTTTCCCTTGGCACCATAAAGAACTGGACAAGCGACATAAAGATCGCGAACAGATTTAATGAAGATGAAAAAAACTTAGCGAAAAGACTCACCGAAGAGGGAAATGCAAAGGGAACTGTCGCGAAAGAACTAGGCATGAGTAAAAGTACAGTAGAACGCCTTGCGGGGCACATCAACAACAACTCTCACGACATTACAATTAGGAGAGCACTTGTTTTACGGGTTCGAAATGGAGAATCTCTAGCCGCCGTTGCGCGAGAATTGAATGTTAGCTCTAATTGCTACTATCGCTGGGAAGCACAGTTTAATGACGTGCAGGATATTCCTTCAGAGGCCAGTATAGAGGAAATTCATCGACTGATTGAAGGCGGTATCGCCTTAAAAGATATTGCTAGTCAACACAAGATCTCTCTGCAACAGCTCCGTGTATGGAAGCGAATAAGAGAAGGCAAAGAAGCCGTTATTCGGCAATTTTCCGAAGAGGAGCGTTCTGCTGCAGTATATAGAATTATAGCGGGTGAAAAGATAGCGACGGTGGCTAAAGATGTTGGTGCAGAAACTACCACCGTCCGGCTTTGGCTTAGACAAGCAGTGGAAAGTGGTGTCGTAATAAAACCCGTAACACTGAGCAAGTCCGACGATTACGAGTTTTCTTGGATAGAAAAAGATTATCCAAGTGCCAAGGAATGGCGTGAATATATTGCAAATTGGTTCGCACGAGAAAGTCGAGGTGTAGGCAGCAAGCTTACCGCATTAAAAAAATTTGTGCGATTCGTACATGAAAATTGCACAATGAAATCGCCATCAGAGTTCTTAAGCAGAAAAACTCAAAATCCGGACTTCTTCGAGCTTTTCTGCTCTGAAATAAAAGACGGCTTCAAGGTTAACAATATTATATATAATTTCTTGAATTCGGTCCTATTGGAAAACTATTCTGATGAAGATGACGGGCATTGGACTGTTACTCCCCTTTTTAAGAATCCCTTACAGCTACGATCAAGTGACAACTCAACTGATTTAAGTGAAAGCGTCCGCGAGGTTCTTCCTTACTCCTATATTTTGGAACTGAGAAAAATGCTGGCTGAGGGGCCAGATTTCTGTGACTGGCAGTTCGCACAAAATGCTTTAGGATTCGAAACCATAAAAGGTAGAAATTGTGCAAAAGATTGGTTTCCTGTCACTCCTGAACAAATCGACCGCAATGATCCCGATTGCGTTTGGCGCTTACGAGAAAGGAATAGCAAGTCACCTGTCTTAGAAATGTGGAGCCCCGTTCGATGGGTACTCGCGCTGACAAAACTACAAGTTCCAGCTAGAACAGGGCAACTTCGAATGAGTGACAGCGGTGAATCGGATGATTGGCGCTATGAAAATGGGAAATTCGTTCCGAATACCTCAGCTCTCGCCAAAAAATATCCCAAAAAGACGTGGCAGATGGGAATATTTCGGCGAAAAAAAGTTAAAGAAGATGATTATGTTTCAATTCTTTACTTTAATACCAATAAAACTCACGACTCCCAAAAAAGCGGCTCCGATAAGGGCCAGGAATGCCCTTGGCCACAACTTGAGAGTTACACAGAAAATCCTTATTACTGGCTCGAGAAATTGCGAAATTGGCAGGAAAAATACAATCCCGTCAATGAACGCACACCATGGACTAAAATTCCAGCATCTCGCAGCATTGGTCCCAAAAGCCAGAAACAAGCCATGTCCTATGCTCCATCATGTTTTCTTTTTCGAACTCCTGAAACCCCTAAACATGCCCATTTGCCTATTGGTTCTGGGGTATTGGACGTAGCATGGCAACGTCTTATGAAAGCATTTGAAGAAAAGTTAGAAAATGAAGAATCTAAACATCCTGATGGCAGTAAGATATTGCTTTTGAACCCCAAAAACCAGCGAACATTTTTCCCTCCACATGGATTGCGCGTATCTCTAATAACATCAATGGTTATCGATGGTGAGATGCCACCTGAGCTAATGATGAAAATTGTTGGCCATTCACGTCTAATCATGACTTTGTATTACACCAAACCCGGGGCAATTCATCTTCAAAATCTTCTCTTTGAGGCTAATAAGCGCGCAGAAGAGAAAAAAGAAGCATCTACGATACGTTTCTTAAAGGATGGGCAGATACGGGACGTTGAAAAAAATATTGTTTTCAACGCTGCGAGTTGGGCATCTGTAATTTCCGAGGATCCAACTATGCGCAATCCGGTCGGGTGGCAAATGCTACACGATGGAATTTGCTTCGCAGGTGGAAACACAAGTATGCTCGATGGTGATTCTAAACTGCCAGGATGTCATAACGGTGGCGCACTCATCAGCGAGGCACGGAAGGAATATGGACCAGTCCCGGGAGGTCCACGTAACTGTGGGCGATGCCGCTGGAAAGCTACGGGGCTTTATCATTTACCTGCCCTGATAGCGACAGTCAATAACCAGCTATACCATTTGCACAGTGCGCAAGAGATTGCCGTGGCAAAGTCTTTTGTTATTTCTGATCTAAAAAAGGAACGTGCTGCCTGCGATAACTCAAACACTCCATTTCTTCACGCAAAGATGCTTAAAGATGCAGAGCGGCTATATGACAATAAAATGGTCAAAATTTCTGATCTTTCCCTGAACGTGGCAGCAAACGTTAAAATCGTCGATCGCTTAATAGCGCTTTCAGAGAATTCTCCAAAAGAGTTTGCACTGGTTACAGCTGGTGACAATTACACTGCACGCTCAGTAATGGAGGATACAAACTCCGAACTTCTGCAATTGGCTGGTATATGTTCAGATGTCGAAATTTATCCTGACCTCGATCCCGGAACCGCAGTATTCCGTCGAAGCCAGCTCCTTGATGCCGCTTTGGAAAACTCTGGGCGACCACCGATTTTTCTCAGAATGGAAGAAAAACAGCAGTTGCGATGGGGAAATGCTTTTATGGCGCAGTTATCGAAACTGACCAACTCAATGGATGCCGTTGCAGGATTAAGAAAAGTTGTATCTGTCATCGATAGTGGGCAGTCATTGTCCGAGGTACTTGGTATTGAGCTCGACTCAGCTTTGCAGATTTCACAAAATGGCAGCCAGATCACCATTAGGAGTTTTGATGGAAAAAACCACTACGCATCCTGACTCGGTATTGGACGCACTGCTCGCAAAGTCACAACGTAGCCATAAAGTCGCGAATCTAAAGGCCCTGCACGAAGTTTGCCGTGCTGAACACTTACAACAAAAATATGTGGCCAAGGACTTTAGTATCGCTTATATAGGTCGCTTATGCGAAAACAAAGGGATCTTCAAAGCCAGAACGCTATACAATTCTGCCGCCTCGGACTACGTTGATTTGATTCGCGCTTGGGCCGCATACAGTGGGCCGATGGCCGTCAAGATCTCTGCTAAGGCCCCTAAAGCCCCATCTGGTAGTGAGTTCTTGATGAGAATCACCGACCCATCCATTCGGAGTATCTTCCAGGCAACCATAGCTGAAAGAGATAAGCTTAGACAGCAATTGGATATTATGAAAGCAAACACCGCCATAACAATTGACTTAAGGCCTATTCCGGAAAATGTAACAAACGAGATGACTATGGAAGTTTTACCACCGACGCTACGCCTCACTCAATCTGAAAGATTAGCGCTTGAGGAGGCAATCTCAAGTTGTTTTATGAAAGATCAAGCTTGGACTATAGGTGGGATGGGTGAGGTGAGTACGGAAAAGGGAAGAACTCTATATAGCCCTGGTTATGTATCTGCAATAAGCAAGGTTTTGAAAGAACTTTGATTAAACAATCTTGAATCTGAATTTAAAAATGGAGTTTCAATGAACAAAGGAAGATTAGAAGCTTTTAGCGACGGTGTTTTCGCAATCATAATAACAATTATGGTTCTCGAACTTAAGGTTCCTCATGGGGACAACCTGGAGGCATTAAAACCTCTGGCTTCCACCTTCTTGAGTTATGTTTTAAGCTTTGTGTACGTCGGGATATATTGGAATAACCATCATCATCTTATGCACATCGTAAAAAATGTCAATTCATCAATACTGTGGGGCAACCTACATTTATTATTTTGGCTTTCATTGATTCCATTTGTAACTGCATGGTTTGGAGAAAACCATACTGCATCATTTCCGCTCGCATGTTACGGTTTTGTGTTGCTTATGTGTGGCTCTTCATATTACATTTTAGTTTGCGTCTTGGAAGCTAATAATGATTTAGTCAAGACAGCGATCGGTAGAGATAGGAAAGGCAAAATCTCAGTTTTTCTGTATGCCGCTGGTATTATTTCTTCTTTTTATTCACCTACTTTGAGTATTTCTCTGTACGTTCTGGTGGCTGCTATTTGGTTTATTCCTGATCGCAGAATCGAACGATCAATTTGAACTAAATATTCTTGTCTATTTAGCATTGTCTCGTAAGATAGGTGGTAAAGGCGCGCATCTAGTAGCCAAGCGGTTCCTTCTCAACTTATGCTGCTAAAGAAAATGCTTCCGCAGGTGTTTTTCTCCTAGACATCGATTGTTTTAGAGCTCGTTCTAGCTAACGATGACTCAGTTGGCCGTCCAGCGTTTTACCTCTGCGCCATCTTTTTGCCCGCGGTCAATCTCCGAAATTATGACGTGAGCAGGAATTCAACGGATAGTTAAAATAGAGAAATAAAGTGAACACGTCATCTTCAAGAATTCTTTGAAAATCGCGTTCGTGCAGTAACAGAAAGCTAACGGAAAATTAGGCGCACGCAACTAATCGAGCAGGGCTACTCATCAAGTAGACGAACAGATAAACATTGATGCTCCCAGCCACCTCTAAAGGAATATCCATGCGTTGAACAGTAGCGCTTCCTGAACTCTTAGCCGAAATTGGATCCGTTCACCACATAATTTGCAATTTAACCCGAAAATGAATGTTCTCAATAGTGAACAAACGGCTAGGCAATGTATCTTAAAGTGTACATTTAGTCTGATGCAGAGTATTGTTTGCCAGACTTGACGGAAGGAACTCTATGAATCTAATCGAGCAACTGCGATCGCGTCGTGCACACCTACAGAAAACCCAAGAATATCTCTCAGAGACCACTGGCATTACTCGGCCGCACATCGCTGCTGTGCTGTCGCCCAACAGCAAAATTGACGCACGTGTTTCCACTATTGATGCTTTGGCTGCTGGACTCGATGCCGAATGGATACTCGTGCCAAAGCATTTGGTCCTGGACGTAAATCGCCTACTACAAGGAAAGTCCATTGGACCGGACAACGTTCCCTCCGCAATGGAGCGGCTGTTGGGCTAGTCTCTAAAACTCGTAGATTAATCTCACTGGCCTTGGGGCCATTGGCGTTTCGCCGAAACGGTGCTGGCCACATCGGATACTGCCGTCGAGATATCGCGAGTTACGCCACTTTCGGCCAGCTGTTTGACTTGCTGAAGTGTCTGCCGCATGTTGCCAGTAAAGGTGGCATCCCACTCTGCGGCGGTGGCCCCCAAGATCTTAGTTTCGCCAGTAAGCACTTTTACCTGGTCAAATCGGATATTTTTCGGCATCGAACCCTCACCTTTCATCTTTATCACGACACTCGCACTGCTCTGCGATTAGAGTGTTACTGACTAAATTTTTGTCCTTCCCTTTGCTTGGGAACGGCTGTGGGCGCAAGTCTAAAAGCGTCAAATTGTATCGTTCCATGGAAAAGTGGTTAATTATTCTAAATAATTGATTTCATTGAGGATATTTCGACTGAATCGTTCCAAGAATCGTTCCAGAATTGATGTCCGCATCATTACCACTATCCATTCTTAAAGGTCGCAACCACCTGCCTTCCTGGTTACCACAGCCTGAGTTTGGCGGGGTAAAAGACGTTTAGATACACCATTTAGTTACGAATTGGCGTATCTAAGCGACATTGGCAATGGCATGATAATCTGCGGTCTTAGGATTACTAATTATGCGACACGACCAAACCTTTAACTCTCTTGCCGTCCAGAACACCGCTCAGCGTCTTGGCGAGCGCATTCGTACGGCTAGAAAAGCCCAGAAGCGCTCATTGGTTGATCTTGAGAGAACATGCCGTGTGCACAGACAAACACTCGCGCGCCTCGAACGCGGCGATCCGGGTGTTTCCCTCGGGGTTTTTCTGAGCGTGCTAGAGGCGTTGCGGGAACTGTCCAGTGTCGAATTGATTATCTGCCAGCCGGGTACGCCAGTGCATTTGCGTTCAGGGGACAATACGCCTCTTGAGCGCGATTTTTAATGGATATCGAGTTGTATGTCTTGGGCGAGTGGCTCTGCATTAAGTTAGGTCCATCGGACCGCCGCGGCCAACCCAATTTCCATTAACCCAAGCTACCCAGTCCCAGGCAAATGCGCATTTGCCGAGGATTGGGCTAACGGGACATGCGCTGCCATGTAGGGCGTTTTCAAATTGGAGGCGCCATGGTTCAGGAATATCTTGAATAGCAATAAGGTACGCGCGGCCATCACGCATGTGGACCTGCACTGCCGCCATTAACTCCTCCTTTGTCATTTTTGTCGTTTGCTCGATGAATTGAACTACTCAGCTTGGCCTGCCTTCTACTGCTTGGTAAACGCTGCCAAGCGGTCATATAAACCCTTATCGAGTGGCGTGCAGGCCCTTACGCTTTATTATGGATATCGGTTAGCCACAAAACCCTGCATAAAGTGAGCTGATGTAATGTAGTACCTCACTCGTTCGGCCTTCTGCAGCTAATGCCAAGCCAGTTTTGCAATCCAGATGGGCTATGGGCTCGTTCTTGACCCAATCAACCGCACGCTCAACACTATCTGATACGTCTGTGGCTGCAAGCGTAATTTTAAGGCAAGATAGGTACATCTGCACTGCTTTATCTTCAGAAGCGTTGTAGATTCTTTCCAGCGCCACATTAGTCGCGTTGCCAAACGGCGACACGTCGGATTCAAATACCAAGGCAAAAGACTCGGGGGAAAGTATGCCATTTGCGTCGCGAATGAAGGTGATAAGACGGTAGAAATCACTCTCAAACACCGGGACTAGCTTCGAGTAGTCTTTCATTATTTAGTTCTTAAAGCGAACAGCACCAGTTAAATATAAAGCACGTGTACAATCTTCGATACCGTTAACGGATTCGAAAGAGTTTTCAATGTCGACTTATCAGGATTATCAGAAGCAAATCGCAGAGTTGCAGGCTAAAGCTGAGGAGGCACGCCGGACAGAAATTGCACAAGCACGTGCACAGATTCAGTCAATCATGAGCGAGTATGGTTTAACACTGGCCGACATTGGCGGCAACTCTAAGCCGTCACCTAAAGCGCCTGGTAAGCCGGTAGCGATCAAGTACCGAGATGAGGCTACCGGCGATACGTGGACTGGCCGAGGCCGTGCTCCGAAATGGCTCGAAGGTAAAGACAAGAGCCAATACCTGATTCGATAAACGTTCAACGCTATACGTTCGAATCGAGTTAATCCCCTTATGATTGACTCGATTCGCCGAGAAGCGTTTCTTTTGCCTCGTCGGGAATATCCCATCCCAGTAAGACGGCGGTTCTGCGAATGACCCAACGCATGTCGGAGTCGGATCCCCAACCAGCCTGAAGTAGTCTGTGTAAATACTGTTGAAGGATTTCATGCTGGGACAGGTGAGCATACTTCCCTTTTTCAGTTATTCGGCATCTCTCAACAAACTGATGCGCGAGATCTTCAGCTACCTCCCAGCGCGATAGTACCTCTGGCGGCGCTGTGCCGGGCTCGTAGTACTTGCCGCCGTATGAGACCAACGCAACCTTGGGATTTGCTCCGCTAAGCGCTGCGCCCCGCGGCTGGGCCGGAAAGTCCATTGGTACGAACACCCTCCGCAGCTCAATATCGAGTGTCGACGTACGGCTGCACCCAATACCGTCGGCGAATGCGACAATGGGCTCGATCAAATTAGATACTTCTTCCATACTCGCGCCTGGAACTAGACAGATGCGCGCAATTAGATCCGCCGATGCATGACTCAGAAATGCGGAGATGATCGGCGCCATATTGGGCGCGTGCTCTTTCTGCTGCAAAGCATGAATAAGTTCAATAGCTGTAATGGTTTGGACAGTGCCAAGTGATGAGATCACTTTTTGGACATCTTCTTCGACTGCCTGCTGTGAAAGTACCTTTTGCATTCCGACCTTTATCGTGAGTTGATTTGTATGCGACGCGAACTTTGGACATATAGCTGCATCAAGTATCGCCGCCAGCGTAAATGACCTCTCCGCAAAGGTTGACGATGCTGCGGAAACCCACCGCCTGCCATGGACTTGACAGGTAACTGATCGACTCGTGTAAATGCCCGTGAAACGCCTTCGCTACACGCAAACACTGAGCGAGTTGAGTGATCGTAGTGAATCCAAGCTCGTGCAGATCAGGTGCTTCGTGAGTAACGAGTACATCAGCCGAATGTTGGGAGAGCTCAAAAACATCTGCAGGAAAAATCGTCGTGCGGTGCCGCAACGGTAGGCCACCTCGGAACAGATTGCCCTTGCCTAACGTTTTTGCGTATTCGGCCCCGCTGAATAATGGATCGACCAAATCATACTTACGCGGGTTCCAAGGCTTTCTGAAGACGCCCCCCAGGCCGGCGATGCGCACGCCGGCTACTGTGGCAACTGTGCTGTGCAGGTTTAGAAATCCGCTAGCTGTTAGATTGTCCCAGTTCGATTCGGAGTCACTGTCGTGATTGCCAGGGATGTACGCCACCTCGATGTGCTCAGACAAATCTGCGAGCTCGTCTTGCAGCGGACTTGGACAATCCAGGTCACCTAGAAACACAATCCCGTCCGGCCTAAACTTATGTGCCGCAGACACGATATGTGCAAACTTACCGTGGCAGTCTCCAGCAAACCAGATCTCCGGCATGTTTTTCTGGGCGTACACTCTTCCTCCATTATCGATTGCGTTTGCCTGCACTGCCGGCCCTTCGTCGCGCCTCTCGGAAGTGTCCGTCTGCATGCAAGTCCATTTTAAAAATCATATCTTCGACTTTAGTCAAAGCTCTCCCTCTAACTTTACTGAGCAGTCCTGGCCATTTCTTAGCATGACCATTGTCTTGATAGAATTTTGTGGCACCGCTGATTTGTTGCTCAAGAGCGTTCCGGATAAAAAGAGTACGCGTGCCGGCATGCGCTGGGTTGTTTAGGTGCTTGGGTTCAGTAGCCGATGCGAGTTCATCGAGCATCGCTTCGCAGAGCTGCCGATATGCTATCGCAATTGCCTGCCACACGATTTTGTTTGCGTAGAAATCCGCAATCGCTGCGTATAATTTATCATTCTCGTCTTCTGCTCGGTTGGCGCGGTCTGCTGCTCCCATTGCCAGTCCCATATAGAGGTGGCTTGTGTCACGACCGCCCGAATCATTTCCCCACATCGACATAGCTACCTCTCAACAGATCAAGGAAACGGCCGCCCAATAACGGGAGGCCGGCGTGATTAATTTGCCGCGGTTGTGAATTTCCAAGACTTTGACAGCGCAGTGCCATTTACGGTGCCAGAGAACGAAACGGTATAAACAGTATTCGCAGCCATCCTGACCACAGGAACAATAGTGAGCGCATATGCAGCCATTTGACCGTCTGCAGTCAGCTCAGGACCAGTCGATGTAAAAGTGCCGCCAGCTGTATTTGCCAGAATGCGCGCCGACAGCGGTTGTCCACCAGCCGGAGTTATATTCAATTGCGTGACGGAGATAGTTGGTTTTGCACCAGTCGCTGCGAATGATTTGGTCTTGAAGTTCAGCGTAACAGGTGTACCCAGCTCCTGATATTGAGGAAGCGGCGTAGGCACTTCGGCTTGGTTGTAGAAGACAATTGGAACGCCGGTTTGGTCTGGATAAGGATAGACGCGGATTGTACCGTCTGCCGGCAACTGCTCTGCTTTTGACGTGGCGATTGAGAAGTCCGCGACGCATACCGTATATTTGCCGTAAATCGGATCATCCTTCGTATTGATCGCAGAGATACCGATATCGCGCATGCCCGAAAAGAGTACTCCGATGTGGTAGACGCTATTTGCCCAGCTAGCGGTACAGCCCGCGAAATTGCCGGCGCCATTCGTGCCGAAAATAACTTCGTCCACATATGCGCTGGAATATCCCGCAGCCTTCGCGCGTGCAGTCGCATCAACGCCGGTGAATCCCATCTTGCCCTCTGCCTCGCTATGCAGGCTGACGATGGTATTTATATCGAGGTAGTTCCAATGAGCGAGCACCGACTTGTCGAGAGCGGCATTCTGGCTGAGCAGACCAGATCCCACTTTTTCCCGGAGCGCATTTACAGCGTTGAATACGACGAGATTCCCACTGTCGCTTGTGTAGTTTGGAACGGGCACGCTTTGGACTAGCTCATTAACATCGACTGCGGGCGGCGTTACGACTGGCGTCACATTCGGCTGCTGAACTGATGTCGAGCCACCGCCACCACAGGCTGTCAGTGTTGCCGCTACGAGTAGCATAAAGTTGTTCTTACTTTGCAAAGTACTTCCCTCTCTTGGAAATTGAGCTGTCAAGCTCGCCTACATAAACAGCAGGGCACTTCTCAACACCCCGCGGCAAAAAGTTTTGGACGTCAATGTCAGGACCAATTAGCGGGCATTCATTCCGATCGACTGGCCGGTGATCATGGACTACTTCAGTAACCGTTCATGATCGATGGAATAGCATCGGGGGCGAGGGATTTCCCCCGAAACTATGTGTTACTTCTGCTTATCAACTTAGTTCACCCTACGCAGAGTAACCAAGCTATCTTCGCCGTCGATCGCCCACGAAACTTGTGAGAGGATGGACCGAAGTTCCATCTCGGTGACGGCTCGGCCATCTTTGCGTCCGACGTGGATGTTGTATTCCGAAATCGCGGAATGAAGGGATGCCCTGTTACTAATCTCGGCATGTAGGTTAACTATTGTCGTTCCTAAATATCTACGCTCTGCTGGCGTCATTACTTTCCTCTTTTTGAAGCCTCGATGCCCAAGCGGGCGAGCAATCGAGATCAATATTTTCCTCAAGACGCATGCATTTCAATTGGCTTATCGTTTAGAGCTTCCTGGAGTTGCTGAAAACGCATTAAAAAGCTGTCTTTGTTAGGTCTACGCCCAACAGGAATTTTCTATTACGCATATTTCGCTAAAACAAGATTTTTACCTCACAGGCGAAATATATATGTAAATTCTAACAAAGTCACTTATAGTTGCCAAATGGTTCCGCATAGTTGGTGGACTGCCTTCACTCCTAGAATGAAGCTTGCAGTCATGGAAAAAACAAACCAACCGCTATCTGCAAGAGAAATTTTCGGGAGAAATCTTCGCCGGGCCCGGCGTCTAAAAGACGTATCGCAGGAAGAGTTGGCGCTACGCGCGGACCTAAGCCGTACCTACGTCAGCGAAGTTGAGCGTGGCGTCCGGAACGTCTCCATCGACAACATGGGGCTGCTATCGCAGGCGCTCGGCGTGCCGCTGCGTGATCTTGTTGACCCTGCGATGTTTAAGATCCTGGACGATTCATCTGAATAGGCCAAATACCAGCCGTAGTACGCAACTTGAGCGGGCAATTTATAAGCCGCAAGATGCCCTGACTCGAATCCTCGGGCCACGAGTTTTAAGTCATTAGCTCGGAGTGAGATGTGCAAACAACGCATGTGCGTCGGCGCCAGAATCCGCAGGTGCCGTGACGGTCTCGTTGATTGACGCCGTTGTGCGATGTACTTGATAGACAAATACTCTTTGCAATTATCAGGATGGCGCAAGGCCGAAGCAAGCAAGCCGCGCAAGCAGCGACGCAGTTTGAAACAGATCCAAGCGGATCTGAAAGAACTCGGTTATGAAGGATCGTATGACCGCGTGGCAGCGTTTGCCAGGCAGTGGAAGGCAGGTCAAATTGAGTGGGTCACCCATTAGCCGGCCACTGTCAACAGTACGAATTTCTCCCTCGCGCTACTCTGCGATCTCTTGCATTATTTAGCCATCGTATCCGTTCAGCAGGCGTAAAGGTCGTTCCCTATGCCT
>NZ_WWCN01000029.1 GCF_009857445.1 Duganella flavida
GGCGATGTCTCGGTCAGCGCCACGGCCTACGGCGGCGCCGGCGGTACCTCGCCGTTCAACAACGGCGCGGCCGGCGGCAGCGCCAGCGCCAGTGCGTATGGCGCTTCGCTGAGCGGCAATGTCTCCGTGCGGGCCGAGATTACCGGCGGCAGCGGCGGCGGCTCCACCAACGACGGCGCGCCGGATTCGGCCGGCAGCGACGGCGTCTCAGCGGCACTGAGCAATGCCGTCAGTGGCAGCACCAGCGGCCAGCTGTCGCTGACGCAAACCGTGCGCGGCGGCGACGCCGGCTACAGCTACCACACCGCCGGCAACGGCGGTAATGCCAGCTCCAGCCTGGTGCTGAGCGATACGCAGGCCAGCCGCCTGCAGCTATCGGTGAGCGCTGTCGGCGGCGCTGGCGGCGGTTCCTACTACGGCCAGGCCGGCAAAGGCGGCAACGCCACCGTGCTGGCGGATGCCAGCGGGGCCGGGCCGGTCCAAGTCAACGCCAGTGCCGCTGGCGCCATGGGCGGCTCCACCTACAACACCGGCAGCCGGGGTGGCAATGGCGGTGACGCCAGCGGCACCGCGCGTGGCGCCAGCACTGGCGGCAACAACGTCGATGTAACGCTGAATGTGACCGGCGGCGACGGCAATTATTACTACGCCAGCTATGCCAACACGCTGCAAGGGGCCTCCGGCGGTGTGGCCAGCGACAGCCACGCCTACGGCAGTTCCGACAGCGGTACGGTGTCGGTACGGCTGGCACAGGCTGGCGGCTCCGGCGTCGCCGGCTACTACGGCGCCAATGGCGGCAACGGCGCCGACTCGCTGCTCATCGATGCGGTCGGCGGCAGCACCAGTGGCGTGCTGTCGCTGACGCAAGTGGCCAACGGCGGCAATGCCGGCGGTGCGTATTACGGCAGCGCCGACACCACCGCCGGCGCGGCCGGTAAAGCCCAATCCTGGCTAACCCTGGACGATCACAGCGCCAGCAGCGTGCAAGTGCAGTTGAGCTCAAGCGGCGGTTCCGGTGGCGGCTCTTACGATTCGTCGATGACCAGCCGCGGCGGCAATGCTGACAGCCGCCTGTCCCTGCACGCTGCCAGCACAGCAAGCGGCTCCGTGAACGCCACCGGCGGCAACGGCGGCTCCTATTCCGGCGGCTACAACATAGGTGGCGATGCTCTCGCCCGCGTGTTGGTCGCAGCACCGGTCTCGGCGTCGGCCAGCGCCAGCGCCTATGGCGGCTACAGCGCCAACAACTACTATGGGAATGCCGACGCTTATGCGGTCTCGCACAGCAGCCAGAACGGCGGCAGCAGCCAGGCCTACAGCCTCGCCAACGGTCATCAAATCTTCTCGCTGGCGCAAGCCGAGGGCGTGGGCCATGGCAACATCAGCGCCACGGCGGTGGGGCATGGCGATAGCGGCAGCGCCAACTCGATCAGTATTGCCAGCGACGGCGCGCATGCGCTGTCCACCGCCAAGGCCTCGGCGCCAGTCGGCGCAGGCAGTGGCTATACCTACGCTAACACGCAGGCCGGCGATGGCGGCACCAGCAGCGCGCCGTGGGATTTGAACACGCTCAACTCGGCGCAAGCCTTGTCGCGCGTCAGCGGCTCGCCAACCGATGGCGCCACCCTGCTGGCCTCCACCACCAATGTGGCGGCGGCGCTGGCGGATGGCGTGGTGATCGGCAGCGGCATCCAAGGCGCCTCGTACTCGGCGGAGACGGCGCCGGCCGGCGCCAGCCTGACCTACCTCACCAGCGGTGAGTTCCAGTTCAAGACCACGCAAAGCAACTACCTGATCGTCGGCTGGCTGTCCAACTACGGCATCAACAGCGGCTTCGAAGAACTAAGCCTTACCATCAACAGCCACGGCACCCTGATCTACTCGCACACCTTCGGCACGCTGGGCGAGGCGCAGAGCTTCTTCAGCGATGGCACGCTGGACCTGGGCGTCTTCGGCGCAGGGGCGCAGGATCTGGAAATCGCTTCGGCGCTGACCACCACCGGCGGCAACTACGGCGGTTTCGGCATCCGCTACCTGGTCGGCACGGTAGCCGCACCAGTGCCGGAACCTTCGACCTGGGCCATGAGCCTGGCGGGCCTGATGCTGCTGTTGTTGCAGCATCGCCGCCGCCGCCCCGAGCAACGTAATTTTGACCAACAGGAGGCTGTATGAGCGCGCAAATCGACGACACCATCACCTACACCGGCGCTCGCGACACGCGCGCTGACACCTACGCACTGCGCCCCGCTGTCACGCAGGCGGCAGGATGGAAAGGATGGCAAATCACGGCGGCCCTGCTGCTCGGGCTGGCGGCCGCCGCAGCGCTGGCCGCGCTGGCGGCAGTGGACTGGCTGCGCAGCAGCGAACGGGCGATCTCGCCCGGCCCGTTGGGCGGCTTGTACAGCGTGCAGTTGGTGAATGGGCAGGTCTACTACGGCGTGCTGCAGGAAGTGAAGCCGGCCTACATCCGGCTCGGCGATGTGTATTACATCCAATCCTACCAGCAGCCCAACGGCCAGCCGGGCAACCGCGTGGTCAGCCGCCGCAAGAATGACTGGCATGGGCCGGAGACGCAAACTATTCCAGCCGATAAAATCTTGTCGCTGGATGCAGTTGGCCTGCAATCGCAATTGGCCAAGCTGATCCAGCAGGACAAGACCGGCAATCCTTAGACCGGCGCCAGGCACTCTTCCAGCGTGAGCTCCAGCAGCGGGAAGTGGCCGGTGTCGACCTTGAAGAACGCGGCCTGCGGGAACACTTGTGCCCACAGGTCGCGGTCTTTGTCGGCATCGATCATCGGATCGTAACTGCCGAACAGCACCGATACCGGACCGGTGAACGGACTTGCCTGCGGCGTGTGGTCCTGCGCCGAGAAATCGTCCGAGGTTGCCACCGAGGTCGGGCCGTCAAACGCGCCCGGCTGGCGGATCAATTCAGCAAACGAACGTGCCGCTTCGGCACCACCGTTGGGACCGAAATACAGCTCGGTCACATCGGGCAGCAGCGACAGCGCACCGAACACATCCCAGAAACGCGGACGGCCTGGGTCGTCTTCATACATCGCTAGCGCCACGGCCAGCTTGGCGGCGTGCGGATGATCGGTATGCACGCGGAAGGCGCGGCGCGCAAAACGCAGGCCGGCGTCTTCCGGATTGTAGGTCGGCCCCAGCAGCACGATATCCTTGACCAGCTCCGGCGCCTGGCGCGCCAGATGCACCGCCAGGTGCGCGCCGAAGGAACTGGCCATCACGGTCAGCGGCTGGCCGGCCTCGGCGGCGACGCGGCGGAATTCCACCAGCGACGCTTCCAGCAAGTCCAGGTACGGACGCGCAGCGCATGGTTTGGCCAGCGGCTGCTGCCACCAGTGGACGTGGCCGGCGTCCGGATAACGGGCGCGTTCAAACACCGGCCCCAGTCCCGGACCGCCGTGCAGATAAAAAACCGAAGGTGCTGCCATGTTCTCTCCTATGCCTACATTGCCGATGCAACGGCCATTATAAATATTGTTGATTGACATTGCCAAAATCCGCGCTCAAGATCAGCGGATGAAAAAATTTCTCTTCTCCCTTGCCCTGCTGCTGGCAGCAGGCGCCCAAGCCCAGGTGCTGTCGGTACGTGACCAAGCCGTGGTCGTGAACGAACTGCTGGCCGAGCGTTTCGACACCTTGCTGCCGGATGCGATGGCGCAAACCGGCATCGATATGTGGGTCGTCGTCTCGCGCGAATACAACGAAGACCCGGTACTGAAAACCATGCTGCCAGCCGAATGGCTGAATGCGCGCCGCCGCACGGTGCTGGTGTTCTACCGCGACGCCAAGACCGGCAAGATGGAGCGGCTGGCCGTGGCGCGCTACAACGTCGGCAAGAGCATCGCTGCCGCTTGGGACATGAAGAAGTTCCCCAACCAGTGGGATGCGCTGGTCGACATCATCAAGCAGCGCAATCCGAACAAGATCGCGCTCAACACCTCCACCCACTTCGCCCACGCCGACGGCATCGACCACACCGAATATACAGAACTGCTGGCCGCCCTGCCGGCCGAGCTGAAAAAACGCGTGGTCTCGGCCGAGCCGCTGGCCGTGCGCTGGCTGGAAACCCGCACCGCGCGCGAGATGCAAATCTATCCGCAGCTGGTCAACGCCACCCACAAGATCATTGAAGAAGGCTTCTCCGAACGCGTGATCACACCCGGCATCACCACCGCCGACGATGTAGTGTGGTGGTTCCGCCAGAAGATCCGCGACCTCGGCTATGACACCTGGTTCCATCCATCGGTGGAAATCCAGCGCGCCGGCAAGGGCCTGGCCAACGAAGACGTGATCGTGCCGGGCGACCTGCTGCACGTCGATATCGGCATCACCTACCTGCGCCTGAACACCGATATCCAGGAACACGCCTACGTACTGAAGCCGGGGGAGACCGCAGCACCGGCCGCGCTGACGCAAGCCTTCGCCAGCGCCAACCGCCTGCTGGATATTTTGACCGGCAACTTCAAGCAGGGCCGCAGCGGCAACCAGGTGCTGGCGGCCTCGTTGCAGCAGGCCAAAGCGGAAGGCATCAACGCCACCATCTACACCCATCCGATCGGCTACCACGGCCACGCGGCCGGGCCGGCCATTGGCATGTGGGACATGCAGGGCGGCGTGCCGGGCAGCGGCGACGATGTGCTGCGCTACAAGACCGCGTACTCGATCGAACTGAACGCGGCGACCACCATTCCGGGTTATCAAGAGCCGGTGCGCATCATGCTGGAAGAGGATGCCTACTTTGATGAAAGTGGCGTCCGCTACATCAACGGTCGCCAGAAATCGATCTTCCTCCTGCCACGACCAGCGCCATCCGTTGAATAGGGAAAACAAATAGTTCCAGCAGGCTCTGGAGTGCCCAAAAGCGGCGACATTTGCGATGATAGGGGGAGCGGACGACAGGCCAAAGCGTCCGCTCCCCTCTTCTTTTTTGGCCCCTCATTCCAACAGGAGCACGCTAATGAACTCGTTTGTGGAAACACTGTCCCCGGCAGCCCGCAACCATGCAGCCGCCCGCATCGACTACTACACTGACCTGACCCAGTCGATACTGGGTTCGCTGCGCAAACTGTCCGAAGTCAACGTACAGTTCAGCCGCGACATCATCGACGACTCCACCGCCGCGCTGCGCTATGCCTTGCTGACCGCGCCGGAAGAGCGCAGCGTCGAGAACGCACCGCTGCAGGCTGGCGAAGTACTGCAAAAGCTGCAGACCTACCACCAGAAGCTGGCGCAAGTGATTACCGAGTTCCAGTCCGACATCAGCGAGCTGGCGCAAGAACACGTGCCACAAACCACGCGCACCGCCAGCGAGCTGGCCAATGCGGGACGCCAGGCCGCCAACAAGCACCTGATCGATGAGGCCAGCCGCTTCGCCAACATCGCCCAGCAGAACCAAGCCTTCCAGGCGCCGGCATCGCTGCAGAGCGCACCAGAGGGCAACAAGAATTAAAGGAAGCGGTCCGGAATATCGCTGGCGAAGGGATACATCGAGAAGTACGGCTTGGCCTCGTCCAGCACCTGCTTGATCGACGGCCGGGTGACCAGCCGTTCGAAGTAGCCCTGCAGGTGCAAGTACTCTTCCGGGAAAGGCAGCAGCGTGGCGGCGTAGAACAAGGCAGGCGCCGCCGCGCAATCAGCCAGGCTGAAGGCCTCGCCGCACATCCAGCTGCGCGTGGCCATGCGCTTTTCGATCATCTTGTACGCTGTCTTGAGCTTGGTGCGTTCCTTGGTCTGGTCGCAGCTGAGGCCGGTCAGGTGAGCGAGGACGATGGTGGTCACCGGCTCCTGCACGTAGTTGTCGAAGAAGCGGTCCCACAGGCGCACATCAAGCGCTGCATCCCAGTCGGCCGGTATCATCGGCTGCGCGCCCGGATAGTGGCGGTCCAGATACTCAATGATGATGGAGGTTTCCGGCACATCGCGCCGCTGCGCGTGGTCGCGCAGCACCGGGAATTTGCATAGCGGCCAGATCGCTTCCAGCTCGGCGCGGTCGGCCTCTTCGCCGAGGTTGATGACGCGCTTGTCGAAGCTGGTGCCATTCTCGTACAGCGCAATCAATACCTTGTGACAGAACGAGGCCAGCGGATGGTAGTACAGGGTCAATGACATGTGCAGCTCCAGAAAGCGATACCAAAGAATTCAGCACATGATACTTCAGCGGCAGCGATAGCGGCGTCCACCAATTGCTGGGACACTTCGCCCGTCTAAAACCACTGAACGGGAATCCATCATGCGCCACGCCATTACCCTGACTCTGCTTTCCTTATGCGTCTTCAGCGGCAAGAGCTTTGCCGAAGAGGCCACGCCGGCACCGGCCGGCGACAGCCTCTCCGCCGGCGTTGGCCTGGCCTATGTGCCGGAATATGCGGGCGCCGAAAAGCGCCGCGTGCTGCCGCTGCCGTTCATCGAACGTACTTACGCCAACGGCGTGTTCCTCAGCACTCAGCGCGGCATCGGCTACGGCACCAAAATTGGCGACTTCACGCTGAGCGCAGCGTTGGGCATCGACGCCGGGCGAGAAGACCACCGGAAGAATTACTTCTCCGGTTCGGATGCGCTGAAAGGCATGGGCAAGATCGATGCATCGGCACAAGCGGTGCTGAGCGCCGGCTATCAGCTGGGCACGGTGGGGGTCGGCTTCACCACCCGGCAGAACATCAACCACCGCGAGTACGGTAACACCTACATCCTGAGCGCCAGCGCGCCACTGTACAGCGACAGCACCGACCAAATCAGCTTTGGCGCCGGTGCCGTGTATGGCGATAACAAGCACATGCAAACCTACTACGGCGTCACGGCCCGGCAGACCATCTACTCCGGCTACCGCACTTACACCGCCAAGGCCGGCTTTGAAAACGTGACTGCCGGCGTCAACTGGAACCACGTGCTCGATGCGCATTGGT
Source organism: Duganella flavida (assembly GCF_009857445.1). Taxonomy (GTDB): domain Bacteria; phylum Pseudomonadota; class Gammaproteobacteria; order Burkholderiales; family Burkholderiaceae_D; genus Rugamonas; species Rugamonas flavida. Next base: position 6,932 of record NZ_WWCN01000029.1, read on the forward strand.
CGCTGGCTAGCGGACTGGGCGTCAACCGTCTGATGTCGGACGCGGCCGACAGCCCGCTCACCAGGCGCAAGACCTCGCCAGCAGTCATGACGGCGCTGATCTACAAGTTCTAAGCTGCCTTGGAGTATCATTGACGAAAACTCATCGTTGAATCAATGACACTCCAATTCCCCGCCTTCCTCTTTCTTGCACTCGCCCTGTGTTCGGTCTGGGTGCGGCCGGTGCCCATGGGCCGCCGCGCTGCGCCGTTGTGGCTGCTGTTCTTTGTGATGGCAATGGCGTGGGGGCTGGTCGGCGGCGTGCTTGACCCGGTTGCCATCAGCGCGCTGGTGGTGCTAGGCGGCTCAGCCTATGCGTGCATCCACGCGCCTCAACGCTGGCTGCGCGCGATCTACGGCGTGCTGGTGGGCGTGCTGGCCCTGGCACTGGCCATGCACAAGCTGCCAGGCTTTAGCAATCCGCTGCTGCTGGACCGGGTGGTGCTATCGGACGGCGCGGCGGCGTTCACGCTGTACGCCAATTTCGACAAGGGCGCGGTTGGGCTGGTGCTGCTGGCCCTGCTGTGCCAGCGCGTGGGTTCGTGGGCCGAATTACGCGAGGTGCTGCGCCGGACTGCGCCGGTGCTGCTGCTCACGGTGGTGGCCACGCTGGGCTTTGCGCTGCTTGCTGGCGTGGTCGGCATCGATATCAAACTGCCGCAGCAAACCTTGCTGTTCCTGGCAGTGAACCTGCTGTTCACGGTGGTCGCTGAAGAAGCCTTTTTCCGCGGCTTTGTGCAGGCGCGGCTGGCGTGCGCTCTGGGCCGCTTCCGCTGGGGACCATGGCTGGCGGTGGCGCTGTCGGCGCTGCTGTTTGGCGTGGCGCATCTCGGCGGCGGCGTGCGATATGGCATACTCGCTGGCATTGCCGGTCTTGGCTACGCTTGGGCTTACCAGCGCACGCAACGCATCGAGGCCGCCATCTTGGTACACATCGCGCTGAACGCGGTACATTTTATTGGTTTCACTTATCCGGCCAGGTTACACGGTGTCTGACTCTCTTACTTCCCGCACGTTACCGAGCGCCGTTACCGGCCTCGTCGGCACCGCCACGGTGCTTGCCCTGCTCTACTTCGGCCGCGAGGTGCTGATCCCGATCACGCTGGCCTTCATCTTCAGCTTCCTGATTGCGCCGTTTGTACGGGCCTTGCGCCATCTTGGCCTCGGACAGACGACGTCGGTCTGCACCGGCGTGCTGGTGGTGACGGTGACGCTGCTGGCCATTGGCGCGGTGATCGTACAGCAGGTCGGCATGATGGGTGCGAGCTTGCCCAAGTACCAGGACACCATCGCCAGCAAAATCGAAACGCTGGACGAGCTGACGCGCGGCACGCTGGGCAGCCTCGGCGGACCTGCTGGCCAGCTGATCGAACACTTCACCGCCGACGCCCCGGGCGGCGCGCAGCCGGTGCAACTGGGCGATGGCAGCGTGAAGACGCCGGTGCTGGTGGAAATCCACGAGCCGGCGCTGAAGCCGTTCCAGCTGCTGGCCAAGATCGCCGCCTCGGTATGGCCGCCGCTGGAAACGGCCGGCATTGTGTTCGTGGTGCTGATCTTTGTGCTGCTGGAACATGAATCGCTGCGCGACCGCTTCATCCGGCTGGCCGGCGGCGGCGATTTGCGCGCCACCACTATCGCTGTCAACGATGCGGGCGAGCGGTTGTCGCGCTTTTTCATCTCGCAGTTTTTGGTGAATATGGCGACCGGACTGGCCGTGTGGCTGGGCCTGAGTTTGCTCGGTCTCGGGCAGGCGCTGTTGTGGGGCACCATGACGGCCGTGCTGCGCTTCATTCCTTACATCGGCGTGTGGATGGCAGCCTTGTGCGCCACCTTGCTGGCGGCGGCGATCGATCCGGGCTGGTCGATGGCCTTGATGACGCTGGGCTTGTTCCTGGCGGTGGAAATCATCGTCGCCCAGACTATCGAGCCCAAGCTGTACGGACATACCACCGGCTTGTCGCCGTTGTCGGTAGTCGTGTCGGCGATTTTCTGGAGCTGGATCTGGGGCCCGGTGGGCCTGGTGCTGTCGACGCCGCTGACCTTGTGCCTGGTCGTCGCCGGCCGCTACATTCGCGCCTTGAAAGTGCTGGAGATTATGTTCGGCGAACTGCCGGCGCTGACCATGCCGCAAAATTTCTACCAGCGCGCGCTGTCCGGCGATGCGCATGAAATCATCACCAGCGCCAAGCGCTACATGCAACACAAATCGCTGGCCGAGTATTGCGACGGCGTGCTGATGCCGGCACTGCACCTCGCGCGTTTCGATTTAAAAGACAGCGCCATCACGCCGGGCGAAGAGGAAAAAGTTACTTCCTCCGTGATCGCCGTGATCGAAGCGCTGAGCGGCAGTCCGCAATGGTGGAAAAAACGCAAGCGCAGCAGCGTGCTGGCCAGTGGCGGCATCGGCCGCCAGCTGCGCGAGCGCCGCATCTCCGACACCGGCGAATGGCAAGGCTCGTTCGACGTGCCGGCCGGCAGCGTGGTGCTGAGCATGGCCGTGGGCGCGGGTTCGGGCGAACTGGCGACCGAGATTTTGGTGCGCATCCTGCGCGAGCAGAAAATCGACGCCCGCAGCATGAGCTTTGAAGACCTCGACAAGCCAACGCCGCCGGAAGCCTCGCCGGAGCTGGTGGCCATCGTCTGCCTGGTCAGCGTCAACCCGCTGCAGGATTGTGAGCTGATGACGCAAGCGCTGGAACGCATGCGCCAGGACCTGCCGCACTGCAAACAGTTTGCCCTGCTGCTGCCTAGCCCATTCGACAATCCCGACCTGAAAACCTGCGTGTTCCCGAACGCCGACCACGTCTCGCGCTCCTACGACGACGTGCTGCACAGCTGCCAGCTGGCCATGAAAGGTCGCGCGACGTTGTAAGGTTTATCGCGGCAGGCCGGGCACTTTATCGAGCGCGGCATAAATGCCGTTGATCACCTGTTGCGGATCTCGCGCACTGTCTTTGTGCTTGAGCACGAACAGGCATTTACGCGCCGGGTTATCGGCGAAGAACGGCTCCAGCCGGGCGTGTATCGCCTGTTCGACCGCGCGGTCGCGCACCAGTCCATGGGCCGCGAATTGCTGCTCCCACCATACCGGGCTGGCCCAGACCAGGTGACCGTGCTTGGGCCAGCCCAGTTCGTCGCAATCGAGACGGCGGTAGAGGTTTTGTTCGCCCGTCTCCTGCCACTGGCTGACATAGCTGCCGAACACTTCGCCGAACACGTCATCGGCGCCGAACATCGGCGAATTCAAATAGAAGTAGCCATCTTTCGACACCAGCGCGGCAATCGCACTGATGTACTGGTCGAACTTTACCGGGTTCAGGTGCTCGATGATGTCCATTGCCAGCACCACGTCGAAACGCCGCTCCAATTGCACCGTCAGCAGGTCGGCGTACATCATGCAGTTCTTGATGTTTGGGTAAGCCAGCACAAAGGCCACGTGGCTGACGTCGAGTCCGACCACATCAACGCCGGCCTGTTCCAGCTGGCTGATAACAGCGCCGGTGAAACAGCCCAACTCCAGGCAGCTTTTGGCACCCATGCCCTGCACCAGGGCGGCGGTGACGTTCTTGTCGAGGTCAATCTTCGCGCCCCACACACCGATGCCGTCGTAATAGCGATGCTCGGTGATGGCATTTTCCATGAAGTCGAAATCGGCGTTGCTGTCAGCCTTGAACAGGATCATCGGCACGCCATTGGGCGCCATTTCGCGCTCGTAGCGCTCGGGATAGAGCTGCACCAGGTCCGGCAGCTGGTGCGGCGGGATCAGCTGCTTCAACATGGCCAGGGTGAATTCGCTCGACGACAGCAAGTCTTTTGCCGCGTCATCGATGGTTTTGCCGCGCTCCAGCTGATCGGTCAAGTTCCGCAAGCCGCTCTGGTCGGGCGCGCGGTCCAGGATGCCGTGGTACAGCGCGTTGGCAACAGCGGCCGGCGCGTACTGCAAGCCCGGCGACGGTTCACGCCGGTGCAATCGATGCGCAATTTTCCGCACTACAGAACGCGCGAAGGAATGACTTGAGATATCCATCTTGATCCATTGAAGTGAGGTGAAGCGTTACGCCGATTTGGCACAGCAGGATAGCATCTTGCTAATCTATCAAAGTTCACACATTTTCACTTCGGCGTCAAGCGACCTTGACAAGGACGATTTTCCGTCATGCGAAATAGGTTGCCATTTGGAAAAACTGGACTATGATGAAGTTGTCAAAGGACCTAAACAACGTCTAAGTTGCACACCTCATCATGACTCTCCACGAGCCCCATGCCGTCCTGATCCGAAAAGGACCACCACGGCCGCAAGACGCGATAGCCCCCATTCCGGCATCGGCAACCACGCATGACATGACCACCGAGGACGATATCGGCGATGCGTTCACCCTGCTCGCCGAGCATGGCGATGCCATTTCCATGTACATGCCTGGCAACCGCGAACCGGTGCTGGGCCGCATCCTGTCGGTCGATCCCCAGTTACCGCATTTCGTGATGGAGTTGAACGAGGGCGCAGAGCTGACGCCCGGCAAAGTCACCTTTGTGACCTCGCTACGCTCGGCCAAGCTGCAATTCCGGCTGTCCAGTAACGATTGGACGCCGCTTCCCGGCCAGCCGTTGCACATCCCGATGGTGTTTCCCGAAGCCTGCGCCGTGCTGAACCGGCGTGCCCACGAACGTGCCGAGACACCGCTCGGGGTAACCTGCACGGCGGCGTTCCTGAACGGCACTACGGAGCATGAGCTGCCGGTCTACGACATCTCCGAGGGCGGGATCAGCATGCATTGCTCGAAAAACCGCGCCAAGGGCTTGATCAAGGGCCGCAAGCTGCAGGACGTGGTGCTGGAAATGGGCGACGTCACCATTGAAATCGCCGAACTGGAAATCCGCTACACCCGCGCCTTCCGCTCCTTCCTGCTAGGCGAACAGCTGCACCTAGGCTGCATGTTCACCAATCTGACGCCGGAAGCCATCAGCAAAATCAAGAACGTTCTGGACCAGATCACCCATCCTTAGAGCTCGGTGCCTCAGGCCTATTCTTTGGCTGCGTAACGATAAGCACATACTTATCGCTTCGACGGCTTGTTTTTGATGTTTAGGCCGGGCATGTCGAACAGCGTGCGCGCGGCGGGACGCATGATGTGGCCGTGCTTGCTGATCAGACCGAGCGTCCTGCGCACCGCCGGATTGGCCAGCGGCACGCCGACCAGCGTTGGATGATCGTGCGACAGCGACAGACGCGAAACTGCCGCCACACTCATGCCGGCCTCGACCAGCGCGAGGGTGCCCGCCACGTGGTTCACCTCGTACAGCACCACCGGATGCTTCTCCACGCCAGCTAATGCGTTATCGATCACGCCACGGTTGCCGCTGGACTTGGCCACCAAAATGTAGCGCTCGTTCACCGTCTCTTTCTAGGACAGCTTCTTGCGCTTGACCAGCCGATGGTCGTGACGCATCGCCAGCACATAGCTTTCCTCGTACACCGGACTGAAATCGATATCGGGATTTTCGGCACCGGCAAAGTTAATGCCGAAGTCGGCCTCGCCGACCAGCACCAGGTTCTGCACGTCCCGCGCGCTCTCGTCGTCTATGCGCACGCTGATCTTGGGAAAACGCTCGCTGAACTCCTTCAACACGCCAGGCAAAAAATAGCGCACGGCGGATGGCACGCAGGCGACGGTCACGATGCCTGTGCGGTGCGCCGCCAAGTCTGCCACACCAAGAATCGCATCATCCAGCTCATCAAACGCCCAGCATCTGATCATGCGCATGAAATGCCTCATCAAGAAAGTAGTCACGCTCTGGAGACCCTATGTTGAAACCTTTCTATATGGCGCTGCTGCTGTGCGCCGCCCTCGTCGCCACTGTGGCTGAACTGAAGGTCGTCAGCTCCGGCGGCTTTGCCCAAGCTTACAAAACCTCGCGCTGGCGCGTGGTAAAGACATCGACGTCGTCATCATGGTTGGCGATGCAATCGACACGCTGATGAAACAAGGTAAACTGCTTGCAGGCATTGAGATTGTCGGCCTGCTACCGCAGGAAGTGCAGCAACGGACTGAATTTTCAGCCGCAGTGGTAGTCGCCCAGCCTCAGCAGCGTTACACGTTTTGTTCCACAGACTGGCGGCAGCAACAGCGCAGCCATCGCATACAGAGGTCGCAATCATGTCCAACTCTAGCTCTACCAAACAGTCCAAGTTCGGCACTGTCATCCGCGTCACCAGCGGGAATTTCATCGAGATGTATGATTTTTTCCTGTTTGGCTTTTACGCGTCCTACATCGCCAAAGCCTTCTTCCCGGCCACCAGCGAATACGCGGCGCTGATGATGACCTTTGCCACGTTCGGCGCCGGCTTTTTCATGCGCCCACTGGGCGCGCTGATTCTCGGTAGCTACATCGACCGCATCGGCCGCCGCAAAGGCCTGGTGCTCACGCTCGGCATCATGGCCAGCGGCACCGCCTTGATTGCCTTCGTTCCCGGGTATGAAACCATCGGCTTGATGGCGCCACTGCTGGTGCTGATCGGCCGCCTGCTGCAAGGCTTTTCAGCCGGCGTGGAACTGGGCGGCGTGTCGGTGTATTTGTCGGAGATGGCGACGCCGGGCCACAAGGGCTTTTACGTCAGCTGGCAGTCGGCCAGCCAGCAAGTCGCCGTGATTTTTTCATCGGCGCTCGGCTATGTGCTGAATGAACATCTGAGCAAGGAATTCATCGCCGACTGGGGCTGGCGGATTCCCTTCTTCATCGGCTGCTCCATCATTCCGGTGGTGTTCTACATCCGCCGCTCGCTGCAGGAAACTGAAGCTTACCTGGCGCAAAAGACCCATCCAACGTTTAAGGAAATGCTGAAGACCATCGCCCTCAACTGGCCGGTGGTGGTGACCGGCACCTTGCTGGTGGTGATGACCACGGTATCGTTCTACCTGATCACCGTCTACACGCCTACTTTCGGCAAAAGCGTGCTCAAACTGACGACCGTGGAGAGCCTGCTGGTGACGCTGTGTGTGGGTGTATCCAACTTTTTCTGGCTGCCGGTGATGGGCGCGCTGTCGGACCGCATCGGCCGCTGGCCGTTGATGGCACTGTTCTCGGGCCTGACCGCCGTGACCGCTTACCCACTGTTGTCGTGGCTGGTCGCCAGCCCGAGTTTCGGGAATATGGTCGCGGCCGAACTGTGGCTGTCCTTCCTGTACGCCAGCTACAACGGCGCGACCATCGTGGCGCTGACCGAGATCATTCCGGCGCGCGTGCGCACCACCGGTTTCTCGCTGGTGTACAGCCTGGCGACAGCGCTGTTCGGCGGCATGACACCGCTGATTTCCACCTGGCTGATCGAAAGCACCGGCGACAAGGCAGCGCCGGGCTATTGGCTGGCAATGGCCGGCACCGTCAGTCTGGTGGCGACCTTCCTGATTTACCGCGGTATCGTGAAAGAGCGCGTCCTTAGTTGAGCGCCAGTTCCGGCTGCTGGGCGACGATGGCGGTCTTCGGGATGCAGACGATGAAGGTGCTGCCCTTGCCTGCTTCCGATTTGATCTGCAAGGTGCTGCCGTGGCGCAGCAGCACGTGCTTGACGATCGCCAGTCCCAGTCCCGTGCCCTGCGTTTCGCGCGAGCGGCTCTTGTCGACGCGGTAGAAACGTTCGGTCAGGCGCGAGATGTGTTCCGGGCTGATGCCGATGCCAGTATCTTCCACCATGAACTTGACGCCACCATCGTATTCTTTCCACACCAGGTGGATCTTGCCGCCCACCGGCGTGTAGCGCACGGCGTTGGTGGCCAGGTTGCCGAACGCGCTGTGCAGCTCTTCGTACGAGCCTTGCACATCCGGACCACGCACTTCCATCGTGATCTCGTGCTTGCCCGCCGACAGCGCACGCGCTTCGCGCAGCAGCTGGTCCATCAGCTTGCTGACGTCGACCGGGTCCGGCCGCATCGGATAATCGACCGATTCCAGGCGCGACAAGGTCAGCATGTCTTCGATCAGATGCTGCATGCGGTGGCCCTGCTCCGTCATCAGCTTCAGGTGCGCCGAACGCGTGGCGGCATCCAGCCCTTCCTGCGCGGCGATTTCCAGGAAGCCGACAATCACGGTCAGCGGCGTACGCAGTTCGTGCGAGGCGTTGGCGATAAAGTCGCGGCGCATTTCTTCAATGCGCTCGGTCTCGGTCGCATCATGCGTCACCAGAATCTGGCGGCGGTTTTCAAACGGAATGATGTGCACGATCAGTTTGCGCTCGCGGAAGCTGATCGTCAGCGGCTGCTCGTAACGGCCCAGGATGATGTAATCCATGAAGTCCGGATTGCGCACCAGGTTGGTCACGCGCATACCCTTGTCGCGGTCGTTGCTCAGGCCAAGGTGCTGCTCGGCGGCCGGATTGCACCATTCGAGGAACAGCACGTCGTCCATGATGGCCACGCCATCCGGCAGCAAGTGCATGGCCTGGCGGAAGCGCGCCAGCCACTCGGTCAGTTCGGTCTGGTTTTTTTCATCCTCGCGGCGCATGCGGTACAGGCGCGAGAAGATATTGGTCCACTCGCCCCAGCCATCGGGCAGCTTGGCGCTTTGCGGATCGTCCATCCAGTTGCTCAGCTGGTAAAGATAGGACAGTTGCGTGAACACCAGCGCCATCATGGCGATCAGCGCCAGCACCAGGCCATTGACCCAGCCGAACATCCAGCCGCCCAGCGCACACGCCGCCAGGATCACGGCGGTGCGTAGCGCAGCAGGCACCCAGAACACCAGTTTTGGATTCATTTAAAACTCAGCTTTTTTCCGACAGCATGTAGCCTACACTACGCACGGTTTTGATCAGGTGCTCAGCCTCTTTCAAGGCCTTGCGCAGACGCAGCACATGCACGTCGACGGTACGCTCTTCGATCACCACGTGATCGCCCCACACCTTGTCCAGCAGCTGGCTACGCGAGAATACGCGCTCCGGATGCGCCAGCAAAAACTTCAGCAGCTTGTATTCCGCATGGCCGATGTCGATTTTCTGGTCGTCCATCGACACCGTGCAGCTGACCGGGTCCAGCATGATATTCGCAGCACGCATGGTCGACTGCGCATGCTCCGGCGCCTTGCGGCGCAACAGGGCCTTGGCGCGCGCCAGCAGCTCGCGCGGCGAAAACGGCTTGGTGACGTAGTCGTCGGCGCCGGTGTTGAGGCCGGCCAGCTTGTCTTCTTCCATGCTCTTGGCCGTCAGCATAATGACCGGGATGTCGTTGAACTGACGGTCCGAGCGGATGCGCGACAGCAGGCGGATGCCGGTCGAATCCGGCAGCATCCAGTCCAGCAAAATCAGTTGCGGGGTTTTGGTCTGGATGAAATCCCAGGCCTCACCCGCGCTTTGCACGTTGCAGCAGTTCCAGCCTGCTTCGCGCAGTGAAAACGTCACCAGCTCAACAATCGCCGGTTCGTCTTCAACAATCAGTACAGTGGTTTTATCAGATGCCATTTCTTATGTATTTTATTGAGTCTGCTCAGACTCGTCTTCAGGCAGCGGTACGGTTTTGGTGTGGCGGATGTCACGGCCTTCCACCACGTAGATCACGTATTCCGCGATGTTCTTGGCGTGATCGCCAATGCGTTCGATGGCCTTGGCGACCCACAGGGTATCCAGTGCGGCCGAGATGGTGCGCGGATCTTCCATCATGAAGGTGATCAGGTTGCGCATGATCGAACGGAATTCGTGGTCGATCACGGCATCCTGCGCAATCAGCTGCAGTGCTTGTTTGCCGTCGTTGCGGGCGAAGGCGTCCAGCGCGTCGTGCAGCATGTCGCTGGTGTTGTTGGCGATGCCGCGCACCATCTCGTAGTGGTTGACCGTCACCGCGCCGCGCGCGTGCAGCTGCTTGGCGGTGCGGGCAATCTTGGTCGCTTCGTCGCCGATGCGCTCCAGATCGGTGATGACTTTGATGGTGGCCATGATGGTGCGCAGATCGTTGGCGGCCGGCTGGCGGCGCACGATCAGGTGGCTGCACTGGTCGTCCAGCTGTACTTCCAGCTGGTTGACCGAGTCATCTTCGCGTATCACGCGGTCGGCGCGTTCGCTGTTACCGATGCGGAAGCAGGTCATGGCGTCGAGGAACTGGGTCTCGACGATGCCGCCCATCAGCAGCACCTTGCTGCGAATGGCTTCGAGTTCGTTGTCGTACTGTTTGGATGAATGCTCACCGATCATGCTGCTCTCCAATTCGAATGCGTATTATAAGGTTGATCAGCCGAAGCGGCCGGTGATGTAGTCCTGGGTTTCCTTGCGGGCCGGATTCATGAAGATCTGGTCGGTCTCGCCGAATTCCACCAGCTCGCCCAGGTACATATAGGCGGTGTAGTCCGAGCAACGGGCTGCTTGCTGCATGTTGTGGGTGACGATGGCGATGGTGTAATCCTGCTTCAGCTCGCTGATCAGCTCTTCCACTTTCGAGGTCGAGATCGGGTCCAGCGCCGAGGTAGGTTCGTCCAGCAGCAGCACATCCGGTTTCACTGCCACGCCGCGCGCAATGCACAGGCGCTGTTGCTGACCGCCCGACAGCGACAGGCCGCTCTTGGTCAGCTTGTCTTTGACTTCAGTCCACAGCGCGGCTTTTTTCAGTGCCCATTCCACGCGCTCATCCATCTCGCCTTTCGACAGGTCTTCATACAGGCGGACGCCGAAAGCGATGTTGTCGTAGATCGACATCGGGAACGGGGTCGGCTTCTGGAACACCATGCCGACTTTAGCGCGCAGCATGTTCAAGTCCTGGCCTTCTTCGAGGATGTTACGGCCGCGGTACATGATCGAACCTTCGGCGCGCTGGCCTGGGTACAGGTCATACATGCGGTTCAGCGTGCGCAGCAGGGTCGATTTGCCGCAACCCGATGGACCGATGAAGGCGGTCACTTGCTTCTCGTGGATGTTCAGGCTGACGTTATGCAGGCTCTGGGTTTTACCGTAGAAGAAGTTCAGGCTCGAAATTTCGATGGTGGTGCGTTTGCCGTTCATGGCGATGACGTTTTCTTGGCTCAGTTGCGTATTCATTGTATGGATTCGCTTAATCAGATTAATTCGGGGCTTTTTGGGCAAACACGGTGCGCGAGATCACGTTCAGGGCCAGCACGCTGAAGGTCACCAGCAGTGCGCCGCCCCAAGCCAGGTCGCGCCAGTTGTCGTAAGGGCTCATGGCGAAACCGTAGATCACCACCGGCAAGTTGGCCATCGGTGCGTTCATGTCGGAGCTGAAGAACTGGTTGTTCAGCGCGGTGAACAGCAGCGGCGCAGTCTCGCCGGACACGCGGGCCACGGCCAGCAGCACGCCGGTGATCACGCCGGCCTTGACGGCGCGCAGGCGCACCATCATCGCGACTTTCCAGCGTGGTGCACCCAGCGCGAAAGCTGCTTCCAGCAGGCTGTTTGGCACCAGGCGCAGCATATTGTCGGTGGTACGCACCACCACCGGCACGGCGATCAACGCCAGCGCCACCGAACCAGCGTAGCCGGAGTAGTGCTTGGCAGTGGCCACGTACAGGGCCCACACGAACATACCGATCACGATCGACGGTGCCGACAACATGATGTCGGTAACGAAGCGGGTGATGCTGGCGATCTTGTTTTCTTCGCCGTATTCAGCCAGGTAGATGCCGGCCAGGATACCGATCGGGGTCGAGATCAGGGTCGACAGGCCGACGATCAGCAAGCTGCCGAAGATCGCATTCAACAAACCGCCGCCTTCGCTGCCTGGCGCCGGGGTGGTTTGCGTAAACATATTGATGCTCAGTGCGCCGAAGCCTTTGATGATCAGCGTCATCAGGATCCACGCCAGCACCAGCAGGCCAACCGACATGGCGGCCACCGACAACGCGATACCAATGCGGTGCATCAGCAGACGCTTGCGGTACACCGGATTCATCGCGGCTTTTTCCAGAGTTGCGCTCATTATTTGACGCCTTCCTTGCGAGACATGCCAGCCAACATCAGCTTGGCGGCGGACAGAACGATAAAGGTAATTACGAACAGGATCAGTGCCAGTGCGAACAGCGACGAAGTGTGCAGCACGGTATCCGATTCGGCAAATTCATTGGCCAGCGTCGAAGCAATCGAGTTACCCGCTGCGAACAGCGACCACGACAGCTTGTTGGCGTTACCGATCACGAAGGTGACCGCCATGGTCTCGCCCAGCGCGCGGCCGAGGCCCAGCATGACGCCGCCGACGACGCCGGTCTTGGTGTAAGGCAGTACGATCTTGCGCACTACTTCCCAGCGGGTGCAGCCCAGGCCGTAAGCCGATTCTTTCAGCACTGCCGGAACGATTTCAAACACGTCACGCATCACCGAGGAAATGAACGGGATGATCATCACCGCCAGGATCAGTGCCGCGGTCAGGATGCCGATGCCCATGGTCGGGCCGCTGAAGAACTGGCCGATCAGCGGCAGTTGGCCGATGGTGTGTTTCAGGAATGGCTGCACGTAGTCGCCGAACAGCGGTGCAAACACGAACAAGCCCCACATGCCGTAGATGATCGATGGAATACCTGCCAGCAGCTCCACTGCCGTCCCCAGTGGACGGCGCAGGCCGGCTGGGCAAATCTCGGTCAGGAACAGCGCGATGCCGAACGATACCGGGAAGGCAATCAGCAGTGCGATGCCGGAAGTGGCCAGGGTGCCGACGATGGCGATCATGGCGCCATACTGGTCGTTGACCGGATCCCACTCAACGGTGGTGATGAAGGCCGGACCGAACTCCTTGAAGGCTGGCCAGGCGCCAACCATCAGCGAAATGATAATCCCCAGCAGCACTGCCAGCACGGACAGCGCGAACAGCATGGTGGTCTTGTGGAAGAAGAAATCCTGGATGCGCTGGTTGCGCATGGTGCGCAGCATGGACTGCATGGCAGCCTGCTCCGCAGCAGTTGCCTGCGCGGTGCTGATGTGCATGGCCGGCTCCGGTTTAGGTAGGGGCGTGGAAGTGATATCTGCGCTCATATTATTGTCTCGGTGGATGGTAGCTAGCCTGCGGATCCCGGGTTGGGCCCCGCAGGCTAACCCCCTCGCCGCCCGACTGAAGGCGGCGAAGGGTAGTCCGGATTAGTAGATGGCTTTGCCCGAAGCGTCTTTCAGGTTAGCTTTCCACGAATCTTGTACCAGCTTCACAACTGCTGCTGGCAGTGGAACGTAGTCCAGTTCGGTAGCAGCTGCGCCGCCGTTTTTGAAGGCCCAGTCGAAGAACTTGATGACTTCTTTGCCTTTGGCTGCGTCAGCCTGAGCTTTGTGCATCAGGATGAAGGACACGCCGGTGATAGGCCACGAGTTTTTGCCAGCCTGGTCGGTCAGCACCACGCCGAAGCCTGGGGTCTTGGTCCACTCTGCGTTAGCGGCAGCGGCTTTGAAGAAGTCGTCGTCAGGCTGCAGGAAGTTGCCGTCCTTGTTTTTCAGCTGGGTGTGCGACATTTTGTTCTTTTTAGCGTAAGCCCACTCGACGTAGCCGATCGAACCTTTGATACGCTGTACGTTGGCTGCAACGCCTTCGTTACCTTTGCCGCCGACGCCGACGATCCATTTCACAGCGGTCGAAGCGCCGATCTTGGTTTTGAATTCAGCATTGGTTTTCGACAGGAAGTCGGTGAACAGGAACGAGGTGCCCGAACCGTCAGCGCGGTGCACCACGGTGATGTCGTCTGCTGGCAGTTTCACGCCTGGGTTCAGCGCGGTGATGGCTGCGTCGTTCCACTTGGTGATTTTGCCCAGGTAGATGTCAGCCACCACTGGACCGGTCAGTTTCAGCTGGCCTGGGGTGATGCCGTCCAGGTTCACAACCGTCACAACGCCGCCCATGATGGCTGGGAACTGCATCAGGCCTTCTGCGTCCAGGTCAGCTGCGGTCAGCGGCATGTCCGACGCACCGAAATCAACGGTCTTGGCTTTGATCTGCTTGATGCCTGCGCCCGAACCAACGGACTGGTAGTTCAGGCCATTGCCGGTAGCGGCTTTGTACGACTCAGCCCACTTGGCGTAGATTGGGTACGGGAAGGTAGCGCCGGCGCCGGTCATATCGGCGGCGTGAGCGGCCGACGAGAAAGCCATTACAGCCGCTGCGCCAACCATCAGGGAAGAGATCAATTGTTTCAGTCGCATTTCAAGTCCTTTGTTATGACAGGTTAGGATGCTGCGCAGTCTAACGGTCCAATATGACAGCTTTATGACATCGCCAAAATATTTCAAAAATATTCTTTTTCGGCCCCTTCCCTATGAGAACAAGCGGTTTGGCAGGCCTATATTACGCCTGCTTGTCATAATTGGCGGCCATTTATGACAGGGTTTGTCACGGACCTGTCATAATTAGTCTTTACACTGTTGCAATCATTCTTCCTAAAACCAGATAGAATGGAATGACCAGCAAAGTGAACAAAAAGACATGAAGCCTGACCTGCATGCTGAAGTAAACAAGAACTCGGCCTTCCTGGACCGGGAGCTGTCCCAATTGATGTTTAACCGCCGGGTGCTGGCGCAAGCCGAAGATAAAAGCATTCCTTTATTGGAGCGGCTGCGCTACCTGTGCATTGCAAGTAGCAACCTCGACGAATTCTTTGAAGTGCGCGTGGCCAGCCTGCTGGCGGCCGGCGCAGCGGACGGCACGCTGTCCACCCACCCTGCCCTGGTGGCCACCCTGTCGCGCATCAGCAATGAGTGTCACGCGCTGGTGAGCCACCAATATGAACTCCTGAATACCGAAATCCTGCCCGAGATGGCGGCCAAGGGCATACACCTGGTGCGCCACAACGAACGCAACGATGCGCAGCGCGCGTGGGTGAAAGAATATTTTGATACCGAAGTACGCCCGCTGCTGACGCCGATCGGCCTCGATCCGGCCCACCCGTTCCCGCAAGTCGTCAACAAGAGTTTGAACTTCATCGTGCAACTGGGCGGCAAGGATGCGTTCGGGCGCGGCACCGGCATTGCGATTGTAAAAGCACCACGTGTGCTGCCGCGCGTGATCCGCCTGCCCGACCACTTGTCGAAGAATGGTGGCATTTCGTTCTGCCTGCTGTCCTCGGTGATCCACGCCCACATCTCCGACCTGTTTGCCGGCCGCGAAGTGATCGGCTATTCGCAGTTCCGCGTTACGCGCGACAGTGATTTGTGGGTCGATGAAGACGAGGTGAAAAACCTGCGCCAGGCCTTGAAGGGCGAGCTGGTCGGCCGCCAGTTCGGCGCCTCGGTGCGGCTGGAAGTGGCGAAGAACTGCCCGCCTGAATTGTCGCAATTCCTGCTCGACCAGTTTGGTCTGCATCAGAGCCGGCTGTATGCGGTCAACGGCCCGGTGAATTTGGTGCGTTTGAACGAGATAATGGATCACGTGGAAAATCCAGAACTGCGCTTCCCGCCGTTCTTCCCGGGCTTCGCGCAGAAGCAGGTGAACCAGGATATTTTCGTGGCCCTGCGTGAAAACGATATCCTGCTGCACCACCCCTACCAGTCGTTCCAGACCGTGATCGATTTCATCCGCAGCGCTGCGCATGATCCGAGCGTGGTGGCGATCAAGCAGACTATTTATCGCACCGGCATGAACTCGGACCTGATGGAATCGCTGATTACCGCTGCCAAGCTCGGCAAGGAAGTGACCGTCATTGTCGAGCTGAAGGCGCGCTTCGACGAGGAAGCCAACATCAACTGGGCGGACAAGCTGGAACAAGCCGGCGCACAAGTGGTGTACGGCGTGGTCGGCCTGAAGACCCACGCCAAGGTGGCGCTGGTGATACGCCGCGAAGACAAAAAGCTGCGCTACTACGCCCACCTCGGCACCGGCAACTATCATCCGACCACCACCAAGTTCTACACCGACTTCGGCCTGCTGACCTGCCACCCGGGCATCGCGCAGGAAGTGAACGAGGTGTTCATCCATCTGACCTCGCTAACCAAGCCGCACCACCTCACCCATTTGTGGCTGGCGCCGTTCGCGCTGCAAAACGAAATCATCAAGGCCATCCGCAACGAAGCACGCATTGCGCGCGCGGGGCGGCCAGGCCGGATTATTGTTAAAATCAATGCGCTGGTAGACGAATCGGTCATCCGCGCTTTGTATGCGGCATCCAAGGACGGTGTGAAGATTGACCTGATCGTACGCGGCGCGTGCATGCTCAAGCCGGGCGTGCCGGGGCTGTCGGAAAATATCAAGGTGCGCTCGGTGATCGGCCGCTTCCTCGAACACAGCCGCATCTACTACTTCCGCAACGATCTGGAACACGACACCTACCTCGCCAGCGCCGACTGGATGAGCCGCAACCTGTTCCGCCGCATCGAAGTCGCCTTCCCGATTCTGGACAAGGCGCTGAAACGCCGGGTGATGGCTGAAGGCCTGAGCCCGTATTTGAAGGATAACCAGAACGCGTGGGAGCTGGAGCCGGACGGCCACTACCAACGCCGCAAGGCACGCGGCAAGCAAGCCACGTTCAGCGCACAACAGCACTTGATGGAGACACTGGGCACACCCAATGGCCACCTTGGAGATTAAAGCATGGACCTGATTTTATGGCGACACGCGGAAGCGGAAGATGCAGGACCGGGCATGAGCGACCTTGAACGGGCACTGACCACCAAGGGCCAGAAACAGGCGCGCCGCATGGGCCAGTGGCTCAACTCGCAGCTGGCGGACAGCTGCCGCATTCTCTCCAGCCCTGCCGTGCGCACGCTGCAAACGGTGGAAGCGCTGGGCCGTAAATTCAAGATCCATACCGACCTGGCGCCGGGCGCCGATCCGGCCGACATCCTGAGGGCCGTCAACTGGCCAGGCAACAAGGAATCTGTGCTGGTAGTGGGCCACCAGCCGACGCTGGGCCAGGTGGCTTCCATGTTGATGACTGGTGACGACCTGGAGTGGGACATCCGCAAAGCCAGCGCCTGGTGGTTTGCGCAACGCGAACCGGGCGATCCGCTGAGCGTGTATTTAAAAGCTGTAATGGCCGCCGACCTGGTTGTTAAATAGCTTGCAAAGCCAATAGCATCTGCTAAAGTTTAATTGCATCAACTCTGAGGGAGGCCATCATGATGTTCACCTTGCTCACAATGGGTATGTTCGGCGGCATGATTGCGCTAGTGGTGTATGAACTGGTGCAGGAAATGCGAGGCAGCAAACACAAACTGATCGACCGCTATCACGAATAGCACTTAGCTTCACTGAAGCCTACGGCGCCAGCGGCGTGTCCTACAAAGACAACGCCTCTCGCGCCGTTCAACGTTTACGAACGATTAAACCCCAGTTTTGAATTTCGTATAGATGCGCGTGATGTTACGGCGTATGTCTGCCGGCACCGCTTCTGGCGCAGCCATGCGCTTCTTGTCTTCGTCCGACAGGAACACCGTCTTGTTGCTGGCGATATCCTTGCGCACGTGCTTCAGGCTGGCCGCGTTCGGATTGGCATAGAACACCTTGTTGGTCAGGCTGGCATGCACTTCCGGACGCATGATGTAGTTGATCCACAGGTGGGCATTGTTCGGGTGCGGCGCATCGGCAGGAATCGCCATGGTGTCGAACACCAGCGCGGCCGAGGTTTTCGGCACCAGCACTTCAATCACATTGCCATTCTTGGCGTCGATTGCACGTTGACGTGCAATATTAATGTCGCCCGACCAGCCCAGCGCCACGCACACTGCACCGTTGGCCAGGTCGTTGATATAGCCCGATGAGCTGAACAACGTCACGTAAGGACGAATGGCTTGCAGTACCTTGCCTGCTTCAACGTAATCAGCAGCAGATTTCGAGTAGGCTGGCTTGCCGGCGTACAGCAGCGCAGCCGGCAGCACTTCCGACGGCGAATCAAGGAAGGACATGCCGCACGATTTCAGCTTGGCCGCGTACTTCGGATTGAAGATCAGCTCCCAGGCATTGTCCGGCATCGGCATGCCACCCAGCGCAGCCTTGACCTTGTTCACATTGATGCCGACCGTGGTGTAGCCCCACAGCCAGTCGACCAGATATTCATTGCCCGGATCGATATTGGCCAGCTTGGCCTGGATTTCCGGGTCGAGATTCTTCAGGTTGGACAGCTTGGACTTGTCCAGCTTGCGCAGCAGCTTGCCATCGATCTGCAGGCGCGCCCACTGCGCGGTCGGCACCACGATGTCGTAGCCGGACTTGCCGGCCACCAGCTTGGAGTTCAGGATTTCGTTGTTATCAAACAGGTCATAGCGGACCTTGATACCGGTTTCTTTTTCAAAGTTTTTAACCGTGTCCTCGGCGATATAGTCCGACCAGTTGTAGATATTGAGGACTTTTTCCTCTTGCGCACCGGCAACCTGCACCGCGCCTACCATCAAACCAGCAGCCAACACCGCCGCAACGAACTTCCCTGCCATAACACCTCCGAAATGGGATTCAAACACAAGCCGTGATGATCCGGCATCCCTCGCCCGGATGCAAGGAATTCGTTAGAAAGATCAACCTAGCATATCAAACAAGGTTCCCGTGCCCTTGCTGGTGCTGCCCGTGAGCGCGCTGCCGGCACCTGTCTGGGCCTGGGCCGTGTAGAGGGCTGCCAGCGCGTTGGCCTGGGCCGTCATGGCCTTGGTCATGGCAGTTTTCTTGCTGCCCAGGCTGGCCAGTTCGTTGGTGGTGAGGCTGGTTTCCTTGGTCAGCACGCTGCTGGTGGAGGTCAGCGAGGTGGCCTTGGCCGACATCATGTCGGCAATGCCGCGGCCGTCGTTGGTAAACAGTTTGGCGACGGCCGACGAGTCCGTCTTCAGCGCGGCTTGCAACTTGGTGTCGTCCAGCTTCAGGTTGCCATCTTTGTCCTGGCTGAGGCCAGCCGAGGCCAGCGCGGTGACGGATACGCTGCCGCCGCCAGTCTTTAGCAGCATGCTCATCTGGCTGATGGCCTGGTTCAGCGCGGTATCGGACTTGAGGTCGCCCTTCTGCAGCTTGAGCAGTTTGGCGTTGAGGTCGTTGTAAGCGCTGACGAAGGATTTCAGGTTGGTGCCGATCTGGCTGGCGTCCTGCGTAATAGTGACGTCGCTCTTGCCGGTCGCGGCCAGGTTCAGCGTGGCGCCGGCAATGGCCATGTCCTTGACGGTGTTGGTCGCGCTCTTGATTTCTTTGCCATCAACGGTGAGGATGGCGTCCAGCGCGGGACTGGTCTGCTTGAGTTTTTGCGTGCCGTCCGGATCATAGGTCAACAGGTTTTTCAGCGCGGCGTCGCCGCTAACGCTGATGCGCATGCTGTTGGCCGCGCCGCTCGGGCCGGCCATCGACAGCGAATACTGGCCGTCGTCCCCCTTGATGACGCTGACGTCCACGCCGGCAGCCTTGAAGGCGGCAGCAATGCCATCCAGCGTGTTGTTGCTGGAATCGATGGTGACGGTCTTGCTGGCAGTCGCCGCGTTGACGAAGCCCTTTTCGCCGCCAGCGGTGCCGAAATCGATCTTGACGGTGGTGGTCGCGCCGCTGCCGATCTTGCCGGTCGAGGAAGCGAAATCGTCGCTGGTCAGGAACTGGCCCTGCGCCAGTTGCTTGACCTCCAGCGCGTAGGTGCCGGCCTTGGCGGTGCCGGTCGAGGCCGCAGTCAGCACGGTCTTGGCCGAACTGGCGACGCTAGTGCTGAGGCCGCTGCCAGTCAGGCCGGCCATCTGCGACTGGAAGCTGGCTAACGCGCTTTGCAACTGCCCGAGCGCGGACAGCTTGGTCTGGTCCTTGGCAATCGAGGCATTGAGTTTGGTGGCGGCGCCGGATTGGGCCGCCATGGTTTGCTGGACGCGGTTGTACACGTCCGCCGAGACCTGCGTGCTGGATGAGCCGCTGGTTGAACTGATACTGGAAGTAGCCATGATGTCATTCCGCTGAGTGGTTACATAGTATGCAACATGGATGCTTGCACCAAAGCGCGGAACAGCACGGTTTTTGCCCCTTATTCGATGGCACTCAGCATGACGTGATAGCCGTCCGGATCGCGCAATGCGATTTCCATGGTGCCGGTGGCAGGATTGAGATGCGGCTCTTCATCGAGCTGCGCCACCAATGTCCGCGCGCGCTGCACGGCAGCGTCGAAAGCATCGACGCGAAAAAATAGCAGCAGGCCGTTGCCTGGCCGGGCCAGCTCGGGGCTCGTCAACGAAGGATGCTCGTGTGCGCCCCATGCGTGCAGGCATAGCAGCACGGTGCCATCGGCATCCAGCAGCTGCCCGAAATAATCGTGCGCTGGACCAGTCAACACCTGCCCGAACAGCGTTTGATACCAGCGAAAGCTGGCCGTGACATCGGCAACGCCGATGATGGTCCAAGTCCGTTTCATACCATCCTCCCGTGGTTTATTGTAGCTTTTTTGCCCAATGGACTAGCGCCGCAAAGGGGGCATACTGGACCGGTCGACCTTCCTGTCCTGCACACTATGCGCCTGCCAGTTTATGCCCCGTTCATGATAGCCCTCATGGCGGTGGCAATGCTGCCCGCCCCCTCCGTGCACAGCGAGGAATTGCGCCTGATCGGCGCTACCACTTCGTTCTATTGCTATCCGGCGGCTGATGAGGCGTCGGGTACGTCCGGCATGGCCTGCGACCTGATGCAGGAGATGGCGCGGCGTGTTGGCCACTCGGGCAAGATCCAGCTGTATCCGCTGCCGCGCGCAGTAGCGGTGGGTGCCAGTTCCACCGGTGTGCTGGTGGCGCCGGTCGGGCGTCTGGCCGCACGTGAGAAACTGTTTGGCTGGCAGGTGCAGCTGTTTGAAGACGAGGTGGTGGTAGTCACCCGCGCCGATTCCAAGGTGGATATTTCGTCGCTGGTGGCGGTGCGCAAGCTATCGATTGGCGCGGTGCGTAACGGCGTCGGCGCTTTGATCGCCGAGGAGCTCCAGCTACCGCACGTGGATGCGGTGGCGCACGACGACATCAATGCGCGCAAGCTGCAAGCGGGCCGCATCGATGCCTGGCTGAGTCCGTGGAACGGGATTTTGGCGGCGCAGCGGCAGATTGGATCAAGCGCCGCCGAGCTACGGCGCGGCGTGATACTGAAACGGGTGCAAGCCTACATGGCTAGCTCGCCGGACGTTACGCCCAACCAGGTAGCCGACTGGAAGGCGGCAATGCACGACATGATCAAGGACGGCACTTACGAGCGCATCCTGAGAAAGTATCAGTTCGTCTTGCCGAAATAACTGGCCGCTGCGGAACCGAGGCTGGAGGCTGGCCGATCCCATGTCATCGGTATGCCGCCGATGCTGACCGGCGGCAGGTAGCGGCGCGCCGGGCCCCATTCGGTCTGTTCCAGTCGCGGTGCGAAATCGCTGCCGGCCACTGCAGCCAATGATGCGCCCGGGGCTGCCGACGCCGGCGCATCCACCAGCAACTTGGCGGTGCGGGCCAGCGATAGGCGGGCTTGCAGCGTGCGGCCTTCGCTGAGACGGGCGATCAGTGCGCGCACCACGGCGGCGGCGATCAGGTAGCCGGTGGCGTGGTCCAGCGCTTGCACCGGTAGCGGCACAGGCTGGGCCGCGCCCTGCTGCTGCATGCCGTACTGCGCGATACCGCAGCTCATTTGCACCAGGCTGTCGAAGCCGCGCCGCCCGGCCAGCGGACCGGTCCAGCCGTAGGCGTCCAGTGCGACATCGATCAGGCCGGGATTCAGCTGGCGCCGCGCTTGCTCGCCGAAGCCGAGCCGCTCCAATGCTGCCGGGCGGTAGCCGTGAACCAGTACATCGGCTTCGGTCAGCAGGCCTTCGAAGACGATGCGGTCGGCAGGCTGCGTGAGGTCCAGCCGCGCGCAGCGTTTGCCGAGTGTCACCTCAGGGATCACGCCCGGCTCGTTCCAGCTGGGTGGATCAATGCGCAGCACATCGGCGCCGTAGCCTGCCAGGAAGCGCGTTGCCACTGGGCCGGCCAGCACGCGGGTCAAATCCAGCACCTTCAGCCCCGCCAGCGGTCGGCCTGCCGCCCAAGCCCACTCGCCCCGCCCACCGCCTGCAGGGCCTTCAGCGGCAGTGCCGCCACTTGTATCGGCAAACGCAATCAACGCTTCTCTGGCGACGCTTAGTCCTTGCGGGTGTGCGGCCCACTCGGCCATCGAGTGCATTATCGCCGCACAGCCGCCTTGGGCAACGACGGCTTGTTCCAGCGCCAGCCCGCGCCACCCAGCCACCGCGCGCGCCACCGCCTCGCGGTCTTCGGCGCAGCCCAGCACCGCCAGCGCAGCGGCGCGGTGATGTGGTGCGTTGGTGTGCAAACGTATCCAGCCGTCTGCCGTCGCGTAATCGCCAGCCACCGCATCCCACAAGGGCGGGCGCTCCCAGCCGACCGGATGGAACGACCAGCTGAACCACATCGACGCCAGCCGCTGGTCCACGGTCACGCGCGCGGGGACGCCGCCTTGCACTACTGCCAGCTGCTGCAACGCCAGCGCCGCCGCGCCGACCGAGGCGGTTGCCAAACCGGTCACGTCAAAATACGATGGCAGCGCGCCCTCGCCCACCACATCCACAGCATCCAGCGCCGCTGCGGGCATATCCAGCGCCGACCACACGGCGCTCAGCAGGTGATGAGACATTTAGGCTCCCGATAAGTTATGCTTGGACGCAGCTTAGGACCGCCGGTCCCGCAACGTCAATCTTGATTTGAAGTGTCAACATAGGAAGTTGAAATGGTCTGGATGACCGCCGCAGAAGCACTGGACGTGCTTAACGTGCGCCCGCAAACGCTGTACGCCAACGTCAGCCGGGGCAAAATCCGCGCCCGGCCGGATGAGGGCGATCCACGTCGCAGTCTTTATCATCGCGATGACGTACTGCGCATGGCGCGCCGCGCCAACGGACGGCGCAAGGTGGAAATTGTCTCCAGCGAGGCGATGCAGTATGGCGACCCAGTGCTGCCATCCTCAATCTCCACCGCCGCCAATGGCAAGCTGCTCTACCGCGGCCACGACGCCGCCACGCTCGCCGACAGCGCCCAACTCGAAGACATCGCCGCCCTGCTGTGGCAATGCGACGCTGCCGAAGCCGCTGCCCTCTGGCCCTCAAGCGCCAGTCACACCATGCCGGACAGTGCGCTGGCAGCAGGCCTGTTAATGCTCGCCCGCCGCAGCGCCGTAGATGCGCCATCAATGGGGCGACCGGCAGCTGAATTGCGTGCCGAAGCGGCGAGCATTCTGGTCGCGCTGGCCGACGCGATGGCTGGCCAGCCAGCTATCGGCGATCATGACAGCGATGGCAACCAGCACGCCTCCATCAGCGCCCGCCTCGCCCACGCCTGGCAAGCCGACACCCACGCCGACCTGATCCGCCGCACGCTGGTCCTGATGGCCGATCACGAACTGAACGCTTCCACCTTTGCCACCCGCGTCGCCATCTCCACCGGCGCCTCGCTGGCGGCAGGTGTGCTGGCCGGCTTCACCACGCTGACCGGCCCGCTGCACGGCGGCGCAGCCAAGGAATTCGCCCAACTGATCGCCCAAGCGCAAGCCAGCAACGCCGCTCAAGCCATCCACGACTGGCTAGCCAGCAAGCGCCCGCTGCCCGCCTTCGGCCACCCGCTCTACAGCGAAGGCGATCCGCGCGCCCAGACCCTGCTCCAGCACCTGCCGAAAATACAGCCGTATGAAGCGCTGGCCGCAGCCGCCCAGCAACAAGCCGGCGAACTGCCCAATATCGACTACGCCCTCGCGCTGCTGACCGCGCACTGCGGCTTGCCGAAAGACGCACCGTTCATTCTGTTTGCTGTGGGTCGCTGCGTCGGCTGGCTCGCCCATGCTCTGGAGCAAGTGCAAGCCAACCGCCTGATTCGGCCGCGAGCCCGCTACACGGGGCCCGCCAACGCGATCAGCGCAGGAATTTATTGATGGTGGCCATGGTGGCCAGGTCGGGATTCATGAAATGGAAGCCGATCTTGAAGTGGTCGCCGCTGAAAATGCAGTAGTTCACACGGGACTGGCAGCTCAAGATCTGCGCCTTGCCCTCTACGAACAACTCAAACGACACCATGCCGATATCGCCCGTTGCCATTTTATGGTCGAACGTGAGCGACACGCCGCTCGCGCTGATATCCAGCGTGCGCCCCATCTTGGGCGGCATGCCATCAACCACAACGACTGCTTTGGAACGCACGATCTTACGCGCGCCTGACCTTTGATCGACTAACACTTTCTTATCCTCTTAGTTACGCAAAATGCACTATTGACGATTACAACACATAACAATACATCGTTATTGGATTTCGCGCAGCTTATTGAAGGCATCATCGATTCGATCAACACCGATGATGGTCATGCCCTCGATCGGTTGTTTAGGCGCATTGGCGGTCGGGATCATGGCAATCGAGAAGCCTAGCTTGGCCGCTTCCCGCAGGCGCTCTTGCCCACGCGGTGCCGGCCGGATCTCGCCCGCCAGGCCGACCTCACCGAACACCACGAAACCACGCGGCAAAGGCTTGCTGCGCATTGAAGAGTTAATTGCAAGCAGCACCGCCAAGTCAGCGGCCGGCTCGGTAATCTTGACGCCGCCGACCGCATTGATGAACACGTCCTGGTCGAAAGCCGCAATGCCGGCATGACGGTGCAGTACCGCCAGCAGCATGGCCAAACGATTTTGCTCCAGACCGACCGACAGGCGGCGTGCATTCGGCTGGTGACTGGTGTCGACCAGCGCCTGGATTTCCACCAGCAGCGGCCGCGTGCCTTCCTGCGTCACCATCACACAGGAACCGGGCACTTGATTGTCATGCTGCGACAGGAACAAGGCCGATGGATTCGATACGCCCTTCAAACCCTTCTCGGTCATGGCAAACACGCCCAGCTCGTTGACCGCGCCGAAACGGTTCTTGATCGCCCGCACCAACCGGAAGCTGGAGTGATTGTCACCCTCAAAATACAGCACAGTATCGACTATGTGTTCCAGCACGCGCGGACCGGCCAGCGCACCTTCCTTGGTCACGTGACCAACCAGGATGATGGTCACGCCGGTCTGCTTGGCGCAGCGGGTCAGCTGCGCCGCGCACTCGCGCACCTGCGCCACCGAGCCGGGCGCCGAGCTCAGGGCATCGGAATACAGGGTCTGGATCGAGTCGATCACCGCCACTTCCGGCTTGAGGTCGGCCAGCGTGCCGAGGATTTTCTCCAACTGGATTTCGGCCTGCAATTTCAAATCGCGGGCATCGATGGCCAGGCGCTTGGCGCGCAAGGCGATCTGCGCGCCCGACTCCTCGCCGGACACATACAGCACCTTCTTCATATGCGACACATTGGCCAGCGCCTGCAACAGCAAAGTCGACTTGCCGATGCCCGGATCACCACCGATCAGCACCACGCCGCCGGACACCAGGCCGCCGCCCAGCACGCGGTCGAACTCCTCGATGCCGGTACCAAAGCGTGGCACGTCAATCGCATCGATATCGGTCAGCGACAGCACCGGCGCAGTTTGCGCCAGCGACATGTGGGCCGGCTGCGAGTAACGGTTATTGCCGCCCGCCTCGATCACGGTTTCCACCATGGTGTTCCACTGCTGGCAGGACGAGCACTGGCCGGTCCATTTGGTGGAGGTGCCGCCGCACTCGCTGCAGGTGTAGTTAGTCTTTGCCTTCGCCATGCGTTCAGCCCTCAACCACGGGCACGCGCAGCGTCAACGCGCACATCAGCTCATAGCCGATGGTGCCGGCCGCTTCCGCCACCTCGTCGATCGGTAAGCCTTGCCCCCACAGCACCACCTTGCTGCCGATCTGCGCTTGCGGCAGGTCGGTCAGGTCCACGGTCAGCATATCCATCGAGACGCGGCCGACCAGACGGGTGCGCACGCCGTCCACCAGCACCGGCGTGCCCAGCGGGGCGACGCGCGGATAGCCGTCGGCATAGCCGCAAGCCACCACGCCGATGCGCATCGGGCCGGTCGCCTGGAAGCGGCTGCCATAACCGACCACCTCACCGGCGGCCAGGTCCTGCACGCCGATGATCTCGCTGCTCAGGGTCATGGCCGGTTGCAGGCCGAACGCTTCAGCCGTACCGCCACCCGGCGTGCCGCCGTACAGCATGATGCCGGGACGGACCCAATCGTTCTGCAAATGCTCGTGATGCAGCAGCACACCCGCCGAATTCGACAAGCTGCGTTTGCCCGGCAGACCAGCCGCGCCCAATTCGAAGCGGCGGATTTGCTCGGCAATCGGCAGTAGCGGATGATCGACATCGTCGGCATTGGCAAAGTGCGTCATCAGCGTGATGCTGCCGACGCAGGAAATCGCGCTCAAGCGTGCATGCGCAGCCGCGAACGCTTCCGGCATGAAGCCAAGGCGGTTCATGCCGGTATTCATCTTGAGATGCAGGTCAAAGCGGATGCCGCGCGCGCTCAGCTGCGGCGCCGCGTCTTCCAGCCACGCCAGCTGCTCTTTGCAATGCACGGCCGCCTGCAGGTCGTAGCCGGCCATCGTATGCAAATCGGACGGACTGAAGAAACCCTCCAATAATAGAATCGGCTTCTTCCAGCCCAGTTCCCGCAGCTTGACGGCATTGTCAACTTCAATCAGCGCCAAACCGTCGGCATCGGCGAAGCCGCGCATCGCGCGTTCCAGTCCGTGACCGTAGCCATTCGCCTTCAACACGCCCCAGGCCTTGGCGCCGGGCGATTTGGACTTGGCCAGCGCCAAGTTATGCTTCATGGAATCAATATGAATTGTTGCGAGGATAGGCCTAGGCATACGACATCTTCTGCGTGATAAACGAAGCCGCCATTCTACCAAGAGCGGACCGGGACGCACCGCTCAATTCTTGGGGATACGAACAAAGCATGGTATAAAGCAAGCCAGATAAGTTTTCAGGCTATCCCAGAATGAATCGTGGTTTCTATACCATCATGGCAGCGCAGTTCTTTTCGTCCCTCGCGGACAATGCGCTGCTGTTTGTTGCTATCGACCTGCTGGTCAACATGAAGTCACCAGGGTGGATTACGCCGCTCCTCAAGCTTTCATTTACCCTCTTTTACGTGCTGTTGGCAGCATTTGTCGGCGCTTTTGCTGACTCGATGCCCAAAGGCAAGGTTATGTTCATCTCCAACCTGATCAAGGTTGGCGGTTGCCTGCTGATTTTTGCCCACGTCCACCCGCTGCTGGCCTACGCTATCGTCGGTTTTGGCGCTGCCGTGTACTCGCCGGCCAAGTACGGCATCCTCACCGAATTGCTGCCGGCCGAAAAACTGGTCGCTGCCAATGGCTGGGTGGAAGGCTTGACCGTGCTGTCAATTATCTTTGGCACCGTGATGGGCGGCGCGCTGGTCGGTGGCCGCGTATCGTCCTTCCTGCTGGGCTTTGACATGCCACTGATCGACACTGGCATCGAGACCCCAACCCAAGCGGCGCTGTGCGTGGTGGTCGGCATCTACATGGTGGCGGCGCTGTTCAATACCCGCATCCCTGAGACCGGCTGCGTGTACGGCCACCAGGAACGCAATCCAATCAAACTGATCAGCGATTTTGCCAACTGCTTCAGCATGCTGTGGAAAGACAAGCTGGGCCAGATTTCGCTGGGCGTAACCACCCTGTTCTGGGGCGCGGCGCAGACCCTGCAATTCATCGTGCTCGAATGGGCCAACCGCACGCTGCACCTGAGCTACGAACAGTCAACCAGCCTGGTTGGCGTGGTAGCGATAGGCGTGGCCGCCGGTGCAGTGATTTCGGCGCGCTTCGTTTCGCTGCGCAATTCGCTGACCGTGATCCCGGTCGGCATCGCCATGGGCGTCATCGTGATGTGCATGACCATGGTGAATTCGGTAAAGGTGGCTTATCCGCTGCTGATCCTGGTGGGCCTGCTGGGCGGCTTCTTCCTGGTACCGATGAACGCGCTGCTGCAGCACCGCGGCCACGTGCTAATGAGCGCCGGCCACTCGATCGCGGTGCAAAACTTCAATGAGAATTTGTCGATCCTGACCATGCTGGCGATGTACTCGCTGATGCTGCGCGCGCACCTGAACCTGGATGTGATTATCATGCTGTTCGGCCTGTTCCTGGCGGGCACCATGCTGTACATCATGCGCCGTCACAAAGCCAACCAGCGCGAGTTCGATTCGGTCTCGCTGATCGGCGAGGCCAAGCACTAAGCCGGCAGCACGCCTTCTTCTCGGCGCTGCGCGGCCTGCGCGCGCCAGCTGTCGGGGACCACAAATCCCCGGCGCTCTTCTACCAGCCACTCCCCGACTTCCTTCAACGCCGCGACCATGACGGGCGCGGTGATGTCTTGCAGCGCGGCCAGCAGCTGCGGCTGGTCCATACCGTCTTGGGTTTTCAGCGGCGCCAGCCATTGCAGGCGCGGCATGATGGTGTAGTGCTGCTGCGGCAGTTGCTGCGCCTGCGCTTGCGTCATCCAGAAGCCATGGCAGTGCTGTTGCGAGATGCCGGGCATGGGCGGCACATCGCTTGGGTAGAACAGCCAGCCTTTGACCAGCGCCTGCGCGCGGGTGACGGGCAGCGGCAGCAAAGCCTGTGCGGCCGGATGGCTGGCCAGCGACAGTTGCTTGTCGAAGATTTTGCGCATTTTGACGCCCAGCGTGTCGGCCAGGTTAGGGCCGATCAGGCCGTTGAAGCCGGCGGTGGTGCTGTTAGCGTCGAGCAGGTAGAACTTGGTGGCGAATTCAATGTGAACCAGATGATCGCCTTCGTTGAGCAGGAAGTCGAATTCGCCAATGGTGTCGGTGCGATCGGCGCGGACTTGCAGGCCGTGAGCGTGCAGTTGGCCTTGCTCCCTGAAGTAGAAGGCCATCAGCTTTTCGGCGTACAGGCCGAGGCGCGAGTAGTGCTTGTCGCCGAGGGCGGCTTGCAGCGGCGCGGGATCTAGCTCCAGTGCGGCCAGCCAGTTGGCGGTTTGCGGCGAGACCGGGCCAAGCGAGGCGATGCGATTTTCCCAGTGCGGCGAGGCGGGGTCGAGCAGGTCGGGCGCATCCAGCAGCCAGGCCAGCGCGCGCACATGAGGATTGGTCAGGTGCGGCCAGCGGCTTTCAAACAAAGCTTGATAGCTGCCGGGCGGCTGGTCAGGCATGGCTGGCTTTCGCCAGGCAGAGGTCGGCCCAGGCTTTGGCCTTGTCTTCCGGTTTACGCAGCAGGTCGTCCGGGTGGTAGGTGGCGACTACTGGCAGTTGTTGCTGGCCATAGTGCATCACCTTGCCGCGTGCGGCTGGGCCCATCATCAGGCCTTTGGCTGCGAGCTGGCCGAAAGTCATGGCCATGCGCGCGCCGGTCAGCGCCAGCTCGCGGTCGAGGAATGGCCGGCAGGCGATCACTTCCTCGGCGCTTGGATTGCGGTCGGCGCCATCCGGCGTCGATGGGCGGCACTTGACCACGTTGGTGACGTAGACGTCGGCGTCCGGCTGGAGTTCGATCGCTTTCAGCATGTTGTGCAGCAGCTGGCCGGCCTCGCCGGCGACGGTTTGCCCCTCTTTTTCGTCGAGGCGCGATGGCGCGCCGCTGAGGGCGATCCAGATGGCGTTGCCGGCGCCGCGGCCGTTGACGGCGTTGCGGCGCGCGTCGCATAGCGCGCAGCGGGTGCAGCTGGCGACGGCGGATTTCAGGGTGTCCCAGTCCATCGCGGCGATGGCTTCATCGCTGACCGGCTCGGCGCGGGCCGGAGCAGGCGCATCATCGAACCATGCAGTGGATTCGTCGGCAGGAGTGGCGAAGTCCTCGGCCGCGCGCGGAGCCGCTGGCGCAGGACGCGATAACGCACCGTGGGCCGGACGCTGCGCGGCTGGCGCCGGATTCACGGCTGCAGCTTGCGCTGGGCGCGGCGTGACCGGGCGCACTGGCGCAGCAGACGGCGATGGCATCGGTGCGTCGTCGAACCAGGCCATTGAATCGTCATCCGACGCAGCCGGTGTGGCCGCCGGTGGGCGTGGCGCGACGACTGCCGGCGCCGGCTCAGCGTGCGATGGCGCGGCC
>NZ_WWCN01000002.1 GCF_009857445.1 Duganella flavida
CGAGTAGAGCCACGTTGATCACTCCGATCTCCTGCCGATAAGACAGGTGGAATTGTGCTACTAACGTGGGTCAGATTCAGTTGCAAATTCGTGGGGAAAGTGGGTCAATTTTCAGTGCAACTTAACACTGTACGAGCAGCGCGATCTGTTAGGGTTCATGCTGCTGGATCTCGATGCACTGCGGTGCTTGGCAAAAAGCCTTCCGGCTCCACCGGATAAGGCGCAGACCCCTTATGTCCCTCCTCGCATCTGGACTTACCAAATTCGCCGGTTGCGAGAGATGCTGGACGAATTCTGTCTGAATGCTGATCAGATCCGGGCTTGTTATCAGAAAACCTTGGACGCTTACGCAAGGGATTACGGGTCCCTCACTGCGGCGAAGAATAAAAGCGGAATTTACCGTCGGTCTTGCGGAAGCAGAGGGGCGTTTGGCCAAATTGCCAAGGAGTGTGGGATAGATCAGCTACTCTTCCGCTGGTACTCGTTTAAAAAAAAGGGGGGCAAGAACTTGCCCATTTATGCGTTTAGCAATTATCTAACCGCAGTGAGCAGGGCCGGACTCGCCTATGTGCTCAACTTCTCCTTAATGCGTGTCCAAGAGGCATGGTCTCTGCCGTTGGATTGTCTCCGCTTCGAAGATGATGAGAGACTAGGTGAGGTTGCTATGCTCTGCGGCGAAACAACTAAAACAGTCCATGATGACGATGCGCGGTGGGTCACCTCGCCGTCGGTAGAGGTCGCGGTAAGGGCGCTACAAATCATCGCCAGCTTGCGTCAGAAATTGCGCGAAGCATGCGGCGAGAGGCCTCAGGATAGCAGTCCCAGGCTTATCCAGACTGTCTGCGAGCCTTGGACTCATCGAAGCGTGAACGGGGAGCGTGTTGAAAAGGTGAATTATCCATCCTATACTGATCTCCTCGACTGTTGCCCCAAACTGTTTGACCCCTCGGAGTTGCGTGTGACCCAGGAAGATTGGAACTTGGCAAAGCTTATAACGCCGACGCTCGATGAGGAGCGGTTTGGAGTTGGAAAAATGTGGAATTTTTCATGGCATCAGTTGCGACGAACCGGTGCCGTGAATATGCAGGCATCAGGTCTTGTTTCCAACTTTTCGATTCAATACCAACTAAAGCACAGCATCCTATCTAGTAGCCTCTACTACGGGCAAGGATATTCGCGCTTGTCGATAAATAGAGAAGCACGCGCGGAATATATTCGGACTATGTATGAGCTGATGGGGATGGAACTGGCTCAACTTTTCTCTGACCGTTTTGTAAGTCCTTATGGGGCGGCACGGAAACAAATCATTTTGCAGCTAGTTACGCAAAGCGACGATAAAAAGCTGTTAGCTGCATCAAAGGCCGGCCGGGTTGCGTGGCGCAAAACCTTACTCGGCGGCTGTACCAAAACCGGATCTTGCGAATATGGGGGGATCGATAATATCGTGCGGTGTGGCGGCGGTGATAACAAGGGCCCATGCGCAGACGCACTGTTTGATCGCGAGCGGCTTCAACGTATTCAACGTCTACTCCAAACGATTGACGAACGGCTCGAACATGCCGAAGTTGGTTCGCCCTACCAACAGTCGTTGGAAGCCCAGCGGCGCTCGTTAGAGAACGCGCTCAATGTCCTTAGAACCCAATAACGATGCATCCCACAGCCGAGCAGAAAAAGCTTTTCGGGACGCTTTTTCTAGGCTAAAGGAAGGAAAACCGATTCGGTTAGCGCAAGGCGCGCGGGTCTCACAGAATAACGTCGCAAAAGAAGCTGGCTGTGATCCGTCGGCGCTCAAAAAGGCTCGATATCCTCTTCTAGTCAGAGAAATTCAGTCATGGCTTCGTGATTCATCGCTTCCTCGCGAGACGTCAAGCCGCCAGAAAATGATTGGCCAGCGAAACAAGAATCAGCATTTGCAGGACCGTGTAGCTGCGCTCATCTTAGAACGCGATAAATGTGCGTCTCTGTTGGTGGAGGCGGATGCGACGATTTTGGAACTCGTACGGAGAGTAGCTCTGTTGGAGTCGATGATTCCGTCAAATGTCATCGAACTTACCGCTGAAAATGGCACCCATAAGCCAATAGGAATAAAAGGCCTATCTCGTGATGCAAATGACCGAGGAAAAGGAGGCGGGTGAGGGTGCTAGCTTAGGAGTTAGCCACATCAATATTTATCGGGGCCTGGCGGCGTCGATCGGCATGGTGCTGCAAAGTGTTACGCCTGGCTGCGGAGCGGTGGGCGATATCGGTTTGACGTTGCTGCGCCAAGCCCAGACGAGCGGCGCGGTGCGCACCGACGTCTCGTTTAACGACCTGATCTATGTGATCACGGCGGTTTCACTAGCCGTCGAACAGGAAGGCGCCTCGCCGCAACGCGTGCGTTCACTGCGTCCGCAGGCCTGGGTGATACCGAGCTGGCATATCTCACATCCGGACATGTTGCAACTGAAACGCATGCTGAGCCAGCGTCTGTATCCCGGTCCGCGCGAGGTGTATGCGACATCGCTGATGGCGGCCAAACGCTTGGCCAATCGCCGCCTGACCAGCCAGTTACGCAGCCGCGACGGTCATGTGGTGGTGCGCGTGGCGCCAGACGGAGCCAGCTAAGCGAGTGCTCGCTGTAGCAGTTGCAATCGCAACGTCACTCGTTCCTCAATGTTCTCGATATGCCGCAGAGGTTTCATCATTTCTAAGGTAAGCCTTTCGAAGTCATTGTCGATGATTTTTTTTAACACATCGAGTGTCGATGCACTTGCCAAGTGCCGGATATCCTGGCCTAGCAAATAGGCACCTGCATTATCGGGGTCATGGCCGCCCGCCTCGATAACTTGGTCGTCATTGTAGATCCGGTCTAAATTTCCAGCTGCAGCATAGGTATCTATAAGGAAGATGAGGTCTAGCGCGTCTTTGGGATTTTCTCTTCCACGATCTGACCAAGCGACTATCTTGAGGATCGCCAGTCCTGCTATCGAAACGATTTTTTGGATAAAGCCAGGAGCGACTTCCACTGATTCCGCAGCGGCAAGTACATCGTCGTAGCCGGCAATGTTCATGACCGTCTTCAAGTCAGGCGGCCAAGCTACTTCGTTGGTGCCTTTCGATATCTCGCCAAATGGGACTAAGTCGATTGGGTAGTCGTACATGCCATCGGCACCCTTGTAATACAGACGCTGCCTTGCTCTACCTCCATCTTTGAATGTACCTTGAGCTACGAGTCTTGCGCGCAGTGCTTCAAATTGATCCCAGTCCTTTACTGCAACTGCAAAGTCAACATCGTGTGTTGCGCGTCGGACCTCCATTCCGAACACATGCGTAAGCAATACATCACGCGCGGTTGCACCTACGAGCATATGGGCGATCCCTTCTGCTTCGGCTGCAACTGCGACCGTTCGTAGTATCTCCACCGTGATCGGATCGATAGGACGGTCAGTTCTGATTGAACGTGTGCTCAATGAATTTCTCCTTAATAATTATGGCAGTTTCTTTTGCTCTAGGATCCATTAGCGATAGAAGATCGGAGTATACGAGCACTGGAGGGGCGATGCCGGGTTCAGTTTCAAGATCCGAGAACCAGAATTTTTCGACGATTTCTATCTCCCCCAATGGATCAGGCCTTAAGCGAAAACTCTTCACGAGTGCATTGACTGCAGAGCGCATATTCTCTTCTTCAACATATATCGTTTGACTTGATGGGTTCAGGTGTTTGAACATCTTTGCCGCAGCCACCTCTGATCCCCATGACGCGTCAAAATCCGTGATGTTCACTTTTTTCCACCAGTGGGGATCGGGAGAACTGAAGCGATTGCTGTCGAGCTTGGCCCGAAGGGTAGTGGGGAAATTGGTCGCCCATTCTTCCAAGAGGCGTTTTGGCTCCAGCAATCTTCGACCATTTTTAGCTCCGAGAATTAGATAGCCTCGCTGCTCCAAATCCGCGAAAACATTGTGTGCAGTACCCAACGAAACTCGTGAGATCAGCGCTATTTCCTTGAACGTCGAGTTAATTAACTTTGGCTTCGATAGTAGGGTGAAAACTACGCGCAGTGCTGCCGCGTTTGTTAGGCCTCTGGCAGTCTTGGATGAAGGATGCCTGCGTTCGTTTTTCTCACCTGTTGAAAAAACGAACATGCCCGGCGCCCGTAGGTAGGCGTTCCCGTGCCCGTCAACAAATTGGAGCCCAATGGTGCGGCAGTGTGACGCAAGCTCCTTACTGACGTATTCAGTTACTAGCATGGCTAGGGAGCCGATGTGCCTGAGCCGAAGGCTAACTTGATCAAGTTGTGCTTTCCGATCAATGAAAGATTTGCACTCCACAAAGTAACGATGAAATCGCTTATCCACTACAAGATCTACCACGGCATCCGCTGTATAGTCATCAGCAACTTTTGACTCAGTCTCGACCACATTGCCTCGGATGTGGGTTGTATCCCAGAGGGCTTCGAGCGCGTTAGATAGCAAGGTCTGCTCTGACGCATATGCGAACTGACTCATTCAATTTTCTCCCATTTTCACGATCCGTGAATGTGCCAATTTTATGAAAACCACAGAGTTTTTTCAATAAATTGAAGTTTTCACGAAACGTGAAAGATACAGGAAATTGAAATTTATTGTCTATGTTTTTCAAAAATTGACTGAGTACTTGTAGGTGCGATCACTGCTCTGGTCAGAAGAGTGTTCGTTCGCTGGCTGGATTGAACCTCTCAGTTTGCCCCCGCCTTCCTAGTTCTTGCGAACGCCGCGACCGTGCCCTAAAGATGCTTCGAATTCCGATTTCTGCAAGTCCTCATGGATCTGTTGCAGCGCACACTGCTGCTTAAGTGTCGTGTTTGCTAGCATATCGAAATGTTGAGCGTCAGCGAGTAGACGGCGTCTGCTGTGGTAAAGAAAAGACGGCAGCGAAATACCTGCAGGCCAGCGAACCATTGATCTACTCACCACTTCCATACAGTTTATTCAACATCTGAATTTGCACCGCTGTGAATTGCCTTTCACTACGCTTTAACTCCCACTCGTCCGGCAGTCCAGCAATAGCGCGAAATCTTGGATAGAAGTCGCGCTGGCGATCTGTGCTGAGTACGGCAATTGCTTTTTTTGCGTCTGCGCTAATCCCGCGCGGCACCCAGATTTCGCCGTTCTCTTTTACGACAATAATCAACGAACGATAGCTAAAGGATCCGCTATCTCCACTGTGTCCGTCTGACTTAGCACTGTAATATTTCCGAATCAGGATCGATAGGACAAGCGTACGCCTGCATGATTGTAGTAAAGTCAGCAAAGCATCCTTGGTGACAAATAAGCGAGAACCCGTTTTGCTCCATGCATACTCGCCACGACCTCCCTCAGCGCCCCAAGCCTGCGCAAAGTAAGCGGGACTGTCTTCGATTCGCCATGATCTCACTACAGGGTCACGCTGAATTAAACCTAGTTTCTTTTGTGTCCACCGAGCCGGAAATGGTCGGTCCAGTGCACTACTGGCACCGTAACTATCATGCTGATCAAGGTTGTACTCTGCATTCTCCATCCCTTCAAGCCAAGGTCGCACAGTGTGCCCTTGGCGTCCGAAGTGGCGAGCGATCTCTGATTTATCATGAGGCAACCAGCGAAATGTCTGATCTGCAGATAGCCAAGCCATGGCTGTCGCCTTAGCGTCATGATCGTTGGCGATCACGCTTTGGACCGTCAACGTTAGGCCTGATCCAGGCGAACAACGTCCTGAGACTAAAAGGTTTTCGCCAATGGCAATACCATCCGACACGCCTAGCAGAGGCAATAGAAGCCGTCGATCTTCCCGCAGAGTGCTGGCTTGGCCAGGCTCCGGCATAGGCAACTCAGCGACATCCGCGATATCTATTGGGAACAGATCTGTCAGATCTGAAATCCACTCCCCATCGTCACGTGACAATGTATAGGACCCCAGAAAATGTGCCCAGACCTCTTTATCCCACGGATCATCAACGATAGCGCGAGTTGCAAGCAACTCTCCAGCGACAAGCATCAAGGCATGCCATCCGAGATAACCGCCGTAGCGATCGCGTGCCGGCACAGACGATGATGAACCGCTCTCATAATCGTCATTGCCAGACCGCGGGCACTCATACATACTGCCGATTTTGTTATCCCAACGTTTTACCCAAACATTAATTCGGTCGCTAACTTCCCAGCCTGGGCAGGAAAACACTCTACATAGCCGTGCGACTTGGTATTTATTGAAATCGTATTCCAAACGAAACGCACTATCCTCTTCCGGCCGAGAATCGGGTCTGGCGCGATAACAGAGCTCTCCAAGTTCCGTCCGAGTGATTGGAGAGAACGGCGATCGATTTGCGACCGATAATTTTGATCGGAGCAACACACGCTCATCATCCCCTATCAACGGCTCTAACTTTCGAAGGACGTCCATTGCAAAAGCACGTGCAACAACGTGCGGGAAAGTCGTTGAAAATGCAATCTCCTCAAATATAGGGCGGTGCTTAACAAAGCCTTGAGCGGAATCTTTGGCAATACGAGCACAAGAAATCAGTAGCCAAAGTTGGGCATGCATCGCATAAAATGGAAGCTTGGCATCGGCGCATGGAAGACCTGAATCGAATTTAAAGCGCGTCAAAAGTGCATCGACAACATCAAAGCGCTCTATTGCCACTAAGCGGCGAACTGCATGTGCAGCTCGCCAACGCATTGACGCGACAGGGTGTCCCAGTCTTGCCCACAACAAGGACGCAAGAAACGTCGCCTCATCCGCAGCCACTTGGAAACCCACTCGCCAAGGTCCATCACCAACTTCGTTTGGAAGCTTTTCTCCGGTATTAGTTAAAAAGCGCTCCAGTCCTGTCGCAAAAGCCTGTGGACTTACTTCAGATGCAAGCTTCGACGCGAGTAGTAGCCAACTATCGCCGCTAAGGTTTTCCGCCGAATCACGCAATGCCATCACCGCCTGCTGGACAAGTGACTTCGGACTGGAGTGAAAATATTGCTCTATCCCAGTCCAGCCAATTGACGCCTCATAATCAGAGCCAGCGAGTTCAGCCGCATGCTTCTTGGCTAAACGAAGCCCAAGCGTTGGCAACTCATCGCGCATTGCTCGTGAAGATCTCTCCCACTCAGGAAGATAGTCGTCTAATGCTCGGATTTTATCGGCAAGTGTAGCCGCACTAATTTCGACAACTGCACGCACGTAGCGGAGACGATCAGATGGAGTGCTGATCTGATTGGCCATCCTCGACAATATTTGTGCAGGCCATGGACGTTCTTTATCGCCCTCTCCTCTGCTAAGGATTTGTCGGTCGATTTCATCCGGATCACTGAAATCCACTGGATAAAGCGTTGACGCCTGCTGTGTATCCACAGGGAGGGCTGTAGTACTTAATTCCGAATCGGATTGGAGCCGTCTTTGCAGCGCTTTAATCCGCGACAGCGATGTGGAGTCAGGTGCAAGATTTTCTACGGCAAGCTTTGCCAAACCATCGATCGTATTTTTCGATGGAGACAATTGATCCTGTCGGTCAATTTCGATCAGCAACAGTTTGAAGAACCACTCTTTTCGTATAGGATTTAAACGCCCCACAATCTCCGATGCGAAATCCGAGAGGCTCCAAGTCCAAGTCTCAACCGGCGAGGCTAATCCAAGTAATGCAGCGGCAGTCTCAGCTGACAATTTGGAATTGCGAACGAGAACTGTAAGAGCAGGTCCCAGCGATAATCCAAAGCGCGCAGCACCCCGATCATCTTGCCGCGCAAGTTTCGCTAGTGTTGCCAGACCTGACGTAGGTACCATTGCTTGAGCGTATTCGATCCAAGGGAATTTGCCATCTTCATGTTGATTCAGTTCCAGAATCCGTGCAAGTGTATGCGATGCCTCGGCTGGAAGCTCAGGGCCGCAATAGCGGCCGGCGATCGCTAACAAATGATTGGTACGATGGAAGTCGTCGGAGCCAATAGCGCCGGCAAGATCAAGTCCTTGCTTAAAATAAGCTGCGGCCTCCTCAACGCCAACACGCCAGACAGCACGGGCAAGATCACCGTATGAATTAACCCTGGAGCTGACATCAGTATCGTGCTGTATTTGAGCATCTGCATGTGCCGCAAGATCCAGTGCTGCATCAAGACATTTGGGATCGCGCGAAAGCCTTGTGATCAAATAGATTAGCTCAGGA
Source organism: Duganella flavida (assembly GCF_009857445.1). Lineage (GTDB taxonomy): Bacteria > Pseudomonadota > Gammaproteobacteria > Burkholderiales > Burkholderiaceae_D > Rugamonas > Rugamonas flavida. The sequence continues at coordinate 8,145 of NZ_WWCN01000002.1, forward strand.
GTGTAAATCCCAGGTACGCTGATAATCCAATCAACTAAACTCTTCGTGACTATCTCATCGAGCGCTCCTAAGGCATCGGCGATATCGAAAATTATGCGCAAACCAGTTCTAGCAGCGTATGCCTTCCCATCCCGATACGGATAATTTGAGGCTTTATCAACGTCACGCCTGAGTTGATTAATTGCTTCAGTCAACATTTCGCAGCGCTTTTTTCCTAATGGAGGTCGAATGATAAATGCAACATGCTGTGCATAAATCAATAGAGGAAAAATGCGGCTGTCGAATGCCCGAGAATAGCTCGACCTTGTCTCCTCATTCAGGGCCTTTCGTTTGCGCCGTAAGCGCTTGCCGTCATAAGTCCGAGCCGTAAGTTTCTCCTTAAGCGCTGCGATGCACGCGCTGTTTCCACGAGACCTAGCACTCGGCGGCACCAGCTCGACCAACTCATTGGGCAAAAAGTCGATCAATGCCGCCTGCCGTCCAGACAGTGCAGCACTGATGCCGGCAGCTAGAACCGATACATGAATTGCGCTATCCAATGGATACGCAGTGGAATAATCGTAGACGGATTCTAATTTGAGAACAGTCCCAGAAAGTATGCTTCGCGCCTCAACATCCATGCCAAGTCCCGCCGCACGAGCAGCAGCGAAAATGCACGCGGCGCTAAGTCCAGCACTTTTCTCCATAGCAGAAGGAGCTTTTGCGAGCACCTTGAGTATTTTTTTTGTGTGAGGGTCGGTTTGGTTTGTGAAGTAGAGTGCCGCTGCGTATAGCGATCTGACAGACAAACGGCACCGCGACAAACGAGCTTCCATTTGCATAACAGGAGGATGCGGAGAATGACGATGCCGATCCAACAGATCAAACAGATCCCGAAACTTTAAAAAGCTTGCTCCCTCTCCTCGTGAGCTAAAGAATTTGGCCACTTTAAAGTCGCTACCTGTTAGCATCGCGACATATGCAAATCCAACATCATCAAAATAATTCGATACGTTGCTTTGTCTTTCGCCAATGTTACGCTTCTTTTGCACCGACCAATTGAACCAATCAATTGATCGACGAGCATGGCGATGAGCTTCCTCATAGTTGCCCATAAATGACGTCGCGATCGCTAGTGCGGCATGCTTGCCGCCAGGCCATCCAGTCTTGGTCATAGACAAGCGCCGCAGCGCATCGGGATCATCGGATATCGCAGCTAGATCAGGGTACTCATATAGCAGTCGATCAGATCGCTCATGTCCAGCTGCCACCAAAGATGCTTCCATGAACAGGCGCCACAGATCGTCGAACTTTTCTCTTTCAGCAGTTAACACGATTGCCGCAGTAATACGCGACAACCGAATCTCTCGTATGCTCACAAGTGAAACTCCACTTGGTACGCGCAGGTCGTAGGCCAGTTCGATCAACTGGTCAGCGTAGCGTAGTGAAGTGAGTAAACCCGGCAACGCGCGCGCTGCATAGGTTGATTCAACTTGTCGCTCCTGAAGAATCTTTACTATCTGATCTCGTGCGGCTTGATCGTTACCATAATTCTTTCGAATTAATGTCTCCGTCGGTTCATCCCGAAACATTAGTCCATGTGGAGTTCGTTCGATTAGCGGATAAAGATCAGCTACAAAACTTTCCACCTGCTCCGCAATCATCTCGTGTGCGGCTGCCAGCTCTTCTATTGGCACAGGCGGCGACAGCAGAGCCACTCCTGCCAGCAGCAGATCGATATCCCGGTCACTTGCACCGCGAATACGGGCCGCTTCACGTGCATCGGCCAGACGCTTCCGCAGCAAAGTATCAAGCAACTCATTGGGTTCACCAAGGGCATCAGGAGAGGCCCATAGATCAAAGGGCCGCCCTGTTGTGATCAAGCTGTCGAGACAACGAGGATTCCGACCTGATCGCATGGACAGAGACGCAACCTCAACAGAGGATGCATCCGGAATACGTTTGGCGACGAGAGTACGTATTTCCACCTCTGTGAACAGTGGGATAGAAAAAGGCCGATATAACATGCCCCCAACCGCAAGCTCCAAACGCTCTGTTCTACACGATACGATGACACGCACCCCCTCAATTGGATCGGCGGTCAGACTACGCAAAAGTAGATGGGCGAAGGAACTTGTGGCCGTCTCGATCGCCGCAATCGCAGCGTGATCGATAGCGTCCAAGATTAAAGACACTGATGCGCCGGCACGAACCGAACGCGCTGTCCCAACAGCTTGGATAATTCGTCGACGGAACGCCCTAACCAAACCGGTTATATCAGACAATGGCAGCAAAATATCGCACAACCCATCGCCAGCAAGTAGGTTCGCCAAATGCACCAGTGTTCGCTCTGGCAAATGTCGTCCGTCGGCAGGATCTCGCCAGCGACCGGCACCAAATCCATCAAATAAAACAACCGGACCATCATTGCTCAAACGCTCAGCGAGCCCCTGCATAAGAACCGTCTTTCCCATTCCTCCAGCTGCATGAACTACAACCGGTGCCCCGACAGTTCGAGCACAAGCTACAAGGTCGTCGAGCACAGCGCGTTGGACGACCACATCAACATAGGGGAACGCATCGGGAGTTGGATAAAGTCGATCCTCATGATCTACGCCGAGTTCGGCCAAAACGGAGATACGATCAATTCGCTTATCCGTTTCGCTCCCGGGCCCCGCTTTATCCCTTACAAGGCTTCGTAACTTGAGCAAGCGCTTTTCCGCATCCGGGTCGCTCGGCTCACTCCAGGATGCCAGCATAGTCGCAACGGAATGCTCTGCCTGCTTCAGAGTGCCTTTCCCTCCGACCAAATCAACTCGTCGCAATAGCTCGGCAATTGGGAAGGAATAGGCAGCCAATGCCAGTCGAATACGGTCAGCTTGGCTTTTCAGGTCTCCAGACATCTCGCCGCCACTTATCAACATGGACAATGCCCGATCCAGATTCTCATGAACTGGTCGGTTGGTGGCGAACTCGTATTTGACAACGGAAAGGACATGCTCATCGCCATGCTGCGTCCGTAATTGAGCATCGGTGATGGCAAATTTTCTAAGTGTTTGTTCAAAATCAACGGCGCGTACTGGCGAATCTGCTTTAGCGATAGAGTATTTGAACTGAACCACTACAACTTGACGAGCGTGAGCAATATCAGTGGCACCGTAGTAGCGAACAAGATCAGCAATTTCCACGGCGTCGTCGCCCAACGTCTTCTCGTCCTCTATATCTAAGCCTTCCAGCGTAATGGCGGTCAAGCTCGTCAATGGCGGAAGAAGTTCCAGTGCAGTTCGCGCTGCCCAAGCCTCGTGAAAAGCATGACCTGCTTTCGAGGCACGCAATTTATCAATTCTGATTGTCTGGCGTGTTTCCTCTTGACCCTTGTCATTGATCATATTTGGCTTTAGTCCCGTATCACTTTCGAAGCCGAGCATCTGAACTTAATTAGGCCCAGCCAACAAACTATTGATCGTCTTAAACACCGCTTCGAACCTCTCAAGGGAGGCCTTGACGTCAGGTGTCGCCGTCCAGTACTGAGAGATTTCGCATCAACCATTCGGCAGGCACGTAATGACCAAAATCAGGAACGCTTGTGGTAAGAAGTTTGCCGGCAGCTTCTATCTGCTTGACGCTAGCGTAGCGGGTAGTCGCGAATCTTTCGTAGGTAAAACCATCTGTCGCGCCTTAGCCATGCAGCGCTCGCAAAATGGCGGTCTTCCCAGCCTTGTTTTTCCAACGAGACAGGTTAATTCGCCTACGTCAAATTCGCCGCTGTCATCTATTGAGCGGAAGTCGTGTACATGTGCCCTGATCGACTTCATACATTTCGATAAATAAGAATGGTGTAAAGAATTATAGCTGCATGTATGACAATAAACCCACCTCACCTGTGAAGTTTGCTTGGCCTATCCTTCATTGAGGGCGACATCACCGTCAATGAGGAATGGCCTGAATACCACGTCAAGAAGTGCGACGTCATCTGGCACTGGTGGGCATCGCTACGCCGGCGACCTACGTCAGAGCGCTGCCGCGTGTTTGTTCGAGCTGGACTTCGAAGCCAATCAGTGACCGCTCTGATGAGAATACGCAGTTATATGAGTATTCAGGCGCTTCATGTCTGTTGACGGGCAAGAATGTCCATGATTCGACAAACTAATCATGTGGAATTCAGCATTGGTAACTAACCTGTGCCCGGATTCTTTGGGCAAATCAGCCGGCGCGAGGTTGACGGTAATGCGCTGGGCAGGAAATTCAAAGCCGCCATTCTGGATAGCGGCGCGGACGCGGTCCTTGGCTTCTTTGACTTCGGTATCGGCCAGCCCGACGATGGTGAAGGCAGGCAAGCCATTCGCCAGATGCACTTCAACGCTGACTTCCTGCGCCTCCATGCCAGCCAGGGCGCGGCTTTTGAGTACGGCGAGGCTCATGACGGGGCGGATGAACTAGAGGGACCAACCGCCAGCGTAAACCAGGTCCGCCGCGCCGCTTTGCGGCAGGACAAACGTCCTGCACTTGATTGATTACTTAATCTTGCTTTCCAGCTCAGCCAGGCGGGTTTCCAGCGCTTCCAGCTTGGCGCGGGTTTTTGCCAACACTTGCGTTTGGATATCGAATTCCTCGCGCGTCACCAGGTCCAGCTTGGCGAAGCCCTGCGTCATCATGGACTTGACGTTCTTTTCAATGTCCTTTGCTGGTGAGTTTTCGATGGCTTGGCTGACTTTGTTCTGCAAGTCATTAAAAAAAGTGTTCATATCCATAATATTCCTTGATCTGGTTAAGTCCTCATTGCACCATAAAGGTGCGAGTCGGCGTTAATGTGGTGCGAAACCGCCGAAATCCCTCATTGCGCTCGTGGCAATTCTCACTTTGGACAGGGCAGGCCCGTTGTCATCGATGATACGGCAGCTGTTTGCTGGACAACATTAGCTGGCACACATTCTGCTAAAGAAGCTGATGAATGCTTTTCATTGCTTCGCTTAACAAGGATTTTAAACCGCATCTGCTAATCAAGTTCAACTCACTAGGAAAAACAATTATGAAAATGGCCAAGAACTATACCCTGATCGCAGCGTTGACCTTAGCATTCGCGTCCTTGGCGCACGCAGAAGAGGCGGCACCCGCCCCTGAAGCGAAACCCGACAACGAAGTCAGCTTTAATGCTGCCGTTGCCAGCGACTACCGTTACCGCGGCGTATCGCAAACCCGCCTGAAACCAGCCCTGCAAGGCGGCGCTGATTACGTGAATAACCCAACCGGCTTCTACGCCGGCACCTGGCTGTCGACCATCAAGTGGGTCAAGGACGGCGGCGGCGACGGCAGCGTCGAATGGGATCTGTACGCTGGTAAACGCGGCAACATCACCGACACCATTAGCTACGACGTCGGTGGCCTGTACTACTACTACCCGTCGAACAAGCTGAGCCCAAGCGCCAACACTTTCGAACTGTATGGCCAGATTTCGGCCGGTCCGTTCTCGCTGAAATATTCGCAATCGACCACCAACCTGTTCGGCTTTGCCGACAGTAAGAACTCCGGCTATGTGGACGGCCAGCTGAACCAGGAAGTGTATGACGGCTATACCCTGAACCTGCACGTCGGCCGCCAGAACGTGAAGAACAACGGCGCTGCCAGCTACACCGATTACAAGGTTGGCGTCACCAAAGATTTCGGCGTAGTGACTGTGGCATTGGCGGCGGTCTATGCCGACACTGAAGCCTACGTCGGAAACGGGAAGAACCTGGGTAAAACCGGTGCTGTCCTGCTCATCTCCAAAACCTTCTAAGCGAGGCACCGTATGAAAATGATTACCGCCATTATCAAGCCGTTCAAGCTTGACGAGGTGCGCGAAGCCCTGTCGGCGATTAACGTGCAAGGCATCACCGTGACCGAAGTCAAAGGCTTCGGCCGCCAGAAAGGCCACACCGAACTGTATCGCGGTGCGGAATACGTGGTGGACTTCCTGCCGAAGACCAAGATCGAAGCGGCCGTGGACGATTCCATCGTTGAGCAGGCCATCGAAGCCATCGAAGGCGCGGCCCGCACCGGCAAAATCGGCGACGGCAAAATCTTCGTGTACAACCTGGAACAAGTAACCCGTATTCGTACCGGCGAAACCGGCAACGAAGCTCTCTAAGAGGACGACGAGAAATGAAAAAAACCATAACGAGCTTGCTAGCTGGGGTCTCTATCCTGTTTGCGCTGGCTGCACCCGTGTACGCGCAGGACGCCAAGCCTGCTGCCTCGGCTCCTGTTGCTGCGGCCGCTGCCGCACCTGAAGCGTCGGCCCCGGCTGCCGCTGCCCCTGCTGCTTCGGCTGCCGCTGCGCCGGCCGCTGCTGCACCAGCTGCGCCTGCTGAAGCGGCGCCAGCTGCTCCAGCACCAACGCCAAACAAGGGCGACAACGCCTGGATGATGGTCTCGACCCTGCTGGTGATCCTGATGACTATCCCTGGCCTGGCCCTGTTCTACGGTGGCCTGGTGCGTTCGAAAAACATGCTGTCGATCCTGATGCAAGTGTTCATGGTGTTCGCCCTGATCATTGTGCTCTGGTGCATCTACGGCTACTCGCTGGCCTTCACCGAAGGTAATGCCTTCATCGGTAAATTTGACCGTGCCTTCCTGAACGGCATCTGGGATCCGGCCAAGGGCGCCTTTGCCTACGCCGCTACCTTCAGCAAGGGTGTAGTGATTCCTGAGTTCGTGTACGTAGCGTTCCAGGCGACCTTCGCAGCGATTACCTGCGGCCTGATCATCGGCGCTTTCGCTGAACGCGCCAAGTTCACCGCCGTGCTGGCCTTCATCGTGCTGTGGTTCACGTTCGCCTACCTGCCGATTGCCCACATGGTCTGGTTCTGGACCGGTCCGGACGCGATCAAAGACGCAGCTACCCTGGCCACCGAAACTGCCAAAGGCGGCTTCCTGTTCCAAAAAGGCGCGCTGGACTTCGCCGGCGGCACCGTGGTACACATCAACGCTGCAGTGGCCGGCCTGGTTGGCGCCTTCATGATGGGCAAACGCGTAGGCTACGGCCGCGAGTCGATGGCTCCACACTCGGTCACCATGACCATGATCGGCGCTTCGCTGCTGTGGGTGGGCTGGTTTGGTTTCAACGCCGGTTCGGCGCTGGAAGCTGCTGACACCGCCGCACTGGCCTTCATCAACACCCTGCTGGCAACTGCTGCTGCCACCGTCGCTTGGGTCTTCGCTGAGTGGATCTTCAAAGGCAAACCATCGATGCTGGGCGGCGCTTCGGGCGCAGTGGCTGGTCTGGTAGCCATCACCCCAGCTTGCGGCTTCGTTGGCCCAATGGGCGCACTGATCATCGGCCTGCTGGCTGGCGTGGTCTGCCTGTGGGGTGTGAACGGCCTGAAACGCCTGCTGGGCGCAGATGACTCGCTGGACGTGTTCGGCGTCCACGGCGTCGGCGGTATCCTGGGCGCGATCCTGACCGGTGTGTTCGCTGCACCGTCGCTGGGCGGCCAAGGCATCATGGACTACGTTGCCAACAAAGTTTCGGCTGACTACTCGATCGTTGACCAAGTCATCGTGCAAGCGACCGCAGTTGGCACCACCATCATCTGGTCGGGCATCGTCTCGGTCATCGCTTACAAGCTGGTCGACATCGTCATCGGCCTCCGTGTACCGGAAGAAGAAGAGCGCGAAGGCCTGGACATCACCACCCACGGTGAGTCGGCTTACCATGCTTAATTAGTAACATTGCATCAGCGTTGTATCCAAAAAGCGCCCCACGGGGCGCTTTTTTTATTGCCTGCCTTTAAAATAGGGTTTTCGCCCTCATTTGGCATAGTCCGCACGGTAATAAGGATGTAAACATGGTTCCCCACCTCGTCACGGCCCTGAGTGGACCGCTGCTCGACCTAGAAGAAAAAATCCTCGCCGCCACTCCCGCCATTGAGCGCTGGTTCCGCCTCGAGTGGCAGGAGCACACGCCGCCATTTTATTGCTCTGTGGATATGCGCAATGCGGGTTACAAGCTGGCGCCGGTGGATACCAATCTGTTCCCGGGCGGCTTCAATATGCTGGCCACTGAAATGCTGCCGCTGTCGGTGCAAGCCGCCATGGCCGCCATCGACAAGTATTGCCCGGACGCGCGCAACCTGCTGCTGATCCCGGAAATTACCCAGCGCCACCCGACCTACTGGCAAAACGTGGCCCGCCTGATGCAGATTTTCCGCCAGACCGGCCTGCACGTACGCCTCGGTTCGCTGTCGCCGGAAATCACCCAGCCGACCCCGCTGCCGCTGCCGGACGGGAATATGTTGGTAGTGGAGCCGCTGGTGCGCTCGCCGAATGGCCGCCGCGTTGGCCTCAAGGACTTCGATCCGTGCACCATCCTGCTGAACAACGATCTGTCCGCCGGCATCCCTGAGATCCTGCAAAACATCCACGAGCAAAGCCTGCTGCCGCCGCTGCACGCCGGCTGGGCGCTGCGCCGCAAGAGCAACCACCTGAACGCCTATGACGAGGTGGTCAAGAAGTTCGGCAAGCTGATCGGCGTCGATCCATGGATGCTGAATCCGTTCCACGCCAAGTGTGATGCGGTCAACTTCCGCACCGGCGAAGGCTATGAATGCCTGGCCGCCAACGTTGACGCGCTGCTGGCCAAGATCAAGAAGAAGTACAAGGAATACGGCATCAAGGACCAGAAGCCGTTCGTGATCGTCAAGCCGGACGCCGGCACCTACGGCACCAGCATCCTGACCATCAAGGACTCGGCCGAGATCAAGGACCTGACCCAGGCCCAGCGCGACAAGATGATCGTCATCAAGGATGGCAAGGAAGTGACCGACTTCATCATCCAGGAAGGCGTGCCGACCTTCGAGAGCATCGAGAGCGCCGTGGCTGAGCCGGTGGTGTACATGATCGACCGCTACGTCGTGGGCGGCTTCTACCGCATCCACGCCGAGAAGGGCATCGACCAGAACCTGAACGCGCCGGGCTCGCAGTACGTGCCGCTGGCGTTCGCGCAGCAGCACGCGGTGCCGGATTTGAAGGCCAAGCCGGGTACGGCCGCGCCGAACCGCTTCTACGTCTACGGTGTGGTGGCGCGCTTGGCCTTGCTGGCGGCGTCGCTGGAAATGGAGCGCACTGATCCGAATCCGGAAGTGTACTAAAATCGGTCATTACCTCTACTGGACACGCAATGAAAATAGCCTTCCTCGCCGACCCGCTGTCGACTTTTAAAACCTACAAGGACTCCACCTACGCCATGATGGTGGAAGCCGGCAAGCGCGGCCACACCGTCTACGCTTTCGAGCAGAAGGACATGGCGGTGGAGCAGGGCGTGGTCAGCGCCAAGGTGTCCGAAATCACCCTGACCGGCGATAGCAGCGACTGGTACCGCGCGGCCGAGCCGAAGGAAACCAATCTCGGCGACTTCGACGCCATCATCCAGCGCAAGGATCCGCCGTTCGACATGGAATACGTGTACGGCACCTATCTGCTGGAGCTGGCCGAGAAGCAGGGCGCACAAGTATTCAACAAGCCGTCGGCGATTCGCGACCACAACGAAAAACTGGCCATCGCCCAGTTCAGCCAATTCACCTCGCCGACCCTGGTGACCTCGGACGAGCAGCGCATCCGCGCTTTCCAGAAGCAGCATGGCGACATCATCCTCAAGCCGCTGGACGGCATGGGCGGCGCCGGCATCTTCCGCGTGACGGCGGACGGCATGAACCTCGGTTCCATCATCGAAACGCTGACCCACCTCGGCACGCAAACCATCATGGTCCAGCGCTACATTCCGGACATCGTCAAAGGCGACAAGCGCATCCTGGTCATCGGCGGCAAGCCGGTGCCGTTTGCGCTGGCGCGCATTCCGCAAAACGGCGAAGTGCGTGGCAACCTGGCGGCCGGCGGCATCGGCGTGGCGCAGCCGCTCACCGAGCGCGACTACGAGATCGCCAACACGCTGGGCCCGATACTGGCGGCACGCGGCCTGTTGCTGGTAGGATTAGACGTTATTGGTGATTTCTTAACAGAGGTGAACGTCACCAGCCCGACCTGCTTCCAGGAGATTACCCAGCAAGCTGGCTTCCCGGTGGCGGCGACTTTCATCGATGCGGTCGAGGCGGCGGTAGCCCTGGGCCGTTGACAAGAAATTATTCATTCCTTACTGGCGGTTTAACAATATGGTAGGCATACTACTTATGACACACGCACCACTGGGACAGGCCTTTTTAGCGGCCTGCGCCCACGTGTTTCGTGGTCCGACCGAGCAACTGGAAGCGATCGACGTGATCGCCGACCAGGACCTCGGTGAAGTCCAGGAGCTGGCGGCGGCGGCGATCAAACGTCTCGATCTCGGCGAGGGCGTGCTGGTGATCACCGACGTCAAAGGCGGCACCCCCGCCAACTGCTGTAACCGGCTGGCCGATGCGGGCCGGGTGGAGGTTATCGCGGGCATCAGTCTGCCGATGCTGCTGCGCGCCATCACCTACCGCCGCGACACGCTGGACGTGGTGGTGGAGATGGCTCTGGCGGGCGCGCAAAGTGGAGCAGTGCGCGTCGACAACAGGACACGCGTCGGATAATCCTGACGAATTTTTAGCAATGCGCACTCTGATTGAGATAAAAGAAAAATGATTCAGCAAGAACTCGAAATTATTAACAAGCTTGGTTTGCATGCGCGCGCTTCCGCCAAATTCACCCAACTGGCAGCAAAATACAAAAGCGATGTCTGGCTGACGCGTAACGCGCGCCGGATCAACGCCAAATCCATCATGGGCGTGATGATGCTGGCGGCTGGCAAGGGCGCCAAAGTCCTGCTGGAAGCTGATGGCGACGATGAAGGCGATTGCGTCGCCGCCCTGACCGCCCTGGTCAACGACAAGTTCGGCGAAGGCGAGTAATGCCTGCGGAGCGCAGCCGTCCCCGTTTCCCGGCAGGCCCGCCGGTGGCCTCCTTTACTTTGCATGGTATTCCGGTTTCGCGCGGCATTGCGATCGGCCGCGCCCACCTGCTGGCGCCGGCGGCGCTGGACGTCAAGCACTACCTGGTGGCGGAAGAGCAGGTCGAGGCCGAAGTCTCGCGCCTGCAGCAGGCATTGGCTGCGGTCCACAAGGAACTGCAAACGCTGTGGAATGAACTGCCCAAGGACGCTCCGACGGAGCTGGGTGCGTTCATCGACGTGCATGCGCTGATCCTGTCTGACCCGATGATTTCGGAAGCACCGCTGGACATCATCCGCCAGCGCCACTACAACGCCGAGTGGGCGCTGCTGACGCAGATCGATGAGCTGTCGGCGCAGTTCGATGAAATCGAAGACCTTTACCTGCGCGAGCGCAAGGCCGACATCCAGCAAGTGGCCGAGCGCGTGCTCAAGGTACTGCTGGGTACCGAGCAAATGCTGCCCAAGTCCGATGGCGGCGAGGATGAATTCCAGCCGCAGATGATTGTCGTCGCCCACGATATCTCGCCGGCCGACATGCTGCAATTCCGCGACCGTTCCTTTATCGGTTTTGTGACCGACGTCGGCGGCCAGAACTCGCACACCGCCATCGTCGCGCGTTCGCTGGATATTCCGGCGGCAGTCGGCATGTCCGGCGCCTCTACCCTGATCGACCAGGACGACTGGCTGATTATCGACGGCGAGGCCGGCGTGGTGATCGCCAATCCGAGCGCGCTGGTGCTGGAGCAGTACCGCGAACGCCAGCAGGCCGCCGCGCGCGCCAAGAAGAAGCTGCAGAAGCTGAAGAAAACCCCGGCCATCACCAAGGACGGCACCGAGATCACGCTGCTGGCCAACATCGAGCTGCCGGACGATTGCCCGGCCGCGATGGAGGCGGGCGCCAATGGCGTGGGCCTGTTCCGCTCCGAGTTCCTGTTCATGGGCCGCAACAGCAAGATCCCATCGGAAGACGAACAATTCGAGCAGTACAAAAAAGCCGTAGTGGCGATGAAGGGCCGTCCGGTCACCATCCGCACGCTCGACATCGGCGCCGACAAGCCGCTCGACCAGAGCGAGCAAACGGCGCTCAATCCGGCGCTGGGCCTGCGGGCGATCCGCTACTGCCTGGCCGAGCCACAGATCTTCCTGACGCAGCTGCGCGCCATCCTGCGCGCCTCGGCATTCGGCAAGGTGCGCATCCTGATCCCGATGCTGGCGCATGCGTTTGAGATCGACCAGTCGCTGGCCATGATCGCGCAAGCCAAGGCCGAACTGCGTGAGCAAAATATTAAGTTTGATGACGGCGTCGATGTCGGCGCCATGATCGAAATCCCGGCGGCAGCGCTGGCGCTGCCCATGTTCGTCAAGCGCATGGACTTCCTGTCGATCGGCACCAATGACCTGATTCAGTACACGCTGGCGATCGACCGGGTTGATTATGAGGTCGCACACCTTTACAATCCGCTGCATCCGGCTGTGCTGCAATTGATCTCGATGACGATTGCGGCCGGGCATAAAGCCGGGATCGACGTCGCCGTGTGCGGCGAAATGGCAGGGGATGTCAAATTGACACGCCTCTTGCTGGGTATGGGATTGCGCGAGTTCTCCATGCATCCGGCCCAACTGCTCTCGGTCAAGCAGGAAATCCTGAACAGCGACCTTGCGCGCATCATGCCGCAAACCCGCAAGATCATGCGCTCGATGGAACCCAACGTTATTGCAGACGCGGTCGAACAATTACAGTTGATGTAGTCGGGATGGCTACAAAATGCCCACAGCGTCGTTGCGGCGCCTCGCCGTACTAGCGTACTGTCTTCGGCGCCACGCCTAGCTGTGAGCATTTTGTAGCCATCCCTAAGTGGCGGAACCCACCCTCGCGGTTCCGCCTTGATAGATGGCCCGCGGGGCCGCCCCATAAAAACACAATCAACAATGTCATCCCTGGGATACGTTAAGCCGCAAACCATGCATTTTGCCGAGCCCCTGCTCCTGCAAAGCGGCGCGTCGCTACGCGACTATATGCTGATGTATGAAACCTACGGCACGCTGAACGCCGACAAATCCAACGCGGTGCTGGTGTGCCACGCACTGAACGCCTCGCACCACGTGGCCGGCGAATATGAGGGACTAGCGAAAAGCACCGGCTGGTGGGACAATATGGTCGGTCCGGGCAAGCCGCTGGACACCAACAAGTTCTTCGTCATCGGCGTGAATAACCTCGGCTCCTGCTTCGGCTCCACTGGCCCTATGCACACCAATCCGGCCACCGGCAAGCCATATGGCGCCAGCTTCCCGGTGGTGACGGTGGAGGACTGGGTCGCCGCGCAAGCGCGTTTGGCCGATCAACTGGGCATCCAACAATTTGCCGCCGTCATGGGCGGCTCGCTGGGCGGCATGCAGGCGCTGTCGTGGGCCATCAGCTATCCTGACCGTTTGCGCCACTGCGTGGTGATCGCTTCGACCGCCAAGCTGTCGGCGCAGAACATCGCGTTTAACGACGTGGCGCGGCAGGCGATTTTGTCGGACCCCGATTATCGCGGCGGTGATTTTTACGAGCATGGCGTGGTGCCGAAGAACGGCCTGCGCGTAGCGCGCATGGTGGGCCACATCACCTACCTGTCGGACGACGACATGGCTGAGAAGTTCGGCCGCAAGCTGCGCGACGTGGCGAAATCGGGCGACTACAAATTCGACTTCGGCGTCGACTTTGAAATCGAATCCTACCTGCGCTATCAGGGCGACAAATTCAGCGAATACTTCGACGCCAACACCTATCTGCTGATCACCAAGGCACTCGATTACTTCGACCCTGCGCGCCTGCATGACGGCGACCTGGCCAGGACACTGGCCGGCGTGAAGGCCAAGTTTTTCCTGGCTTCCTTCACCACCGACTGGCGTTTCTCGCCGGAGCGCAGCCGTGAAATTGTGCAGGCGCTGGTCAGCAACCGTAGCCAGGTTACCTATGGCGAGATCGATGCGCCGCACGGCCACGACGCCTTCCTGCTGGAAGACCCGCGCTACATGAATATGGTGCGCGCCTATTACGGCCAGGTGTGGAATGAAATCGAGGGCAAGGTATGAATTTCAATGATTTGAACGGCGCGCGGCCTGACCTGGCCTTTATCGCGCACTGGGTGCAGGACCAGGCGCACGTGCTGGATCTGGGCTGCGGCGACGGCGTGATGATGGACTATCTGCAGAGCGACAAGCAATGCAGCGGCTACGGCATCGAGCTGGCCGACGACGAGGTACTGGCCAGCACTAGGCGCGGTGTGCGCGTGATCCAGCAGGATATGGAAAAAGGGCTGGCGCTGTTTGGCGATAACACCTTCGACACGGTGCTGTGCCTGTCGTCGCTGCAGATGATGAAGCATGTGGAGGCACTGCTGCGCGACATCGTCCGCGTTGGCAAGGAAGCCATCGTTTCGTTCCCCAACTTCGCCTACTGGCCGCACCGCGTGGCCTTGCTGAAGGGTCGCATGCCGGTGTCGGAATCGCTGCCGTACGAATGGTACGACACGCCCAACGTGCGCTGCGCCACCATCACCGACTTCCGCGACCTGGCGGAGGAATGTGGGCTGGAAGTGATCGAATGTGTGGCGCTGGCAGAGGGGAAGCGTGTATCCTTCCTGCCTAACTTGCGCGGCGATCTTGCCGTCTTCAGACTACGAAAAAAATAATGACCCAGACCTCGCCTTGGTACAGCTATATCAACGGACGCACCGTTTCCATCCTGTTCCTCGGCTTTAGTTCCGGGCTTCCGCTGTACACGCTGATCTACTTGATGCAAGCGTTTCTTGCCACGGCAGGTCTGAGTCTACAAGCGCTTGGGCTGTTTGGCCTGGTGTTGTTCCCATATACGTTCAAGTTCCTGTGGGCGCCGTTTATGGACCGCTACACCGTGCTGCCGCTGGGACGGCGGCGCGGCTGGATGGCGGTAACGCAGCTTGCACTGTTTGTCCTGATTGGTCTGCTGGGGATGTGTGATCCCAAGGCCGGGCAGTGGCTGATTGGCGGCGCTGCATTCCTGGTGGCCTTTACGTCAGCCAGCCAGGACGTGGTGATCGACGCTTACCGGCGCGAGATCCTGGCAGAGGAAGAGCAGGGTCTGGGCGCGGCCATCATCGTCAATGCCTACAAGGCTTCCAGCCTGATCCCGAGCGCTTTGGGACTGGTGATGGCAGCCAGCCAGCCGTGGCAAATCGTGTTCTGGACCGTGGCGGCGTTCATGCTGCCGGGCTTTATCTGCACGCTGGTGGCCAAGGAGCCAGCGCTGTACGGCACGCCGCCAAAGAATTTGCAGGAAGCGGTGGTGCTGCCGTTCCGCGAGTTCGTGCAGCGCGACGGCATGAAACAGGCATTGTTCATCATCGCCTTTATCTTGCTGTACAAAATTGGCGACTCCATGAGCACTGCGCTGTCGACCAAGTTCTTCCTCGATACCGGCTTCACTACCAAGCAAATTGGCTTGGCTGCCAACGCCACCGGCTGGTGGGCGGCATTCGCAGGCGGCGCGGTGGGCGGCATCTGGATGATCAAGCTGGGTATCAACCGCGCGCTGTGGGTGTTTGGCGTGCTGCAGGCGCTGGCCATTCTCGGTTTCGCGTGGCTGGCCCAGGTGGGGCCGGATCCGGTGCTGCTGAGCGCCGTCTACGGCTTCGAGGCGTTTGCCAGCCCGGGACTGGGTGCGGCTGCGCTGGTGGCCTTCATGTCGCGTGCTACCGACCCGCGCTACACGGCCACCCAGTACGCGCTGTTTTCCAGTTTGGCCGCGGTGCCGCGCACCTTCATTAATTCGTCGGTAGGGTATATTGTTGCGGAAACCGGGTGGTTCTGGTTCTTTATCGTGTGCTTCATCCTGGCCTTCCCGGCGATGATGATGCTGCCGAAAATCGCTCCGTGGAATAGTCGACATGAAAAACCTTAAATTGAAAGCTGTGCTGCTGGCGCTTCTCATCAGCGCTGCAGCACTGGCACAGGACGACGGCATCCCCGTCAAAAAACTGTCGCCGCTGCGCGGCCTGGCCGGTGGTGACTCGCGCCAGTTCGACGAGCAGTCCAAGCTGCAGTACCAGCAGATGCTGGCCGAGGCGCACCAGAAGGACGCCGTCGCCACCGACCGCAATCCGCAGCTGATCCGCCTGCGTGCGATTGCCAATCGCTTGATCCCGTTCACCTCGCGCTGGAATCCGGACGCTGCCAAATGGGACTGGCAAGTCAACCTGTTGAATTCCCCAACCGTGAATGCGTTCTGCATGCCGGGTGGCCGTATCGCCTTCTACAACGGCATCCTGGTCAAACTGAACCTGACCGACGATGAAGTGGCAATGGTGATGGGCCACGAAATCGCCCACGCGCTGCGCGAGCACGCGCGCGAGCAGGCCGGCAAGAACAACGCTACCTCGCTGGTGGCACGCCTGGCTGGTGCTGCCGGTGCGGCTTACTTCGGCCTCGACCCGCGCGTCGGCGATGCGGTCGGCAGTGGTGCCGCCAAGATGGCGTCTCTGAGCTTCTCGCGCAGCGACGAGAGCGAGGCTGACCTGGTCGGCATGGACCTGGCCGCGCGCGCCGGTTTCGATCCACGCGCCGGCATCGCGCTGTGGCAGAAGATGAGCGCCGTGAACAAGAGCCAGCCTTTGCCCTTCCTGTCGACTCACCCGAGCGGCAATCAGCGCATCGAGGATATGAACAAGAATATGTACCTGGTGCTGCCGGTGTTCGCACGCACCAAGGGCCTCGATCCGAACAAGCTGCCGCCTTATCGTTCGATCGCGCTGCCGAAGTCCTGATATGTCGCGTTTTCCGCTGCCCATGCGCGACGGTGTCGCGCCCAGCTACCTGTATCTGCCGGAGGGCGACTGGCCCGACCTGATCAGCTTCCTGGTGGCGCGCTTCGAGGACGTGAGCGAAGCCGCGTGGCGTGCCCGCATGGCGCGCGGCGATGTGGTTGATGGCGACGGCCAGCCGCTCACGCCATCGAGCCGTTTCAAGCGTGGCCTGCGCATCTTCTACTACCGCGAGCTGGAAGAACCGGAAACGCCGATCCCGTTCAAGGAAGAGATCCTGCATCTGGATGAGCACCTGGTGGTGGTCGATAAGCCGCACTTCCTGCCGGTGATTCCGTCCGGCCGCTTCCTGCACGAGACCCTGCTGGTACGCCTGCGCAAAACGCTGGACGAGGAAGATCTGGTACCGATCCATCGGCTGGACCGCGAGACGGCGGGCGTGGTGATCTTCTCGCGCAATGCGGCCAGCCGCGGCACCTATCAATCGATGTTCCAGAAACGCGTGATCGAGAAGGAATATGAAGCGCTGGCGCCGCGCTTGCGCGATGTGCAGTTCCCCTTTACCTATCGCAGCCGCATGGAAGAAGGCGATAAATTCTTCGTCATGAAGGAAGTGGCGGGCGAGCCGAATTCCGAAACCGTGATCGACGTGATCGAGCATCGCGGCGAGCTGACTTTATACCGCCTGCATCCGCACACGGGACGCCAGCACCAGTTGCGCGTGCACCTGTCCGCGCTCGGCGTCCCGATTGTCAACGACGCCTTCTATCCGGTGGCGCTGCCGTGCAAGCAGGACGACGTGTCGCAACCCTTGCAGCTGCTGGCGCGCGCCATCAGCTTTACCGATCCGCTGAGCGGCGAACGGCGCGAGTTCCGCTCGCGCCGCAGGCTCTGAAGGTCACGCGGTGCCGGTGCTCAGGGTGACGTGGATCGACGTGGCGATCAGGATGGCAATGGTGCTGGTGCTCAGGTCCGTGTAGATCTCATAGCCGCTGGTCGAACCGGTGTGACCCCACACCAGGCTTTCCAGCGAGACCGAGGTGGAGGTGCCGCCACCGGAATTGTCGATCACCAGATGATCAGCGTCGGTCAGGTGATGGACCGAGGCTGCAGTCGTGATGTTCAGCAAATTGGTGCCGCTCGCGCCGAAGTCGATGACGTCGACGCCAGTCGAGCTGCCCAGCGCACTCGATAGCGTGAAGCTGCTGGCGTTGCTAAGTTTGAGGGAGTCGATGCCGGTGCCCAGGCTGAGTACCGCGCCGGTCAGCGACGATAGCGTGATGAAGTCCTGGGCGGTGGTGGTGGTGATGTGGGCGTTGGCGCCAGCTTTGACGACATTGACGCTGCCGCCGCCGGTAACGACGGTGGAATTGTCGCCGGTGGTGACCAGCACATTGGCGCCGGCGGTGATGGCCGAGTTGCTGCCCGTCGTGATGGTGCCGCCGTCGCCACCGACCACCACCGAGCTGCTGCCGACCGTGATGGTGTCGACGCCAGTGCCGCCAAAGACGATGGTGTTGTTGTCGCTCGCATGACTGTAGGTGACGCCGCTGTTGGACAGATAGTAGGCCGGGTTGTTCGCACCCAGCTTGATGAAGGTCGAGATATTGCCATACTGGTCGGACAGGCGCAGGCCGTAGTTGTCGCCCAGCGAGCCGGAGATGCCGCTCAGTGCCCAAGTCGAAACGCCTTCGCCGACAAAGGTGGTGCTGGCCTTGACCCAGCTCACGCCGTGGTTGAAGGTGACCTCTACGAATTCATTGGAAAAATCGACACTGCCGGCGACCGCGCCGCCGATGCTGCTGGCGCCGCTGCTGAAGGCGTTGGGCGTGCCGACCACGCTGGCGGTCGAGGCCACCGTATCGACCACCAGCGGTTTGCTGATGCTGGTGATGCCGCTGTCGATGCCGTCCACGGTTTGCTTGACCTGGACCTGGTCCATCGCATAGGTGCCGTCAACCAGCGTGAAGGAGCCGTTGGCAGTGCCGCCCAGGTGCCAGGTGTCGGTGCTGCTGGTGCGGTAGTACCAGTGGGAGGATGCCGCCACGCCGGTGACGCTGATGGTGTGGTTGTTGGTCAGGCCATCCTTGTACTGCGCCGAGCTGGTGTCGGTGTTAGAGGCCGGCGCGGTGTCGACGTAGGACATGGTCAGCAAGGGCGTGCTCGATCCGCTGTAGGTGCCGGCTGTGACGAAGTGCAGCATCGGCGTATCGCCGGTGATGCCGACATTGCCGGCCAAATCGGTCACCACTGCGCCCTTCACCGTGTAATGGGTGCCGCTGGTAAGCGCGCTGCCAAGGTTGATGGTCAGCTGGGTGCCGCTGGCCGCGCTGCTGGCCAGCGTGACTTGCTGGAAGTTGGACGGGTTGGCGTCATCGACGATGGTGACCACGGTGCCGTCGGCAATCGCGATGTTTTCGTCGAAGGTGAACACCAGCTTATCCAACCCGGTGCTGACCGAGGTGGCGCCTTCCACTGGCGCGATGGCCGATACCGTCGGCGCCGTGCTGTCGATGGTGACGGTGGTGGCGCCGCTGGCGGCCGCGGTGTTGCCGGCCATGTCGAGGATGCGCGCGGCCAGCGTGTGGGCGCCGTCGGTCAGCGCGCCGAGGTTGATGTCGACCGTGGTGCGTGCGGTCGGGTTGTATTCGTCGATGCTGAAATAGTCGTCGCCGTAGTACAGGTCGGAAGCTAAAATCACGTAGCTGCCCACCACGGCCGAGCTGTGGCTGGTATCGAGGATCTGGATGGTGTCGCCGGCATGGAAACCGGTCAGGCCGGCCACGTTCAGCGTGACCTTGGACGCGGCCGTGGTGATGCCGTCACTGGACGACACGCCGCTGTCGGTAGAACTTGGCAGCGTCAGCGCATGGTCGGCCAGCGACACTGTGCTGGTGAGCAGCTGGTAGTCGGCCGAGGCCAGCTCGCTGGTGTTGCCGGCCGCATCGGTCACGCGCGCCTGCAGTGTGTTGGCGCCGCTGGCCAAGTTGATGCTACCGCTCGTGTGCCAGCTGCCAGCGCTGGCAACGGCGTTGATCCAGTTAGCGCCGCCGTCGACCGAAACTTGCAAGATCTGGCCGTCCAGCAGCGTGCCGCCATAGGTGCCGCTGATCGTCTGGGCAGTGGTGTTGGTGATCAGGTCGGTGCTGCTGGTGCCAGTGTCAGCGGAAAAACTCATCGCGCCGCTCACCTCGATTGCTATCGGGTGGCTGTTGTACACATAGCTATGACTGGCGCTGCCGCTGGTGCCGCCGGCGAGGTTGCTGACGCGCGCCAGCAGGGTGCCGTTGAGCGCGTCGCCGGCGCCGTGGGTCAGGTTGGACAGGTTGATCTCGCCGCGGTAAGACCAGGTGTGGCCCTCTCCAGGCGTGGCCTTGAACCAGCTGGCGCCGTTGTCCAGCGACACCTGGATGAAGTCGCTCTCGCCCAGCGTGCCGGTGTAGGTGCCGCTCATGGTTTGTGTGGCCGACACGGTAATGTAGTCGGTGCTGCTGACGCCGGTATCGGTGAAGTGGATGTCGGAACCGATCACCGCCGACGGCGTGGCCGGCGCGCCGCTGGCGCCGCTGCTGGTGAACTTGAACAGGGTGGTCGAGCCGATGCGAGCGTTGGGTTCGTGGGCGGTGTTGATCACGGTGCCGCTGTTCATGGTGACGCTGTAATTGAGGCCGCTCTTGAGCGGCGTCGCCAGGTGGACCACGATATCGGTGCCGCTGTAGGCCAGCGCGGTGTCGCCCGATGCCAGCACGCGCTTGTCGGTGGCGCCAACGATGCGGCTGGATAGCCCGGTTTCGCCGACAAAGGCCTGGCTGAATCCGTCGCTGACCACAATCGCACCTGTGCCGGCCGAGACTGCGCTATCGAAATGCAGGGTGATGGTCGAGTTATCGGACGAGGAGACGGACAGCAGGGCGGGCGAGGTCATGGCAGTTTGAGAGTTATCCTGGGCGAGCGTCAATGATAACAATGAACCATAGATATTTCTAATTCGTAAATTTCATATCGCAATGTTTGTGCGGCGAAACAACGAACTCGCTGCGCCCGACCTGGCGGACGCAGCGAAGTGGGGACTTACACCGCGCCGTATTCGATGGTCAGCGGGGCGTGGTCGGAGAACTTTTCGTCCTTGTAGATGGCGACGGCGGTGGCCTTGGCGGCGATGCCTGGGGTGGCCACGTGGTAGTCGATGCGCCAGCCGACGTTCTTGGCGTAGGCCTGGCCGCGGTTGCTCCACCAGGTGTATTGCTCTTCGCGCGGGTCGAGGCCGCGGTGGACATCGACGTAGCCGACTTCGTCGAAGATGCGGGTCATCCACTCGCGCTCTTCCGGCAGGAAGCCGGAGTTCTTCTTGTTGCCCTTCCAGTTCTTCAGGTCGATCTCTTTGTGGGCGATGTTCCAGTCGCCGCAGATCACCACTTCGCGGCCTTCCGCGTGCAGCGCTTGCAGGTGCGGCAGGAACAGGTCCATGAAGCGGAACTTGGCTTCCTGGCGCTCCGGGCCGGACGAGCCGGATGGGCAGTAGACCGAAATCACGGTCAGCTTGCCGAAGTCGCATTGCACGTAACGGCCTTCCGCATCGAACTCAGGCGAGCCGAAGCCGATCACCACGCGGTCCGGTTCGATCTTGCTGTAGACGCCGGTGCCGGAATAGCCTTTTTTCTCGGCATAGTGGAAGTGGCCGTGGTAGCCGCCCGGGTTGAGGAATTCCGGTGTCATGTCCGGCGCTTGCGCCTTCAGTTCTTGCACGCAGACGAAGTCGGCGTCCTGCTTGGCCAGCCAGGTGAAGAAGCCTTTGCTGGAGGCGGAGCGGATGCCGTTCAAGTTGGCGGAGATGATTTTTGGCATAGAGAGTCAGGGCAGAAAATACGGAATGCGCTAGTGTAGCGGTAAAATACGGGCACTTTAAAGAAATGAGGCATCAAGATGAGCAATACCACTTCCTTACGTCAGGACTTTATCCAGTTTTCGGTCAACACTGGTGTGCTGCGCTTCGGCGAATTCACCACCAAGGCTGGCCGCCAGTCGCCGTATTTCTTCAACGCCGGCCTGTTCCATGATGGCGCCACCCTGGCCCAGCTGGCGCAGTTCTACGCCCAGACCCTGCTGGATTCCGGCGTGCAGTTCGACATGCTGTTTGGCCCGGCCTACAAGGGCATCACGCTGGCATCGGCCACCGCCGTAGCGCTGGCCGGCAAAGGCCGCAACACCTCGTTTGCCTTCAACCGCAAGGAAGCCAAAGACCACGGCGAAGGCGGCACCATCGTTGGCGCCAAGCTGCAAGGCAAAGTCGTGATCATCGACGACGTGATTTCGGCCGGCACCTCGGTACGCGAATCGGTGGAAATGATACGCGCCGCCGGTGCTGAACCGTGCGCCGTGCTGATCGCGCTGGACCGCATGGAACGCGCCGGCAAGGACGGCCAGATGTCGGAACTGTCGGCGGTGCAGGAAGTAACCGAAAAGTACGGCATCCCGGTGATTTCGATCGGCAACCTGGATGACCTGTTCAGTTTCCTGAACGGCGCCGGTGCAGATCCGCAACTGGCGCAGCACAAAGATGCCGTGGCCGCGTACCGCACCCGCTACGGCATTGCCTAATTGCCTATATTGCTAGACTTTGAAATTTCTATGGTGTAACCTTATTTTTGGTAGGAGACCAAAAAAGGTAGACCAATGAATATCGCAACACTGAAGGTACACGGCGACGACGAAGGTTTGGCAGACATCC
Source organism: Duganella flavida (assembly GCF_009857445.1). GTDB lineage: Bacteria > Pseudomonadota > Gammaproteobacteria > Burkholderiales > Burkholderiaceae_D > Rugamonas > Rugamonas flavida. Next base: position 30,541 of record NZ_WWCN01000002.1, read on the forward strand.
GTGATGGCCTGCCGACCGAACCGCACGGCGACTGGCAAAAGGGCGACGTTAAGCCCGACGGCCGGATACGCATCGACTCCGGTTTTTACGTGGCCATCGGCACCGAACAGAATCCGGACGAGCTGCTCAAGCAAATCCGTTTTTACCTGGGCGAGTGCCAGGCGCGCGGCATCCACTTCGAACGTTCCGACGTCGCGGCCGAGCTGCGCGTATCCTTCCCCGTCGACCAGGGCGCCTCGACGCCTAGCCTCGACTTCTCGCTGTCCGACATGGCGCTGCTGGTCGAGATGGGCATCAACCTGAGCATCACTGCCTGATGCGCTTCGCCGAGGACAAGCTTGCGCACTTCGCCGCAGGGCAGGGTGCGCAGCGGCGCGTCCACGTGTGGGAGCCGGCCGCGCCGCGCGCGGTCATCCTCGCCATCCACGGCGGCATGGCGCATGGCGGTGATTACGTCACTCCGGCGCTATACTTCCGCCAGCACGGCATTGCCACCGTGGCCTACGATTTGTGCGGCCACCAGGATGCGCGCCGTGTCGATATCCCCGGTTTCAACGTCTTCCTCGATGACAGCCTGCTGTTCCTGCAGTGGGTCAAGCAGCATTATCCCGGCTTGCCGATTTATGTGATGGGCCATTCGATGGGCGCTTTGATTGCGACCCATCTGGCGCTCGGCCACTTCGCCGGCGAGGCGGCGATCAAAGGCTACATCCTGTCGTCACCGTATTACGTCAACGCGATCAAAGTGTCGCCGGTGCTGCTGGCGCTGGCCGGCGTTCTGGAAGCGCTGGCGCCGCGCATGAAGGTGCCGCTGGAATCGCTCACGCACCAGCTCACGCACGACAGCGCGATCACCGCCCGTCATTACGACGATGAGCGCGACGGCATCCGCGCCACGGAAATCACGGTCCGCTTTGGCAGCGCGCTGACCAAGGCGCAGCAAGGACTGGCCGCGCGCATGCCTTCCTGGACCCAGCCGCTGTTCGCAGTGGTGGCCGGTGATGACAAGCTGGCCGACGCCGATGCGGCCGAAGCGATGCTGCGCAGCGTGCCTGCGCCGCTGCTGACCTACCAGCGCTATCCGCAGAACTTCCATGAAAATTTCAATGAGCTCAATCGCGAGCAGATTTTTGCCGACATCCTGAAATGGATGGAAGGGTAATCGGCTTCAGGCCGCGCTTATCCGCACCGGCTTGCGCTTATCGCATCGTCAACACAGCTTGCGCGGTACGATGCACAGTAGCGCTCATGACAATCGGTCATGTCCCCCTGGAGAGAATATGAAGCACATTATCGTTAGCGCCATCCTGCTGGCTGTTTTGAGCGCGGCCGCCAGCGCCGCGCCGGTTGAAGGCTGGATCTTGAGCGGCGGCGCCGCCAAATCGTACGAGATTGGCGAAGACAGTGCCGAATCGGTCAGCGGCAAGGCTTCGCGCTTCATTCGCTATGTCGACGGCAACGATGCGGAATTCGGCACCTTGATGCAGCAGATCTCGGCCAATCACTATCGCGGCAAACGCGTGCGCTTTCAGGCGATGGTGAAAACGCGCGACGTCAGCCAGTGGGCCGGCTTGTGGATGAGCGCCATCCTGCCGGGTCAGCAATATCCGGCGGCGTTCTATAACAGCCAGGATAAGCCGATCAGCGGCAGCACGGACTGGCAGCTGCGCAGCGTTACGCTGGATATTCCCGAAGATGCGGCTTCGCTGAATTTCGGCGTGATCGATGCCGGTAAAGGACAGGTCTGGATCGATCGTCTGTCGCTGGAAGTGGTGGGCCGCGAGGTGCCAGTGGATATGATGCCTGGCCGTCATGCGCCGTCGGACACGCCGTCGTTATGAAAATCGTCCACGTCATCGCGGCCATGGTGGCCGCTACCTCGCTGTGGGTGGTGGCGGCGGAATCGGTCGGCAAGTTGCCGCCGCCGTGGTTCGTTTCGGGCGATCACGCCACCTCTTACGTGGCCGGCATCGACAACGTCGACACCACCAGCGGCAAGGGCGCCAAGTTCCTGCGCTATGCGCAGGGTGAGGACAAGGGCTATGGCTCGCTAGTGCAGGTGATTTCGGCGCAGCGCTATCTCGGCCAGCGCGTGCGTTTCCGCGCCATGATCAAGACGCGCGATGTGAGCAACTGGGCCGGCCTATGGATGCAAGTGCAGGCGCAGCAGCGGCCCAACGCCGCCTTCTACAACAGCCGCGACCAGCCAATCAAAGGCACGGCCACATGGCAGGTGCGTAGCGTGACACTGGACGTGCCGGAAGACGGCACCACCATCTCCTTCGGTGTGATCAACTCCGGCAGCGGCCAGGTGTGGATCGATGAACTATCCTTCGACGTGGTGGACAAGAATGTGCCGGTGGATGTGATGCCGCCTTCGCGCCTGCCGGAGAAGCCGGTTCTATGATGGCGTTTGCTGCATGGAGTGGTACTGATCCCGGCGGTGCGCCGCAAGCGCTGCAGCGGGTGGCGGCGTGCTCGCCGCGCCAAGCTGCGGCAAGTGCGCTGCTGGTGGCGTTGGCAGCGCTGGCGGCGGTCGAGCTGCGTGCTTACACCTGGCTGGCGCTGCTCGCGGCGTTGCTGCTGCCACTGGGCGCCAGTGCCGCCTTGCTGGTACTGGCGCAGCGCCGTGCCGTCATCCGCACGTGGCTGTCCTTGTGGACCGCGCTGCTGCTACTGGCGCCTGTGGGCGTGGCGGTGGCTGGGTGGATCTACACGCTAGGCCTGTCATGGATAGGCATCGATCCATTGAATGAAACGCAGGTGATGGTGGTGGCCGCGCTGCTGTTCATGCTGCTGTTGGTGCTGCCATTGTGGATGGCGCAGCACCGCGCACGCACGCTGCACATCGCGCAGCTGTCGCAGGCAGCGCTGGCGTCCGATCTGAAGGCACTGCAGGCGCAGATCGAGCCGCACTTCCTGTACAACACCCTGGCCAACACGCGCTATCTGGTGCGTCACGATCCCGAGCGCGCCACCGGCATGCTGGATCATTTGATCGCCTATCTGCGCAGCGCCTTGCCGGATCTGCGTAGCCCAATGTCCACCTTGGGCCGCGAGTGCGAGCTGGCCGGCCACTATCTGGGCCTGATGGCGATACGCTACGGTGAACGCCTGCACGTACAAATTGCGTGTGCAGAAGACGTGAAGAACCTGGCGCTGCCGCCGTTGATGTTGATGCCGCTGGTGGAAAACGCCGTGCAGCATGGCGTCGAACCGCATGCCGGTGCAGTGACAGTTGCAGTGTCTGCACAGCGGGAGCAGGACAGCGTGCGCGTGACGGTACGCGATAACGGCGCCGGTGTCGGCGAGCCGGTGCTGGGCAGCGGCGTTGGACTACGCAATGTGCGCCAGCGATTGGAGGTTTTGTACGGTGCTGATGCCACGCTGCGCTTGAGCGTCGGTGCTGATGGCTGGACCGTTGCCGAATTTACGCTGCCATTGACCCGACGGGAGCCAGCATGAAGCACGCGCCACGCATCCTCATTGCAGACGATGAACCGCTGCTGTGCGCCGAGCTGCAAGCAGAACTCAGCGCGCTGTGGCCTGAAGCGTGTGTGGCGGTGGCCGGCGATGGCATTGAGGCACTACGCATGGCGCGCGAACTGGATCCGGATATCGCCTTCCTCGACATCCGCATGCCCGGCTTGAGTGGGCTGGAAGTGGCGCGCACCTTTGGCTCGCGCACCCACGTGGTATTTGTCACGGCTTATCAGGAGCATGCGCTGGCCGCTTTCGATGAAGGCGCCATCGACTACCTGCTCAAACCATTGGACACTGCGCGGCTGGCACGTACCGTAGAACGCTTGCGTGCAAGGCTAGGCACACCGCCGCCAGACCTGGCGCGGCTGGTGCAGCAGCTGGCGCCGAAGAAGCCACCGGCGTGGCTACAAGCCAGCGTTGGCAGCACCATCCACTTCATCGACCTCAATGAAGTGGTGTACTTTGGATCGGAACTCAAATACACACGCGTGGTTACCGACCAGATGGAAGCGCACATCCGCACGCCATTAAAGGATCTGGCCGAGCAGCTGGAGGAGGCCGGATTCTGGCAAATCCATCGCGGCTACGTGGTGGCGGTGAAGCGCATCGCTGCGGTGAACCGGGATGCCGACGGTGCGCTGTGGCTAACCTTGCGTGGTCACACTGATAAGCTGCCGGTCAGCCAGCGCTTCCAGCACCGCTTCAAGGGAATGTAATCGTGAAGCGCGCGCCGCCCAGCGGCGACGTGTCGACGGTAATCTCGCCGCCGTGCAGCTGGACCGCGCGCGCGGCTATCGACAGCCCAAGGCCGTAGCCGCCGGCCGCATGGTCTTCGTCGCGTGCGAGGCGGAAGAACGGTTCAAACACCTGCGTGCGCGCTTCCGGCGGAATGCCGGGGCCATCGTCTTCAATCATGATGATTAGCCGTTCGCTGCGTGTGGCGGTCAGCGTGATGCACGACTGTGCGTACTTGGTGGCGTTGCCCAACAGGTTGTTGATGGCGCGCGCCAGCAGGCGTGGATCGCCTTGCAGTTCGTTGAGGTCCGGGGCGATGCTGGCGCTGAAGTGCTGCGTTCCGGGTGGCGTGCAAGCCTGCAGCAGCGGCGCCAGCGCAAACGGCTCGCGCGGCATGGCTTGTGCGTGATCGAGCTGCGTCAGGTTGAGTAGTTCATCGACCAGCGTTTTCAGTTCGTTGACATCGGTCTCCATTGCGTCGAGCCGCTTGAGCAGCGCTTCGTCGTCGCCGGCATGGCGGTCGCGCAGCAGCTCCATGCCGAACTCCAGACGAGCAATAGGCGTGCGCAGTTCGTGCGATACCGAGTGCAGAAGATGCTTGCGCGCCTCCAGTAGCGCGGCGATACGCTCGGCCATGTCGTTGATGCGGCCCGCCAGCGGCGCTATGCTGGCGCTACTCGTGGCGCCTGCACGTGCAGCGAGGTTGCCGCGTCCGAAATCATCCGCCACGTGTGACAGCGCTTGCAGGTCGCGCCAGTGTGCGCGCGACCACCAGCCGATCGGCACCAGCAGGAACAGCGCGATGACGGCAAAGCGTATCGCTTCCATGCGCAGCGCGTTGCCGATATCGATAGGCAGGTGCTGAGCGTGGATTACATCGTCGTCGCTGCCGATATAGCGTGCGCCCTGGGTGTCGACACGGCGGTAGTAAGCCTTGCCGGCGACATCCATCACCACCTGACCGCGCAGCAGCGCGTCGCGTTGTCCGGAGGGCAGGGCGGGCAGCGCGGCTTGCAGCGGCAGCAGCTCCAGCGTGACGCCGGAAACTTCGCGCACCTTGTTCAGGCGCGCCAGCCATTCATCGGCAGGCGCCTGGTCGATGTACTGCTCTAGCAGGAAGATCTGGCCGGCCGACTGGCTGCGTGCGATCTGCTCCAACGGATCGCCGGATAGCAAACGGAAAGTGAAGTAAATGACGCAGCTGGCCAAGGTCATGGCCAGCACTACCAGCACTACAAAGCGCCAGAAAATCCGGTTCATTCCCACGCCGATGGGCTGAATAAATAGCCTTCGCCCCACACGGTCTTGATGCGCTCCGTGCCGCCGTCACCGAATTTGCGCCGCAGGCGCGAGATGCAGTTGTCGATGCTGCGATCCAGCCCATCGAACTCGATCCCGCGCATCTTGACCAGGATATCGTTGCGTGACATGACTTTGCCGGAAGCGTCGGCCAGTATCAGGAACAGTTTGAATTCGGCGCTGTTCATCGGCACTTCCTGCGCGCGCCAGAACACGGCGCGATTCTCGCGTGAGATGCGCAGCTGGCCGATGATGATGTCGCTGCTGGCGGTGCTGCTTCCGCGCCGTTGCAAGGCGCGCAGGCGGGCCAGCAGCACGCGCGGCTGCACCGGCTTGTTGACATAATCGTCGGCACCTTGTTCAAGGCCGGAGACTTCGTCGAAGCTGTCTTCGCGCGCGGTGAGGATGAGGATAGGCACGGCGCTCAGTTGGCGCAACTGGCGACACACTACCAGGCCGTCGATGCCGGGCAGCGTCAGGTCGAGGATGACGATGTCGGGCTGGGTGTCACGGAAGCGCTCCAGTGCAAGGTCGCCGCGCGCTACCACATCGACTTGGTAGTCGTAGCCGTCGAGGTATTCCTTGACCAGCGCGGCCAAGCGCACATCGTCTTCCACCAGCATTACACGCTGCATCGCATCTCCTGTTTGGAGCACCATTGTAGTGGAGAGTGCGGCGAAAGTGGTATTTTCGACAATCAGGTACATCCGCGTACACTTTTTATACAAATGCGTCCTACAAATTGCGGACAATTCAGCGACACATCGCGGCGGATTCCTGCGCGGCGCTTTCTTAAGATGAAGGCTCCACCAATCAACAGGAATTCGACATGAACAAATTTGTGTGCAGCACCCTGATCGCTCTTGCCGCCAGTTCGCTGGCGCATGCCGAAGATGCGTATATCGGCGTTGGTATCGGCTCGTTCGGCAAAGGACGCATCAAGTATTTTGACGACGGCGTCACTACCGAGCGCTATTCGGCCAAGCGTGATCCGGCAGTGACGCTGTTTGCAGGCTACGTGCTGTCGCCATCGTGGGCGCTGGAAGCTGGCTATCGCGGCATCGGCGACGAGCAATCGTTTGACCTGTTGCAGGGTTACCAGATGAAGACGCGCACGCGCATGGGCTACCTCGCGGCGCGTAACACTTGGCAGTTGAGCGAGGACTGGTCGTTGTACGGCAAGGTAGGCGTGGCGCAGGGCCGCTTCAACGCTGGCATTGAAGGCAAGGGCGCGCCGGCGTCGGAGACGGTGAAGAAGAATGGCCTGTATCTCGGCCTCGGTGCGGCGTACGCGGTCAGCAAGGACGTGTCGCTGCAACTGGAGCTTGAGCACACGGACAAAATAAAACAGCAAGGACTGAGCGTGTCGATGGATCGCGTTTCGCTCGGTGTACGCGTCGGTTTTTAAGGAATTCATGAACAAGCTACTCCCATTTCTCCTGTTGCCGCTGTGCGGCGTGGCTGTCGCCGAAGACAGCAGCGTGCCGATGATGCCGGACGGCAGCCGGGATATGTATGTGGGCGTAGCACTTGCGAGCAGCACTGCCGCAGCAGCCGGCGAGACTCGCCCGATATTGCTGCGGCCCTTGCTGCAAGTCGAGTGGAGCAATGGTATTTTCGTGTCGGCTAGCGGCGTGGTGGGCATGAACTTTTCGCCGTCGGCCGGCGTGGAATATGGGCCGCTGCTGGCCGATAGCAATTCGCGCAATCCTACTGATAACCATCGCCTGCGTGGCTCGCACGCCATCGACGGCACACTGGATGCGGGCGGCTACTTCAACTACTACCTCGGCGACGATGCGCGGCTGACGTCGCGCCTCATCTACGACACCAGCGCCCACGGCCTGCGCAGCGAGGTGGGCGTGCAGAAAAGCTGGAGCGGCCTGGCGCCGCATCACACCTTTTCACTGTCGGCTGGCGTATCGTTGGCGAGCGGCTCCGTGATGCGCGAGCGTTACGAGGTTTCCCGTGCTGCGGGCGGGCCGCGCGACTACACGCCATCGGGCGGCGTCACTGCGGTCAACGTGGGCGCTAACTGGAACTGGGCCTTGAGTAGCAAGTGGCTGCTGACCAGCGGCGGGAATGTCACGCGGCTAGGTGCGGAGCCGGCAGCCAGTCCGGTAGTGGAGCGGCGCACCTTCCTTAATGTGTACAGCGGTTTTGCTTACCGATTCTAATATGCTGCGTATCGCCTTCCTCCTCTGCCTCGTTTTGCTGCCGGCGTTCGCCCGTGCGCAGGAGGATGCCGACTGGATCGCGTATCGCGACGCTTACCGGCAAATGATCTGGTTCGAAAAATACGGCAAGCCCAAACAGTTTTTGCAAAATCATTTACGCCTGCAGCCGCGCGATAAAAACGTTGCGATGGATGGGCTGCGGCTGACGCTCAACAGCAAGACCGCGCAAGTGACGCTGGCGCTGGATGCACTGGGCCGCGCGGTGCTGCCATTCTCCAAAGCCGCGTATGACGACAATGCGGAGTTGGTGGTCAACCGCAAACCGGGCCAGTTCAAAGCAGGACCGTGGGTGTCTATCGTCACACGACCGGACGGCGTCTACGCAGTGGCGGATTTGCGCACGGCGTGCGAACAGCTGCTGGCCTACTTGCGCTACGGCGGCGAGGCACGCGGCAAGAGCTGCGTCGGCGTGCAGTTCACCTATTTAAAGAACGATGCTGCGCAAGTGCAGTTTCGCGCGGCTGGCGGCGCGACAAGCGTATTGACGGCGAAAGAAGGCCCTGCATTCGCGGGCGATGCGATGCAGGGCTTCCGTGTGTTCGCTTATCGCTTCGCGGCGTGGCCGGAGGCGGGCCAGGTTGTCACCAGCGCCACGCCGCTGGCCATCGCCGCGCTGCTTGAATAGGTGCTGGATACAATACGAAACAAATCTGGCGCAGCTTATTGTCGCAGTGTCATGATTCGGTAATAAAAAAAACACATCATTCCGGCTTCCCTTAACCCAGGTAGCCAGAAATGAAAAAAATTATTTGTGCAGCCCTCCTGCTGGCGGCATTCGCCTCCGCGCATGCCGAGACCTTCAACTTCTCCTACAGCTTCACCGATGGCCAGGCGGTTACTGGTTCGCTGTCCGGCCATCTGGTCGGCGATCTGCTGGAAGGCGTATCCGATGTCCACGTCAACTTCAACGGCACCGGCTACAGCGGCGCGCTGGTGGGCGCATCGTGGGACGCAGTGACGCACGACTGGAACACCGCTGCCGGCGCGGTCATCTCCACCAACGCCGCCAAGAACAACTTCATCTTCGCCGACTCCGATCCACAGCACGCTGCGGACAGCGTCAATAACTACTTCTATTTCGTCACCAGCGCCGACGCGAAGATCGGCAACCAAGCCTTTGCTGTGAATTACAACACCGGCGACGTCGCGTTCGACCAGCCGACCAACAACGGCACATGGTCGCTGACGGCAGCACCAGTGCCTGAGCCAAGCAGCATCGCCATGCTGGCCGCAGGCCTTGGCCTGGTGGGCGCGATTGCACGTCGCCGCCAGCAGGCTTGATCCTTCCACTCACTGACGAAACGGAATTCTCATGTTGAAAACGACTCTGATTGCCAGCGCCGTGCTGTCGCTGTGCGCACCGGCTTTCGCTGCGACTGCGCCGGTCACCGTGCGCGGCGTGGTCTCGGGCACTTACTTCACCGCGCCTGTTATCGCCAATTCGCCGACCAGTAGCGCAGTCTCCGGCACCGTCGCCTCGCTGTACCAGTCGGCCAAGGTGTGCGTTGACGCCAATGACAACGGCGTGTGCGACGCCGGCGAAACCAGCGTACTAACCAAGGCCGATGGCAGTTTCCTGCTGGCCACCCGCACGCCGGGCGCGCTGATCGCGGAAATCTCGACCTCTTCGCTGAACAACGGCAAAGTCGTGACCCAGCGTATGGTGCTGCGCGCACCGGCCGACCAGGTATCGGCTGCGCTGATTAATCCGCTGGTGCCGGCCAAGATTGCGATCTCGCCGCTGACCACCGAAATCGCACGCATGATGGACGATGATCGCATCAGCTTTGAATCGGCCAAGAACAACCTGGCCACGCGCCTGAACGTCAGCGCTGACGCGCTGCTGAGCGACACCACCGGCGCCAGCGTCGACGTGCTGAAAGAGTCGGTGCTGTTGAGCAGCCGCTTTGGTTTCGCCGCGAAGATGGTGGACCGCCGCGATGTATCGCCAGCCGCATTGGCTGCCGATCCTAACGCCACCGGCCCTGTCATCACCATGAAGGAAGCGCAGTTGGCGGTGATGAACCTGGAAGGCATTCCGCGCTACGACCACGTGTTCCTGATCGTGTTGGAGAACAAGGCCACGTCGTCGATCAAGAACTCGATCTACGCGCCGCGCATCAACGCCTACCTGAACGCGGGCAACCAGTTCACCAGCTACTACTCGACCGGCAATCCAAGTGAGCCGAATCGCCTGGCCATCGCTTCCGGCGACGACTTCGGTATCACCGACGACAGCGCGTTTAACTGCTACCCAAGTGGCGCCACTGCCAATGCGATTGAAGACCTGCCGCTGCCACCAGGCGTGTCGGCTTGCACTAACGCGACCAACCACAATATCAAGAACAAGGCTAACCTGTTCAATGCCCTCAGCAGCAAAGGCATGAACTGGCGCGTATATAGCGAGTCGAAAAATCCCGGCGCCGACTGGCGCAAGGACGGCACCGCTGATACCACCATCGTCGCGCAGGACTACTTGTACACCGCCAGTGAACCAGTGGGCGCAATCGGCACGCCGGGCCTGCAGGTCCGTTTGGCCAGTGCGCTGTATGCGGCCAAGCACAATGGCAGCGTGTTCTTCCAGAACGTACGCAGCTCGCCGGAGTTCCTGGCGAATAACCGTACCATGGGCGGCGGCCAGTGGGATGAGGCGTTCAAAGCCATCGCACCTGCGGGCTGGAATGCCGATCAATTCGGCGACGACCTGGCCAGCGGCGATGTCGGCCAGCTGAATATACTGGAACCGGACCAGTGCGACGACATGCACGGTGTGACCCTGGTCGGCACTATGCCGGGCAGCAGCACCACCAAGGCGGCCAGTGATTGCTCCGGCAATCCGCTGATCTACCGCGGCGACAAGTACACCGATTACCTGATCAAAAAGATCCAGGCTTCGCCGCTGTGGAACAACCCGCAGAAGCGCGTTGCCATCGTGATGATGTTCGACGAAGGTACTGCCACCAGCGGCTTCAATTCGTGCTGCGGCTGGAACACCAGCGGCTCGCCGTTGGCGCTGGGTCCATTGGTGAAGAACGCGGACGGTTCGGTGTCGAATGAAGTCATCACCAACTACAAGCAGGGTAACAAGGGCCACGGCACCTCAACCTTTGGCGTGTTGAACAACCAGCCGGCCGCACCGAAAGGCGTGGTTGATAGCGACGCATACAGCCACATCTCGCTGGTGCGCACGCTGCAGGACATGTTCCAGTTGGCCGATCCTGTGGATGACTGGTCGTACATGAACCGCTCCAAGTACTCGCAGAAGTTCATCGCTGCGAACATCCTGAACCTGCCGGAATATGCGGGCAGCGCTGATGCACACTTCGATGCGGTGCGTCCGATGAATCACTCGTATGTGATCCCGGCCGGCTACATCCAGAAGAACGGCTACCCGACCATCAAGCAAGTCGGTCCGGATGCCGACCAGCGTAACGGATGGGCGCTCAAGTAAGATGAAATCAGCACTGATGTTGGTGCTGATTGCGGCGACGGCGCAAGCCGTCGCCGTACCGGTGGCGACGCCCTTGAGCGCCGCCGCCGAAATCGGCAAACAAATGTTTTTTGATACTTCGTTGTCTGGATCGGGCAAGCTGGCGTGCGCCACCTGTCATGACCCGGCACACGCACATGCGCCATCGAACAATTTGTCGGTGCAGCTGGGCGGTGCGAAGATGACGACGCATGGTGTGCGCGCGGTGCCATCGCTGCGCTACCAGGAATACACGCCGCCGTATGCGGATATGCTGGACAACCCGGACGGCATCAGCACGCCGGGACCGGGCGGCGGCTACACGCAGGATGGCCGTGCCGCGACACTGGCGGAGCAGGCTAGCATCCCGCTGCTGGCGAAGCATGAAATGGCGAATAAGAGTGCGGCCGATGTGGTCCGCAAGATCAAGGCGTCCGCTTACGCCGACAAGTTCCGCACGGCGTTCGGCGCTGATGCGTTCAAGAGCGACAAGCAGGCCTTCCAGTACGCGCTGGCCGCGCTGCAGGCCTACCAGCTGGAAGACAACAGCTTCCATCCTTACAGCAGCAAGTACGACCTCTATTCGAGCAACAAGATCGGCGGTGATTTGACGGCGACCGAGATGCGCGGCTTTGCCGTCTACAGCGATCCAAACAAAGGCAACTGCTTTGCGTGCCACTACAACGGCGCGGGCCTGAACGGCAGCGTCAAACTGTTCACCGACTTTACCTATGCGGCGATTGGCGTCCCGCGCAACAAGGACATTCCGGCGAACCGCAACGCGAAGTACAGCGACCTTGGTATTTGCGACCGTCCAGACCATCCACGTCCGGCCAGCGCGCAGTACTGCGGCATGTTCAAGACGCCGACCTTGCGCAACGTTGCCACGCGCTCGGTGTTCTTCCACAACGGTGCGCTGAAATCGTTGAAGGATGTGATTCGCTTCTACAACACGCGCGACACGGAACCGGAACGCTGGTATCCGACCGTCAAAGGCGTGGTCCAGAAGTACAACGACCTGCCGCTGCGCTATCGCGAAAACCTCGACAAGCAAATGCCGCTGGATGGACGCGCGCGTGGCAGCAAGCCTGCCATGACGGAGCAGGAGATGCAGGACCTGGAAGCCTTCCTTAACACATTGACCGATGCAGATTTGGTGAAGAAATGAATAAAGCAATGATTGCGGCCCTGATGCTGGCCGCTGGTGCTGCGCAAGCCGCGCAGCTACCGAATAAAGCGATGATGGCAGGCCTGAGCAGCTACCTGTCGCAATATGGTGATGTCTGCGTCGGTAAATTTGACTGGCCGATCGACGTCGCGCCGGGCGATGCTGAAGCGGGCAGCCGCGATGCCATCCAATTGCCGGTGCTGGCGCAACTTGGGCTGGTAAGCGCCGAAGGCGGCATGACCCAGCGCGGCGAGCAGCAAGTGCCTGTGGAGCGCTACGCGCTGACGGAGCAAGGCAAGAAGTTCTACCTCAAGCGCGAGACCAAGACCGTGTCGCCGACCGGCGAAACAATCATCCGCACCGGCGACTTCTGCGTCGGCAAACTCAGTGTCGCCAAGCTGGTGTCGTGGGATGCCGCTACCGGCACCGCCAGTTACACCTACAAATTCGCCGCCGCGCCGTGGATGCGGGAAGCCTCGGCCCAGCAAGTCTTCCCCATGATCGCCTACATCATAAAAAACGAAGGCCAACTCCAGATGAAGCAACGCCTCCGCTTAGACCACGGCCGCTGGATCGGCGTGCGCGACTAACTACTCCAGCGTCCAGACGTACTGCACTTTCTGTTTGGTGTCGATTGGCTTGCCGGCTTTGGTGGCGGGCTTGAACTGGCATTTGCTGATGCCGGTGCGTGCGGCTTCGTCGAGGTCTGGGTGGCCGCTGGTGTGGAGCACGTTGGAGCCCGTGACTTTGCCATCTTTGCCGACCTTGAATTCCAGATTAACGGTGCCGGTACGGTTGGCGGCAATGGCGCCTTCTGGCCATACTGGCTTCTCGCAGGTATTGAAGTTGATGATTGCTGCGGTGTAGCCGGATGCGCTTTTATCGGCAGCGGTGGCCTGCGTGTACACCGACAGGCAGGACACGGCTACGCCCAGCATGGCGACGGCGGCTTTCCAGTTCAGGGCTTGCGGTGCGGGGCGCAGCAGGTGTTGGATGCGTTGCATGAGATTTCCTCCATTGGCCGCTTGGGCCAGTTGATGATGAGAGAACCGGAGCCGCTCCAGTTCTGATAAGGCAAGGGCCAGGCGCCGCGGTTCGCCGAGTTGTCTTGCTGCGATATCGTCTGCAATCAATTCCCGTTCGACGCGGATGCGGTTCGAAATCCACCACACGGCAGGGTGGTAGAACAGCAGCGTCTCAATCAGGTTTTGCAGCAGGTTGACCAGGTAATCGTGGCGCTTGATGTGCGCGATTTCGTGTGCCAGCAAGGCTTGTAGCAGATCGGGTGGCATGCCGCCGATTAGCGCTGCCGGCACCAGTACCACCGGGCGCCACCAGCCGGCAGTGACGGGACTCGCCAGCGTATCGAGTATTCGCAGGCGCACAGCGCGCGTGATGCCAAAGCGCCGCGCCAGTTGTGCCAGTTCGTGCTCCCATTGCTGGTGGCTGGGATGGCGGGCCGGTTGGCGGCTGACGCGGTCTAGCCACAGCAAGCCCGCCACCATGCGCAGCGCCAGCACGGCAGCGCATAGCGCCCACAGGCTAACGGTGTAGCGCAGCGCATCGCGCAGATTGAACCAGGCTTCTTCATCAATCACGTCGTTGCCTATCCACGGCAGGCCGTGGATGCTGGCGCTGGCTGTCACCGCATCGCCAGCGAGGCGCTGCCACAGCTCCAACGCCGGCCAGCACAGGCAGGCCAACAAGGCGGTGCAGGCGACAAGATAGCGATACTCGGCGCGGCTATTGCGCAGCAGCGTGAGTATGGCGGCAGTAGCGCAGCCAAGCAGCAAGCCTTGCCACAGGAAGTGCATCAGCGTCAGGCCGAGCGCGAAAATGAAAGCGCTCATTTCTTTTCTTCCTTCAGCAGCTTCTCGATTTCAGCGCGCTCTTTTTTGGAGATGCCGTTGCGCAGGGCTGCCAGCACTAGCGCCTTGGCCGAACCAGCGAAGGCTTTCTGCACCAGGTCTTTCAACAGGGAGGATTGCAGCGCGTCCTGCGCTTGCGCCGGCGCATAGATGTGTGAGCGCTGGCTTTCGTCGCGCGTCAGAATGCCTTTGGTGTGCATGATCTGCATCAGGCGCAGCACGGCACTGTAGGCGAGGTCCGGTTTATCGCCCAGCATGGCCTCGTGCACTTGCTTAGCGGTGGCTTGGCCGAGCGGCCATAAGGCTTGCAGCAGCTCGAGTTCTGCAGCGGTCGGCTTCGGAATACTCATGGCGTCTCCCTGGATGCGGTAGATGTAGAATATTATGTCTAGACACAAATGTCTACTTAAATATAAAAAAAAGCCCCGCGAGCTTGAGCCGGCGGGGCGTTCTTTGTGACGACGGGGATTAGCCGGCCAGTTTGGCTTTTAGCAGTTCGGTCAACTGCGCCGGGTTGGCTTTGCCGCGCGAGGCTTTCATGGCCTGGCCGATCAGCGAGTTGATCGCGGCTTCTTTACCAGCGCGGTACTGTTCCACCGATTTCTCGTTGTTGGCAATGACTTCGTTGACGATGGCTTCCAGCGCGCCGGTGTCGGAAATCTGTTTCAGGCCTTTCGATTCGATCAGCGCATCGACCAGATTGTCGTCTTCCGATTTCGCTGCCCACATGTCGCTGAACAGTTCTTTCGCGGTCTTGTTGTTGATGGTGCTGTCGGCGATACGCTTCAGCATCAGCGCCAGTTGCGCAGGCTTGACTGGCGCGTCGGCGATGTCCACGCCTTCGCGGTTCAGGGTCGACGACACGTCGCCCATCAGCCAGTTGGCGGCGGCTTTGGCGTTCTCTTTGCCCGCTGCATCCACCACGGCCACGAAGTAGTTGGCCATCGCTTTCGATGCGGTCAGCACCAGCGAGTCATATTCCGGCAGGGCGTATTCGCTGACGAAGCGTGCGCGCATGGCGGCCGGCAGTTCCGGCATTGCTGCTTTCACGGTGTCGATCCATGCGTTGGAGATCACCAGCGGCGGCAGGTCTGGATCAGGGAAGTAGCGGTAATCCTGTGCGTCTTCCTTGCTGCGCATTTCGCGCGTTTCTTTGCGGTCTGGATCGTACAGGCGGGTCGCTTGCACGACCTTGCCGCCGTCTTCAATCAGTTCGATCTGGCGGCGCACTTCCACGTGCACGGCTTCTTCGATGAAGCGGAACGAGTTCAGGTTTTTAATCTCGCAGCGGGTGCCGAATTCTTTCTGGCCTTTCGGACGCACGGAGACGTTGATGTCGCAGCGGAAGGAGCCTTCCTGCATATTGCCGTCGCAGACGCCCAGCCACATCACCAGCGAGTGCAGGGCTTTGCAGTAAGCGACTGCTTCAGCGGCGCTGCGCAGTTCTGGCTCGGAGACGATTTCCAGCAGCGGCGTACCGGCGCGGTTCAAGTCGATGCCGGACATGCCTGCGTAGTCTTCGTGCAGCGATTTGCCTGCATCTTCTTCCAGGTGGGCGCGGGTCAGGTTGACGGTCTTGGTGACGAATTCGCCATCCTTTTCGTAGCCGAAAGTGACCGCGCCGCCCACTACTACCGGGTCTTCGAATTGGCTGATCTGGTAGCCTTTCGGCAGGTCAGGGTAGAAGTAGTTTTTGCGGGCGAAGATCGACGCTGGCGCAATCTTGGCGCCGACGGCGAGGCCGAAGCGAATCGCGCGGTCCACTGCTTGTTTGTTCATAACCGGCAGCACGCCAGGCAGCGCCAGATCAACCGGGCTGGCTTGGGTGTTGGCTTCGGCGCCGAAAGTGGTCGGCGAGCCGCTGAAGATTTTTGATGCGGTAGTGAGCTGCACGTGGTTCTCAATACCGATGACGACTTCCCATTCCATATTATTCTCGCTTGATTAATTCTTAGATGCCGGCCGGAGCGCGGGTGTGCCAGTCGGTGGCTTGCTGGTAGGCGTGTGCCACGTTCAGCAGCTTGGCTTCGCCGAAATGCTTGCCGATGATTTGCAGGCCGACCGGGCGATCTTTCGCGCCGAAACCAACAGGGATCGACATGCCCGGCAGACCAGCCAGGCTGGTCGACAGGGTGTAGATGTCGGCCAGATAAGCAGCAACCGGATCGTCCGATTTGTCGCCCAGGTCCCACGCCACGGTAGGCGCCACTGGACCCATGATGACGTCGCACACTGCGTCCGGGCCGTTCAGCACTTTCTCGAAATCCTGTGCGATCAGGCGGCGGATTTTTTGCGCCTTCAGATAGTAGGCGTCGTAGTAGCCGTGGCACAGCACATAGGTGCCGACCATGATGCGGCGCTTTACTTCGTTGCCGAAGCCCTGGTCGCGGGTTTTGCGGTACATGTCTTGCAGGTCTTTGTAGCCTTCTGCGCGGAAGCCGTAACGCACGCCGTCAAAGCGCGACAGGTTGGACGAGGCTTCGGCTGGTGCGATCATGTAGTAAGCAGGAATTGACAGCGCAGTATTCGGCAGCGAGATGTCAACCAGCGTCGCGCCCAGTTCCACGTACTTGGCCAGCGCAGCGCGCACCGCATCTTCCACGTCTTTCGACAGGCCTTCGCCGAAGTACTCTTTTGGCACGCCGATGCGCAGGCCGGTCAGCGGCTGGCCCAGCTCACGGGTGTAGTCTTCATCCACGCCGCCCAGTTCCGGCGTCAGCGAAGTCGAATCGCGTTCGTCGAAGCCGGCCATGGCGTTCAGCAGCAGCGCGCAGTCTTCGGCGGTTTGCGCCATCGGGCCACCCTGGTCCAGCGAGGAGGCAAACGCGATCATGCCGAAGCGCGATACGCGGCCGTAGGTTGGCTTGATGCCGGTGATGCCGCAGAACGACGCCGGCTGACGGATCGAGCCGCCGGTGTCGGTGCCGGTGACGGCCGGCGCCAAACGCGCAGCAACGGCAGCAGCGGAGCCACCTGACGAGCCGCCCGGTACAGCGGTTTTATCCCAAGGATTTTTCACCGCGCCGAAGGCCGAGTTTTCATTGGCCGAACCCATGGCGAATTCGTCGCAATTCAGTTTGCCCAGCGTGACCATGCCGGCCGCGCGGAACTTCTCCACCACGGTGGCGTCGAATGGGCTGACGTAATCGGCCAGCATTTTCGAGCCGGCGGTCGAGCGCCAGCCTTTGGTGACGAAGATGTCTTTGTGCGCGATCGGCACGCCGGTCAGCGGCGTGGCGGTGCCGGCGGCGATGCGGGTATCGGCTTCGGCGGCTTGCGCCAGGGTCAGTGCGCGGTCCACGTGCAGGAAGGCGTTCAAGTCGCTCTTCTCGATACGGTCGAGGAACTGGGTGGCCAGTTCGGTGGCGGTAATCGCTTTGCTTTGCAGGAGGGCGGACAGCTCTTTAATGGTTTTGGTGTGCATGGCGGTTCAGTTTAATTCGTTGCGTCGTCGTCCTCGCGGAAGCGGGGACCCATAGGGCGCTGGCTGGATCGGCTCAGCATGGGTTCCCGCGTGCGCGGGAGCGACGTCTTTTAGTCGATCACTTTCGGCACCAGGTACAAACCGTCCTGGGTCTTCGGTGCGACGGTTTGATAGTCGTCGCGGCGATTTGGTTCGCTGGCCACGTCTTCACGCAGGCGCAGGGCGATGTTATTCATGTGCGCCGCCAGTGGATGGCTCAGCGGGGCGACGCCGTCGGTGTCAACCGCCTGCATCTGCTCGGCCAGCGCAAAAATGCCATTCAGCTGCTCCAAAGCGGTCGCGCTCTGTTGCTCGCTCATCTCAAGTTGGGCCAGTTTGGCAATGCGGGTTACGTCGGATAAGGTCAGGGACATGGCGGGTTTAATTGTAATATTGATAAAAAACTTGAATTTCTGCCTATTCGCCCTCAAACACCGAGGAATGCCGCCTAAATCGCGGCCTCAGGCACCACACTTTTGCGTGGATTTTGGATAAATCACAGTCAAATTATAAGGTAGAATGGCGGGTTGATGCGTTGTCGGCGCTGAATCATTGCTGCCGCCGCATTTCGGACAGAATTTTTTACTTAACGGTTTACGCGCACACTGGTAGCGCCACAGGACACTTTAATGTTTGGTTTTTTACGTCGTTACATTTCCTCTGATCTGGCCATCGACTTGGGCACGGCCAACACCCTGATTTACGTTCGCGGCCAGGGCATCGTCCTGGATGAGCCGTCGGTCGTCGCCATCCGCCAAGAGGGCGGCCCGAATGGCAAAAAGACCATTCAGGCAGTTGGTAAAGAAGCAAAGCAGATGCTGGGTAAAGTCCCAGGCAACATCGAGGCAATCCGCCCGATGAAAGACGGCGTGATCGCCGACTTCACGGTCACCGAACAAATGCTGAAGCAGTTCATCCGCATGGTGCACGACTCCAAATTCTTCCGCCCATCGCCACGCATCATTATTTGCGTGCCTTGCGGCTCGACCCAAGTTGAGCGCCGCGCGATCCGCGAATCGGCGCTGGGCGCTGGTGCTTCGCAGGTGTACTTGATCGAAGAGCCTATGGCAGCAGCCATCGGCGCCGGCCTGCCGGTGTCGGATGCAACCGGCTCGATGGTGGTCGACATCGGTGGTGGTACCACCGAAGTGGGCATCATCTCGCTGGGCGGCATGGTCTACAAAGGCTCGGTGCGCGTGGGCGGCGACAAGTTCGATGAAGCCATCGTCAACTACATCCGCCGTAACTACGGCATGCTGATTGGCGAGCAGACTGCGGAAGCGATCAAGAAAGCCATCGGTTCGGCCTTCCCTGGTTCGGAAGTCAAAGAGATGGAAGTCAAGGGCCGCAATCTGTCGGAAGGTATTCCACGTTCGTTCACCATCTCGTCGAACGAAATTCTGGAAGCGCTGACCGACCCGCTGAACAACATCGTATCGGCCGTGAAGAACGCGCTGGAACAAACCCCGCCGGAACTGGGCGCCGACATCGCCGAAAAAGGCATGATGCTGACCGGCGGTGGCGCACTGCTGCGCGACCTGGATCGCTTGCTGATGGAAGAAACCGGCCTGCCGGTGCTGGTGGCGGAAGATCCGCTGACCTGCGTGGTGCGCGGCTCCGGCATGGCGCTGGAGCGGATGGATCAACTGGGTTCGATCTTCTCCTACGAATGATCTGACTAAACGGGGCCGCAAAACAGCGGCCCCGATGCTTATTGGAAGTCATGGAATACAGTCCTCCGCCACTTTTTAAGCAAGGCGCCTCGGCTCGGGTCAAGATGACGGTGTTCGCGTGCATATCGATTGCACTGCTGCTGGTTGACTCGCATATGCGGACCCTGACCACGGTGCGCCAGGTGGCCGGCACCGTGCTGTATCCGCTGCAAATGGCAGCCTTGATGCCACGTGACGCTATCTACGGCGTCGGCGATTATTTCTCTACTTTGTCATCGATGGAAAAGCAGGTGCGCGAATTGCGCCGCCAGCAGATCCTCAATTCGACCGCCTTGCAGCAGGCGCAGTTGCAGTCTGCCGAGAATGCGCAGCTGCGCCGCCTGCTGGACGCGCGCCAGCATTTGCCGGTGAAGACCATGCTGGCCGATGTGCTGTACGACGCGCGCGACGTCAACAGCCGCAAGATCATTCTGGACCGCGGCACGCGCCATGATGTAACGCTTGGTTTGCCGGTGATCGATAACCAGGGCGTGGTAGGGCAGGTGACGCGGGTGTTCCCGTTCACGTCCGAGGTGACGCTGCTGTCCGATAAGGAGCAGGCGATTCCGGTGCAGCTGCTGCGCAACGGCTTGCGCAGCGTGGCGTATGGTCGCGGCAAGTCGGGCAATCTCGAATTGCGCTTTACGGCGCCGAATGCGGATATCCAGGTGGGCGATATTGTGGTGACCTCGGGTCTGGACGGTGTGTATCCGGCCGGCCTGGCAGTGGCACGCGTGTCGCAGGTGGAGAACAGTGCCGGCGGTTCGTTCGGCGGTGTGGTTTGCCAGCCGCTGGCCGGCATCATGAATAATACGCAGCTGCTGATTTTGATGTCGACGCCGGAGATGCCTCCGCGTCCGGCCGATGAAGAGCCGCGCGCACTGCGCAAGCACAATAACAAAATGGCGCCGATCAAGGAGGCACCGAAAGAGGGCGTGGATGGCCAGCCTGCCGCCGCGGCGCCAGCAGCGACCAATGGTGCGCCCGGCCTGATCCCCGTGATGCCACCGCCAGCGCCGAAGCCTGCTGCTCAAACTCCGGCCACTGACGCTGCCAACCAATCCAAGGAGCCGGCACGATGAATCGTCCGCACTATATCCTGCTGCCGGTTAGCCCGCTGTTCATTTTTTTCAGCCTGTTCTGCGCCTTCCTTCTGAACCTGCTCCCGTGGGGGAACTTCATCGGCGTGCCGGATTTTGTCGCGCTGGTGCTGGTGTTCTGGGGCGTGCACCAGCCACGCAAGGTCGGTATCGGCACCGCTTTCTTCCTCGGCCTGCTGATGGACGTGCACGACTCCACCCTGCTGGGCGAGAACGCGCTGGCCTACACGCTGCTGTCCTACTTCGCCATCATGCTGCATCGCCGGATGCTGTGGTTCCCGATCTGGACCCAGGCCATGCACGTGTTCCCGCTGCTGCTGATGGCGCAGTCGGTGCAGCTGGTGGTGCGTTTCTTCGTCTCCGGTAAATTCCCCGGCTGGTTCTACTTCATCGAAAGCGTGGTGGCATCGGTCCTGTGGCCGCTGGCGACCTGGCTGCTGCTGGCGCCACAACGCCGCGCGGTAGACCGCGACCACACCCGCCCGATCTGACCTCTCACATCGCATGACTGAAATTAAGGACAACCAGCGCGAACTGCAGCAGTTCCGCCTGCGCCTGACGGTGCTGGGCGGGATGGTGTTTTTCTGCTTCGCCATGCTGCTGCTGCGCTTCATCTGGCTGCAGATCGTGAAGTACAGCGACTTCGCCGTGAAGGCGGAAGAGAACCGCATTGCCATCGTGCCGATCGTGCCGAATCGCGGCCTGATTTTGGACCGCAACGGCGTGGTCCTCGCGCGTAACTACTCTGCTTTCACGCTGGAGATCACGCCGTCCAAACTGAATACCACGCTGGACGAAGCCATCGACGAGCTGTCCAAGCTGGTGACGGTGGATATCAAAGACCGCAAGCGCTTCAAGAAACTGCTGGACGAATCCAAAGGCTTCGAAAGTGTACCGCTGCGCACCCGCCTGACCGATGAAGAAGTGGCGCGTTTCAGTGCGCAGCGCTTCCGCTTCCCCGGTGTGGAAGTGCAGGCGCGTTTGTTCCGCCAGTATCCGCTGGGTGAAACGGCGTCGCACGTGATCGGCTACATCGGCCGTATCAACCAGTCCGAAATCAAAGGCATTGAAGCCACCGACGACGCCGCGAATTACAAAGGCACCGACCATATCGGCAAGGAGGGCCTGGAAAAAAGCTACGAGAAGCAGCTGCATGGCCAGACCGGTTACGAGGAAGTGGAAGTATCGGCCGGTGGCCGCGCCATTCGCACTTTGTCGCGTACTGCCGCCACGCCGGGCAATAACCTGATTCTGTCGATCGACATCGAACTGCAAAAGGTGGTGGAAGAAGCCTTCGGCGAATGGCGCGGCGCGTTCGTCGCCATCGAGCCTGAAACGGGTGACATCCTCGCCTACGTTTCGCGTCCCGGCTACGATCCCAACTTGTTCGTCGACGGTATCGATGCGCAAAGCTGGAACGACCTGAATAACTCGCTGGACCGGCCGATGATCAACCGTCCGCTGTCCGGTACTTATGCGCCGGGCTCCACTTTCAAACCGTTCATGGCGCTGGCTGCGCTGGAACTGGGCAAACGCAATCCCACTACCGCGTATCCCGATCCCGGCTTCTTCTATTTGGGCGGCCACAAATTCCGCGACGATAAAGTGGGCGGCCACGGGAACGTCGACTTGCGTCGTTCGGTCATCGTGTCCTGCAATACCTACTACTACCAGCTCGGTAATGACATGGGGATCGACGCTATCACCAATTTCATGAAGCCATTCGGCTTCGGTGAAAAAACCGGCATCGACCTCGATAACGAAAAGATCGGCGTGCTGCCATCCAAAGAGTGGAAGCGCAAACGCTTCAAGGGCAATGCGGGCAAGTGGGTCGGCGGCGACACCATCTCGGTCAGTAATGGCTCCGGCTACAATTCGTACACGCCGCTGCAGATCGCCCACGCGATGGCCAACCTGGCCAACAACGGCGTGGTGATGAAGCCGCACTTGGTGAAGATTGTGGAAGACGGCGGCACCCGCGCGCGCAAACTCACCGTGCCGAGTGAAAGCTACCGCATCGCGCTGAAGCAGGAAAACATCGATATCATCAAGAGCGCCATGGTGGGCGTGAACAGTGAACCGGGTGGCACCGCCTACCGCGCCTTCGCCAACGCTGCCTACACCTCCGGCGGCAAAACCGGCACGGCGCAGGTGGTGGGCATCAAGGCCAACGAGAAGTACAATGCGTCCGCACTGTCCGAACGTCTGCGCGACAACGCGCTGTATACCGCCTTCGCACCGGCCGACAAGCCGAAGATCGTGGTGGCGATGGTGGTAGAGAATGCCGGCTGGGGCGCGGAAATCGCCGCACCAATCGCGCGCAAGGCACTCGACTTCTACCTGCTGGGCAAGCGTCCGACCGACAAGGAAACCACCAAGGTGCCGAAGGAAGACGCGGCCGAATTCGTGCCGATTGAAGATCCGGAAGCCGCAGAAGCTGCCGCCGCTGCCGCCGAAGCGCGCCGCGAACCAACGCCTGCACCGGCTCCGCCGCCAACGCCAGCCGCCACGCCTGCACCGGCGCCAGTTGCTCCGGCGCGGAAGAAACAATAAGGAATACCCATCATGCGCATACACGAGAGACGTTCGCTGTGGCGTCGCATGCGACCCTACTTCACCGTGTTCGACGGCCCGCTGACCATCATCATCATCATGCTGCTGATGGTCAGCCTGGTCACGCTGTACTCGGCCAGTATCGGCATTCCTGGCAAGATGGAAGACCAGGTACGTAACATCTTCCTGTGCTTCTTCGTCATGTGGCTGGTGGCGAATATCTCGCCGCAGATGATGATGCGGATCGCCGTGCCGGCTTACGCCTTCGGCGTGTTCCTGCTGGTGTGCGTGGCGCTATTTGGCACCATCAAGCTGGGGGCACGGCGCTGGCTGCACATCGGCGTGGCCGACATCCAGCCGTCTGAATTCATGAAGATCGTCACACCGCTGATGCTGGCGTGGTTCTTCCAGAGCCGCGCCGGCCACCTGACGTGGCATTCTTACGCGATTGCGGCGGTGCTGCTGGTGGTGCCTGTGGGCCTGATCGTGCGCCAGCCGGACCTTGGCACTGCCTTGCTGGTGGTTGCTGCCGGTTTCTGTGTGATCTTCCTCGCTGGCCTGTCCTGGAAGGCGCTGGTTGGCTTGTTTGCCGCCGGCGCTGCAGCGCTGCCGGTAGTGTGGTCGGTGCTGCACGACTACCAGCGCGAACGCGTGATGACGCTGATCGACCCGACCACCGACCCGCTGGGCAAAGGCTTCCACATCATCCAGTCCACCATCGCGGTGGGTTCGGGCGGCGTGACCGGCAAGGGCTGGACCCACGGCACGCAGGCCCACCTGGAATTCATCCCCGAGCGCACCACCGACTTTATCTTTGCCGTGTACTCGGAGGAGTTTGGCCTGATCGGCAATCTGATTTTGATGGTGCTATACCTGATGCTGATCGGCCGCGGCCTGTTCATCGCCGGGAATGCGCCCAACTTCTTTACGCGCCTGCTGGCTGGCGCTGTCACCATGATTTACTTCACCTACGCCTTCGTCAACATGGGCATGGTGAGCGGCATCTTGCCGGTGGTGGGCGTGCCGCTGCCGTTCATGAGCTACGGCGGCACCGCGTTGCTGACGCTGGGCCTGGGCGCCGGCATTTTGATGAGCATTCAGCGCCACCGCAAGCTGGTGCAGACCTGATGCACATCGCCGACGGCCGCTCGCTGTGGCAGCGCGTGCGTCCGTACGTGCTGGTGTTCGACCTGCCGCTGGCATTGATTATCGGCGCACTGCTGTCAGTCGGCTTGATTACGCTGTACTCGGCTGGCATCGCCATTCCCGGCAAGGTGTGGGACCAACTGCGCAATATTGCGGCGGCGGTAATGGTGATGTGGTTCGTGGCGAACATTCCACCGCAGACCATGATGCGGTTGGCGGTGCCGGCGTATGCGCTGGGCGTGGCCTTGCTGGTGGCGGTGGCGCTGTTTGGCGTGATCAAAGGCGGCTCGCGCCGCTGGCTGTATATCGGCACGCAAATCCAGCCTTCCGAATTAATGAAGATCGCCATGCCGCTGATGCTGGCGTGGTTCTTTCAACGCGAGCAAGGACACGTGCGCTGGCAGACCTACGCGATGGCGGCGCTGCTGCTGGCGATACCGGCCGGCTTGATCGCGCGTCAGCCGGACCTTGGCACCGCGCTACTGGTGACGGCGGCCGGCGCGTATGTGATTTTCCTCGGCGGTCTATCATGGCGCGCGTTGGCCGTGCTGGCCGGTTTGGCGGCAGCGGCCTTGCCTGCGTTGTGGGCCGTCATGCACGACTACCAGCGCGATCGCGTGCTGACGTTGATCGACCCGTATCACGATCCTTTGGGTAAAGGCTTCCACATTATCCAGTCGATGATCGCCATCGGCTCCGGCGGCGTGACCGGCAAGGGCTGGACCCACGGCACGCAAGCCCACCTTGAATTCATCCCCGAACGCACCACCGACTTTATCTTTGCCGTGTTCTCCGAGGAGTTTGGCTTGCTCGGGAACCTGGTGCTGATGGTGCTGTACCTGCTGCTGATTGCTCGCGGCATGGCGATTGCGATGAATGCACCGACGCTGTTCACACGCTTGCTGGCCGGCTCCGTGACGATGATTTACTTCACCTACGCCTTCGTCAACATGGGCATGGTGAGCGGGATTGTTCCGGTGGTGGGCGTGCCGCTGCCGTTCATGAGCTATGGCGGCACGGCGCTGATGACCCTCGGTCTGGGTGGCGGTATCTTGATGAGTGTTCAGCGTCATCGGTGATACTATCTCGCCTTATGCGCTTTCAACGTCATCCTCTTCTTAATTTTTCCGCAATGGCTGCGGCGCTGGCCTTGGTCGGCTGCGGCAGTGCGCCAGTGGCGACTGACCGTACGCCTCGTCCCGTGCAGCCTTCCGGACCGGTGATCAAGTCGCCGTCCACCGGCAAGCCTGATCCATCGCTGCCGGTGCTGCCGCCTGCGAATTCAGGGCGCGGCGGCTACTATCAGGACGACGGTCCGGGCGATTCACCGCCGCCGAATTTGGCCGAAACGCCGGATGCGGAAGTGCGCAACGATCCGCTGCTCCCGCGCTCCAACCGTCCTTACGTCGTCTTCGGCAAAACCTACACGCCGCTTACCGACGACAAGCCGTACACGCAGATTGGTGTCGGCAGCTGGTACGGTAAAAAATTCCATGGCCAGCGCACTTCGTCCGGTGAACTGTACGACATGTACAAGATGACGGCGGCGCATCCCATCCTGCCGATTCCATCTTACGCGCGCTTGACCAATATGCTCAGTGGCGCGGTAGTGGTGGTGCGAATTAACGACCGTGGCCCGTTCCACTCCAACCGCGCCATCGACGTGTCCTATACTGCGGCGCTGAAACTGGGTTTGCTCGGCAAGGGTAGCCATGAACTGAAAATTGAACGCATCCTGCCGGAAGAAATCGACCGCATGCTGGCCTCGCGCGATGGCGTATCGGGCAGCAGCAAGGCGCGCATTACGCCTGCGCCGAAAGACCGTTTGACGCAGGACCAGCCGCTGGTACTACGTCCTGCTGCACCCGACGGTCCGCCGCAGGATATCGAAACGCTGATGCTGGCCGACCGCGCGCCAGCCGGTTATGCGGCGCCGACGTCCGGTGCGCCCGGCGGTTTCTATCTGCAACTGGGCGCTTACTCGCGCGCAGACAATGCGGAGTCGGTGCGTACCAAGCTGTCGAGCAAATTGAATGGATTGGAAGTGGTGCAGGGCGGTTCGGTGTTCCGCCTGTTCAGCGGTCCGTTCACCTCGCGCCAGGAAGCGCAGCAGGCGGCGCAAGGCTTGCCGTCGTCGCTTGGCCTCAAGCCGATTGTGGTTCAGCGCTGATCATGAACCGGCCGGCATCACCTTCCAACCTGAATCTGTACATGGTCCTTGGCACGATAGTCCTGCATGGGCTGATGATGGTCGCCAATGAAGTGTTCTTTCGACGTGCTGAATTCTTGCAAGGCATCGGCTGGATATACCTTCCAGCTGGCACGCGCCTTTTGTGTACCTTGATGTTCGGACGTGCAGGCGCGATTGGACTGCTGATATCCGGCTGGTTTGCCTGCTACTGGTATTACTTCCCAGGCGATGCCTTGCGTGCCACCACCGGCACGATCGCTGGTGCGATAGGTCCTTATCTGGTTTATCTGGCGGCGCAATCACGCTACGGCTTGCAGGCATCGTTGACGAATCTGACGCCGCAGCGCTTGCTGCTTTGTGCCCTGGGCTGTTCAATCGCCAGCCCGCTCCTGCATCATCTATGGTTCTCGTTACATGGCGATAGCGCCTTGTTACCGGGTCTTTTGGTAATGATGACAGGCGACTTGCTGGGCACCCTGATTGTTCTGTACACAGCCAAATGGCTGCTGTCCCTGCTGCCCATGCCGCAGCGGCGGCCAGGTTAGATGCTGTGCTAAAATTTGTAGCAATCCAAGCGCTGAACGAATATGACATCTCCTAAAAGACCTGCTGACATTTACATGCGTTTCTTGCAGTTGGCTGACGCCTTGCGTGGCCTGCCATCGCTGGAAGCGCTTGACCCGCTGGAAGAACGAATTCTTGGTATTGTGGCTCTCGCTGGTCAGCAGGATGAACGGCTGTCGGTTCGAGACATGATGGGAAAAAAAGAACTGGGTGCACCAGCCACGGTTCACAGCCGCCTGACTTCTATGCGAGAAAAAGGCTGGCTAACGCTGACCGACACAGAAGATACGCGACGCAAACAGGTCGAACTGACGCAAGAAGCCCTCAAGTATTTCGACAAGCTGTCGAAGTGCATGGTTAAAGCCACGACTACAAGTTGATTTTTCATTTGCAATTTTTCGTCGGCTTGTCTAAACTGTTCTAAAAATTAGATCGTTTGCGAGGGCGGTATGGACGAAAAGCAGAAATTTGCATCGACGGAAAAGTCTATTGCGCAAGCATACGCCGCATACATCGTGGCTTTGGCGACTCGCAAACACGGACCAGACAAGCCTGAAATCTCCGACACCAAGCTGCAAGGAACTTGGCAGGCGAACGCGATTGAACAGAAAAGGCTGAACAAACCAGGCTAGCCGCGTCGTGCTGAAGTTGGGAATGGATGCTGATTATTTGCAGCTGTGGGTTTCGGTGTTCGGGAAGCCGGCGCGGATTTTTTCCAGTTTGATTTTGAGGTCGGCATCGACGTCGCGGAACTGGTAGGCCAGCAGTTTGCTGCCGCTCATGCGCGGCGCCACGCGTGCGGTGCGCACGCCTTGTTTCATCAGCGCGGCCAGCTGGTTCTGCGCCGCGCCTTCGGTCTTGAATACACCCAGCGAAATGCCCCAGCGTAGCGGCGAATTGTCGGACATGATGAAGTAGTTGGTCACCCCCAGCGCGCGCAGTTCGCCCGCTTTTTTGTCCGCGCCTTCCTTGCTGCCTTGCGGCGGAATATAAACGATATAGCTCGATACTTCGCTGCCCGGCAGGTTGTGGCGCGACTGGCGGTCGCCGAGTTTCAGCGGTTCCAGTTGGCTTTCGAAATGGCGCGCATCGGCCAGCACGAAGCTGGCGATTTCAAGACACGCCTCCGGTTTCACATCTGGCGCTGCCGATGCAGGTGCGACAGCGGTCACGCTGGTGGCGTTGGCTTTGTCGGCCGAGATGATGGCCAGTTTGTCGGCGTTCAGTTGATTGAGCAGCCGCTCCGGTTCGTGCTCGTTGCCGCTGAAGTGGCCAAGATAGCCGCGTCCATACGCGAACAGCGCAGCGTTCACGGCGAGCAGGGACCAGAAAATAAACTTCAGCACAGGGTTATCCTCTTATTCGGCGCTGCGCACGGCAGCATGTAATCCGATCAGCACAATATTCTCGACGATACGGTACGGTACTTTCAGCATCGGCGCAATGTAGGGAGCAGCGCCGCCGGAGATGATGCATTCGGCGGCTTGATGCTGGACGCAGGCGTGTTCAATGGCGCCGCTCTGCGCGGCCAGGATGCCGCTCAGGATGGCGTCGTCGGTGTTGTCCGCAAATCCATCCGGCAGCTTACCGTCTTGAGCGATCTGCGGCAACTGCGCGGTGTTGCGCGCCAGTGAGCTGGCCATCAGGCCAAGCCCCGGCAGGATCATCCCGCCGAGGAACAAGCCGTCCGGCGTGAGGGCGTCGATGGTGGTGGCGGTGCCGCAGTTGACCACAATGGCGCGCACGCCCGGCGCCAGTGCGTGGCCGGCGACGGCAGCGGCAAAACGGTCGCAGCCCAGCTGCGATGGATTGCGGTAGCCGTTGGTCACGCCGGCCAGCGCCGGCAACGAGGCAAACCATTCCACCGCGATGTCGGGCAGGCAGCGCTGCAGCACATACTCCAGCTGCACGCGCAGCGCGTTGCCGGCGACGTTGGCAATCACGATACGCGAGACGCCATGCGTGGCGGCGACTTCGCACCAGGCCAGTTCCAGTTGTGGCGTGTCGGCATGGGTGGTGGCGCCGTGTGTGGTCCACTCGCCCAACGGCGTGCCCGGCGCAGCCAGCGCCCATTTGACGCGGGTGTTGCCAGCGTCGATCAGTAAAATCATGTTGGTGCTCCCGATAAGCGCAGCGAAACGTCGCCTGATAAAACTTCAACGCGGCCTTGGTCCGTATCCAGCAGCAGGCGGCCGATGGCGTCGACGCCGGCGGCGCGGCCTTGCTGCAATATGGCGCCGTTGTCCAGCAGGACCACGTCCTTGCCCTGCCAGGCGTGTAGTGCATTCCAGCGTTCAGTGAACGGCGCAAAACCGGTGTCGTCGAATTCTTCCAGTACGGCGGCCGAGCGGCTAAGCAACGCCGCCATCAGCTGGCTGCGGTCCATTTGTGCCAGCCACGGTGCGCTCGCCACTTCGCGGCCGATGGCTGCTTCCAGTTCGTCCGGCATCAGCAGGTTGATGCCGCAGCCGATGACGGCCCAGATGGCGTCGTCGGTCTTCTGCGTTTCAACCAGGATGCCGGCCAGCTTGGCGCCGTCGCGCAGCAAGTCGTTGGGCCATTTGATTTGTACCGGCACGCCCAGCGAAGCGATCGTCTCGGCCAGCGCCACGCCCACCGCCATCGGTAAGCCGCTCATTTTGTGCAGCGGGCCTTTGAAGCGCCACGCCAGCGAAAACATCAGCGCGGCGCCGGGCTTGGACAGCCACGAACGGCCGGCGCGGCCACGGCCTGCGGTTTGATTTTCAGCGATGCGCAGCGTGGGGCCATTCAGGCTGCCTATGCGCGCCAGCAGGTCTGCGTTGGTGGAGCCGGTTTCGGCGACGACTTCAATCGCCACGTGAGTGGCAGAGGTGGCGCAGTGCGCGTTGATGGCGGATGCCGAGAGATTACTCATGTGCTGTTTTGCGAGGTTTGTGCGGCGCCTTGCCGAAGGCCCAGTCGTAGACGAAGTTCGGCAGCAAGCGCAGTACCTTGGCGACGACGCCCATTTGCCACGGGATGACGGCGTAGCTGCGGCCAGCGGCAATCGCACTCGCTGCGGAAGCGGCGAATTTTTCGGGCGCCATCAGGAACGGCATCGGGTACGGATTATGTTGCGTCATCGGCGTATCGATGTAGCCGGGGCAGATGGTGACCACGCGGATGCCGTGCGGCTTCATCTCCAGCCGTAGCGATTCGCAGTAGCTGATGACGGCGGCCTTGGAGGCGCTGTAGGCTTCCGCGCCGGGCAGGCCGCGTATGCCGGCCACGCTGCCGATGCCCACCAATCGTCCCGGCGTGCGCTGCGTGCGCATGGCGCCGATGAAGGGCGCGAAAGTAGCGGCGGTGGCCACCACATTGGTAGCGATGATGTCGGCGAAAACGGGAAGGTCTTCCGCATACTCGGTCAGCGTGCCGACCGAGATGCCGGCGTTGGCGATCACCACATCGATGCCGCCCGCATAGGCGAGGAAGGCTTGCGCTGCGTCGTTGATGGCGGCGTGATCGCGCACATCGACGGCGTAGGCGCGATGCAGCGCTGCGTTGGGGAGTGTGGCGATCAGGGCGGCGAGGCTGTCGCCGCGCCGGGCCAGCAGACCTAGCGTGGCGCCTTGCGCCGCATACTGGCGAGCCAGCGCGGCGCCGATGCCGCTGGAGGCACCGGTGATGAAGACGCGCAAAGGCGCCATGCTTACTTCTTCTCTGCCTTGGCTTTGACGACCAGCGCATCCAGCACTTGCGTCACTTCGCCGTGCAGTTCCGCTTCATTCTTGGCGGCGTTGACGCCTGCATCAGCCAGCGTCGGTGAGGTGAGGTATTTGCCGTCCACGGCCAGCAGCGGCCATGAGTCGACGTTGTAGGCGTCCATCATGGAGATCGATTTGCGCACGCGGCCTGCCACGCCGAAGCCGCGGTAGGTGTCGATGAATTTCTGCTTGTCGATGCCTTGCTTGGCAATGAAATCGAATACCAGCTCGTCGCGGTTCAGGCGATTGTGGTTGACGTGGATTTCGTTGAAAGCTTTGGTGTGCAGTTCTGGCGTCAGCACGCCCATGGCTTCCAGTGTGAAGTACATTTTCTCTTGCGGCAGGTCGGTGCCCGGACGCGAGATGTGCATGCGCTTGAAGACGATGTTGTCGCCCTGTTTTTTCACCCACGCGTTGAGCGACTCGTCGAAGGCGGCGCAGTGCGGGCAGGCGTAGTCGAAGAACTCGATGATCTCGACTTTTTTGCCGGTATCCACAGGCTGCGGCGCGGCCAGCGTTTTGTACTCCACGCCGTTCTTTGGATCGGCAGGGGAGGCCACGGCGGTCAGCGCAACTGCGCTTAAGGTCATTGCGGTCAGGGCGAATTTCAGGAAACGCATCGTTACTCCTTATTTTTGGTTGCGTATGACGGCAACGTCGATGCCGTTTTCGGACAATTTGGCACGGACCTTGTTCATGGCTTCGACCGAGTTATAAGGGCCGGTACGCACACGATGCAGCACGCCGGCGTCGGTCGAACGGTCCGAGATATTGGCTTCAAAACCCAGCAAGGCCAGTTTGGCGCGTGCGCTCTCGGCGTCGGCCACTTCGCGGAAGGCGCCGGCTTGCAGGTAGTAGGTGAATTTGTCATCGCCGGCTGCGGCATCGGCAGCGGCAGCAGCAGCTTTAGCCACTGGTTGCGGCGCGACGTTGGCGGCGTTAGGCGCGGCGGCCGGTGCTGCCGGTTTGGTCGGCGTCGCCTGGATCTTGTCGACCACCGCTTGCAGCTGATCGGCCGCTGGTTTTACTGGTGCTGCCGGAGCGGCAGGTGCAGCCGCCGGTGCTGCTGGCGTATCGCGCGAGAAGTCCTTGGCTGCTTCGCGCGCTGCTTCCTTGTTGCCGTACATTGGCTTGTTAGGATCGGCGATCTGTCCCGCCGTTGGTTCCGCTGCTTTGCTCGGATGGCCTTTGTCCGTGAACGGCGTCGAGCCCTTGGTAATCATCAGCGCCACGACGACAGCGATACTGAGGCCGATAACCAGGCCAATCACGATGCCGATGAAGGTGTTGCCTTGCTGCTGCGAACGAGGTGTAAAGCTGGAGCGGAAATTCATTGTGCGGGATGTCCTTCGCAATTACATTTTGTTAGGAGCCGAAACGCCGATCAGCGCCAGACCGTTGCGCAGCACTTGGCGGGTCGCGACCATCAGGGCGATACGCGCGGCCTTCAGTGCTTCGTCGTCGACCAGCACGCGCTCCGCGAAGTAGAAGCTGTGCAGGTTGGCGGCCAGGTCGCGCAGGTAGAACGCGATCTGGTGCGGGCCCAGTTCCGTTTGCGCGCGTGCCAGCGTTTCTGGATAGGCTGCCAGGGTCGCCAGCAGGGCGGCTTCGGTCGGCGCGGTCAGCGGCGACAGGTCGACGTTGGCCAGCGTGGCTTCGTCGCCGGTCCACTGTTCCAGCATACGGCAGATACGCGCGTGGGCGTACTGCACGTAATAGACCGGGTTCTCGTCCGAGGTTTTCAGCGCGACGTCGACGTCGAACACGAATTCGGTGTCGGCTTTACGCGAGATCAGGAAGAAGCGCACAGCGTCGCGGCCCTTGGTGATGTCGCCGCCACCCGACCATTCGATCAGGTCACGCACGGTGACGTAGGAACCGGCGCGCTTGGAGATCTTGACCTCTTCGCCGCCTTTCATCACGGTGACCATTTTGTGCAGCACGTAGTCCGGGA
The DNA here is from genome assembly GCF_009857445.1 of Duganella flavida. Taxonomy (GTDB): domain Bacteria; phylum Pseudomonadota; class Gammaproteobacteria; order Burkholderiales; family Burkholderiaceae_D; genus Rugamonas; species Rugamonas flavida. The sequence goes on from NZ_WWCN01000002.1 coordinate 63,211, forward strand.
AGCCTTGCGGGATGCCGACGTTGACCGCTTGCAGGCCGGCGCGCACACGGGCGATGGTGCCGTGGTGGTCGGAGCCCTGCACGTTAATCGCTTGCTGGAAGCCGCGCTGGAATTTGACGATGTGGTAGGCCACGTCCGGCACGAAGTAGGTGTAGGTGCCGTCCTTCTTGCGCATCACGCGGTTCTTGTCATCGCCGTAGTCCTCGGTGCGCAGCCACAGGGCGCCTTCTTCTTCGTAGGTCTTGCCGGATTTGTTCAGCATGTCGACGGCGGCATCCACTTTGCCGTCCGAGTACAGCGAGGACTCGAGGTAGTAGTTGTCGAACTTGACGCCGAAGGCTTGCAGGTCGATGTCCTGCTCATTGCGCAGGTAGGTCACGGCGAAGGCGCGGATCGATTCGATGTCTTCCACATCGCCCGAGGCGGTGGCTGGTGCGCCGTCCGATGCTGATACGGTTTTCTTGGCGGTGAAGTCGGCGGCGATGTCGGCGATGTAGTCGCCGTTGTAGGCCGATTCCGGCCACGCAGCGTCGCCCGGCTTGTGGCCACGCAGGCGCGCTTGCACCGAGTTGGCCAAGGTCTGGATTTGCACGCCGGCGTCGTTGTAGTAGAACTCGCGGGTGACGTCGTAGCCTTGCGACACGAACAGCGAGGACAGGGCGTCGCCCAGTGCTGCCTGGCGGCCGTGGCCTACGTGCAGTGGGCCGGTCGGGTTGGCCGAGACGAATTCGATGATGACTTTTTTGCCGTTGCCAACATTCGCAACACCAAAGGCGGCGCCTTGCGCCAGCACGCTCTTGACCACCGACTGCTTGGCGGCGGCGCTGACGCGCAAGTTGATGAAGCCCGGACCGGCGATGTCGGCGCTGTCGACCAGACCGTTGCGAGCCGGATCGGCCATCAGAGCGTCGACCAGCTTGGTGGCCAGTTCGCGCGGGTTCATTTTCAGCTGCTTGGCCAGCTGCATGGCGACGTTACAAGCCACATCACCGTGCGACGGGTCGCGTGGTCGTTCCAGCACGACGTTGGCAACCACTTCGGTGCCGGCGAGAATAGGGGCGAGGGCGGCCTGGAACAGGGCGGTAATGTCTTGTTTTTGTTGGGCTAACATGCGCTTAGAAATTCATCAGATAGTGGAAACGGCGGGCGCGTCAACGCCTGCCAAACAGCGGTAATTATACTGTGTTGACCGGCGAACGGCGTCGTGAACAGGATGTTGTTTAGTGTATAAACTTTGCGGCCGAGAAGGCGATGGTGGCAACCACGGCGGAGAGGGTGATCGAGGTGCCGACAAACCACCGGATGAGCCGCGCTTCCATTTGCGCCATTCGCACGTCCAGTTGTGCGATTTTGTCATCTTGCGCGCGGAAAAAGGTCATTGTCCTGACGTCCAGCGCGCCGATGGATTCCTGCATTTTGATGCCGAGATTGGCAACATCTTCCCGCGTCGAGTAGTTGGACTTAATGACCGCGACATCAATCTCCACGTCGTGCAACCTTTCGCCGAAGGTGCCCACTTGCCCCTGCAGCGTTGTCATTTGCCCCTGTAGCGTTGTCACCTGCCCCTGCAGCGTGACTACCCGATCAATGATTTGATTGGTAGTGGGTTCGGATTTAATTTGGGTATCCATGTGCCGATACTACGCCTGAAAACACGCCTACGTTTGTGTCAAATCAAGCGGTACGGATACAAGTGTTTACATATGTCGTAATCGCCTTGTCATAGGCTCTCCTGTATACTGCGCGATCACAGCCGTCACCCATTCTGGAATTAACATATGAACAAGCGTCCAACGCTCTCTTTGAAGTCGCCCGCCAAGTCCAAGCCGGCTGCGCCGAAAATGCGCTCCAGCCATGCGCGCGACCTGAAACCAGCGTTGCAGACAGGTTTCCAAACTAATCTCAAGCAGGATTCGCTGGCCTACAGCCTGATCGGCGCGGCCAATGCCATCGCCCAAGTCAAGAATGGCACCAATTTGCCGCAGGCGCTGGCACAAGTGTGGGGCCAACTGCCGGACGTCACGCCGCAAGCGCGCGGCGCCATGCAGGATATCGCCTACCGCGCCATGCGCCAGCTGGGCCAGAGCGAGGCTCTGATCTCCTTGATGGCGCCGAAAGCGCCGGAAGCGCTGGTCGGTGCGCTGCTATCCTGCGCACTGGCGCTGATGACGGCCCCGGACGACACCCCGCCGTACGAAGAATTCACCATCGTCGACCAGACCGTGACGGCAGCCGACGCCCACCCGGACACCGCCCGTGCCAAGGGTATGGTCAACGCCGTGCTGCGCCGCTTCCTGCGCGAGCGCAAGGCGCTGCTGGACGCGGTCCTGCTGCAACCAGTAGCAAAATGGAACTATCCGCAATGGTGGATCGACGCGGTTAAAACCGCCTGGCCGCAAGACTGGCAGGGCGTGCTGGCAACCGGTAACACCGCGCCGCCGCTGACCCTGCGCATCAACGCCCGCAAGACCAGCATCGAGCAATACCTGGCCAAGCTGGCTGAGGCCGGCATGGCCGCAACCCAGATCGGCCCCTACGCCGTGCGGCTGGCCAAGCCGGTCGGCGTACATTTGATCCCGGGCTTCGATGAAGGCCTGGTCTCGGTGCAGGACGCCGGCGCCCAGCTGGCCGCGCCGCTGCTGGACGTCCAAAACGGTATGCGCGTGCTGGATGCCTGCGCCGCGCCGGGCGGCAAGACTTGCCACATCCTGGAACTGGCCGACGCCCACGTCACCGCGCTGGATGCCGATGCCAAGCGCCTGGCCCGCGTTGGTGAAAATCTCGAACGCCTGGAATTGCAAGCCGCACTGAAGGCGGCCGACGCCCAACATAACGACTGGTGGGACGGTGAAAAGTTCGACCGTATTCTGGCCGACGTGCCGTGTACCGCTTCCGGCATCGTGCGCCGCCACCCGGATATCCGCTGGCTGCGCCGCAAGGGCGACGCGCTCCAACTTGCAACACTTTCCGGCAAAATCCTCGACAATCTTTGGCAGATGCTGGCACCGGGTGGTAAATTGCTATTCGTGACATGTTCCTTGTGGCCGCAGGAATCCGAGGCGCAGGCGGCCGCTTTTGCAGTACGCAACCAGGCTGTCCGACTGGATGCGCCCGGTCAATTGCTCCCCGCCGGCGGCTCCGGGCAGGATCACGATGGTTTGTTCTACGCGCTGTTTGAGAAAAATGCGTAACCTCTTGAGTACCGGCCCCCACGTGACCTTACGATTTTTTCGCCTTCTGATCGGATCCCTGCTGATGCTGCTGGCTTTGCTGCCGCAGCTGTCGCATGCCGCCGAAGGCGTGGAAATCCGTCGCGCGGTGGTCGAGGCTACCGAGGACGGCTATCGCCTCTCGGCCACTTATGGCTTTGAACTGAGCCACGAGATGGAAGATGCCCTGCAATACGGCAAAACCCTGTACTTCTACACCGAAATCGAATTTACCCGCCCGCGCTGGTACTGGTTCGATGAAAAAGCCATCACTGCGCGCCAGACCGTCAGCCTGTCGTACAACGTGCTGACCCGCCAGTACAACGTCGCCGTCAGCGGCAGCGTGCACCAGAGCTTCTCCTCGCTGGAAGATGCGCTATTCCTGATCCGTCGTCCGAATCGCTGGCTGGTGGCCGCGCGCGGCGCGCTCAAGGTGGGCGAAACTTACAACGTGAAACTCAGTATGGGCCTCGATCCCAACTACGTGCCCAAGCCGCTCAAGGTCAATGCCCTCAACAACAACGAGTGGCGCATGGTGTCCGATAAAAAGTCCTTCCAGTACAGGGCCGAGTAAGTGAAGACGGCCTTGCGGTATTTTTTCGTCGTTGGCGGCGGCATTGTCAGTATCCTGCTGTTCCTGCTGGCTTCGGCCTCCGATAATTCCGGCTTCTTCGACCGCTACTACGGCTGGCTGCTGGGCCTGAACGCGGCGGTGGCCGGTGCGCTGCTGCTGCTGGTGGCGGTCTCCCTGTTCCGCCTGTACGCCCGCTTCAAGGCCGGTAAGTTCGGCTCCAAGCTGATGACGCGGCTGGTACTGCTGTTTGCCGCCATTGGCGTGCTGCCGGGGCTGGTGATCTTCCTGGTCTCGGTGCAGTTCGTTTCCCATTCGATTGAGTCCTGGTTCAACGTGCCGGTGGAAGAGGCGCTGGAGTCCGGCATCAACCTCAGCCGCGCCGGTCTCGACCGCGCCGTTGGCGAGCTGACCGTGGTGGCCAATCGCACTGTGCAGGATCTGGCCGACCGTCCGTTTGGCACCGAGCGCGCCACGCTGGCAGCGCTGGTCAAGGGCCAGACCGGCATGCAGAACGCCATCATCGTTGACGCCGAGGGCGGGCTGGTGGTGAGCGCGCGCGCCAGCCGCAGCGGCAACCTCAGCGCCGACCTGCCGACCCGCGACATGATGGCCAAGGTGCGCAAGGACGATGTCTACGGCGCACCGGAAGGCGGCAACGAGCTGCACAGCGACCTGGTCAACGCGCCGTTGCCGGCCGAAACCGTGAACCAGCTGCGCCTGCGCGTGCTGGTCGCCATCCCCGACCACGTGCAGCCGAACGGCACCCACCTGGCGCCGCGCTACCTGCAACTGCTGCAACTGGCGCCGGCCCAGCTGGCGGCCGACGGCGAAACCATCCGCGCCGCCTATGCTGATTACAAGGAGCGCTTCGACGCCCGTCTCGGCCTGCGCAAAATGTACATCGTGACGCTGACGCTGACGCTGCTGCTGGCGGTGTTCGGCGCCATCGCCAGCGCCTTCCTGATCGCCAGCGACCTGGCGCAGCCGCTGCTGCTGCTGGCCGAAGGTACGCGCGCGGTGGCCGAGGGCGACTTATCGCCGCGGCCTATCGTCGCCACTTCGGACGAGCTAGGCACGCTGACCCAATCCTTCAACACCATGACGCGCCAGCTGTCGGACGCCCGCAGTGCGGTTGAACGCAACCGTTCAGCGCTGCAAACCGCCAAGGCCCACCTGGAGTCGGTGCTGGCCAATATGTCGGCGGGCGTGATGGTGCTGGACCATGAATTCCATCTGGTCAGCTGCAATGATTCGGTCGAGCGCATCCTGCAGCAGGCCGGCGTTACCATGATCGGCCAGAAGCTCGATGAGATCGAAGGCTTGCAGGAATTCGGCGGCGCCATTGTGGCCGCGTTTGCGGCGCAGAACGCGCAGTCGGCGGCCGGCCGCAACGTCACGCGCCTGCACTGGCAGCGCCAGATTGAAGTGCCGCGCCAGGCCATCGGCGTGGAAGGTAACGACCTGACTTTGCTGACGCGCGGTTCGCGCTTGCCAGTTGAAGGCGGTAGCGGCTACCTGGTGGTGTTCGACGATATCTCCGACGTGATCTCGGCCCAGCGCTCGATCGCCTGGGGCGAAGTGGCGCGCCGCCTGGCGCACGAAATCAAAAATCCGCTGACGCCGATCCAGCTATCGGCCGAGCGCATGCAGATGAAGCTGGAAGACAAGCTGATGCCGGCCGATGTCGAGCTGCTCAACAAAGGCACGGCCACCATCGTCAACCAGGTGGCGGCCATGAAGCGCATGGTGGACGACTTCCGCGACTACGCCAAGACCCCGCCAGCTGTGCTGGAGTCGCTCGACCTGAACGCGCTGATCGACGAGATCCTGCACCTCTACATCAGCGGTGAAGGAAACGACATTATTCACCCGCAGTTGGGCGCTGGTCTGCCGCGCGTGATGGGCGATCCGACCCAGCTGCGCCAGGTGATCCACAACCTGCTGCAGAACGCGCAAGACGCGATGGCCGAGCTGCCTGCCGACGCACCGCAAGCACGCATTGACGTGATCACCGAAGCCATTCATTATCAGGGCGCGGACGGCAGCACGCGTACCGCAGTGCGCTTGGCGATCGCGGATAACGGCCCGGGTTTTGCGCCGAAAATCCTGGCGCGCGCGTTTGAACCGTATGTCACGTCGAAGGCGCGCGGCACCGGCCTCGGCCTCCCGATGGTGAAAAAAATTATCGAAGAACATGGCGGACGGATCGATATCCAGAACCATGGCGATAGAAGTGGCGCGTCAGTGCTGATTTTGCTGTTAAAGTTAGCTCCGGCGACGCAAAATGGCTAAAGCGCTATGAATTACAAAAATCATTGCTGTCTAGAGATGGCGAAATGAGGACAAGGGAAGATGGCAAACATTCTGGTGGTTGACGATGAAATGGGTATCCGCGAGTTGCTCTCGGAAATCTTGAGCGACGAGGGACATGCAATACAGCTGGCCGAAAACGCCCAGCAGGCGCGTGAAGCGCGTGCGCAAGGTGCGCCGGACCTGGTGCTGCTCGATATCTGGATGCCGGATACGGATGGCGTCACCCTGCTCAAGGAATGGCAACGCGACGGCTTGCTCACCATGCCGGTGATCATGATGTCGGGCCACGCCACGATCGATACGGCGGTGGAGGCCACCCGCATCGGCGCGCTGAATTTCCTGGAAAAACCGATCGCCCTGCAAAAGCTGTTGAAAGCCGTGCAGGCTGGTCTGACCCGTGCCCAGGAAACCGTGCGCGCGCCAGCACTGGCGCCGCGTCCGATCGCGACGGCGCAGCCGGAAGAAGTAAGCTCGCCGGGCTTCGCCCAGCCGGTCGCTTCGGCGCAGATCGCAGTGCGCGGCGGCGCCACCGTGGCCGGTGCGGACAACCACATGTTCAACCTGTCGTTCGACCTGCCGCTGCGTGAGGCGCGCGACGCCTTTGAACGCATGTACTTCGAACACCACCTGGGCCGCGAAGGCGGCAGCATGACCCGCGTAGCGGAAAAAACCGGGCTGGAGCGCACCCACTTGTACCGCAAGCTCAAGCAGTTGGGCGTGGAGCCGGGCAAACTGGCCAAAAAGAACGCCTGAGTCCGTGACTGGCCAAGCTGCGGACCGTGCGCCGGTCCCGACCTGGCTGGTCACTGGCCCCCGCGCCGGCGCGCGCGAGGCGGCCATTGCGGCCCATCTCTCATCGGAGGGGGCCAGCGTCATCATTCTGGAGGGCTTGTCGGACGGCGGTTCGGCCCTTGTCTTCGACCCGGCCGAGGGTCCCTATCGCTTTGAAACCACACCGCAAGTGTTGCGTATCGCTCCGGGCTGCCTCCATTGCAGCGGTAATCTGATTTTGCGAGTAACATTAAACCGTGTGTTGCGCCGTCCCCCCGCGCAGCTCTACATCAGCCTGGCCTCCGCCGAGCACCTGGAACTGCTGCGTTCCTGGCTGTCCGAGGCGCCCTACGGGACCTTGCTGGATTTGCAAGACGACATCGCGGCCTAGCCCACGCCCGCTGATAGACCTTGAAATGGACCGTTTTCAACCCCAACTGGGTCATGAAGGCGGAACCTCAGGTGTTTCGCCCCTTGTGAAAGGAAGCAAAATGAACCTCATCTACAACAGCGAGCAATATAGTGTTGTCGAATTCGGCGCCGACCGGACTCTGGACGCCTTGCGTTTTGGTGGCTATGAAATCGTCGACAAGGGCGGCAAGCGTGAAATCTTCATCGCCGGCATCCTGGCACAGCACTTCCGCCGCGACGTCAACGAACTGATCGCCGGCGAGCCGACCATGGCGGAAATCGATGAATTCCTCGGCAGCTACGACGCGCTGATGAGTCAGCCAGTGCTTCTGCATTAATCGCATAAAAAGGGCCGGTTAGCACATGGCGTGGTTATAATCACGCCATGTGCCAACTACTAGGAATGAACTGCAATGTCCCGACCGACATTGTGTTCAGCTTTACCGGCTTTGCCATGCGTGGCGGCCAGACCGATACCCACCACGACGGCTGGGGCATCGCCTTCTTCGAGGGCGCCGGCGTGCGCCACTTTGTCGATCACCAAGCCGCGATTGCCTCACCAATCGCCGAGCTGATCAAGCGCTACCCGATCAAATCCACCAACGTTATTGCCCACATCCGCAAGGCTACCCAAGGCCAGGTGGCGCTGGAGAATTGCCATCCGTTTGTGCGCGAGCTGTGGGGACAGTACTGGGTGTTTGCCCACAATGGCGACCTCAAGGAATTTGCACCGCTGCTGAACGGCGCCTTCCGCCCGGTCGGCACCACCGACAGCGAGTTGGCCTTCTGCTACATCCTGCAGCAGCTGCGCGCCCGTTTTGGCGAGCAGCGCCCGCCGCTGGACCAGCTGCGTTCGGTGCTGAGTTCGCTAGTGCACGAGATTGCCACCCATGGCACCTTCAACATGATGCTGTCCTCGGGCGGCGAATTGTTTGCCCATTGCTCAACCAATCTGTTCTATCTGGTGCGCCAGCACCCGTTTGATACGGCCAAGCTGTCCGATGAAGATGTGAGCGTCGACTTCGCGCAAGTGACCACGCCCAATGACCGCGTCGCCATCATCGTCACCCAGCCACTGACTACCAATGAGCAATGGACTGCCTTCAAACCGGGTGAGCTGAAACTATTTATAGACGGGATCCCGCAAGCGGTAGATTGAGATAAATTTGCAAGACACAGCAGCCCATTGCTGTCAAAATAAGCTTATGATCGATCTCACCCTACATGATTCTGGGCCCCGTAGCTTGCGCGTGCGCGAATTCTACCTGGGACGCCAGCCTATTCTGGACCGTAACCAGGGCCTGTTTGGCTATGAGTTGCTGTTCCGCAACGCTCCGGTAGGGCCGGCGCATGTCACCAATGATTTGACCGCCACGGCGGCGGTGATCGCCCACGCTTCGCAGCTGGGCATGGAAAAAACCATCGGCGATGCACTGGGCTTCGTCAATGTGGACGCCAGCGTCATCATGAGCGACATCTTCCCCTTCCTGCCGCGTGAGAAGGTGGTGCTGGAGATCACCAACAGCATGGAGGCGACGCCTGCCGTGCTGGCCCGCATACGCGAGCTGATTAGCCACGGTTTCAGTTTTGCGCTGGACGACGTCACCGGTGAGACGCCGGACGTGCTGGCGCTGCTGCCGCTGGTCGATTACGTCAAAATGGACATGCGCAACATCCCCCTGTCGGCGCTGACCAAGCTGGCGCCGCGCTTCCGCCAGGAGAAGAAAAAGCTGGTGGCGGAAAAGGTGGAAACGCGCGAAGAATTCAAGAATTGCCTCGATCTCGGCTTCGATTACTTCCAGGGCTATTACTTCTCCAAGCCGGTCATCATGAGCGGCAAGAAGCTGTCGCCGTCGCAATTGGCGGTGATGGAGCTGATGACCCTGGTGACCTCGGACGCGGAAAACAATGAAATCGAACGCGCCATCAAGCGCGACGTGTCGCTGGCGCTGAACCTGCTGCGCCTGGTGAACACGCCGGCTGTCGGCGCGCGCCAGCGCATTGATTCGCTGAGCCAGGCCGTGACCATCCTCGGCCGCCGTCAGCTGCAGCGCTGGCTGCAAATCATGCTGTACGCCGAACCGAGCAAGCGCGGCCACAGCATGACGCCGCTGCTGATGCTGGCCACGACGCGTGGCCGCCTGCTGGAGCTGTTGGCTGGCAAGCTGCGGCCGAAGCAGCGCGATTCAGCCGACATCGCCTTCACGGTCGGCATCATGTCGCTGATGGATACGCTGTTCGGCATTTCCATGTCGGAGATCCTGGAACAAATCCCGGTCAGCGACGAGGTGCGCGACGCGCTGCTGGACCGTAGCGGCTTCTTCGGCGACCTGCTCAAGCTGGTCGAATGCATCGAGCGCATCGAGGACATGGACGGCCAGATCGTGCCTACCCTGCGCGACCTCGCCATGTCCACCGACGAACTGGTAGAGCTGGAAATGGCCGCGTTCGAATGGAGCGACAACGTGGTGCGCTACGCCCTGTAATCCAGCCTAAAGTTTCCACGAAACAATCCGATACATAAGGATACAAACAGTTTCGTGAGTGTTGCAATGGCGTATTCCGTCAGATCCCTGCTGGCGCAGTGCGTAAATCAGGTTATTCGCCAGAACTATCCTGAACACTATTGTTCACTGTGCCACGTGTACGCCATTGTCGGGTCCAACCTGATCAGCATCGTGCTAGACCGGGTATTCCGGCCGGTGGCGGGCCTGGCGGCTGTCGACTGCGGCAACGGCCAGCTGATGCGCATGATGGACAATACCGCCTTTGCCAATCCGGCCGGCGGCGCCTATCACTGCTGGATCGAGTCGGCTGACGATGTGGTCGGCGAGCGCGAGGTGGTGGACCTGACTTTCCGCCACAATCATACCTACGCTGAAAAGAATGGCTTTGGCTGGCAGCGCGAGTTGCCGCCGGATTTCCTGTGGGGGCCGCAAAGCCGCATCGTGGTGAAGGCGCCGCTGGCGGCCATTCCCGACCGCTTCCCCGATGGCATGGTGTGGCTGTGTGAAACCGATGAAGGCTGGGCGTGGATGATGGACCAGCTGGCCACCCACCAGAACGCCTTTGTGGCATTGACCACGCAGGCTTTGCAGCTGTTTCAGGCCAGCCTGCCGCCGGAATCGACGCTGCTGGCGCCTGCTGCGCCAGAGGTCGCTACGCCGGCCACCGTGGTGATGGCCGCGCTGTAGATTACGACAGGTTGGGCGCCAGCCAGCGCTCCACGTCTTCCTTGGCGACACCACGGCGCTTGACCATATCGTCCACCTGATCGTTACCGATTTTGCCGACCACGAAGTACTTGGACTCCGGGTGCGCAAAGTAGAAGCCCGACACGGCCGCGCCTGGATACATGGCGTAGGAATCGGTCAGCACCATGCCGATGTCTTCGGCCTGCATGGTGTTGAACATCTCGCGCTTGACGGTGTGCTCTGGGCAGGCCGGGTAGCCTGGCGCTGGGCGGATGCCAAGGTATTTCTCGCCAATCAGTTCTTCGTTGCTGAGCTTCTCGTCGGTCGCATAGCCCCACAGGTCGGTACGCACGCGCTCGTGCAGGTACTCGGCAAATGCTTCGGCCAAGCGGTCGGCCAGCGATTTCAGCATGATCGACGAATAGTCGTCGTGCGCGTCTTCAAAACGCTGCTCGTGGCGCTCGATGCCGAGGCCGGCAGTGACGGCGAACATGCCGATGTAATCCTTGATGCCGCTGTCCTTCGGTGCGATGAAGTCGGACAGGCACTGGTTGGGACGCTGCACGCCATCCACCAACGGCTTCACGCCTTGCTGGCGCAGGCCATAGTAGGTGAAGTCCACGGTGCTGCGCGTATCGTCGGTGTAGATCTCGATATCGTCGTCGTTGACGCTGTTGGCCGGCAGCAGCGAGATCACGCCGTTGGCGGTCAGCCAGCGGCCGTCGACCAGCTTCTTCAGCATAGCCTGGCCTTCTTCGAATACCTTGCTGGCGGCTTCGCCCACCACTTCATCGGTCAGGATGGCAGGGAAGGGGCCAGCCAGGTCCCAGGTCTGGAAGAACGGACCCCAGTCGATGTACTTGGCAATCGTGCCGAGGTCGACGTTCTTGAATTCGCGGCGGCCGATGAACTTCGGCTTCACCGGCGCAAACTCCAGCTTCATCTTGTTGGCGCGCGCATCGGCCAGCGACAGTATTGGCAGCGCTTTCTTGTTGGCGTGCTGTTCGCGGATGCGTTCGTAATCTTGTTCCAGATCGGAGATGTACTGCTCGCGCGATTCCGGCGTCAGCAGCGACTGCGCCACCGAGACTGAACGCGATGCATCCGGCACGTACACCACAGGACCGTCGTAGTTGTGGGCGATCTTCACTGCCGTGTGGGCGCGGCTGGTGGTGGCGCCGCCGATCAGCAGCGGGATCTTCAGCATGCGGAAGTGCTCGTCGCGCTGCATTTCCTTGGCCACGTGGGCCATCTCTTCCAGCGACGGCGTGATCAGGCCGGACAGGCCGATGATGTCGGCATTTTCCACCTTGGCGCGCGCCAAAATTTCAGACGCAGGCACCATCACGCCCATGTTCACCACTTCGAAGTTATTGCATTGCAGGACCACCGAGACGATGTTCTTGCCGATGTCGTGCACGTCGCCCTTGACGGTGGCGATGACGATCTTGCCCTTCGGTTTGGCGACGATGCCGGTGCGCTTTTCTTCCGCCAGCTTTTCTTCTTCGATGTACGGGATCAGGTGGGCCACGGCCTGCTTCATCACGCGTGCCGATTTCACCACCTGCGGCAAGAACATTTTGCCCTGGCCGAACAGATCGCCGACGATGTTCATGCCATCCATCAGCGGGCCTTCGATCACGTGGATCGGACGGCCGCCCTTGGCTGCCACGCCGGCGCGCATTTCTTCGGTGTCGTCCGTGATGAACTGGGTGATGCCGTGCACCAGCGCGTGCGCCAGGCGTTTTTCGACCGGTGCATTGCGCCATTCCAGATTGGTGGCGTCCTGCTTGCCGGCGCCGGCTTTCAGCGTGCCGGCGATTTCGATCATGCGTTCGGTGGCGTCGTCGCGGCGGTTCAGCACCACGTCTTCCACGCGCTCGCGCAGTTCGGCTGGCAGGTCGTCGTAGACGCCGACCATACCGGCGTTGACGATGCCCATGGTCATACCAGCCTTGATGGCGTGGTACAGGAAGACGGTGTGGATCGCTTCACGCGCCGGGTCATTGCCGCGGAACGAGAACGAGACGTTGGACACGCCGCCCGAAATTTTCGCGTGCGGCAGATTGTCTTTGATCCAGCGGGTGGCGTTGATGAAGTCCACCGCGTAGTTGTTGTGCTCTTCGATACCGGTAGCGACCGCGAAAATGTTCGGGTCGAAGATGATGTCTTCCGGCGGGAAGCCTACTTGCTCGGTCAGCACCTTGTAGGCGCGGGCACAGATTTCGATCTTGCGTTCGAACGTATCGGCCTGGCCCTTCTCATCGAAGGCCATGACGATGACGGCGGCGCCGTAAGCGCGGCACAGCTTGGCCTGGCGGATGAATTCTTCCTCGCCTTCCTTCATCGAGATGGAGTTGACGATGGATTTGCCCTGCACGCATTTCAGGCCAGCTTCAATCACCGACCATTTGGACGAGTCGATCATGATTGGCACGCGCGAAATGTCCGGTTCGGAGGCGATCAGGTTGAGGAAGCGGGTCATGGCGGCCAGCGAGTCCAGCATCGCTTCGTCCATATTGATGTCGATGACCTGCGCGCCGTTCTCTACCTGCTGGCGCGCCACGCTCAGGGCTTCGTCGTACTGCTCGTTCAGGATCATGCGCGCGAAGGCTTTGGAGCCGGTCACGTTGGTGCGCTCGCCGACGTTGACGAACAGCGAGTCGTCGTCGATGGTGAACGGCTCCAGGCCCGACAGGCGCTGTGCTACCGGCACGTGCGGCACGGCGCGCGGCTGCACGGTCGACAGGATTTCGCCGATGGCATGGATGTGGTCCGGCGTGGTGCCGCAGCAGCCGCCAGCGACGTTGATGAAGCCCGCTTCGGCGAATTCCTTCAGCAGGGCCGAGGTGTCGGCCGGCAGTTCGTCGAAGCCGGTGTCGCTCATTGGGTTAGGCAGGCCGGCGTTCGGGTAAATGCAGACGAAGGTATCGGCGATTTGCGACAGCTCTTCGGCGTAGGGACGCATCAGCGCCGCGCCCAGTGCGCAATTCAGGCCGATGGTCAGCGGCTTGGCGTGGCGCACCGAGTTCCAGAAGGCCGGCACGGTCTGGCCGGACAGGATGCGACCGGAGGCGTCGGTCACGGTGCCGGAGATCATCAGCGGCAGGCGTTCCTGTGCTGGATGGTCTTCGTAGTATTTGTCGATGGCGAACAGTGCGGCCTTGCAGTTCAGCGTGTCGAAGATGGTTTCCACCAGCAGCAGGTCAACGCCGCCGTCGATCAGGCCTTTGGTCTGTTCGTAGTAAGCGTCCACCAGCTGGTCGAAGGTGATGTTGCGCGCGCCCGGATCGTTCACGTCCGGCGAGATCGAGGCGGTCTTTGGCGTCGGGCCAAGCGCGCCGGCGACGAAGCGCGGCTTGTCGGCGCTGCTGTACTTGGCGGTGGCGTTGCGCGCCAGCCTGGCCGATTCCACGTTCATCTCGTAGGCCAGATGGCCCATGTGGTAGTCGTCCTGCGCAATCCAGGTGGCGCCGAAGGTGTTGGTCTCGATGATATCGGCGCCGCCGGCCAGATAGCGCTCGTGGATCTCTTGAATCACGTGCGGCTGGGTCAGCGTCAGCAGCTCGTTGTTACCCTTGACGAACAGCTCGCGCGCCCCGGAATCTGCGGGCGCAGCGAAATCAATGAACTTGCCGTTCGGGCCGCCGCGATAGGCGGTCTCGTCCAGTTTGTACTGCTGGATGATGGTGCCCATGGCGCCGTCGAGAATCATGATGCGGCGTGCGAGGATCTCGCGCAGCTGCGCATCGGTCTTGGACATGACGGTATGGGACACGGTGTTATTCATTTGATATCTCTAAGGTCGTGGGAACCGCGCCTGGAGCTGAGGGCGGTCTGAGATTATACGGCATCCCTGAATAAGCTTCAGCCAACAGAGGCATCGCCGCAACAATCTGCCATTTCAGCGCGTGGCGTGGGCTAGGGCATCGCTCAGGCGGTCGTTGCCCCAGTACATGTCGGGGCCGACGAAGAAGGTGGGGGCGCCGAAGAGGTGGAGGGCGCGCGCTTCGTCGGTGCGGGCGTGCAGGCGGGCTTTGTTGTCGGCGGATAGTGCAGCGGCCAGGATTGCTTCCGCATCGAGGCCGATGCTGGTTAAGATGGCGGCGATGCACTCTACACTGCCAATGTCTTCGTCATGCTCGAAATTGGCCAGCATGACGCGGGCGCAGAATTCGGCGATCCACGGCTGGTGCTCGCCCAGCAAGGCAACGCGCGCCGCCAGGATCGAGCGGCGTGGGAATTCGGATGGCTGACGCCACGGCAGGCCGTACTTGGCGCACTCGCGCGGCATGTCTTTCCACACGTAGTCGCCCTTGTCCTTTTGCAGCACGAAGGGCGAATTGTCCCAGCCTTGCTCCTTGAAGATCGGCCCCAGCAGGAACGGCTTCCAGTGGACGATGACGTTCTTTTGCCGCGCCAGGCGCAGCACGCTCAGGTAGCTGTAGTTGCTGGCAAAGTCGAACCAGCAGGTGATTTCACGCATCGCTAACTCCCCATTCATACACAGCAGGATAGCGTAAAATTCCTTATTTGCCGAGTTGAGGAATTGTTGATGAAATGCTCTTTACGTTTGATCGCCGCTGCGGCCGCGCTGGGTTTGGCCTTGACCGCCCAGGCGGAAAGCATCGCCTCGTCGGCATCCAGTGCCGGCTCCGCATCGAGCGGTAGCGTGTCCGATTCGCTGACTGGTTCCAGTAACAGCTCGCACAACGGCCACAAGGTGGCGGATGGCGATTACCGCATCATCCAGATCGCCGTCACGCCGGAGCGCGCCGGCCGTACTCGCCTGACGCTGCAAGCCGATGATCCGGAACAGCGCATCGTGCTCGACCTGCCGCAATCGACTTTCGACAAGCAGCAACTGGCGGTGGGCGATGCGATGTATGCGCACAACCGCGTGTACGGCATCGAGTTCGGCCGCGCCGATAATCGCCAGCCGTTCTACCTTGTGCTGGCCGATGAGTGGCATGGCGAGCTGGCCTCGCGTCCGCTGGGCCTTTGAAACGAGCTGTTACGCTGGCGCTGTGCCTGTTGTTTTCCGCAGGCGCAGCCCACGCATCTTCCGGCCGCTTCTGCGACCGCTCGCAAGAACTGACCGCCGCTGAGCAAGACCGCCTGCTGCGCTTTGCCGCGGTGCTGCGCGACGAGCTAGCTGCCAGTGAGGAAAACGTCGCGCTAGTCAGCCGCTCCGGACTGGATCTGTCGCGCTTCAACATCCGCTATTCTCATGCAGCCCTTGCGTGGCGCTCGGAGCCGGGACTGTGGTCGGCGCGCCAGCTGTACTACGCTTGCGATGAGCACCGCCCGCGCATTTACGACCAAGGCCTGGCCGGTTTCGCGTTGGGCACGGATGATCCCAAGCTTGGCTACCTGAGTATCGTACATCTGCCGCCGCAAGCGGTGTTTTCGCTACAGCCGGACACGCCGCGTTCCTTGCACCTGCTGGCGGCGCAGTACAGCGCCAATGCTTACGCCTACAGCTTGCGCTACCAGAACTGCAATCAATGGCTAATCGAAATGCTGGCCGCAGGGTGGGGCAGTCTGGCCGATGGTGAGGATTTGCGCGAACGCGCGCAAGGCTGGCTGCGCAATGCAGGTTATGCGCCGGAACCGGTGGAAGTGGGATCGCGCTTCTGGATGCTGGCCTCGTACTTCGTGCCGCTGCTGCATCTGGATGATCATCCAGATGAAGACCGCGCTGCGCTCAAGCTGCATATCAGCCTGCCGACCACGATCGAGAGTTTTGTACGCGCCCGCTTTCCGCAAAGCGAGCGCGTGGAGTTGTGCCACGACGAAAAACAGATCGTCATCCATCGTGGCTGGACGCCGATCGCCGAAGGCTGCAAGCCAGCCGACGGCGACCGTGTCATTTCACTAGCCGATTAAACGATCTCGGTCACGAATTTGTCGTGCGGACGGCGTACCTTTTTCAGGTTCACCAGCCAGTCGCCTTCTTCCTGGCGGTAGCCCAGCGGCAGAATCACCACGCTGCGCAGGTTACGTTCTTTCAGGCCCAGGATCTGGTCGACAGCGGCTGGATCGAAACCTTCCATCGGCGTGCTGTCCACGCCTTCCGCAGCGGCCGCGACCAGTGCCACGCCGAGACCAATGTAGGCCTGGCGCGCAGCGGCGTCAAAGTTAGCCGCTTCAGTGCGTGCAGCAACGATGCCGTGCAGCTGCTTGCGATATGCTTCCCAGCCTTCGTTGATGAAGCCGCGTACTTCATTGGTGTAATCAAATGCCGCATCGATGCGGGCTGGAGTGATGTTGTCCCAAGCTGCGAACACCAGCAGGTGCGAAGCCTCGGTCACTTGCGACTGGCCCCATGCCACTTCGCGGATTTTGGCGCGCAGGCCGTCATTCTTCACCACGAGGATTTCAAACGGCTGCAGGCCGCTCGAGGTCGGGGTCAGGCGGATGGCTTCGAGTATGCGGTTCAGCTTCTCGTCATCGAGCTTTTTCGATGCGTCGAATTTCTTGGTGGCGTAGCGCCAGTTGAGGTGATTGATCACGTCGCTCATATGCATATTCCCTTTGTTTATAAGGCCCGGCGCGAAATCGGTCGGGCAATAAAACATCATAACGAATATGCTGCGATCGTGCTTGAGGTTGCTAAAATTTAGCTGAACGACAGGCCTTCAAGCGGGAAGCCTTTGATGAATTCCGCCGCAGGCAGGCGCTTGCCGCCCGGTTTTTGCAGCTGGGTCAAACGCAGCGAGCCAGTGCCGCAGGCGACCACAATGCCATGCTGGGCATCGGCCGACAGCACCTTGCCGGCTTGCGCGTTGCCGCCGTCCAGCACTTCCGCACCCCACAGCTTGATGTTGACGCCGTTGACCGTGCCATGCGCACCCGGGAAGGGATTGAAGGCGCGGATCTTGCGGCTGATCTCCACTGCCGGTTGCGAAAAGTCCAGCGCGGCTTCTTCCTTGCTGATCTTGGACGCGTAGTTCACGCCTTCTTCCGGCTGCACCGTTGCTTGCAGCTGGCCGGCTTTCATCTTGTTGAGCGCGTCGACAATCATCTTGCCGCCCAGCGCCGCCAGCTTGTCGTGCAGGCTGCCGGTGGTGTCACTGTTTTCGATGGCGACGCGTTCGATCAGCAGCATCGGGCCGGTGTCCAGGCCTTCTTCCATCTCCATGATGGTGATGCCGGTTTCCGTATCGCCCGCTTCGATCGCGCGATGAATCGGCGCGGCGCCACGCCAGCGCGGCAGCAGCGAACCGTGAATGTTGAGGCAAGGCTTGATGTCCAGCGTCGAGCGCGGCAGGATCAGGCCGTAGGCGGCCACAACCATCACGTCGTACGGCGTGGCCAGCAGGCGTGCATGCGCGGCCTTGGCTTCTTCCGCGCGCTGCGGGTCTTTGCTGTCCATGCGCAGCGACAGTGGCTGCAGCACTTCAATGCCTTTCGACACCGCGTACTGCTTCACCGCCGACGGCTGCAGCTGCATGCCACGGCCGGCAGGACGGTCCGGCTGGGTCAGCACCAGCGGGATTTCAAAACCAGCCTCGTGCAGCGACTGCAGAGCCACGGCGGCAAATTCCGGGGTGCCGGCGAAGATGACTTTCATCAGAAGCGACGGCCTTGTGCGCGCAGCTGGGCTTCGCGCTGCATGCCGCGTTCTTCTTTTTGCAGCTTGGTCTTGATGCGGTTGCGCTTCATCGGCGACAGGTATTCAACGAAGACCTTGCCTTTCAGGTGATCCATCTCGTGCTGGATGCACACAGCCAGCAGGCCGTCGGCGTCCACTTCAAACGGCTGGCCTTTGACATCGAAGGCGCGCACTTTGACTTTGGATGGACGCTCGACGCCGTCGTACACGCCCGGCACCGACAGGCAGCCTTCATCGTAGACCTGCTTGTCGTCGCTGCTCCACAGGATTTCCGGATTGATGTAGGCGACCAGCGCGCTCTTGTCTTCGGAGGTGTCGATCACCACCACTTGCTCGTGCACGTCCACTTGCGAGGCGGCCAGGCCGATGCCTGGCGCGTCGTACATGGTCTCGGCCATGTCGGCCACCAGTTTCTCCAGGCGCTCGTCAAACGCGGTGACTGGCACAGCCACTTTGTGCAGGCGTGGATCGGGGTAACGCAGAATATTTAAAATTGCCATGATGATTAAGTGAAAACTATGTGATTGCCTTGCTAATGTCCCTGTCGCCGCGCGGTTTTCCCGAGCGCGGTTTCGCTTGCTAGTTCAGGGTTTTATGGGCAGAATTTGATTCAATTTGGCAAGCTTTCCTGCTCTGCTGCCGTGTGCTTGCGGCGCACTTACTGGATCTATTAATGAAAAATTTTAGCATAGTCGGTACCCGCTACGCATTGGCCGCGCTGTTTGTCGCCGCCTCAGCGGCCTCGGCGGCGCCTCTGAAATGCGAATTCCGGGCCGATGCGCCGGACCGCCATGTGGTGGTTAAGGGCGATACGCTGTGGGATATCTCCGGCGTGTTCCTGCAAAAACCGTGGTGTTGGCCGACCGTGTGGGGCATGAACCGTGACGATATCGCCAATCCGCACTGGATTTATCCGGGCCAGATTATCTGGTTTGACCGTGCCGCTGGCCGTCTGCGGCTGGGCAACCAGTTGGGCGAGGGTGTCAACGACCCATCGACGCAAAAGCTGGAGCCGCGCATCCGCACCGAAGGCCTGGGCAAGGACGCCGTGCCGTCCATTCCGCCGGGCGTGATCGAACCATTCCTGACCCAGCCGCTGATCATTGAAGATGACGAACTGAAAGGCGCGCCACGCATCATCGCTACGCAGGAGGGCAGGGTGTTCCTCGGCAAGGGCGACAAGGCTTATGTGCGCGGCGACTTGAAAAACAATACCTCGTTCCAGGTGTTCCGTCCCGGCGCGCCGTTGAAAGATCCTGTTACCAAGCAAGTTATCGGCTACGAGGCGTTTTACCTCGGCACGCTGAAACTGCAAGCCGAGGCCAAGGCCGGCTCTGACGTGCACACCTTCACCGTCGCCACCGCCTCAGAAGAGATCGGCAAGGGCGACCAGCTGCGTGCCGTGCCGCCGACGCCAATGCAGAACTATGCGCCGCATCCGCCCGGGCAGCCGGTCGACGCGCGCGTGGTGGCGATCTACGGCGGCGTTACCCACGCCGGTCAGAACCAGATTGTCAGCATTAATCGCGGAAAGCTTGACGGACTCGATATCGGCACCGTTTTACAGCTGTACCATGCAGGAAGAACTGTGAGCGATTCCACGGCCAAGAGCAGCTGGTTCGGGCGCGAGCAGCAGGTCAAGCTGCCGGATGAAGAAGTGGGCAGCTTGTTTATCTTCCGCACGTTCAAGCATATTTCCTACGGCTTGATCATGCAGGTGACAGCGCCGGTGGCAGTGGGCGACGTCGCCAAGTCGCCGGAGTAAGCCGCGCCGTGCAAGCCACGGATACCCCTACCGAATTGACAAGGCCAGCGCTGGCGGGCTGGCTGCGTCTGCAACAGACCGGCGGCGTCGGCCTGCTGACCGCGCACAGGCTGCTGGAACGCTTCGGTACGCCGAGCGAGATCTTCGCGGCCGATCGCAGTGCCCTTCTGGAAGTCGTCACGGCGCGCCAGGCCAATGCCTTGCTGGCGCCGCCAACCGGCGTGGCGGCCGCCGAGACCGAACCGTGGCTGGACGCCATGCAGGCCTGGCAAGCGCAGCCTGGCAACCGCCTGCTGCCGTTCGGCCACCCTGATTATCCCGAATACCTGAGCAACATCGTGGCCGCGCCTTTGCTGCTGTACATCAAAGGCCGCGCCGAACTGCTGGCGCGCCATTCGGTGGCAGTGGTGGGCTCGCGCAACGCCAGCCGGCAGGGCGTGCTGAATGCCGAACGCATGGCGCAGACGCTGTCCGAGGCTGGCGTGACAGTGGTGTCCGGGCTGGCGCTGGGCATCGACGCCGCCGCCCATCTCGGCGGCTTGAACGGCCCCGGCGGCACCATCGCCGTGCTGGGCACCGGCATCGACCGCATCTATCCCGCCCGTAACGGCGCACTGGCCCGCCGCATTGCTGAAGAAGGCTGCATCATTAGCGAGTACCCGCTGGCCACGCCGCCGTCGCGCGACAACTTCCCGCGCCGCAATCGCATCATCAGCGGGCTGGCGCGTGGCGTGCTGGTGGTGGAAGCGGCGGCGCAGTCCGGCTCATTGATCACGGCGCGGCTTGCGGTGGGACAGGGGCGCGATGTGTACGCCGTCCCCGGATCGATTCATGCGACACTCTCCAAAGGCTGTCACCAATTGATACGCGAGGGCGCGCGGCTGGTGGAATCCGGCTACGACGTGCTGGCCGACATGCAAATGCTGGCCGACGCCGAAGCTGGCTCACGTTCCACGCCGGATGACAGTTTTGTCGACCGCATCCTCGAGGCCATGGGCGCCGACCCGCTGGCAGCCGAGCTGCTGGCCGAACGGCTGGACCAGCCGGCCGGCGAGCTGCAAGGCCAGTTGCTGGCGCTGGAGTTAGCCGGCCTGCTCGAGCGTTTGCCAGGCGGAATGTTTCAACGGTTGCGGATTTGAACAGCACTTGTCTCGGATTCGTTTTAACTGATAGAGTAGAGCCATGTTCGACGTCCTTGTTTATCTCTACGAGACTTATTACCGTCCCGATGCCTGCCCCGAGCCGGCCGCATTGGCCAAGAAGCTGTCGGCCGTCGGTTTTGACGATGTCGAGATCTCCGAGGCCCTGGTCTGGCTGACCGACCTGACGGAAATTGCCGGGGTTGAACAGGCATTGACTGCCGCCTCCACCGGCACCCGTTTCTACGTTGAAGAAGAAACGGATGCACTGGGCGGCGCTGCCATCGGCTTCATCCAATTTCTCGAATCGGCCAAAGTGCTGTCGCCGCTGCAGCGCGAGATCGTCATCGAACGCGCGCTGGCGCTGGAAGAAATGCCGGTCTCGCTGGGCAAGCTCAAAGTCATCGTCCTGATGCTGCTGTGGAGCCAGGGCAAAGAGCCGGACGCCCTGATGTTTGACGACCTGTTCGGCTCGGATGAAGACCAGGCGCCGCGCCTGTTGCATTAATCCCGCATAAAACTTCCCTGTAGGCAATATATCAAGCCATAATTGGCTCTGTGGCGTAGTACGCTTGCAGTCCGCCAAGCAATCCGCGTATTATTGTTGTCTTGATAAGACTGTGACGGAAACATGTAGATTGCGCTGCGATCCATGTATGATGCGCATGCTAATCCCCCAAAGTGTTAAAAACGAGATACTAAAATATGAGCAAAACCCTCATCATCGCCGAAAAACCGTCGGTCGCGAATGACATCGCGAAGACGCTGGGCGGCTTTACCAAGCACGATGAGTACTTTGAATCCGACGAGTACGTGTTGTCCTCCGCCGTCGGTCACCTGCTGGAAATCGCCGTCCCGGAAGAACATGACGTCAAGCGCGGCAAATGGAGCTTCGCGCACCTGCCGATGATTCCGCCGTACTTTGCACTGAACCCGATCGCCAAGACCGAAGCGCGCCTCAAGGTGCTGAACAAGCTGATCAAGCGTAAAGACGTGACCGGCCTGATTAACGCATGTGACGCGGGCCGCGAAGGAGAACTGATCTTCCGCCTGATCGCGCAGAACGCCAAGGCCAAGCAACCGGTCCAGCGTCTGTGGCTGCAATCGATGACGCCGACCGCGATCCGCGACGGTTTCACGAAATTGCGTACCGATGAAGACATGATGCCGCTGGCCGATGCCGCGCGCTGCCGCTCGGAAGCGGACTGGCTGATCGGTATCAACGGCACCCGCGCCATGACCGCCTTCAACTCGAAAGAGGGCGGCTTCTACCTGACCACCGTGGGCCGCGTGCAAACGCCGACCCTGTCGATCGTGGTTGAGCGTGAAGAAAAGATCAAGAAATTCGTCTCGCGCGACTTCTGGGAAGTGCGCGCGGAATTCGTTTGCGCCGCCGGCGTGTACGAAGGCCGCTGGCTGGACACCAAGTTCAAGAAAGACGAAACCGATCCTGAGAAACGCGCTGAGCGCCTGTGGAGCAAGGCTGCGGCCGACTCCATCGCGCTGGCTGTGCGCGGCAAGCAGGGCGTCGTCACCGAAGAAGCCAAGCCGACCACCTCGATGTCGCCGGGCCTGTTCGACCTGACCAGCCTGCAGCGCGAAGCCAACTCGCGCTTTGGTTTCTCGGCCAAGAACACGTTGGGCCTGGCGCAAGCGCTGTACGAAAAGCACAAAGTGCTGACCTACCCGCGTACCGATTCGCGCCACCTGCCGGAAGATTACCTGGACACCGTCAAGCAGACGCTGGACTCGGTGAAAGAGAACAATAACTACCACCAGTTCGCCAAGCAGATCCTGGACAAGGGCTGGGTCAAACCGAACAAGCGCATCTTTGACAACACCAAGATCTCGGACCACTTTGCGATCATCCCGACGCCGATCGCACCGAAGAACCTGTCCGAGCCGGAACAGAAACTGTACGACCTGGTGACGCGCCGCTTCCTGGCCGTGTTCTTCCCGGTTGCCGAGTTCCAGGTCACCACCCGCTTCACCGAAGTGTCGGGCCACACCTTCAAGACTGAAGGCAAGGTCATGACCAACCCGGGCTGGCTGGCGATCTACGGCAAGGAAGCCGACGGCGACGACAAGGAAAAAGAAGGCAACAACAAGAGCCTGGTGCCGGTGGCCAAGGGCGAGAAAGTGCTGACCGATGGCGTCGACGCCAACGGCCTGGTCACCAAGCCGCCTGCACGCTATACCGAGGCGACGCTGCTGTCGGCAATGGAAGGCGCCGGCAAGCTGGTGGAAGACGACGAACTGCGCGACGCCATGGCCGGCAAAGGCCTGGGCACGCCAGCGACGCGCGCTGCCACCATTGAAGGTCTGATCTCCGAGAAGTATCTGCTGCGCGAAGGCCGCGAGCTGATGCCGACCGCCAAAGCATTCCAGCTGATGACCCTGCTGCGCGGCTTGGGCGTGAACGAACTGACCGCCCCCGAGCTGACCGGCGAGTGGGAATACAAGCTGTCGCAGATGGAGAAGGGCAAAATCTCGCGTGACGAATTCATGCGCGAGATCGCGCAGATGACGCAGATTATCGTCAAGCGTGCCAAGGAATACGACAACGATACGATTCCTGGTGATTACCACACCATGCACACGCCGTGCCCGAACTGCGGCGGCGTGGTGAAGGAAAACTATCGTCGCTTCGCCTGCACCAAGTGCGAATTCTCGATGAGCAAAACGCCGGGTGGCCGCCAGTTTGAAATCGACGAAGTGGAACAGCTGCTGAAAGACCGCACCATTGGTCCGCTGCAAGGCTTCCGCTCGAAGATGGGCCGTCCGTTTGCCGCCATCCTGCGCATCGTGAAAGATGAAGAGATCAAGAACTTCAAGCTGGAGTTCGACTTCGGCCAGAACGACGATTCGGAAGATTCGGAACCAGTCGATTTCACCGGCCAAACCGCGCTGGGCCCGTGCCCTAAGTGCAATGGTGGTGTGTACGAGATGGGTCTGGCTTACGTTTGCGAGCACAGCGTAGCGAAACCGAAGGCGTGCGATTTCCGTAGCGGCCGCATCATCCTGCAGCAGGAAATCCTGCCGGAGCAAATGGCCAAGCTGCTCAACGACGGCAAGACCGACCTGCTGCCAGGCTTTGTATCGCAGCGTACGCGCCGTCCGTTCAAGGCCTTCCTGGTGAAGGGCAAGGACGGCAAGATCAGCTTCGAGTTTGAAGAGCGCAAAGCTAAAGCGCCGGCCAAAGGTAAAGCCGCCGCTGCCGCTTCCGAAGGTGACGACGGCGCCGCAACCGCCGCGAAAAAAGCACCGGCGAAAAAAGCCGCTGCGGTGAAAAAGCCAGCCGCCAAGAAAGCGGCAGCGAAGAAACCAGCAGTCAAAAAAGCTGCTGCCACAGCAGAGTAAAACAACGGGACCTTCGGGTCCCGTTTCTTATTGCGCTGCGCCGTTCTCTAACGCCGCAAGATAGGCGCTGGCGGCCATCGCCCGCGCCGCCTTCTCCTGCATGTGCGCGACCTCGTATTCGTGGATATCGTTGATGACTTGCTGCGCGGCTTCGTAGCGGTCGATCACATCATCGTCATGGAACAGTATCTGGCCGTCGTCAAAGCTGATGACATCGCGGTTCCGATCAACGATAGCGAACATCTCGCGCACCGCTGCGATCCAGCGGTCGCGGTTGGCGTAGAACTCCGCCTGTCCCGCGAGTGTGGTGTTCAGCGATGGAATAAGGCCCTGCTCATACTCATGCACCTTCTCCGCCGGCAGCGCCGCGATGGCCTCCGAAATCTGCTGCATCATCGCTGGCACAAACTTGGCAAACATCTGCTGATGCGCCTGATGCAGCTCTGTGAGCCGGTCCACGATATCGAGCGCCTGGCGCGTACCTTCAGTGGTAGCGACACTCTCCAGCGTAAAAAGCCGTCCCAACTGCAACCCCGCCTGCGCCTGTTCATAAGCCAGCGCCGCCTGCTGCGCCACCCCACCAATCTGCCGCGCCAGTTGAATCAATCGAAGTTCAGTTGCGTGCATGTGCCAATCCGGATAGATAAGAATATTGCAAATTTTATCATTGAATCCGGCCGCGCTAGATCACAAAAAACACCTAGAGCATACGCTTCCGGTTTGTGTTAGGTTCGTGAACCGCACGCGCCAACAGCTAACTCAAGCGGACTGACCGGACACAGATCGGTTTATATTTTTAATTTACGGGCGGCCAGCCGCTTAGTTCAACGTTAGGGCGCATCTGTCATGGCGATCAAATTTCTGGCGGTAGTCCTTGTTATCGCTTCAATCTACCTTGGTTGGTGGGTGGTTTCTACTGCGTCTTTTCTTTGGTTGATTCCCGCTCTCATCTCTTTGGTCACAGCCGTAGGCCTTTTACTAAGAAAACGTTGGTCCCTTTATCTGTGGCACAGTATTGCTTTGTTGGTTAGCTTATCCTGGGGGGCTCGGTCATTCGCATTGTATTGGCCGGTTGGCCCTACGACGGCGTGTTACCTTCTTTGATTTCCTTGCTTCCTGGTTTGCTCCTACTTACGCTTTGTGCCGCAGGTAGTACTTTTACGCTGGGCCGAGTGACGTTGCCACTGCTGTAGACGAATTTCTCTCCGTTGCACTTCCGAAGATGGAGGCTACGGTGGCTGCAAAGGATCGTGCTTATTTCGCTTCTGAGCTCCAGTGGACGCCTGATGCCGCCGCTGAACAATCACGTTAGGCTGCAAGATGCTAAAGCCCACCGGCGTTAGCCGACGCATCCAGCAATGTTGTGTGCATCTTCAATCGAAGGACTGGGAAGGCGCGCTGGTCAATCTATTTCCCGCCATGGATCAGACAACATGTTCAGCAGGTAACAATTTGCGCCGTGCGCTGGCCTAACAATCTGTTCAACCTCGCGTCTTTGTCGGCGAGTTCCGTGGACGGGGATTAAGATGCGAAAAAGCCCAGCTCTAACAGGCCGGGCTTTTTGCGGTTGATGATGGTGTTAAGCCAGCTTTTTCTTGCGTCGTGCTACGCCAGCCACGATTGCCAGACCAGCTACCAGCATGCCCCAGGTTGCAGGTTCCGGGACAGGTGTAGGGGCATTCACGCTAATGTCGTCCAGCAGCAAGTTCGTTGCGCCGTTCGTACTGAAGCGCACAGAGTCTACGTCGACTAAATTCATGGAGTAGAACTTATAAGTGGTGTCAATTGCCAGTGTTTGTGAAAACACCTCCGCACCTCCCTTATAGGCTGTCACGACGAGGCTGTACGGTGTGTCGTTATCGCCGCTACGGGCCCAAAAGTCGTTCAAGCGGAACGTGCCGCTGACTGAATCCAAATGCAGGTCAGTTCCCGCATTGGAGTAAGCGTATAGCTTGCCGGAATGGGCATTGTCCTGAGGGAAGGTAGGAAGCTTGGCCGTGCTGATGACCCAGCTGCTGCTGCCGAAGCCGCCGGTCAGGTTAAATCCATGATAGCCGGGATCCACGAATGTGTTTTGGAGAAGAGGGTCGCCAAAACCATTGACGTCGTCAAAATCAATTATTTCGGCCATTGCGGGCATAGCAATGGCGCTGAATGCCAAACTGGCAACAGCCAGTTTCAATTGGTGCATATTTTTACGGCGCATTTCAATTCCTTTACACGTTTCTTGCGGAAATATCTAGTGTAGTTCGGCTCGTGGGAGCGCGATGGTTACCATACTATCATTCAAAAATGTTAATTGCGACCTAATGATTAAGAGTACTGAACGGCAGCGCCATTGATATCCCCACGTGCTGCCAGTCGGCTTTTGCGCGCAGGTAACGGAGCATTTCTCCAAAGATTTGCTAAAATGATGATTATCTGACAATTTTTTACTGGCTTCTTGAAGAAGATTTAAATATTAACTTACTCGTTAATACTTAAATTCATGGAACTGGACCGCGTGTTCGAAGCCTTGGCGTCCAAGCCACGGCGGCAGATATTGGCTTACTTATCGGAAGTGGAGCTGTCGACTTCCGACCTGGCGGCGCGTTTTGAGATGAGCGCGCCGGCGATCTCACGTCATTTGTCGATACTGCAACATGCAGGTCTCGTGACCAGCGCGCGCAAAGGACAGTTCGTGTTTTACAAGCTGAACGCCGATAGCCTCGCCAATACGCTGACCGGCTATGCGCTGGAGGTTTGTTCCGTCGGCCGGCCGTTGAAGCGTGAACCCAAGGCCTTGAGCAAAAAAAGAAGGCAGTCTAGTCAGCATATCCTGAGAGGAGGTACAGCATGTCGTTCTCGCATAGTGACCAGCATAGGGTGAAGGCGGTCGCGCCTGTCGATATTCTTGCCGGTGAAGTGAAGTACGCGCCGGCGAAGTCGTTATGGTTTCTTGCTATGGCAGCGTCTGCCTGATTGCCATGACTATCTGCGTCATGGCCGTTCGTTCTGGGTCGATGCATGGTGGCAGCTGAACTGCGAGCTGCGCTTGCAGAACGAGCCGCATATCCATATCGAACCGCGTATCGCACAGGACCGCTGCTATCAATTCCTGGAGCGGACGTGGATGCTGCAGCAGCTGCCGGTTGCGCTACTGCTGTACTGGTGGGGCGGATGGGCTTATGTTTTTTTCGGCACTTGCGCGCGGGTCACTGCTGGCGTGTTCGGCCATTGGCTGATCGGCTATTTCGCCCACAATCATGGCGCAATGGAGTATGAGGTGCACGGCGCTGCTGTACAAGGGCACAACATCCGGCTGGCGTCCTTGCTGACGATGGGCGAGTGCTGGCATAACAACCACCATGCTTTTCCAGGCTCAGCGCGGCTGGGCCTGAAGGTGGATGAGTGGGACCCGGGCTGGTGGGTGTTGTGTGCGATGCGCGCCGCAGGCCTGGCGTGGAACCTGCGGTTGCCGGAGGATCTACCGGCACGTCCCGAACTACGCGTTTTGCTGGATGCGCCGGCAAGCCGCTGCATGCGTTGCTTGCGCTATCTCTGTCACTTGAGATCGTCGGTATAGTAGTAGACGGTGCCCTTGATGGCGTCGCAGCGGGTGTGGAGGGCGGTGGCCAGTTCTGCCGGGCTCGGCTGGCGCAGGTCTTGTTTGATGACGGTGATGTCATCAGTCGCGGCGCCCGGTGCGGCGCGGTAGGACAGGATGTGGTCGTAGTCGGGGCGGCCGTCGATGTGCTTCACCAGATAGCGCTGCTGGCCGCTGCCGATTTGCATATAGGTGGCGATGCTGCTGGCGTGCTGCTCCGGCGACAATTTGCGGAACATGAGCACGTTGTCGACCACGATGGTCGACGCCGCGTATTGCGTTTTGCCGCCTTGCTCGAAGTGTCCTTGCACCAGGTCGGCCTTGAACTGCTTGAGCGGCGACGGCGCTTGTGGCGCCAGGCGCGAGAGTTCAAACTTCTCCGGCGCGATGGTCCATAAGGCGGTCTTGCCGTCGAGGCGCTTGCGCAATGCGGCGTCGGTGGCGGCATTGGCCACGTGCACTTGCAGGATGACCTGGTAATCATGCGGCGCATGGAACATCGGCAGGTGCGAGGCATACAAGCCATCCTTGCCGCCAAATAGCGCCATGCCGTGCTCGCCATAGGTGACGTCGGCGGCAAAGGCGCCGCCGCTCACCAGCATTGCCGTTGCTAAGAGCGCCGCGAACCTCATGCTTTCACCAGCAGCTTGCCGCGGTGATCGCCGGTGAACAGCGAGTTCAGCGCCGATGGCAGTTGCTCGAAGCCGTTGATCACGGTTTCTTCAAATACGATTTCGCCCGCTTTCACCCAGGGTCCGACGATGCGGGTCATTTCATCCATGCGGTGCAGGTAGTCGCGCGCCAGCATGCCTTGAATTGTGGCGCGCTGGTACAGCATGTGGTGCAGCAGGCGCGGGCCCAGTTCCGGCGTTTCAAGGCCGCCGCTGTACTGGCTGATCTGGCCGCAAATCACGATGCGCGCGCGGCGGTTGATCAGCGGGATGATAGCGTCGGTCACCATGCCGCCAACGTTGTCGAAGTAGACGTCGACGCCGCCGGTCAGGCGTTGGATGTCCGCGCCCAGCGCGTCGGCGTTGTTGAAGGCTTTGTAGTCGATGGCCCAGTCGGCGCCCAGGGTGTTGCGCACCCAGTCACACTTGGCCGGACCGCCGGCGATGCCCAGCACGCGCGCGCCGTGGCGCTTGGCGAACTGCACCACCAGCGAACCCACCGCGCCGGCCGCGCCGGATACGACCACCACTTCACCTGCATGCGGCTTGCCCGATTCGGTCAGGCCGAACCACGCGGTGCGGCCCGGCATGCCGAGTACGCCGAGCGCAGTGGTGACCGGCGCCAGATCAGGATCGATGCGCTTCAAAGCGCTGGCGTGCACGCGGGCGTGGGTCTGCCAGCCGGTGTAGCTTTGCACCCAGTCGCCGTCGGCAAAGCCAGGCGCGTTGGAGGCCAGCACTTGCGACACGACGGCGCCTTGCTGCACGGTGTTGAGCGGATGCGGATCGGCATCGTAAGTCGGCTTGCTCGACTGGCCGATGCGCATATAGGGATCGACGCTGAAGTAGCGCGACTCAATCAGCACTTCGCCGTCGGCCAGCGTGGTATCCAGCGCTTGTTCGACGAGTTGGTAGTGGTCGGTGGTGATCTGGCCCGTCGGCTGGCGGCGGTAGATCCATTGTTTTTGCGAGATGGTAGTCATAGCCTGAAATGGTATGATGATGTTCATATCCAGTAAAGCAACTTAAATTCACCTTTTGTATCCCGTTAGGAAACGATGAATCTCAGCGATTTGCGCATCTTTGTCAGCGCTGCGCGCCGCCCGTCGCTGGGCGCGGCGGCGCAAGAGATGCATTTGACGCCATCGGCCGTCTCCAAAGCCCTCAAGCGGCTGGAGGATGTGCTGGGCAAGCCGTTGTTCGATCGTAGCGCCAAGCAACTGGTGCTGAATGACAGCGGCCAGCTGCTGCTGAGCCGCGCGCAGACTTTGCTGGCGCTGGCTGACCAGGCCAAGGCCGACCTGATGGGCGAGCAAGCCGCCATCGATAGCCGTATTGGCGGCCCGGCAATTTTGCTGTGGCGGCATGGCGGGATGTTGTCGCAAGCGCTGCAAGCCTATCCCGAAGCCAGCCTGCGCATGCAAGCCATGTTCGAAGACGAAGCGCTGGCGGCGCTGGCGCGCGGCGACATCAACGCCGCCATCGTTACCAGCGATGTGATCGAGGGGCGCGGCGAGCACTGGTCGGAGGAGTGGGAAGCCACGCCGCTGGGCAGCATCACACTGCACCTGATGGCGGGTACGCAGCACCCCTTGGTGAAGGCGCGCAAGCTGAAGGCCAACACGGCGGAAGTGTTGAAGCACGACTTCGCCTGTCCATCGCGTTCGCTGTTTTGTGGCGTACAGCGCGGTGCGCATTCGGACGGCTGGCGCGACGACCAACTGCCGCGCAAGATCCGCTACTGGACCGACGACCTGCAACTGCTGCTGACGCTGGTGAAGGCAGGACAGGCGCTGGCTTACCTGCCAGATTTCGCGCTGGCGGACAATGAGCTGCGCCGCATCCAGGTCACTGACTGCGCTTTTGAATGCGTGGAGCACGTGTCGCTGGTGTGGAACCGCGCACAGGCCAGCGGCTGGCAGCGCGAGCTGGCGCAGTCGCTGGCCGGATACAACTCGTAACTTTTCTTACGGAAATGTGGTCGTCTTGCTTTGAGGAGGCCGCGTTATATGCTCAAGACGCTGATGAACAGCGATCTGCAAACCCAACGAAAAGGAACGACGCCATGAAAACCAAGACCCTGATGATTACCGGCCTGCTTTCGATGATCAGCGCTGCAGCATTTGCGCAGACCCCAGTGGCCCAAGTCCAGCAAGACAATGCGCAGATCCGCCAGGACACCAAACAGATTCATCAGGACACCCGCGAGATCAAGCATGACAACGCGGTGATTGCAGTCAAAAAAGGTGAAGTCGCCGCCGGCAAGCAGCAGCTGCAAGCGGAACGCCACGAGCGCAATGCGCTGGCCCGCGCCGAGAATGCCGATGTGAAAAAAGGCGATTTGGCAGGTGCCCAGCAAATGGACCAGGCGCGCCGCAGCGAGCAGCAAGCGATCAAGCAGCAAAAGCAGGAGATCAAGCACGACGAGAAAGTGATCGCCCATCGCAAGACCGACAAGCAAGACGCCAAACTGGCCCGCCACGATGAAAAAGTGGAGCGTCATGACGAGAAGGTCAAGCGCGACCACGACGCAGCTAAAATCTGATTCTCTTTTCACTCAAAACCGGGCGCCTTTAAAACGCCCGGTTTAGTGCTATATTGAAGTCACCATGACCGTCTCGCTCAACACTGTTACCTCCAATGCGGCTTACCAGCCGTATGTGCCGACCGTCTCTCCGGCGACGTCGGCAGAGGCGTTGACGTCGCAGGCGGTGAGTTTGTCGGCGCAGTCGGCGGTGGTGGCGTCGCTCGGTGGCTCCACTGGCGCCACGGTGTACACGCCCAGCGGCTTGCTCAATACCTTGCAGCAGGCCGGCACCGTCGAAGAACCCGTCAATGTGGCTGATAAGAATAATAACGTTGATGCATCGACCTCGGTCCAGCAGGCACTGGACCAGGGCATCGTTTCCTCGCTGGCCACCAGCGCTGTCGGCTCCGGTGTCTACACCGGTACTGGCGCACTCAGCGGCGCGCTGTCCGCACAAGCCTCCGCCAACTGGGCGGAAGTACTCAAAACCAATCCCAACCTCGCCAGTACCCTCATCTCCAGTTCCTTTGACCAAGGTTTCGTGAACTCGCTTTCGGTCACCGCGTAAGCGCTTAATTGTTTTCCGTGATAAACTTATCGTTCTATCGGGAAATCATTATTCATCTACCCGAATCGCAGTTTCAATAGTGGTAACGCTTCTTTAATTCCAACATTGCCTTCGCGGGCACTCTTCATCATGAAAAATTTGAAAATCGGCACGCGCCTTGCGGCGGGCTTTGGCTTGGTATTGGCGTTGATGATGTTGATGACGGTGATTGGCATCCGTCACATGAGCACGGTAGCCAGCGCCACCCGCGACATGATGCAGCAGCCACTGGCCAAGGAGCGCATGATTTCGGACTGGTATCGCCTGATCCACACCAGCGTGCGCCGCACCTCGGCGATTTCGAAGAGCTCCGATCCGTCGCTGGGCCCGTTCTTTGCCGAGGAGACTGCCTCGTCCACGGCCGAAGTCAACGGCCTGCAAAAGAAGGTTGAACCGCTGCTGGAAAGCGATGAGGAAAAAGCCATCTTCAGCGGCATGATGGATAACCGCAAGCGTTATCTGTCTGCCCGCGACGCCATTGTCGCCCTGAAGAAGGACGGCAAGCTGGAAGAGGCGGCCGAGGTGCTGGACCAGCGCTTTACGCCGGCCGGCAAGGCTTACCTGGGTTCGCTGAGCGGCCTGCTGGATTTGCAGCGCAAGAGCATCGACGCCAACGCCGCACGTATTGAAGAGCAGTACGAAAGCAGCCGCACTTTCATGACTGTGTGCGGACTGGTAGTGCTGGTGCTGGGCGGCGTATGCGCATGGCGTCTGACGCGCGGCATTACGGTGCCGCTGAGCCAGGCTGTGGAGATCGCGGTGGCGGTGGCGAACAAGGATTTGACCTCGCATATTGAAGCTACCAGCACGGATGAAACCGGCCGCCTGCTGCAAGCGTTGCAGCAAATGAATGATGGCCTGATCGGCATCGTGACTGAAGTACGCAATGGCACCGAGAGTATTTCGACTGCGTCGAGCCAGATCGCGGCGGGCAATCTGGATTTGTCGGGCCGCACCGAAGAGCAGGCGTCCAGCCTGGAAGAAACCGCGTCGTCGATGGAAGAGTTGACCGCGACGGTGAAGCAGAATGCGGACAACGCGCGCCAGGCCAACCAACTGG
Source organism: Duganella flavida (assembly GCF_009857445.1). GTDB lineage: Bacteria > Pseudomonadota > Gammaproteobacteria > Burkholderiales > Burkholderiaceae_D > Rugamonas > Rugamonas flavida. Next base: position 96,016 of record NZ_WWCN01000002.1, read on the forward strand.
CAGTGAAGGCGTCGGAAGTGGCGCAGCGCGGCGGCGGCGTGGTGTCGGAAGTGGTGACGACGATGGATGCGATTACCGGTTCGTCGCGCAAGATTGCCGACATCATCAGCGTGATTGATGGTATCGCTTTCCAGACCAATATCCTGGCGTTGAACGCGGCGGTTGAAGCGGCGCGTGCGGGCGAGCAGGGCCGCGGCTTCGCGGTGGTGGCGTCGGAAGTGCGCAACCTGGCGCAGCGCAGTGCGGCGGCGGCTAAAGAGATCAAGACGCTGATCGACGATTCGCTGGAGAAGGTCAACGCCGGCAGCTCGCTGGTGACGCAGGCCGGTAACACCATGACCGAAGTGGTGGACAGCATTCAGCGCGTGACCGATATCATGGGCGAAATCACCTCGGCTTCGCTGGAGCAAAGCAGCGGTATCGAGCAGGTCAACCAGGCCATCGGCCAGATGGACCAGGTAACACAGCAGAACGCGGCGCTGGTGGAAGAAGCCGCCGCCGCCGCAGGCTCGCTGCACGATCAGGCAGATGCGCTGACGGCCATCGTGGCGGTGTTCAAGCTGCACGAGGCGCCGGCTGGTCGGCACTTGCAACTCCGCGCTTAATCAGCATGGGGCCCCGCCTGCGCGGGGACGACGGCGTTGCGCGTTGCCGTCATTCCCGCGAAAGCGGGAATCCATGCTGCGCTTACTGCGCCTGTAGCTCGACGTTGATCATATTGTCGTCCGGCTTGCGGTCGATCAGCTTGTTGTCTGGATCGATGCCCGCTTTGGCCGGGCGGCCGCTCACCACCACCGTGTAGCGATTCTCCTTCTGCGTGATCAGCATACGCTGGCGCAGCAGGCTGTTGCCGTCTTTGTCGTCAATGCCGATGTCGATCCAGTCGCGCAGCGCGCTATCTTTCTCCTCGCCTTGCTCCCCAGCGCGCACCTTGGCGGCGCTGACGGTGAAGCTGACTTCGTAACGCCCATCATTCAGCTTGCGTGCAGTCGCCGCGACGGCGTGATTCTCATACAGCACGATGTAGTTGAACAGGTCGTCGATCAGGTAAGCCTGGTCGGCCGGCGTGATTTTGCGCAGCGCATCCACCAGCACCGTCACGCTCGGATACGGTCCGGACTTGCGGCCGTACTGGTTCAGGAGCTCTTTCAGCGCGCCGTTGACCTTGTCCTCACCCAGCATTTCCTGCAGCTGGTACATGGCCATGCTGCCTTTGCGGTAGTGGATGTAGTTCTGGTTTTCGTTTTCCGCCAGCGGCAGTTCCTTCTTGCGTTCCAGCGCGCGGCCGATCAGGTAGTGGTCCAGGTCATAGTGCAGGAAGCGGCGCATTTTGCCCGGGCCAAAATTCTTCTTCATCACCATCAGCGCCGAGTACTCGGCCAGCGTTTCGCTCAGCACCGTGCTGCCGCGCGTGTTGCCGGCCACCAGCTGATGGCCCCACCACTGGTGCGCTACTTCATGCGCGGTGATGTAGAACGGGTAGTCGATATCCTTCGGATTCTTGTCGTTGACCTTGGCAATAAAGCCCACCGATTCCGAATACGGAATGGTGTTTGGATACGACTGCGCAAACTGCGCATAGCGCGGGAACTCGACGATGCGCACCAGCTTGTGCTGGTACGGACCAAAATTTTTAGTGTAGTAATCCAGCGATTCCTTGATGCCCTTGTCCATGCGGTCGAGGTTGTACTCATGGCCCGGATGGTAGTACAGCTCGATACCCACGTCCTGCCACCAGTCGCGCTTGACCAGATAGCGCGCTGACTGGAAGCCGTACATATTCAGCATCGGCTGGTCCATCTTGTAGTGGAAGTAGCGGCGACCCTTGCTGCTCCAGTCCTTGACCAGCGTGCCTGGCGCAATCGCGGTCTGGTCGGCGCTGGTGCTGACGGTGGTGTCGAAATTGATCCAGTCGGCGTCGTTGCTGACAGCGTTGTTGGCCAGGCCGCCCACATCGTCACGCGGCAGCATGCGCTCGCGCACCGGCAGCTTGTGCTTTCTACGGTCGCTCGCATCGCTCAGTTCCCAATCCTGCTGGTAGCCGATGTGCGGCATGATGCCGTTGTTGAAGAAGGTGCCATTGCCGATCACCGGCGTGTCGCGGCCAAGGCCGAGAATGCCTTGCGGGGTGTAGCTGATGTCAAAATCCATCGCCATTTGCGCGCCCGGCGCCAACGGCTTGCTGAGTTTGTAGGTGTAGAAGCCCAGATCGTCGTCCTGCAAGCCGTTGCGTACTTCCTGGCTGAAGCGCACGCGGTACTGCGCTACGGTGTTGTCCTGGGTGATGATGATGTCGTTGACCGGCTGCGTGGTTTTGTTCTGCAGCACGTAGCGGCCCTTGACGATCAGCACGCGCTTGTCCGGCCACATGTCGACGTTCAGTTTGACGTCGGTGATGCGCGGCTGCGGCAGCACGGCGTATTGCTTGTACTTGCGCTCGTAGCTGGCTTTTTCCGCTTCCTTGTAATAGGTCGATTTGAAGCAGTTGGCCATGTACTGGTTGTAGAACAGCACGCCGCCGGCGCCGCCGAAAATCAGCACGCCGACGGTGATGGTGGTCAGCACCGGCACGGTCAGCGCATGGCGCGCCAGTTGCAGGCGCTGGCGCCAGCCGTCGTTGGTGCCGCGCGCCCAGAACAGCAACGACAGTACGGTCAGCAGCAGCGCCGCACCGCCCCAGTAAGCTTCGTACCAACGTTCACGCAGCAGGAAGTGGCCGTAGCCGTTCATGGCGGAGTAGGTAATGCTCGGCATGTTGCCGTAGATGAGCATCGGGTTATCCAGCCCGATGCTGCTCGCCGTCACGCTGATGATGTAGTAGACGATCATCGCAAAGTAGGCGATGTAGCGCTGGTTGATCAGCACTTGCAGCGCAATCGCCAGCACCGCTGTCAGCGCATAGCCTGGCATTTGCAGCAGGAACAGGTGATGCAGGTACAGGCCCGGCTCCAGCAGGAAGTAGCCCTGGAAGATTTGCACCGCCATGCCGGTCAGCATAACGATCACCATCAGCACCAACTGCAGGCCGATCAGCGCGAACAGCTTGGCCAGCAGCGGCAGCCAGCTTGGCACCGGCAGTGCATCCAGCATTTGCGCCATGTGGGCTTCGCGCTCGCGCCAAATCAGTTCGCCGGCGTAGAAGGTGGTGATCACCATCATGAACAGCGCGAAGGTTTCGCTGACGATTTCCAGCACCTGGTAGGTGACTGGGTAAGTATTGGTACCCCACAGCGAGCCCATGTCCAGCGAGGAGGCGCCCATCATCAGCACGCCGGCCAGCACGATCACCAGGAAGTAGATGTTCTTGGTAGTCTCGCGCAGGTTGAGCCAGCTGGAACGCAACAACAGCCAGCCGAGGCTGCGTGCCTGAAAGTCAGGCTTCTCTTGCGTGTTGGTGGAGGTTTGCGACAGGTGTTGCGGGATTTCGCCTTCGCCGGTGCTGGTGCGCTTGCCGTGGCCGCTATCGCTGGTGGCGATGAAGTGGAAACGCCAGTAGCCGACCATCAGGCCCACCAGCGCAGCCGAAGCCCAGATCACGCGGTTCAGCAGGTACACGCCTTCCGGCAGGAACAAGCGGGTGTTGCGCTCGATGATGGGCCAGTACTCGGTCAGGCGGATCACGGCGGTGGTGCCGAATGGGTCGATCAGGGCGGCGAAGGTTTTGTAGTCGAGGTCGCGCGCCAGGCCGGGCGCCACCATGTAGCCGATCAGCATGACCACGCTGGAGATATAGACCGGCAGCATGCGCCGCGTCAGCGCCGCCAGGATGAAGAACACCGCACCAAAGATGAAGATGTTGGGCAGGATGACGACAAAGTAGGGGATCACATAAGCAATTGCATCCGCATGCGCCAGCCGCTCGGGATCGATGCCGGGGATGAAGCTGCCCAGCCACGCACCGATCAGGATGCTGGTGAAGATCGCCGCCAGCGTGATGTAGGCGCCGAGGAAACGACCGAACATGTACTGGTGTTTCTTGATCGGCGCACTGAAGAAGAAGTGCTGCATGTCGTACTCGAAGTCCTGCTGCACCGAGCGCCCCATCATGGCGGCGATGACGATCACGCCGATCGAGCCGAGGAAGCTGGTGGTGAACATGAGCGAGCGCGGCGAGTCGATCAGCTGGCTGCCGAAGGTGACCGAAGCGCCTTTGAAGAAGCCGCCGGCGGCAGCCATCCACAGCATGGTTAGCGCCAGGAAGCCGAAGAAGTAGACCCAGGTCGATAACAGTTTGAGGCGCTGGCGCGCTTCAAAGTAGGCAATGGCAAACATGATACGCCCTTAATCGCAGCTGTTCGCGGCGCGATGGCGGCCAGCGATGGTGGCGAAGTAGACATCCTCCAGATCGCCGATGGCTTCCTCAAAGCCGTCGCCCGGATCATCGTCGCTGTAGACATGGATCAGCGTGCGGCCCGACAGCAGGCGCGACGAAATTACCGGATGGCGCAGCTGGAACGAAGGCAGGTCGGCCTTGTTGATGAAGCGGGCCCAGATTTTGTCGCTGACTTCGTGGATCAGTTCCTGCGTCGGCCCGCACAGCAGCAAATGGCCTTTGTTGATGATGGCCATGTTGGCGCACAGGTCGGCCACGTCGCTGACGATGTGGGTGGACAGGATCACCGTCTTGTCTTCGCCGATGTCGGACAGCAGGTTGTGGAAGCGCACGCGCTCTTGCGGGTCGAGGCCGGCGGTCGGCTCGTCGACGATGATCAGTTTTGGATCGCCCAGCAGTGCCTGCGCGATGCCGAAACGCTGGCGCATGCCGCCCGAGAAGCCGCCCAAACGCTGGTGGCGCACTTCAAACAGATTGGTTTGCTGCAGCAGGCCGTCCACCACTTCGCGGCGGCGATGGCGGTTGCTCAGGCCTTTCAGCACGGCGAAATGGTCGAGCAGTTCGTAAGCGGTCACTTTCGGGTAGACGCCGAAATCCTGCGGCAGGTAGCCCAGCTGGCGGCGGATTTCATCCTTTTCATCGAGTACGTCGAGGTCGCCGAAGAACACCGAGCCGGAGTCGCATTCCTGCAAGGTGGCGAGGGTACGCATCAGCGTCGATTTGCCGGCGCCATTGGGGCCGAGCAGACCGAACATCCCGGTCGGGATCGTGAGCGAAATATTGTCCAGCGCAACGACGCCGTTGCTATAGGTTTTGGACAAATTGCTGATGCTTAATTCCATGCTAACTCCTGATTCTGCACGACCACACACTTTTCACATGATGGCATTGTATTGAATTTGGTCCATAGCCGGGGTCCCATTGCGATGGGCCGCACAATGGTGCGCCAGAGTGCAGATTTGGCGGAACAGGCCGGAGGGATGGGGTCATGGTTGAATAGACAACTTAATCAATTCCTGAACAAAACCTGCTCGCGGTTGAACCACCAGCGGCACAGGGCCAGCAGCAGGCCGGCGGTCAGCGTAGTTGACAGGAGTATCACGGAAAACATGCGGTAGTCCATTGTCCCTTTGACCAGTTCCTTCATTGCCAGCGATACGTTGGTGAGCGGCACCATCGCCCATTTCCAGTTCAGCTCCACGCCGGGCAGTAGCGCCACAAAGGTCGGCAGGATGGTGACCAGGATCAGCGGCGAGATCAAGCCGGCCGCTTCTTTGTAGCTTTTGGCGTAGACCGAAATCGACAGCAGCACGGCGGCAAAGATGGCGGCGGTGGGCACCAGCATCAGCGCCACCATCGCCAGGTCGAGTGGGCTGATGGCGCGCATCATCAGCACCAGGTCGCCGCCGATCTGCGGGCCAAAGAAATGCAGCAGCACGCCCACGCTGACGATCATCAGCAGCGCCGAACACAGGCCGACAGTGAACAGCATCAGGAACTTGGCCAGCACAATGGCGGTGCGCGAGACCGGTGCCAGCAGCAGCGTTTCCAGCGTGCCGCGCTCTTTCTCGCCGGCGCCGGTGTCGATGGCCGGGTACATCGCCGCCATCAGGCACACCATCAGCAGCACGTAGGGCAGCATGCCGCCGACGATGGCGCCCATCTGCTCGCGCTTGTCGGCGGTGGAGTGGTCTTCCAGCGTGATGGGATCGAGAGCGAACGCCAGCTGGTGCTTGTTGAGGTTGAGCGCGGATAGGGCATGCTCGCGCAGCTCGCGGTTGGCGCCGCCGATCACGGACATCACACGCTTGCGCGTCAGGTCAACGGTGGCGGCGCTGTTGTAGTGCAGCTGGATGACGCCTTGCTGCTGGGCCTCCAGCTGGCCGTTGAGGCCGGGCGGTATCACCAGCGCGAACTTGATGCGCTCGGCGGCGATGGCGGGCTTGATCTCATCCGGGCTGGCCAGCACGATTTCGTGGAAGCCTTTTTCTCTCGCGAAGCGCTCGGCCAGTTGCGGCGCGTGCTGCTGGCCGAAGATGGCGTAGGTCATGTCGGCCTGGCTGGCGCGTTTGAACATGCTGCTGGACACCATGCCGAAGCCGCCAAAAATCAGCGGCATGCCGAACACGGGAATGAAAACGGTGAAGAAAAAAGTGCGGCGGTCGCGCGCCAGTTCCAGCAACTCCTTGAGGTAGATGGTCCACATGGTTCAGCTTCCCTGATGGATGACGCCGACGAACGCGTCATACAAATCGGCACTGCCGCCGAGGTGGCGCAGCTCGTCCATGGTGCCGTGGAAGGCGGTCTTGCCGTGGTTGATGATGCAGACGCGGTCGCACAATTTTTCCACCTCGTGCAGGTGGTGGGTGGAGAAAATCAGCGGAATGCGCAGCGCCTTGTAGCTGGCGATAAAGTCCAGCAGGATTTTGGCCGACATGACATCCAGGCCAGTGGTCGGCTCGTCGAGGATGACGATTTGCGGTTCGTGCACCACGGTGCGGGCGATGGCGCATTTCTGCTTCATGCCGGTGGACAGCTGGTCGGCCCGCTTGTTGCCGAACTCGTGCATTTGCAGCAGCTCGAACAATTCATCGCAGCGGCGCTTCAGGTAGGCAGGGCTCATGCCGTGCAGGCGGCCGAAGTATTCGATGTTCTCGCGCGCTGTCAGGCGGCCGTACAGTCCGGTCGACCCGGACAGAAAGCCGATATGCTGGCGCGCGGTGAGGGGATTTTCCAGCAGGTCGATGCCGTTGGCGTGAATGCTGCCGGCGTCCGGTTTGAGGGCGGTGGAGAGCAGGCGCAGGGTAGTGGTCTTGCCGGCGCCGTTGGGGCCGAGCAGGCCCAGTACCTCGCCCGGCGCGCAGCGGAAACTGACGTCGCGCACCGCGTGGAACCAGCCGTCGTGATCGCGCGGATCGCGCGCCATAGCCGTCTTGCCGCCGCGCGCGGGCAGGCGAAAGCGTTTGGCCAGGCTCCTTACCTCGATCATCGTGGTTGCCCCAAAATGGAAAGTTTCAAGAATAGCATGTCAAAATTCTTGTACGCAAGCTACTGGTTTTACAAAACTCTTGTTATAGTCGCACAGGGGAGCTCGGCGAAATATGAATGCACAACTCAAGGAAAAAATACTGGCGGTGATGCATAGCGGCGTCGACCGTGAAGAATCCACCGGTTTCTTCCGTGTGGCGCTGGGGCTGTATTACCTGTCTGGATTGATCACCAAGGAAGCGCTGGATTTCAAGACGCTGGACCGCGATTTCAACCGCTTCATCTATCACTCGATCGGCAAGGGCCACAGCATCACCAGCATCTTGCAGTACATGAGCGGCGAGAAGGTGGTGCGAGTGGTCGAGTCCAAGCGCTTCCTGAAAGCGTTTGGCGAATGCTGCACCGAGGTACCGCTGGAGAACATCCCCTTCCTGCTGGGCTTGAACCTGGGTGTGGCGAAGGACATTTCCAGGATCGACGTGCGCGGTCCGGTAGCCGATTACATTGAACGCCAGCGACAGCTGCGCGAAGCAGCGGACGCAAGTTAAAATATCGTTTTATTTTGACGACGCGAGTTTGCCCATGGCCGCACATCATCACACTCCACTGGACCGATTCATTGCCGGCGCCGACAAAGCGCTGCGCGTAGTAAGCGGCGTCGCTTCGGCCTCGCGACCGACGCCGGCGGCGCACGCGGCCGATGCGGAGATGAGCGAAGCAGAACGCCGCCACGCGGCTGGCCTGATGCGCGTGAACCATGTCGGTGAAGTGTGCGCGCAAGCGCTGTACAACGCGCAGGCGCGCTTTGCCCGCACGGAAGAAATCCGGGCGCAGTTCGAGCATTCGAGCCGCGAGGAAGAGGATCATCTGGCGTGGACCGCGCAGCGTTTGGGCGAGCTGAACTCGCACATCAGCGTGTTGAATCCACTGTTTTACGCCGGCGCGTATGCGCTGGGTACGGTGGCCGCCGTGCTGGGCGATGCGCGCAGCCTCGGCTTTGTGGTGGAGACTGAGCGGCAAGTAGAGGCGCATCTGGAAAGCCACCTCGACCGCCTGCCGCCGCAAGACGCGAAATCACGCGCCATCGTTGACCAGATGCGCATCGATGAAATTGAACACGGCCAAGCCGCCCAAAATCTCGGCGCTGCCAATGTGCCGGCGCCGGTGCAGCAAGTCATGTCGGTCATGGGCAAAGTCATGACCAGCACTGCTTATTACATCTGACGGTTTAGCAGTTCAATAAATGAGCCGGGCTTGATAGGCAAGGCCTGGCCGTTTTTCTTGAAGCTGATTTTGCCGTCAATGGTGGCTTGCACGCCTGGCGGGATGGCAAAGAACTTGACCAGGTCCGGCCGCTCTTTGGCCAGCTGGTACAGCGAAATCAGGGTGTAGTTGTTGGGCGATGCGGTCTTGTCGTTCAGGTCGATTACCTTGAGGCCGGAGTTCCTGCCGTTCGGAGCGCTTCTTTCCAGCATCAGGCGCGGTGACTTGTCGTAGTTGACGTGCACGACTACCGCTTGAATCAATGATGGGAAGGCCAGGGCGTCCGCAGCCAAGACGCTTTCGACGGTGTCTTTCTGGCTGCGTAAATGCTTGAGCGTGCTATCCACCGAATCCACGAAGACGATGGGGAAGGACTTCATGTCCGGCTCGGTGACGATGAGCTGGCCTTTGTCGCCCGCCTGCAGCTTGGTCAGCATCCAGCCCAGCTGCATGGTTTCGCCGGCTTTGAATTTCTCGCCTGAGGCGACCATGCCTTCCAGCGTGGAGAGCGCCCAGTCCACATCCGCGCGCGGAATGCTGGAGCTCATCACATTGATCTGAAATTCCGGCTGCCCGAACTGCGCGCATTTGGTGGTGAGGTAGGTCTCCGCCGAGGCGGTTTGCGCGGCGCCCAACGCCAGCAGGGTTGTGATGAGTTGACGGATCACGGCTTGGCTGGCAGCGTGCGTGGCTTGCCGTTCACGTACAAGGTCTTTTTGCCGTTAGCGACGATGAATTTGATTTCGCAGTTGGCCGGCACTGCGCCGTATGAGACGCCGTTCACATATACCACACGCTGCAGTAGCTCGATCTTGTCGTCGTCCAGCTGAGCGATACCGGCGTTGCCGCGAATAGTGGCGACATGCTGGTCGCCACTGGCGTTGATGGATGATGAGTTGCCGCCGTCCTGCGCTTGGGCTGCCGCGCACATCACACTAAACAGTAATGCCAGATAAGCCGACTTCATCATAGCTGTCCCTTAGGCGACTTCAACGATTTCGAACGAGTGGGTAATTTCAGCGGTCTTGCCCAGCATGATCGAGGCGGAGCAGTATTTGTCGTGCGACAGGGTGATGGCACGTTCCACCGCTTCCGGTTTCAGGCCTTTGCCGGTCACGACAAAATGGAAGTTAATCTTGGTGAACACTTTCGGCTCAGTGTCTGCGCGCTCGGCTTTGAGCGTGCACTCGCAGCCACGGATGTCGGCGCGGCCTTTTTTCAGGATCAGCACCACGTCGTAAGCCGTGCAGCCGCCGGTGCCCAGCAGGACCATCTCCATCGGACGCGCCGCCAGGTTGTGGCCGCCGCCTTCCGGGGCGCCATCCATATTGACCAGATGGCCGGAGCCGGTCTGGGCCAGGAAACTCATGCCCGACGGGCCATTCCAGCTAACTTTGCATTCCATTGCATTCTCCGTCATAAGAAACTTTGTCCATATTGTAATGGACCGCGCCAGCCCTGTGTTTGCGCGGCCTGAACGCTATATCGGGCTTGACTTGACAGCCTTCAAGCGGTTATGATTGTCGGCTTTCCATTCGCTCAGGAAAGTAAATAAAAAGGCCGAGTCCGCTGATGTTGCTAGCGGAACCACCATTTGAGCGGTAATTTCTATATACAGAAAGTCATCACATGAAAACTTTTTCCGCTAAAGGACATGAAGTCCAGCGCGACTGGTTCGTGATTGACGCGACGGACAAAGTCCTCGGACGTGTTGCCAGCGAAGTGGCACTCCGACTGCGCGGCAAACACAAACCTGAGTTCACCCCTCACGTCGATACCGGCGATTTCATCGTCATCATCAACGCAGGCAAACTGCGCGTGACCGGCACCAAAGCAACCGAGAAGACCTACTACCGTCACTCGGGCTACCCAGGTGGCATCTATGAGACCAACTTCCTGAAAATGCAACAGCGTTTCCCAGGTCGCGCTCTGGAAAAAGCCGTCAAGGGCATGCTGCCAAAAGGCCCACTGGGCTACGCAATGATCAAGAAGCTGAAAGTGTACGCCGAAGGTTCGCACCCGCACGCTGCCCAGCAACCTAAAGCACTCGAAATCTAAGGAACTGACATGATCGGTAACTACAATTACGGCACCGGCCGTCGCAAGAGTGCAGTAGCTCGTGTGTTCATCAAAGCTGGCACTGGCCTCATCATCGTCAACGGTAAGCCTGCGTCGGAATACTTCTCGCGCGAAACCGGCCTGATGGTCATTCGTCAACCTCTGGAACTGACCGGCAACGTAGAACGTTTTGACATCAAAGTCAACGTACACGGCGGCGGCGAGTCCGGCCAAGCAGGTGCAGTTCGTCACGGCATCACCCGCGCTCTGATCGACTACGATTCGGGCCTGAAAGGTGATCTGGCACGCGCTGGCTTCGTAACCCGCGATGCACGTGAAGTTGAACGTAAAAAAGTTGGTCTGCGCAAAGCACGTCGCGCAAAACAATTCTCGAAGCGTTAATTTTTACGCTCTGGTGCGCTGCTTGCGGCGCACTGCAAAAAAAGCCGCCGGCCTTGTGTCAGGCGGCTTTTTTTCCATCTGGCTGCCGTCATACGGCTGTAGCCATTGCCTGATAAAATGGCTCCCATTTCTCCACGCATTTCACCTCAAGGAAAGAACATGATCAAAGTTGGCATCGTCGGCGGCACCGGATACACCGGGGTAGAACTGCTGCGTTTGTTGGCAGTCCACCCGGATGTGGAACTGACGGCAATCACCTCGCGTAAAGAGGACGGCTTGCCAGTGGCTGATATGTTCCCTTCGCTGCGTGGCCGCGTGAACATCGCTTTCTCGTCGCCGGACAAGGCTGACCTGAGCAAGTGCGACGTGGTGTTCTTCGCCACTCCGCACGGCGTCGCCATGGCGCAAGCGCCTGAGCTGCTGAAAGCTGGCGTCAAGGTGATCGACCTGGCCGCCGACTTCCGCATTAAGGACAAGGCCGTCTTTGAAAAATGGTACAAGATCGACCACACCTGCCCGGAACTGCTGGAAGAAGCAGCCTACGGCCTGGCCGAACTGAACCGCGACAACATCAAGAACGCCCGTCTGGTTGCCAACCCTGGCTGCTACCCAACCACCATGCAGCTGGGCTACTACCCGCTGCTGAAAAACGCGCTGGTCGATGCCGGCTCGCTGATCGCTGACTGCAAATCTGGCGTGTCGGGCGCTGGCCGCAAGGCGGAAATCGCCACCCTGTTCTCGGAATCGTCGGATAACTTCAAGGCCTACGGCGTGGCTGGTCACCGCCACACTCCGGAAACCTCGGCCCAGCTGCAAAAGTTCACCGCTGATAAAGTCGGCCTGATCTTTACCCCGCACTTGGTGCCAATGATCCGCGGCATGCACTCGACCCTGTACGCGCGCCTGACCAAAGAGATCAGCAACGAAGACTTGCAGAAGCTGTTTGAAGACCAATATAAGGACAGCGCCTTCGTCGACGTGATGCCGTTCGGCTCGCATCCTGAAACCCGCTCGACCCGTGGTTCGAACATGCTGCGCCTGGCGCTGCACCGTCCGGACAACGGCAACACCGTGATCGTACTGGTGGTGCAGGACAACCTGGTCAAGGGCGCATCGGGCCAGGCGGTGCAATGTATGAACCTGATGTTCGGCCTGGAAGAAACCACTGGCTTGACGCAAATCGCCTTGTTGCCGTAAAACTCGCTGATTTTGCGGGCTGCGGAGCATAAATCACACCAAGGGTCTATAATGACCCTTAATTGTTTTCTCGTAGGAGTATGAAATGAACGCTGTTGCCGAAATGCCAGCACCTATCGTTTTCACCGATAGCGCTGCTGAAAAGGTCGCCCAACTGATCGAAGAGGAAGGCAATCCCGACCTGAAACTGCGCGTATTCGTGCAGGGCGGCGGCTGCTCCGGCTTCCAGTATGGCTTCACCTTCGACGAAATCGTCAATGAAGACGACACCACCATGGTCAAGAACGGCGTACAGCTGTTGATCGACTCGATGAGCTACCAGTACCTGGTTGGCGCAGAGATCGACTACAAGGATGACCTGGAAGGCGCCCAATTCGTGATCAAGAATCCAACCGCTACTTCGACCTGCGGCTGCGGCTCCTCGTTCTCGGTATAAATTCGGACTTGTCCACAAAGACGGCGGCCTGCGGGTCGCCGTTTTTTTGCGCGCTGTCAAAGGACAGCTCTCGGCGACTGGTCGAAAAGCCCTCGTTTCTGTGACAAGGAGCTGGTTGAAGTCTGGCTGCGTGATGGACGGAAGGTGCTAATTCACATTGAAGTCCAGTCACAGCGCGATGCGCTACTGGCTTTGGTTCGGACGCGATTACGAGGTCGATGTGGACCGCTGGGTAGTGACCATCGAGGTGGCGTATCTGCAGCAGATCAACAGCAAGTTGCAGGACTTCATCAAGCTGTGGGCCTCGCCGCGTGTGATTCCGCTGTCTTATGCGGCCGAATCGGCTGGTGAATTTTTCAATGTGATCAGCAAGCTATCGCATGAGGTGGTGGCTAAGACCATTGGCCACGTGGCCGGCACCGAGGCGCTGCTGGCAGATCGTTTCCGCGAGTTGATCGACCAGTATTATCGCGAGAATTTGCAGCTACAGAATTATGCGTCGATGATGGGCGTGTCGCTGGTACAGTTGTGCGCAGCATGTGCGGCGGCGGTGGGGCAGAGTCCGACCAAGATGATCCATGCGCGGGTGATCACCGAGGCGAGACGCAACCTGATCAGTTCCGCAGCGCCGCCCCTCGCTCTTAACGAGGATAGAGCGCGCCGAGAACGCGCTCGCCTTTCGCCCCGGTGACGGCAGGCAGGTTGCCGGCGAGCCGCTCGCTGAAGCGATATCCCAGCCACGCAAACGCCAGCGCTTCCACCCGGTTAGGCGCAACACCCAGCGCTTGCGTGGACGCGACCAGCACCTGCTTGCCCAATTCTGCGCCCAGCGTGTCCATCAGCACGCTGTTGTAAGCCCCGCCGCCGCAAATGTAGACCGCATCTGCACCACCGCCGTAAGCCTTGATGGCATCGGCGAGTGTGACGGCGGTGTACTGCGTCAGCGTGCGCTGCACATCTTCCGGCGCGGCCGGTGGATGCACGGCCAAGCGTGCATCGAGCCAATCAAGATGGAACAAATCGCGTCCTGTACTTTTTGGCGCAGGCAGGGCCAGATAAGGCTCCTTCAGCAATTCAGTCAGCAGATCAGGAATCACCTTGCCGCTTGCCGCCCACGCGCCATCAGCATCGTATTCCTTGTCCTGATGGCGATGAATCCAGCCATCCATCAGCACATTGCCTGGGCCGGTATCGAAACCGATCACACTGCCGTCATCGGCCAGCACACTGATGTTGGAGATGCCGCCAATGTTGGCGACCACGCGCGCCTGTCCCGGCCTCCCAAACAAAGCCTGATGGAACGCCGGCACCAGTGGCGCACCTTGTCCACCGGCGGCGATATCGCGGCTGCGGAAATCGGCAATCACATCGATGCCGCACAGTTCGGCGAGCAGGGCAGGGTTGTTAGTCTGGCGCGTGAAGCCTAGCTCGGGGCGATGGCGTATCGTCTGCCCATGCACAGCGACCGCGCGTACTTCCTGCGCTTGCTTGCCCGATTCGCGCAGCAACTCAGTCACACACTGCGCATAAAACTGCGCCAGCTGATTGGCAGCCCAAGCCTCGCGCTCAATCTCATTCGCCCCTGCAGCCTGCAAGGCCATCAGTTCCGCGCGTAGCGACGGTGGGAACGCGATGTAAGCCGCCGCCAGCGTGGTGATGGCTGGCCCATTAAACTGCGCCAGCGCGCCATCCACACCATCCAGGCTGGTGCCCGACATTAAACCGATATACAAAGCCATAGCGTCCCCCAAGTGATACGCAAAATTATAGTCGATTGAATTCGCTCAATATGGCAACAGGACGCGACGATAGACTGGGCCGATGTCCAACACTGCCCCCAACGGGCGCTATGACATGCCCTGGAAGCTGGCGCTGACGCACGCTGTCTACGATTTCCTGGATTTCTTCTTCCCTGATATTGGTGTGGAAATCGACAGAAAAAAACGACCGCGCTTCCGCGACAAGGAACTGGCCGCACTCGGCTTTGGTGCACATTGAAGTGCAGGCCCAGCGTGATGCTGCGCTGGCGCGGCGCGTGTTCAGGGGATTGAAGAAAGGCCTCGAACAAGGCATGGAGCAAGGTTTGAAGCAGGGCCGCAAGCAAGGGGCAGTTGCGCTGCTGGAGCGGCAGTTGGCACGGCGTTTTGGGCCACTACCGCAAACCGTTCAGAGGAAGCTGGCGAAGGCAAGCTTGGAGCAAGTGGATGCGTGGGGCGAGGTGGTGCTTGAGGCTACATCGCTGAAGCAGGTGTTCAAATAAAAAAACAGGCCAGTCTGAGCTGGCCTGTGGTGTTTATTTTGCTGCGACGCGGGTAGCTGCGCCACCGCCGCCTGCCGGGCGCAACAGCGCGAAGCGGTGCGTCATGTCGTTGGCGTAGACTTTGAAGCGGCTCATCTCGGCGGCCGTCAGCGGCGCCTGTGCCTGCACGTTCATCTTGCCTGGATCTTTGGCTTCACCACCCACGCGGAATTCGTAGTGCAAGTGCGCGCCGGTCGACCAGCCGGTGGTGCCGACATAACCGATCACATCACCCTGGCTGACCTTGGCGCCTTTTTTCATGCCCGTACCAAAGCGGCTCATGTGGGCGTAAGCGGTGGTGTAGTTGTTCCAGTGCTTGATGATGATGAAGTTGCCGTAGCCATTCATGGTGCCGGCGAAATCAATCACGCCATCGCCTGCTGCGCGGATCGGGGTGCCGGTTGGCGCCGGGAAGTCGATGCCTTTGTGCTGTTTCCATTGGCCCGAAAGCGGATGTACCCGCATTGCGAAACCGGACGAAATACGCGAGAACTCCACCGGCGATTTCAGAAAGGCTTTTTTCAGCGACTTGCCATCAAAGCTGTAGTAACCGCCGCCTTGCTTGCTTTGCGGATCTTCAAACCACACGGACTGGTAAGTAATGCCCTTGTTGGTGAACTCGCCCGCCAGCACGCGGCCGGCGCGCACGAACTCGCCGTCCTGCCAGAAAGTTTCGTAGACGACGTTAAAATTGTCGCCCCGTTTCAGGTCGCCGCGGAAGTCGATGTTGGTCGAGAACATCTCGATGATCTGCTTGACGATGGTGTCTGGCAGCTTGGCGCCGTCTTCGCTCGAATCGGTTGCCGCGTACAGGGTCGAGGTAATGTTACGCGCGTGCATTTCCACGCGGCGTTCCAGCTTGGCTGGCTCGGCGGTCGCAACAAAGCCATCGCCCTTGCGGGTAATCTTGATGTTGGTGACTGGATCGTCCTTGCCGTCCACCACGGTGGCGCGCAGCCACTGCAGGTTGCCTTCGTCATCGGTCTGCGCTTGCACGCGCTTGCCGGTCTTGAGCTGCATCACGCCTTTCGCAACTTTATCTTTTTTGATAAAGTTCTCGGCCGCTTCGTCGTCCACGCCAAGGCGGGTCAACAACGTAGCCAGGGTATCGCCGGCGCGGATTTTCTCTTCGTGGACGAAATGGGCATTAGAAGACTGTTGTTCCAGCGCGTTGATCTGGGGAGCCAGATCCGGGGCAACTACGGATTCCTGCACAGTCTTCACAGGCAGATCGGATGCGTCAGGCGCGAGCGGAGCTACGCCGGCCGCACCAAAAGCACATACTGCGAGAAACAATGCAGACGCGCTGATGATGCGCGCCTTGCGCGTAGAACCTAGCAGACTGAACAAGCGTGAGCTTGTGAATTTATGTATTTGGTTCATGCAATCAGTTAAAATTTGCCGCTTGAACTATTCAGGAACGTTTTATTTCTTCTAATTATGAGTTTTGTTAGTTTTTGTGCGGCAAGATTGATGGATCGAGGATTATATCAAACTCCTGAAGCTCCCCTCCTTTTTCTGAAAAATACGCTTACATCACTATGACTACCTCTTCTTCGACACCGCCGGCTCCCTCTAAAGCATTGCCGTTATCCGACAACGTACAGGAGGCACTCGCCATCACCAAACGCGGTGTCGACGAGTTGCTGATCGAAAGCGAGTTTGCCCAGAAGCTGGCGCGCTCGGAACAAAGCGGCGTACCGCTGCGCATCAAGCTGGGCCTGGACCCAACCGCGCCGGACCTGCACCTCGGCCACACCGTGGTGCTGAACAAAATGCGCCAGCTGCAAGACCTCGGACATCAGGTGATCTTCCTGATCGGCGACTTCACCTCGATGATCGGCGATCCATCGGGCCGCAACGCCACCCGTCCGCCGCTGACCAAGGAACAGGTCGAGCAAAACGCGATGACCTACTTCAAGCAGGCCTCGCTGGTACTGGATCCGGCCAAGACCGAAATCCGCTACAACTCGGAGTGGTGCGATCCGCTGGGCGCGCGCGGCATGATCCAGCTGGCTTCGCGCTACACCGTGGCACGCATGATGGAGCGCGACGATTTCACCAAGCGCTTTAAAAATGGCACGCCGATTGCCGTGCATGAATTCCTGTACCCGCTGATGCAGGGTTACGACTCGGTCGCTTTGAAAGCCGACCTGGAACTGGGCGGCACCGACCAGAAATTCAATCTGCTGGTTGGGCGCGAACTACAAAAGGACTTCGGCCAGGAGCCTCAATGTATTTTGACCATGCCGCTGCTGGAAGGTTTGGACGGCGTCGAAAAAATGTCGAAGTCGAAGAACAATTACATCGGCATCACCGAGGCGGGTAACACCATGTTCGCCAAGATCATGAGCATCTCCGACGACATGATGTGGAAGTACTTCAATCTGCTGTCGTTCCGCTCGATCGCCGATATCGCCGCATTGAAGGCCGAAATTGAAGGCGGCCGCAACCCGCGCGACGCCAAAGTCGCCATCGCGCAAGAAATCGTGACGCGCTTCCACTCGCAGCAAGCGGCGGAAGATGCACTGGCCGACTTCGTCAATCGCTCGAAAGGTGGTATCCCGGACGATATCCCGGAAGTAGCGCTGGCCGGCGCGCCGTTGGGCGTGGCGCAACTGCTGAAGCAAGCCAACCTGTGCGCTTCCACTTCGGAAGCCATGCGCATGGTGGAGCAGGGCGGCGTGCGCGTTGATGGCACAGTGATCAGCGACAAGGCTCTGCAACTGCAAGCCGGTACCTTCGTACTGCAAGTCGGCAAGCGCAAGTTCGCACGCGTGACCTTGTCCGCATGATCGGGCTGTTGCAACGCGTGAGCAGCGCCAGCGTGGTGGTAGATGGCGTCACGATAGGCGCTATCGATGCCGGTTTGATGGTGCTGGTCTGCGCCGAGCGCAACGACACGGAAAAGGACGCGGACGCGCTGCTCACGAAGCTGCTGGGTTACCGCGTATTCGCCGACGATGCGGGCAAGATGAACCGCAGTGTGACCGACACCCAAGGTGCCCTGCTGCTGGTGCCGCAGTTCACCCTGGCGGCTGACACCAAGTCCGGCACGCGCCCGTCGTTCACGCCAGCCGCCGCACCTGCCGACGGTTTGCGCTTGTTCAACTACTTCGTCGAACAGGCGCGACTGAAGCATCCGACTGTACAGACCGGCCAGTTTGGCGCGGACATGAAAGTTTCGCTGACCAACGACGGACCGGTCACCTTCTGGCTGCAAACTAACGCGAAATAAGATGCAGCTCACCAGCGACAGCTTCTACGAGCAAGGCCAGATCCCGGCAAGCCGCAGCCCTCAGCTGGGCTGGATCGAAGTGCCGGGCGGGACCGAGTCGCTGGTGCTGCTGTGCATGGACGCCGACGCGCCCGCCGATTTCTTCCTGTGGTGCGTGGCCGATATCCCGCCGTCGCTGCCGTCGATTGCTGCCGGCGAGGCAGCGCATTTGAGGCAGGGCCTGAACGATTATGGCGGTCTCGGGTATCATGGCCCTTTGCTGCCGCCAAACGAGACGCATCAATATGTTTTTCGCATCTATGCGCTGGATGTGGCGCGGCTGGAACTACCGAAGCGGTTTACCGGTGGTGACGTTTTGAACGCCATTTACGGCCACATCATCGATGAAGCGCAGCTGATAGGCGCTTATACACAAACATGACTCACACCACTATTTTGCTGATCCGCCACGGCGAGACGGCATGGAACGCCGTGCGCCGCCTGCAAGGCCACATTGACATTCCGCTCAACGAAGAGGGCGAGCGCCAGGCCGCCGCATTGGCGCGCGCGCTGGCCGCTGAAAAGCTGGACGCCATCGTCTCCAGCGACTTGCAACGCGCCATGCAGACCGCACAGGCCGTCGCCGCGTTGCACACCAGCCTGACCCTGCAAACCGAGCCGGGGCTGCGCGAGCGTGCCTACGGTGCGTTTGAAGGCATGCTGTACCAGGATATTCAGCAGCAGTACCCGGACGACTTTGCCCGCTGGCAGGCGCGCGACGTTGAAGCAGTGATGCCGTTCGGCGACCGCTACGCGGAAAGCTTCCACCAATTCTACGACCGCGCCATTTCCAGTCTGCGCGCCGTGGCTGCTCGCCATGCCGGCCAGACCGTGGCGGTGGTGGCCCACGGCGGCGTGCTGGAATGCGCCTACCGCGAGGCGCGCGGCATCCAGCTGGACAGCCCGCGCGACTTCCAGGTCAAAAATGCCAGCATTAACCGATTTACCATTTCGGATGGAAAACTAGTGTTGGACAGCTGGGGTGAAGTCGAGCACCTGGCACTGGCGGCCATGGACGATGTGATCTAACGTTCGTGCTTTAAATTTACGCACGGAAACAACGGTTCATAACATCCAGACTGCACATTTGCCGAATTCATAAAAAATAGTGCTTATTATTTGAGCAGGGCTTCGGTTAAAATAGAAGGTTCCTTCTCACCCCTTTCAGGTATTGTCAGTGCAAATCGGCCCTCATTTACTGCGCAACAACGTTTTCGTCGCTCCTATGGCTGGAGTTACGGATCGTCCATTCCGCCAGCTGTGCAAGGAGCTGGGTGCGGGGTACGCGGTGTCTGAAATGGCGGCGTCCAACCCACGTTTGTGGGCGACCGAGAAGAGCTCGCGCCGCACCGATCACACCGGCGAGATGGAGCCGAAAGCCGTGCAAATCGCCGGCGCCGACCCGAAGGACTTGGCCGACTGCGCCCGTTTCAACGTTGAGCGCGGCGCCCAGATCATCGATATCAACATGGGTTGCCCGGTCAAGAAAGTATGCAACGCATGGTGCGGTTCGGCCTTGCTGCAAGATGAAGAGCTGGTCAAGCGCATCGTCGATGCCGTGGTGGGCGCGGTGGACGTGCCGGTCACGCTGAAATTCCGCACCGGCTGGGACCGAGAAAACAAGAACGCATTGCAGATCGCCCGCATCGCCGAGGATGCCGGCATCGCCATGCTGACCTTGCATGGCCGCACGCGCGCCGACGGCTACAAAGGTGACGCTGAGTACGACACCATTGCAGCGGTAAAGAAATCGGTTTCAATTCCAGTGGTCGCCAACGGCGACATCACCACGCCGGAAAAAGCCAAATTTGTACTCGACTACACTGGCGCCGACGCTGTCATGGTGGGCCGCGCCGCTCAAGGCCGTCCGTGGATCTTCCGCGAGATCGACCATTACCTGCGCACCGGCAAGCACTTGCCGTCCCCATACGTGGACGAAGTGCGCGCGCTGATGGATGAACATTTGCGCGCCCACTACGCCTTCTACGGCGACTATCTCGGCGTGCGCACCGCCCGCAAGCACATCGGCTGGTACGTGCGTGACTTGCAAGGCGGCGAAGAATTCCGACAGCGTATGAACCTGCTGGAATCCACTGAAGAACAATTGCTTGCTGTGGACCAATTCTTCGAATCGCAGTGGAGTTACGGCGAACGGTTACAATACTGCCTCGCCGAAGATATGCAGGCTGCCTGAACGGCACGAGAGAGTACAAAAAAAGTCACATTATCAGAAGGGTAAACGTTTCCAGTCACGAGCCGGAACGATTTGCCAGCGTCAACAGATTACATAGCGAACGACAAAAAATGAGCAAAGAAAGTATCCAGGAAGTAGTCCAGAAAAGTCTCGAAGAATACTTCGCCGACCTGGGTGAGCAACAAGCATCGAACATCTACGACATGGTCGTGCTGACCGTTGAAAAACCGATACTGGAAGTGGTCATGACCCGTGCCGACGGTAACCAGTCGCACGCCGCGCAGATGCTGGGCATCAACCGCAATACCCTGCGCAAGAAATTACAAGAGCACGGCCTGCTGTAATAGCGCCTGTTCCATCCGGCATGAAGTGGCTGGGGACGGCCGCAATGCCGGCCGACCGAATACTCAACCACTAGTCTTTTCATCGCCATGATTAAACAAGCTCTCATCTCCGTATCCGACAAAACCGGTGTGCTGGACTTCGCGCGCGCGCTGTCCGCCATGGGCGTCAACATCCTGTCGACCGGCGGCACCGCCAAACTGCTGGCCGACAACGGCGTGCCAGTGACCGAAGTTGCCGACTACACCGGTTTCCCGGAGATGCTGGATGGCCGCGTGAAAACGCTGCACCCGAAAGTCCACGGCGGCATCCTGGCCCGTCGCGATTTCCCGGAGCACGTGGCCAAGCTGGAAGAGCACAACATCCCGACCATCGACATGGTGGTGGTCAACCTGTACCCGTTCCAGGCAACTGTTGCCAAGGATGATTGCACGCTGGATGACGCTATCGAGAACATCGACATCGGCGGCCCAGCCATGCTGCGTTCGGCAGCCAAGAACCACAAGGACGTCGTAGTGATCTGCGACCCGGCCGACTACGGCGTGGTGCTGGCGGAAATGAAAACCACCGACAATGCCCCTGGCTACGTCAGCTACGACACCCGCTTCACGCTGGCCACCAAAGTCTACTCGCACACTGCGCAGTACGACGGCGCCATCGCCAACTACCTGACCAGCCTGGACGCAACCCGCGCCCACGCCACCCGCAGCGCCTACCCGAACAAACTGAACGTCGCCTTCGAAAAAGTGCAGGACATGCGCTACGGCGAAAATCCGCACCAGTCGGCTGCGTTCTACCGCGACGTGACGGTTACCGCTGGCGCGCTGGCTAACTACAAGCAGCTGCAAGGCAAGGAACTGTCGTTCAACAACATCGCTGATGCGGACGCGGCTTGGGAGTGCGTGAAGAGCATGGGTGGTTTCGACCAGTCGGCTGCTTGCGTGATCGTCAAGCACGCCAACCCGTGCGGCGTGGCCCTCGGCGCGAATGCTGTGGAAGCTTACAAGCGCGCGCTGCAAACTGATCCGACCTCGGCGTTCGGCGGCATCATTGCCTTCAACGTGGAAGTGGATGCAGCAGCTGCGACCGAACTGGCCAAGCTGTTCGTGGAAGTACTGATCGCTCCGTCGTTCACCGCAGAAGCCAAGCAGATCTTGTCGGCCAAGCAGAATGTTCGCCTGCTGGAGATCCCGCTGGGTGACGGCGTCAACGCCATGGACTTCAAGCGCGTGGGCGGTGGTCTGCTGGTGCAGTCGGCTGACTCGAAAAACGTGCTGCTGGCTGATGTGCGCGTCGTCAGCAAGAAACAGCCTACCCAGCAAGAACTGCAAGACATGATGTTCGCATGGCGCGTTGCCAAGTATGTCAAGTCGAACGCTATCGTCTTCTGCGGCAACAACATGACCCTGGGCGTGGGCGCTGGCCAGATGAGCCGTATCGACTCCGCTCGTATCGCTTCGATCAAGGCACAGAATGCTGGCTTGTCGCTGGCGAACTCGGTGGTGGCGTCTGACGCGTTCTTCCCGTTCCGTGACGGCCTGGACGTGGTGGTTGACGCTGGCGCGACCTGCGTGATCCACCCAGGTGGCTCGATGCGCGACCAGGAAGTGATTGACGCAGCGGATGAGCGCGGCGTAGTCATGGTCTACACCGGCACCCGTCACTTCCGCCATTAATTCCGGCTTAGTTCCGATTAAAACGCCCGCAAGCTTGCGGGCGTTTTCTTTAGTGCATACAATTCCCCAATGATAATTCTCGGCATCGACCCCGGCTTGCGCACCACTGGCTTTGGCGTCATACAAAAGCAGGGCAGCAAGCTGCGCTACATCGCCTCCGGCACCATCAAGAGCGGCGAGGGCGATTTGCCGACGCGGCTCAAGGTGATTCTGGACGGCGTGGGTGAAGTCGCCCGCACCTACAATCCGGATTGCGCGGCGATTGAGCAAGTGTTCGTCAACGTCAACCCGCAATCGACCTTGCTTTTGGGCCAGGCGCGCGGCGCGGCGATTTGCGCGCTGGTGTCGGCCGACTTGAGCGTGGCCGAGTATTCTCCGACCCAAATCAAAAAAGCCATCGTCGGCACCGGCCGTGCGGTGAAAGCGCAGATGCAGGAAATGGTGGTTCGTCTGCTGTCGATGCCTGGGATGCCGGGCACTGATGCGGCCGATGCACTGGGCATCGCCATCTGCCACGCGCACAGCCGCGAAACACTGACCCTGATCGCCGGCGGCACCAACGCCACTGCCAACGGTCCGCTGGCCGGACTGCGCATGCGTCGCGGCCGCCTGGTCGGCTAACTTCTTCTAAAGGTAAAACATGATCGGACGTCTCTCCGGGATTCTGCTTGAAAAAAATCCGCCGCAACTGCTGGTTGATGTTGGTGGCGTAGGCTACGAAGTCGACGTCTCGATGAGCACCTTCTACAACCTGCCCGGCGTGGGAGAGAAAGTGGTGTTGTTCACGCACCAGGCCATCCGCGAAGATGCGCATCTGTTGTTCGGCTTCGGCAATGCGGAAGAGCGCGCCGTGTTCCGCCAACTGATCAAAATTACCGGCGTGGGCGCGCGCACCGCGCTGTCGATCCTGTCCGGCATGTCGATCGCCGACCTGGCGCAAGCGGTAACGCTGCAAGAATCCGGCCGCCTGATGAAAGTTCCAGGCATCGGCAAAAAAACCGCCGAGCGCCTGTTGCTGGAACTGAAAGGCAAGCTGGGCGCAGACATCGGTGCAGGTGGTGCGGCTGCCGCACCAGACTCGAAATCCGACATCCTCAATGCCCTGCTGGCGCTGGGCTACTCCGACAAAGAAGCCCTGCTGGCCCTGAAAACCGTGCCCGCCGGAGCGACCGTCTCTGACGGCATCAAACAAGCCCTCAAAGCCCTCTCCAAAGGCTAAATTCGGGGTCAGCTCTGTCATTTGGACATGCAGCTCTGAAGTTTGATATAGCTCAAGACGCGCAAGTAAGTCCTGTCACTGTGGCTCGCGCTGCAGGTATTGAGATTCCTCAAGGATCATGCGCGCGTGTCCAAATGACAGAGCTGACCCCGAATTTCTTGGGCGAGCTCGGCGAAGAGGGGGGGGATGCTCTCGGTGGAGACTGCTGCGTAGCCTAGCATCAGGCCGGGGCGGGCTGAGGTTGGCTCGGCGTAGTAGGCGGATAGTGGGCGCGTCAGGATGCCGCGGACTTTGGCGGCTTGGCTGATGGCGACGTCGTTGGTGCCGGTGGGCAGGCCGAGTGCGAGGTGCAGGCCAGCGTCGCCTCCAGATATGGTGGCGATGTCGCCAAGCTCGTGACGGATCGCGGCTTGCAGGCAGGCTAGCCGCTCGGCGTACAGTTGCCGCATTTTGCGCACGTGCGAGGAGAAGTGGCCTTCGTTCATGAAGTCTGCCAGAACCGCGTGGAGGAAGCTTTGGCCGTCGCGGAATAGTTCGGCGTTGGCGCGGGCGAAGCGGGGGGCTAATGCGGATGGCACCACCATGAAGCCAATCCGTAAACCGGGGAATAGCGTCTTGCTGAAGGTGCCCAGGTAGATCACGCGCTCGTTGCTGTCGAGCCCTTGTAGTGATGCCAGCGGCGGGCCGCTGTAACGGAACTCGGAATCGTAATCGTCCTCCACCACCCACACCTTGTGACGTGCCGCGTATTCCAGCAGCAGGCGTCGTCGCGCCAAACTCATCACCGGCCCCAGCGGGTACTGGTGCGATGGCGTGACGAAGATGAAGCGCGGCGGCGTGCGCAGGGCTTCTTCCGGCAGTTGCATGCCTTCCTCATCCACCGGCAGCGGCAGCGGCGCGAGGCCGCTGGAGCGGATCACGTTGCGCGTGCCCCAGTAGCAGGGATCTTCCACCCACGCCGTGTCGCCCATTTCGCCCAGCAGCGTCGAGGCTAGCTGGATCGACTGGTGTGTGCCGGAGGTGACGATGACTTGCTCCGCTGTGCAGTTCACCGAGCGCGCGGTGCGCAGGTGACTGGCGATGGCTTCGCGGAGCGGCAAATAGCCGGCGCCGTCGCCGTAGGTTAGCAAGCCGGGCGCAATCCGCCGCCAGTGCCGCGCCTGCAATTTGCTCCACACTTCATTCGGAAAACGGGTGATGTCGGGAATGCCCGGCATGAACGCGCCCCATTGTGCCGAACTGGCGCCGGTGCCGGACAACAGCCGCTCGCCGCGTCCGCTCAACAGCGAGCCAGCGCCGCCGTCCGCAGTCGCCGCGTCGCCGGTCAGGGCCGCCGGTAGCCGCGCCATGTCCGGCTCCGTATCCGCCACATAGGTGCCATCTCCAGTGCGCGCCTCTAAATAGCCTTCCGCGATAAGCTGATCGTAAGCGTACGTGACGGTATTGCGCGACACGCCCAGATCCGCCGCCAGCGCTCGCGACGGCGGTACCCGCAAGCCTGGCAAAATCGCCCCACCGAGGATGCCGTCGCGCAGCAAGCCGTACAGCTGCCGGTTCATCGGCACCGTGCCGCCGCGCTCGAGATGCGTCAGCAGGTAGTCGGAAATGGAGACTTCGCTCATCGTAATTGGCTCTATCAAATAAACAGGAATGGCTCTATGCCATGAGTCCGCCGTATTTTACAGTGCTCTCACTGCTTAAACCTATGGGAGACCCCGAAATGAAAAACGCCGACCTGCAAAACCGTAAAAACGCCGCCACCCCACGCGGAGTTGGAGTCATGTGCGACTTTTACGCCCAACGCGCCAAAAACGCCGAGTTGTGGGACGTCGAAGGCCGCCGCTTCATCGACTTCGCCAGCGGCATCGCCGTGCTGAACACCGGCCACTGCCACCCGCGCCTGGTCGCAGCGATTCAGGAACAGCTGCAAAACTTCACCCACACCGCCTACCAGATCGTCCCATACGAAAGCTATGTCACGCTGGCCGAGCGCATCAACACCCTGGCAGCGGGCGATTTCACCAAGAAGACCGCCTTCTTCACCACCGGCGCTGAAGCCGTCGAAAACGCCATCAAGATCGCCCGCGCCCACACCGGCCGCAGCGGCGTGATCGCCTTCAGCGGCGGCTTCCACGGCCGTACCTTCATGGGCATGGCGCTGACCGGCAAGGTCGTTCCGTATAAAGTCGGCTTCGGTCCATTCCCGGGCGAGACTTACCACGTACCGTTCCCGATCGAAGCCCACGGCACCACCGTGCAGGACGCGCTGGACCACATCGCCCAGCTGTTCCGTGCCGATATCGATCCGAAGCGCGTGGCCGCCATCATCATCGAGCCAGTGCAAGGCGAGGGCGGCTTCTACGTCGCACCGCCTGAACTGATGCGCGCGCTGCGCAAGATCTGCGACGAGCACGGCATCCTGCTGATCGCCGACGAAGTGCAAACCGGCTTTGCCCGCACCGGCAAGATGTTCGCCATGCAGCACTACGACGTCGCCCCTGACCTGACCACGATGGCCAAGAGCCTGGCCGGTGGCATGCCACTGTCCGCCGTCTGCGGCCGCGCCGAGGTGATGGATGCGCCGGCGCCGGGCGGCCTCGGCGGCACTTACGCCGGCAACCCGCTGGCCGTCGCTTCCGCCCACGCCGTGCTGGACGTGATCAACGACGAAAAACTGCTGGACCGCTCGAACCAGCTGGGCGACCAGCTGCAAGCGATGCTGCGCGAAGCCAAGGCCAGCGTGCCGCACATTGCTGATGTGCGCGGCCTCGGTTCGATGGTTGCGGTAGAGTTCAGCGACCCGGCCACCGGCAAACCGGATCAAGATTTCACCAAGAAAGTCCAGCGCGTGGCGTTGGAAAAAGGCCTGCTGCTGCTGACCTGCGGCGTGCATGGCAATGTGGTGCGCTTCCTGTTCCCGCTCACCATCGAAGACCACGTGATGACCGAAGCGCTGGCGATTCTGGACGCCGCCCTGCGCGCATAAAAGGAGAACCAACATGCTGCAACTGAAAGACAACAGCCTGCTCAAACAACAGGCCTTTATCGACGGCGCGTTCTGCGACGCGCAAGACGGCCGCACGGTCGAAGTCACCAACCCGGCCACCGGCGCCTTCATCGGCACTGTGCCAAAGATGGGCGCACCGGATACCAAGCGCGCCATCGAGGCCGCCAACCGCGCCTGGGCCGGCTGGAAAGCCAAGACCGGCAAAGCGCGCAGCACCGTGCTGCGCAAGTGGTTCGACCTGATCATTGCCAACACCGATGACCTGGCCGCCATCATGACGGCCGAGCAGGGCAAGCCGCTGGCCGAGTCCACCGGCGAAATCGCCTACGCCGCATCCTTCATCGAATGGTTCGCTGAAGAAGCCAAGCGCGTCTCCGGCGACACGTTGCCATCGCCATGGGAAGACCGCCGCATCGTGGTGACGAAAGAAGCCATCGGCGTCTGCGCCGCCATCACACCATGGAACTTCCCGGCTGCGATGATTACCCGCAAAGTCGGTCCAGCGCTGGCTGCTGGTTGCCCGATCGTGGTCAAGCCGGCAGAAGCCACGCCGTTCACCGCGCTGGCGCTGGCTGAATTGGCCAAGCGTGCCGGCCTGCCGGATGGTTTGCTGAGTATCGTCACCGGCGACGCCCGCGCCATCGGTGGCGAGCTGTGCGCCAATCCGCTGGTGCGCAAACTGAGCTTCACCGGTTCCACCGCCATCGGCAAGCTGTTGATGGAGCAGTGCGCGCCGACGGTTAAGAAAGTTTCATTGGAACTGGGCGGCAACGCGCCATTCATCGTGTTCGACGATGCTGATCTCGACGCGGCAGTGCAGGGCGCATTGGCCTCCAAGTTCCGGAACGCCGGCCAGACCTGCGTCTGCGCGAATCGCCTGTACGTGCAGGACGGCGTGTACGATGCGTTTGCCGCCAAGCTGGCAACCGCAGTCAACGCGCTCAAGGTCGGCAATGGCGCCGAACCGGGCGTCACCCAAGGCCCGATGATCGACCTGAAGGCCGTCGCCAAAGTGGAAGAGCACGTGGCTGATGCGCTGTCCAAAGGCGCCAAGCTGGTCACCGGCGGCAAGCGCCACGCGCTGGGCGGTTCGTTCTTCGAGCCGACCGTGATCACCAACGTCACGCAAGACATGCAGGTCGCCTCCGAAGAAACCTTCGGCCCACTCGCACCGTTGTTCCGTTTCCACACTGAAGCCGAAGTAATTCAGCAGGCAAACGACACCGAATTCGGCCTGGCCAGCTACTTCTACTCGCGCGATATCGGCCGCGTGTGGCGTGTCGCCGAAGCGCTGGAATGCGGCATGGTAGGCGTCAATACCGGCCTGATCTCCAATGAAGTCGCGCCTTTCGGCGGGGTCAAGCAGTCCGGCCTGGGCCGCGAAGGTTCGAAGTATGGCATCGAGGATTACCTCGTTGTGAAGTACATCTGTCTCGGCATCCAGTAATACCTTGGCCGCCATCAATGTTTAGATAGCCACGGCGTTATTTTTCGCTGGTGGCGGCCGGGCTAGACTGGATTTACTGGAGACAAAGAAGGAAGCTGTAATGTCGCACGATATTAAAAAAAGTTTCAAAGACGTAAAGCTGTTCCCGTACTGGCTGGACAACGCAGCCGCCCCCGCAGTAGAACGTGAACTGATCGGACCTACCACCGCTGACCTGCTGATCGTCGGCGGCGGCTTCACCGGCCTCTGGGCCGCAGTACAAGCCAAGGAACTGATGCCGCATCTGGACGTGGTGCTGATCGAAGCCGGCAAAGTCGCCTACGGCGCCTCCGGCCGCGCTGGCGGCATCATCTCCACCTCGGTGATGCACGGCCTGCCGAACGCCACTCGCGTATTCCCGAAAGACCTGGACGTGCTCGAACAATTCGGCCACGACAACCTCGACGGTTTCAAAGAGACCGTCGCCCGCTACGGTATTGACGCCGATATCGAATGGAACGGCGAGATGACGGTAGCAGTGGAAGACCGCCACGTCCCGCACCTGCAAGAAGATTTCGAACTGCACAAGCAGCACGGCCACAACGTGACGATGCTGAATCGCGAAGAAGCCCAGGCGCAGCTTGGCTCGCCGCTGTATGCGGGCGCCATGTGGTCGCGTGATCGCAGCGGTATCGTCCACCCAGCCAAGATGGCATGGGGCCTGAAAGCCGCCGCGCTGAAACTGGGCGTGCGCTTGTACGAAATGACGCCGCTGACCAAGTGGGAAGACTGCGGCGATCACCTGATCGTCCAGACCCAAGCGGGCAGCATCAAAACGCCGCGCGTGCTGCTTGGCACCGGCACTGCATCGGTCGGCATTCCGGACATCAGCAAACGCGTGATGCAGGTTCGTGACCACGTGCTGGCCACCCATCCGCTGACTGAAGAACAGTTGGCCCGCATCGGCTGGAAGAACCGCCAGGGCATTTACGATACCCGCACCCAGCTCAACTACTACCGCCTGACCAAGGACAACCGCATCATCTTCGGCGGCCTGGTCAGCTACCACTTCAAGGGCAACAACAACCCTGCGGCCGACCGCGAAGAATCGACTTACTACAAGCTGGGCGAAGTGTTCCACAAAACCTTCCCGCAGCTGAAAGACGTGGGCTTCTCGCACGCATGGGGCGGCCCGATCGATTACTGCTCGCGTGGCGCCGTGTTCGCCCGCCGCTACTTCAACGAGAAAGTGGTTTACGTGGCCGGCTACACCGGCTTCGGCGTGGCAGGCAGCCGCTTCGGCGCGCTGATGGGCCTGAACATTCTGTTCGACCGCAACACCCCAGAGCGCAAGCTCGACATCTCAACCCAAGGACCCAACTGGATCCCGCCAGAGCCGCTGCGATGGGCTGGCGCCAAGATCACCTTCCACGCCTTCGACGGTGCGGACGAGCAGGGCGGCTGGAAACGCGCCTGGATCAACGGCATCAAGAAGCTTGGCTTCCCGATGTAACTAATCAGAAAGTAGAGAGACATGCAAGAATTTACCAACAATCAGCCGTTGGGTGGCAACGCTATGCCTCGCAGCGGCGGCATCGCCACCATGATGCGCCTGCCTCACGTAGAAACCGCCAAGGGTCTGGACGCCTGTTTCGTCGGCGTGCCGTTCGATTTGGGCACCTCCAACCGCAGCGGCGCCCGCTTTGGTCCGCGCCAGGTGCGCAGCGAATCGTCGCTGCTGCGCCCGTACAACATGGCGACTCGCGCCGCGCCTTTCGATTCGCTGCAAGTGGCGGACATTGGCGACGTCGCCATCAACCCATACAACCTGGCTGATTCGATCACCCGCATCGAAAAAGCCTACGACGCGATCCTCGAACACGACTGCGTGCCGATCTCGCTGGGCGGCGACCACACCATCACCCTGCCTATCCTGCGCGCCATCGCCCGCAAGCACGGCCCGGTAGCGCTGGTGCACGTCGATGCGCACGCCGACGTCAACGACACCATGTTCGGCGAGAAGATCGCCCACGGCACGCCGTTCCGCCGCGCGGTGGAAGAGGGTCTGCTGCAATGCGAATACGTGACCCAGATCGGCCTGCGCGGCACCGGCTACGCAGCGGAAGATTTCGACTGGTGCCGCGAGCAGGGCTTCAACGTGGTGCAGGCTGAACAGTGCTGGAACCGCTCGCTGGCGCCGCTGGCGGCTGAAATCGCCGCCCGCGTTGGCGACCGTCCGGTGTACCTGACCTTCGACGTCGACGGCCTCGATCCAGCCTACGCACCGGGCACCGGCACGCCGGAAATCGGCGGCCTGACCGTGACGCAAGGGCTGGAACTGATCCGCGGCATGCGCGGCCTGAACATCGTCGGCGCCGACGTGGTGGAAGTCGCTCCGCCATACGACAACGCCGGCGTGACCTCGCTGCTGGCGGCCAATCTGGCGTTTGAAATGCTGTGCGTGCTGCCTGGCGTGAAATACCGTTAATCATGAAAACCTACGACTACCCAACTGCACCCGCCGACCTGTCGGCGGCACTGTCCAGCGGCGCAGCGCTGGCGCTGCCCGGCGCGCTGATCGATGGCGTGTTTGAAGCCGGCAAGGGCGCGCAGCAGATCGTGCTGAATCCATCGACCGGCGGCGCGCTCTGCGAATTCAACGCTGCCACCACCGCGCAAGTGGACCGCGCGGTGCAAGCTGCCAAAGAAGCGCTGCCGGGCTGGAAGGCGCGCAACCGCCTCGACCGCGCCCGCGTGCTGCGTGCGATTGCCGACCGCATCGAAGAAGCGCACGACACGCTGGCCGCGCTGCAAGTGGTCAACAACGGCAAGCCGGCTGGCGAAGCGGATCTCGATGTGCTGGATGTGATTAACACCTTCCGCTATTACGGCGACCTGTGCGCCACCATGAAGAATCTGCAAACGGACGAACTGGATATCGGCGTCACTAGCTATCGCGCGCAAATGCATTACGACGCTTGCGGCGTCGCCGGCCTGATCGTGCCGTGGAACTTCCCGATGGTCACCACCGCGTGGAAAGTGGCGGCGGCATTGGCAGCCGGCTGCACCATCGTGTTGAAGCCTAGCGAACTGACGCCGGTGGCCGAGCTGGCGCTGGTCAGCCTGATGCACGAAGCCGGCCTGCCTGCGGGTGTGCTGAACCTCGTGTTCGGCGCGGCGGACACCGGCCGCGCGCTGGTGCAGCATCCGGGCATCGCCAAGGTCTCGTTCACCGGCAGCACCGAAACCGGCAGCGCCGTGATGCGCGATTGCGCCCAGCGCATCGCCCGCGTCAGCCTGGAGCTGGGCGGCAAGTCGGCGCTGATCGTGTGCGCGGACGCCAACTTGCAACTGGCGGTGGAACTGGCCGTCAGCGGCGCGTACACCAACGCCGGCCAGATGTGCTCGGCCACCTCGCGCATCCTCGTGCATGAGAGCGTGTATGCGTCCTTCATGCAGCAGATGCAGGAGGCGGTCGCCGCCATCAAGGTCGGTGGTCCGCAGCACATTGGCGCCAATATGGGGCCGATCATCAGCGCGCGCCAGAAGGAGAAAGTGCAGTCCTTCATTACGCAAGCGCGTGAAGATGGCCTGAAGCCAGCAGCCACCGGCAGCCTGCCGGATGATGCCGGCCACGGCTACTTCATCGCGCCGCATCTGTACGCCGACGTGCCACTCAGCCATCCGCTGTGGACCGACGAAATTTTTGGTCCGGTAGCGTGCGTGCGCCACTTCAACAGCAACGAGCAAGCCGTGCAAATCGCCAATGAGAGCGAGTACGGACTGGTCGCCACGCTGGTGACGGAAGACAGCGCCGCCGCAGCCTCCATGTCGGAAGCGCTGCAAACCGGACTGGTGTGGATCAACACGCCGCAACTCATTTTCCCCGGCACCTCGTGGGGAGGATACAAACGCAGCGGCATCGGCCGCGAGCTGGGCGTCGCCGGTGTGCGCGCCTATCAGGAAATGAAACAAGTTTTGAAAAACGCTTGAGTATTTAACGCTTTAATCGGGAGAACCAAATGAGCAAAACCGTAGCAGACATCATCGCCATCAACGGCGGCATCGCCCAATTCCAGAAACTGGACTACGGCATGGACGAAGCCGACTGGCGCGCTTCCAGCGGCAGCAACAGCGCCTACGGCGTCGGCCTGTGGGAAGGCAAACCGGGTGAGGTGGAATTCCCAGCCATGCCATACGACGAAGCATGCTGGATCATCGAAGGCCAGGTCGCGCTGATCGACGAACAAGGCGGTCGCAAGGAATTCGGCGCCGGCCAGGGTTACATCCTGCCGAAAGGTTTCGCCGGTCGCTGGATCACCATCTCGGAAGCAAAAAAATTCTACGTCACGCTGGAATAACTTAGCCGCCTAACGCCACCCCACCAGGAGACACCCAATGGAAGCGAACCACAGCACCACTCCCCGACGTAACGCATGGCGCAGCGCACTGCTGGCCGGCATGGCAGCGCTGGCAATGACCGGCGTCGCACGGGCAGAAGAAGAAAAAGTACTGAACATCTACAACTGGGCCGAGTACATCGCGCCCGAGGTCATCACCAACTTCGAGAAAGAAACCGGCATCAAGGTGCGTTACGACATCTTCGATACCAACGAAGTCCTGCACGCCAAGCTGGTCGGCGGCAAAACCGGTTATGACATCGTAGTGCCATCCTCGACCTGGGCCAAGATGCAAATCTCCGGTGGCCTGATGCAGAAGGTGGATAAGGGTTTGCTTCCCAACCTGAAGAATCTCGATCCTGTGATCCAGGCGCAGATGGCGCAGGTTGATCCGGGCAATAACTACCTGGTGAGCTGGCTGTGGGGCTTCACCACCGTCGGCATCAACGTCGACAAAGTGAAAGCCGCGCTGGGCAATACGCCGATGCCGGACAACGCATGGGACCTGGTGTTCAAGCCGGAGTATGCCTCCAAGCTGAAATCCTGCGGCATCTCGATTCTGGATTCTGCTTCCGAATTGTTCCCTGCCGCGCTGCATGCGATGGACAAGAACCCGTACAGCAAAAATCTCGCCGATTACCAGGAAGCCTTTACCCAGCTTCAAAAAATCCGTCCTTACGTGACGCTGTTCTCGACTACCGGCTACATCAACGACATGGCCAATGGTTCGATCTGCGTGGCAGTGGGCTGGTCCGGCGACTTCAACGTGGCCCGCCAGCGCGCCATCGACAACAAGACCGGCCAGCACATCGAAGCCCTGATCCCGCGTAACGGCGGCATCCTGACCTTCGAATCGATGGCGATTCCGGCCGACGCGCCGCACCCGCACAATGCCCACTTGTGGATGAACTACATCCTGCGTCCTGAAGTCCACGCGGCCATCACCAACAAGGTGCTGTACGCGAACGCCAACAAGGAATCGCTGAAGTTCGTCAAGCCGCAACTGGTGCAGAACAAGACCGTCTTCCTTGATGCAGAAGACACCAAGCGCATGATCGCGCCGGATTCGGTTGGCGCCGACGTCCGCCGCACTGTCACCCGCCTGTATACCAAGTTCAAGACCGGCATTTAATCGCCACCGTCGTCCCCGCGCAAGCGGGGATCCATGAAGGAGAAAATTATGGCTGCAATTAGCCAGGGCAGCGCTTTGCCCAACGATGAACAATTCCTGTCGATCGAAGGCCTGTCCAAGGTGTTCGACAACGGAACGACGGCGGTCAACAACATCAGCCTGAAAGTCAAAAAAGGCGAAATCTTCGCGCTGCTGGGCAGTTCCGGCTGCGGCAAGTCCACCTTGCTGCGCATGCTGGCGGGCTTTGAATCGCCAAGCTCCGGCGCGATACGTTTGAATGGCCAGGACATCACCGCGCTGCCGCCGTACGAACGTCCGATCAACATGATGTTCCAGTCCTACGCGCTGTTCCCGCACATGAGCGTGTGGGACAACGTCGCCTTCGGCCTGCGCCGCGATGGCCTGCCAGCCAAGGAAATCGCCGACCGCGTGGACCAGAACCTGAAGCTGGTACAGCTGGAAAAATTCGCTACCCGCAAACCGCACCAGCTGTCGGGCGGCCAACAACAGCGCGTGGCGCTGGCCCGTTCACTGGCCAAGCGTCCGCAGTTGCTGCTGCTGGACGAGCCGCTGGGCGCACTCGATAAAAAACTGCGCGAACAAACGCAGCTCGAACTGGTGAACATCATCCAGCGCGTGGGCGTGACCTGCGTGATGGTGACTCACGACCAGGAAGAAGCGATGACGATGGCGTCGCGCATCGCCATCATGAGCGAAGGCCAGTTCCTGCAAGTGGGTTCGCCGGAAGACATCTACGAATCGCCGAACTGCCGCTTCGTGGCGGACTTCATCGGCAGCGTCAACCTGCTGGAAGGTACGGTGCGGGAAGATCACACCGACCATACGGTGATCGATACCCAGAGCGGCCCAATCTACGTCGGCCGCGGCGTTGCTGCGCCGCGTGGCTCGCAAGCCGGTGTGGCGCTGCGTCCGGAGAAAATCTCCATCTCGCGCCAGCCGGTCGCCAAGGACTACAACACCATGGCCGGTGCAGTGGAAGAACTGTCCTACTACGGCAACCTGACCGTGTTCCACGTGCGCCTGAACGACGGCCAGCGCATCAAGGTCACGCACCTGAACCACTATCGCCATGACGATCTCGGTTTCAACGCCGGCGACCAGGTGTATCTGCACTGGAGCGACGACGCCATGGTCGTCGTGACGCGCTAAGGAGCTTGTATGTTGACGCAACGTTTGCAACGCTTCCAGCGCGAAGCCGGCCGCCGGGCGCTGCTCGGCGTGCCGTATGCCTGGCTGGTGGTGATGACGGCCATCCCGGCCCTCATCATCCTTCAGTTCAGCATTTCGCAGCTGGATACGGTCACGCTGACCAAACCGTGGGCGCTGGTGGAAGGGGTGCTGAGTATCCGCATCGATTTCAACAAGTACCTGTTCCTGTTCACCGACTCGCTGTACCTGGCGGCGTATTTGTCGTCGCTGAAGTTCGCGCTGTTGAATACGGCCCTGTGCCTGTTCATCGCCTATCCGTTCGCCTACTTCATGGCGCGCTCGCCGGAATCGGTACGTCCTTCGCTGCTGATGGCGGTGATGCTGCCGTTCTGGACTTCCTTCCTGGTGCGTATCTATTCGTGGAAAGGGCTGCTGGCGACCAATGGCGTGTTCAATAACGTGATGATGAGCCTCGGCCTGATTCATGAACCGATCCACATGCTGAACACCCCGTTCTCGCTGACGCTGGGCATGGTCTACACCTACCTGCCGTTCATGATCCTGCCGCTGTACACCACGCTGCAAAAAATGGATGGCCGCTTGCTGGAAGCCGCGCTGGATCTGGGCGCAACGCCGTGGCAGGCGTTCTGGCGCATCACTGTGCCGCTGTCGGTCAACGGCATTGTGGCTGGCTCGATGCTGGTGTTTATTCCGTCGATCGGCGAGTACGTGATTCCTGAACTGCTGGGTGGTCCGGAAACGCTGATGATCGGCCGCGTGCTGTGGGATGAATTCTTCGGTAATAACGACTGGGCGATGGCGTCCGCCGTTGCCGCCGTGATGATCCTGCTGATTCTTGGCCCGATGGCTATCTTCAATAAATACCAGAGGGCGAAATGATGACCAAATGGTTTTCCCGTGGCTGGCTGGGATCAGTCTACATTTTCCTCTACCTGCCTATCCTGTCGCTGGTGGTGTTCTCGTTTAACGAGTCGACGCTGGTGACGGTGTGGTCGCAGTTCTCGTTCAAGTGGTATCAGTCGCTGATGCACGACCAGGAGCTGATTGACGGCCTGCTGCTGTCGCTGCGTATCGCCTTTACCTGCGCCGCCTTGTCGGTGGTACTCGGCACGATGGGCGCGCTGGTGGTGGTGCGCTACAAGAAGTTCCGTGGCCGAGTGCTGTTCGAGAGCATGCTGAATATGCCGCTGGTGATGCCGGAAGTGATCATGGCGCTGTCCGTCATGCTGCTGCTGGTGATGGTGCAAGATCTGACCGGCATCGGTGGCCGCGACATGAAAACCATCCTGCTCGGCCACACCCAATTGGGCATGGCTTATGCAGCGGTGGTGGTGGCGTCGCGCCTGCGCGAGTTGAACATCTCGCTGGAAGAAGCGGCGCAGGATCTGGGCGCGCGTCCATTGCAGGTGTTCTGGTATGTGACCTTGCCGCTGATCTTGCCGTCGCTGGTCTCCGCTTTCCTGCTGACCTTCACGCTGTCGTTTGACGACGTGGTGATTTCGGCCTTCCTCGCCGGTCCGGGCGCCACCACGCTGCCAGTGGTGATCTTCTCGCGGGCGAAGTTTGGTTTGAATCCGACCGTGAACGCGGCTGCTGCCGCCACCATCTTTGTGGTGACTGCCTGCGTGATCCTGTCCGCCCTATATGAATCGCGTTTGCGCCGTCGCCGTTTGCGCGAGGCCCGCCAGCGTGACGCTGCGCAGGCCGTTGCGCCTTCTGCCACGCCGGCCGCGCCGCGCCAACCTGTATCTGTTTCCCCATCTGTAGAACAAAAACATTACATCAAGGAGGAGTCATGAAACGAAAATATCTGGCCACGGCCATCTTCTGCGCACTGCCGCTGCTGGCCGCCGCGCAGGACAAGAGCGACGTTGAACAACTACGCGCCGACATCGCGCGCATGCAGGTGAAGCTGGACGCCATGGAAACCGCGCATAGCGATAACGGCTTCGCAGGCCTGAAGATCAGCGGCATGATCGATCCGACGTTCATCGCCAGCGGCAACCGCCGCAGCGCAGGCTTCAACTTCCTGAACAATTTCGACGGCGTGGATCGTAGCGCCGCCGGCCAGGATTCGACCTACGCGTTCGATAACTCCTTCTTCGGCATGGCTTTGCTCCAGATCGATAAAGAGACCGAGAACGGCACCAAGTTCAAGCTGCAACTGGTGCCGCACAAGAGCGCCAGTTCGGCCATGAACCTCGGCTCCATCATCCATGAAGCAACGGTCACCATTCCGATGGAAGACAAGAACGTGCGCGTGCTGGCCGGCCAGTTTGCCGATTTCACCGGCTACGAGTACTTCCTGTCGAATCAGACCAAGCTGGTGACGCACAACCTGCTGTTCGACTTCACTCAGCCTAGCTATTACGTCGGTGCCGGCGTTGAAGCAGTGGTGGATGCATGGACCACCAAGGTACTGGTGGCGAACATGAACAAATCCAGCCACGCCGACCGCGCCCACGATCCTATCGTGGTGTTCCGCACCGACTACCTGAATTCGGAATTCAGCGGCATCGGCTTTACCGGCCAATTCGGCAAGTACTTCGGCAAGCGCCTGGCGATGCTGTCCAGCGATGCTTACTACACACGTGGCGCATGGTCGCTTAATGGCCAGGTCAATACCGGCATGTGGCGCGACTCGGCCTTCAACGGCGGCGACGCGCGTTGGGCCGGTGTGTCGCTGCAAGCTGCGTACAAAGTCACCCCGCGTGCGGAACTGGTGGCGCGTGCCGACTACCTGAAGAACGATAAGAACGGCGGCGGCACCATTGCTACCGTGTTCACGGAAGATGCAGGCGACTATCGCAACGGCCTCGGTCCTTCGCCGGACGAATTGGCGCGCTCCTTGGCTGCGGGTACGGTGCGCGGTGCGAATCGCGCGGCCCTCACGCTGGGCGGCAACTACGCCTACAACGAAAACGTGGTCTTCAAATTTGAAGTGCGCTACGACCACGCCAACCAGGACGTGTTCCTGAAACCGGGCACGGATCAATACCGGAAAGGCAATTCGTTGTTTGCAAGCTCCTTAGTTGCAACGTTCTAAGCAGAACAATTTGACGCCCGCGTTACCGCTGAATGACAATGCAGTCCATGCTGACCAATCTATCCGATCTCGATTTAAGGTTGATCCGCGTGTTCCTTGCAGTGGTGGATGCGGGCGGTCTTTCGCTGGCACAGGCGGTGTTGAATGTTAATCAATCGACGATCAGCACGCAGCTCTCCACGCTGGAGGCCCGCCTGGGCTTCCGGTTGTGCGAACGGGGACGCGCGGGTTTCCGCCTGACCCCAAAAGGTGAACGCTTTGCGCAAGCCGCGCGCCGCATGCTCGATGTGGTGAACGACTTCTGTGAGGAAGCGCGCAATATTGAGAAAAAACTCAGCGGCTCTTTGCGTATCGGCTTGATCGGCCACACTGATCCTGAGCAGAACGCCAAGCTGGGACAGGCCATCGCCGCCTTCCGCAAGCGCGATGAGGCGGTGCGCTTCCACATCTTCAACCGCGCTCCGAATGAGCTGGAAGAGCAAATGCTGGCTGGTGAGCTGGATTTGGGCATCGGCTATTTCTGGCATCAACTGCCGGAGCTGGAATATGCGCCGCTGTACGTGGAAAAGCAGATTGCGTATTGCGGACAAGGGCACTCGCTGTTTGGCACTTCAGATCAGATAGGTGCGGTGGATGTTGGCAATTACGAGTGGATCGGCCGCAGTTACCCGGTGCCGGAGTTTGAATCGCGCTTCGGGCAGAAGAACTACGGCGCGCGTGCCGATAATATGGAAGCGGTGGCGATCCTGATCATGTCGGGCCGATATTGCGGTTTCCTGCCATCGCACTTTGCGGAGCCGTATGTGCGGCAAGGTTTGCTGCAGGCGCTGAACGAAGACGATTTGTCCTATCGCGTCACCATCCACACCTGCTCGCGCCGCACCACGCGCCGCAGCGACATCATCGAAGCCTTCATGAGCGACCTGCGTGCAATCATGGGGTAGCGAGCGCCGATGCAGGGTAAAATAACTGTATGAGCATACAGACCGACAATTTTACCGAACAGCGCATTATCGACGCGGCGCCGTCTTCTCCGAATGAAGAAGCGATCGAACGCGCCCTGCGTCCCAAGCATCTCGATGAATATGTCGGGCAGGCCAAGATCCGCGATCAGCTGGAGATTTTCATCTCCGCCGCCCGCAAGCGCAAGGAAGCGCTGGATCACACGCTGCTGTTCGGGCCTCCGGGCCTCGGTAAAACCACACTGGCAAACATCATCGCCCGCGAGATGGGCGTGAACCTACGCCAGACTTCTGGCCCGGTGCTGGAGCGTCCGGGCGACTTGGCCGCCATTCTGACCAACCTGGAAACCAACGACGTCCTGTTTATCGACGAGATTCACCGCTTGTCGCCGGTGGTGGAAGAGATCCTGTATCCGGCTTTAGAGGACTACCAGATCGATATCATGATCGGCGAAGGCCCGGCGGCGCGTTCGGTCAAGCTGGACCTGCAGCCGTTCACGCTGGTCGGCGCTACCACCCGCGCCGGCATGCTGACCAATCCACTGCGCGACCGCTTCGGCATCGTGGCGCGTCTGGAGTTCTACAACACCGCCGAGCTGACGCAAATCGTGACGCGTAGCGCTGCGCTGCTGAAAGCTGTCATCGATCCTGAAGGCGCCCACGAAATCGCCCGCCGCGCGCGCGGCACGCCGCGTATCGCCAACCGCCTGCTGCGCCGCGTGCGCGATTACGCGGAAGTGAAGAGCAACGGCGAGATCACCAAGACCGTGGCCGACGCCGCACTGGTGATGCTGGACGTGGACACGGTCGGTTTCGACGTGATGGACCGCAAGCTGCTGGAAGCGGTGCTGTACAAATTCGGCGGCGGCCCGGTCGGCATCGGCAACCTTGCCGCAGCCATCGGCGAAGCTGCCGACACGATTGAAGACGTGCTGGAACCGTACCTTATCCAGCAAGGCTTCCTGCAACGCACGCCGCGCGGCCGCGTGGCTACGCCTGCAGCCTACAAGCACTTCGGCGTTCACCCGCCGCGCACCAATCCTAACGGCGAATTGTGGGATCAGTGATGCAGATCTGGGTCGACGCTGACGCCTGTCCCGCCGTCATCAAGGAAATTCTCTACCGTGTGGCAGATCGTGTGCAGATGCAGGTCACGCTGGTGGCCAACCAGCTGCTACGCGTACCGCCATCGCGCTTCATCCGTTCGGTGCAAGTTCCGTCCGGCGCCGACGTGGCGGACCAGGAAATCGTGCGCCTGCTAGAACCAGGCGATCTGGTGATCACCGGCGATATCCCGCTGGCTTCGGATGTACTGAAGAAGGGCGGCTACGCGCTCAACCCGCGTGGCGAGTTCTACACCAACGACAACATCGCGCAAATGCTGACCATGCGCGCCTTCATGGACGAGCTGCGCGGCAGCGGCGTTGATACTGGCGGCCCTGCTGCCTTCAGCCAATCCGACCGGCAGCACTTCGCCAATAGCCTCGATAGGCATCTGGCCAAACGCAAACATGGATGAACTGCGCGCCATCTCGACCTTCATCAAGGCTGCCGAATTGGGCAGCTTTAACAAGGTCGCGGAGGCGCAGGGCACCACGCCGCAAGCCGTTAGCAAAACCATCCGCCAGTTTGAACAGCATCTGGGCGTGCGTCTGTTCCACCGTACCACGCGCAATAGCTCGCTGACCGAGGAGGGCCAGCGCCTACTGGACTCCATCAAGCCCAGTCTCGACGGCGTGGTCGGCGCACTGGCCCGTGCACGCAGCGCAGCGCGCGAGGACGAGGGCACCATCCGCGTAGCGGCCTCCGGCTCGATGGGCCGCCGAATTCTGATGCCGCTGCTGGCCGAGTTCCAGCTGATATACTCGAATATCCAGATCGACCTGATCCAGGAAGATGGCTTTAGCGACCTGGTGCACGACCGTATCGACGTCGGTTTCCGGGGCGGTAATCCGCCGGATGCGCAGATCGTCAGCCGCCGTTTGTTTCCGGTGCAGCAAATCGTCTGCGCGACGCCGGGTTATCTGGCACGCCACGGCACGCCGCGCACCCTGCACGACCTGCAGGCCCACCGCTGCACCGCCTACCGCCAGCCCGGCAGCGGCCGGCCGATGGCGTGGGAATTCGAAATCGATGGCGATACGGTGTTCCGCCACGTGACGCCGGTCTTGCTCAGTAACGATCCAGACACTGAGGTGCACGCCGTGCTGGCCGGTATCGGCATCGGCCAGATCGACAGCATCAACGCCACCGCCGCCATCCGCGCTGGCCTGCTGAAACCGCTGCTGGCGGACTACATCAGCGAGCGCATGGGCTTCCACCTTTACTTCCCGCAGCGTAGTGAGATGCCGGGCCGGGTGCGGCATTTTGTCGACTTCATCGTCGCGCGCTTGCTGGACAGCCAGCAGTTCTACCTGTCGCCGGTCGAGCTGCGCGTATAAACTTTTAGTTGCTACTGAAGCGGATTTTTGCCACTACATTGGTTGTGGTCATCGATCTATAGTTCACCTGTCGCCGGTGCTTTCCGGCATTCACCAAACAGGAGAACTACCATGAAAAATCGTGTTGCTGTCATCACCGGTGCGTCCAGCGGCATCGGCTTCGCTACCGCTAAACTGTTAGCCGCCCGCGGCGCCAAGGTTGCCGTGCTGGCCCGTCGCAAAGAAGTGCTGGATGAACTGGTCAAAGACATTCGCGCCGCTGGTGGCGAGGCTATCGCCCTGGCAGTGGACGTCACGAATCAAGCCTCGGTGGACGCTGCAGCGGCGGCGGTAGATGCTGCGTATGGTCCAGCCATTGAGCCGGGCATCACCGAGACCGAACTGCAAGGCCACTGGACCTTCCAGGGCGCCAAGGACAGGCCAAAGCATGGAGTTCCTGCAGCCGCAGGACATTGCCGAAGTGGTAGGCTTCCTGGCCACCCAGCCGAAGCGTGTGAACTTGCAACAGGTGGTTGTCATGCCAACCAAGCAGGGCACGTAATCACTTCTTATTGATATGCATGGTCGGCACGAAGCGGGTCAGGTAAATGGTCACGCAAGTGCCGATCAGCATGATCAGGAGGCGTACCCACGGCAACTCGGTGCGCCAGATCGAGTAGCTCATCGAGCCCCACATGAAAATCAAAATCCACACTTTGCCACGCAAGGGAATGCCGGCGCCGTTTTCGTAGTCGCGCAGGTATTTGCCGAAGACGCGGTTGTTGCGCAGCCAGCCGTGCATGCGCGGCGAGGCGCGCGCGAAACAGGCCGAGGCGAGGAGCAGGAAAGGCGTGGTCGGCAGCAGCGGCAGGAAGATCCCCAGCACACCCAGCACCACGGCGACGATGCCGATGAAGTTGAGAATGATTTTCATTTGGCTAAATCGTATCACCTTGGGTTAGACTATGACAAATGTTAGCGCTAACTTTAAAAGGAGGGGACGATGAAAAAACTGATGCTGGCCGCTGCGGCCGGGGTAATGATGATGTCCAGCGCATGGGCCGACACGCAGTACAAAATCCTGGTGCTGGCCATGCCGAGCAAGTACCACTACGAATACATCCCCATCGCGCGCGAGAGTTTTGAACGTCTGGGCAAGCTGCACGCGTTCGACATGACCTTCACCAACAAGCCGGAAGCCTTCGATGGCGACTTGTCGCAGTACGCCGCTGTGATGTTCCTGAATACGCCGCCGGAAGAGCTGAACGAAGCGCGCCGCAAGAAGTTCGAGGACTACATGAAAGCCGGCGGCAACGCCATGCTGGTGCACCGCTCGCTGATCATCCCGGCCAATACCTGGGTCTGGTACGAAAAGCTGATCGGTCGCCACACTGGCGTCCATCCGATGCTGCAAACTGGCGTGGCCGATGTGGTCGACAAAAAGCACCCGGCCACTTTCGGTTTGCCCGACCACTGGATCTGGAGCGATGAGTGGTATGTGTTCGACGATCCGTACAAGATCAAAATCAATCCGGTACTGAACGTGGATGAGAGCAGCTACGACCCGACCAAGATCTGGCCGGGGCAGGTGTCATACGGCATGGGCAAAGAGCACCCGGTGAGCTGGTATCACACGGTGGAGAAGGGCCGCGTGTTCGTCACGGCCCTCGGGCACGATGGCAATATGTACCGCGATCCGCAATACCTTGCCCATTTGATGGGTGGCATCTACTGGACTGCCACCGGCAAGGGAGTCAAGCAGTAGCGCGTTGCGTTGCGTTACGGCGACGCCACGCCAGCAGGCTAAGGCCAGCCATCATTAGCATGCCAGTACTTGGTTCAGGCACCGCTGAAATTAACTGGATCGATGTGACTGTAGCCGACACTTCGATGGTGTGGTCATCGGAGCCAAAATCATAAGTTAAACTGCGCTGATCAAAGCGGTTGAGATCGAGATTAGTCGGCAGGGCAGTATTGTTGAAGGCCGTGCCAGTCTGAT
Source organism: Duganella flavida (assembly GCF_009857445.1). Classification (GTDB taxonomy): domain Bacteria; phylum Pseudomonadota; class Gammaproteobacteria; order Burkholderiales; family Burkholderiaceae_D; genus Rugamonas; species Rugamonas flavida. Next base: position 139,283 of record NZ_WWCN01000002.1, read on the forward strand.
CGAACAGAAAAATGTTAGCGTGCTGGTCAGGATCGATCCGCGAGGCGGTGGAGAAACTGATACCGTCTCCTCCTTCATAAGTTGTACTGTTGTTTAGGATGGCCATTTGAGGTGTTTCTGGAAATGCGGTCGAATCGAAATTCAATCCTCCTTGGAATGATAACGACATGTGCCCCATGTCTTTGTAGAAAACGATAGGCACGGGGACGCGCTTCTGAATTGTCCAGATCGGGGCAGAAGTGTCGTAACTCATGATGCCGTGCACGGTATCGTAGGTCCGGACGGTGTTGCCGAGGATGTTGACCGAGTCAACCCTGAACGGCAGGCTGGGGTCGAATTGGGCGATGCTTGTGATAGTCGCAGTGAATTCATAAGTAATGACTTCTGCTTGTGCCGAACCAAGCGTGAGCACTGTTGCTGTTGCTGCGAGCATTGATTTGATGAATTTCATATTGCCTCTCGACGAAATGCCACGGACGTGGAAAAATTTATTTTCAGATAATTATCCAATTGAAAATATTATTTCGTCAATAAAAAAGCCAGCATCAGGCTGGCTTTTGTTGTTGGTAGGACAAGAGGTTACTGCTCACGCACCCATGTCTGCGAGCGGCCCAGCATTGGTACGCCGATGTAGCCGCGCACGCTCAGCTTCTTGCCGCCATCGGCCAGGTGCAGCTTGCTTTTGTAGACCTTGCCATTGTTCGGGTCGAGGATCTCGCCGCCGCTATATTCGTCGCCATCCTTCTTCAGGTTGGACAGGATGGTCATGCCGAGGATGGGCTGGTCCTTGCGTGCGTCGCTACATTTTTCGCACTTTGGATTCTGGTCTTCGTTGGCATCGCGGAACAGCTTTTCGATCTGGCCGGTCAGCACGCCGTTGTTTTCGGTGATGCGGATCAGTGCTTTTGGCTTGCCGGTTTCATCATCGATGTTTTTCCACAGGCCGGCCGGCGAGCCGGTTTGGGCGAAGGCAGGTGCGATGCTCAGTGCGGCTGCAGCAATGAATGCGAGGAATTTCATTTTGTCTCCAAAGTTATAGTTGTCTGTCGATTATACGAACCTGCAGTAGCCTGAAATTAGAGGCTGACATCCAATTAAACAAAAAATCTAAAATAAGATAAAATGTTCGGATGAAAAAAACTGCCGAACATCGAAACCTGCTGGCGCAGATGCAGCACGTGGCGGAAGGGCTGGGCAAGACGCTGGCGCCGTTCTGCGAAGTGGTGCTGCACGACCTGACCGAGCCGGAGCATGCCATCCTGGCCATTCACAACAACCTGTCGGGGCGCAGCGTGGGCGCGCCTGCGACCGAGCTGGGTCTCGCACGCGCGGCCGATCCGGCGTTCGAACAGGTAATTGCCAACTATCCCAACACTTTCCCAGATGGCCGGCTGGCCAAGAGCACTTCGATCGGCATCAAGGACAGCCAGGGCCAGTATGTGGCGGCGCTGTGCATGAATGTCGACCTGACTGTGTTCCGCAGCCTGAATACCATGCTGACGCAATTTGGCAGCGTGGATGCGGCAGCCGCCGTCAGCGAGACCATGGCGCCGAATGGAGCAGACGCGATCCGCGTGCGTATCGACCAATTCGCAGCACGGCTGGGCACCACGCCGCGTGCGCTCAAGGCCGATGAACGCAAGGCCTTGATGCGCGAGCTGAAGGAAGCCGGCCTGAGCGATGTCCGGCGGGCGATGGACATCGTCGCCGCCTATCTCAACGTATCCCGCGCCACCGTGTACAACGATGCGCGCTAATCCACCAAGGAATCCATCATGAGCGAACTGAAACTCCCTACTTTTGCAGACGTGGTTGCGGCCTCGGAGCGCATCGCCGGTGTGGTGCATGCGACGCCGGTCAAGACTTCGCGCACTATCAACGAACAGTTGGGCGCCGAGGTATTCTTCAAGTGCGAGAACATGCAGCGCATGGGCGCCTTCAAATTCCGTGGCGGGTATAACTCGCTGGCCAAGTTCACGCCGGAGCAGCGTAAGGCCGGTGTGGTGGCGTTCTCGTCGGGGAACCATGCGCAGGCGATTGCGCTGTCGGCCAAGCTACTGGGCATTCCGGCCACCATCGTCATGCCGCACGACGCGCCGGCGGCCAAGGTTGCTGCGACCAAGGGTTATGGCGCACAGGTGGTGATTTATGACCGCTACAAGGAAGACCGCGAGCAGATCGGCCGCGACCTCGCCGCCAAGCACGGCCTGACCTTGATTCCGCCGTATGATCACGCGGACGTGATTGCAGGGCAGGGCACGGCGGCCAAGGAGCTGTTTGAAGAAGTGGGCGCGCTGGACTATGTGTTTGCACCGCTGGGCGGTGGTGGCCTGCTGAGCGGCACAGCCTTGGCGACGCGTGCCTTGTCGCCTGCGGCCAAGCTGTACGGGGTGGAGCCGGAAGCGGGCAATGATGGACAGCAGTCATTCCGCAGTGGCAGCATCGTGCACATCGAAACGCCGAAGACGATTGCGGATGGCGCGCAGACCCAGCACCTGGGCAACCTGACGTTCCCCATCATCCAGCGCGAGGTGGACGACATCTTGACCGCGACCGACGAACAGCTACGCGCCGAAATGCGCTTCTTCGCTGAGCGCATGAAGATGGTAGTAGAGCCAACCGGCTGCCTCGGCCTGGCAGCGGCGCGTGCAATCAAGGACCAACTGCAGGGCAAGCGCGTAGGCATCATCATAAGCGGCGGCAACGTCGACATTCCACGCTACGCCGAATTGCTGGCGTAAAAAATCCGGGGTCAGGTCCTCCATTTCTACACAAGCCCGGCCGTAGCAGGAGTTACCGCTGAGTGCGTGTAGAAATGGGGGACCTGACCCCGGAGTGTAATTAAGCTGCTGGCAGCTTGGCGATTTGCTCGCGCATTTTCTCCAGCGTGGCCGAGAAGTTGGCGACGCGCTCTTTCTCTTGCGCCACCACTTCCGCCGGCGCGCGCGCCACGAAGCTTTCGTTCGACAGCTTGCCATTGGCCTTATTGATCTCGCCTTCCAGACGGGTGATCTCCTTGCTCAGGCGCTCACGCTCGGCCTTGACGTCGATTTCCACTTTCAGCATCAGCTTGGTCGTGCCGACGATGGCCACGGCGGCTGGCGAATCCGGCAGCGCATCCACAATCTGCACTTCCGCCAGCTTGGCCAGCGATTGCACGTACGGTGCAAAGCTTTCCATCGCTGCCTTCTCTTCCGAATTGCCCGGCTCGACGATCAGCGGCACGCGCAGCGACGGCGACAGTTGCATTTCGCCGCGCAGGTTACGGGTCGCATCGGTCAGCGCTTTCAGCTGCTGCATCCAAGCCTCAGCCGATTCGTTGATGTTGGCGGTGTTGGCAATCGGGTACGGCTGCATCATGATCGAATCGCCGGTCTTGCCGGCCAGCGGCGCAATGGCTTGCCACAACGCTTCGGTCACGAATGGAATCACTGGATGTGCCAGACGCAGCACCACTTCCAGCACGCGCAGCAGCGTGTGACGGGTAGCGCGTTGCTGGCCTTCGGTGCCGCTTTGTACCTGCACCTTGGCGACTTCCAGATACCAGTCGCAGTACTCATCCCACACGAACTTGTAGATGGCCGAGGCGATGTTATCGAAGCGGTAGTCTTCGAAGCCTTTGGCCACTTCCAGCTCGGCCTTTTGCAGCAGCGAGATGATCCACTTGTCGGCGTTCGACAGGTCAGCTTCCGAAGCCGAGCAGTCTTTGCCTTCAGTATTCATCATCACGAAGCGGGTCGCGTTCCACAGCTTGTTGCAGAAGTTGCGGTAGCCTTCAGCACGGCCCAGGTCGAAGTTGATGTTGCGGCCCAGCGAAGCGTACGACGCCATGGTGAAGCGCACCGCATCGGTACCGTAGGCAGCGATACCTTCCGGGAATTCCTTGCGGGTGGCTTTTTCAATCTTGGCCGCGTCTTTCGGATTCATCAGGCCGGTGGTGCGTTTTGCGACCAGCGCATCCACGCCGATACCGTCGATCAGGTCGATCGGGTCCAGGGTGTTGCCCTTGGACTTGGACATTTTCTGACCTTGCGAATCGCGCACCAGGCCATGCACGTACACGGTTTCGAACGGCACTTTGCCGGTGAAGTGCGCGGTCATCATGACCATGCGCGCTACCCAGAAGAAGATGATGTCGAAGCCGGTCACCAGCACCGACGATGGCAGGAAGGCCTTGATATCAGGCGTTTCTTCCGGCCAGCCGAGAGTCGAGAACGGCACCAGCGCGGACGAGAACCAGGTGTCCAGCACGTCGTTGTCGCGGCGCAGCGGCGCGGTGATGCCTTTGGCCGCCGCTTGTGCGATAGCTTCTTCTTCGGTCTTGGCGACGAAGATGTTGCCGGCATCGTCGTACCATGCCGGGATCTGGTGGCCCCACCACAGTTGGCGCGAGATGCACCAGTCCTGAATGTTGTTCAGCCACTGGTTGTAGGTGGTGCTCCAGTTCTCCGGCACGAATTTGATTTCGCCCGAGGAGACTTTTTCCAGCGCCACTTCAGCGATGGATTTGCCCGGATTGAAAGTGCCTTCCGGAGCAGGCTTGCTCATGGCGACGAACCACTGGTCGGTCAGCATCGGCTCGATCACCACGCCGGTACGGTCACCGCGCGGCACCATCAGCTTGTGCTTCTTGACTTCTTCCAGCAGGCCTTGGGCGTCCAGGTCGGCGACGATTTTTTTACGCGCTTCAAAGCGGTCCAGGCCACGGTAGGCTTCCGGTGCATCGTCAACGATTTTGGCTTCCAGCGTCAGGATCGATGGCATGTCCAGCTTGTGGCGTTGGCCGACGGCGTAGTCGTTGAAGTCGTGCGCAGGGGTGATCTTCACGCAGCCAGTACCGAAGGCTTTATCGACGTATTCGTCGGCGATGATCGGGATTTCGCGGCCGACCAGCGGCAGTACCAGCATCTTGCCGACCAGCGGCAGGTAGCGTTCGTCGGTTGGGTCCACGGCTACGGCGACGTCACCCAGCATGGTTTCAGGACGGGTGGTGGCGACGGTCAGCGAGCCGCTGCCATCGGCCAGCGGATACTTGATGTACCACATCGAGCCGTCTTCTTCTTCCGACACCACTTCCAGGTCGGAGACGGCGGTGCCCAGCACCGGGTCCCAGTTGACCAGGCGCTTGCCACGGTAGATTAGGCCTTGCTCGTGCAGGCGCACGAAGACGTCGGTCACGACTTTCGAGCGTGGCTCGTCCATCGTGAAGTATTCGCGCTGCCAGTCCGGCGAGGCGCCCAGGCGGCGCATCTGGCCGGTGATGGTGGAACCGGATTTCTCTTTCCACTCCCAGACTTTTTCAATGAATTTTTCGCGGCCGAGGTCATGGCGCGAGATTTTCTGCGCGTCCAACTGGCGCTCCACCACGATCTGGGTGGCGATGCCGGCGTGGTCGGTGCCCGGAATCCAGGCGGTGTTATGGCCCAGCATGCGGTGGTAGCGGGTCAGGCCATCCATGATGGTCTGGTTGAAAGCATGGCCCATGTGCAGGGTGCCGGTGACGTTCGGCGGCGGCAGCTGGATGCTGAAAGAAGGTTTGCCGGCGTCGAGGGTGGCAGTGTAGTAACCGCGCGATTCCCACTCGTTGCGCCAGAATTGTTCAATGTCGGCAGGCTCGAAAGACTTGGCTAATTCCATGATTTCCAGATTTAAATTTGGCGAAACGACCATTATAAATGACACGGCAGGCCGTGCGCTGGAAACTGGCACGGCCTGCCGTGGAATTGCATGGTATTTTTACTATTTTTACTGGTTTTACGTCATGCTGCCTGTATGTTCTCCGAAGATAGCGGCAGTTTGCGCAGCCGTTTGCCAGTGGCGGCGAACAGGGCGTTGGCCACGGCCGGGCCGATCAGGGCGGTGGCCGGCTCGCCGATGCCGCCCGGTTTTTCGGTGCTGGGGACCAGTGTCACGTCCACTTTCGGCATCTCGTTCATGCGCAGGATGGGGTAGTCGTGGAAGTTGGTCTGCTGCACGCGACCCTTGTCGAGCGTGATTTCGGCGCCCAGCGTGGAGGTCAGGCCGAAGGCGATGCTGGACTGCAGTTGCGCTTCCACCGTGTCCGGATTGACCATCTGGCCGAGGTCCGCCGCCACCCACACATGGTGCACTTTGATGGCGTTGTCCTTGACCGAAATTTCCACCACCTGCGCCATGTAGGTGTCGTAGCCTTCCATCAGGGCGATGCCGCGATAGTGGCCTTTCGGCAGCGGCTTGCCCCAGCCGGATTTTTCCGCCGCCAGTTTCAGCACCTTGGCAAAGCGCGGCTGCTTGTCCAGCAGCGACAGGCGGAACTGGTAGGGATCTTTGCCCGCCGCATGCGCCATCTCGTCGATAAAGCTTTCGTTGGCAAAGGCGTTCAACGCGTGGCTGACTGAGCGCCAGTAGCCGACCCGCAGGCCGCTGTCATGCTCGATCAGTTCCGCCGTCATGTTGGGAATGTCGTAGCCGACCACGGCCGCTTCGGCCATGAAGGGATCGAGCGTGCCTTTGGGCAGGCCGAAGGCGCGCTGGGTGACTGATTGCGAGGTGAGCTGCAAGGTCAGCGCCACCGGCTTGCCGGCTGCATCGAGGCCGCCCGCCATGCGGTGCAGCGCCATCGGGCGGTAGAAGTCGTGGGTGGTGTCGTCTTCGCGCGTCCACAGCAGCTTGACGGGCTTGCCGACGGCTTTGGAAATCTCGGCCGCCTGCACCGCGAAGTCGTATTCAAGCCTGCGTCCGAAACCGCCGCCGAGGAAGGTGGTCTTGACCGTGACGTCTTCGGGCTTGAGGCCGACCGCATTGGCGACATTGCCTTGTGTGCCTTGCTGGAACTGGGCCGGGCCGATCACCAGGCACTTGCCGTCCTTGTAGTGGGCGGTGAAGTTTTGCGGTTCCATCGTAGCGTGGGCCAGCAGTGGCGACCAGTATTCGGCTTGCAGTTTTTTGGCAGCGCTGCCCAGCGCTGCGGTGGCGTCGCCGGTTTTCTTGATCGGGATGGTGGCGTCGTTGGCTTTGCGGATGCCGTCTTTCATGGCGGCGTTGTCGATGCGCGCGCCGGGGCCGTCGTCCCACTTCACTTCGAGTGTTTCGCGGGCTTTCTTGGCGCGCCAATAGCTGTCGGCCACCACCGCTACGCCGTCGTGGATTTGCACCACGTCGATCACGCCGGGCATGGCCTTGGCTTTGCTTGCATCGAAGCTCACCACCTTGCCGCCGATGACCGGGCTTTGCTCCAGCGATGCATACACCATGCCGGGCAGTTTGACGTCGATGCCGTATTCGGCGGTGCCGTTGACTTTGTGCGCCGTGTCGAGCCGCTTGGTGGGCTTGCCGATGATCTTGAAATCCTTGGGATCTTTTAGCGTGACTTTTTCCGGCACTGGCAGTTTGGCGGCGGCTGCGGCCAGCTGGCCGTAGGTGGCGCTCAGCCCACCGGGGCCGGTGACTTTGCCGTCTGCCGCGCTTAGCTTGGCGGGATCGATTTTCCATTGATCGGCGGCGGCGGTCACCAGCATGGTGCGCACTTGCGCGCCAGCGATGCGGAGTTTTTCCCAGCCTTCGCGCACCGAGGTTGATCCGCCGGTCAGCTGCCCGCCCAGCAGGGCGTTGACGTAGACCGGCGCTACCGGCGCGATCTCGACTTTAATTTTGCGGATATCCACGCCCAGCTCTTCGGCGATCAGCATGGGCAGGGAGGTGTACACGCCTTGCCCCATTTCCGATCGGGCCGACAGCAGCGTGATGGTGTTGTCGTCGGCGATGTGGACCCAGGCGTTGGGCGTGTGCAGCGTGCCAGCGGCATCGGCTGTTTCCAGCAGCGCGGGCAGGAAGACGCCCAGCGTCAGGCCCGCGGAAGTTTTCAGGAAGTCCCTGCGATTCGTCGTCATGGCCGTCTCCTTTACGCCTTGCGCATTTCTGCGGCGGCAGTCTTGATGGCGGCGCGGATGCGGTTATAGGTGCCACATCGGCAGATATTGCCGCTCATGGCGTTCTCGATGTCGGCGTCGCTGGGATTTTTATTGGTGCGCAGCAGGGCGGCGGCGCTCATCAGCTGCCCGGATTGACAGTAGCCGCATTGCGGCACGTCGTGCGCGATCCAGGCTTTTTGCAGCGGGTGGGAATTGTCTTTGGAAAGCGATTCGATGGTGGCGACCTGTTTGCCAGCCACCACCGAAAGCGGTGTCTGGCAAGAGCGGATCGGCTCGCCGTTGAGGTGAACGGTGCAGGCGCCGCAGAGCGCCATTCCGCAACCAAACTTGGTGCCGGTCAGTCCGATTTCATCGCGGATCACCCACAGCAGCGGGGTGTCCGGTTCGGCCTGCGCGGTGACTTCCTTGCCGTTAAGCTTGAACTTTGTTGCCATGTCTACCCTCCAGGAATATGCATGTCACGGGAAATAAATAATAGCGTATTTCCTCTACGACAGAATCGGTTCAGGCCGCTAATATGTGGCTACCAACAAAAAGGAGACATGCATGATCCCAACGCTTGAAGCAGTCAGCATTTCCGTTGACGGCCACATCGCCACCATCCGCCTGAACCGTCCGGATAAGCTCAATGCAATGAACCTTGCTATGTGGCATGACATCCGCACGGCATTCCGCTATGTCGACGAGACGCCGGAGATACGTGTGGCGATCCTGGAAGGCGAGGGCAAGGCCTTCACCGCCGGCATCGATTTGCAAATGATGATGGGCGTGGGCGCGCAAGTGCGCGACGAATGCGATGGCCGCACGCGCGAAAACCTGCGCCGTGTGATTCTCGACTTGCAGGATACGCTGACCAGCCTGGAGCGCTGCCGCAAGCCGGTGCTGGCCGCCGTGCATGGCGCCTGCGTCGGAGGCGGCATTGACCTGATCAGCTGCGCCGACATGCGCTACTGCTCGTCGGATGCGTGGTTCACCATCAAGGAAATCGATATCGGCATGGTGGCGGACGTAGGAACCCTGCAGCGCTTACCGCGTTTGATCGGCGAAGGCATGGCGCGCGAGCTGGCCTACACCGCACGCAAGTTCGATGGCGCCGAAGCGAAAGAGATGCGCTTCGTGAACCGCGTGTTCGAATCGCCGGAAGCGCTGCGTGAAGGCGTGCGTGAAATCGCCGCGTCCATCGCGGCCAAGTCGCCGCTGTCGGTGCGCGGTGTGAAGGAGATGATCAGCTACGCGCGCGACCACTCCGTGGCCGATGGCCTGAACTACGTCGCCACCTGGAACGCAGCGATGCTGATGTCGGCCGACCTGCAAGCCGCCATGATGGCCGGCATGAGCAAATCCACGCCGACCTTCAAGGATTGATTACTGCAACAAGGCCGTGGCCACCGAGGTCATGGCCTTGACGCCTGTGCGCAGGCTAGGTTCTGGCACTGGCTTGAAGCGGCTGGTGTGCGCGCCGGGGATGGCTTTGCCGCCGGCCTTGGCCGCCGCCAGTTCGGCCGGATCGGCGATGCCAAGGCCGAACATCACGGTCGGGATCTGGCGGCCGGGGAGGCCGAACAGGCCGAAGTCCTCGCTGTTCATCACCGCATCATCTTCAAACACGTTGGCCGCGCCGAGGGCGCCGGTCAGCGCGGTCTTCACCCTCGCGTTCAATGCAGGATTGTTGTGCATGGACGGCAGGGTTTCTTTCTCCACCACCGTCACGATAGGCATGCGGTCTTCCGGAATGCCGGCCGATATCGCTACGCCGCGCGCGATCCTCTTCACGCCATCGACGATGATTTGATTGGCTTTGTCGCTGAAGGAGCGCGTGGTCAGTTCGAGTTTGACTTCATAAGGAATCACATTGCGCTTGGCGCCGCCGTGGATCGATCCGACCGTCACCACGGCTGGATCGCGCGGATCCTGTTCGCGGCTGACGATGGTTTGCAACTGCACGATGAATTGGCCAGCCATCACGATAGGATCTTTGGCGTTCTGCGGCTCCGCGCCGTGCGCACCGATGCCGCGCAAGACCACGTCGATGGAAGTAACGCCGGCGGTGGTTGGGCCGCTGGTGACGGCCACTTGTCCGGCGGCGCGGCCCGGCGTGTCGTGCAGGGCGATGGCGAAGTCTGGTTTGCCGAAGCGTTCGTAGAAATTATCGTTCAACAGCGCCTTGGCGCCGTCGGCGGTTTCCTCGGCCGGCTGGCCGACCAGGACCAGCGTGCCTTTCCACTGTTTGCGCGTCGCAGCCATCATGCGCGCGGTGCCGATCAGGGTGGTGGTGTGGATGTCGTGACCGCAGGCGTGCATCACGCCGATGTCTTGTCCTGCCGCGTTCTTGGTGCGCACCTGGCTGGCGTAAGGCGCGCCGGTTTCTTCGATGATGGGCAGGGCGTCCATATCGCCGCGAATCAGCAAGCGCGGGCCTGGACCGTTTTCGAGTATGCCGACCACGCCATAAGCCTGGCTACCGTCGGCAAATTTCCCCACGCGCTCAGTGACCTTGAAGCCGGCCTTGCGCAACTCATCCGCGACAATCGCCGAAGTCTTCACCTCTTGGTGCGACAGTTCAGGGAATTGGTGGATTTGCTTGTAGATGCCGACCAGCGAAGGAAGATTCTCTTCCAGCGGATCAGCGGCAAACGCAGCGGAGATAGTCAAACACGATACGGTCAAAGCACAGGCAAACTTCTTCATGGCGTTCCTTATGTGAGCGGTTCGCCAATCAGTGTATGCGTGCTCTTACGCGCTGGCAATACTTGGTTTCCTGCTGTGTGGAGCTGGAGTCTCACCATCAGACATGCAACCCCAAAAGTCTGTATAGCGGACTAAGTATCCCCCGCCTTCCTCGGCAGTCAATTTGTGGATCTCGTATGGATAGTCTTCTAGCTTATACATATCAAACTCCCTTCACAAAAAGAACAAATTCTTTTACGTAATGTACTTTGATGACGCCGTGGCTCGGCACGGATAAAAGCTGCCCATCATCTTGCTTAAAGACGCAATGGCTGCCGTCCATGTGCCATTCAAGACGATGCCGCTTGGCGATGGTCTTCAGTTCCAGTAGGCGCCAATTTGTTGGGTTGGCACTCATGGCCGCGTATAGCTTTTCTGCTGCTTTATTCATCGTATGGCTCTCGATAGGGCGGGTCAAGCTCATCAGAACCTGTTTTTTGCTGGGCGGTGTAGTGCGAGCGCAGAAGACCGTTGTCGGAATTGAGAAGACGGGCGTATAATCGGCGCGCTGCCGCAAGGTGGCAAACGCTAGGGGTCCTGCGGCGCGCATGCGCAGCGGGTGAGAAATACCCTCCGAACCTGATCTGGATAATGCCAGCGAAGGGAAGCTTAGGATAACGCCGCGCCACCAATCCATCTGTGTGCGGATCGTCGTTCAACCTCCTTTGCTGGCTCCTGTAGCCCAACAAAGGAGCCAAATGAACGCCAACCTGAAATTCATGTCCGCCACCGCTACGGTGGACGAGGCAGCAATCAAGCCACTTCCCAATTCCCGCAAGATCTACGTGCAAGGCAGCCGCGCCGATATCCGCGTGCCGATGCGTCAAGTCTCGCAGGCCGATACGCCTGCATCGTTTGGCTTTGAAGCCAATCCGCCAATCTACGTCTACGATACTTCCGGCCCGTACACCGATCCGGAAGCGAACATCGATATCCGCTCCGGCTTGACCGAGACGCCGCGCATGCCGTGGATACTGGAGCGCGACGACACCGAGGAACTGGATGGTCCAACCTCCGTCTACGGCAAGGCGCGTCTCGCTGATCCTGCGCTGGAAGAGCTACGCTTTAACCTGCACCGCAAGCCGCGCCGCGCACGTGAAGGCAAGAACGTCACGCAGATGCATTACGCGCGCCAGGGCATCATCACGCCGGAGATGGAGTACGTCGCTATTCGTGAAAACCTGCGCCGCAAGGAGTACATCGAGAGTTTGAAGACGTCCGGTCCTACCGGCCAGCGTCTTGCTGATTTGATGGGGCGCCAGCATCCAGGCCAAGCCTACGGCGCTGCGATTCCTGCCGAGATCACGCCGGAATTCGTGCGCGATGAAATCGCCCGTGGCCGTGCCATTATCCCTGCCAACATCAATCACCCGGAAGTGGAGCCGATGATTATTGGCCGTAATTTCCTTGTGAAGATCAACGCCAACATCGGCAACTCGGCGGTGACGTCGTCCATCGGCGAGGAAGTCGAGAAGATGACGTGGTCGATCCGCTGGGGCGGCGATACGGTGATGGATCTCTCCACCGGCAAACACATTCACGAAACGCGCGAGTGGATCATCCGTAATTCGCCTGTACCTATCGGCACGGTGCCGATTTACCAGGCCCTGGAAAAAGTCAACGGCAAGGCTGAAGACCTGACCTGGGAAATCTACCGCGACACGCTGATTGAACAGGCGGAGCAGGGCGTCGACTACTTCACCATCCACGCCGGTGTGCTGCTGCGCTACGTACCGCTGACGGCCAAGCGCATGACGGGCATCGTCTCGCGCGGTGGATCGATCCTGGCCAAGTGGTGCCTGGCGCATCACAAGGAGAACTTCCTGTACACGCACTTCGAAGACATCTGCCAGATCATGAAGAAGTATGACGTGTCGTTCTCGCTGGGCGATGGCCTGCGTCCGGGCTCGATCTACGACGCCAACGATGAAGCCCAGCTGGGCGAGTTGAAGACGCTCGGCGAGCTGACGAAAATCGCGTGGAAGCACGATGTGCAGGTGATGATCGAGGGCCCCGGCCACGTGCCGATGCAGCTGATTAAAGAGAACATGGATCTGCAATTGGAGCAGTGCCATGAAGCGCCGTTCTACACGCTGGGACCTTTGACGACCGATATCGCACCGGGTTATGACCACATCACTTCCGGCATCGGCGCGGCGCAAATCGGCTGGTACGGTACGGCGATGCTGTGCTACGTGACGCCGAAGGAGCACCTCGGTTTGCCGGACAAAAATGACGTCAAGGACGGCATCATCACTTACAAGATCGCGGCGCATGCTGCCGATCTGGCCAAGGGCCATCCGGGTGCGCAGATTCGCGATAACGCGCTGTCCAAGGCGCGCTTTGAATTCCGCTGGGAAGACCAGTTCAACATCGGTCTCGATCCGGACAAGGCACGTGAATTCCACGATGAGACTTTGCCGAAGGATTCCGCCAAGGTGGCGCATTTCTGCTCGATGTGCGGTCCACATTTCTGCTCGATGAAGATTACGCAGGAAGTGCGCGCGTATGCGGAGGAGGGCATGCAGGTCAAGGCGGTGGAGTTCATCAAGAACGGCGCTGAGTTGTACAGCAAGGCCTGACCATCATGATTGAGATTGAATTGAACGGGGCGCCGCGCATGGTGCCGCCGCAGCAGACGTTGAACCAGCTGGTCGATGCGCTGGAGCTTACTGGCCAGGCGCTGGCATTGGCGGTCAATCGCAATGTGGTGCCGCGCCAGTTGTGGCCTGAACGTGTCCTGCAGGCGCAGGACAAGGTGGATATTGTGCGCGCCATCGGCGGCGGTTAAATCGGAGACGGATATGAGTGATGTATTGAAAATCGCAGGCAAGGAGTACAAATCGCGTCTACTAGTGGGCAGCGGTAAGTACAAGGATTTACAGCAGACGCGCGAGGCGACTGACGCTGCGGAGGCAGAGATCATCACGGTGGCGATTCGGCGCGTGAATATTGGCCAGGATCCGAAAGCGCCGTCGTTGCTGGATGTGCTGCCGCCTTCGCAGTACACGATCCTGCCGAATACGGCGGGCTGCTACAACGCCAAGGATGCCATCTACACGTTGCAAATGGCGCGTGAGCTTTTGAATGGCCACAAGCTGGTGAAGCTGGAAGTGCTGGGCGATGAGAAGACTTTGTTCCCCAATATGCCAGAGACTTTGGTTGCCGCCGAGACGCTGGTGAAGGATGGTTTCGATGTGATGGTCTACTGTAGCGATGATCCCATCCAGGCGCGCATGCTGGAGGATATCGGCTGCGTGGCGGTGATGCCGCTGGCATCGTTGATCGGTTCGGGCATGGGCATCCTGAATCCTTGGAACCTGTCGCTGATTATTGAGCAGGCCAAGGTACCAGTGCTGGTGGATGCTGGTGTGGGCACGGCGTCCGACGCGGCGATTGCGATGGAGCTGGGTTGCGATGGTGTGTTGATGAACACCGCCATCGCCGGCGCTCAGGATCCGGTGCGCATGGCGCGGGCGATGAAGCTGGGCGTGCAAGCGGGCCGCGAGGCTTATCTGGCGGGCCGCATCGCGCGCAAGTTCGCCGCATCGCCATCGTCGCCAATGGCTGGCCGGTTGGCATGACTGCTGACGCGCGGCCATGTGTGCTGGTGTTCGCCGGGCTTGATCCGTCCGGCGGCGCCGGGCTGTCGGCGGATTTGCAAGCAGTGGCGGGGCAGGGCGCGCATGCGCTCACGGTCTGCACTGCGCTGACGGTGCAGGACAATGACCGCGTCTACGGCGTGCAGCCGGTGGATGCGGGCATGGTGCTGCGGCAGGCGCAGGCTTTGATCAACAAGTGCGTGATCAGTGCGATCAAGATCGGCATCACCGGCAGTGCTGCGAATGCGCTGGCGATGGCGGAGGTGATCGTGCGCCTGCGTGAACGTCAGCCGGAGTTGCCGGTCGTGCTGGATCCAGTGCTGGCCAGTGGGCATGGCGACTTGCTGTCGCGCGACGATGCGGTGCAGGCTTTGGCGCCGTTGCTGTCGTTGGCCACGGTCATTACACCAAACGGGCCGGAAGCGCGGGCGCTCAGCGACGCCACCCAGCCGGACGCTCAAGCGCAAGCCCTGCGTGCACGCGGCTGCCGCCATATCCTCATCACCGGCGGCCACAGTGATGGCGACGAAGTCGTCAACCGCTGGTACGGCCCTGGCCCGCATGCACCCTCGGCCGCTGCGATGATCACCGGCTCGGCGTACCACGAGCGGCCGCGCGAGTGGCGGTGGACGCGGCTGGCGGGCGAGTTTCATGGCAGTGGATGCACGCTGGCTTCCGCCATCGCCGGCCAACTGGCGCTGGGCGTGCCGACCGCTGTGGCGCTGGAAAACGCTCAGCACTACACCTACCTCGCGCTGCGCGATGCTTATGCCATCGCCGAAGGGCAGCGCATTCCGCTGCGATAATCGAAAGAGAGCACATCATGCAAGGACTCTACCTCGTCACTCCCAACTGGGATGACACCAGCCGCCTGCTGCAATTGACCGAGCAGGCCATGCAAGCCGCGCCCATCGCGCTGCTGCAGTACCGTCACAAGGACGCTGGCCCGGTGCTGCGCTATGAACAAGCTCACGCGCTGCTGGCCCTGAGCCGCCGCTACCGCGTACCCTTCATCATCAACGACCATGTCGATCTGTGCACCGACCTCGATGCCGACGGCGTCCATCTCGGCGGCACCGATGCCGAAGTGGCGCAAGTCCGCATGAAACTAGGTCAACAAAAAATCATCGGCGCCTCCTGTTACGGCGACATGCCGCGCGCTCTCAGCGCGCAAGAGGCGGGCGCCAGCTACGTGGCGTTCGGCGGCTTCTACCCATCGCGGGTCAAGAAATACGCAGTCACCACCCAGCCCGCCATCCTCGACCAGGCGCGCGAAGTGATTCGCGTGCCGACCGTGGTCATCGGCGGCATGACGCCGGAGAACGCCGCACCGCTGGTCGCGCGCGGCGCCCATATGGTGGCCGCCATCAGCAGCGTGTATCAAGCTGAAAGTGTTGGAGAGGCCGTAGGTCAATTTCAATCGCTTTTCACATCGCAATAAAAACGCTTGAAGTGCGGGGGGGATTCGGTCTTATAATGGGGCGTTAGTATTAGCCCAAGGTTCCCGCCCCATGACCGCATCCATTCCAACACCGAAGCGTCTCATCCTCATCGTCGACGACGATCCCCTGCTGCTCGATTTCCTCGGCGAAGTGCTGGGCCACGCCGGCTACGAAGTCACCAAGGCCTCGTCGGCGGAGCAAGCCCTGCAAGCCATCGCCCAGCGCGAACCAGATCTGGCCCTGCTCGACATTCACATGCCTGGCATGAATGGCCTGGAACTGGCCAAGCAACTGCACGCCACCAGCTCGGTGCCGTTCATGTTCCTGTCCGGTCGTGGCGATGCGGACGCCGGCAAGCAAGCTGCGTCCTACGGTGCGGTGGGCTTCCTGGTCAAGCCGGTTGACGAGAAGCACCTGATGCCAGCGTTTGCCGCCGGCCTGGCGCGCGCCGACGAAATCCGCCAGCTGCGCCGTACCGAACTGAACCTGAACGCCGCACTGGCTGCCGGCCGCGAAACCAGCCTGGCTGTGGGCTTGTTGATGTGTAAATTCCAAACCGACCGCAACACCGCTTTCGAGGTGCTGCGCGATCACGCCCGCTCGAGCCGCCGCAAGGTTAACGAGGTGGCGGACCAGCTGTTGGCAGCCGAAGAGACCCTCAATAGCTTGCATGCTGCATTCAACAGCCGTCTGAAAAAGTAAACGGCTGGGGTAATTTTTCTTGTCTTACGGCATTTTTGTTATACACTGTGATCTGAGCGGCGGATAAATCATCCGCCAGCCTCGACCGCGACAGGACCACATCTGCTCCTGTCGCCTCAATGGCCGCCTGCACCCTGCGCCACTCTTGTCCTTTCGGCCCAACTCCGCCGAGCTTGCATACAGCTTTCCAAGCGGAGACCGTCATGACCAATGATTTCCCAACTAGCACCTATCGTCCCTTTACCGAAGAAACCGGTGGCGCTATCGGCTTTTCCATTTTTGCTGAGGCTCCGCGCGTGCTGCACGTCGACAGCGACCACGATGCGGCGCTGGTGCTGGCCGCGCTGCTGGTGC
This sequence comes from Duganella flavida, assembly GCF_009857445.1. GTDB lineage: Bacteria > Pseudomonadota > Gammaproteobacteria > Burkholderiales > Burkholderiaceae_D > Rugamonas > Rugamonas flavida. The sequence continues at coordinate 156,020 of NZ_WWCN01000002.1, forward strand.
CAGAAACGCAAGTCACCCACGTGCCGACCCTGGCCGCAGCACAGGAAATGCTGCAAAACGAGAAATTCGCGCTGGTGGTGATCGATCCCGACCTGCCGGACGGCGACGGCGTCGACCTGCTGTCCGAGCTGCGCCGCCAGCAAGCCGAAGCGCGCGTGCTGATGTATTCGGCGCGCCATCCGGAGCACCATCACGCCGGCAATGCTTTCCTGCCGAAGCCGTGGACCTCGCCGCGCCAGCTGTGGCGTACGGTGTCGGACCTGCTGGGCATCGGTCCTGCGATGCCAGTTGAACCGCAATAACCGCAATATTGATAATAAATACTCGGTGACGCCTGTCCGCGCTTGTTGCGCGGCTGGCTGAGGTGATAGGCTCCCGGATCAACTCAACCAGGAACACCAGATGACGTCACCAATTAAACTCGCCATCGTTGGCGTGGGCAAGATCGTCTACGATCAGCACGTACCAGCAATCAACGCGAATGCCGCCAATTTCGCGCTGGTCGCGACGGCCAGCCGCAACAACACCATCGATAACATCCCTAGCTTCCCGACTATCGAGGCGATGCTGGAAGCGCGTCCGGACATTGAAGCGGTATCGCTGTGCATGCCGCCGCAGTACCGCTACGCCGCTGCCTACAAGGCGCTGGCCGCCGGCAAGCACGTGTTCCTGGAAAAGCCGCCGGGTGCCACGCTGTCGGAAGTGGCCGACCTGGAAGCCTTCGCTGCCAAGCAGGGCGTGAGCCTGTTCGCCAGCTGGCACTCGCGCTATGCGCCGGGCGTGCAGCCGGCCAAGGCCCATCTGGCCGCCAACAAGCCAACCGCCATGCACGTGATCTGGAAAGAAGACGTGCGCCAGTGGCACCCGAACCAGGACTGGATCTGGCAAGCGGGGGGCCTCGGTGTGTTCGATCCGGGCATCAATGCGCTGTCGATCGTGACCGAGATTTTGCCGTCGGCCGTGTTCCTGACCAAAGCCGCGCTGGAATTCCCTGAGAACCGCGATGCGCCGATTGCCGCCGACCTGCACTTCCAGGATGCCGCAGGTATCAAGGTGCATGCCGAATTTGACTGGCGCCAGACCGGCCCGCAAAGCTGGGACATCATCGTCACCACCGCCAGCGGCGAAGTGCGCCTGGCGAATGGCGGCGCGCGCCTGTGGATCAACGGCGTCGAGCAAGCGCTGGAGAAGGAAGCCGAGTACCCATCGCTGTACCAGCGCTTTGCCGACATCATCCGCGCCGGCAAGTCGGACGTGGACGTAGCGCCGCTGCGTCACGTGGCTGATGCGTTCATGCTGGGCCAACGCAAGGTGGTGGACGCGTTCCACGACTGATTTTGCTATCATGACGTTCCCACGCGAAAGGAACATTCATGAAAACCAAAGCAGCCGTTGCATGGCAAGCGGGCAAGCCACTCACCATCGAAGAAGTTGAGCTGGGCGGCCCGCGCGAAGGCGAAGTGCTGGTGGAAATCAAAGCCACCGGCATTTGCCACACCGATTACTACACCCTGTCCGGCGCTGATCCGGAAGGGATTTTCCCGGCCATTCTGGGCCACGAAGGCGCAGGCGTGGTGGTCGATGTCGGCCCTGGCGTCAAGTCGCTCAAAAAAGATGACCACGTCATTCCGCTGTACACGCCGGAATGCCGCCAGTGCAAATTTTGCCTGTCGCAAAAAACCAATCTGTGCCAGTCGATCCGCTCGACCCAGGGCCGCGGCCTGATGCCGGATGCAACCAGCCGCTTCTCCATCGACGGCAAGCCGATCTATCACTACATGGGCACGTCGACCTTCTCGAACTACATCGTGGTGCCGGAAATCGCGCTGGCGAAAATCCGCAGCGATGCGCCGTTCGATAAAGTTTGCTACATCGGTTGCGGCGTGACCACCGGCGTCGGCGCAGTGCTGTTCACTGCCAAGGTGGAAGCGGGTGCGAATGTGGTGGTGTTCGGCCTGGGTGGTATCGGCCTGAACGTGATCCAGGCGGCCAAGATGGTAGGCGCGGACAAGATCATCGGTGTTGATATCAATCCGGCGCGCGAAGCGATGGCGCGTAAGTTCGGCATGACCCACTTCGTGAATCCAAATGAAGTCGAGAACGTGGTTGACCACATCATCCAGCTGACCGACGGCGGCGCTGACTACAGTTTCGAGTGCGTCGGCAATACGACCCTGATGCGCCAGGCGCTGGAGTGCTGCCACAAAGGTTGGGGCAAATCGATCATCATCGGCGTGGCGGCAGCCGGCCAGGAAATCTCCACCCGTCCGTTCCAGCTGGTGACGGGCCGCGAGTGGAAGGGCTCCGCTTTCGGCGGCGCACGTGGCCGTACCGATGTGCCGAAGATCGTTGATTGGTATATGGAAGGCAAGCTGAATATCGATGACCTGATTACCCATCGACTGAAGCTGGAAGACATCAACCAGGGCTTCGACCTGATGAAGAGCGGCGAGTCGATCCGCTCGGTTGTACTGTACTAAGTAAGTAGCTTAAGGCCGGGCAGGCAGCCCGGCCTTGCGGGATAGCGCAGCGACTCGTTCCTGCGCAAACGCGTCGCCCTGATTTGCTGCCAGCGTGAATAATTCAAGGGCTTTCTGATTGTCTTGCGTGACGCCGTTGCCTGCTTCGTACAAGCTGCCCAAGTCGCGCTGCGCAGAAGCCAATCCTTGGTCCACGGCTTTCTGATACAAACGAATCGCGCCGGGAATATCCTGTTCCACGCCTTCTCCCGTCATCATCAATCCTGCCAGATGGCGCTGCCCTTGTGCATAGCCTTGCTCGGCGGCTTTCCTGTACCAGCTTGCGGCCTTCGCCACATCACGTTCGGTTCCCAGCGCCTGGGCGTACATCATGCCCACATTGTCCTGCGCTGCATCCTCTCCCAGCATGGCGCGGTCGGTAAATCCTCGCAGCGCGGTTTGATAATCCCCTTTGCTGAACGCTTCATTGGGCGTTGGCTTGTTCCAGCTGCCCGCGTGGCTGGCGGGGCAGGTGGCAGCAAATAGTAAGATGCTGAGCATGGCGCTGGGTGTCTTTTTCATTGATGCCCTTATGTAGAAAAAAAGTTCTAGACATCGCGTTCTAGATAATTTATTCTACATCAATCAATCAGGAGTGCGGCAATGAATCAAGAATTGACTACGCTGTTATCAGCGCTGGTGCCAGCCACCGGCTGGGCGCTGCTGCACTTCATCTGGCAGGGGCTGCTGATCGGCTGGGCGGTGACGCTGGCCATGTATGTGCTGCGCAAGGCGCGTCCGCAGACGCGTTACGCCGTCGCCTGTGGCGCGATGCTGCTGTGCGCGGTGCTGCCGCTGGCGAGCATTTTGATGCAGATGGCCGATGCGCAGGCCGTCTCCGCGAAGGCCGCCAAGGCTGACATGGTCGCCGTGGTGGCGATTGACGGCGGCTCCGTGGTCACGTCCGTGCTGGCGCCTGCTGCGCGCGGCATCATCGCTAACGAAACGTTGGCCGCTACGCAGAATATGCTGCGCCGCCAGTTGCCGTGGATCGTCGGCCTGTGGCTGGCGGGAGCGGCGCTGATGGCGCTGCGTCTGGCGATCGGCCTGAAATGGGTCGCCGACCACACGCGGCCGGACGAGTTCACCTCCAATCCTTACTGGCAGCGCCGCTTGTCCGAGCTGGCGCGCCGCTTTGGCATCGAGCAGCACGTGCGCCTTGGCGTGGCCGACCACCTCGATAGCCCAATTACTGCCGGCTGCTTCAAGCCCATCGTGCTGGTGCCAACCGCGCTGATCACCGGCATGCCGGTCGATCTGCTGGAAGCGCTGCTGGCGCACGAACTGGCACACATCAAGCGTCACGACTACCTCGTGAACCTCCTACAAAGCGCGATTGAAATCGTGCTGTTCTATCACCCTAGTGTTTGGGCTATATCGCGCAGGATCCGGATTGAGCGAGAACAAATCGCCGACGACCTCGCCGTGGATATGCTCGGCCAGCCGCACAAGCTGGCGCAAGCCCTGTCGCAACTGGATCGCTTCCAGTTCGATACAACACAATTAGCCCACGCGGCTCACGGAGGAAATCTCATGTCTCGTATCAAACGCCTGCTGCGTCCCGATGTTGAACCGGTTAGCTGGAAGATGGCCATGCCATTGGCCGGCCTGCTGGCAGCCGGCGCAGTGCTTTACGCTCACGCCGCTCCACAACCGCCGGAACCACCGGCGCCGCCAGAACTGCCTGCGCTGGTTGCACCGGCCGAGCCGCCAGCACCACCAGCGCCGCCAGCGTTGGTCGAGCCAGCTGCGCCGCCAGCGCCACCAGCCGTGCCAGCCACGCCAGCGCTTCCTGCAACGCCAGCCTTGCCTGCACTGCCAGCCACTCCTGCGACACCGGCCACGCCCGCCGTGCCGATGACTTTTAAATTTGACCACGCCACCATTAACGATGGGCCGGACCAATCCCACGGCTACGCTATCGTTCGTAGCAATAAAGAGGCGATCACGGTGTCGGCCACGACCAAGGATATTCGCAAGGTCGCGGCCCTGCGCAGCAAGGTGAAGGGCGACTTCCTCTGGTTCCGCGATGGTGACAAGACTTACCTGATCCAGGATCCAGCCCTGATAGCCAAGATCGATGCCGCCTGGGCGCCGGTCAATAACATTGGCGAGCAGATGGACGCGCAGGGCAAGAAGATGGAAGCCCAGGGCAAGATCATGAACGCCATCGGCGATGAGATAAACGCTGCCGCCAGCCAGTTCAGCAAACAGGCTGAGCGCGACGCCTTGGGTGAGCAACGCCAGATGGAACAGGTGGCGCGTGAGCAGGAAAAAGTCGCGCGCCGCATGGAACTGGCAGCGCGTGAAATAGCGGCCGACAATACGCCTGAAAAAGCCCGTGACTTCGCTAAAAGGATGGCAGCCCTGCAAGCGGAAATGGGGCCGCTGCAAAAGCAAATGAACGAGCAGCAGCGCGTGCTGGCGACCAAGACCGCCAAGCTGCACGAGTTGAATCAGCCGATGCAGGCGTTGAACCAGAAGATGGCTGAAGCCAGCCGTCCCATGGGAGAATGGAACCTGCGCATGGGTGAGCTCAACCTGAAACACACCGAAGCCGTGCGCGAAGCTGAGCGCGTGATGAAAGCGATGATGCAGGAGAGTTTGCAAAACGGCAAAGCCGTCCCGGCGCCGTCGGCCTGATGATACGCATCCCGGTATAATCACGGGATGCAAAATCTTCTTCATAATCTCAATGACGAGCAACTGGCTGCCGTCACCTTGCCCGCCCAGAGCGCCCTGATCCTCGCGGGCGCCGGCTCCGGCAAAACCCGCGTCCTGACTACCCGTATTGCCTGGCTGGTGCAAACCGGCCAGGTGTCGCCTTCCGGCATCCTGGCGGTAACCTTTACCAACAAGGCCGCCAAGGAGATGCTGACCCGCTTGTCCGCCATGCTGCCGATTAATACGCGCGGCATGTGGATCGGCACTTTCCACGGCCTGTGTAACCGCCTGCTGCGCACCCATCACCGCGACGCTGCGCTGCCGCAGACCTTCCAGATTCTCGATTCGCAAGACCAGCTGTCCGCCATCAAGCGCCTGCTGAAAGCGAATAACGTCGATGACGAGAAGTTTCCACCGAAAGAGGTGATGTACTTCATCAATGGCGCCAAGGACCAGGGCCTGCGCGCCGACAAGATCGAGCCCTACAACGCCGACGAGCGCAAGAAGGTCGAGCTGTATCAACTCTACGACGACCAGTGCCAGCGCGAAGGCGTGGTCGATTTCGCCGAACTGCTGCTGCGCACCTATGAACTGCTGGTCCGCAACCAGCCGCTGCGCGAACATTACCAGCAGCGTTTCCAGCACATCCTGGTCGACGAGTTCCAGGATACCAATGACCTGCAATACAAATGGCTGAAGCTGATATCGGGCCACGGTACCCAGCAGGGCGGCGCACTGTTTGCCGTTGGTGACGATGACCAGTCGATCTACGCCTTCCGTGGCGCCAACGTCGGCAATATGAGCGCGTTCGAGCGCGAGTTCAACGTCAAGAACTTGATCAAGCTGGAGCAGAATTACCGCTCGCACGGCCACATCCTGGACGCGGCCAATATTCTGATCGCGAACAACAGCAAGCGCCTCGGCAAGAATCTACGTACCGACGCCGGCCACGGCGAGCAAGTACGTGTCTATGAAGCCAACTCGGACTTGTCCGAAGCGTCGTGGATTATTGAAGAGACCAAGAACCTGATCCATGACGGCGCCTCGCGCAGCGAAATCGCTGTGCTATATCGCTCCAACGCGCAATCGCGCGTGATCGAGCATGCGCTGTTCTCGGCCGGCATTCCGTACCACGTGTATGGCGGCCTGCGCTACTTCCAGCGCGCCGAGGTCAAGCACGCCATCGCGTACTTGCAGCTGATGGACAATCCGCACAACGATTCAGCCTTCCTGCGCGTGGTGAATTTCCCGGCGCGTGGCATTGGTGTGCGTTCGATCGAGACGCTGCAAGCGGCGGCCGACCAGTACCGTGTTTCGCTGTACGCCGCCGTGCCTTATGTGACGGGCAAAGCCGGTACCTCGCTGGCCGGCTTCGTGCGCCTGATCGAAGGAACGCGCTTTGAAACCCAGCAGATGGCGCTGCCGGAACTGGTGCGCGTGGTGCTGGAGCAGTCTACGCTGCTGACCCACTACGCCACCGAAAAAGAAGGCGCCGACCGCATCGAAAACTTGGAGCAGATGGTCAGCGCGGCCACCCAGTTCGTGTCCGAAGAGGGCTACGGGCAGGGCGCGCCTGCGCACCTCGGCCCGCAGTCGCAAGCTTCGGCCGGCACGGCGGTCATCAACGAGGACGGCTTTGAAATCCTCGACGCCGATGCGCCGCTGTCGACGGTGATGTCGCCGCTGTCGGCCTTCCTGTCGCACGCCTCGCTGGAAGCAGGCGACAACCAGGCCACAGTCGGCCAGGAAGCCGTACAGATGATGACGGTGCACTCGGCCAAGGGCCTGGAGTTCAACAACGTCTTCATCACCGGTCTGGAAGAAGGCTTGTTCCCGCACGAGAGCAGCTCGCGCGAGCACGACGGTGTGGAAGAAGAGCGCCGCCTGATGTATGTGGCGATCACCCGCGCCCGCCAGCGCCTGTATCTGAGCTTTGCCCAGACCCGCATGCTGCACGGCCAAACTCGCTACAACATGAAGTCGCGCTTCTTTGATGAGTTGCCGGAAGATGCGCTGAAGTGGCTCACGCCGAAAGTACAGGCAGGCTGGTTCGGTGCGAAGAAATCCGCATGGGACGAGGCGCCACTGGTCGGCTCGGACAAAGCCCTGGCGCAGAAAATCACCAGCAAGGCACTTGAGGCGAGTTCAGGCTGGCGTTTGGGGCAATCGGTGGCTCACGCCAAGTTTGGCGAGGGCGTGATCGTCAACATCGAGGGCAGCGGCAACAATGCCCGCGCCCAGATCAATTTCGGTAGCGCAGGCATGAAGGTGCTCGACCTGAGCATCGCGAAACTGGAGCGTCTGTGACGTCGTCCCCGCGCAGGCGGGGATCGATAGAACGCCAGCTCAGCATGGGTCCCCGCTTTCGCGGGGACGACGTTAGGGCTGCGAGGGTATTTCCACTTGTGGCGGGCCGAAAAGCTGTGCGTAGGCCGTGTACAGCATGCAGTGCACCATGACCAGCGAGATCAGAAACAGGGTAAAGATACCGGCCACGCCCAGTTGCGACACGCCTAGCACCAGGATCACAATCTGCACGCCGACAAAGTAGATCAGGTGCAGGATCACCACCGCGCTGACGAACGGCTTGATCGCCCGCAGCACCGCTACCACGCTGAAGAACAAGGCTTTGTTCAGCGCCATCTTCTGCCAGAAAATCAGCGGCGCGGCCATCGAGGTCAGCATCCAGCCCAGCATGTAGATCAGCGAGCCGGTCAGCATGCCGCTGAACAAACCTTCCACATCTTCCGGCTTGATGACGCCCTTGGATTGCGCTTCGCCCAAGGTTTTGATGGCGTCGCCGGAAATGCCGTAGATGGCCAGCATGGCCAGCAGCATCAACGCCAGATTCAACGCTCCCACACCCAGCAGATGTTTGCGCATCGGCGACCGGAAGCCGGCCAGCAGGAATTGCGGCATGGCGCGCCGGCCTTGGTCAATTTCCGCGCAGCCCTGCAGTAGGGCGATGCTGAACATTGGCATCAGCACGCACCACAGGATCTGGCCCAGGGCCGGTAACAGCATGATGAAGAACGAGGCGAACATGCAAACGAACAGCAGCGCCATCATGCCGCCCGGCTGTTTGCGGAACAACATCCAGCCTTGCTTGATCCAGTGCCAGCCTGCGCGTGCGGGAAGCTTTTCCATCAGTACAGTCCCGGCGCCGGCGTGGCGATGCGTTCGCGCAAGATGCGCTCGAAGTGGCTAGGATCGTGCGGTGTCAGCATCTCGGCTTCACGCGGCATGTAGTAGTCGTACAGGCGCGACAACCAGAAGCGCAGCGCGCCGGCGCGCAGCATGGCTTGCCAGGCGTGCGTTTCCGCGACGGTGAACGGACGCACGGCGTGGTAGGCATCCAGCATGGCGCGCACGCGGGCTTCGTCCAGCACCCCGGTGTCGAGGTCGATGCACCAGTCGTTGACAGTGACGGCCACGTCGAACAGCCAGGTATCGCAGCCGGCAAAGTAGAAGTCAAAGAAGCCGGTCAGGCGCGTGCCCTGGAACATCACGTTATTGCGGAACAGGTCGGCGTGTACCGGGCCCACTTGCAGCTGCTTGTAATCCTCGCAGGCGGCAAAGGTTTCCTGGTAGTGCACTTCGGACTTCAGCAGTTGCGCCTTGTCTTCCGGGATGTAGGGCAGTACCAGCGGCGTGGTTTCATGCCACCAGTCGAGGCCGCGCAGATTAGGCTGCTGCAGCTTGTAGTCAAGGCCGGCGATGTGCATCTTGGCCAGCATGGCGCCCACTTCGGCGCAATGCACCGGCTGCGGTTCCATCTGCGAACGGCCTTCGAGCTTGGTGACGATGGAAGCCGGCTTGCCATGCAGCGCCGTCACCAGTCCACCCTGGTCGTTGGCGATCGGGTCGGGCACCAGCACGCCGTGGTCGGCCAGGTGGTGCATGAAGTTGAGATAAAACGGCAACTGTTCGAACGACAGGTTCTCAAAGATGGTGAGCACGTACTCGCCGCGCTCGGTCGTCAGAAAGAAGTTGCTGTTCTCGATGCCAGCGCTGATGCCTTTGAGCCCGAGCACTTTGCCGAGCGGGAATTGGGTGATCCACTGGGTGACATCCTCCAGCGATACCGGGGTAAAGACTGCCATGTGAAAGTTCGATAAGTTCGGTTTTGATTATTTGACGGTGGGCGCCGGTGGCGGCGGTGCGTTGTCTTGCACGGCCTCGTCGTCCGTGGTTTTCTTTTTCTTCTTGCCGATGTCGAATTCCAGCACCGTCCATTGCGCGCCGCGCGGCGAGCCGCTCATGGCGTCACCGGGCAGGGCGGTGCCGGCCGGGTGATTAGGACGCAGGGTATAGGTGCTCGGGCCGCTTTTGACGGTGGTTTCAGTGACATTGCCGCTGTTGTCGCGGCGTTCGGTGATTTTGCCCTCGGTGCCGGGCTTAGCGGTGACGGTGATAGGGTCTTCAGCCACTTCTTCGATTTTTTCCAGCTTGGGCGGGGCCTGGCTAGGCGTCGACTGGGCAATCGCCGCGTGCGCGACGAGCGTCAGGAGAATGAGAGAGATGCGCTTCATGATAGGCCGCCTATTTTTGCTGGATGGTCCATTGTAACAAACACGCACGCCTGCCGGGCGGAGGGGGAGCAAAACCTGCGATAATGTTGCATTCATCGCCATGCACCCTCATCTTAGTACCTATGCAAAATACCCTGTTGTTAGTAGACGGCTCCAGCTATCTTTACCGCGCCTTCCACGCCCTGCCTGATTTGCGCAGCGCGGACGGCCATCCGACCGGCGCCATGCACGGCATGGTCAATATGCTGCGCCGCCTGCGACTGGATTTCCCGGCCGCCTACATCGCCTGCGTATTTGACGCCAAGGGCAAGACCTTCCGTGATGATATGTACCCGGAATACAAGGCCACCCGCGCGTCGATGCCGGACGACCTGCGCCTGCAGATTGAGCCGATTCACGAGGCGGTCAAGGCCATGGGCTGGCCGATCCTGATGGTGGAGGGGGTGGAGGCCGATGACGTGATCGGTACCCTGTGCGTGGATGCGGCCAAGGCTGGCATGAATGTGGTGGTCTCCACTGGCGACAAGGATCTGGCGCAGCTGGTCAACGACAAGGTCATGCTGATCAACACCATGACCAACGAGAAGATGGACGAGGCGGGCGTGCTGGCCAAGTTCGGCGTGCCGCCGAACCGCATCATCGACTATTTGACCCTGATCGGCGACACCGTCGACAACGTGCCGGGCGTGAACAAGTGTGGCCCGAAAACCGCGCTCAAGTGGCTGACAGCCTACGACTCGCTGGACGGCGTGATGGCCAATGCCGCCAACATCACCGGCGCGGTCGGCCAAAACCTGCGCGACGCGCTGGAATGGCTGCCAAAAGGGCGCGAGCTGATTACCGTGAAACTGGATTGCGATCTGTCGGCCCACATGGTGTCGATCAATGAATCGCTGGTGGCGCGCGGTGAAGACAAGGAAGCGCTGCTGGCCTTCTTTGGCAAGTATGGCTTCAAGACCCTGTTGCGCGAACTGGGTAGCGCTGCTGGCGCGGCTCCTGCACCGGCTGCCTCGGCCAAGCCAGCCGCCGATGCGCCGGTTGGCGGTGCAGCCTCCGCTAACGGCGACCTGTTCGCCGAGCCAGTCGCCACCAGCTACGAAACCGTCTACACCGACGAACAGCTGGACAAGTGGATCGCCCTGATTAACGCTGCCGAACTGACCGCAGTCGACACTGAAACCACCTCGCTGGAGCCGATGACGGCGCAGCTGGTCGGCATTTCGCTGTCGGTGAAAGCGGGCGAGGCCTGCTACATCCCGGTGGCGCACGCTTATCAAGGCGTGACGCAGCAGTTGGAGCGCGAACACGTGCTGGCCAAACTGAAGCCGTGGCTGGAAGACGCCACCAAGCTGAAAGTCGGCCAGAACCTCAAGTACGACAGCCACATCTTCGCCAACCATGGCGTATCGCTGCAAGGCATACACCACGACACGCTGCTGGAATCCTACGTGTTTGAATCGCACCGCACGCACGATATGGATTCGCTGGCGCTGCGCCACCTGAACCACACCACGATTCCGTTTGTGGACGTGTGCGGCAAGGGCGCCAGCATGATTACCTTCGACCAGGTGGCGATCGACCGCGCCACCGAGTATGCGGCGGAAGACGCCGACATCACGCTGCGCCTGCACCAGCGCATGATCAGGGAAGTCGAAGACGACGCCAAACTGAACTTCATCTACCGCAATATCGAACTGCCGACTGCGGTAGTGCTGCAAAAGATCGAACGCAACGGCGTGCAGATCGACGCCGCGCTGCTGGAGACGCAATCGGCCGAACTGGGCGCGCGCATCGTCGAACTGGAAGCCAAAGCGCATGAGCTGGCTGAGCAGCCTTTCAACCTCGGCTCGCCGAAGCAGATTGGTGAAATCTTCTTTGAGAAGCTGAAGCTGCCGGTGGTGAAGAAAACCCCAAGCGGCGCGCCATCAACCGACGAGGAAGTGCTGCAAAAGCTGGCCGAAGATTATCCGCTGCCGAAAGTGCTGCTGGAATACCGCAGCCTGTCCAAGCTGAAGTCGACCTACACCGACAAGCTGCCGAAAGGGATCAACAAGCAGACCGGCCGCGTGCATACCAACTACGCGCAAGCGGTGGCGGTGACGGGACGCCTGGCGTCCAACGATCCTAACCTGCAAAACATCCCGATCCGCACCAAGGAAGGCCGCCGCATCCGCGAAGCCTTCGTGGCGCCGGCCGGTTCGCACATCGTTTCGGCCGACTACTCGCAAATCGAGCTGCGCATCATGGCGCACATCTCGGAAGACGAAAACATGCTGCGCGCGTTTGCGGAAGGCGTGGACATCCACCGCGCCACCGCCGCTGAAATTTTCGGCGTCGCGCCGGAGGCAGTGGAGAGCGAGCAGCGCCGCTACGCCAAGGTGATTAACTTCGGCCTGATCTACGGCATGAGTGCATTCGGCCTGGCGGGCAACCTCGGCATCGAGCGTGCAGCGGCACAGAGCTACATCGAACGCTACTTCGCCCGCTTTGCCGGCGTCAAGCAGTACATGGACGACACCCGCCTGCAAGCGAAAGCGCGCGGCTATGTCGAAACCGTGTTCGGCCGCCGCCTGTGGCTGCCGGAGATCAATTCGCCGAACGGCCCGCGCCGCCAGGGCGCCGAGCGCGCAGCGATTAACGCGCCGATGCAGGGCACGGCGGCCGACCTGATCAAGCTGGCCATGATCGCGGTGCAGGGCTGGCTGGAAACCGAACAACTGGGCACCAAGATGATCATGCAGGTGCACGATGAGCTGGTGCTGGAAGTGCCGGATGCCGAGCTGGAGCTGATCAAGCAAAAACTGCCGGAACTGATGGCCGGCGTGGCACAACTGAAAGTGCCGCTGATTGCCGAAGTTGGCGTTGGCGCGAACTGGGACGAGGCACATTGAGTTTCTGCATACAAAGGAGCTAATTGATGGGTGATTCCGTCAGCGCCGGCCTGACCGCCGGCACTATCCAAATTAACGTGAATGGCCACGAGTTGCAGGTGTACTGCGCCCAGCCGGAAGGCAAGACCCGGCCGCCGGTGGTCCTGGTGATTTCCGAAGTCGCCGGCGCGCACGAACAAGTTGCCGAGGTGGTGCGCCGCTTCGCTCGCCAGGGTTACCTGGCATTGGCGCCGGAGCTGTTCAGCCGCCGTGGTGACGTTGTGTTCCGGGCGCCGGACGCGCAAGTGTTTGCCGAGCTTGACGCGGTGGTGACCTGGGCCCAGGCCAACGGCGGCAATGGCGACAAGATCTCCATCACTGGTTTTTGCTGGGGCGGCCGCATCGCCTGGCTGTACGCGGTACATAATCCTGCGATCAAGACAGGCGTGGCCTGGTACGGAGGGCTGGCCGGAGACGCCAGCGTCAACTTTCCCAGGCACCCAGTCCATGCTGCTGGCGCTGTGAGCGCACCCATGGACGGCTGGAACCGGGTGTTGGGCTGGTTCAAGCAGGCTGAGGTCGTTTGAGGGTAAAATAACGTCCCGGCTTATGCGGCCGGTTTTAGTACCAGAGGCTATAACATCGATCCCGTACTCGTTTCCATCATCCTGGCAACCACACTGGCTGGCGTAGTGAGCATCACTGCGGCGGCCGTGTTCTCGTTTACGCTGCTCTCCAAGCTGGTTGAGCGCATGGTCAGCCTATCGGTTGGCATTATGCTGTCGACCTCCTTGCTGCACGCCTTGCCGGAAGCGTTCGAGTCGCAGGCCAGCGCGCGCAGCCTGTTTGCCACGCTGCTGGGCGGCCTGCTGGCGTTCTTCCTGCTTGAGAAATTGGCCATCTTGCGCCATTCGCATCACCACGAGCATGATGGCCACCATCACCACCACGGCCACGACAAGAGCGAGGCGGGCAAGGCCGGCTGGATGATCCTGGTCGGCGATGGCATGCACAACTTCACCGACGGCATTTTGATTGCCGCCGCCTTCATGGCCGATCCGCAGCTGGGGCTGATTACCGGCCTGGCCATCATCGCCCACGAAATTCCGCAGGAAATCGGCGACTTCATCGTGCTGCTGAATGCCGGCTTCTCGCGTACCCGGGCCTATGTCTACAACCTGCTGTGCAGCCTGTTGGCGATTGCTGGCGGCTTGCTCGGCTACTACACCCTGGAGCGCGCCAGCAGCCTGATTCCTTACGTGCTGGTGTTTGCCTCATCCGGCTTCATCTACATCGCCGTGAGCGACCTGATGCCGCAGATGCAGCGCCGCGCCACGCTGCGTGAATCGATCCCGCAAGTGCTGCTGATCGCCGCTGGCGTAGCGATCGTCCTTTTCCTCACCGGCGGTGAGCACCACCACTAAGCCTGCGTTTTAGTAATTTGGGGTCAGCTCTGTCATTCGGACAAATAGCGGCGTGCTTGAGCAATATCAAAAGTGCGCGCTGCGTGTCCAAATGACAGAGCTGACCCCGAATTTCAGGAGCCGGTGGCGACTGGGTGGCTTGGGTCGGCGCACCATTCGCTCCAGGAGCCCGGATACAGCGCGGCGCCCGGCAGGCCGGCTACTTCCAACGCCAGCAGGTTGTGGCAGGCGGTGACGCCGGAGCCGCATTGCATGATGGCTTTCGATGGATCGGCAAACAGCGGCGCAAACTCCGCCTTCAGTTGCGCGGCATCCTTGAAGCGGCCTTCGGCCGTCAGGTTGTCCTTGAAGAAGCGGTTTTTGGCTCCAGGGATGTGGCCGCCCACCGGATCAATCGTCTCGTTCTCGCCGCGATAGCGGTCGTTGGCGCGGGCGTCGACCACGGTACGCGCTTGCGTTTCAACGTTGGCCAGCACCTCGTCCACCGAGACAGTGGTCACGAGCGACGGTTTGTCGCTGATGCTGCCCGCTGCGCGGCCTTCGGTCTGCGTCGTCATCGTCTGGCCCGCAGCCTGCCACGCCACCAAGCCGCCATCCAGCACCGCTACCGCTGAATGCCCCACCCAGCGCAGCAGCCACCACAAACGCGCCGCGAACATGCCGCCCTGCGCGTCGTAAGCCACCACCTGCGTGTCGTCATTGATGCCCCAGCTGCGCAGGGTTTCGATCAGCGCCGCGCGGCCCGGCAGCGGGTGACGGCCGAGGAACTTGCCATCCACACCCACCTTCGCGCCCGACAAATCCGTATCCACATTCGCAAACTGCGCGCCTTCGATATGGCCGATGGCGAAGCTGTCGCGCCCCGCGTTCGGATTCATCAAATCATGGCGGCAATCGAGGATGACCCACTTTGGATCATTCAGATGCTGGGACAGGGTAACGGCGTCGATCAGGGTAGTGTGCATGGACTGGTTTCCTCAAACTTCGCTAGCAATAGGATCGGTATTGGCAATCGCCTTACCGCGTTCGGTGTTGCGCGTATTGTAGAACGTCGCGGCCATGCCCGACGCCAGAATGATGACTATGCCCGCCCAGCTATGCCAGTCGAACACGTCGCCGAAAATGAACACACCCCACACGCTGGAAAACACGATGCCGGTGTACTGCAGATTCGCCACCACCAGCGTATTCCCCAAGCGATAAGCGCGCGTCATCGCGATCTGCGCGCTGGTGGCGCACACGCCGATGGCCAGCAGCAGCAAGGCGCTGCGCCAGCTATTAATCGGATGCCACACCGGGCCATCGCTGCCGCCGGTGACGAACACACCGACGATGCCAGCCAACAGGTTCATGACGGTGAAGTAGAACACCACGCGGTTTTCTGGCTCGCCGGCCAGGCCCATTTTGCGGACCTGCATATAGGCGGTGGCGGTAATCACGCTGGAGCCCAGTGCGATCAGGGCCGGCGTCAGTTGATTGGCATTGAAAGCAGGGCGCAGCAGCAGCGTGACGCCGATGAAGCTCATGCCGACGGCCAGCATCAGTGGCCATTTGATATCGCCTTTGGCGTGCCACCAACCCATTGCGAACAGCCAGACGGCGATCCAGATCGGTGACATATAGTTGAGGGTCATGGCGGTGGCCAGCGGCAGCTGGCCGATGGAGTAGTACCACAGCCAGAGCGAGGTCACGCCGATCAGGCCACGCCACAAGTGCGCACCCGGCATGGAAGTGCGGAAGGATGCGCCGGACAGCCTGATGATCAAGCCGAGGGTGATCACGCCGACCACGCCCCGGTACAAGACCAACTCGGATGTTGAGTACTCCACGGAGGCCAGCTTCACACAAACGCCCATGACGGCAAACATGAAACTCGCAAACAACATCCAAAGTGACTGCATTGTGAAACCTTATAAACTCATCTTACGTTGGTACCACTCGTGGAAGTGCTGCATGCCGTCTTCCATCGGTGATTGATACGGCCCACCGTCTGTTTCGCCGCGCTCCATCAGGGCTTTGCGGCCTGCATCCATGCGCTGGCCGATTTCATCGTCCTCGACGCAGGTTTCCATGTAGGCTGCGCGTTCGGCCTCGATGAATTCGCGCTCGAACAGCACGATTTCTTCCGGATAGTAGAACTCCACCACATTCTTGGTGCGGTTCGGACCTTCCGGCCACAGGGTCGAGACGATCAGCACGTGCGGATACCACTCCACCATGATGTTCGGGTAGAGCGTGAGCCAGATGGCGCCATACGGAGGCGGTTCGCCGCCGCGGAACTTCAGTACCTGCTCTTGCCAGTGCTTGTAGACTTCCGAGCCGGATTTCTGCAAGCCTTTGTGCACGCCCACGGTCTGCACGCTGTACTCGCGGCCGAATTCCCAGCGCAAGTCGTCGCAGGTGACGAAGCTGCCCAGGCCTGGGTGGAACGGCTCGACGTGATAATCCTCCAGATAGACTTCAATGAAGGTCTTCCAGTTGTAATCACAGTGGTGTACTTCCACGTGATCCAGCATGTAGCCGCTGAAATCCAGGTCCTTGGTGACGGACAGCTTATTCAGTTCTTCCATGACGTTGTAGCCATTTTGCTCAAACAGCAAGCCGTTCCAGCTTTGCAGCTGGGTCTTCGGCAGGTTCAGGCAAGGCGTTTCAGGGAAGTGCGGCGCGCCGATCAACTCACCCTTGAGGTCATAGGTCCAGCGGTGCAGCGGGCAGACAATGTTGTTAGCATTGCCACGACCATTGAACATCAACGCCTGGCGATGACGGCACACGTTCGACAACAGCTCCAGGCCATTGGCGTTCCGCACCAGCATGCGGCCTTCGTTTTCGGCTTTCAGGGTGGCGTAGTCGCCGACATTCGGCACCATCAGCTCATGCCCGACGTAGCGCGGGCCGGCTTTAAATAATTGCTGCATTTCGCGCTGCAGTAGCGTTTCGTCAAAATAGACGTTAACCGGAAGTTGCGCAGTTGGCCGCGCTAGCTTGGCGTGGGTACCCAGATCGGACATCCAAACCCCCCTTAATTAAAGAATCAAACCAAGAAGAGACAGAATCCGTAAAGACGACCCGCATTCGAATGCGTTGAGGTGGTATTTAGGACAGAACCGGCGATTATACCGTCTTTTCAGTAATTCGGGGTCAGGTCCGACATTCGGACACGGGCCCAGCCGTAGCTTCGCCAACGGCTGGGCCCGTGTCCGAATGTCGGACCTGACCCCGAATTACTATAAAATCCATGGTTGGCCTCTAATGTTCCACCGGATCAGGTGGTTTGCTCTAAAATATCGGGCTAAGATAACTGAGTGACTATGTCTAAGAAATTAACTGCTGACGCGACCGCCGCTGCCATCGCTCCCGCTTCGTTTGAAGAGGCGATGGCTGAATTGGCGCAGCTGGTCGCCCAAATGGAGGCGGGCCAACTGCCACTGGAAGCTTCGGTCGCCGCCTATGCGCGCGGCTCCGAGCTGGTGAAGTTCTGCGCCGCCCAGCTGGAAAAGGTGGAGTCGCAAGTCAAAGTATTGGAAGGCGAGATGCTCAAACCCTTCGTAGTCACCGGCGAGGGCGAACAATGAACGCCGCCTTCGACGACTGGATGAAAACCGTGCAGGCCGGATCCGAAAACGATTTATCCGGTTTCCTGCCTGCCGCTGACGTTATCCCGACCAAGCTGCACGAAGCCATGCGCTATGCGCTGCTCGGCGGCGGCAAGCGTGTGCGTCCTTTGCTGGTGTACGCGGCCGGTGCGTTGTTCGGCGCCGATGCGGCGACCCTGAGCCGCGCGGCAGCCGCAGTGGAAATGATCCACGCCTACTCGCTGGTGCACGACGATATGCCGTGCATGGACGACGATGAACTGCGCCGCGGTAAGCCAACCGTGCACGTGGCCTACGATGAAGCAACCGCGCTGCTGGTCGGTGACGCGCTGCAATCGCAAGCCTTCATGGTGCTGTCGGCAGCGGACCAGGTTCCGCCGGCACGCGTGCTGGCGATGGTGCGTTTGCTGGCCCACGCCTCCGGTTCGGCCGGCATGTGCGGTGGTCAGGCGATTGACCTCGATAGTGTCGGCATCAGCCTGACGCTGGAACAGCTGGAGAAGATGCACCAGCTGAAGACCGGCGCACTGCTGCGCGCATCCGTGGTACTGGGCGCGCTGGCCGGCAAGGATTTGACGGAAGAAGAATTGAACGCGCTGAATGTTTACGCGCGCGCCATCGGCCTGGCGTTCCAGGTGGTGGACGATGTGCTCGACGCGACGGCCGATTCGGCCACGCTGGGCAAAACCGCCGGCAAGGACGCCGCCGATAACAAGCCGACCTATGTGTCTATCCTCGGCCTGGAACCATCGCGCGCGCTGGCGGAAAAATTGCGGCTCGATGCGCACGCAGCGCTCGCACCGTTTGGAGAAAAAGCTCTGCGATTACGCGAACTCGCGGATTTGATCGTGCAGCGGAAGGCTTAAATGAACTTGCTCGAAAAAATAGACTCCCCGGCCGATGTACGCAAACTGTCGTACAGCCAACTGACGCCGCTGGCGCATGAATTGCGCTCCTACCTGCTGGATTCCGTGTCGAAGACCGGCGGCCACCTGTCGTCCAATCTGGGCACGGTGGAACTGACTGTGGCGCTGCACTACGTGTTCAACACGCCGCACGACCGCATTGTGTGGGACGTGGGCCACCAGACTTATTCGCACAAGATCCTGACCGGACGCCGCGACCGCATGCACACGCTGCGCCAGTTGAACGGCATCTCGGGCTTCCCGAAACGCGACGAATCGGAATACGACACCTTCGGCACCGCGCACTCGTCGACTTCCATCTCGGCAGCGCTGGGCATGGCGCAAGCGGCCAAGATCAAGGGCGAGCATCGCCACGCCATCGCCGTCATCGGCGACGGTTCGATGACCGCTGGTATGGCGTTCGAAGCGCTGAACAACGCCGGTGTGCAGGAAGACGTCAACCTGCTGGTAATCTTGAACGACAACGACATGTCGATCTCGCCGCCAGTGGGCGCGCTGAATCGCTATCTGGCGCGCTTGATGTCCGGCCAGTTCTACGCCGCCGCCAAGAACGTTGGCAAATCCGTGCTGCCGGGCCCCGTGCTGGAACTGGCGAAGAAGCTGGAAGAACACGCAAAAGGCATGGTGGTTCCGGCCACCATGTTTGAGGAATTCGGCTTCAATTACATCGGCCCGATCGACGGCCATGACCTGGATTCGCTGATTCCAACTCTGCAGAACATCAAGCAGCTGAAAGGCCCGCAGTTCCTGCACGTGGTGACCAAGAAGGGCCAGGGCTACAAGCTGGCCGAGGCCGAGCCTATCCTGTATCACGGCACCGGCAAGTTCAATCCTGAAGAGGGCATCAAGCCTGCCGCCGCGCCGTCGAAGAAAACCTACACCGAAGTATTCGGTGACTGGCTGTGCGACATGGCTGCCGCCGACAACAAGCTGGTTGGTATTACGCCGGCCATGCGTGAAGGTTCGGGCATGGTGCGCTTCGATCAGGAGTATCCGGACCGTTACTTCGACGTTGGCATCGCTGAGCAGCACTCGGTGACCTTCGGCGCAGGCCTGGCCTGCGAAGGCCTGAAGCCGGTGGTGGCGATTTACTCGACCTTCCTGCAGCGCGGCTACGATCAGCTGATCCACGACGTGGCGCTGCAAAACCTGGACGTGACCTTTGCGCTGGATCGCGCAGGCTTGGTGGGCGCGGACGGCGCTACTCACGCCGGTAACTACGATATGGCTTACCTGCGCTGCATCCCGAACATGGTGGTGATGGCGGCATCGGACGAAAACGAATGCCGCCAGATGCTGACCACCGGCTACCACTACAACGGCCCGGCAGCGATCCGCTATCCGCGCGGTGCAGGCGTGGGCGCGGCGATCGCGAAAGAACTGACTTCGATCGAAATCGGCAAGGGCGAAATTAAACGTACCGGCCAGAAGATCGCCATCCTGGCCTTCGGCTCGATGGTAGCGCCTGCGGTAGCTGCCGGCGAAACGCTGAACGCCACCGTGGCCAATATGCGCTTCGTGAAGCCGCTGGACGTGGAGCTGGTCAAGCAACTGGCCGCCGACCACGATTACTTCGTGACGGTGGAAGAGGGCTGCATCATGGGCGGCGCCGGCGCGGCCGTGGCGGAAGCGCTGGCGGCGGCAGGTATCGCCAAGCCAATGCTGATGCTTGGCCTGCCGGACAAGTTCATCGACCATGGCGACCCAGCCAAGCTGCTGGCCAGCGTGGGGCTGGATGCAGCGGGCATTACCGCGTCGATCAAACAGCGTTATGCGGGCGACGAGCCGCGACTCGTTGTTAATAACGCCTAAAAAAACCGCCTTCGGGCGGTTTTTTCTTGCTTGTCCCTATTTCGTGTCCTACATTGATATAAACAGTTTATGCCGTTTATATCGCCATGTATGCCTTCGCTATCTTGCTGGTCGTCTGCGGTGTGGCTTGCGCGCAAGTGCCGGAGTCCGGCCGGACGCAGGAAATGGCGTTCAGCGCGGACGAAGTGGATGCCGGCATGGAGGCGCGCTACATCGACCGCACCGTCGACCTGGCGGCCGCCGGCAAGCTGGATGAGGACCGTGCGCTGCTGGCACGGCTGCGCTACATCAGCGCGGAGCTGATCCGCGTCGCCATCGAGCTGAAACCGGAGGCCGAGCAATGGCAATGGGAAGTCCACACCACCAGCGATCCGGATATCGACGCCATCTGCATGGCCGGCGGGAAGATCCTGGTCGGCAGCGCGTTCGTGCGCCAGTTGGCGCTCACTGACGGCGAACTGGCAAGCTTGCTGGCGCATGAAGTGGCCCACGTGGTGGCCGAACACCCGCGCGAAACCTTTTCCGAAGCGATGCTGCTGAATCGCCTGCCGGCCGTGCCGCTGGAAGTGGTGATGGCGCGCCTGGACAGCGATCTGTCGCTGCAAATCCGTTTGTCGGGATTATCCAGCCTGCAGGAATCCGAGGCCGATCAACTGGGGATGGTACTGGCGCACCGCGCCGGATGGGCGGCAACCGATATGGTGAGTTTCTACCGCAAGCTGGCGGATAGCGAACAGTCGGCGTTGGTGGGCAGCGCCTACCCGGCCAGCGCCTCGCGCCTCAGCATGGCGCAAGGGATGGCAAGGCTGTTTGATGATTGATTAGCCGCGTTTGCGCTCGTGCTGCCACAGCACGTCGCTACCGCCGGCGTAGCGATTCAACACGCGCGACAGCACAAACAGCAAATCCGACAAACGGTTCACGTACTGGCGTGGATGCTCGTGGATGGTCTCCGCTTTGCCCAGCGTGACAATCGCGCGTTCGGCGCGGCGGCACACGGTGCGGCACACGTGCGCCTGTGCTGCTGCGCGCGAACCGGCTGGCAGGATGAATTCCGTCAGCGGTGGCAGGGTGGCGTTGTATTTCGCCAGCAGCGTGTCCAGGCGTTCGACGTGCGCTTCCTTGATCATCTGGTAACCGGGGATGCACAACTCGCCGCCCAGGTCGAACAGATCGTGCTGGATGGTGACCAGTTCATCGCGCAGGTCAGCCGGCATGTCTTCGCACAGCAGCAGGCCGATATGCGAATTCAGTTCGTCCACCTCGCCGATGGAGTCAATGCGCACGCTGTCCTTGTCGGTGCGGCTGCCATCACCTAGGCCGGTGGTGCCGCCATCCCCGGTGCGGGTGGCGATTTTCGAGAGTCGGTTGCCCATGATATTCAGCCCTTCGGTACGATGCTGGCGCGGCGCGGGTTGTACGCATCGAAGCCCGGCGTGTTCCAGAATTCTTCGATGCCCTTGGTTTCGTACATCGGCACTTCCTCGTCATACATCGGGAACAGGCCGGCCAGGAAGATGGTGCGGTCCGGCAGTTCGAATTTGACCTGCTCTTCGTTCATGAACTGCGGGCGGTAGACGAAGCAGGCGTTCATGGCGCTGTCCTTCGACATCGGCTGGTCGATCTTGAACGAGGCCTGGTAATTGAACGGGCTATCGTTGAAGAACGATTGCGCGATGTAGGCGGCGGCGCTGCCCCAGCCCGGATCTTTGGTGTGCAGCGCAAAGCACAGTTCCGGCTTGCCGTGTTTCCAGTTCGGGTGGTTGGCGTTGGACAGGCCGGCGGTGACGGCGGTGGTCATGTCCTTGGCCGGGAAATCCTCAAAATAGTAGACCAGCATGCGCGGACGGTTATCCATCGCCAACTGGCCGATCTTGGCCTGCACGCCGAACCGTTCTTCCAGCGCCAGGAGCCAAGCCTGTTCGAAATTGTGTTCCATACTCTTGTTCCAGTCATTGAAGTAGCTGCGCCCGAAAGAATACAACAAATCAGCGTTTGTGCTTACAATCGTGTCTCAATCTGTGTTTTCAGGTACACGATCCCATGAACACTGTTACTGATCTTGGCGCGCGGCGGGCGCAGGTGGCGGCGGCTTTGCAGCAGGTGCTGCCGGCGCGGGCTGTGTTGTCGGCGGTGGAGGATACCCGTCCGTATGAGTGCGACGGCCTGGCCGCGTATCGCCAGCTGCCGATGATAGTGGTGCTGCCGGATAGCGAGGCGCAAGTTGTCGCGGTGCTTAATGTCTGCAGAGAGCTTGGCGTGCCGGTGGTGCCGCGCGGCGCGGGGACTGGTTTGTCCGGCGGTGCGATGCCGATTGTGGATGGGGTGGTGCTGTCGACTGCACGCCTCAACCGCATCGTGCGCATGGATGCGTATTCGCGGACGGCGGTGGTGCAGCCGGGCGTGCGCAACCTGGCGATTTCGGAAGCGGCCGCGCAGCATGGCTTGTACTATGCGCCGGATCCGTCGTCGCAGATTGCCTGCACCATCGGCGGCAATGTGGCCGAGAACTCGGGCGGTGTGCATTGTTTGAAGTATGGCCTCACGGTGCATAACGTGCTGCGTGTGCGCATGGTGACGATAGATGGCGAGGTGGTGGAGTTGGGCAGCGAGGCGCTGGATGCGGCGGGGCTGGATCTGCTGTCGGTGTTCATCGGCTCCGAGGGTATGCTGGGCATCGTCACCGAGGTGACGGTGAAGCTGGTGCCCAAGCCGGCTACCGCGCGTGTGATCATGGCGTCGTTCGATGAAGTGGTGAAGGGCTGTCATGCCGTGGCGGCACTGATCGCTGCGGGCATTATCCCCGCCGGTCTGGAGATGATGGACCAGACTTCCTCGCGCATGGTGGAGCCGTTCGTCAAAGCTGGCTACGACACCGAAGCCGCCGCCATCCTGCTGTGCGAAGCCGATGGAACGATGGAGGAAGTGGAAGAGGACATCGCGCGCATGACGGCGGTGCTGCATACGGCGGGCGCGATTGCGATTGCCGTGTCGCAGTCGGAAGCGGAGCGCCTCAAATTCTGGTCCGGCCGCAAGAACGCCTTCCCTGCTGCGGGACGCATCTCGCCGGACTACTACTGCATGGACGGCACCATCCCGCGCAAGCGTTTGGGCGAGGTATTGGCGGGCATTGCGGCGATGGAAAGCAAGTACGGCCTGCGCTGCGCCAACGTGTTCCACGCGGGCGACGGCAACCTGCATCCGCTGATCCTGTTCAATGCGAATATCCCGGACGAGTTTCACCGCGCTGAGGCGTTTGGCGCAGAGATCCTGGCGCTATGCGTGGAAGTCGGCGGCACCATCACCGGCGAGCATGGCGTGGGTATCGAGAAGATCAATTCCATGTGCGTGCAGTTCAAACCCGCCGAACTGGAAGCCTTCTTCTCGGTGAAGCGCAGTTTCGATCCGGTCGGCTTGCTCAATCCCGACAAGGCGATTCCCACGCTGAACCGCTGCGCCGAATTCGGCAAGATGCACGTCAACGGTGGCGCGCTGCCGTTCTCCAACCTCCCTCGTTTTTGAAGATGACCATTTACGACGAATTTGCTGATCGCATTCGCACCGCCAAGGCGCCGCTGCGCATACGCGGCGGCGGGACCAAGGACTGGTACGGGCAGGCGCTGGACGGCGAAGTGCTCGACACGCGCATCAACAGCGGCATTGTGTCTTACGAGCCTACGGAGCTGGTGATTACCGCGCGCTGCGGCACGCCGTTGGCGGAGATCGAGGCGCTGCTGGCGCAGCACAAGCAGATGCTGGCGTTTGAACCGCCGCGCTACCAAGGCTCGACCATTGGCGGTGTGGTGGCTAGCGCGCTGTCTGGCCCACGCCGCGCCAGCGCCGGTGCGGTACGTGATTTCGTGCTCGGCGCGGTGCTGATGGATGGACGCGGCGAGGTGCTGCGCTTCGGCGGGCAGGTGATGAAGAATGTGGCCGGCTATGATGTCTCGCGTCTGCTGGCTGGTTCGCTCGGTACGCTGGGACTGATACTCGAAGTGTCGCTCAAGGTGCTGCCGGTGCCGCTGCGCGAAGCCAGTATACGATTTGAGATCAGCGAAATCGATGCGCTCACGCGGCTCAATGAATGGGCCGGACAGCCATTGCCGATATCAGCCAGCTGCTGGCATCAAGGCGTGCTGTCGTTGCGCTTGTCCGGTGCGGATGCGGCAGTGGAGGCGGCGCAGCGAAAACTGGGCGGGCAGCCGTTGGCCGGTGACGAAGCGTCGGCGTTCTGGGCCTCCTTGCGCGACCAGACGCACGGATATTTCAATGGCGGTAGTTTGTGGCGCATGTCCGTGCCGTCGCACGCCAGTGCGATTATTTTGCGCGGCGAGCAGTTGATCGAATGGGGCGGCGCACAGCGCTGGCTCAAGGTCGATGATGATGCGGCCGACGTCGCGGAGCGTGCGGCAGCCATACGCCGCAGCGTCGCCGCAGCAGGCGGTCATGCGACACTGTTCCGTGGCGGTGACAAGAGCGTGGGCGTGTTCCATCCGCTGGCGCCGGCGGTGGCGAAAATCCATGAGCGGCTCAAGCAGTCGTTTGATCCGGCGGGAATCTTCAATCCTGGGCGCATGTATGCAAACTAATTTTGCGGACTTCATCAAGCACACGCGCGAAGGCGAAGAGGCCGATGCCATCCTGCGCACCTGCGTGCACTGTGGTTTTTGCACCGCGACCTGCCCAACTTACCAGTTGCTGGGCGATGAACTGGACGGCCCGCGCGGCCGCATTTATTTGATCAAGCAAGTGCTGGAAGGCGCGGAGGTCACGACCAGCACGCAGACGCACCTCGACCGCTGCCTCACCTGCCGCAACTGCGAGACCACCTGTCCGTCCGGTGTGAAGTATGGCCGGCTGGTGGACATCGGCCGCAAGGTGGTGGAGGAGCGTGTGCCTAGGCCGCTGGGTGAGCGCATCAAGCGCAAGCTGCTGATTGAAGGCTTAACGCGCAAGACCTTGTTTGGCGCGGCGCTGAGGGCAGGGCAGATCTTCCGCCCGCTGCTGTCGCCGGCCTTGCAGGACAAGGTACCAAAGCGTCAGAATGCAGGCGTGTGGCCGGTGCGCGAGCATGCGCGCAAGATGCTGGTGCTGGAAGGCTGTGCGCAGCCAGCGATGGCGCCGAATATCAACGCCGCCACCGCGCGCGTGCTGGATGTGCTGGACGTGCAGCTGATCGTCGCACCAAAGGCCGGCTGCTGCGGTGCGCTGCGACATCACATGAACGAGCAGGATGCGGCGTTGGAGGATATGCGCCGCAATATTGATGCGTGGTGGCCCTACGTGCAGCCGGACGGCGGCGCGGTCGAGGCCATCGTCATGACGGCATCAGGCTGCGGCGTCACGGTGAAAGAGTACGGCCATCTGCTGGCGCACGACAGCGCATACGCAGCGAAGGCCGCGCGCATCTCCGCGCTGACTAAAGACCTGAGCGAGATCATGCCGCAGTTCGAGACCGAACTGGCGCAGCGCGTACGTGCAAGTAGTACAGGACGTGTCGCCTATCATCCTCCCTGCACGCTGCAGCATGGCCAGCAGATACGCGGCAAAGTCGAAGGCGTATTGCGTGCAGTCGGTGTTGATGTGGTGCTGTGCGCCGATAGCCACTTGTGTTGCGGCTCGGCCGGCAGCTATTCGCTGCTGCAACCAGAACTCTCGTTACAACTGCGTGACCGCAAGCTCGCCAATCTTGAAGACACCGGCGCACAAACCATCGTCTCCGCCAACGTCGGCTGCACCGCACACCTGCAGTCTGGCACCGAAACACCAGTACTGCACTGGATCGAACTGATAGACCGCGCCTTAAATTAAGGCCATCTGCGCGGTGCCGCCGGCTGGCTCGCCGTGCAGGCTGGTGATCGGCGGCAGACTGGCGGCGGCTTGCCACACAGCGGCGGTGTTAAAGCTGGCGACCCATGACAGCACGTCATCCGCCGGCATCGGGCGGGCAATGCCGTAGCCTTGCGCCAGGTCGCAGCCAAGGCGCATCAGCATGGCGCCGTGTTCGATGGTCTCCACACCTTCCGCAATCACGCCCAAGCCGAACGAGCGCGCCAGCCCGATGACTGCGCTCACCAGATGCAGGTCGTCGCGGTCCACCAGCATATTGCGCACGAAGCTTTGATCGATCTTCAAGATATCGGCCGGCAGGCGCTTGAGGTAAGACATGGACGAATAGCCGGTGCCGAAATCATCGAGCGCAAAGCTGATGCCCAGTGCCTGGCAATCCTGCATGATGCCGCGTACATGGGCGATATCGCTGAGCGCTGACGATTCCAGGATCTCCAGCTCCAGCATATGCGGCGGCACGTCCGGGAATTCGGCCAGTATCGCCGTCAGCCGCGCGACGAAATCATGGCGCTGGAAATGGCGCGCCGCGATGTTCACGCTGATCACCCAGAGCGAGTCGAACGCGCGCCACGATTGCAGTTGGCGCAGCGCCTCGCGCAGCACCCATTCGCCGATATCGACAATCACATCGCTGTGCTCCACGATGGGCAGGAACTCGCCCGGCGCGATGATGCCGCGCTGCGGATGCTGCCAGCGCAGCAGCGCCTCCATGCCAATAATGCGGCCTTTGCGCATATCCAGCTTCGGCTGGTAGTACAGCACCAGCTCATTGGCCAGCACCGCGTTGCGCACTTCGGTGCGGCGGTTGTGGTGCGTGCGCACTTGTTCATCGAGATCGGCGTCGAAGAAGTGCGCGCGATTGCGGCCCGTGATCTTGGCCTGGTACAGCGCCTGGTCCGCGTGGCGCAGCAGGCTGTCGGCGCTGATGTCGCTGCCGGTGTAGACCGCGATGCCGACGCTGGCCGACATGCTCACCGCATCGCCGTCGCAGAGATAGTCGCGCGCCAGGTCGGCCATCAAATTACCTATTGCGGTGTCGATGGCAGCGCGGTTGTCCAGCTCCGGTAGCAGCAGCACGAATTCATCGCCACCCAAACGCGCCACGTAGTGACGCTGGCCCGCAAAGTCGTGCAGGCGGCTGGCGGCCTGCTTGAGGATTTCGTCGCCCACGGCCTGGCCCAGCGACTGGTTCACATGCTGGAAGTGATCTAGGTCGAACAGGCACACGGCCAGCAGGTAATTATGCTCGCGCGCCCGCGCGACCTCCTGCTCGAAACGCTGCGCCAGTGCGGCGCGGTTGGGCAGGCCGGTGAGGATGTCGTGATTGCTCTGCCACGAAATCTGCTGTATCAACTGGCGGCGCTCGGTCACGTCGCGGAACACCAGCACCGAGCCTTGCACTTCGCCGTGCGGCGTGCGGATGGCGTTGGCCGTGTACTCCACGGTGCGCGTCTGGCCCATGCGGTTGCGCAGGCTTTGATTACTCACCTTGATTACTTCGCCGCCGGCGTAAATCGCCTTCATCGATTTGAGCAGCGAGTGCTGGCCGAAGTTATTCGCCAACACAAACACCTGGTGCAGCTCCATGCCGCGTGCGCGCGATCCTGCCCAGCCGGTCAGCTGCTGTGCCACTTCGTTGATGGTTTCGATACGGCCTGTCAGGTCGGTGGTGATGACGGCATCGCCGATGGATGTCAGCGTGACTTCGATACGGTCCTTCTCCACTTGCAGCTGCTTTTGCGCCAGCACGGTGCGCGCCAACTGCGCGCTCAGGTCATCCTGGCTTTGCTGCAGCTTGTGCACCAGCGCCTGCACGCGCTGCGCCATGTTGTTGAAGGTGGAGGCCAGCATGCGCGCCTCCAGCGTGCCGCGCACCGGCAGGCGCACATCGTGCTCGCCCTGTTGGAAGCGATGCGTGGCGTCGGCCAGCCGGCGCAGCATGCGCTTGTTGGCGAAGATGATAATCCCCAGCAGCGTGTAGATGATGGTGATGTTGACCAGCGAGAGCATTGCCTGCTGATGCACATTGCGCCACACCTGCATCAGCGGCAGCGTCGGTTCAAAGCTCAGCGACAGCGTAGCGCTGCCGATCTGGCTATTCTGGTTGATGGCGGCGATGGGACTGAGGCGCGTGAACCAAGCCGGATACGCCGCTTGTGGCGGCGCGTTGCGCAAGGCTTCCAGATGGCCGCCGGCATAATCGAGCCGCGCCGCCGCCAGGTCGGCATTCAGCAGTAAGGCAGAGGAGAGCGCGGCGTCGATGCTGCCGCGGTCCGGCGTGGCCAGCGGCGGTTGCAAGGTCTTGCGCAAATGCGCGGCCAGTTCGCCGGCATCCTTCTGGTAGCGCGCGTTGGCGTAGCTGGTTTCAGACTCCAGCAACAGCTGGTATCGCACGCCCACCACCACCGCGATGATGACAAAAATAGGTACGAACAGCCGGGAATACATCCCCATGCGTAACCAAGGCGAGATGAGCTTCCCCAGCAAGGGCATTACTCGGCCAGCAGTTTTTCAATGTCCGCGACCAGCTGCTCCGGTTTGGTGGCCGGAGCGTAGCGGTCATAGACGGTGCCGTCCTTGCGGATCAGAAATTTAGTGAAGTTCCATTTGATGCGTTCGGTGCCGAGGATGCCGGGCGCGTCCTTCTTCAGCTTCTGGAACAGCGGGTGGGCCTGTGCGCCGTTGACGTCGATCTTGGCAAACAGCGGGAAAGTGACGCCGTAGTTCTTCTCGCAGAAGGCGCCGATTTCCTCGGCCTGACCAGGCTCCTGCGCGCCGAACTGGTTGCACGGGAAGCCCAGCACTTCGACACCGCGGTCTTTAAATTGCTGGTACACCGCCTCCAGTCCCTTGTATTGCGGCGTGAAGCCGCACTTGCTGGCGGTGTTGACGATTAAAAGTACTTTGCCCTTGTACTGGGCCAGGTCGATGGATGGGCCGGACAAGCTGTCGGCGGAGAGATCGAAAATAGTGGTCATTAAACGATGCCTAAATGTTCGGTGCCGGCGGAGAGGTCGCGGTTTTTCGCGGCCTTGCCTTCCAGCTTGATGGCCAGGCGCAGGTCGTTGACGGAGTCAGCGTTGCGCAAGGCGTCTTCGTAGGTGATGAGGTCGGCTTCATGCAGATCGAACAGGGACTGGTCGAAGGTTTGCATGCCGAGCTCGCGGGATTTCTTCATCAGCTCTTTGATCTCGTGCACCTGGCCTTTGAAAATCAGGTCGGAAATCAGCGGTGAGTTGAGCATGATTTCGATGGCGACCGCGCGGCCCTTGGATTCCTTCTTAGGCACCAGGCGCTGCGAAATCATGCCTTTCAGGTTGAGCGACAAGTCCATCAACAGCTGGGCGCGGCGCTCTTCCGGGAAGAAGTTGATGATGCGGTCCAGCGCCTGATTGGA
This sequence comes from Duganella flavida, assembly GCF_009857445.1. Taxonomy (GTDB): domain Bacteria; phylum Pseudomonadota; class Gammaproteobacteria; order Burkholderiales; family Burkholderiaceae_D; genus Rugamonas; species Rugamonas flavida. The sequence continues at coordinate 185,610 of NZ_WWCN01000002.1, forward strand.
ACTGTTGGCGTGCAGGGTGGCCAGGCACAGGTGGCCGGTTTCGGCGAAGGCGATGGCGTGGTCCATGGTTTCGCGGTCGCGGATCTCGCCGATCTGGATCACGTCCGGCGCCTGGCGCAGGGTGTTTTTCAGCGCTACGGCCCAGTCCTCGGTATCGACGCCGACTTCGCGCTGGGTGACGATGCAATTCTTATGCGGGTGGACGTACTCCACCGGATCTTCAATCGTGATGATGTGGCCGTAGCTGTTTTCGTTGCGGTAGCCCAGCATGGCGGCCAGCGTGGTCGATTTGCCGGAGCCGGTGGCGCCGACCATGATCACCAGGCCGCGCTTGGACATCACCACATCCTTCAGTACTTCAGGCAGACCGAGGTCTTCCAGTTTCGGGATTTCCGAGGTGATGGTCCGCAGCACCATGCCGACTGAGCTCATCTGCACGAAGGCGGAGACCCGGAAGCGGCCGATATCGCCGGGGCTGATGGCGAAGTTGGCTTCCTTGGTCAGCTCGAAATTGGCAGCCTGCTTGTCGTTCATGATGGAACGGGCCAGGTCCAGCGTGTGGGCCGAGGTCAGCACCTGCGACGATACCGGCGTCATCTTGCCATCGATCTTGATGGCAGGCGGGAAGCCGGCGGTGATGAACAAGTCCGAACCCTTCTTGGCCAGCATCAGGCGCAGCAGGTCGAACATGAATTTAGAGGCCTGGTCGCGTTCCATATTAAATCCTTCAATTCGGGGTCAGCTCTGTCAAATGGACATTTTGTCCATTTGACAGAGCTGACCCCGGGTTTTAGCCTGGGAAGTTGTCCGGCGTCTTGGCGGCGTTGCGGGCGGTGGCGGCGCTGATGATGTTGCGGCGGACCAGGTCAGTCAGGTTCTGGTCTAGCGTCTGCATGCCGACGCCGCTGCCGGTCTGGATCGCCGAGTACATTTGCGCGATCTTGGCTTCGCGGATCAGGTTGCGGATGGCCGGCGTTGCTACCATGATTTCGTGCGCGGCCACGCGGCCGGCGCCGTCCTTGGTTTTCAGCAGGGTTTGGGAAATCACGGCTTGCAAGGATTCGGACAGCATGGCGCGGACCATTTCCTTTTCATCGGCCGGGAACACGTCGACGATACGGTCGATGGTCTTGGCCGCCGATGAGGTGTGCAGGGTGCCGAAGACCAGGTGGCCGGTTTCCGCCGCTGACAGCGCCAAACGGATGGTTTCCAGGTCGCGCAGCTCGCCCACCAAAATCGCATCCGGGTCTTCGCGCAGCGCCGAGCGCAGCGCGTTGTTGAACGACAGTGTGTGCGGGCCGACTTCACGCTGGTTGATCAGGCATTTCTTGGATTCGTGTACAAACTCGATCGGGTCTTCAATCGTCAGGATGTGGCCGTACTCGTTTTCGTTGAGGTGGTTGACCATCGCTGCCAGCGTGGTCGATTTGCCGGAGCCGGTCGGGCCGGTCACCAGCACCAGGCCGCGCGGCTTCAGCGCGAATTCGGCAAAAATCTTGGGCGCGTTCAGGTCTTCCAGGCTGAGGATCTTGGATGGAATGGTCCGCAGCACCGCCGACGCCCCGCGCTCCTGGTTGTAGGCATTGACGCGGAAGCGGGCCAGTCCCGGAATCGCGAACGAGAAGTCGATCTCCAGCATCTCCTCGTACACCTTGCGCTGGCCGTCGTTCATGATGTCATAAATCATGCTGTGCACGTCCTTGTGCTCCAGCGGCGGCAGGTTGATGCGGCGTACGTCGCCGTGTACCCGTATCATCGGCGGCAGGCCGGCCGACAGGTGCAAGTCCGAGGCTTTGTTCTTGACAGAGAATGCGAGTAGTTCGGAGATGTCCATTTATAATCCCTGCTGAATGATGCCGCCATTGGCCGGTTTAACGTTTTTTACTCATTGATTATGTCCCTGATCCGCCAGAACTTGCAAGCAATCACCGCGACAATTGTTGCCACAGTCCAAGAATCGGGCCGCCAGCCGGAGTCGGTGCAGCTGCTGGCCGTGTCCAAAACCTTTGGTCCGGAAGCGGTGCAAGAGGCCGCAGAAGCGGGCCAGCGCGCGTTTGGCGAGAACTATCTGCAAGAAGGCCTGGATAAAATCCGTGCACTGAATGATGCCGGCGCTCCGGCGCTCGAGTGGCACTTCATCGGCCCGATCCAGAGCAACAAAACGCGCCCGATTGCGGAGAACTTCGCCTGGGTACACACAGTCGAGCGCGAGAAGATTGCGCAGCGGCTGTCCGAGCAGCGGCCGGAAGGCATGGCGCCGCTGCAGATTTGTCTGCAAGTGAATATCAGCGGCGAGGCCAGCAAGAGCGGCATCGCCCCGGAACAAGTGGCGGAGCTGGCCCATAAGGTCGCAGCGTTACCGAACCTGACTTTGCGCGGCCTGATGGCGATCCCCGAGCCGGCCGATGACTTTGAGCAGCAGCGCGCGGCCTTCGCCCGCCTGCGTACGTTGTACGAGCAACTGCGGGCCGACGGGCTGGCGCTCGATACGCTGTCGATGGGCATGTCAGCCGACATGCGGGCAGCGATCTTCGAAGGCGCAACCATTGTGCGCGTCGGCAGCGCGATTTTTGGCGCACGAAACTATAACAAGGCTTGAGACATGAAAATTGCATTTATCGGCGGCGGCAATATGGCTGCGGCCCTGATCGCAGGATTGGCCAATAAACTGACGGACGGCGCCAACATCCACGTGATCGACCCGAACGCGGAAGCGCTGGGACGTTTGCACAAGCAGTATGGCGTGACCACGTCGGCTGTGGCCGATGCAACGCTGTCGGGCGCGGACGTGACCGTGCTGGCGGTGAAGCCGCAAAACATGCATGAAGTGAGCGCGCAGCTGCTGCCGTTTATCGATAAGGCCAGGCAGCCACTGGTGGTGTCGATTGCGGCCGGCATCCGCGGTGTGGATTTGTCGCGCTGGCTGGGCGGCTACGGCGCCATCGTACGCTGCATGCCGAATACGCCGGCGCTGATCGGCATGGGCATCACCGGCATGGTTGCCATGCCCGGCGTGAGCGAGGCGCAAACCAAGGCGGCGGACGATATCCTGCGCGCAGTCGGCCCAACCGTATGGCTGGATGACGAGAGCAAGATTGATGCGGTAACGGCAGTGTCGGGCAGCGGCCCGGCCTATGTGTTCTACTTCATCGAGGCGATGCAGCAAGCGGCCGAGGAGATGGGCCTGAGCGCAGAGCAGGGCACGCAACTGGCGCTGGCTACCTTCGCCGGCGCGGCGCAACTGGCCAACCGCTCGACCGAGCCGGTGTCGCTGCTGCGCGAGCGTGTCACCTCGAAAGGCGGCACCACCTACGCCGCGCTGACCAGCATGGAAAACAGCGGCGTCAAAGCTGCCATCGTCAGCGCCATGAAAGCCGCTGCTGCGCGCGGCAAGGAGATGGGCGACGAAATGGGATCCGCCAACTAAACCTAAACCCAAGGCTGCAGCATGCCAGTACTCCGATACTTCCCCTTGCTTGCAGCCCTGACCGGTTTACCGGCCGCTGCTGTCACCTTCGTTGATGACACCGTGCAGCGGCCAGAGGGCGCCCGCCACTACCTGCTGGCGCGTCCGGCAGCGCAAGTGGCGGGCAAGCTGCCGTTGATAATCCTGCTGCATGGACATACCTCATCCGCCGACATCGGACGACGTCGGCCTGCTGGCCGCGTTGATTGATCTAGCGGTCGCGCGCTACAACGCCGATCCTGCCCGCATCTACATTTCCGGTATGACCAACGGCGGTGGCATGGCTTACCGTGCCGCCATCGAGCTGGGACCGCGCCTTGCAGCGGTTGCCGTGTCGAGCATGCTGATGCCGGTCAAATCCCTTTGCCCTGCGCCGAAGCGCGCCTTCCGATGTTGATTTCTATGGGCGCGGCGCGGTACTGAGCGCCGACGAGACGGTGAAGTTCTGGCGCGAGCTAGCGCAACTGCCTGCGTCGCCGGTGATGAGCAAAGTGCCGCAGCGCGATGCGTCTGAACCGACCTCGCTGGTGCGCTACGTCTGGGGCAGTGATCCCGGCCAGACGCAAGTCGAATTCCGCAAGATGGAAAACGCCGGCCACGTTCAGCCCAGTATCGCGCACACCCTGCCGTGGGTGCTGCGCGTGATCCTGGGTAAGCAGAACGGCGACCTGGAATTCGCCGACGAGACCTGGGCCTTCTTCAAGAACAAGCGCGCGCCGTAGGCACGGTTATTTGCTGTCGCAGCCTTCTTTCATGGCGGCGATCCATTCGCGGATCAAGGCCACGCCTTCCTGATGAACCGAGCTGCGTCCCAGTTCCGGCATCATCACGCCGGGTTCGGCCGACATCAATCGATACAGCATGATGGAGTCGTCCGGCTTGCCGGGGGCGATGTCGTGGCTGCGGCCACCGGTGCCGGCGCCGGCCGCAACCGGCGGTTTGCACAGGCCCAGATGCAGGTCGGCCGGCGCGCCCATGTTCAGGTGCAGCGCCGTGGTGTTGGCCGCGCCCTTGTCGTTGTGGCAGTGGGCGCAATTGATGTCGAGGTAGGCGCGGGCGCGCGCGTCCACGGGTTGCGTGGTGTCGCGCCAGTTGGCGTTGTGCGGCGCGGTTTTGTCGACATCGTCCGGCACGCCGCTCAGGTAGTGCATCTTGGCCAGGTAGGCCAGCTGGTTGGTGCTGACGCCGTCGTAAGTGTAGTCGCGGTTCAGGTGGCGTGCTTTCAGGCCGATCGGCTGGAACTGGCGCGATTTCACATCGGCCACGTGGCAGGATGCACACTGGTTCACATTCGGCACTACATAGGTCAGCTTGTTGACGCTCTTGTCTTCGTGGGTGACTTCCAACGGGATCTGGTCGCCGGTACGGGACAGCACGGCGTCGGTCTGGTCGGCGTTCCACACGTAGGGTAGGGCGATCCAGCCGTTGGTGCGTTTCACCAGCAAGCGGGTTTCGATCAGGCGCACCTTGCTGGTGTCGAGCTGGTCGCCGTCGCTATCGTAATTGGCCAGCACGGTCTTGCCGTCCGCGCCTTTCGGATAGTAGAAGGTCTTGCTGATGATGGTGCCGATCGGGAAGTCAAACGAGGTATCGGCGTTGTACACCGCGCTGCCGCCGTTCGGCATCCAGATCGTGCGCAGCTTGTGGGCGTAGTCGGTGAACAGCGGCGTGTTCAGGTCGTACGGCACCACGTCCTTGTTCAGTTGCAGCTTGCTGCTGGCGACGGCCATCAAATGCCAGTCGCTGAGTTTTTCCGGATTGCCTTCGGCGATGAAGTTGACCGGCTTCTGGCTTTGCGTGCAAGCGGAGAGGGCGAGCGCGCACGCCGCCGCCAGCAGCGGACGAATTGCGTGTTTAAACATCATGACTGTGCGGCGAGTTGAACGATAGAGACAGGTGGCAGTTTGGCCAGTTCGCAGCGGAATGGCGCGGCGTCCTTGCTTGGATTTTTGTACTTGTTCGGGCCGTCGGCGTTGAGCACGGCGGCGTCGTTTTGCACGCAGATGCGCTGCTCAGCTGGCAGTACGCCTTTAACCATCAGCTTGGTGTCGACGTAGCCGTCCCACAGCACGTCCGGCAGGTGGCCGCTCAGGCCGTACATGGCGATCTTCAGCGCTTTCAGGTCGAGGCCATCCGGCGAATCGCCGCCGCCCTTGAAGCGGTTGCCGTAGACGTAGATGGCTTTCGGATACGGATCGTAATTCGCCGACACGCCTTTTTCGGTGAAGTAGCCAGTCGAGTGGTAGCTGGAGATGATGACGTTGGCGGTCTGGTTCTCGGTCACGTCGTTATCGAAAATCTCCACCTTGGAGTTGGAGTTGATGACGATGCCTGAACCGGCCGGCACGCTGGCCACAGCGGTGCCGCGCGCGGCGAAGTTGCCGAGGTTGTTCTTGTCGACCTTGTTCTTGTACACGCGGGTGCTGTGTCCCGGCTGCGACAGGTTGGGCATGTTGAACACCAGGATGCCGCCGGTGTTGTTGGTCGCCACGTTGTCGTAGACGTCGGCGTTGACCGTGTTTTCGATTTCGATGCCGGCCACATTGCCTTCGGCGCGCGAGCGGCGCACGATTACGCCGTTCGACTGACCGACGTAGATGCCGGCGTCAGATGCGCCGATGGCCACGCTGTCTTCGATCAGCACGTTCTTGGTTTTGACTGGGTAGATGCCGTAGGCGCCGTTGGTCACTTTCGGGCCGCCGGTCCACTGCACTTTGACTTTACGCACTGTGATGGTGTCGCCGTCGTTGATCTTCAGGCCATCGCCCTTGGAGTCTTCGATGGTGAGGTTTTCGATGGTGAAGCTGTTGCCGTAGACCAGCAAGCCTTCCGGTCCGGTGACCTGGCCTTTGAACGACAGGACAGTTTTCTCCATGCCTGCACCGCGGATGGTAACGCCGTCGCCGCGCAGGGTGAGGCCGGAGGTGAGGTGATAAGTGCCGGCCGGGATCTCGATCACGCTGCCAGGTTTAGCGTCCAGCAGCTGCTCCTGCAGCTTCTTCTGGAACGCCGCATCGGCGCTGACTTTATCGGCTGAAGGAGCCGGTCCATCGGTCTTGGTGCAGGCGCTGACGACAACGCCAATGGAACCACATAGTACAACCGCGCGTAACGCCTTGTTCATCTACAGTCTCCCGAAATTTTGATTTTATGAATCGAGTATAACAGTATGTTTTGCGCAAACTGATGAAACTAGATGGTGTTGGTTTTGCTGCGTTTGAGGTCGAGAGCGAGGGCGGCTTCGCGCAGGCGGCCGTGGCGACGCAGGTAGGCGAAGGCGCCTCGGGTGTCGTACATCAGCTGGTAGTGGTAGTAGTTGATTTGCTCCGCCACCACCAGCAATAGCACGCACCCAGCCCAGCCCAGATCTTCGTTGGTGACGCTTGTGCTGCGGCTGGCGACCAGTGCCAGCACGGCGGCTATACCCATCACGTTAGCGTATTTGAATGCGGTGTACAGCTGCTGGAACCAGCCTGGCAAGGACTGGTGCAGCTTGAAGGCTTGCAGCTTGAGGTGCCAGTACAGCGCCCCTTGCAGCAGGATGGCGCTCATCAACGTAGTTGCGGCGATCCGCACCTCCCACGCCACCGGCGTGTCGGACCTGGCCCAATCCCACCAGAACAGCAGCGGCAAGAACGCCGCGCAAAACGCTTCCGCATTGCGCAGGTATTTCATTCGCCCCTGTATCGCCTGCATGCCATTGTCCCCATTGTGGTGGTTTAGACCAGCATAGCATGACCGTGTATCGGTCATCGCATCCGATCGCCTGTGGCTTGAGGATGCAGCACTACAGCAAACAAAAACAACGTCCAATTTGCCCGGCATGATGCGAGTAGTCGGCCTGCCGGACTTGCATCCGGGGCGCGGCTATCCAGTCGGTGCGGCGTTCTTCAGCGTCGGCCATTTGTATCCGGCGCTGGTTGGTAATGACATCGGCTGCGGCATGGCGCTATGGCAGACGGATATTTTGGCCGGCAAGGCCAAGCTCGACAAGATCGACAAACAAATCGGCAATCTCGATGCGCTGGTCGACGATGACGAGTGGGATGCGCTGGTGCAGTTCGATCCTGCGCTGCTGGAGCGGCGCGATGCGCTGTCACGCGCGCTCATCGCCGCCGGACTTGATGTGTCGCATTTGCGCTCGCTCGGTACCATCGGCCGTGGCAATCATTTTGCGGAACTCCAGGTCGTCGATCAGATGGCGTGCGCCGACACCGCATCACGCGCCGGTGTGGCGAGCAAGAGCTTGCAGCTGCTGGTGCACAGCGGTTCGCGTGGCTTGGGGCAGGCCATCTTGTCCGCTCACGTGGAAGCTGCCGGCCATGCCGGCTTGGCGGCCGGCGAGGCGGCCGCTTACCTACGGCAGCATGATGCCGCCGTGCAGTTTGCGGAACTAAACCGCATTCTGATCGGCACCCGCATCCTGCATCGCTTGCGTTGCGGAAGCGAGCTGCTACTGGACGTCAATCACAATACGGTCACGCCTGCGCATATCGACGGCCAGCAAGGCTGGCTGCACCGCAAGGGCGCAACACCCAGCGACCAGGGATTGGTGATGCTGCCCGGCTCGCGTGACGACTACAGCTACATGCTGGAACCGCTCGCAGGGCAGGGTGCAACCAGCTTGTACTCACTGGCACATGGCGCAGGCCGCAAGTGGCAGCGCTCGGATTGCAAGGGCCGTTTGTTCAAGATCGCCACGCCGGCCCAGTTGAGCCGGACTTCGCTGGGTGGACGCGTGATTTGCAATGACCGTGCTTTGATTTACGAGGAGGCGGCGCAGGCATATAAAAACGTCGACAGCGTGCTCGATTGCCTGGTCGGCGCTGGATTGGTTCGCGTGGTCTATCGCAGCAAGCCGGTATTGACGTACAAAACACGTGGGGAGTGCTGCGAATGAGCTGGCTACATTTAACCGCGAATACGGGACCGGCCGAGTGTTGCCTCGGCGTGACGCATGCGCTGAAGCGGCTGGAGGAAGAGGCCCATGCTGCTGGCGTAGGCCTCACGCTGATCGAGCAGGCGGACGGCCCCGTCGGCGGCACGCTACGTTCGGTGTTGCTGGAATTGGAGGGAGATGCCGCAAACACGCTGGCGCAGCGCTGGACCGGCAGTATTTTGTGGGTGTGTGACAGTCCCTATCGCAAGCAGCACAAGCGCAAGAACTGGTTCCTGCAAGGTGCGGCGTTGCATCCTCCTGCCCTGCCATCGAGTGATAGTGAAATCCGCTACGAGGCAACGCGTGCATCTGGACCAGGCGGGCAGCACGTCAACAAGACTGATAGCGCAATCCGTGCCACCCATGTGGCAAGTGGACTGTCGGTCAAGGTGCAATCCCAGCGCAGCCAGCATGCCAACAAAAAGCTTGCTGCCCAACTGTTGGCGATCAAGCTGGCGGAACTGGCTGTGGCGGCAGGGGAGCGCAGCCGTACCGAGCGTCATCTGCAGCACAAGCAAGCCGAGCGCGGTAATGCCCAGCGCACCTTCGTCGGCCCGGGCTTCGTGGAGCGGATGTGACTATTTGCGCGAGATGAGCATGCCGATGACGACGCCCAGTGCGGCGCCGATGCCGACCGCTTTCCACGGGTTGTCTTGCACGTAGATGTTGACGTTGTCGGCGGCGTTGCGGCCGTGGGCGAGGATGCTGTCTTCCAGCTTGTGCAGGTCGCTGCGCGCAGTGCGCAGGGTGTCGTCGAAACGGGAACGGGTTTCGGAGCTACCGCCGCCTGCGGTTTCGCCGGCGCTGTCCTGCAGCCATTGCTCGGCTTCGCCGATGGTGTGCTGCAGATCGTCCATCAGGCGGTCGCGCATGGTGCTGCTGGCGGCTTGGGATTCGGCGATGGTGTTGGTCGGTTCCATGATAATGGCCTCTGGTTCACGGGGGAGAAAACAGCCAGTGTAAGTATCGTTGATGTCGCCGTTTTGCGCCCGCTCAATCGTGCGGCTTAGCGCAGCGCGTAGTCCAGCGCCACGCCGGCAAAGACCACGCCGCCCAGCCAGTTGTTGTGGCGGAAGGCGTACAGGCACGCCGCAGGGTCGCGGTTGCGGATCAGGGTGTAGTGGTAGATGGCCAGGCCCGCTGCCACCGCCAGTCCGCCCACGAACCAGAAGCGCAAGCCTTGCTGCCAGCCGCACACTAGCACAATCGCCAGGTGCAGCGTGTAGCACAGCATGATGATGGCGACGTCGTAACGGCCAAAGGTGATCGCGGAAGTCTTGATGCCGATCTTCAGGTCATCCTCGCGGTCGCACATGGCGTATTCGGTATCGTAGGCCAGCGTCCAGAACACATTCCCGATCAGCAGCAGCCACGCCAGCGGCGGTACCTGGTTGTGTATCGCGGCAAACGCCATCGGAATGCCGAAACCAAACGCAATGCCAAGGTAAGCCTGCGGGATCGCGAAGAAGCGTTTGAAGTAAGGATAGCTGCCGGCCAGGATGACTGCCGCCACCGACATCTGCTTGGTCAGCGCATTCAGCGGCAGGATCAGGCAGAAGGCGATGATGGTCAGGATGGCGGCAATCGCCAGCGCTTCCTTGCCGCTGATGCGGCCACTGGTGATCGGCCGTTGGGCGGTGCGCTTGACGAATTTATCGATGTCCTGGTCGGCGTAGTCGTTGATTGCGCAGCCGGCCGAGCGCATCAGGAAGGTGCCGAGCGTGAAGATCAGCAGCAGATGCCAGTCCGGCACGCCGTTGGATGCCATCCACATCGCTGACAGCGTAGGCCACAGCAGCAAGACGGTGCCGATGGGTTTGTCCAGGCGGATCAGGCGGAAGTAGAGCTGCAGCTTGTTCATGGGACGAGGTCAGGAAACAGGAAAGCGGTGATTATCGCAAATCCTGCCCAAGCTCGTCATTGTTCAGCGCAGAGGGTGGTAATGCCCGGCAGGTTGCACGATGCCACCACCTCGCACACCGCATCGATGGCGGCCTTGCGGGTGAAGCTTTTACGCCACACGATGACCACGCGGCGCGATGGCGCGGGATCGTCGAACGGACGGAATTGCAGCATGCCTTCCTTGGTCTCCATGTCCGGCACCGAGGCGCGTGGCAGCACGGTCAGGCCGATGCCGCTGGCCACCATGTGACGGATGGTTTCAAGCGACGAACCTTCAAACGTACGCTGCATGCCATTGCCCGGCGCAGAGAAACGGGCCATCTCGGGACATACTTCCAGTACCTGATCGCGGAAGCAGTGTCCGTTACCAAGCAACAGCATATTTTCGGTTTTCAGATCGTCGGCCGGCACGCTCTTGCGCTTGGTCCACGGGTGCTGGGACGGCATGGCGACCACGAACGGCTCGTCATACAAGACTTGCATGGCCATACCGTGTTCCGGCAACGGCAGCGCCATGATGGCGGCGTCGAGCTCGCCCTGGCGCAGCATTTCCAGCAGCTTGACGGTGAAGTTCTCTTGCAGGATTAAAGGCATCTGCGGCACTTTGTCGATCATGCCTTTGACCAGCGGCGGCAGCAGATACGGACCGATGGTGTAGATCACACCAAGGCGCAGCGGGCCGGCCAGTGGGTCCTTGTTCTGCTTGGCGAGTTCCTTGATGGCGGCGGTTTGTTCCAGCACGCGCTCGGCCTGGGCGACGATTTGCGCGCCGAGCGGGGTGACCGAGATTTCAGCGCCGCCCCGTTCAAACAGGACCACGCCCAATTCATCTTCGAGTTTCTTGATGGCGACCGAGAGCGTCGGCTGGGCAACGTAACAGGCCTCGGCCGCATGTCCGAAGTGCTTCGCCCTGGCAACGGCGACAATGTATTTCAGTTCGGTCAGAGTCATGAATGTATTTGAACACAGGCGATGCTGGGATGCAATATAGGAACGCCAAGTTGAGCTATTGTAGCGGAATGCTGTCGATATAATGCAGCGTAAATCTCGAAAGGCGATGTATGTCCTCCACATTTGGTCCTGAAGAAGCGCAGGCTTACCTGCACAAACTGCTCAAGGTGATGCATCACACGGGCGGGTCGGATTTGTTCATCTCTGCAGATTTCCCACCGAGTATGAAATCGCAAGGCGCGATGAAGCCGCTCAGCCAGCAGAAGCTGACTGGCAGCGTGACGCGCGCCTTGGCGCTGTCGATCATGAACGAGAAACAGCAGGCGGAGTTTGAATCCGAGCTGGAATGTAATTTCGCGATCTCCTTGCCGGAGGTGTGCCGCTTCCGCGTCAACGTGTTTGTGCAGCAGCAGAACGTGGCGATGGTGATCCGTACCATTGCGTCCGAGATTCCGTCGCTGGAAAAGCTGGCGCTGCCGGAGGTGCTGAAGGACATCATCATGACCAAGCGCGGGCTGGTGCTGGTGGTGGGTGGGACCGGTTCCGGCAAGTCGACCACGCTGGCGGCGATGATCGACTATCGCAATGCCAATTCGGCTGGCCACATCATCACGGTGGAAGATCCGGTTGAGTATGTGCACAAGAACAAAGGTTGCCTGATCACGCACCGCGAGGTGGGCGTCGATACGCGCTCGTGGCACAACGCGCTGAAGAACACGCTGCGCCAGGCGCCGGACGTGATCCTGATCGGCGAGATCCGCGATACGGAAACCATGGAGCATGCGATTGCATTTGCCGAGACCGGCCACCTGTGCCTGGGTACGCTGCACGCGAATAACGCCAACCAGACCATGGACCGCATCATCAACTTCTTCCCGGAGGAGCGGCGCAACCAGCTGTTGATGGACTTGTCGTCCAACCTGCGGGCGATTGTGTCGCAGCGGTTGGTGCGTACCGAAGATGGCAAAGGGCGCAAGGCGGCGATTGAAATCCTGCTCAACACACCGACGATTGCCGAGATGATCTTCAAGGGGAACTTCCAGGCGATCAAGGAAATCATGCACAAGTCGCGCGAGCTGGGCATGTGCACTTTCGACCAGGCGCTGTTCGAACTTTATAATAAGGGCTACATCGCGTATGAAGAAGCGCTGCGCAACGCCGATTCAGCCAACGGCCTGCGTTTGCAGATCAAGCTGCATGGCGGGCGTCCCGAACCGGGCGAAGGTGGCAGCGCGTTCGGCTCGCTGAGCATCGAAGAAGAAAAAACTGAAGACGAAGAACCTAAGACCTAAGAGTTAAAACTTAAGACTATGCCTCAATTTGAAGACAAGATTTGTACCCGCGCCGAACTGGCCGCCCGTGTCGCTGCACTGCCGAAACCGGTGGTGCTGACCAACGGCGTGTTCGACATCCTGCATCGTGGTCACGTGACCTATCTGGCGCAGGCGCGCGCGCTGGGCGCGTCGCTGGTGGTGGCGGCAAATACCGATGCGTCGGTCAAGCGCTTGGGCAAGGGCGATGATCGTCCGCTGAACAACTGCGGTGATCGCATGGCAGTGCTGGCTTCCTTGGAATCGGTCAGCCTGGTGGTGGACTTTGACGAGGACACGGCGCTGGAAGTGGTGCAGGAAGCGCGTCCGGAAATCTACGCCAAGGGCGGCGATTACCAGATGGATGCGATCCCGGAAGGCAAGGCGGTAATCGCCTACGGCGGCGAAGCGGTGGCGATCGACTTCGAGCATGACCGCTCGACCACCAAGTTGTTAGCCAGAGTGCGCTCGTTCAAATGAGGATCATCCTGATCCTGGTGGCGGTGCTGGCGTTCCTGCTGGCGCTGTGGGGGCCGCCGCTGATGGTGGCGCGCAAATTCTGGTTGCGCGAGAATCCGTGGGCGTTTCGCAATCTGCGTTTCGTGCTGCCGGCGCAGCTGGTGACAGCGGTGGTGCTGGCGTTTGCTGCCGAATTCTCCGGCTTGCGTAATCCCGCCGCCATCATGGCCGGCACCACGCTGCTGGTCGGCGTGCTCGGCGCGGGTTTGCTGGCGCTGCTGGCCATGTGGGGCGCACGGCGATGAACCCGACCGAAATCGATTTGCGCAGCTACGACGATCCGTTCTCGGATGCGCACGATTTCGCTCAGATGGTTTTGCCGTTGCGTGGCAAGCTGACCTTGGACATCAATGGTCAGGGCGAGCTGCTGCATCCGCTGCGCGCCGCCTTCATCGCGCCGGGACTGGTGCACACGCAGTTTTCGCATGAGCCGAATGCTTCGTTGATTCTCGATTTTGATTTGTCCGCCGTGCAGCCGGAGACGGCGGGCTTGCTGGCTGCACGCCCGTTTGCGCCGGTCAGCGCTGCGGCCTCCAAGCTGATTGATTTCATGGGCATGCTGCAAGCGCAGGGCGCGGCCAGTGTGGGCGTGCTGGCTAACTGGACGCCGTTGCTGCTGGAGTCGTTGACGCAGCAGCCGATACGTCTGGCCTCGCGCCTGCAAGCTGCGTTGACGCAGTTTGAAGCATCGCCCGGCAAGCCGTGGAATGCCGAGAGCATGGCGCAAGTGGCTTGCCTGAGCGTGAGCCGCCTGCATCGCGTGTTCCGCTATGAGCTTGATACTACGCCGCTGGCCTGGCTGAACGCCATGCGCTTGCGTTTCGTTTGCCGCCAGTTGGTGGAATCCTCGCTGCCGATTGCGCAGTTGGCCACGCTGGCCGGTTACGCCGACCAGAGCGCGCTGACGCACGCCATGCGCCGTGCGATGGATATCACGCCGCTCGCCTACCGCAAGCAGAATCAGACAAAAATCCGCTAGTCCTGCACAATCTTTCGCTGCCGCTTACCGCCACACTATCCCTTGAAAGGGGATTGTTATGTGGTATGGCGTTTTATGCGGCCTTGCGGCCGGTGCCTTCTGGGGCATGATTTTTGTGATGCCGCGCTGGCTGGCGGAGTTCTCGCCGGTGGAGCTGGCGCTGGGGCGCTATCTGGCATATGGCTTGATTACCTTGGTGCTGTTGATGCCGCGCTTGAGCGGCCTGCTACGCCGCCTGACGCGTGAGGATGCCTGGGTGCTGCTGCGCCATGCGTTGGCAGGGAATATCGTCTACTACCTGCTGTTGTCGACTGGCGTGCAGCTGGCGGGCGTGGCGGCGGCTTCGCTGATTATCGGATTGCTGCCGTTGAGCGTGACCTTGCTGGGGCGACGCGACCATGGCGCGCTGCCATTGCGTCAGTTGGCGTGGCCGCTGGCGCTGGTGGTGGCTGGCATCGTTTGCATCAACGTTGATGTGTTCACGCACGCCGCAGTGGGCGGCCAGACGTGGCCGATTGTCGCGCTGGGCATGCTGTGCGCATTTGGCGCGCTGCTGTGTTGGACGTGGTACGCAGTGGACAACGCTCGCTTCCTCAAGCGGAATCCGCATTTCAGTGGCGCGGAGTGGTCGGGCTTGTATGGGCTGAGTACCGGCGTGGTGGCGTTGTTGCTGGCGGTCGTGGCTTACTGCGGCGGCTGGGCCGGCGGTCCGGGCGAAAGCGGCGCGGTGCGCGACTGGCTGCGTTTCTGGAGCGTGGTGTCGATTGTCGCGCTGGGCGCGTCGGTGATCGGCAACCAGCTGTGGAATCTCGCGAGCCGGCGCGTGCCGGTGACGCTATCCGGCCAGCTGCTGCTGTTTGAAACCTTATTCGGCCTGTTGTACGGCTTCCTGTACCAGCATCAGGCACCACGTCCGCTGGAGCTGTGCGCGATCATCTTGCTGATTGCCGGCGTGGCAGCCTCGGTGTGGCTGCACGCGCGCCCCCAATTCGGGGTCAGCTCTGTCATTCGGACACGCGAGCAGGATCTTTGAGCAAACTCAATACGCTTCAGGCGCCGCCGGCGTAGCCGTTCTGGCGCCAGGCTTCGAACACCACCACTGCCACGGTGTTCGACAAATTCATGCTGCGGTTATCGGGGCGCATCGGCAGACGGATACGCTGCTCGGGCGGGAAGCTTTCGCGCAGCGCCACCGGCAGACCGGCGGTCTCGGAGCCGAACACGAACACGTCGCCCGGCTGGAAGCTGCACTGCCCGAACGGCGACGAACCGTGGGTGGTCATGGCGTACATGCGGCTGGTGTCCGGCTGGATCTCGGCCAGGAAGGCATCCCAGTCCTTGTGCACTTTCATGCGCGCGTACTCGTGGTAGTCGAGGCCGGCGCGCTTGAGCTTGGAGTCTTCCAGCGGGAAGCCTAGCGGCTCGATCAGATGCAGCTGCGCGCCAGTGTTGGCGCACAGGCGGATGACGTTGCCGGTGTTCGGCGGGATTTCTGGGTGGACCAGGACTACGTGGAACATATGCTCTTCCTTTGTTAAATCAATGCGGCGGCGTGCGGGCGAACACCAGGTTGCTCACCTGCGCCGCGCCGTGGCGTTTCAATGTCGCCGCCAGTTCGTTCAGGGTGCGGCCGCTGGTCATCACGTCGTCGACGACGCCGATGTGGCGGCCTGCCACCAGTGCTGCGTCCGGCACGGCGAAAGCGCCGGCGATATTCTGCTGGCGCCGCTCGGGCGTGACGCTGCTCTGGGCGGCGGTTTCATGTACGCGGACCACCAGCCGCGCATGCAAGGCTACCCCCATGCTGCGTGCTAGCGGCCTGGCGATTTCCAGCGCCTGGTTGTAGCCCCGCTCGGCCAAACGGCGCGGTCCTAGCGGCACCGGGCAGAGCAGGGCGGGCAGCGTGTAGTCCGGATGGGACAACACGGCGTCGCGCAGCAAGCGGGCGCACAGCGGGGCCAGCGCCAGGCGATGGCCGAATTTTAGCTGCAAAACCAGCTGGTCGACCGGTAAAGCATAGTCGGCAGCGACCAGCGTGCGGTCGAAAGCGGGCGGCTCGGCGAGGCAGCTGCCGCACAACTGAGCGTCGAGCCCGTGTAGAAATGGCGGACCTGACCCCGGAGTTCGGTCGAGCTCGTGTCCGAATGACAGAGCTGACCCCGAATGTTCAGGCCGCTCTGGTAGCGGGTTGGCGCAGCGTGGGCAGCGGGCGATGGCGGCGGTCGGACCGAAGAACTGGGCTGTGCAGCCGGGGCACAGCGCGTCGTCGCTGTCTCCGCCGCATAGGGCGCAGTTGTTCGGCAGTAGCCGTCCCAGCAGCGCGCCGGCGTGCCGCTGTAGCCACTGCCGCAGCCCGGCCGGAGCCGTTGTCGTCCGGTTTATCTTATCATTCATGCCATGCCTCCGCGCTGAAAACCGGCCCGGCCGTCGTCGCGATGGCGTGCAACCATGTACACTGCCGACATTATCGCATTACAACGACTCATCGCCATGCAAGTCCCCGCTAATCCCCCCAAACTCAGCGCCCCGATCGACCTTGAACGCGTGCGCAAGCTGTTTTCCCGCCCTGAACGCATTCAGACCGCCGATTTCCTGCGCCGTGAGGTATCTTCGCGCATGTTCGACCGGCTGGAATTGATTAAAATAGCGCCTCAGCGCGTTTTGGATGCCGGTTGCGGAACCGGCGCCGACCTGCCTTTGTTGCAAAAAGCTTATCCCGCTGCCCAAATCCTCGGCCTGGACGCCGCCGAAGCCATGCTGCGCGCCGCGCAGGGCCCGGGCGCCAAGTCGTCCTCGCTGAACCAGCTATTGAGCAAACTGCTACCGTCCAAAAGCGGCGTCGACCTGTTGTGCGGCGATTTCGCCGAGCTGCCGCTGGGCCCGAACTCGCTGGACCTGATCTGGTCCAACCTGGCGCTGCACTGGCATCCGCAGCCGGACCGCGTGTTTGCCGAATGGCGCCGCGTGCTGCGCGTGAATAGCCTGCTGATGTTTTCCACCTTCGGCCCCGACTCGCTGCGCGAAGTGCGCACTGCGTTTGCCGAAGCTGACCTGGCGCCGCACGTGCTGCCCTTCGTCGATATGCACGATTTTGGCGATCAGCTGGTCGAAGCCGGGTTTTCGACCCCGGTTTTGGACATGGAAACCATCACGGTGACCTACGATACGCCACAAGCGTTGCTGGCTGACGTACGCGCATTGGGTGGTAATCCGCTGACAACGTTGCGCCGCAGCATGATGGGCAAACAGGCCTGGCAGCGCATGCTGGACGCGCTGGAACGCGGTCGTCGTTCCGATGGGAAACTCGGCCTGACCTTTGAAGTTATCTACGGTCACGCCTTCCGGCCGGCCCCAAAGGTGACTTCCAAGGGCGAAGCCATTATCCGTTTTGATCCCCCGCGCAAGCCGCGCTGAGAGGGGAAGGTATGTTGCCATGCGGCGTAAAGCCCTTGGCAACACCAAAGTTGTGAAATCGATTATTTGTTGATGTGCATCGTTTTTGTTCTATATAATCATTCACTAATTTTGCCAGCATGTTACGTCGCCAGCTATAAAACCGCGACCCCCGGCGAAATCAGGTTACATCGAGCACGAACGAGCAGTTGCATTAAGCAGAATCGAGCGCCAGGGTTGTTCCCCAGCAGTACGGACAGGCCGGCGTAAGTTGTTTAAGGAGCGTCGCCGGTTCAGTTCACCGATCAGCCGGTAAGACGTTAAAAAAATTATTTTAATTTCTTGGGCAGTTGGGGAAAACATGAAACATGCGAAGCGACTTCAAGCGTTGATGCTCGGACTGTCGATGCTGGCAGCCGGTATGCCAGCGTGGGCAGCTGAGACCGCAGCAAGCACTGGCACCTACGCCGCAGCGACAGGCGGCACCGGCGGACCAATCGCCAATGAACTGAACCTGCAACCTCCCGCCACCCAAATCGCCACCGAAGTCTATAGCCTGCACAACTGGATGATGGGCGTCTGCCTGGTCATCTTCGTTGCAGTGTTTGGCGTGATGTTCTATTCCATCTTCAAGCACCGCAAGTCGCTGGGCCACAAGCCAGCTACTTTCCACGAATCGACGGCGGTTGAAGTCGCGTGGACCATCGTGCCGTTTCTGATCGTGATCGGCATGGCGCTGCCAGCTACCCGTACTGTGGTCGGCATGAAGGATACTTCCAACGCCGACATCACCATCAAGGTCACCGGCATGCAGTGGAAGTGGGGCTACGATTACCTGAAGGGCGAGGGCGAAGGCATTTCCTTCCTGTCCAACCTGTCCACTCCGCGCGCGCAAGTCGGCGCACCGGGCTTTGAGCCTACCGAGAAGCGCGGCGACAACTACCTGATGGAAGTCGACAATGAAGTGGTGGTGCCAGTGCACCGCAAGGTCCGCATGATCACCACTGCCAACGACGTGATCCACTCGTGGTCGATCCCGGCCTTCGCCGTCAAGCAGGATGCGATTCCTGGCTTCGTGCGCGACACTTGGTTCAAGGCTGAACACACCGGCACCTTCCGCGGCTACTGCTCGGAACTGTGCGGCAAGGAGCACGCCTTCATGCCGATCGTGGTGCGCGTGGTCACCGACGCCGAGTACACCGCCTGGGTCGATGGCAAGAAAAAAGAAATGGCCGCACTGGCGGATGATCCAAACAAAACCTGGACCATCGATGAGCTGAAAACCAAAGGCGAAAAAGTCTACAACACCAACTGCGTGGTCTGCCACCAGCCTAACGGCAAGGGTGTGCCGGCTGCTTTCGCTGCGCTGGATGGCTCGGAAGTGGTGAATGGTCCTAAGGCTGAACAGATCAACGTTCTGCTGCACGGTAAGAAGAGCGGGAAATATCCTGCCGAAATGCCAGCTTGGAAGCAACTGTCGGATACGGATATCGCGGCTGTGATTACTTACACCCGCAATAGCTGGTCGAACAAGGCCGCCGAGAACATCGTTCAACCAGCCGAAGTCGTGGCTGCACGTAAGTAATCAGGAGCGTTACACATGAGCACGAGCACTTTGGATCACGCACACGACCACGACCACGCACATGACCATCCGCATGGTCTGTCGCGCTGGCTGTTCGCTACCAACCACAAGGATATCGGCACGCTGTACCTGTGGTTCTCCTTCGTCATGCTGTTGTCGGGCGGCGTGCTGGCGTTGGGCATCCGTACCGAGCTGTTCAAGCCGGGCCTGCAATTCTTCCAGCCGGAGTTCTTCAACCAGCTGACCACCATGCACGGCCTGGTGATGGTGTTCGGCGCCATCATGCCGGCCTTCGTCGGCTTCGCCAACTGGATGATCCCGCTGCAAATCGGCGCATCGGACATGGCGTTTGCCCGTATGAACAACTTCTCGTTCTGGCTGCTGCCACCGGCAGCGCTGCTGCTGGCCACGTCCTTCCTGGTGCCGGGCGGTGCTACCGCTGCTGGTTGGACCCTGTACGCGCCGCTGTCGACGCAAATGGGCATGGGCATGGACATGGGTATTTTCGCGATGCACCTGATGGGCGCTTCGTCGATCATGGGTTCGATTAACATCATCGTCACCATTCTCAACATGCGCGCGCCGGGCATGACCTTGATGAAGATGCCGATGTTCTGCTGGACCTGGCTGATTACCGCCTACCTGCTGATCGCTGTGATGCCGGTGCTGGCAGGCGCCATCACCATGACGCTGACCGACCGCCACTTCGGCACCTCCTTCTTCAACGCGGCCGCCGGCGGCGATCCGGTCATGTACCAGCACATCTTCTGGTTCTTCGGTCACCCGGAGGTGTACATCATGATTTTGCCGGCGTTCGGCATCGTTTCGCAGATCCTGCCGGCGTTTGCACGCAAGCAGCTGTTCGGCTACGCCTCGATGGTGTACGCCACCGCGTCGATCGCGATCCTGTCGTTCATCGTCTGGGCTCACCACATGTTCACCACCGGCATGCCGGTGACCTCGCAACTGTTCTTCATGTACGCCACCATGCTGATCGCGGTGCCGACCGGCGTCAAAGTGTTCAACTGGATCGCTACCATGTGGCGCGGCTCCATGACCTTTGAAACCCCGATGCTGTTTGCCGTGGGCTTCATCTTCGTGTTCACCATCGGCGGCTTCACCGGCCTGATCCTGGCGGTGACCCCGATCGACATCCAGCTGCAAGATACCTACTACGTGGTGGCGCACTTCCACTACGTGCTGGTGGCCGGCTCGCTGTTCGCGCTGTTCGCCGGCTTCTACTACTGGTCGCCGAAATGGACCGGCCATATGTACAACGAGACCATGGGCAAGGCGCACTTCTGGCTGTCGCTGATCACCTTCAACGTCACCTTCTTCCCGATGCACTTCCTGGGTCTGGCCGGCATGCCGCGCCGCTATGCCGACTACTCGGCGCAGTTCACCGACTTCAACATGATTGCCACCATCGGCGCGTTTGGTTTCGGCCTGTCGCAGGTGTTCTTCCTGTTCGGCGTGATCATCCCGACCATCCGTGGCGGCAAAAAAGCGGAAGCCAAGCCTTGGGATGGCGCGGAAGGCCTGGAGTGGACTGTGCCGTCGCCGGCGCCGTTCCACACCTTTGAAACCCCACCGCAGTTCAAATAATCATGAGCGGCCAACCTAAGCCGAACAACCTGCGCACCGCCCTGATTTTGGGCGGGGTAGCCTTGTTTTTCTTCGTGTCGGTGTTTGTCAAACGGATGTGGTTGAGCTGAGATGGATAACCGCATCCTGCTGCGCAAGCTGTTGATCATTGCAGTCGCGATGTTCGGCTTTGCCTACGCGCTCAATCCGTTCTACCGCCAGATCTGTGAAGCACTGGGGCTGAACGTGTTGACGCAAAAAGACGGCACTGTCACTGTTGACCAGAACACGCAGGTGGACAAGACCCGCGACGTGACCATCGAATTCGACGGCAACGCGCAAGGCCCATGGCGCTTCCGGCCGACGGTCAACAGCATGACGGTGCATCCGGGCGAGCTGACCACGGTGATGTACGAAGTGGTCAACACCCAGAAGCGCGAGATGAACGCGCAAGCCATACCAAGCTACGCGCCACAAAGCGCCATGCCGTATTTTTTGAAAGTGGAGTGCTTCTGCTTCAAGCAGCAAACCTTGAAGGCTAGTGAAGCACGGCAGATGCCGGTGGTGTTTTACATCGATCCGAAACTGCCCAAGGACGTGAAGACGATCACGCTGTCGTACACCTTCTTCGAGGTGGGTGGCGGTCTGGTCAAGACGGCGGCCAACTAGATGAGCAAAAAGCCCGGCTTCCTGTATTCGGTGAAGGCGGTGCTGTGGTCGTTTGTCGGCCTGCGCCGCAAGCGCGATTTTGATGAGGACCAGCAGGGCATGAACCCGCTCCACATCATCGTCGCGGCCTTGCTGGCGGTGGCGCTGTTCATAGGATTACTGATAACTATCGTCAAACTCGTAGTAGCTAAATAAAAGTTGATTAGGGAGATGAAGATGAGTTCCACACATACGCACGGCGGCGCAGCACCGTACTACTACGTGCCCGGTCCATCGCGCTGGCCGCTGCTGGCTGGCTTGTCCATGTTGCTGACGATGGCCGGTGCTTCCGGCTGGGTCAATGATGCACCGTGGGGACCGGCGGCTAACCTGATTGGTATCCTGTTCACGCTGACCGTGCTGTACTTCTGGTTTGGCGACGCCATCAAGGAATCGGAAGGCGGCTTGTACAGCCAACGGATCGACTATTCGTATCGCTGGTCGATGGGGTGGTTCATCTTCTCGGAGGTGATGTTCTTCGGCGCCTTCTTCGGTGCGCTGTTCTATGCGCGCACGATTTCGATGCCGTGGCTGGGCGACCTTGATCACAAATTCATCTGGCCGGACTTTGCCGCGCACTGGGGCGGCGCGACGCCGGCCGGTACGGTGGAAGAGTTCAAGACCATGGGCCCGTTCCCTATCCCGACCATTAACACCGCGCTGCTGCTGACCTCGGGCGTGACGCTGACTCTGTCGCACCACGCGCTGCGTGCTGGCCATCGCGCCCAAACCGCGATCTGGCTGTTTGCCACCATCCTGTTGGGCGCAGTGTTCATGGGTTTCCAGGCCTATGAGTATCACCACGCTTACACTGAGCTGAACCTGAAGCTGACCTCGGGCATCTACGGTTCCACCTTCTTCATGCTGACCGGCTTCCACGGCTTCCACGTGACGATGGGCGCGATCATGCTGTCGGTGGTGCTGTACCGCTTGCTGAAAGGCCACTTCACGCCGGATCACCACTTCGCGTTTGAAGGCGCGGCATGGTACTGGCACTTTGTCGATGTGGTCTGGCTGGGCCTGTACGTTGTGGTCTACTGGCTGTAATATCCAGAGACGCAAAAGCCGCACTCCGGTGCGGCTTTTTTTTATCCTGTGCGGATGCCGGTCGGGTGGATGTAGCCCATGCGGTAGGCCAGCAGGATCAGCAGGAACAGGGTGATCGACAACGCCACGCGTACCGCCAGCGCGCGCACCGTGTTGTTGCTGCGGCCCTTGTCGCGCATCAGGAAAAAGAACGCCGCACCCAGGCTGCCGAGGATCAGGATGAACGCGATGGCAACGGCAATTTTCATAGCATGAGGAGTGATGATTTGATCGAGGTTCCATTGTAATGGCGTTCCGCTTTAAATTGATTCCTTTCGTGGCCACGGTGCTGGTGGTGGCCTTGGGCGTACAACTCGGCAATTGGCAGTCGCGCCGCGCTGAACAGAAAATCGCACTGCAGGCCAAAATGGCTGAAGGCTCTCGCGCTGCGCCGGTGGCGCTGGATGGCGCGCCCGTGGCGGCCGATGCCGTGGCCTACCGCCGCGTTACCGTCAGCGGCGAATTCGTGCGCGGCTGGCCAGTCTATCTGGACAACCGGCCGTACCAAGGCAAGGCAGGGTTCTACCTGCTGATGCCGTTTAAAATATCGGGTTCGACTATGCACGTGCTGGTGGCGCGCGGCTGGTTGCCGCGCGATCCGGCGGTGCGCGACAAGCTGCCCAGCTATGCCACGCCCGAGGGCCCGGTCACAGTGCAAGGCGTGGCGCGTCTCAACGCCGGTCATGTGATGCAGCTGGGGACCGCGCCGCCGCTGACACCCAACGCCATCGTGCAGAACGCCGATCCGCTGCAGCTGGCCAAGGACAGCGGCCTGACCATGCAGCCGTTCGTGGTGGAGCAGGACGCGCCGGCCCGGCCATCGGGCGACGATGCACAGATGGTGCGCGACTGGCCGGCGCCGTCGCTGGGCGTGGAAAAACATCAGGGCTACGCCTTCCAGTGGTATGCGCTGGCGGCGATGGCGGTTATCTTTTTTGTAGCAAATGGATTCAGGCGTGGAAAAACCAAATAAGCAACAACAACGCAGCCGCTGGAAGTTGTTCGCGGTGCTGGCCGTGTGCGCGTCGCCGCTGATTGCGTCATACTTCACCTATTACGTGGTCAAGCCGAAAGGCGGCGTGACCAATTACGGCGCGCTGATCGATCCGCGCAACTATCCGATTCCTGCCATGGCCAGCACCACGCTGGACGGCAAGCCGGCCAAGCTGGAAGATTTCAAGGGCAAGTGGATTATGCTGAAGGTGGGACCATCCGACTGCCAGCAGGACTGCCAGGACCAGCTGTTCGCCATGCGCCAGCTGCGCACCATGCAGGGCAAGGAGATGGAGCGCATCGAGCGCGTGTGGCTGATCACCGATGACCAGCCGCTGGAAACCATGCTGCTGCGCGTGAACGACGGCACCCGCATGCTGCGCGCGCCGGCCGCCGTGCTGGAGAAATGGTTGCCACTGGAGGAGGGTGTTGCGGCGGACCGCGCGTCGGATCATGTGTATTTGATCGACCCGCTGGGCAATCTGATGATGCGCTTCCCGAAAGGTGCGGTGTCCAGCGATATCGAGAAGGTCAAGCGGGTCCAGAAGGACATCGCGAAATTGTTGAAGGCTTCGGCCATAGGTTAAATATTGTATGCATCTCACTCTTGCCCAAATGGCCATCACGGCGCTGCTGATTGCGCTGCTGCCGGCCGCCATCGTCTGGACTTCGTCGGACGCGAATAAATACCGCAAGCTGGTATGGGTCTGCGTATTCCTGACGTTTGACCTGATCGTGTTTGGCGCCTTCACGCGCCTGACCGATTCCGGTCTCGGTTGCCCGGACTGGCCGGGCTGCTACGGCGCCGCCAATCCTTTCCTGGCGCATGAGCAGATTGTGGCGGCGGAAACGCTGATGCCAACCGGCCCGGTAACCGTGGTCAAGGCGTGGATTGAGATGATTCACCGCTACCTCGCCATGACTATCGGCGTGCTGATCGTGGCGATGATGGCGCAGGCCTGGTATCAGTGGCACAAGACGCGGCGTGAGGAATATGCGCCGTGGCTGCCGACCGCTTTGTTCTTCTTCGTCTGCCTGCAGGGCGCGTTTGGCGCTTGGACCGTCACCTTGAAGCTGCAACCGGTGATCGTCACCACCCACCTGCTGCTGGGGATGGGCTTGCTGGCGATACTGGCGTGGTACGGCGGCCGCCAGAACCACCTGCATGCGCCGCGCACGCTGGTCAGCGCCTCGCCGCCGGCCATACGCAACATCCGCGTGCTGGCTGGTGTGGCGTCGTCGCTGCTGCTGGTGCAGCTGGCGCTGGGCGGCTGGACCAGCACCAATTACGCGACAATGGCTTGCCCGGACTTCCCGCTGTGCAGCGGCAAGGTGATCCCGGAGATGGACTTTGAACACGGCTTTACCCTGTGGCGCGAGCTGGGCAAGACTGCCGCTGGCCACTACCTGCCGTTCTCGGCACTGACGGCCATTCACTGGGTGCATCGCAATTTCGGCATCCTGGTAGCGCTGGTGGCGGGCTACACGGCGTGGCGCGCATGGGGGCATGACGACCTGCACAAAATCGCCCGCTACATCGCATTCACGCTGGGCGCGCAGATCGTGACCGGGGTGGCCACCATCTACCTGAGCTTCCCGCTGGCCATCGCCGTGCTGCACAACGCCGGGGCGGCGATGCTGGTACTTTTGCTGACCATGTTAAACTACAAGGCTAAGTACCAGTACGACATTGCAAAAAAGGCAGCATCGAGCGCCTCGCATCCTCCCACGTCGACGGTACGGCATTGATTAAGTACCTCTCATGACCACGCAAACTGTAAGCAGCAAATCTCAGAGCCGCGCCTCGCAATTTTGGGCGCTCACCAAACCGCGCGTCACCATCCTGGCCGTGTTTTGTGCCGTCATCGGCATGTTCCTTGGCACGCCGGATGGCTTGCCGAGTTTGTCGCTGGTGCTGTATGCAACGGTAGGCATCTGGCTGCTGACGGGGGCGGCGTTTGCCGTCAACTGTCTGGCCGAACGCGAGATCGACGCGCGTATGGCGCGTACGGCGCGTCGTCCTATGGCGTTGGGGAATATTTCGGTATCGCAGACCGTGGTGTTTGCGCTGGTGATCGGCGGCGCCGGCATGTGGATGCTGTACGCGCTGGTCAATCCGCTGACTATGTGGCTGACCTTTGTCACCTTCCTCGGTTACGCGATTATCTACACCATGATTCTGAAGCCGTCGACGCCGCAGAATATCGTGATCGGCGGCCTGTCGGGTGCGATGCCGCCGGCCTTGGGTTGGGCGGCCGTGGCCAATGATGTGCCGATGCAGGCGTGGTTGCTGGTGCTGATTATCTTCGTCTGGACTCCGCCGCACTTCTGGGCCCTGGCGCTGTACCGCCGCGACGACTACGCCAAATCCGGCCTGCCGATGCTGCCGGTCACGCACGGCATGAAGTTCACCCAGTTCCACGTCTGGCTGTATTCGATTGCGCTGGCGGCGACCACGCTGCTGCCGTACGCGGTGCAAATGAGCGGCTTGATTTATCTCGTCAGCGCCATCATCCTGAACGCCATCTTCCTGCGCCACGCGTGGAAAGTCTACCGCCACTACACCGACCAGATCGCTCGCAAAGCGTTCGCCTGGTCCATCATGTACCTCGGCTTGCTGTTCCTGTCCCTGCTGGTCGACCACTACCTCAGATTCTAAGAACGTGTAGGGCGGTGTGCACGTTAATCACTTTATCGATACCGCCCCACCGATCTACGTCCCCAAAGCATTTTCGGCAGCGCTGTCGCGCGTGCCGCAAGCGTAGCGAGCCTGATTCCAATTCATCCCAAAAGGGCAGCCACTTCGCTGTCCCAGACGGTATCATGTTGCTTAGACCAGCTCTAGCTCGATCAAGTTCAACTGAAAGATCCGCCCTGATGAAAAAAGTTCTCGCCTTTGCTTTGATTGCTGTTTCCTTGTTGGCCGGCTGCGGCGAGAAGAAGGTGGAGGCGCCGAAGCTGGCGTTCCAGAGCACTGACCTCACCGGCGCGTCGTTCGCCAAGGACTTCGCGCTCACTGACCACACCGGCAAACCGCGCACAATGGCGGACTTCAAGGGCAAGGTGGTGGTGATGTTCTTCGGCTATACCCAGTGCCCCGACGTGTGCCCGACTACGATGGCGGAATTGACCGAGGTGCTCAAGCAGCTCGGCCCGCAAGCGGATCAGGTACAGGTGTTGTTCGTTACCGTCGATCCTGAGCGCGATACGCAGGAGCTGCTGGCCCAGTACGTCCCGGCCTTCGACAAGCGCTTTATCGGCCTGTACGGCACGCCGGAACAGACCGCCGCTGTCGGCAAGGAGTTCAAGGTGATTTACACCAAGGTGCCGGGCAGCAGCAAGGACAATTACACGGTAGACCACAGCGCCGCCAGCTATGTGTTCGACAAACAGGGCAAGCTGCGCCTGCTACTGCGTAACGGACAAGGCGTCGCGCCGGCCGTGCACGACATCAAGCTGTTGCTGGGCTGATCGCATGCAGCAGCGCTTCCAGCCCTACACCCGCCTGGCCGCCGTTATCCTGCTGGTGATCGGCTGCCTGATCGTGCTGCGGCCGTTCCTTGCCGCGATCCTGTTTGCCGCCGCCATCACGATTTCCAGCTGGCCGCTGTACCAGCGTTTGCTGGCGCGCCTCAAGCAGCGCCGCACCATTGCCGCGCTGGCGATGAGCGTGGGGCTGACCTTGCTGATCATCGTGCCGCTGGCTTTGGTGACGTGGAATATCGCCGACAACGCTTCCGATTTTTATGACCAGGTGAAAGCAGGCCTGGGTAGCGGTACGCTCGATCCACCTGCGTGGCTGAAGGATATCCCGCTGGCCGGCGAAGCCGCCTACAACTATCTCGCCAAGCTGCTGCATAATCGCGAGGAGTTGCTGAACGTCGCCAAGAACTTGCTGGAGCCGGGACGCCGTATCCTGCTCGGCGGCGGCATGGTGCTGGGCAGCGGCGTGGCGCAGGTGAGCCTGGCCGTGTTCGTCAGCTTCTTCCTGTATCGCGATGGGCAAGCCATCGTACAAGCGCTGGCCAGCGGCATGGATAAGCTGATCGGCGAGCAGAGCGTGGCAGTCGCTGACACCGTCAGCCGCACCGTGCGTGGCGTGATGTATGGCTTGCTGGGCACGGCGCTGGCGCAAGCCGCAGTGGCTGCAGTCGGCTTCCTGATTGCAGGCGTGCCGGCGGTGGCACTGCTGTCGGTCGCCACTTTCCTGTTCTCGCTGATTCCGGTCGGCCCGCCTTTGATCTGGGGGGGCGCCACCATCTGGCTGTTCAACCAGGGCAGCACCGGCTGGGCCATCTTCATGCTCGTGTGGGGGATGTTCGTGATCAGCGGCGTCGACAACGTGGTCAAGCCAGTGCTGATCTCGCGCGGCAGCAGCCTGCCGTTTATCCTGGTACTGCTGGGCGTGATGGGCGGCGTGCTGGCGTTCGGTTTTGTCGGCCTGTTCATCGGTCCGACCTTGCTGGCGGTAGGCCTCGGCCTGCTGCGCAGCTGGACTGGTAACGCGGTTTAAAAGTTCAGTAGCCGCGCCGCCAGCTCAGGATCGAGGTGGCGTTCGAAGATGCGCTTGAGTGTGCCGTCTTCGCGCATGGCGCGGATGGTCTGGCTGACACGCGCCGCCAGCGCTTCATCGACATGTTGGCGTGACAGGATCAGGCCGCCCACTACCGTATCCTTGGGCGGCGCCCAATCCATGATGCGGTAGCTGCCCGCCATGGTTTCCTGCTTGACTAGCGGATACCAGCCGGTGCTGATCGCCATCACCGCCTGCACCCGGCCTACCTTGAACAGGCGCAGCATGGCTTCGTAGTCGGGCGCTTCATACACGCGGCCTTTGGCGCGCAGGCGCTCCAGCCACGCATCGTAGACTTTGCCGTGGCGGAAGGTCTTGATCACGCCGATCTTGATGGTGGGATCGGCCAGGAAGTCGTCCATGCTGCGGATGCTGGTGCTGACGTCCTTGTGGAGTAACACGTAGTTGCGTTCCGAAATATACGGCACCACGCGCGCGTACTTCTCGCGCTCCGGCGTCGACATGGCGGACACCGACAAATCAATGGTGCCGCCATTCAGCCCAGCCCAGATGCGCACGCGCGAATCGGTGCTGGGGTCGATGGTGCAGCCGAGCCGGCGTGCCACTTCGTCGACCACATCCTTGTCGATGCCGGTCCAGTGGCCGTCGGCAGTTTTATAGTAGAGCGCGCCGTACTCGTAGAAGGCGCTGCGCAGGTGGCCGCAGGCGCCGCTGGTTTCGGCGCCGGCCGTGGAGCTCAGGCCGAGCAGGGCGGCGGACAGGATAAGCCGGGCTAACATATCTCCTCCGTGGGCCGGTCAGTCCTGGTCGGCGTTATCCTCAGTATCGTCCTTCGGGATAACCTTGACCAGCAGGATGCGCGGACCATTCATTTTCTTGGCGACGATGTCGAAACTGCGGAAGCTGATACGCTGGCCCTGTTTCGGGATATCGCCCAGTTTCAGCATAATCAAGCCGCCTACCGATTCTACCTCTTCCAGGCCCAGTTCTTCATTTTCAATATCGATGCCGAGGGTGCGCTCAAGCGAGAAAATCGGCAGGCTGGCTTTGCCGACCAGGGTGCCGTCCTCCTGCTTGAGCCAGTCGTTTTCATTGAGGCGGAATTCGTCGTGGATTTCGCCGACCATGGCGCCCAGCAGGTTGTCGAGCGTGATGAAGCCCAGCGGGCGCTTGCCTTTTTCGCCGATGACTGCAAAGTGCGGCGCGCCGTCTCGGAAGCGGCGGAATTGTTCCAACGCCGGGGTACGGGCGGAAATCGTTTCCACCGGGCGCAGAAAGGGCACCAGGTCGGTGATCTGCTTACCGGACTGCATGGCGAAGAACAAATCTTTCAGGTGCACCACGCCCAGCACGGTTTCGCCATCTTTGTCGTAGTAGGGATAGCGGCTGAAGCGGTTGCGCAGCATGGTGTCCAGATTGTCCTTGAGTGGACGGGTCGCGTGCAGGCCGATCACTTCATTAATTGGGCGCATCAGATCAGACACCGACAGGTCGCTGAAATCCAGCGAGTGGGCCAGGATGTTGCGTTCGTCCTCGTTGAATTTCTCGCCCGGCTGGCTGGTGCGCAAAATCAGTTTCAGCTCATCTACCGAGTAGTGGCTGTCGTGACCACCTTTGCCGGACAAGCCGGCCAGGCCCAGCACCATATTGGCGCTGGCGTTAAGCAGGTAGATGAACGGGTACATGGCCCAATAAAAGCCATACAGCGGCAACGCCGCCCACAAGCCGACTGCTTCTGGCATGCGGATCGCCAGCGACTTCGGCGCCAGTTCGCCGACCACGATGTGCAGGAAGGAAATCACGCCGAATGCGAACACGAAGGCGATGCCGTGTACCAGCTCAGGCGAGGTGATGCCGATGAAAGTGAGCAGCGGCTCCAGCAAACCGGCAAACGCCGGCTCGCCGACCCAGCCGAGGCCCAGCGAGGCCAGCGTAATGCCGAGCTGGCAAGCGGACAGATAGGCGTCCAGCTCGCCGTGGACTTTGCCGAGGATGCGCCCCTTGATTCCCTGTGTCTTAGCGATGGCGCGAACGCGCGTTTTTCGCAGTGTGACGATGCCGAATTCAGCAGCGACGAAGAAACCGTTCAAAGCAACCAGAAGGATGGCGAGAACGACAAGCAGGAAGTTTTGCATAGGGGCCGAGCGGCACTTTACGTAGTTGAAACCTGCATCTTAAACGATTTGTCATCCGGGGTCAGGTCCTCCATTTCTACACGGTCTCTGCCGTAGCGATCGCTACGGCAGAGACCGTGTAGAAATGGAGGACCTGACCCCGGATTTAAGCGAACAGGCCTGAGTGCACTTCGTTGAGGATGGTTTCGATGGCCGGGTGGGTGATTTTTCGGGCGCTGGAAATGGCGTAGAAATGCTCACGCAGCTCGGGGGCGTCGCCGATCAGCACGGCGCCGAATTGGTCTTCAATGTCCTGCGCAAGCGCCGAGGGGGCAAAGAACATGCCGAGGCCATTGCGCCCGAAAGTGTTGAGCATGGCGTTGTCTTCAAACTCGCCGACGATTTCCGGGCGCACGTTGTGCTGCACCAGCCAGGCGTCGATGCGGCCGCGCAGGGCGTTGTTGCGAGTCGGCAGCAGTAGCGGTGCGCCGTCCAGGCTGGCCGGGAAGTTGCGGCGGTATTTGCGCGCCAGCTTGGGCGTGCCGAATAGTTTCATGTCGCTTTCACCAAGCAGGTGGCTGAATACTTTCAAGCTGCCGCCAGCGCGCACGGTGCGGTCGGTCAGTACTACGTCCAGCTTGCCCAAGGCGAGGTCGGCCAGCAGGTTTTCAAATTCATCTTCCATGCACACCAGCCGCACTTGCTTGCCCATGTTCTGCGTCGCCTGCAGCAGGCGGTAGGCGATCAGCTTGGGCAGCGAGTCGGAGATGCCGACGGTGAGGCGCATCTTGCCGGTGTCGGCTTCTTCCAATGCGTCTTGCAGTTGGTCGCCCAACGCGAAAATCTGGTCGCAATAACTGAGCGCCATCCGGCCAGCTTCGGTCGGCACCAAACGGCGTCCCTGGGGTTCAAGCAACTGCTTGCCGATCGATTGTTCCAGCGAGGCGAGTTGCATGCTGATGGTCTGTACCGCCAGCCCGAGCTTCTCGGCGGCGCGCGTCACGCCGCCTTCTTTTGCCACGGTCCAGAAGAAATATAAGTGTCTGAAATTCAATCCACTGTGTTTCATGGTTCTGTTTTTTCGAAGTAATACTTCAATTATCTTCTATTTTTTAAAGTGTCGGTTTTCTTTACACTGCGTCCATCGATTAATAACTACGAGAGAAAACGATGAAGCACTTCAGAATTTCTTTCCTCGTCAGCTTTATCTGCCTAGGCTTGGCAGGCTGGTGGGGCTATGAGCTAGCAGGGTGGGGCGGTGCGCTGTCTGCCTTTGGCGTGGCGCTGATTCTGGCGGCGATGGAAGTATCGCTGTCGTTCGACAACGCGGTGGTGAACGCCTCCGTGCTGAAGAACTGGGATGAATACTGGCAGAAACTGTTCCTCGGCATCGGCATCATCATCGCGGTGTTTGGTATGCGCCTGGTGTTCCCGCTGGTGATTGTGGCGGTGGCGGCTGACCTCAACATCGCTGATGTGTGGACGCTGGCACTGAATGATCCCAAAACGTACTCGATGCATCTGACCAATCACCACGCTGAAGTGGCGGCATTCGGCGGCATGTTCCTGCTGCTGGTGTTCCTGAACTTCCTGCTGGATTCGGAGAAGGAAACGCACTGGCTCGGTAACTTCGAGAAGAAGCTCGGCGCGCTGGGCAAGATCTCTTCGGTCTCAGTGATGATTTCGATCGCCGTGCTGCTGGGCTGTATGGGTCTGGTGGAAGAAGGCCAGAAGCTGGTAGTGCTGATTTCGG
This sequence comes from Duganella flavida, assembly GCF_009857445.1. Lineage (GTDB taxonomy): Bacteria > Pseudomonadota > Gammaproteobacteria > Burkholderiales > Burkholderiaceae_D > Rugamonas > Rugamonas flavida. Next base: position 217,426 of record NZ_WWCN01000002.1, read on the forward strand.
GCCTGTGGGGCATCCTGATCTACGTCGGTGTTGACGGCATCAGCAGCCTGCTGGAGAAGGAAGAAGAAGGCGGCGGCAATGTGGGCGACATGGTCAAGCGCGGCGGTATCGGCGGCTTCCTGTACCTCGAAGTGCTCGATGCTTCGTTCAGCTTCGACGGCGTGATCGGCGCGTTTGCGATTACCACTGACGTTGTGATCATCATGCTGGGCCTGGCGATTGGCGCGATGTTTGTTCGCTCGATGACGATTTACCTGGTGAAGAAAGGCACGCTGGACAAGTTCCTGTACCTCGAACACGGCGCTCACTATGCGATCGGTATTTTGGCCGCGATTATGTTGGCAAGCATGAAGTTCCATGTACCTGAAATCTTCACCGGCCTGATTGGTGTGGCCTTCATCGGAGCTTCGGTGTGGTCCTCGGTACGCCATCGCCGCCAGCAAGAAACCCTCGCCGTCACGGCGTAAAGAATACGGCGGGCCGTTTATTACGGACAACGGCTCGCCGCCTTGTAGTACCTGGTACCTAGTACCCAAGTCCGGTTTTCATTTTTAGGAGTATCACAAATGGCAATCAGTCTGCAAAAAGGCGGCAACGTCAACCTGAGCAAGGAAGCTCCCGGCCTCACCAAGATCGTGGTCGGTCTCGGCTGGGATGTGCGCAACACCGACGGCAACGCGTTCGACCTGGATGGCTCGGCCTTCCTGCTGAAAGTGGATGGCAAAGTGCGCAACGACAACGACTTCATCTTCTACAACAACCTGAAATCGTCCGACCAGTCGGTCGCTCACTCGGGCGACAACCGCACCGGCGCCGGCGATGGCGACGACGAAACCGTCACCATCGACCTGAGCAAGGTGCCGGCCGATGTGGAGCGCATCGCAATCTGCGCCACCATCCACGAAGGCGACCAGCGCCGCCAGAACTTCGGCATGGTGCAGAAGGCTTTCATCCGCACCGTGAACGCTGGCAGCAATGCTGAAATCGCCCGCTACGATTTGTCGGAAGATGGTTCGACCGAGTCAGCGATGATCTTTGGCGAGGTATATCGCAACGGCGGCGATTGGAAGTTCAAGGCCGTCGGCCAGGGCTTTAAAGGCGGCCTCGGTCCGCTGGCTGGCTCGTTCGGCGTCGGCGTTTAATTAACAAGGAAAGGACTCGTAATCATGCCTGTATTTTCGATCACTGGTGACGTCGATCCCTTTCTGCATGTCTCGATGCGGCAGGGTGAAAAAATCTACTGCGAATCGGACGCGATGGTGATGATGGAAGCCGCGCTCGATTTAAAGGGCAAGATCACCGGCGGCATCGGCGCTGCGATTATGCGCCGCTTTGCCAACGGCGAGTCCTTCTTCCAGCAGCACATCGAGGCAGTGCGCGGCGACGGCGATTGCTTGCTGGCGCCAACCCTGCCCGGTGCGATGCAGATTCTGGACGTGGGCAACCAGCAGTACATGCTGAGCGACGGCGCGTTTGTCGCCGCTACTTCCAGCGTTGAACTGAAGGTGCGCACGCAAAGCGTCGGCAATGCGCTGTTTGCGCAAAGCGGCGGCTTCTTCATCACCGAAACCAGCGGTGTGGGCCAGGTGGCGGTGTCCGGCTTCGGCGGGATTTCGCAACTGGAAGTGGAGCCGGGCCGCGACATCATTATCGATAACTCGCACGTGGTGGCATGGGATAGCGCGCTGCGCTACGACATCTCGGTGACCACGGGCGGCAATAGCGGATTCCTCAGCAACCTGGTGAACAGCCAGACCAGCGGCGAGGGCATGGTGCTGCGTTTCTCGGGCAAGGGCAAGGTCCTGATCTGCTCGCGCAACAGCACTTCGTTCCAGGCGTGGTTGCTGCGTCAATCCGCATAAGCGTACAACAAGGAGTTTCTATGTCAGTCAATTTGAGCAAGGGCCAGAAGATCTCGCTGGAGAAGGAAGCCGGCGGAGCATTGGGCCGCGTCACCATGGGCCTCGGCTGGGATGCCATCAAGACCAAGGGCTTCCTCGGTTTCGGCGCCAAGACCGAAGCGGTCGACCTCGACGCCTCGTGCGTGCTGTTCGACGAAGGCCATCGTCCGGTGGATGTGATTTTCTTCCGCCAGCTGAAAAGCAAGGACGGCAGCGTGGTCCACACCGGCGACAACCGCACCGGCGCCGGCGATGGCGACGATGAGCAGATCAACGTCGACCTGAATGGCGTGCCTTCGAATATCAAGAGCCTGGTGTTCACGGTGAATAGTTTCACCGGCCAGACCTTCGCGCAGGTGGAGAATGCGTATTGCCGTTTGCTGGATGCAGCAAATGGCCGCGAGGTAGCGCGCTTCAACCTGTCAGTACAGGGGCCGCACTCGGCGCAGATCATGGCCAAGGTCTACCGCCACAACGGCGAGTGGAAAATGCACGCCATCGGCGAGAACGGTAACGGACGGACTTTCGACGACCTGCTGCCGCAGATCGCCGTGCACTTATGAGTTAACGACTTCGGCTGTGAGTAGTCTTTAACGGAGCACTGTACCGGCAGTGCTCCGTTTTTTTTCGTCAGAACGAATGACGCAGACCGATGCTCAGCATGGTGGTGCGGGCATCGATGTTCTGGCCGGCGCCTGAGAACAGCGGCACTTCCTGCGTACCCAGCGGGATCAGGATGGCGCCCGGACCACCGGCCAGCGGCAGCGGGGTGGCGCTGCTGACGACGGTGTTGCCGCGTTTATCCTTGATGCCGCCGAAGCGGGTGTACAGCGCGGTGCGCTTGGAGAAGTTGTAATCCGCCCCCAGCATGATGCCGCGATCCTTGCCCTTGGTGTAGTTGGTGAAGTAAGTGTTCAGGAACACTGCCGTGAAGTCGAAGGCGCCGACCGGATGCTTGAGGGTGGCGGTCCAGGTACGCACTTCAGGATCGGTATTGCCGCGCAGGGTGAACTGGGCGTTGTGGCCGGCCACCGCGATCGAGGTGCCGACACCCGGGAAGGTGTACTTGGCCGCCGCCATGAACGAAGTGAAGTGCTCGCCGTAGAACAGCGGTACCAGCGTGGTGCCCGACACTACGCCGATCGGCACGTTGTCGAAGTTATTGCGATGGTAGGCGGTCAGTGCCACCAGGTCGTCGGTGCGGTAGGCCAGCATGGCGCCGGTGGTCTTGCCGCGGCCGCTGGCAGTTTCGGCGCCGGCCGTCAAACCGCCGACGATCTGGCCGGTGGTGGCCGAAGCCACTGGCGTCGACGAGGTGGCGGTCGCGCGCGCTGCACTGATGCCGCTGCCGATGCCCGAGTTGGTGGCGTACGAGAGGATCGCAGTCCACGGGCCTTTCTTGATCGCGTAGCTGATCTGGTTGTCCTGCCAGGTCTGCACGGTGTTGACCACCAAGCCAGCGCCGAACAAGTCGGTCGAGCCCAGCGCTTCCGGCGTCACCAGATAGTAGGAGATCAGCATCGGGCTGGCCTGGCGGCCCAGTTTGATTTCGCCGGCTGGCGTGGTCAGGCCGACGTAGGCCTGGCGGCCGAACAGGCGGTTGTCGTTGGCGAGGCCGCCATTATCGATGGTGATGCCGCCTTCCAGCACGAACAGGCCGCGGTAGCCGCCGCCCAGGTCTTCCACACCCCTGAAACCGATATTGCTCTGGCGCGTGTGCGAAGGAGTCAGGCGCGTGGTCACGGTAGCTGGCGAAGCGATGCTGTTAGGGACTGGCGTGGTGCCGCTGACGCCGAACACGGTCCCTTGTACATTACCCTGGCTTTTATCGACACGGTCGAGGCCTACATCAAGCGTGCCATACATGGTGACTGAGGATTGCGCCACAGCGTGGCCCGAAATGATAGCGAGTGCGGACAGGCACGCTGCGTAGGCGGCATTTCTCTTCATGTGGTTGTCTCCGTTGTTGTGTTTGTAAGATGGACTTTATAGCAGTGTCGTAAAATTCGCACGTATGTTCGCTTCGGAGCGTGGTTTGAAAAACACACTAAACGGTTTAGACGATCGTAGTAAATGGATAGCCTTGCTGGTGGCTGGGGCTTTCTTCATGGAGAACCTGGATGGCACCGTCATCACCACGGCAGTGCCGGCTATGGCGCGCTCGTTTGGCGTGGCGCCGCTGGCGCTCAACATCGGCGTCAGCGCCTACTTGCTGACCTTAGGCGTGCTCATCCCGATCAGCGGCTGGGTGGCGCAGCGCTTTGGCGCACGGCGCGTGTTTGCGGCGGCGCTGGCTATCTTCACGCTAGCTTCGGTGCTGTGCGGGATGGCGCACAGCCTCACGGAGTTTGTCTGGCTGCGGGTATTGCAAGGCGCCGGCGGGGCGATGATGGTGCCGGTCGGCCGCTTGGTAGTGCTCAACAACACGCCCAAGGAGCGCCTGATTGCCGTGATCGCCACGTTGACGTGGCCAGCGTTGGTGGCACCGGTGCTGGGGCCGCCGGTGGGCGGCTTTATCACCAGTTACGCATCGTGGCGCTGGATTTTTTATTTGAACCTGCCGCTCGGTGTGATTGCGCTGGCGCTGGCGTGGTGGCTGGTGCCTGACCAGCGCGCTGCAGAGAGGCGTCCGTTTGATTGGCCCGGCTTCCTGCTGAGCGGCAGCGCCTTGTTCCTGCTGACGTGGGGTGCGGAAGTCATCGGCGGCCAGCATCCGGACTGGAACGAAGCTGGCGCCTGCTTGCTGGTGGGCGCGCTGTTGCTGCTTGCGCTGGGCTGGCATCTGAAGCGCGCCGCGCATCCGCTGATCGATTTGTCGTCGTTTGCGATTCCCACCTTTGCCATCACCATCGTCGGCGGCTCCTTGTTCCGCATGGCGATCGGCGCCGTGCCGTTCCTGCTGCCGCTGATGTTCCAGCTGGGCTTTGGCCTGGACGCCTTCCATTCCGGCCTGCTGGTGATTGCAGTCTTTGCCGGCAACCTGATGATGAAGCCGGCCACTACGCCCATCCTGCGCCGCTTTGGCTTCAAGCCGGTGATTCTGGTGAACGGCATGGCCAACGTCAGCGCGCTGGCTGCTTGCGCGTTGCTGACGCCGGCCACGCCGGTGTGGCTGATCGCAGCGATACTGTTCGTCGGCGGGCTGACGCGCTCGATGCAGTTCAGCGCCTTGAACACCATCGCCTTTGCCGACGTGCCACAGCCGCGCATGGCGGCGGCCAACACGCTATTCAGCACCGCTTTCCAGGTCGCCTTGGGCCTCGGCGTGGCGCTGGGCGCAACCGGCGTGCGCCTCGGCCACTGGAGCGCGCAGCTGCTTGGCATCGCCCACTGGCCGGCCATCGATTACCGTTTGGCCTTCCTGCTTGTTGCGCTGGTGAGTCTACTTGGATTGATCGATGCATTACGTTTACAGCGTAACGCCGGAGCCGCGCTATAATATTTCCATGGAAAAACTTAGAGATTACGCACAGATTGTGGAGCAGGCCGCCCGCGGCGAGCTGGTTTTTCCCACCAGCGTGAATGCGGTATTGCGCCTGCAGCTGGCCTTGGCCGATCCCGATTGCGAGCTGGACGACGTGGTCCGCAAGGTGCTGGGCGAGCCGCTGCTGGCGGCGCGCACGGTGGCGCTGGCCAATGCTGCGGTGTTTAATCGCACCGGCGTACCGATCACCGGCGTGCGCGCGGCGGTGCAGCGAGTGGGCTTCCGCAACCTGTACTCGATGGCTGCCGCGATGGTGGTGCGCCAGTTTGGTGCGCGGATCCGTGACGACGGCTTGCGCCGTCAGGCTGACCAACTGTGGCGCCACACGGCGCACACGGCGGCGCTGGCCTGCGTGATCGCCCGCAAACTGACCTCCACCGATCCCGATACGGCATTGTTTGCGGGCATCGTGCATGAGTCCGGCGGCTTTTACCTGCTGTCGCGCGCCGACGAGACGCCGGGCCTGCTGGACCAACCAGGCGAGTGGCTGGGTGCAGCGCAGGAAATCATCTCGCGAGAAGTCATGAAGAAGATGGCCATTCCCGAGCCGGTCAGCCAAGCCATCGTCTCGCTGCGCGGCGCCACCCTGACGCCGCCGCCGATCGGTCTGCGCGACACGCTGCTGCTGGCCAAGCGGTTGGCGCAGGTGCCATCGCCATTCGCGACAGACGAAGAGGGCGCCGCGCTGGATGGCCTGATCGACGACGACGACCGGCGGGAGGCTGCGGCGGAAGCCATTTCCTTATCGAGCGCTCTACTAGTTTAAGTTTTAGCCTCTAATCTGTGGCGAAAATGATGTTGAAGACACAATTCGGTGCCAAACTCTGGCAATATGCGCATCGCTGATGTGCGTGATATGCGCCATTGCGTGTATCCTTATAGTCGTCATACAACAGTAAAATAGCCATGAATCAGATCGCAACACCGGCCGCCGTCGCCCCGCCCAAGAAGAAGCACCGCAACCTCGCCCAAGGCGTGGTGGAAAGCTTCACGACCAGCATCCAGGCCGGCACGCTGAAACCGGGTGAGAAGCTGCCGACCGAGTCGGTGATCATGGAAATGCACGGCGTCAGCCGCACCGTGGTGCGCGAGGCGATCTCGCACCTGCAGGCTGCCGGACTGGTGCAGACCCGCCACGGTATCGGCACTTTTGTGCTGGAGCCGCAGCCGGCGAATATTTTCTCGTCCGATACCATCCGCACCATCGGCGATGTGCTGTCCATCCTGGAGTTGCGCATCAGCCTGGAAACGGAAGCCGCATGGCTGGCCGCCACCCGCCGCACGGAAGAGCAGGTGCAGCTGATGGACGCCGCGCTCAAGCGCATCGTCGCCTCGCAACACCGCCAGGGTGCGGTGGAATCTGACAAGGCCTTTCACCTGCTGATTGCGCAGGCGACCGGCAACCGTTATTTCGTCGATATCCTGAGCGACCTCGGCAACACCATCATCCCACGCGCGCGCCTCGACTCGGCGCAGCTGGCGCATGACGATCCGGTGGCTTACCAGGAGCGCGTCAACCGCGAGCACGACGATATCTACCATGCCATCCTGCGTAAGGACGCTGAAGCGGCCCGCGCCGCCATGCGTACCCACCTGAGCAACAGCCGCGAGCGCCTGCGCCGCGCGCAGCAAGAGGTCAACACGCAGTAACAACGTCGCAACGCCACGGCAAGCAAGGTCACAGTTGATGTGAAATCGCTTGCTTCTGTTTAGATCTAGTTGTACGATGTCATACAACGCGACACGGGATGTCGCCCTCATCCTCACCAGACGTCAATATTGGAGACTATCAATGCAACCGAATGACCTGAAAAAAATCCTTTCCTCCGGCCTGCTGTCGTTCCCGGTGACCGACTTCGATGCAGAAGGCAACTTCCGCAAGTCGACTTACATTGAGCGTCTGGAATGGCTGGCCCCGTACGGCGCGAGCGCGCTGTTCGCCGCCGGCGGCACCGGCGAGTTCTTCTCGCTGACCCCGCAAGAATACCCAGAGATCATCAAGACTGCCGTCGACACCTGCCGTGGCCAAGTACCGATCCTGGCCGGCGTTGGTGGTCCAACCCGCGTGGCTGCTGCCTACGCTAAAGAAGCCGAGAAAGCCGGCGCGCAAGGCCTGCTGCTGCTGCCGCACTACCTGACCGAAGCATCGCAAGACGGCCTGATCGAACACGTGGCTGAAGTCTGCAAAGCCACCAACCTGGGCGTGGTGGTCTACAACCGCGCCAACTGCCGCCTGAGCCCAACCTCGCTGGCGATCCTGGCTGACCGTTGCCCGAACCTGATCGGCTTCAAGGACGGTATCGGCGACATCGAACTGATGGTCTCGATCTGGCGCAAAATGGGCGACCGCTTCAGCTACCTGGGCGGCCTGCCAACTGCAGAAGTCTACGCCGCAGCGTACAAGGCGCTGGGCACCCCGGTGTACTCGTCGGCCGTGTTCAACTTCATGCCGAAACTGGCAATGGACTTCTACCACGCCGTCGCGTCGGACAACCACGCCGAACAGAACCGCATGATCGACGAATTCTTCCTGCCTTACCTGGACATCCGCAACCGCAAAGCTGGCTACGCCGTGTCGATCGTCAAGGCCGGCGCCAAACTGGCGGGCTACGATGCAGGGCCGGTGCGCGCACCGTTGACCGATCTGAACGCCGAAGAAATCGATATGCTGCATAAGCTGATGCTCAAGCAAGGCGCCCAATAATCGGGTAAGCTATTAGTTAAAGCAGAAAACTAATCAAAAAAGCGCGGCAAGTCCGCGCTTTTCACACATAACGGAGCCTAAAAATGCAAGTAGCAGGACAAATGATCATTGGCCGCGATGCGGTCCTCGGTAAAGAAGGTTCGATGAAGGCGGTTGACCCTACTCGCAATGTGGAAATCGAACCATCGTTCGGTCTGGCCAGTGTCGCTGATCTGCAACGTGCGGCCGAATTGGCTAACGCTGCGTTCGACGTTTATCGCGCTACCAGCCTGGAAGAGCGCGCCAAATTCCTGGAAACCATCGCTGACCGCATCATGGATCTGGGCCCAACCCTGATCGAACGCGCGATGCAGGAAACCGGTCTGCCGCAAGCCCGCCTCGAAGGCGAGCGTGGCCGTACCTGCGGCCAGCTGCGCCTGTTCGCCAAAGTGGTGCGCGATGGCCGCTTCCAGACCGCGACGCTGGACAGCGCGCTGCCGGACCGCGCACCTGCGCCACGTCCTGACCTGCGCCTGCGCAAAATCGGCCTCGGCCCTGTGGCCGTGTTCGGCGCATCGAACTTCCCACTGGCATTCTCGGTGGCTGGCGGCGATACCGCCTCGGCACTGGCTGCAGGCTGCCCGGTAATCGTCAAAGCGCACTCGGCTCACTTGGGTACGTCGGAACTGGTCGGCAAGGCAGTGGCTCAAGCCGCTGCCGAGTGCAATATGCCTGAAGGCGTGTTCTCGATGCTGATCGGCTCGGGCCAGACCATCGGCCAGAACCTGGTGGCTCACCCATTCATCAAGGCTGTCGGCTTCACCGGCTCGCGCGCTGGTGGCGTGGCGCTGATGCACACCGCCGCTGCCCGTAAAGAGCCTATCCCTGTGTACGCAGAAATGAGCTCGATCAATCCGGTCTTCCTGCTGCCAGGCGCGCTGGACAATCCTAAGCTGCCTCAAGCGTTTGCTGATTCGCTGACCCTGGGCTCGGGCCAGTTCTGCACCAACCCAGGCCTGCTGATCGCCCTGAAATCGGACAAGCTGCAAGCCTTCGTGGACGCCACCGCTGGCACCATCGGCGCGAAAACCGCCACCACCATGCTGACCCCGGGCATCCACAAAGCCTACACCAGCGGCGTGAAAGGCCTGGCTGGCGTGGAAGGCGTGAAGCAAGTTGCTGCCGGCCAGACCAACGACCTGCCATGCGGCGCGCAAGCGTTCCTGTATCAAGTCGATGCCAAGCGCTTCCTGACCGATGCAGCGCTGGAAGGCGAAATCTTTGGCCCAACCTCGCTGCTGGTCGTGGCTGAAACCGAAGAAGAACTGCTGGCCGTTGCCGAGCACCTGGAAGGCCAGCTGACCGGCGCCGTGCACGCAACCGCTGACGACAAGGCATTGGCCACCAAGCTGCTGCCTGTGCTGGAACGCAAAGTGGGCCGCATTCTGTTCAACGGCTTCGGCACCGGCGTGGAAGTCGCGCACGCGATGGTGCACGGTGGTCCGTTCCCATCGACCTCGGACAGTCGCAGCACCTCGGTGGGCGCGTCGGCAATCGACCGCTTCCTGCGTCCAGTGTCTTACCAGGACGTGCCTGCGTTCCTGCTGCCTGAGTCGCTGCAAGACGCTAATCCACAGAAGATCCCACGCGTAGTGAACGGCGATCTGGTATGGAACGCGTAAATGGCGTGAGCTGCACGGTGGGCGAAAGCCCAACGTGGAGCGCGGCCGAAGGCGCATGGTATTGGGTCGACATTCCTGCGCGCCGCGTGTGGCGCATGGATGGTTCGACCGGCGCCGCCCGTTATTGGGACAACGCCGAGATGGTCGCCTGCGTGGCGGCCAAGGCTGGCGGTGGACTGATTGCGGGCATGGAGACTGGCATCTTCAGTCTGGAGCTGGGCGCAGAACAAAACGCGTCGGCGTTCAAGCTGGCGACGCCGGCTTCCGGCCTCGGTGAAGGCATGCGCTTCAACGATGGGCGCTGCGATCGGCAAGGACGCTTCCTGGCCGGCACCATGTTCATGGACATGGGCGCGGCGCGCGCGGTGGGCCAGTTGTATCGCTACGATGCGGCGCGTGGTATTTCAGCACCGCTGGTGTCGGAACTGCTGACGCAGAACGGCACGGCGTTCTCGCCGGATGGCCGCACCATGTACCTGTCGGATTCGCATCCGCAGCGGCGCATGGTATGGGCGTTCGATTACGACATCGCTGATGGTGTGCCTGGCAATCGCCGCGTGTTTGCCGACATGACGGGCCAGGCCGGCCGTCCTGACGGCGCTGCGGTGGATGCCGATGGTTGCTACTGGATCTGCGGTAACGACGGCGGCTACATCCTGCGCTACACGCCGGAAGGCAAAGTAGACCGCCGCATCGATGTGCCGATGCTGAAGCCTTCCATGTGCGCCTTTGGCGGCAAGGATCTCGATACGCTGCTGATCACTTCCATCGTCTCCGGCAAGCCGGAAGATGCGGAGTGGGGCGGTTCGGTAGTGCTGCTGCGGCCCGGTGTTAAAGGCGTGGCTGAAACGCCGTTCGGAGCGTGATGATGGGGCGGATACTGTTACGGTGTCTGCCCTTTTTGTTTGCGGCCTTGCTGGCTGCGTGCAGTACTGCGCCGCTGCAGTATCAAAATCCGGTTATCCACGCTGATTATTCCGATCCCGATGCGATCCGCGTTGGCGATATGTATTACCTCGTTTCCTCAAGTTTTAACAGTGCTCCCGGCTTGCCGCTGCTGCAGTCGGCGGACCTCGTCAACTGGACGCTGGTCGGCCACGCCTTGCCGCAATTGGTGCCGTTCGATGTCTTTGCCAAGCCGCAGCATGGCAAGGGCGTGTGGGCACCGTGCCTGCGCTACCACGATGGCAAGTTCTGGATCTTCTATCCCGATCCGGATTTCGGCATCTACGTGATGACGGCTACCTCGTTTGCTGGCCCGTGGAGCGCACCGCATTTGCTGGTCGCAGGCAAAGGCCTGATCGATCCCGCGCCGCTGTGGGACGATGATGGGCAAGCTTATCTCTTACACGCGTGGGCCAAGAGCCGCGCCGGTTTCGCCAACGTGCTGACCTTGCGCCACATGGCGCCGGACGCCAGCCGCCTGCTCGACGATGCAGGCAAGATCATCATCGACGGTAACAAGCGGCCCAACTACACCACACTGGAAGGCCCGAAGTTCTACAAGCGCGATGGCTACTACTACGTGTTCGCACCGGCGGGCGGTGTGGAATTCGGCTGGCAGTCGGCCTTACGTTCGCGCAGCATCGACGGACCGTATGAGGACCGCATCGTCATGGCGCAAGGCAGCTCGCCGGTGAACGGTCCGCATCAAGGCGCGTGGGTGCAGACGCCGCAAGGCGAAGATTGGTTTATCCACTTCCAGGACAAGCGCGCGTATGGTCGCGTGGTGCACCTGCAACCGATGACATGGCGCGATGGCTGGCCGCTGATCGGAGAGGACGTTGGCGGCGCTGCAGGTCAGCCAGTGTCGCGCTATCGCATACCGGTAAGCGGACACGCGGCCGCCGCGCCGCCGACCAGTGATGAATTCAATGATGCGACGCTAGACCTGCAATGGCAGTGGAACGCGAACTGGCAGCCATCGTGGTACGCACTAAACGACGGCAAGTTGCGTTTGTTCTCGCAGCCTCGCACGAGTAATCTGTGGGACGTGCCATCGCTGCTGCTGCAAAAACTGCCAGCCGAAACTTTCACCGTAACGACGAAATTGGATGCATCCGGTTTGGCGGAAGGCGGCGTAGCAGGCCTCGTCATGTACGGTTCCGACTACGCCTGGCTAGGCACGCGCCGCAACGACGGCAGAACCCAGCTGGCGCTGGTCAGCTGCTACAAGGCCGACGCCAATTGCCATGAACAGCAAGAGGCAGGTGTCGACCTGCCATCGCCACAAGTCTGGCTGCGCATGCAAGTCCTGGCCGGCGGCGTAACCCAATTTTCCTACAGCGCTGACGGCACCAAGTACACGCCCATCGGCGCCCAGTTCACCGCCAAAATAGGGCGCTGGGTCGGCGCCCAAATGGGCCTCTTCAGCTCAGGCGTGGGCGGCCACGTCGACATCGACTACTTCCGCGTCACGCCCTGATCACTAAAGCCTCCGCCGTTTTCCACGTACAGGTAGCTCACCACTTTTGCTGACCAGTCGTAGTAGTAAATCGTCTCGCCGACGTAATCGGGTCCGTCCTGCGTCCATTGGAACAGTATATGTTAACTATGCCGACAAAGTGGTGTTGTGCACCTTGCCGCCAATGGTGACGTTCTTCAGTGTCATGCCCTTCACGTTGTACAAGAACCATGGCGCAGCCGCGTTCACCGGCGTGCCGAAATCGCAGTCGCTGATCGACACATTCGTCACCGGCAGCACCGGCGGCACTGGCAGCGGGCCGTTGTAGTCCGACGCCACCGGGCCAAGAATCACGATCGCCTGGAAGCACGACGCGGTCTTGCCATCCTTGGTCACATTGCCAGCCCTGATGTTGGAGATCTGGATGTTGTCTACCACCGGCGGGCGGGTACGCACGTTGTCGCTGATCGGCGTGTAGTCGCAATCGAAGGTGACGATGGCGCCGGCCGCCGTGGCCACGGTCTTCGACTGAATCGGCGAACCTGGCAGCGATGCATAGAACGACGGCGAAATCTGCACGCCATTCGGCACCGTGCAATCGCGCACGTAGAAGTTGCGCAGGAAGCCGCCGCGATTCATATTGGTCTTCATACGGATCGCGGTGTTGAGCGGATTGGTTTGCCAGTTAGCGTTTTCAAACACCAGCTTTTGCGCGAACACGTTCTGGATGCCGCCCGCCATCTCGCTGCCGAGCGTGACGCCACCGTGGCCGCTGTGCATGATGCTGTTCTGGATGACGATGTTCTGCGAAGGACCATACTGCGTATCGAGATCCTTGCCGGCCTTGATGGCGATGCAGTCGTCGCCGGTGTCGAAGGTGCAGCCATCCACCAGCACGTGATCGCAAGCTTCCGGATCGAAGCCATCGCTGTTAGGACCGTGGCTGTGCATCTCCACGTTGCGGATCGCGAGGTTGCGGCAGTGAACCGGGTGATGCTGCCAGAACGGCGTGTTTTGCACGCGATAGCCCTGCAACAGCACATTGGTGCAGCCGATAATCTGGATCATCGGCGCGCGCAGGAAGTGGCCGATACCGAAGATACGTTTGGACAGCGGTACGCCCGCTTCCGACAACGCCGGCAGATACTGCGCATCGGCGCGCCATTTATCGCCTTCGCCCTGAATCAGCAGGCGCTCCGCTTCCGTCAGCGCTGGTGCGACGGTGGATAGCGAGGCTGGATTCAGCGGATTCACCGTGTTCTCCGACATCTTGCCGGCCTTGAAGTTGGGCGTGGTGCCCTGGCCGATGGAGTTGATGGTTTTCTGTTTGCCTTTCCACGTCCACCAGCAATCGCCGGCGTCGTTGAATGGCACGCCGCCTTGTCCGTCAAGGATCGCGGTCCAGTCGTCGCCGGTGAGGGCGATGTTGTTTTGGCCGTAGGCGTACACCATCGGCGAGTAGTTCAGGCAGTCGTTGCTCTGCCAGCGCGAGATGGTCAGCTTACCGTGCTTGCCGCAGTCGATGTCGCCGTACTTGGCGAAGTCCGCTGGATTGTGGCTGAAGTAGACGTGCGCGCCTTTGCTCAGGTGGACGTTTACGTTCGACAGCAGCACGATAGGGCCGGCCACAAACCAGTCGCCGGCCGGGATCACAACGCGGCCGCCGCCCGCATCGTGGCAAGCCTGGATTGCGGCCTTGATGGCGGCGTAGCAGTCCGGCGCATCGGCGGTTGGCGTGCCCAGATCATCCTGCTCCTCGTGCGAGATCCACGCTTTCACTTTGGTGAGTTTGCAGGTCTTGGCGCCGTAGGCGGTGATGTTAAAGTCTTCCTTGCGGAAGGTAAGCGGCTTCGATACGCGGTCGATGATGGCTTGCGCCTGCAGCCAAGGATCCGGCGCGGTGGCTGCGACGGCGGGAAAACTGAATGAGATGCCTGCCGCAGGCAAGGCTTTCATCAGGTTGCGGCGCTGGGTATTGATGGTCATGCTGTGATCCTTATTCATCCGAATTATTGAACTCACCGAGGAAGACGTCGGCCGGCGAAGGTGCTTGCGTGTAGCCGAGATCCTTGACGGGATCGATGCCGGCTTTAATCAGGTTGTTCCAGTGGTCGTCCGAGTTGAATTGGACGGGGCGATAGGAGATCGTGCCTTTCTTGTTCCAGTCGGCCCATGGCTGCTGTTTGTTGATGTGCGATCCGATGCGCGAATTCAGTACCACCATTTTGCCGACAGCTTCCAGCGATGTGCGGGCGACGGTGCCGGTCGGTGCTTTGTAGCCGTTGGTAGGGCCGTAGGCGCAGCTGTAGCCCTCCACCGCCAGCGGCGCGTAAGGCGTGCAGCGCGAGCTGTGGAACCATTGGCGCAGCAGGTAGAAGTTGCCCGTCTTCGCACCTTCATGCGTGAAGCGTACGTTGTCGAACACGAAGCCGTATTTGGTTTTGACGTGTGTGTCCGGCGCGGCGACATACGACACACCACGGTCGCCAAGCGTGCGGATTTCGCTTTGGTAGAAGTAGGCGGTGCTGTCGCCGAAAATGAAATCCACATCGCCTTCGATGTAGGATTTGTTGAAGAAGCTGCGCACCGTGCTGCCTACCTGCGGCGACTTCAGATACAGCGTGTCCTGGAAGCCGATCAGGCGGATGTTTTCGAATTGCGCCTTGTCGGCGCTGTCCACGCTCAATGCAAGCGCTTGATGGTGGACATTGTTGATGTTGGGGAGTTCTTCGGCGCGGGCGTTGCCGGTGTCCTTGTTGTAGCCGTTTTCGAAGGTCAGGTTACGCGCCTGGAAGCCATTGTTCTGCACCCAGACGGTCTGCGTGCCGAAGGTGCCAATCTGCGCGCGGTCCTTGATGGTCGTGTACATGGCTTGCACTGCCGGTGCGGCTTTGGCGAATTGGGGGCCGTATTGCGCGTCGTAGGCTGTGCCGGTGTTGGATGCATCCAATTTGGCGATGATGCGCGTGGCTGCTGCATCCTTGCCTTCACCGTATAGCGTGATCGGCGCGGCGGAGGCGGGGACGTAGACCAGCTCTTGATACACGCCCGGTTTCAGCAGCATGTACAAACGCTTGGCCGGATGTGCTGCGCTGTCCAGCACTGCGCGGCTGACGGCTTCCTGTACGGTGTTGAAAATGCGGATGCCGTCGGCGCTTGCAGCTTTATTGATGATGTAGTCGGGCGTGAACGTTGCACCTTTGGCTAGCGGATCGGATAGCGGATCCCACGGATCGATGCTCTCTTTGCCCGCCGTACCGACGTACTTCAGAACTTCACTGTAGCTGTATTGCTTGGCCTGTTCCAGCGGCAGTTGCGGGCGCATGCTGCTTGCCGCATCCGGGAAAGGTGCGAAACGGTTGGCGCAAGTGCTGGTGTCGTTGGCGCTGATCGCATCGCCGGACAATTTGGCGAATTCGATTTTTCGATCACCCTTGCCGGCGATACTGACGTTGCGTAGCTTGATCTCCGCAGGGCGTTGCTCGTCGTAGCCTTGAACCAGAACGCGGCCTGGCGTCACGGCGTGGATATCGTCGAAGTCGATGTTGGTGTAGACCGGGATCTGTGTGCCTTCGGTGCGATTTTCGTAGCGGGTGCTGATGTCGATCGGCGTCTTGACGTTGAGCAGACAGACATTGCGATAGCTGACTTGATCGACCACGCCACCACGTGAAGCATCGCTCTTGATGCGCAGGCCGGAGGTGGTGCCGTCCATGCTCAGGTCTTCCACCAGTATGCGGCGCAAGCCGCCGTTGGTCTCGCTGCCGATGGACATGCCATGGCCGCTGTAGAAGCGGTTGTGCAGAATGGAGATGTTTTCGGTTGCGCCGTTGTTGCCAGCCTTGATGGCGACGTTGTCGTCGCCGGTGCGGATATGGCTGTAGGCGATGGTGACGTTGCGCGAGGAGATGGGATCGATGCCGTCGGTGTTGCGCGCGGTGGCTGGTGTGTCGATACGCACGCCCCATGCGGTGAAGCCATCTACTTTGTTGAGCGTGACGTGGAAGTTGGGCGAGTTGCGCAGCGTGATTTTGTGCAGGGTGATGTCCTGCGCGTTGGTGATTTCGATCAGGCGCGGGACGTTCTGGCGTGCGTCTTCTTTCTGCGCGCGGCGGGCCAGTTGCCACCATGATTCAGTGCCGCCGTCGATTATGCGGCCGCCCTGGCCTTCGATGGCGCCGTTGCCATAGATGCCGCTGGATTTGGCGTTGTCGATGGTGATGAATGGTTTGCAGCCGCGCCCCAGTTTGTCAATAGTGCCGCAGGTGTTGGCGCCACGGTCGTACAGTTTGGGATTAGTGCTGGCTTGCAGTACTGCGCCGTCGCCGACGAGCAGGCTGACGCCGGAGCGCAGCTTGAGCGGGCCGGAGATGAAGCTGCCGGACAGGCGCACGGCGCGGCCGGCAGGGCAGGCATCAATGGCGAACTGAATACGCGCGGTGTCGTCGCTGCTTGCCGCATTAGGTGCGCTGGTGCTCAGCACCACGCACACCGGCGGCGGCGAGGGCTCAACGACCTTGCGCGTGTCCTGTGCGTGCACTGCACCAGCGATCGGCAACGTGGCGAGTACCGCAATAATTCGATGCGTCTTCACTGCTCACTCTCCGGCTTGAAGTGGCCGGCGGCTTCCGGGATGGTGCGCTTGATTTCTTCCATCACCATGCGCGAGAAGTAGGCTGCGCCTTTGGCCCCGAGGTGAGTACGGTCGAAGGCTGTCTTTGGGGCGCCTGCCACTTCCACTTTGCCGGCAACAGGCGGTGCGTCGTAGCCTGCGGGACGCGGCACCATTGCCAGCGTGTCCGCTTCGTCCTGGCCCATCGCCTGCACGGCAGCGTAGCTTTCTGCGTTCAGATCCAGCAACGGCGCTTTCTGCGCGGCGGCGGTGGCGCGGATCACATCAGCCCATGGCGCCAGGTTGTTTTCCAAAATGCCGTCCTTGAAAGTGCGGCGCGTCAGCGGCGTCACCAGCACCGGCACGCCGCCCAGCGCTTTCACTTCCTGCGCATAGCGGACCATGTTGACGGGAAATTCAGTTTTCAAATCAGTCGAGCGTCCCGGCTTGCCCGGCTGGTCGTTGTGGCCGAACTGGATCAGCACATAGGTCGTGCTGTAGGCAGCTGCGCCGCGTAGCAAACCTTCCACTTCATCCCAACGCCCCTCGGCGCGGAAGCTGCCGGAACTGCGGCCGCCCTTGGCGAGATTGATGCAGGTGTTGGCGCGGTTGACGCGCGCGCAGAAGGCGTCGCCGTAGCCGCTGGTATTGGCCATCGTCGAATCGCCAACCAAAATAAAGCGCACCGGCTTGTCCGCCGCGTGCGCGCCGCCGGCCAGCATCGCTGCCGCCATGGCGAAAGAAGGAATCAGGTGTTTCATCATCATGTCCAGGCAAAAAAAAAGGCGCCGGCCGTGGTGTCGGTCCGGCGCCCATAGTCAGGCAGGGGATTAGAACGTGTAGGTTGCGCGTACGTTGTAAGCGCGGCCGATCGGGCTAGCTGCGCTGCTCAGGTAACCGTAGGTGTACAAGCTGCTGTTGGTTGCTGGCGGCGCGGCGTTGAGCAGGTTCGTGATACCAGCGGTCAGCTGGATATTCTGGAAGCCGTTATACGTCGTCGTCCAGTTCCAGGCCTTGTACGAATTGATGTTGCGCCAGTACTGCTTGGCCACCAGATTCTGGTCGGTGTACTTGGAGTTGTAGTTCTGGGTCAGCTGCATATTCCAGTTGCCCTTGGCCCAGTTGATCTTCGCCGTGTGCTTCCAGCGATAGGTGATGATCGGGAAGCTGGAAGTGGTGCCGTTGCTGGCCAAACCGAACTGGCCGATGTTCGATGCGAACGGGCTGCCGTTATACAGCTGGTTGTCGAACTGGGTCAGGTAGGTACCGTCGATCGACACCTTGAAGTCGCCGTACTTGGACGAACGTGGGAACGCATACGAAGCCGATACGTCCACACCAGCTGCCTTCTGGCCGCCCAGGTTCATGGTGGTGTTATTGATGTAGGCGATGGTACCGTCGGCGTTACGCACGAAGTACGATGCATACTTCACTGGATCGAGGAAGTAGACCTGCTCTGGCAAGTTGGCCAGCATGTTGGTCATCTTGATGTTCCAGTAGTCCAGCGACACCATGGCGTCCTTCACCGGTTCCATCACCACACCCAGGGTGTAGCCCTTGGATTTTTCCGGCGTCAGGTTGGCGTTGGAGCCAGTCTGTTTTGGCAGCGTGGTGTTGCAGACGGTCGATGCCACATAGCCTGGCAGCGCGGTACCGGTGCCGGCTACGCCTGGCGTACCACCAGGGCACAGTACCGGATCGTCCCACTTGGCGGCGGTGGTGGTGGTGGCGCCCGGCAGGCGGTAGCCGTAACGGTCGAACAGGGTCGGTGCGCGGAAGCCAGTGTTGGCCGAGCCGCGGAACATCAGCGCCTTGGTGGCTTCGTAGCGGAAGCTGATCTTAGGATTGATGGTGTTACCGAAGTCGCTGAAATGGTCGTCACGCACGGCGGCGTTCAGTTCCAGTTTCTTGGTGATCGGCGCGTTGATCTCCGCGAACAGCGCGGCGACGTTACGCTGGCCTTCGCCGTGCGATGCACTGGAGTTGGCGTAGGTGACTTCACCGCTGATCGGCAGCTTGGTATCTTCGGTGGTATCGCGGTGGAAGTCTGCGCCCAGCGCCAGTGCCAGCGAACCGCCTTCCAGTTCCATCAGCGCGCGGCTGGCGGTAACGTCAACACCGGTGAAGGTCGACTTCGAGGTACGGTTCTTGGCGCCGTCCACGCTGATCGATTGCAGGTAAGCCTTGCCGTCCGCGTCTTGCAGGCCGAATGGATTCAGCTTGCCGCTTTTCAGGCCGTCCAGCAGGCCCTGGCCTTTGACGTAGCCGGAGTAGTAGTAGTTATCGCGGTTCGAAACACCGACCACCAGGCCAGCCTTGTAATCCCAGCCTGCCAGCGTGCCTTCATCGCTGATGGCGACGCGCTGGTTCAGCTGCACGTCCTTGGTGGTAGCGATGCCCAGGTCAGCCACGGCCCAGGTCACGGTCAGTGGGGCGCCGTTCAGGCCTGCCACGGCAGGTACACCGCCGCTGGCGCCCGGATACCATTTGCTGGTCGAAGGCAGAATGGCGTTGACGCCGCTGACTGCCACCGCATTGGTCGGGTTCTTGGTGCCGAGGATGAATTCCTCGCCGCGCGAGTAGTCGATGGTGACGACGTGGTCTTCGCTGATTTTCTTCGCGCCGCGGGCGTAGAAGGTGACCTGCTGGTTGGCATACAGCGCGGTGCCGTAGGTATTGTTATCGAGTACGCAGGTGCCTTTCTGGCCGCTGATCGAGTATGGCGCCAGGCAGCCAGTGGTGCCGTATGGGTTCTGCGCGGTTTTGTTGGTCGGCGTAGTGAAGTTGGCTGGGGTGGCGTTGCCGCCGGTGCCCAGCGTCGGTGCGCGGCCAAGGCCGGTCAGGATGTCGGCGGAGCTCAGGTAAGCGCGGTCCGATTGTGCCAGGCGGGTACGCTGGTGCGCGTCAACGGTGGCGTAGAAGCTCCAGCCGTCGCGTTCCAGGTTGCCCTTGCCCCAGGTGGCGCTCAGGCGCTGTTCGTCGCCGCCGCCTTTTTTCTCAGGCTGCACGGCTTGCGCGGTGATCGATGCGCCTTCGAAGGAAGTCTTGGTGATGAAGTTGACCACGCCGCCGATAGCGTCGGAGCCGTAGATCGAGGATGCACCGTCGCGCAGGATTTCAACGCGGGCGATGGCGCTCATTGGAATCACGTCCAGGTTGGCGTAGCCGTCGGCGATAGCTTCATTGGCGAGACGGCGGCCGTTCAACAGCACCAGCGTGCGGTTCACACCGAGGCCGCGCAGGTTGATATTGGTGCCCGAGCCGGCGTTCGACGGCGCCAGCGATGCCGATTGCGGCAGCGCCATCATGACGTCGGCGAGAGTGGTAATGCCTTGCTTGACCAGGTCTTCGGCCTTGATGCTGGTAACTGGCAGCGATGCTTCGCTGGCGACGCGCTTGATGCTGGAGCCGGTCACTTCGACGCGGGTCATGTTGGCATCGTCACCGCCGGTTTGCGCGGCTGCTTGGTTGGCCAGCGTCAGCACGGCCAGGCTAATGGCGGACAGCAGCAGGCGTGGTTGTGCGGAACGGTTCTGGACCGGGTGCTCGGACTTCATGGTGTTGTCTCCTTCGTCTCTTGAATAAAGTTATACGCAGCGCTGGAAAGCGCCTGCGTGAGTGGAGCACCTCGCGTACTCCGTGCCGCTGTGACGAGGGCCGCTGCGCTGCGTGGTGCAGGTGGGCCGAGGTCGAGCCGGTCGATAACTTGATTACTTTATTGTCGCGGCCGACATCGAGGCCGGACCTGCGCTACTACAGGTACTGCTTATCCGCGCGAGAAAGTGCGGGTCACGCGTTCCAGGTGGGCGCGCATGGCTTTGCGCGCCGCTGCCGGATCGTGGGCGGCAATCGCCTCCAGGATGCGGCGGTGATCTTTCAGCGTTTCCTGACGCAGTTCTTCGGTCTGGAAGTGTTCTTTGAGCTTGTGCCACAGGCGCCCGCGCTGGTCCCACAGGTAGTTCAGCGATCCCACCAGCGCGCTGTTGCCGGTGGCGCGCGCGATGGCGAGGTGGAAGTTGCGATCGGAGTGTTCGTTGCTGGAGTAATCCGAGTGGTGCTTCTCCATCTCGACCACTGCTTGCAGGATGGCGTCGATGGCGCTGTCGGTGGCGACACGCGCGGCGATGGCGGCGATCTCCGATTCGATCAGGCGGCGCGCGGACAGCACTTCAAAAGGACCAGGGCCGGCTTCCGGCAGGGCGGCCGCTTCCGGCAGCTCGCTGACGTAGACGCCGGAGCCACCGCGCACTTCGATCACACCACCGAGTTCCAGCGCGATCAGTGCTTCGCGCAGCGAGGCGCGGCTGACACTCAGCTTGGTGGCCAGGTCGCGCTCGGACGGCAGACGCTCGCCGGCGGCGATGTTCTCGTTGCGGATCAATTCCTGGATGCGGTCGGCCACAACGCGGTACAAGCGCGGTTCGTGGGCGTTGCTATCGGCAGGAAGTGCAGTCTTTTTCAACATTGTTGTCTCGTTAATTCTTGTGTGGCTTATCGGATTGCCATCTGGTCAGGCCATTCTAAGGTGGTCAGACCAAATGCGCAATGTGGACTAGCCAAATTAATTTTTAAATGGCATACTGAATTCATGGAGGAGCCGTCTATACCCTGTGGCTACAAGGCTTAAGCCCTTGAAAACATGCGGGTTTCAGACTGTGGCGCGCAGGCCACAAAACTGGATTGGCCGGCCAATGACAGAAGTGGTCAGACCACTTTACGAGACCAAAAAACAACGTAGGAACGCCAGATGACCACCACGCCGAGCGCAAATACCCCGCGCTACATCCTCATGCACGACAACGACAACGTCGCAATTGTCGTCAACGACGGCGGCCTGCCGGCCGGCGCTGTTTTCCCGAATGGTTTGACGCTGCTGGAAGCGGTCCCGCAAGGCCACAAGGTGGCACTGCGTGATTTGGGCAAAGGCGATACGGTGATCCGCTACAACGTCACCATCGGCTTTGCGGCCAAGGACCTGCCGGCTGGTAGCTGGCTGGCCGAGCACAATGTCGAGATGCCGCCCGCGCGCGAACTCGATGGCCTGCCGATTGCCACCGTCAAACCGCCGCCGATGGAGGCGCTGGAGGGCTACACCTTCCAGGGCTTCCGCAATCCGGACGGCAGCGTCGGCACGCGTAATATCCTGGCGATTACCAGCACCGTGCAATGCGTATCGGGCGTGGTGGATTTCGCGGTACAGCGCATCAAGGCGGAGCTGCTGCCGAAGTATCCCAACGTCGACGACGTGGTGGGACTGGAGCACACCTACGGCTGCGGCGTGGCGATTGACGCGCCGGGCGCCAACATCCCGATTCGTACCATCCGCAATATCGCGCTGAATCCTAATTTCGGCGGACAGGCAATGGTGGTCAGCCTCGGTTGCGAGAAGCTACAGCCTACGCGCTTGTTCCCGAAAGGCTCGATCCCGATCCAGAACGCAGGCGGCGCCGATCCTGGGCTGGTATGTTTGCAGGACGCGCATCACGTAGGCTTTATGTCGATGATTGAGTCGATCATGAAGCAGGCCGAGACCAATCTGGCAGAACTGAACAAGCGCCAGCGCGAAACCGTGCCGGCATCGGAGCTGGTAGTGGGGGTGCAGTGCGGCGGCAGCGATGCCTTCTCCGGCGTGACCGCCAATCCGGCAGTGGGCTTTGCCACCGACCTGCTGGTGCGCGCCGGCGCGACCGTGATGTTCTCGGAAGTGACCGAAGTCCGCGACGGCATCGACCAACTGACATCGCGTGCCACCACGCCGGAAGTGGCTGAAGCCATGATCCGCGAGATGGAATGGTACGACAATTACCTCAAGCGCGGCGGCGTAGACCGCAGCGCCAATACCACGCCCGGCAACAAGAAGGGCGGCTTGTCCAACATCGTCGAGAAAGCGATGGGATCGATCGTCAAGTCGGGCAGCTCGCCGATTTCCGGCGTGCTGTCGCCGGGCGAGAAGCTGACGCAGAAAGGCCTGATCTACGCTGCCACGCCGGCCAGCGATTTCATTTGCGGCACGCTGCAAGTGGCGGCTGGTATGAACTTGCACATCTTCACCACGGGACGCGGCACGCCTTACGGCCTGGCCGAAGTGCCGGTGATTAAAGTCGCCACGCGTAACGACCTGGCCAATCGCTGGCACGACCTGATGGACATCAACGCCGGCCGCATCGCCAGCGGTGACGCGACGATTGCGGAAGTGGGCTGGGAGATGTTCCAGCTGCTGCTGGACGTGGCCAGCGGCCGCGAGACCTACGCCGAAAAATGGAAGCTGCATAACGCACTGGTGCTGTTCAACCCGGCCCCAGTGACCTGATAAAAAAACAAGCGAGACAAACATGGCAAAACCATTCAAACGATTGCTGCTGACCGGCGCTGCCGGCGGCCTGGGTAAGATCCTGCGCGAACGCATCAAGCCTTGGGCGGATGTGGTGGTGCTGTCCGATATCGCCGACATGGGCGTGGCGGGCGAAGGCGAAGAAATCGTGCAGTGTGACCTGGCCGACAAAGCCGCCGTGATGCAGCTGATGGAAGGCGTGGAAGCGGTGCTGCACTTCGGCGGCATCTCGACCGAGAACACTTTCGAGAACATCATGCAGGCGAATATCCTGGGCACGGCGAATCTGTACGAGGCCGCGCACAAGCAGGGCGTCAAGCGCATCATCTTCGCCAGTTCGAATCACACCGTGGGCTTCTACCGCAATACCGACTATATCGACGCTACTGCGCCGACGCGTCCTGATTCGTTCTACGGCGTGAGCAAATGCTTCGGCGAGCAGTTGGCCAGCTACTACTGGGATCGCGTTGGCTTGGAGACCGTGTGCCTGCGCATCGGCTCCTCGTTCCCCGAGCCGGTTGATCGCCGCATGATGGTCACGTGGCTGAGCTACGACGATCTGGTGGAAGCGCTGCATCGCTCGCTGTTTGCAACGCGTGTTGGCTTCAGCATCCTGTTCGGCATGTCGAACAACGACGTGGCGTGGTGGGATAACAGCAAGGCATCGCACATCGGCTACAAGCCGAAGGACAGCTCATCGCAATTCGACGCCAAGTTCCCGGACAGCGGCGAGTACCCAGCACAAAACGCCTCCGTGACCTACCACGGCGGCGGCTTCGCGCTGGCCGAGATCCGCTACAAGGACTGACTAAACTGCCAGCCTAGAATGGTGGCGTTGTACACCGCGTGAACCAGCATGGGCGCCAGCAGGGTTTTGCTGCGTTCATAGGTCCATGCGGTGCATAGGCCCAGCACGAATACGGGCAGGATCGATATCGGTGGATGTACCACCGCGAAGATCGCAGCGCTCATCGCCATTGCTGGTAACGCCGGCATTGAGCGACGCAGGCCGCCGTAGATCAGGCCACGGAAAATAAATTCTTCGCACAGCGGCGCTGCCAGCACGGCCAGTGCCAGTATCCAGCCGCGCGAGCTGCTAATCGCTGCCTTCTGCACTTCCTCCCACAGCGCGGTGTGCTGGATGGCCATCATGTAGGCCACGCCAGCGCTACACGCTACGGTGGCTGCGATGGCCGCGCTGCGCAGCGACACCTTCATATCCATACCGCGCACGATGGCCGGCACGCCGGCTGCCTTGCTGCGCCAGTAGACCAGTCGCATCAAACCATACACGGTCACTCCGGAGGCGCCAAAGGCGATGGCGACGGCTTGCATATCCAGTTCGTCTGCAAACAGCAACACCAGGCCTTGCAAGATGAAGAAGGCGGTAGCGGCGATGAGGCCATCGGCGGTGGAGACGCGTGGCGGTGGCGCAGCAGCAGGATCGAGCAGATAGGGCAACGAGTCGCGCGCCTTCTGCCACAAGGCCAGCGCCATCGATGCCGTCAGCACCATCACCACTAGTTTTTGCGACCACACTTTGCTGTAGATCGACCAGGTGTAGAAGCTGGCCAGCAGCATGTACAAATAAACGTAGGTTGGCCGCACGCGTGTGCGCACGTCCACTGCTTGCGGATCACAGGCGAATACGCCCAGCGAGACGGCGATCATGGAGTAGATCGGTATGCCGGCGGCCACGGTCAGCACCAGCACCAGCATGCTCCAGTCGAATTGCGTGGTGTACCACGCGCAGACGCTTAACACTACAGCGGGATAGAGCATGGTCAGCGTGCCCCAAAGCTGCGCCTTTTCCTTCAACACGCTTTCGACGGAGCGCGGCACGGTGTACAGCAGCCACAGGACATGGCCTTCGTTGTTCAGCGTCTGGAAAGCCGACAGCATCAACACGTAGACGCCGAGGCCAAACGCAATCGCAGCCGCCAGCGTGTGGTGTTCGCCCAGTTCGGAGAGGCTATTCAGCTTGCCGTTGAAGACCATCTGGCTGCCGATGATAATTACCGGCAGCAGCAAGGTCTGGAACATGAAGTTGCGGTCGCGGCTCAGCAGGCGCAGTTCGCGGCGCTTGATGGGCGACAGGCCCTCCGCCAGCCAGGCGCGCCAACCACGCAGGCCATGCGGAGCGGTCGTTAGCGAGGCGGCAGTTTGCGGCATCCGGCGCACGCTTTCGCGCGAACCCGAGTTGACCACGCCGTGGCGCAGCTGGTGTCGCAGCAGCGTCATGCCGGCCCACATCAGCACCACGACTTCGGCCAGCAGCAGCGCGGCGCGGGCGATGAACTGTGCGACGTCTTGTGCTTGTATCGTTTGCAGCACCAGGCCCGGTGGCGTCCAACCCGCCCATGCCGGAAACGCACGCGCGCCATCCATTACAAAGCCGTTCGCCTGCGGCATGCCAAGCGCCATGACGAAGTAGATCAGCGGAAGATTCAGCAAACCAGCCACCGCCTGCAGGTTGCGCAGCTGCGAAGCGGGAAGCCACATCCGCAGGCCGGTGTCGAGCAGCGTGTAGAGCATCGCGGCCAGCGGCTGCAGCACGAGGGCCGCCAGCAAAGCTACCAGCAGTGCAGTCCAAGTGTGGCCCGAATGCCAGGCGATGACGCCGAGGGCCGGCATGAGCGCGAACCAGCCTATCATGTTGCTGGCGCTGCGTTCCAGCACGCGCCCCCAGAGCAGCGTGCCGCGTTCGACCGGCATGGTCACCAGCCATTCAAGATCCCAGTCCGGCTGGGCCATCTCCTTATTCCCAAGCGGCATAATCACGGCGATCAGGAACAGGGCGGTGAGCTCCATCGTCAGCCCGTTCAGCAGCGGCGCTGCAAACGGCGCGGCGGCTAGCTCCTTGACTGCGATGTGCTGGTTGTTGTGCTGGTCGCCATCTTTGTCGACGTAGACGCATGCGCTAGCCGGATCGAGGTGGCACTGCATATTGAGCAGCACATTGACTGACATGGTGGTGAACGAGAACGCCATCAGCAGCGTCATTAGCGCAGTCAGTATCCACAGGTTGCTGCGCTTGCCCGCATTGCCGTCGCGAGGTTTTTTCTTCTTGAAGCGGAACAGGTTATTGAAGAACATATTGCGCTGGCGTGTGAGGCGCATGCGCGTCATCAGCCAGATGGTGTGGACCGCGCTCATTGCGCAGTCTCTTCGGCGGCTTCGTCGGTGATCTTCAGGAACACGTCTTCCAGCGAGCCGCTGGCCGAGGCTTCGGCGCGGATTTCATCGAGCGTGCCGGTGGCCACCAGCTGGCCGTGGTGGATGATGCCAACGCGATCGCACAGCTTTTCCGCCATGTCCAGCAAGTGGGTGGAGACGAAGATGGTGACGCCGCGCGCCGCCGCCGCCAGCAAGCGTTCCTGCACATCGCGCGAGGCGCGCGGATCGAGGCCGTTGATCGGTTCATCGAGGATCAGCACTTTGGGATCATGAATCAGCGCGCAGGCCAGGCCGAGGCGCTTCTTCATACCGAGCGAGTAGTTGACGGCGTAGTCTTCGCCGGCTTCCTGCAGACCGAATTCCGCCAGCAGGCGCGTGCTGCGCTCGGCCGCTTCAGCGCGTGAAAAGCCATGCATCTCGCCGACGAATTGCAGGATCTCCCGGCCGCGCAGGTAGTCGTAGAAGATGGGCGTGTCGGGCAAGTAGCCGACGCGGCGTTTTACTTCGGCGGGATCGGCGTGGCAATCAAGGCCATCGATCAGCACATGGCCGCCGCTCGGTACCAATATGCCCATCATCATGCGGATGGTGGTGGTCTTGCCGGCGCCGTTGGGGCCGAGGAAGCCAAACACTTCGCCGCGTTGCACGGTCAGCGACAGCGGCTTGACGGCATTGAAGCTGCCGTAGACTTTGGACAGGCTTTGGAACTCAATCATGATGGCACCGGAAATATTATGAATTTACTATTCCATCATAACACTGCCGGTGCGGGATTTACTGCTTGGGATAGAGACTCATGCCAAAGCGTTCGGTACGCGGCATCCAGTTGCCCTTGATGTCGGCCGAGGCCAGCACGCGTTCGGCGCGGCCGATCAGCAGGGCGCGTGGTACCAGGCCGATGTAGCGCGAGTCTTCGCTGTTGTCGCGGTTATCGCCCAGCATCATGTACTGGCCGGACGGCACTACCACTGCGTCGAAATCGCGGCGCGCCTTTACCTGCGGGAGAAACTGGATAGCGTGACTGTGCTGGCCCAGCGATTCGTCGACGCGCACGGCTGCCAGATCGCCCACGCCCTTGATGTTTTCGAGGCTATGGCTAATGGTGTTGTAAGCGGCCGGCTGGCCGTTGATGATGAGCTGCTCGTTGTGCATTTCGACGCGGTCGCCGGGCAGGGCGATCACGCGCTTGATCAGACGCGTGCCGTTGACGGGCGAGGAGAAAGTGACGATGTCGCCACGCTGTGGTTCGCCGGTCGGGCTGATGACGATGTCGGTCAGCGGTACTTTGACGTTGTAGGCGAGGCGGTTGACGAACACCACGTCGCCCTCCAGCAGGTTGGGATGCATGGAGGCCGACGGAATCGGATTCCAGTCGGCGACCGCAGTGCGGAAAATACCGAACAGCGCCAGGAACAGCAAAAAGCCCTTGTTGGCACGTACCCAGTTTTTCATGTTTTTCTCCCGTTATGAGTTTTGGTGCACTCATAATGTGAGCATATTCTTAACTCGGGCTTAGTGCGCGCTTTTTTGCACACGCGCGCTGCCGACGCCGTGGCGATGGCCTTCGCTGACTGCGGTCACCGTGCCGTCCGGATTGAACACCAGCGCGTTGGCGGCGCCGATTTCTTCCGGCGTCTTGCTCCAGTGCTGGCCGGCTTTCTCCAGCGCTTGCGCTTGCGCGCTGCCGGTGAAATTCGGCTCCACATCAGTCGCCATGCCGTTACGTTCGGACAGGCGCGGCGCATTCACTGCATCCGGCATCGACATGCCAAGATCGACGTAGTTGAAGATCGTTTGCAGCACGGTGGTGATGATAGTCGCGCCGCCTGGACTGCCGATCGAGAACGCTGGCTTGCCATCCTTGAAGGCGATGGTCGGCGACATGCTGCTGCGTGGACGCTTGCCCGCTTCTGGCACGTTGGGCGCTGGGCCGGAGAAGTCAAAGTCGGTCATCTCGTTATTCAGCAGGAAGCCGTAACCCGGCACCACGATGCCGCTGCCGCCCCACGCTTCAATCGTGTAGGTGTAGGAGACGATGTTGCCGTCCTTGTCGGACACAGTGAGGTGGGTGGTGTGCGCGCCTTCCGCAATCAGCTTGTTGGCGTTGGGGCGCAGCGGCACGCTCATATCGTTCTGGAACGGATACGGATCGCCGGCTGGTGCTTGCGCGCTGGCTTGTGTGGGATTGATCAACTCACGGCGGCGCGCGGCGTAGTCTTTATTGAGCAGACCCGCTACCGGCGCATCGACAAATTCCGGATCGGCGAGGTAGGCATTGCGGTCGGCGAAGGCGAGGCGGCTGGCTTCCAGGTACAGGTGCTCGGCCTTCGCGCGCGGTAGCGATTTGAGATCGTAGCCTTCCAGGATATTGAGCGCTTCGGCCACGGCGACGCCGCCGCTGCTAGGTAAAGGCATACCGTATAAATCATATCCACGATAAGTGCTGTGCACCGGCTGGCGCAGGCGCGCTTCGTAGTTGGACAGATCGGCCAGCGTGATGCTGCCGCTGTTGCTGTTGACCGCATCGACAATTGCGCGCGCCATCTTGCCGCTGTAGAAGGCTTTCACGCCGCCGCTAGCCAGTTCGCGGTAAGCCTTGGCGAGGTCCGGATTACGCAGCGTGGTTCCGGCCGGAATGGCTTTACCGTTGCGCAGGTAGAGCGCAGCGGTGGCGGGGAATAGCGCGAACTTGGTTTCGTTATCTTGTACCAGATGCGAGAAGGTGTCGTTGACCTTGAAGCCTTTGCTGGCCACATCGATGGCCGGCGCCAGCACCTGCTTGAACGACATCGAACCGTAGCGGTCCAGTGCCTCATGCCAGCCGCGCACCGTACCCGGCACGCCGACCGAGCGGCCGCTGGCGACCACGGTGTCGAAGTCCATCTCCTTGCCGTCTTTCAGGAACACGGTTGGCGTGAAACTGGCCGGCGCGGTTTCGCGGTGGTCGATGGTAATCACGCGCTTGTCCTTGGCCAGATAAATCACCATGAAACCGCCACCACCAATGCCGCAGCTGAACGGATCGGTCACGCCCAGCGTGGCTGCCGCTGCGACAGCTGCATCGACCGCGTTACCACCTTGGTTGAGGATGGCAATGGCCGCCAGCGAAGCTTGCTCGCTGATGGTGGCAACCGCGCCGCCGGTGCCAGTAGCTACTGGGGTCTTGGCGGCGGCAGGCAGGGCCAGGGAGAGAATGATGGAGGAAACGAGAACGGTGCGGGCGGGACGGAGAAGAGTGGTCATGTGGGCAAGGTTCAAGGTGAGTTAATGTTGCTCACCTTTAAGCTTACCTGATAATCTGGCGTGGTTTCATCTTTTGCAGGGACTTGCGACGGCGTGAAACCAGCGAGCGCGAAGTTCAGTCCATCGCGCGTGAGACTGGCTGTGCCGTTGGGCATATTGTCTGACAGGACGAAGCTGCTGGTACTGCCATCTGGTTGCAGCAGCGTGTAACTGAAGCTAATGTAGCCAGCCCAGACGCATACCGCACCGGTGCGGCAGCGGCTGTCGTTGACGCGGTCCAGCCGCACCACCGGCGCTATGTGAGCCACACTGGCGTTGCCGCCGGCCGAAGCGGTAGCGGCGGGCACGATGGTGGCGCTGCCGCCTTGTTGCAGCACGTAGGTCTGGCTGAATGGTGTGGGCGGCACGGCGCGCTGCACGTCGCCGGCGCTGCCGCAAGCGTGCAGCGCGGCCATGACGGCCACCAGCATTGGCAGCACGACGAGCTGCCGCAAGATAGGTTTTTTCATCTGATACTCCTGCATCCTTTGTAGGCAAGCTTAACAAAAATGCCATAACGGCGGCGCACGAACGGCACGCCGTCAGCGCCATATCAAAGGACGCGCAAAAAAAATGCCGCTCGGCGCTGAGGCCGGCGGCATTCCGGGGAGAGCGGGGGAATTTACACGTAGGCAGCCAGCGCGCCCTTCATTTTTTTCAGCGCAGCCACTTCGATCTGGCGGATGCGCTCGGCCGATACGCCGAACTCTTCAGCCAATTGGTGCAGCGTGGCGCCCGAGCCGTCGTCGTTGGCCAGCCAGCGCGATTCGATAATACGGCGCGAGCGGGCGTCCAGCTTGCCCAGTGCTTCTTCCAGGCCTTCCGACTGCAGGCGGGTTACCTGTTCGGCTTCCAGCACGCGGGTTGGTTCGGTGGCGTCGGACGACAGGTAGGCGATAGGCGCGAACTTGTCATCTTCATCATCGGTCGGCGATTCCAGCGCGATGTCACGGCCGCTCAGGCGGGTTTCCATCTCGATCACTTCTTCGCGCTTGACGTCCAGCGTCTTGGCCAGCTGGTCGATCTGGGCCGGCGTCATCGCATCCAGGCCTTGCTTGTGGCTGCGCAGGTTGAAGAACAGCTTGCGCTGGGCCTTGGTGGTGGCCACTTTGACCAGGCGCCAGTTCTTCAGGATGTACTCGTGCATCTCGGCCTTGATCCAGTGCATGGCGTAGGACACCAGGCGCACACCCTGATCCGGGTCGAAACGTTTCACCGCCTTCATCAGGCCGATATTGCCTTCCTGGATCAG
Source organism: Duganella flavida (assembly GCF_009857445.1). Lineage (GTDB taxonomy): Bacteria > Pseudomonadota > Gammaproteobacteria > Burkholderiales > Burkholderiaceae_D > Rugamonas > Rugamonas flavida. The sequence continues at coordinate 248,234 of NZ_WWCN01000002.1, forward strand.
GTCGCCGTGCGGCAGGCCGTAGCCGAGGTAGCCGCGCGCGATCGACACCACCAGGCGCAGGTGCGACATCACCAGACGCTCAGCGGCGGCCAGGTCGTTTTGTTCTTTCAGGCTCTTGCCCAGGGAAATTTCTTCTTCGTGCGTCAGCATCGGCAGGCGATTAACGGCCGAAATGTAAGCATCCAGGTTGCCCAGGTTGCCACTGAACCCGAGTCCCAGAGCACTGTTGTTTGCAGGTACCACGGACATCATAGTCATTTTCGTTTCCTTCGCTTGAGATTGCTTTTGAGCACTAACGTACTCTGTCGAACATATATTAGCACTCTCTGTCGATGAGTGCCAATCGTCCGAAATCTATGACCTTCATAGCAAAAATGCTATGGGGCCTTCTGTTGTATTTAGGATGCTTGATGGAGCTTAGGGCTGGCTTAACGCTAAAAATCATCGTAGGCCGGGCAGATGCGCCGTTCCGTACGAGGACGCACGGAACGGGCGAGGGACTTAGTTCAGGCGCGCGGTATGGCGTTTGACCGACAGGCGGGCGCCAATCAGGCCGAGGCCGGCCGACAGGGCCAGCAGGGCGGCGACGGCCAGCGGTGGCAGCGGCGCCAGCTGGAATTCCGAGGCGTACAACTTTGCAAATTCGGCAATCGCGGTGTTCAGTGGGCGCAGGGCCAGCGTTACCGCACCCAGGGCCACGCCGCCGGCGCACACACCGAGCAGGGCGCCGGTGTAGTAGAACGGGCGGTGGATGAAGCTGTCGGTTGCGCCGATCAGTTTGGACACCAGGATTTCCTCGCGCTGGGTCAGCACTTGCAGGCGGATGGTGTTGAAGATCACCGCCACCACCACCGTGCCCAGGGTCGCCGCCAGCAGCAGCAAGGCCAGGCGCAGCACGTTGAGCAGGGCGGCCAGGCGTTTCACCCATGCCGAATCGACCTGCACGGTATCGACACCGGGCAGCTGGCGGATCTGCTCGGCCAGCGCGTCGACGTCGCCGCCGGCCTGGGCGTTGCGGAAGGCGTCCAGCTTCAGCACGTAGCTATCCGGCAGCGGGTTGTCGCCCAGCGTGGCCAGCACGTCGGCCAGGCCGTTCTTGTCTTTCAGGTTCTCCAGCGCTTTTTCGCGCGGCGTGAAGATGATTTTGGCTTGCTTGTCTTTGACCGCCTGGCGCAGCGACACGGCCAGCCCTTCGGCTTGCTCGCGCGGGGTGTCGAGTTTCAGGAATATGCTGATCTCCGGATCGACCGACAGCGATTCCGACATCGGGCGCACGTTGTCGAGCAGGGTCACGCCCATGAAGGGCAGGGCCAGCGCAATCGCCACCACCAGGATGTTGAACAGAAAGCCGCCCGGCGAGCGGCGCAGGTGCACCAGTGCGGCGGCTAGCGCGTAGCGGTGTTGACGGAACCAGTAAGTCATGCCGCCACCTCCAGCTGGCCTTGCTTAAGTTGGATCACGCGCGCAGCGGAGTCCAGCATCTGTTCATCGTGGCTGGAAATCAAACAAGTGACGCCGACCGAGTTGAAAGCCTTCAGCGCATCTAGCACCTTGTTGGCGCTGGCGCGGTCGAGGTTGGCGGTCGGTTCGTCGGCCAGAATGACTTGCGGGCGGTTGACGATGGCGCGCGCGATCGACACCCGTTGCTGCTCGCCGCCGGACAGGGCCAGCGGCTGGGCGTCGGCGCGGTTGCCGAGGCCGACCTTGTCAAGCGCGGCGCGCGCGCGCTGTTCGGCCTGGCCGTGCGAGGCGCCGGTCACCAGCAGCGGCAGCATCACATTGGCCAGCACGCTGCGGTCGGTCAGCAAGCGCTGCTGCTGGAAGATCAGGCCGAGATTGCGGCGCAGGAAGGGCACTGCCACCGGTTTGATGCGGCTGATGTCCTGGCCGTTGACGATCACCTGCCCGGCGCTCGGGCGCTCCATGGCAGCGATCATTTTCATCAGGGTGGATTTGCCGGCGCCGGAGGGGCCGGCCAGGAAAACCAGTTCGCCTTTATTTACTGTGAATGACACGTCGCGCAGCGCCGTCACATCGGAAGAGTATTGTTTAGAGACGTTCCGGAATTCGATCATAGAGGTCTGATTATCCAAGCAGTGCTTCTACAAATTCGGCAGCCACAAACGGCTGCAGGTCTTCAATCTTTTCGCCGACGCCGATGAAGTACACCGGTACCGGACGCACACGCGCAATCGCCGCCAGCACGCCGCCCTTGGCGGTGCCGTCCAGCTTGGTGATGACGAGGCCGGTCAGCTTGAGGGCATCGTCGAAGGCCTTCACCTGCGCCAGCGCATTTTGCCCGGTATTGCCGTCGATAACCAGCAGAGTTTCGTGCGGTGCGCCTTCCATGCCCTTGCCGATCACACGCTGGACTTTTTTCAGTTCTTCCATCAGGTGCAGCTGGGTCGGCAGGCGGCCGGCGGTGTCGATCATGACCACGTCCACGCCCTTGGCTTTGCCGGACTGCACGGCGTCGAACGAGACGGCGGCCGGGTCGCCCGAGGCTTGCGAAATCACAGTGATGTTGTTGCGCTGGCCCCAGACCATCAGCTGCTCGCGGGCGGCGGCGCGGAAGGTGTCGCCGGCGGCCAGCAGCACGGACTGGCCGTGGGTCTGCATATGCTTGGCCAGCTTGCCGATGGTGGTGGTCTTGCCGGCGCCGTTGACGCCGGAGATCATCATCACGGTCGGGGTGTGGCGGCCCAGTTCGAACGGGTGTTCGAGCGGGGTCAGCAATTCGATTAGCAGCTGTTTCAGCGCGGCTTTGACGGCGGCGGCGTCCAGTAGCTTGTCTTCCTTGACCTTGCGCTTGAGCTCGGCGAGCAGGTATTCGGTGGCGTCCACGCCGGCGTCGGCCATCAGCAGGGCGGCTTCCAGTTCATCGTACAGGTCGTCGTCGATCTTGGCGCCGACGAACAGGATGGACAGGTTGTTGGAGGTCTTGGACAGGCCGGCCTTCAGGCGCGACATCCACGATTGCTTCTGAGCTGGCTCTTCAATTGGCAGCAGGTCAGGCAGATCGGGAACGGCGGCAGGCGCGGCAGAAGGGGGGGCAGAAGCCGGGGCGACGACAGGCGCCGCAGGCGCTTCGGGAGCGACAGGTTTTTTCTTGAAGAAGCTGAACATGGATATGTATTTGGGGTGCTGGCCAGCACGAAGTAGGGCTATTTTACCAGAGCGCCGTGGCGCCCAGCGCTTAGCCGGCCGACAAGCTTGCGTTGCGCGTGCGCCATTCGCCGATTGCACCGGCTAAATCGGCCAGTTCAAATACCCGCACAAACGCTTGGCGGCGACGCTTGAGCGCGGCATTGCTGCCGCCGGCCCACAGCTCGGCGCTGCCGCCCAGCCGGTTGCGCAGCTCGGCCAGCCCATCGAGCGCCTGGCGCGGATTCATGGCCACCGAGAACGACAACGCAATCACATCCACCCGCTGCGCGCGCGCCGCCTCGACGATATCGAGCAGTGGCGTCTGCACGCCCAGCGAAATGCACTGCGCGCCTTCGGCCACGCACATGGCCTCGGCCATCAGCAGGCCCAGCCCGTGACGCTCTTGCGGCAAGGTGGTCAGCAAGATGCGCGGCGTGCCCACATTGCTGGCGTTCGCTTGCGGCATGGCGAAAATCGCGCTGCGCATCACCACCGTCAGCGACTCGGTATATAAGTGTTCTTCAAACGTGGCCAGTTGGCCGCTGGCCCAGGCTTCGCCAATCAGGGTGGTCAGCGGCGCCACCAGTTCGATCACGAAACTCTTCAGGCCCATCATCAGCAGCGCCTGCGACAGCTTGCGGCGCAGCGCTTCCATTTGATGGCTCTTGCATAAATCGAGGTAGCTTTGCAGCTCGGGCGCAGGCTGGCCTGGATTCTTGCCGGTGGCTTTGCCGGTCAGCGCCTGCAATTCGTCGGCGCTGAACTGGATCACTTTGCCGGGCCGGAAGCCGAGGTCGATCAGGCGCTTGACCAGCCGCAGCTTGTGCACCTGCTCGAGCGGATACACGCGTTCGCCATTGGGATCGCGCAAGGGCTGCGGGAAGTCGTAACGGCGTTCCCACACGCGCAAGGTTTCCTTGGCCACGCCGGTGTCGCGTTCGACGTCGCTGATGGTGCTCGGCACAAGTTGTGAGGGAACTATATTAGTCATTGGGTATTTGGCGACTGCAGGGTTGGGGCAGACGGTAGGCGCTTCGCATTCTACCTTCGTTTTACACCCGAAAACACCGCGTGCCTAGCGTGTTCTGCGGTGTGGAACTTGCAGGTAAGAGCTTGTCCACGACACACAGTTGGCATCCAGAACTATTTCCATGAATCCGGTCTTTCCCCTTTGTTTGTACAGGACAAAAATATTTCCATTTAGAGAAAAAATTATTGCCATAAGTGTTGCAATGAGGGAACTTGCGAGGATGGCGGGGCACGATCAAGCCGTTGAATGAATCGTTTTCATGCACCAAACCAGTGCGTAAAAGCAAGGTCACGCACTATTTTGTCTCCTATACACAACAGGTAGCAATTTCTTACAAATCGGTAACCACATGCAACTTACGGCGGTTTTTACTGAATTTGCTACACAAGTAAAGCAGTATCACTGTGAGCAAAGTTGGTTTCCGGGCTATTTTGCTGGATAAACGCACCGAACAAACTCTCGGGTTGTTAGCTTATTACCATTTGGTAGAGAAGAGTGCGCGAGGGGTTCAGTATAAAATAGCGTCAGAAATAGCAATGTGGCTATTTTTACTTGGTCCGAAGAGCAGTGGTATCGCCACCGTGTTTTTCGTGCGGAGATCCCGGCCCGTTTCGCTTGCTCGGCAGGAAATATTGCGATGCGGTAAAATGCCGTTGCTTTGGAAAAACGACAAGAATTTCGCTGTTCTGTATGAATGGTTTTACACTTGTTGAAGTTTCTGAGCATCAGTATAGTGCCGCCTCCGGCGCTCCACGAGAGCGTCGCGACAAAGCCGGCGTAGATTTATCGGCCGCAACACAGTGAACGCATCCCGCTTGGGGTGCACAGTGGCAGCTGGGGAGTTTGCCCTCACGCACAAACGGCTTTAGCCGAGAAGCACCGAACACGCCGTACTACTGGCTTATTTTTACAGCAACACAACTGAAGGAAACACGTAATGAAAAAATCCCTTATCGCTATCGCCGTATTGGCAGCAACCAGCTCCGCAGCATTCGCTCAATCGAACGTCACCATCTACGGCATCCTGGATGCAGGTATCGTCGCTGAACGCGGCGGCGCAGCTGGCAGCGTCAGCAAAGTCACCAGCGGCGCAGCTTCGGCATCGCGCATTGGCTTCAAAGGCACTGAAGATCTGGGCGGCGGTCTGAGCGCGATCTTCAAACTGGAAACCGGCGCGAAAATCGACGACGGCACCCTGGACGCGACCAACACCATCTTCAACCGTGAAGCCTATGTAGGCCTGTCGTCGAAAACCGCCGGCACCCTGACCCTGGGTCGTCAGTACACTCCGTACTACGAAACCCTGCGCGACGTTGGCGATCCATTCGCAATGGGCTACGCTGGTACCGCGAAAAACCTGTTCCCAGTTGCTAGCTTCATGACCCGTAACTCGAACGCGGTTGTGTACAAAACCCCTAACCTGGAAGGCTTCACCGGCGCGGTTTCGTACAGCCTGGGCGAACAAAACGGCGACTCGTCGGCTGCCCGTCAAGTTGGCGCATCGCTGGGCTACAACAACGGTCCTCTGAACGTTGCTGTTGCTTACAACATGAAAAACAACGACCTGGCCGCTACCTCGACCGCAGCAGCTGTGAACACTGGCGTTGGCCACAACGGCCTGATCGCTGCTAACTACGACTTCAAAGTAGTTAAAGTATTCGCCGCTTACTCGCAAGACAAAGGCGTAGGCAGCGCACCAATCAACGGTGCAGCAAGCGCAACCGCAACCACCTCGGCTTTCGGTTACGCCTTCGCTCAGTCGAAAGACAGCACCGACGCTCTGATCGGCCTGACCGCGCCAGTATCGGCTTCGGGCACCGTGATGGCTTCGTACATCCGCAAAAACGACAAAGAAGTTGCTAACCGTGACGCTGACCAGTGGGCAATCGGCTACAACTACGCTCTGTCGAAGCGCACCAGCACCTACGTTGCTTACGCTAAGATCAAAAACAAAAACGGCGCTGGCTACACCGTTGGTAACAACACCGAAGCCGGTTCGGGCGACAAAGCCTTCAATCTGGGCCTGCGTCACTCGTTCTAATCTGATTTAATCAGGTTTGAATCCACAACGGCTGCCTGGTGCAGCCGTTGTTCTTTTGTGGAAGTGAAAATGATTCGACGAGCCTTTTTTGCCGGCGCCATCTTGCTGGCATCCTGCGCCGTGCTGGCCGCGCCGAAGAAGCCGGGTGCGCTGCCGCGCTACGGCATGGTGGTGTTTTCCGATTTATGCATCCATGCGGACAGCGGTGAATTTGGCGGCCAGCGCATCACGCTGCAGCGCTTTGCCGAAGTCGATACGGTGCTGTACGAATACACGGCCGGCGGCATAAGCTGGCCGGTGGTGGCCAGCGACGTGACTATCGATCCGCGCGGCCAGCAGTTTTATTTCACGGTGCAGCCGCCGGATGAAGAAGAACGCACCATCAGTGGCAAGCTGGCCGATAACGGCAAGACGCTGGTGCTGGAAGGCGGCTATTGCGAAGATCAGTCGGTGCCGATGCGCCTGCCGGTGGTGACGGATTTCAGCCGCAAGGCCGGCACCTGCCGTGCCTGCCCCGCGCCGAAAGCGAAGAAGGAAAAAGAAGAAGAAAAAAAGCCGGTGATCGACACCGGCTCCACGGTTACCGCCGGCCTGTGAGCCGGCCTTGGTTTATTTCGCCGCTTTGGCTGCTTCCGCGTTCTTGCGGATAGTCTCCAGCGTCGCGCCCGGCGTGATCAGATTGCCGTCGTAACGCAGTTCGATCAGCGCCGGCAGATTCTTCTCACGCGTGTAAGCCAGCGCGCGCTCCAGTGCCGGCGCGAATTCCTCGGTCTTGGTCACCACCTCGCCGCTACCGCTGTAGGCCACCGACAGTGCCGCAAAATCAGGATTGTGCAGCGTGGTGCCGGACACGCGGCCCGGATAGTCGCGCTCCTGGTGCATGCGGATGGTGCCGAACATGGCGTTGTTGAACACGATGATGACCACGCCCGCCTGGTACTGCACTGCCGTTGCCAGCTCCTGGCCGTTCATCATGTACTCGCCGTCGCCAGCGAAGGTAATCACGGTGCGCTCAGGCGCGATGATTTTGGCCGCCACGCCGGCCGGCACGCTGTAGCCCATTGCACCGCTGGTCGGCGCCAGCTGCGTGCGCATGCCGCCGTAGCTGTGGAAGCGATGCGCCCAGGTGGCGTAGTTGCCGGCGCCGTTGGTGATGATGGTGTCGTGCGGCGCCAGCTTTTCAATTTGCTGCACCACTTGCCACAGGTCGAGCGGCGCCTTGCCGTCTTTGAAGATGGCTGGCTGCTGCTTCCATGCCGCGTAGTCCGCGCGCGCTTCCGCCACGCTGCCGGCCCACGCCGCCGCGTCGACCGGCTGCATGGCCGCCAGCATGGCCGCCACTTGCGGCATACCGCTGTTGATCATCAACTCAGCCTGATAAACGCTGCCCAGTTCCTCTGCATCCGCGTGCACATGGATCAGGCGCTGGGCTGGCACCGGGGAGGCTAGCAGCGAATAGCCGCTGGTGGTCATCTCGCCGAGACGTGGACCGATGGCCAAAATCACATCCGCCTCGCGCACTCGTGCCGCCAGCTTCGGATTGATGCCGATACCGACATCGCCGATGTAGTGAGGGTGGTCGTTGTCCAGCAAATCCTGGAAGCGGAAGGCGCACGATACTGGCAGCTGATTGGCTTCGGCAAAGCGCTGGATATCGGCGCAAGCTTGCTCATCCCAGCCGCCACCGCCCAGCAGTACCAGCGGCTTCTTGGCCGAGGCCAGCATGCTGCGCACGGTGTCGATTTGCGCAGCCGACGGCGAGGCTTGCACCGGCTGGTAGCTGCGGGTATCGGCCACGCTGGCCTTGGTGGTTAGCATATCCTCCGGCAGCGCCAGCACCACCGGGCCAGGACGGCCGCTGGTAGCGATCTGGAAGGCGCGCGCGATGTATTCCGGCATGCGGTCGGCGCGGTCGATCTGTGTCACCCACTTGGCCATCTGGCCGTACATGCGGCGGTAGTCGACTTCCTGGAAGGCTTCACGGTCGATAAAGTCGCTGCCGACCTGGCCGATGAACAGAATCATCGGGGTCGAATCCTGGAACGCTGTGTGCACACCGATCGAGGCATTGGTCGCGCCCGGGCCACGGGTGACGAAGCAGATGCCCGGCTTGCCGGTCATTTTGCCGTAGGCGTCAGCCATGAACGCGGCGCCGCCTTCCTGGCGGTTGATGATGAAGCGGATATCGGAATCATGCAGGGCGTCGAGCACGTCCAGATAGCTTTCGCCGGGTACGCCGAAAGCGGTGTCTACGCCGTGGATCTTCAGGGCATCGACCAAAATCTGGCCGCCGGTGCGGGATGGTTGCGTCATTATTGTGAGCCTCGTGGGTGAATTATCCAAGCATTCTACGGGGGCGGCGAAAGGGCGGCTTTTGGAATGGCGACACCAAATTTCAGATTTGTCGGGGCAGGCTGGTACAATAGCGGCTGATGCAAGCCAGACAGCCGCTGGTCAGCGCGTAATGCCTGACGGGAGGAAGGTCCGGACTCCATAGAGCGGGGTGACGGTTAACGGCCGTCCGTCGAAAGTCCTACTCCAGCGTACTTGTACGCTGGAGGGGGATATAAGGCGAGGAATAGGGCCACAGAGACGAGCGTATTAAGTTACGGTGAAACGCGGTAACCTCCACCTGGTGCAATTCCAAATAGGCACGCGATGATGTTGCTCGCGGAGCGTGCGGGTAGGAAGCTTGAGCGCTGGAGCAATCCAGCGCCTAGAGGAATGGCTGTCATAGCACAGGTTCGCCTGTGCCGTAACAAAATCCGGCCTATCGGCTTGCTTCAACTAATTCTACGAGATGAAAAAATTCATACTCGCGCTGGACCAGGGGACGACCAGTTCGCGCGCCATCCTGTTTGACCATCAGGGGCAGATCTGCGGCAGCGCGGCGCAGGAGTTCCCCCAGCATTTCCCCCATCCCGGCTGGGTCGAGCACGACCCGATGGATATCTGGCACAGCCAGCTCAACGTCGCTCGCAAGGTGCTGGCTGATAATCACGTCGATCCGCACAATGTGCTGGCCATTGGCGTGACCAACCAGCGCGAGACTACCGTCGTTTGGGACCGCAAGACCGGCGAGCCGATCGCGCCTGCCATCGTCTGGCAGGACCGCCGCACCGCCGACTTATGTGACGCCTTGCGCGCCGACGGCAAAGCCAAAAAAATTACCGACATCTCCGGACTGGAACTGGATGCCTATTTTTCCGCCACCAAGCTGAAATGGCTGCTCGATCACGTGCCGGGCGCGCGCGCGCGGGCAGAGCAGGGCGGGCTGGCATTCGGCACGGTCGATAGCTGGCTGGTGTACAAGCTGACTGGCCAGCACGTGACCGACGTCAGCAACGCGGCACGCACCATGCTGTTCAACATCCACCTGATGCGCTGGGACTACGACCTGCTGCACCTGTTCGGCATTCCGGAAGCGATGCTGCCGCAGATCGTGTCGTCGAGCGAGGAGGTGGGCAACACGCACCACAGCCTGTTCGGTACGGCGATTCCGGTGGCCGGCATTGCGGGCGACCAGCAGGCCGCCACCTTCGGCCAGGCTTGTCACAAGCCAGGCATGGTCAAGAACACGTATGGCACCGGCTGCTTCATGTTGATGCATCTGGGGCGCCACCCAGTGGCCTCGCATAACCGCTTGCTGACCACGGTGGGCTGGCGCGTTGATGGCGAGACGGATTATCTGCTGGAAGGCAGCGTCTTCATGGGCGGTGCGACGGTGCAGTGGCTGCGTGATGGTCTCGGCATCATCAAGTCATCGGCCGAAGTGGAAGCCTTGGCGGCCAGCGTGCCGGATAGCGATGGCGTGTTCATGGTGCCGGCGTTTGTCGGCCTCGGCGCACCGCACTGGGATGCATACGCACGTGGCTCGCTGTTCGGCCTGAGCCGGGGCAGCACCCGCGCCCACATCGCCCGTGCCGCGCTGGAGGCCATCGCCTATCAAAGCGCCGAGCTGATGGCGGCGATGCAGAAAGACGCGTCCATGCCCTTGGTCGAAGTCCGCGCCGACGGCGGCGCCGCCCGCAATGACCTGCTGATGCAATTCCAGGCCGACCTGCTGGGCGTGCCAGTCGTCCGTCCCAAAGTCACCGAAACGACGGCGCTGGGCGCCGCCTACCTGGCCGGCATGGCCGTCGGCTTCTGGGAAACGCAAGAAGAAATCGCCGCCCAGTGGGCTAGCGAACGCCGCTTCGAACCCTCAATGAGCGCCGACCGCCGCGCCGAACTCCTCGCTAAATGGTCCCGTGCCGTAGATCGCACGCGCGGCTGGGAGATTTAATCCGGGGTCAGGTCCTCCATTTCTACACGGTCTGCTCCGTAGCAAACGCTAAGGCCGGGCTCGTGTAGAAATGGAGGACCTGACCCCGGATTTTGGTTTTTGGAAGGCGTATAATGGCGCTAATGCGGTGTAAAATTTGTATAGACAAGTTGCGCTGCCGCTGTTGTTGTGAAGTAAATGTTGAAGTTCGTTGTGCTTGTTTTGTGAAAGTTCCTCATTCCTCCTGAGCGCGCTTCTGGCGCGCCATACTGGCGTTTTCCCTCTCCAATACCTGCGTTTTCCACTCTCATCCCCCTGTTGCCGATTTGATACTGCAATGTTGGCTGTTTGCAACTTTATGCTTTTAATTCAATTTTTTTATATAAGCATTTTCAATTCGAAACACATGGGTACAACTGAGGTGACACATTCACAACCTTTCATAAGTACTTAATTTATTGAGTTATTTTATTTCTAGCTGGCTTCAAGGAATCGCGCTAAGTCCTTAATTTCATTACTAAAATCCCCGTTTCGATTGGCTGAAAGCGCTTGACCACTATTCTTGCATCCTCTAAAGTGGGCATCTGTGTGAAAAAGTGTCTTTTTGTGGGAGATTTTGCCTGACTTAGCGGACAGGGAAGATCCAAACCAACAGGCCAGTTTTTTATGCTCCGCTAACCAACAGAGGTAAAAAGGTAATCACGTGTTTCAAGGCGCGTCCGCAATCAGTCTCGATGCCAAAGGCAGGATGTCTATCCCTGCCAAGCACCGTGACGCGCTCTCGATCCAATGCGAAGGCCGCCTCACCCTGACGCGCCATCCCGACGGCTGCGTCATGCTGTTCCCCCGTCCTGTGTGGGAACAACACCGTCAACAGATCTCCGCATGGCCCATGCAAGCGCGCGCCTGGCAGCGTATTTTCCTGGGTTACGCTACCGACGTGGAAATGGACACCGCCGGCCGCATCCTCATATCGCCTGAACTCCGCGCCGCTGTCGGCCTGGACAAAGAGGTCATGATGATGGGCATGGGCTCGCACTTCGAGATCTGGGACGCCGCCAAGATGGCGGAAAAAGAGCTGCAGGCTATGGAAGCCGGCACCCCCGATGTACTCGCTAATTTCTCTTTCTAAGGCCCTGTCACATGACCACGACAACGGTGCCTGAATTCCAGCATCGCACGGTGCTGCTAGACGAAGCAGTCGATGCGCTGGCGCTGGATGGCGCGCGCGCCGGCGGCGTCTTCGTCGACGGCACGTTTGGCCGCGGCGGCCACTCGCGCCTGATCCTTTCGAAACTGGGCGCCAATGCGCGCCTGATCGCGTTCGACAAAGATCCGCAAGCCATCGCCACCGCCGAACAAATCAAGGACCCGCGCTTCACCATCGTTCACGACAGTTTCGCCACCATGCGCGAAGCCCTGGCGGAACGCGGCATCAATAAAGTCGACGGCATCCTGCTCGACCTCGGCATCTCATCGCCGCAAGTGGACGACGCCGCGCGCGGCTTCAGCTTCCGTAACGATGGCCCGTTGGACATGCGCATGGATACCACGCGCGGCATGTCGGCGGCGGAGTGGCTCGCCACTGAAACCGCAGAGACACTGGAAAAGGTGATAAAGGAATATGGGGAAGAACGGTTTGCTTTTCAGATTGCAAAGGCGATTGTTGCTCGCCGGGCAGTCGAACCAATTTCAACCACACGACAGCTTGCCGGCATCGTGGCAGGCGCGGTCAAGACTCGGGAAAAGGGCAAGGATCCGGCAACCCGCACATTTCAGGCTATCCGGATTTTCATCAATAAAGAGCTTGAAGACCTTGAGATCGGTCTGAACCGCGCTTACGAATGCCTGGCGCCGGGTGCGATCATGGCCATCATCAGCTTCCACTCGCTGGAAGACCGCATGGTGAAGCGCTTCTTCGCGTCCAAGGCCAACGTCGAGCAGCCGGACCGCCGCCTGCCGATCCGCGCGGTGGACCTGCCGCAGCCGGAACTCAAGCTGCTGTCCAAGATGAAGCCATCCGAGAAAGAAGTCGATGAGAATCCGCGCGCCCGTTCGGCGGTGATGCGCGTCTCCCGCCGCCTCCCAATTCCGGAGGGCGCATGAGCGGCAAGATCAATCTCGTGCTGACGATCTTGCTGGTCGCTTGCGGCCTGTCGCTGGTGAACGCCCAATATCAAGCACGCCATTTGTTCATCGAACTGGAACGCACCCAATCGCAGGCGCGCCAGCTGGATATCGAATGGGCGCAGCTGCAGCTGGATCAATCCACGCTGGGCAAACACGCGCGTATCGAAGACATCGCCCGCCGTGAATTGAATATGACGCCGCTGACCGCAGCGCGCACGCAGTACCTGACGCCGGAGGCCTCCAAATGAGCCGCGGCAGCAATGTGAACACCTCGCGCGTGGCCGCCGCCAAAGGCGTGGCCTTCTCCAAGAGCCCAGTATTGGCAGTCCGTCTGCCAACTTGGCGCTCGCGCGTTGTGCTGTTCGTATTGTTTGCCGCATTCGCCGCACTGGCTGGCCGTGCTCTGTGGCTGCAAGGCTTGTCGACCCAGTTCCTGCAAAAGCAGGGCGAGATCCGCTACGCGCGCACGCTGGAACTGCCAGCTACGCGCGGCAAGATCACCGACCGCGATGGCCAGGTGCTGGCATCGTCCGTACCGGTTAAAGCCATCTGGGCGATCCCTGACGACGTGCAGGAAGCCGCCCCGGCGAAACTGAAACAGCTGGCCAAACTGCTCGATATGAGTGACGCCGAGCTGCAAAAGAAACTGGACTCTGATCGCAGCTTCGTCTACCTGAAACGCCAGGTGGAGCAGGACGTGGCAGACCAGATCACCAAGCTGGGTATCGAAGGCATCCAGACCCGCAAAGAATACAAGCGCTTCTACCCGCAAGGCGAAGTGACGACCCACGTTGTCGGCTTCACCAACGTGGAAGACCAGGGCCAGGAATCGATGGAACTGGCGCAACAAAAAACGCTGCAAGGCATTACCGGCAGCCGCCGCGTGATCAAGGACCGTCTGGGCCGCATCGTTGAAGATATCGAATCGGTGCGCGAGCCGCACGACGGCAAGGACCTCATGCTGTCGATCGACAGCAAAATTCAGTACATCGCTTTCACCCAGGTGAAAGACGCGGTGGAGAAGTTCCACGCCAAGGCTGGTGCAGCAGTGGTGCTGGACGTGCACACCGGCGAAGTGCTGGCGCTGGCCAACTGGCCGACCTACAACCCGAACGACCGCTCCAAGCTGACCGGCGAACAGCTGCGCAACCGCGTGATGACCGACACCTTCGAGCCGGGTTCCTCGCTCAAGCCGTTCACCGTGGGCCTGGCGCTGGACGAAGGCCGTGTCAAGCCGCACACCATGTTCGATACCGGTAACGGCTCGTTTGTCATTGCCGATCGCGTGATCCACGATACGCATCCGCACTACCTGATCGACGTGCAGACCATCATCCAGAAATCGTCCAACATCGGCACCTCCAAAATCGCGCTGGGCATGCCGGCCGAAGATATGTGGGAGATGTTCACCAAAGTCGGCTTCGGCCAGCAGCCAAAATGGGGCTTCCCCGGCGCGGTGGCCGGCCGCGTGCGTCCTTATAAATCCTGGCGTCCTATCGAGCAGGCAAATATGAGCTTCGGCCAGGGTATCTCGGTTTCACTGATCCAGCTGGCGCGTTCCTACATGATCTTCGCCCGCGACGGCGACATCATTCCGCTGTCGTTCCAGAAGCTGCATGAAGCGCCACACGGCACCCAAGTGGTAAGCGCCAAGACCGCTGCTGAAATGCGCGAGATGCTGGAGATGGTAACGCAGCCGGGCGGCTCCGCCGTCAAGGCGCAGGTGCCGGGCTACCGCGTTGGCGGCAAGACTGGTACGGCGCAGAAGTTCCTCAACGGCCGCTACTCGCAGACCAAATATATCGGTAACTTCGTCGGTATGGCGCCGATGTCGGACCCACGTTTCATCATCGCCGTCATGATCGACGAACCGGGTGGCCCGGTGCACGTCGGCGGCGACGTGGCGGGCCCGGTGTTTTCGACCCTGGCAGCGCAGGCACTGCGCGCCAAGAACGTTGCGCCGGACTCGGACCTGACCCATATCATCATTCCTGAATCAGCAGCACAGGGGAACATGTGACGACTTCTACTTTCGACCCGATAGCTATCGCGAACGCGATCCGCAAGCTGGCGCCAACGGCGCACCTGGCCTCGGACTCGCGCCGCGTCAAGCTGGGCGATGTGTTCTTTGCTTATCCAGGCGACGCCGGTGATGGGCGCAGCTTCATCGAAAGCGCCATCGAGCAGGGCGCAGCGTTGATCGTGCTCGATCCTGCCGGCTTTACCTGGAACGACAAGTGGGCCGTGCCTTACCTGACGGTCGAAGGCCTGAAGGCCAACGCCGGCGCCATCGCGCATGTGTTTTACCAGCAGCCGGATGCGAACATGTTCACCGTCGGCGTGACCGGCACCAACGGCAAGACCTCCAGCGCCGTATGGCTGGGCCAAGCCCTGTCGCGCGCCGGCGAACCGGCAGCGGTCATCGGTACGCTCGGCGTGGGCGTGTTCCGTCCGCGCGGCGAAGTGGAATATGACGTCACCGGCTACACCACGCCGGATGCAGTGCTGTTGGCGCGTAACCTCGCCGACCTGCGGAACCAGGGCGCGACTGCGCTGGCGATTGAAGTATCGTCCATCGGTCTAGTGCAAGGCCGCGTATCGGGCATGCACTTCGACGTGGCGCTGTTCACCAACCTGACCCGCGATCACCTTGACTATCACGGCACGATGGAAGCCTACGAGGCGGCCAAGGTCATGCTGTTCGACTGGCCCGGCTTGAAAACTGCCGTCGTCAATCTGGACGATCCAGCAGGCCTGCGTTTGATCGCGCACCTGAAAGCAAAAGCGCCATTGGCCGGTAATATTCCGCTGATCGGCTACACGCTGCAAGACGGCGCTGCGCAGCCGGACATCGACGGTGTGCTGATGCTGCGCGCCAGCCAACTGCGTGCAGGCCGCAGCGGCGGCACCGAATTCCATCTGGACTGCCCGCTGGGCGTAGCGCAAGTGCGCACGCATCTGGTGGGCGGCTTCAATATCAGCAATGCGCTGGGCGTGATGGGTGCGATGATCGCCAAAGGTCTCGGCCTGCGCGCCGCCATCGACGCAGCAGAAGCGCTGGAACCAGCGCCGGGCCGCATGCAGCAAGTTGGCGGCCACGAAGCGCCGCTGATCGTGATCGACTACGCGCACACGCCGGACGCGCTGGAGAAAACCCTGGCTGCGCTGCGTCCAGTAGCCACCGATCGCGGCGGCCAGCTGTGGTGCGTGTTCGGCTGCGGCGGCGACCGCGATCCGGGCAAGCGTCCGCAGATGGGCAAGATCGCGCAGTCGGCTGATCATGTGCTGGTCACCAGCGACAATCCGCGCAGCGAAGAGCCTCACTCGATCATCGAACAGATTTTGGCCGGCATGGACCAGAACAATCCGGCATCGACGGTGCAGGCGCTGGACGACCGCGCCGCCGCCATCCTGTCGGCGATCAAGCATGCAGGCAAGCCGGATGTGATCCTGCTGGCCGGTAAAGGCCATGAGCCGTATCAGGAAATCAAAGGCAAGAAACTGCCATTCTCCGACGCCGATCACGCGCAACTGGCGCTGTCGGCACGTTTAACCATGATGAGGACGAATTAATGCGTGCAGCAGTCGCACAAATTCTGCCTTTCCTGACCGGCGCCCGTTTTGTAGGCGCTGGTGAAGTTGCTTTTAACGGCGTGTCGACCGACAGCCGTAGCGTAGCCGCAGGTGCTTTGTTCATCGCCTTGCGCGGCGAAGTTTTCGACGCCCACAACTTCCTCGCGCAAGTGGCGGAGCAGGGCGTTGCCGCTGTCGTTGTAGAAGAACTGCCGGAAGGCTTCCCTCTGCCGGCCATCGTCGTACCAAACACGCTGGTGGCCTTGGGCCAGATCGCTAATTACTGGCGCAAGCAGTTCAGCATTCCGGTGATTGGTGTCACTGGCAGCAACGGCAAGACCACCGTTAAAGAAATGATCTCCGCGATCCTCGCCGCAGCACATGGCGAAGAAGGCCGCCTGGCCACGCGCGGCAACCTGAATAACGAAATCGGCGTGCCACTCACGCTGTTCCGCATGGACGCGCAACAGCAGTCGGCGGTGATCGAGATGGGTATGAACCATCCGGGCGAAATCGGTCGTCTGGCCGTCATCGCCGGCGCGAATATCGCCATGGTCAACAACGCCCAGCGCGAGCATCAGGAATTCATGCATACCGTAGAAGCGGTGGCGCGCGAGAACGGCGCCGTGCTGGCCGCGCTGCCGACTGATGGCGTGGCTGTATTCCCGCATGGCGATGAGTTCACCGGCATCTGGGAAGAACTGTCGGCCGGCCGCCGCATGCTGCGCTTCGGTCTGACCAAGGAAGCGGAAGTGAGCTGCACCTTCCGCACCAGCGATTTCGAAAGCGAGATGTTCGTCACCATCTGCGAGAGCGAGGCCGATCCGCGCCAGTTCTTCGTGCGCTTGCAGGCCGCTGGTGAACACAATGTCCGCAATGCGCTGGCGGCGGTGGCATGCACTTATGCCGCCGGCGTGTCGCTGGAAAAAATCAAACTGGGACTGGACACCTTTGCGCCGGTCAGTGGCCGTCTGCAAAAGAAGCAGGCAGCCAATGGCGCCGTGGTGATCGACGACACCTACAACGCCAATCCGGACTCGGTACGCGCCGCCATCGACGTGCTGTCGAATGCCGCCTTACCGCGCGTGCTGGTGCTGGGCGACATGGGTGAAGTCGGCACGCAAGGCCGCGAGTTCCATGAGGAAGTTGGCGCATACGCGCAGGACAAGGGCATCGAAACGGTGCTGGTAACAGGCGAACTGGCCGCGCACATGCAAGGCGCGAACATTCGTCATTTTGAGAACTTTGGCGAGTTGCTGTCTGCGGTGGACGCAGCGGTGTCGCCGGATGCAACGGTTTTAATCAAGGGCTCCCGTTTTATGAAGATGGAGCGGGTCGTGCAGCATTTGATTGGGTCGCAACAAGCTAACAAGGAAGGTCACTAATCATGCTGCTCTGGCTCGCACAGTTTTTCCAGCAGGACGTCGGAATACTCCGTGTCTTCAACTTCATTACGTTCCGCGCGGTGTTCGCCACCGCGACGGCGTTGTTCATGGGTTTGGCCGCTGGTCCGTTCGTCATCCGCAAGCTGACCGCCATGAAATACGGCCAGGCCGTACGTACCGATGGTCCGCAAACCCACCTGAAAAAACACGGCACCCCAACCATGGGCGGCGTGCTGATTCTGCTGTCGATCGCTGTGTCGACGCTGTTGTGGTGCGACCTGTCGAACCGTTTGATCTGGCCTGTGCTGATCGTCACGCTGGGCTTCGGCGCAGTGGGCTGGGTGGATGACTACCGTAAGGTGGTGTACCAGGACCCGGAAGGCATGCGCTCGCGCGAGAAGTATTTCTGGCAGTCGCTGGTTGGTATCGCCGCTGCGCTGTACCTGGCGTTCTCGGTATCGGCCACCAGCACCGCCCAAGTTTTTGAGCTGTTCTTTGCGTGGGTGCGCTCTGGTTTTGAAATGGACCTGCCGCCGAAAGCTGACTTGATTGTGCCGTTCTTTAAAACGATCAGCTACCCGCTGGGCGTGTGGGGCTTCATCGGTTTGACCTACTGTGTCATCGTCGGTTCGTCCAACGCCGTTAACTTCACTGACGGTCTGGATGGCCTGGCGATCATGCCGACCATTCTGGTTGGTTCGGCACTCGGCTTGTTCGCTTACCTGACCGGTAGCGCCACGTATTCGAAGTACCTGTTCATTCCGCACATCCCCGGCGCGGGCGAACTGATTATCTTCACCGGCGCGCTGGCTGGCGCTGGCTTGGCCTTCCTGTGGTTTAACACCCACCCGGCGCAAGTGTTCATGGGCGACGTTGGCGCGTTGGCGCTGGGCGGCGCGCTGGGGACGATTGCGGTGATCGTGCGCCAAGAGATTGTGTTGTTCATCATGGGCGGCATCTTCGTTGCGGAGACGGTGTCGGTGATGATTCAGGTGAGCTGGTTCAAGTACACCAAGAAGCGCTATGGCACCGGCCGTCGCGTGTTCCTGATGGCGCCACTGCACCACCACTTTGAACAAAAAGGCTGGAAAGAGACCCAGGTCGTCGTTCGCTTCTGGATCGTGACGATGATTCTGGTACTGGTTGGACTCTCGACGTTGAAACTGCGCTGATGATTTACGAAGGCAAAAACGCACTGGTACTCGGACTGGGTGAATCCGGTCTGGCGATGGCGCTGTGGCTCGCCCGCAGCGGCGCGCGCGTGCGCGTAGCCGACACACGTGAAGCGCCGGATCGCCTGTCTGCATTGCGTGACGCTGTGCCGTCGGCGGAATTCGTCGCCGGTCCGTTCGGCGCATCGCTGCTGGAAGGCGTGGACTTCGTCACCGTCAGCCCTGGCTTGGCGCCAAACCGCGAGCTGGCAGAGATTGCGCCGGCTGCTGCTGCCGCAGGCATTGAAGTGTGGGGTGAGATCGAGTTGTTCGCGCAGGCGCTGGAATCGCTGAAAGCGTCGCACAGCTACCAGCCCAAGATCATTGCCATCACCGGCACCAATGGTAAAACCACCGTGACCACGCTGGTTGGCCAACTGTGCGAACGCGCTGGCAAGACCGTGCGCGTCGCCGGCAACATCAGCCCGGCCGCGCTGGACGTGCTGCGCGAAGTGCTCGACAAAGATGTGCTGCCGGAAGTCTGGGTACTCGAACTCTCGTCCTTCCAATTGCAGACCACCTTCACGCTGGAAGCCGACGCGGCGACCGTGTTGAACGTCACGCAGGATCATTTGGACTGGCACGGCGACATGCCATCGTACGCTGCCGCCAAGCACCGCATCTTCGCCGCCAACACCGTGCGCGTATTGAACCGCGACGACGCCACCACTATGCGCATGGCCAGCGCCACCGGCCATAACGTCACCTTCGGCACCGACGCGCCAGTCCTGCGCGACGACCTTGGCCTGAACAACGAACGCGGCGTGCTGTGGCTCGCCACCGCCATGCCGGCGGAAGAAGAGGGCGAACCGAAGAAGCGCAAGAAAAACGATCCGCCGCCGCCACCAGTGGAGTGCATGGTCAAGAACCTGATGCCTGCTGACGCGCTGCAAATCCGCGGCGTCCATAACGCCGCCAACGCGCTGGCCGCGCTGGCCCTGTGCCGCGCCATCGACTTGCCACTGGCACCACTGCTGCACTGCCTGCGCGAATATCGCGGCCAGCCGCACCGCGTTGAACTGGTCAGCGCCATCAACGAAGTTGAATACTACGACGATAGCAAAGGCACCAATGTCGGCGCCACCGTGGCTGCGCTGAATGGCCTCGGCAAAGCCTTCACCGGCGAGAGCCAGCGCCTGGTCGTCATCCTCGGCGGCGACGGCAAAGGCCAGGATTTCGCGCCACTGGCCGACCCAGTCGCCCGCTACGCTCGCGCCGCGCTGCTGATCGGCCGCGACGCACCGCAAATCCGCGCCGCACTGGAACTGGCCGCGCGCGAGCAGGGCGCTGTGCTGGCATACGAATTGGAAGACTGCGGCACCGACCTGCCGCACGCCGTCAAGCGCGCGAGCGAACTGGCGCAAGCCGGCGATGCCGTGCTGCTGTCGCCTGCGTGTGCCAGCATGGACATGTTCAAGAACTACGCGCATCGCGCCCAGGTGTTCATCGACACCGTGCGTGATATCGCGCTCGACGCCGGACAGGAGATCTGACCATGGCCCTGCAACTGCCGTTCCGCTTTGGCTCCAAGTCGGCTGAAACGCCGATGGAGAGTCGCGCGCGGCAGTCGAAGATGATGGAGTACGACCAGCCGCTGGTCTGGGTCACGCTGCTGCTGATGCTGCTCGGGATGGTGATGGTGTACTCGGCGTCGATCTCGCTGCCGGATTCGCCGAAGTTCGCCAACTATGTGCGCTGGCAGAACACCTACTTCCTGCAGCGCCAGATGATGTTCATCGCCGTGTCGATGATCGTCGGCCTGTTTGTGTTCCGCATCCGTATTTCGGATTTGCAGAAAGCGGCACCGTATCTGTTTATTGGCACATTGGTGCTGCTGGTGCTGGTGCTGATTCCCGGTATTGGTGTGGTGGTCAACGGCGGCCGTCGTTGGCTGTCGCTGAAAGTATTTAACGTGCAGCCGTCGGAGCTGATGAAAGTCGTCGCCGTGCTCTACGCCGCCGATTACACCGTGCGCAAACAGCAGGTGATGCACAAGCTGACCAAGGGCTTTATGCCGATGGCGGCAGCGGTTGGTTTCGTCGGCCTGTTGCTGCTGCTGGAGCCAGACCTCGGCGCCTTCGGTGTGATCGTCTGCATCGCCATGGGCATCCTGTTCCTCGGCGGGATCAACGCCGTCTGGTTTGGCGGCATCGGCGCAGTGCTGGTACTGATCTTCGGCTCCATCATCGCGCTGTCGAAATTCCGCCGCGAGCGTTATTTCGCTTACCTCAATCCGTGGGAAGAGGACAACGCATTGAACAAGGCTTACCAGCTGACCCACTCGCTGATCGCTTTCGGGCGCGGCGAGATTTTTGGCGTTGGACTGGGCGGCAGCGTGGAAAAGCTGCACTACCTGCCGGAAGCGCATACCGACTTCCTGCTAGCGGTGATCGGCGAAGAACTGGGCCTGGCCGGCGTGCTGGTGGTGATCGCGCTGTTCTACTGGATCATCAAGCGCGCCTTCGATATCGGCCGTCAGGCCATCGCCATCGACCAGACCTTTGCCGGCCTCACGGCTAAAGGCATCGGCATCTGGATCGGCGTGCAGACGTTTATTAACATGGGTGTGAACCTGGGCTTACTGCCAACCAAGGGCTTGACCCTACCGCTGATGAGCTATGGCGGCACGGGCGTTGTAATTAACTGCATCGGACTCGCGATCCTGCTCCGGATCGACTACGAAAACCGAGTCCTGATGCGTGGTGGCAGACTATGAAACGATTGATGATTATGGCGGCCGGTACGGGCGGTCATATTTTCCCAGGCCTGGCGATCGCGCAAACCATGCGCGCGCGCGGCTGGGAAGTAAGCTGGCTGGGTACCTCCACCGGCATGGAACAGGATCTGGTGCCGAAGAGCGGCATTGCGATGGATAGCATCAACTTCACCGGCATGCGCGGCAAAGGCCTGAAGCACACGGTGGGCGGTGCGTTCAAGATGGTGAAGGCGTTTGCCGACTGCTTCAGCTTTATCGGCAGCCGCAAGCCGGACGTGGTGATGGGCATGGGCGGTTATGTGACTGTACCGGGCGGCCTGATGGCGCGCCTGCGCGGCACGCCGCTGGTGCTGGTGAACGCCGATGCGGCGCTGCTGCTGTCGAATAAAACGCTGGTGCCTGTGGCTTCGCGCGTGTGTTTCGGCTTCCCAGCGAACTTCGGTAACGCTGCCGCCAAAGCAGTGGTGACTGGTAATCCGGTACGCAAGGAGATCCTGGACATGGCATCGCCGGCGCAACGCTTTGAAGGTCGCGAAGGCCCGCTGCGTATTTTGGTAGTCGGCGGCAGCCTCGGTGCGAAAGCGCTGAACGATGCGCTGCCTGCGGCACTGGCGCTGATCCCGGAAGCACAGCGTCCGCTGGTGACCCACCAGTCGGGCAAGAAGAATATCGATGCGCTGCGTGCGGCGTATCAGCAGGCTGGCGTAACGGCCAATGTGGTCGACTTCATCGACGACATGGCGACTGCCTACAGTGCTGCGGACGTGGTGATCTGCCGTGCTGGCGCCATTACCGTGTCCGAGTTGACTGCGGCGGGCGTGGCCAGCGTGCTGGTGCCGTTCGTGGCATCGACTACCAGCCACCAGCGCGACAACGCACAGTGGATGGCGAAACAGAAGGCGGCGATTCACATGCCGCAAACGGAATTGAGCGCGCAATCCGTTGCGACGCTGTTGGAAACGCTGACCCGCGCATCTTGCCTGGCCATGGCCAACGCAGCGCGTGAAGTCGGCAAACGTGACGCAAACGATGCGATCGCAAAAGTATTGGAAGAATTAGCATGAAGCATAAAGTACAGAACATACACTTCGTCGGCATCGGCGGCAGCGGCATGAGCGGCATTGCAGAAGTGCTGCTCACGCTGGGCTATAACGTGTCCGGCTCGGACCTGGGCAGCAACGCTGTCACCCAGCGCCTGGCCGACATGGGCGCGACTGTGTATCAGGGCCACGCGGAATCCAACATCGGCAAAGCCGATGCCGTCGTGACCTCGACCGCTGTACAGCAGGACAACCCTGAAGTAGTAGCGGCACGCAGCCGTAAGATTCCTATCGTCCCGCGCGCAGTGATGCTGGGCGAGTTGATGCGCCTGAAGCGCGGCATCGCCATCGCCGGCACGCACGGCAAGACCACCACCACTAGTCTGGTGGCGTCGGTGCTGGCGCAGGGCGGCCTCGATCCGACCTTCGTCATCGGCGGCCGACTGACCGCAGCGGGCGCCAATGCCAAGCTGGGTACTGGTGAATACCTCGTCGCGGAAGCCGACGAATCGGACGCTTCGTTCCTGAACCTGACGCCGATGATCGAAGTCATTACGAACATCGACGCCGATCACATGGAAACCTACGAGCACGATTTCGAAAAGCTCAAGCAGGCCTTCGTTCACTTCACGCACCGCCTGCCGTTCTATGGCCGCGCCATGCTGTGCATTGACGATCCGCATGTGCGCTCGATCCTGCCGCACGTGACCAAGCCAGTGACCACCTACGGCTTTGCCGAAGACGCTGAAGTGCGTGCCGTGAACGCGCGTGCCGTTGGCGTCGAGATGCACTTCACCGTTAAGCAGGAAGGCTATCCAGACCTGGACGTGGTGCTGAACCAACCGGGCCTGCACAACGTGCAGAACGCCTGCTCCGCCGTGGCGATTGCCCGCGAGATCGGCATCGAAGACAGCGCAACGCAAGCGGGCCTCGCGGGCTTCGCGGGCGTGGGCCGCCGCTTCACCAAATACGGCGATGTGGCGATTCCGAACGGTGGTACGTTCACACTGGTCGATGACTTCGGTCACCACCCGCTGGAAATGGACGTGACCATGGCCGCAGCCCGCGCCGCTTATCCGGGCCGCCGCTTGGTGCTGGCATTCCAGCCGCACCGCTACAGCCGCACGCGCGACCTGTTCGAAGATTTCGTCAAGGTGCTGGGCGCGCCGGACGTGCTGGTGCTGGGCGAAGTGTACGCCGCCGGCGAGACGCCAGTCGTTGCGGCGGACGGCCGCGCGCTGGCGCACGCAGTACGCGCCCGCGGCAAGACCGAACCAATTTTTGTTGAAGCGATCGGCGATATGCCGGAAACCATTATGGGCGTGGTACGCGACGGCGACGTCGTGATGACCATGGGCGCAGGCTCGATCAGCGGCGTCCCAGCCAAACTGACTAATTATCCAAAGGTCTGAACGTGAGTACCATCGTTAATCCATTCAACGCACAAGACGCAAAAGCCTTCGGCAAAGTCGGCGTGCTGTTTGGCGGCCGTTCTGCGGAACGTGAAGTGTCCAATATGTCCGGCGCCGGCGTGCTGGCCGCGCTGCAAAGCAAAGGCATCGACGCCCACGCTTTCGATCCGGGCCAACGTTCGCTGGCCGAACTGGCTGCGGAAAAATTCGACCGCGTGTTCATCGCGCTGCACGGCCGCTTCGGCGAAGACGGCAGCCTGCAAGGTGCGCTGGAACTGCTGGGCATTCCTTACACTGGCAGCGGCGTGACCGCCAGCTCGGTG
This sequence comes from Duganella flavida, assembly GCF_009857445.1. Lineage (GTDB taxonomy): Bacteria > Pseudomonadota > Gammaproteobacteria > Burkholderiales > Burkholderiaceae_D > Rugamonas > Rugamonas flavida. The sequence continues at coordinate 272,506 of NZ_WWCN01000002.1, forward strand.
GGCATGGACAAGATCACCACCAAGATCGTGTGGCTGCATCAAGGCCTGCCGACTCCGCGCTATGCGGTGCTGAACGCGCAGTCGGATCTGGATACCGTCGCTGCGGATCTCGGCCTGCCGCTGATCGTGAAACCGCCGCATGAAGGTTCGACCATCGGCATCACCAAGGTGAGCGAAGCCGCTGCGTTCAAGGCTGCTTACGACACTGCCGCCGCGCTGGACGACTCGGTGCTGGCCGAAGAATTTGTCACCGGCCGTGAATTCACCGTCGCTATTCTGGGCAGCGGCGCGACTGCCCGCGCGCTGCCTATCGTGGAGATCGTGGCGCCGGAAGGCAATTACGATTACCAGAACAAGTACTTCACGGACGACACCAAGTACTTCTGCCCAGCCGCGCTGCCTGACGCGCTGGCCGCAGAAATGCAGCGTATCGCTGTGGAAGCCTACCGCGCACTCGGTTGCGAGGGCTGGGGGCGCGTCGACGTGCTGCTGCGCGAACGTGACCAGAAGCCGTTCCTGCTGGAGGTGAACACTTCGCCGGGCATGACTAGCCACTCGCTGGTACCAATGGCTGCGCGCGCGGAAGGCATCAGTTATGAAGACCTGTGCGTGGAAATCCTGCGCAGTGCGCGTTTGAAGATGAAGGGCTGAGTGGTAGATGTGGCATGACGTGAAGGCTTTGAATGCAACCGCCAGCGGCCTGTTTGCGCTGACCGTGTTGACATGCATAGCGTCCGGCGTGTGGTGGGTGTCGCAGCGGCCGATGTTTAACCTGCGCACGATTCGTATTGAAACGATAGTCAGTACCGAAGATCTGAAGCATGTGAATCACCTGACGCTGCGCAACAACGCGCTGGGACGAATCAAGGGCAACTTCTTCACTACCAACCTGGATGCAGTGCGCCAGGCGTTTGAGTCGGTGCCTTGGGTACGCCGCGCAACGGTACGCCGCGAATGGCCGGACCAGCTGATTGTGGCGCTGGAAGAGCATGAGGCGCTGGGCACGTGGGGCGAGGACGGAAGGCTGCTATCGACCAAGGGCGATGTGTTTACCGCCAATTTGGCTGAAGCGGAAGAGGATCATGCGCTGCCGGAGTTTGAAGGACCGGACGGCAGCGAGAAGGAAGTGTTGTCGCGTTACGGCGAGTTGCGAACATGGTTTGCGCCGCTCAAGCTAGTGCCGGAAACGCTATCGCTATCCAGCCGTTATGCGTGGACAGTGAAGCTGAATAATGGAATGAGCGTGGCGCTGGGACGGGAACAGACCAGCACCACGTTGAAAGAGCGAGTGGACCGCCTGGTGGGAATTTATCCCCAGCTGGTGGAACACCTGCCGAATATAGACACGATAGACATGCGGTACCAGAACGGTTTGGCGCTCAGCGCGCAGGGATTGAAGATTCCTGCGGAGGGCGCGAAACCAAAATCGTTAGTAAAGAAACCGGACACCAAGCATAACTAGCAGGCAAAGAGAAATGACTAAAGACGCGAAAAACCTGATCGTCGGCCTCGATATCGGCACCTCCAAGGTGGTGGCCGTGGTGGCCGAGGTGATGGGCGATGGACGCCACGAAGTGATTGGCCTGGGCCAGCACGAGTCCAAGGGCCTGAAGAAGGGCGTGGTGGTCAACATCGAAGCGACCGTGGAATCGATCCAGCGCGCGCTGGAAGAAGCGGAGCTGATGGCCGACTGCAAAATCCGTAATGTCTATGCTGGCATTGCGGGCAGCCATATCCGCAGCTTCAATTCGAGCGGCATGGTGGCGATCAAGGATAAGGAAGTGACGGCGACTGACGTAGCGCGCGTCATTGAAACGGCGAAGGCGGTTAACATTCCGACCGACCAGCAGCTGCTGCATACGGTGCCGCAAGAGTTCATCGTCGACAGCCAGGAAGATGTGCGCGAGCCGATCGGCATGAGCGGCATCCGCCTGGAGGTGAAGGTGCATATCGTGACCGGCGCGGTGTCGGCGGTGCAGAACATCGTCAAGTGCGTGCGCCGTTGCGGCCTTGAAGTGTCGGACCTGATTTTGCAGCCGATGGCCTCCGCCGATGCGGTGCTGACCGGCGACGAGAAAGAGCTGGGCGTGGTGCTGATCGATATCGGCGGCGGCACGACCGACGTGGCGGTGTTCTCCGACGGCGCGATCCGTCACACCGCTGTGATCCCGATTGCCGGCGACCAGATCACCAACGATATCGCGATGGCGCTGCGCACGCCGACCACGGAAGCGGAAGAGATCAAGATCCGCTACGGCGTGGCCAAGCAGGTGCTGGCCGATCCGGGTGAATCGCTGGAAGTGCCGGGCCTCGGCGACCGTGGTCCACGCAACCTGTCGCGCCAGGCGCTGGCCGCCGTGATTGAACCGCGCGTGGAAGAGCTGTTCGCGATGGTGCATCAAGTGGTGCGCGAGTCGGGTTACGAAGGCGTGCTGTCGTCGGGCATCGTGCTCACCGGCGGTACCGCGATCATGCCGGGCATGGTCGAAATGGCAGAAGACATTTTCCTCAAGCCGGCGCGTCTGGGCACGCCGGATTACCGTGGCCAGTTGGCCGACGTGGTGCGCAGCCCGCGCTACGCGACCGTGCTTGGCCTGCTGTTGGAAGCGAAAAAGCAGTACCTGCGTGGCCACATCGTCACGCGGCAGGATGGATCGGTTAAGGCAGTTTGGCAGCGTATGAAGGAATGGTTCCTCGGGAATTTCTGAGGAATTTCTGAGATCAGCACGAAACTAGTACGAAACAACTAAATTATTTATATTAAACCGCAGTTTTCAATCCCCAGTTCTCCTACAATTATGAGGACTGGCGCTTGAAAACCGCATTCTGATAGGGAGTACATCATGGAGTTCGATATGGTCGATAACGCAGCTTTGGGTACCGTCATCAAGGTCGTTGGCGTCGGCGGTGCGGGTGGCAATGCGGTGCAGCACATGATCAACAAAGGCATGTCCGGCGTGGAGTTCATCGCCGCCAACACTGACGCGCAAGCGCTGTCGACTTCCAAGGCGCACAATGTGATCCAGATCGGCGACACCGGTCTGGGTGCTGGCATGAAGCCTGACGTCGGCCGCAAGCTGGCGGAAGAATCGCGTCAGCGTATCGAAGATTCGCTGCGCGGCGCGCACATGGTCTTCATCGCTGCCGGCATGGGCGGCGGCACCGGCACCGGCGCCGCACCGATCGTCGCTGAAGTAGCGAAGTCGCTGGGCGCGCTGACCGTGGCGGTGGTATCGAAGCCGTTCTCGCACGAAGGCCAGAAGTGCATGGACATCGCGGACGAAGGTCTGGAACAGCTGTCGGCCAACGTCGACTCGCTGATCGTGATCCTGAACGAAAAGCTGGAAGAGATCTACGAAGATGAATCGCTGATCGAATGGCTGCAACACGCTGACGATGTGCTGAACAACGCCGTTGCCGGTATCGCCGAGATCATCAACGTGCCAGGCCACATCAACGTCGACTTCAACGACGTGAAAACCATCATGGGCGAGCAGGGCAAAGCGATGATGGGCACCGCCACCGCTTCCGGCGTGGACCGCGCACGCATCGCTGCTGAACAAGCCGTGGCTTCGCCGCTGCTGGATGGCGTCGACCTGTCGGGCGCACGCGGCGTGCTGGTGAACGTCACCGCATCGCGCGGCCTGAAAGGTAAAGAGATCAAGGAAGTCATGGCTGCAGTGCGCGCGTTTGCCGCACCGGATGCGTCGATCGCACAAGGTATCGCTTACGACGACGACATGGGCGACAACATCCGCGTGACCGTGGTGGCTACCGGCCTGGGTAAAGCCAAGAAGCACGTGCAACTGGTACCGCAGCAGATGCTGCGCACCGGCACCCACAACAGCCCGATGATGCCATCGGCTGCCATGGGTGGCGCGGCTGCTGCACAAGGCCTGTCGATGGGCGCGGCCGGCGGCATGGGCGGCGGTGCATCGCCAGCGTTCGACGGCATGAAGGCGCCAGCAGTATGGCGTCGCGAGTCGGCATCGGAGCAAGTGCGCGCGATGGAGAAGAACGGTATGGAAACCTACGACATTCCTGCATTCCTGCGCAAACAGGCCGATTAAGGCATACTTCGGGTTCTATCCGAGGGAAGAGCCGCACCTTGGTGCGGCTTTTTTATATTTATAAAAGGAGTTTATCCATGACCATCAAGATTGGTGACCAGCTGCCAGAAGGCGCGCTGTCCGAATTCATCGAAACCGAAACCGAAGGCTGCTCGCTGGGCCCGAACACCTTCAACGTGCAGGATCTGGTCAAGGGCAAGAAGATCGCCATTTTCGGCTTGCCAGGCGCTTACACCCCAACCTGCTCGGCACAGCACGTGCCAGGCTACGTCAAGCTGGCAGCTGAGCTGAAAGCTAAGGGCGTGGATGAAATCTGGTGCGTATCGGTCAACGACGCGTTCGTCATGGGCGCATGGGGCCGCGATCAAAAAGCCACCGGCACTGTGCGCATGATGGCTGACGGTAACGCCGCCTACTCGAAAGCACTGGGCCTGGATGCTGACTTCAGCAAGTTCGGCATGGGCACCCGCTCGCAGCGCTACTCGCTGCTGGCCGTGGACGGTGTGGTTACCCAACTGAACATCGAACAAGGCGGCAAGTTCGAAGTCTCCAACGCAGAAACCCTGCTGGGTCAGCTGTAATCATTTGCCAATCGGCGAATGAATAAAACGGCGCTGCGGCGCCGTTTTCGCTTTAATAGATATCGCCGAAGTCGTGCTTGGCGCGGAACAGGGTGGAGTCGATGGTGAAGGAGTCGTCGGCTTGCACGGCGAAGTAGTGGCGCGTTTCTTCCGGGGCGGTGCGGAACAGGCTGCGGATGGCGGTCACGCGCTCGGCCGGTGTGCGCATGCGGGCGGTCCAGTCGTCGAATTTCATTTCCAGTTTCCAGTCCTCGATGCGCTCGGCTTTGAAGCCGGCGTCGCTCAGCATTTGCTGCCATTCTGACGGACGATAGTCGCGCACGTGCGAGGCGTCGCGCAGCAGTTCGACTGCTTGCAAGGTGGTGTCGTGCAGCGGCGCTTCCGACGCGGTGATGTCGATGATGGCCAGTACGCCGCGGGCTTTCAGTACGCGCTTTACTTCGCGTAATGCGGCCGGCACGTCCAGCCAGTGGTGCGCCGAGAAGCGCGTTACGACCATGCAGAACGAGGCGTCATCAAACGGCAGGCTGGCGACATTGCCTTGCTGCGTGCTGATGTTTTGCAAGCCGCGCTCTTGCACAGCACCGGCCACCACCGCCAGCATTTCGGGCGACAAATCGAAGGCCGTCACCGATTCCGCCACCGGCGCCACCGCGAAGCTGGCGTGGCCGGCGCCGCAGCCGAGGTCCAGCACCACCGGCCGCTTGGGCAGCGCTGCCGCCATCTCGCGCAGCTTCACCAGGTCCGCACCCTGTGCGTGGACGCTGCTGGTCAGGTAGGCGCTGGCGGTATTGCCGAACTGCTGGGCGACGACGGCTTGCTGTTGCATGATCTCTCTCCTCAAGATGGGTAAGTCAGTGCAGAATAGAGGGATCGCTATCCTGTAACAAGACAAGGACTTATCCCAGTATGACGACTACCACGCTAGGCGAATTCATCCGCACTCACCGCGAACGTACTACGCCGCAGAGTGTCGGCCTGCCATCCATAGGCCGCCGCCGCACGCCCGGCCTGCGGCGTGAAGAACTGGCGCAGCTATGCGAAGTCAGCCCGACCTGGCTGACGTGGCTGGAGCAGGGCAGGGGTGTGTCGGCTTCCGGCAAGCTGCTGGCGCGCATCGCCGAAGTGCTGCACCTCACCGCTGCCGAACGCACTTACCTGTTTAGCTTGGCCGAGCGCCTCGATCCGCAGCACGACGAAGACGAGGCCAGCGCGGACCAATCGCTGCAAGCTATCGTCGACGCCATCGACGGCCCGGCCTATATGCTGGATCGCCAGTGGGATGCGGTGGCATGGAACGAACACGCGCTGGCCCTGTTCGGCGGCTGGCTCGATGTGGAGGGGACCGCGCCGGCCAAGCCCAACCTGCTGCGCTTCATGTTCCGCAGCCCCGCCGCGCGCGGCCTGATCATCGACTGGGAAGAACGCGCGCGCCGCCTGGTAGCCGAGTTCCGCGCCGACACCGGCAAGCACGCCGCCCAGCAGCCGCTGGCCGCCTTGATCGCCGAGCTGGCGCGAGACAGCGCCGAATTCAGCAAATTGTGGCGATCACAGGACGTGGTCAGCCGCGAAGGCGGACAGCGCCGATTTCACCATCCGCGCGCCGGCGAACTCAGTTTCAACCAGGTCACGCTGCACATGGCCCAGCGGTATGACATGAAACTGGTGATCCTGCTTCCATAGTGAGCCTTGCTATAATCGAAACTGATGGTGCGGCTCGCGCCGTCCTGGCTCCCAACGTCGCCATGATGACGTTCTTCCGTCAAGGAGCTTCCCCTGTCCAGCCGTAACGAAAACCTGCACAGCATCTACGCGATGCTGGTTGCCGTCGCCATGTTTTCCTTCATGGATACCACCATGAAGCTGCTGTCCGCCCACTATCCCGCCACGCAGGTGACTGCCATGCGCGCGCTCAGTTCGCTGCCGCTGCTGTGCGCGTACATGCTGTATCGCGGCGCGTTCAAGGGCATCTTCAAGGTGCGCTGGCCGCTGCACTTGTTCCGTAGCGTGCTCGGCGTCGGCATGCTGACCATGTTTGCATTTGGCCTCAGTATGCTGTCGCTGGCCGAGGCGTATTCGATCTTCTTTATCGCGCCGGCGCTGATTACCGCGCTGTCGGTGCTTGTGCTGAAGGAGAAGGTTGGCAAGGGCCAGTGGGTTGCCATTGTGGTGGGTTTGATCGGTGTGATTGTGGTGTTGCGTCCCGAAGGTACCGGCTTCCTGTCGATAGGCGGGCTGGCGATTCTGGCGTCGGCCGCGTGCTACGCCACCACCGCCATTGTCAGCCGCGTGCTGGCGCGCTCGGACTCCAACGAATCGATGATGTTCTGGTATTTGATCCTGATGTCGGTGGGCGGCTTGAGCATGTCGGTCCAGCACTGGGTGCCGGTGCGCGCCGAGGATGGCTGGGTGCTGCTGGCGCTGGCCTTGAGCGGCTTCTTCGGTCAACTGGCTATCACCCGCGCATTCAGCTCTGGCAAGGCCTCGGTGGTAGCGCCGTTCGAGTACACGGCACTGGCCTGGGGCGTGGCGATCGACTGGCTGTTATGGCAAGTCCTGCCGGACGGTTATACCTTGCTGGGCGCCGGCATCATCATCGGCAGCGGCATCTATCTGGTGCGGCGCGAGGCGGTGCACGCCGAAGCCGAGCATCCCTAATCACGCTATAATTGCCCGATGTTAAAACAACGCACTATCAAAGAACTGGTCCGCACCACAGGTGTTGGCCTGCACTCCGGCACCAAGGTCGAGCTGACCTTGCGTCCGGCCGCGCCGGATACCGGCATTGTGTTCCGCCGCGTCGACCTGCAGCCGATGGTGGAATTCCCGTCCAGCGCCATGGCCGTGGGCGATACCCGCATGGCCTCGGTATTGGTCAAGGATGGCGCGCGCGTGTCGACCGTCGAGCACCTGATGTCGGCCTGTGCTGGCCTCGGGATTGACAATCTGTACATCGAAGTCAGCGCCGAAGAAATCCCAATCATGGATGGTTCGGCTTCGTCCTTCGTATTCTTGTTGCAACAGGCGGGCGTGCTGGAACAGCCGGCCGCCAAGAAGTTCATCCGCGTGCTGAAGCCGGTCGAAATCCGCGAAGGCACGGGCGACAAGGAAAAATGGGCGCGCCTGTTGCCGCATGACGGCTTCAAGCTCGACTTCTTCATCGAATTCAACCACCCGGCGGTGGACGGCACGCAGCAGCGCGCCCACGTCGATTTCGGCGATGTCTCCTATGTGCACGACGTCGCGCGCGCCCGCACCTTCGGCTTCATGCAAGACGTGGAAATGTTGCGCGGCATCGGCCTGGCCCGTGGCGGTTCGCTGGAAAACGCCATCGTCATGGACGAGTATCGCATCCTGAATTCGGACGGCCTGCGCTATGAAGACGAGTTCGTGCGCCACAAGATTCTGGACGCGATCGGCGACCTGTATTTGGTCGGTCACCCGCTGCTGGCCAGCTATGAAGCGCACAAATCCGGCCACGCGCTGAACAACCAGCTGCTGCTGGAATTGCTCAAGCACCCGGATGCCTACGAAATCGTGACTTTCGAAAGCCAGGAAGTGGCGCCGCAATCCTACGTGCGCCAGATGGCGCGCGAGTGGGCGCTAACTTAAGCTGATTTAACCGCCGCCGGCGCGGCGACGGGCCACCATGGCCTTCACCGCGTCGATCAGCGCGCTGTTCTGTGCGCTGGCTTCCAGTTCCTCGCTGAGCTGGTCAAACGCCTCAACGGCAGCCGGCGGCAACTCCAGCGACCGCATCTTTTCCTTGATCTCGGCCGGCTTGGCCATCTGCACTTTCAATTTCACGCCGAGGACCTGCCAACCGCGCCGGGCCAGCGTATCTTGCAACTTCGGCAATTGCTGCTTGAGCTTGGCTGCCAGCGCCGTGGTCGGCAGCGATAGCAGCAGCTGGCCATCCTCAAACGCCAGGATTTCGCAGTGCTTGAACATGGCCGGCAGACAGTCGGCGCAGTCTTTCTGCAGGCGCGCCATGCGCTCAACGGCCGGCAGCAGGGCGGCCATGCGGTCGTTCCGGCGCAGGAAATCGGTGGCACCCACCGCCGTTGGGCGTTTGAGCGAGATATTGGAGGAGTTGAATCGCATGCGGCGAACCTTATCACAGCCCCCCAAAATCGTCACCACCGGGTAAAATCGGTTGATTTTGTGACATTATGGTAGCCTCGGCTATTGTTATCCAAGGCAATAACCCAATGTAGCACCGGGCGCGTGATAAAATCATCGTCCTTTGTCGTAGTCGAACCCTTTTAACCGGCCTTCTCAAGCATGTCTTTACTGACCAAGATTTTTGGCAGCCGCAACCAGCGACTGCTCAAGCAATACCAAAAAACGGTACGCGAGATCAATGCGCTCGAACCAGCGATGGAACAACTGTCCGACGCCGAGCTGCAAGCGAAGACGCCCGCCTTCAAGGAACGCATCGCCAATGGCGAAACCTTGGACCAGATTCTGCCGGAAGCTTTTGCGGTCTGCCGCGAAGCCTCGAAGCGCGTCATGAAAATGCGCCACTTCGACGTGCAGATGATCGGCGGTATGGTTCTGCACTACGGCAAAATCGCTGAAATGGGCACCGGTGAAGGTAAAACCCTGACCGCAACCCTGCCAGCCTACCTGAATGCGCTGTCCGGCAAGGGCGTGCACATCGTCACCGTCAATGATTACCTGGCGCAGCGCGATGCCGAAACCATGGCCAAGCTGTACAGCTGGCTGGGCCTGACCACCGGCATCAACCTGTCGCAGATGCAGCACGCCGACAAGCAGCAAGCTTACGGTTCGGACATCACCTACGGCACCAACAACGAATTCGGCTTCGATTACCTGCGCGACAACATGGTGTTCGACGCCAAGGACCGCGTACAGCGCGTGCTGAACTTCGGCATCGTCGATGAAGTTGACTCGATCCTGATCGACGAAGCCCGTACCCCGCTGATCATCTCCGGCCAGGCCGAGAATCACACCGACCTGTACTACAAGATCAATGAAGTGCCACGCCTGCTGACCCTGCAGGTTGGCGAAGAAACGCCAGACGGCAAAGGCAAGGTTGAAGTCCCTGGCGACTATACCAAGGACGAAAAAGCCCACCAGGTCCTGCTGACCGAAGCCGGCCACGAAAAGGCCGAAGCCATCCTGACCAAGATGGGTCTGCTGCCAGAAGGCGCTTCGCTGTACGACTCGGCCAACATCACGCTGGTGCACCACCTGTACGCGGCGCTGCGTGCGCACGCGCTGTACTTCAAGGATCAGCACTATGTAGTGCAGAACAATGAAGTAGTGATCGTCGACGAATTCACCGGCCGCCTGATGACGGGCCGCCGCTGGTCGGACGGCCTGCACCAGGCTGTTGAAGCGAAAGAGGGCGTGAAGATCCAGAACGAGAACCAGACCCTGGCTTCGATCACCTTCCAGAACTACTTCCGCATGTATTCCAAGCTGTCCGGCATGACCGGTACCGCTGATACCGAAGCCTACGAATTCCAGGAAATCTACGGCCTCGAAACCGTGGTGATCCCGCCTAACCGTCCGTCGCAGCGTAAAGACCGCCAGGACCAGGTGTACAAATCGGCGCAGGAAAAGTACAACGCCATGATGCTGGAAATCCGCGAGTGCTACGACCGCGGCCAGCCAGTGCTGGTGGGGACCACCTCGATTGAAAACTCGGAACTGCTGTCGGGCATCCTGACCGGCGCCGGCCTGCCGCACAACGTGCTGAACGCGAAACAGCACGCCCGCGAAGCAGAGATCATCGCCCAGGCGGGTTCGCCGAAAGCCATCACCATCGCCACCAACATGGCCGGTCGCGGTACCGACATCGTGTTGGGCGGTAACGTGGAAAAACAAATCCAGTTCGTCGAAGCCAACCCGGACCTGAGCGATGCCGACAAGGCCGCGCAAGCGCAAGCACTGCGCGACGGCTGGCAAGCGCTGCACGAACAAGTCGTGGCTGCGGGCGGCCTGCACATCGTTGGTACTGAGCGTCACGAATCGCGCCGCGTGGACAACCAGCTGCGTGGCCGTGCTGCACGCCAGGGTGACCCGGGCATGTCGCGTTTCTTCCTGTCGCTGGACGATCCGCTGCTGCGCATCTTCGCGGGCGACCGCGTGCGCGCCGTGATGGACCGCCTGAAAATGCCGGAAGGCGAACCGATTGAAGCGGGCATCGTTTCGCGCTCGATCGAATCGGCGCAGCGCAAGGTTGAGGCGCGCAACTTCGATATCCGTAAGCAGCTGCTGGAATACGATGACGTGTCTAACGACCAGCGTAAAGTCATCTATCAACAGCGTAACGAGCTGCTGGAAGCGGCCGATATTTCGGAACTGATCCAGTCGCTGCGCCACGGCGCCTTCACCGACATCGTGCGCGAATACGTGCCGGCAGAATCGGTGGAAGAACAGTGGAGCATCCCGGCCCTGGAAGCGGTGCTGGCTGCCGAGTGGCAGATCGACGTGCCGCTGCGCGCCATGCTGGAAAAAGATCCTAACCTGAACGACGAAGACATCCTGAACGCCGTGCTGGCTGCGGCCGATGCGCTGTACCAGTCGAAAGTGGACATCGTCGGCAAGGAATCGTTTGGCGGCTTCGAGCGCAACGTCATGCTGCAATCGGTGGACTCGCACTGGCGTGAGCACCTGGCGGCGCTGGACCACCTGCGCCAGGGTATCCACCTGCGTGGCTACGCCCAGAAGAATCCGAAGCAAGAGTACAAGCGAGAAGCGTTTGAACTGTTCGGCCAGATGCTGGACATGATCAAGAACGAAGTCGTCAAACTGATCATGACCGTGCGCATCCAGTCGCGTGAAGAGATCGATGCAGCGGAAGCCGCAATGCAGCAGTCGCATGTTGAGAACGTGAGCTACCAGCACGCCGACTTCAACCCGAACGCCGCACCGGAAGACCTGCTGGCGCCGCCGCAATTCAGCGGCCTGCCGCCGGAGCTGGCCAGCCTGACGGGCGAACAGCTGATGGAGCTGGGCCTGAAAGTCGGCCGCAACGATCCTTGCCCATGCGGCAGCGGCAAGAAATACAAAGCCTGCCACGGCAAGCTGGCATAACAAACAGACGTACAAAAATAAACCCGTAAAGTTGCGAAGCTTTACGGGTTTTTTTATTAGCGGAGGCGAGTATGGGGCAGTCCTTGGACGCGGATATCGCGACGATAGAAAAGATCAGCGCGGTGCCGACCATACTGGAGGCGGTGGCCGAGATGACGGGCCTAGGCTTCGTTTGCGTCGCGCGGGTGACGGCGGACTCGTGGCACACCTGTGCGGTGCTGGATAAGTTGAACTTCGGGCTGAAGGTGGGGGCCGCGCTGGATGTGACCACTACCTTGTGCGAAGAAGTCCGGGATACGCGTTCAGCGGTCATCATTGATTCGGTGAAGGATAGCGAGCTGTATCGCGACCATCACACGCCCAGGATGTACGGCTTCCAAAGCTACTTCTCGATACCGTTGTTCCGTCCAAGCGGCGAATATTTTGGTACCTTGTGCGGGCTCGATCCGGTCAAGGCTGAACTTACGGAGACGACCACGCGCAATACCTTGATGCTGTTCGCCGAGTTGATCAGCCGCCAGTTGGCGAGCGAAGTGGTACTGGTCGAAGCGCAGGCGGCACTCAGCGATGAAATGAAAACTGCCAAGATGCGCGAGCAGTTCATCGCCATGCTGGGACATGACATCAGGACGCCATTGAGCACCCTGATGAACGGCACGGAAATCTTGCGGCATCACGCGCCGCCGTCGCTGAAGCCGCTGTTGGATACCATGAAGCGCAGCAGCCAGCGCATCGCCACGCTGGTGGACGAGGTGACGGATTTTACGCGGGGACGGATGGGCGGCGGTATTTCGCTCAATCTGCGCCATGAGAGCCAGCTGGAAGTGCCGCTGCAACAAGCGATAGCGGAGTTGCGCAGCGTGCATCCGCAACGCGAGATCATCGCCGAGCTACCGCCAGGGCTGGCGCTGTTGTGCGATGCCTCGCGCCTGGTCCAGCTGCTATCCAATTTGTTGAAGAACGCCATCGTGCACGGCGATCCCTTGTCGCCGGTGTATGTGACTGTCCGCCAGTCGAATGGCATTTTCGAACTGGCCGTGACCAACAGCGGTCCTGCGATTCCGGAAGGCGTGCAGGCGCAGCTCTTCAAGCCTTTCTGGCGTGCCAGCCAGGCTGCGGCTGGTCAGGGTCTGGGGCTCGGCTTGTTTATCGCGTCGGAAATCGCCATCTCGCACGGCGGCGTATTAGAAGTCGTTTCCACTGACAGTGCGACGACCTTTACCTATCGTTCTTACAGCGCTGATCTTTCTTAAGTCCGCTGAGGCGCGCTGCGCGGCAGCAGCATGCGCACTGCGGTGCCGATGCCCGGTGCCGAGTCGATGGTGATGCGGCCGCCCAGGATGCCCGTCACGATGTTGTAGACGATGTTCATGCCCAGGCCAGTGCCGCCCTGGCCCATCTTGGTGGTGAAGAAGGGATCGAATACGCGTTTCAGTACATCGTCCGCCATGCCGCAGCCGTCGTCGCTGAACAGCAGTTCGATGATCTCGTCGTCCACCACTTCGGCGCGGACGGTCAGCGTGCCGCCTTGGCTGTTTTCAAACGCGTGGTTGATGGCGTTGTTGATCAGGTTGTTCAGGATCTGGTACAGGCCGCCTGGGTACGAGTCGAAGCTGATATCGGCAGGAATTTGCAGCACCACCTCGCACGGCACGCGGCGCAGGCGCGGCATGTAGGTGGCGACGGTGTCATGCACCGCTGACAGCAGGTTGAAGCTGCGCCGCTGGTCGTTGGTCTGGTCCACCGCAATCTGCTTGAACGAGGAAATCAGTTCGGCCGCCTTGTGCAGCGAGCCGGAGATCAGCTGGCTGGCCATGCGCACTTCTTCCAGATGTGCGGTCAGCTCGGAGCGGCGCAGGGCGCCTGCGGCGACGTGGGCATCAAATTCCTGCACGCGGTCGCGCAGCGCGGTCGAGGCCAGCAGGCTGTTGCCGATCGGCGTATTCAGTTCGTGCGCGATGCCGGCCACCAGTGATCCCAGCGACGCCATTTTCTCCGATGCCAGCAGTTCATCCTGCGTGTGCTGCAGCGTTTGCAGCGCGGTGCTGAGGTCGGCGTTGGCGCGTTCCAGCGCGGCCGAGCGTTCGCGCACGCGGCTTTCCAGCGAGACGTTGAGGTCTTTCAGTTCGCGCTTGGCGTTCAGTTCTTCGGTCAGGTCCAGCAGCGCCCAGATGATGGCGGCGTTGCCGTCCAAGGTCAGCGAGGACGACCAGATTGCCACGCTGCCAACGCTGCCATCAGGCAGCAGCACGCCGGCAATCGCGCCATGCACAGCGCCTTCGTCGCGGTACATTTTCCAGATGCGGTCGCGCTCTATCGGGCTGGCCCAGAATGGCACTTCGTCGCTGCGCTTGCCGATCAGCTGGGTCGCGGTGGGGCCGAAGGTGTGCACCAGCGCGCGGTTGGCAGCCATGATGCGGCCATCGCGGTCGGACACGGTCAGTGGCAGCGGCGCCATATCGAACAGGGTTTTAAAGCGTGCCTCGGATTCCGACAAGCGCTGCTGCGATTGCTCCAGCTGTGCGATGCGTTCGCGCAGCGCCGCGCTCATGGCGTTCAGGGTGCGCGAGAAGACGGCGATCTCGTCGTCGCCTTGCACCGGCAGCGCCTTGCTGTAATCGCCTTGCGCAATCTGCTGTGCGTCGTCGGTCAGCGCTTCCAGTCGCCGGCCTATGCCTTGCGTGAAGACGAAGAACATGAGCATGCCGACCGTAAAGCCGATCAGCGAAATCACGCCGCCCTGGATCAGCACTTCATCGCGCGCCTGTTGCAAATCCTTGGTGGAGAGGCCGAAGTTGATGCTGCCGATGCGGTTATCTTCCAGCAGCAGCGGCGAGCGCGCGTGCAGGGTGGCGTCGCCGATGATGGTGCGTACGCCTTTGAAACTGGTGCCTCCACCTTGCTTTAAAATCGCCGGCAATGGCATGTCGCGCTTGCCCACGGCAATGATAGGCCGGTCGTTTTCGTCGAGGATGGTGAGGTAGCGCAGGAAGCTGTCGTCCGGATCGGACAGCATTTCAGCGAGATAGGAATTCAGCTCCGGCAAGCGGCCGTTGACGGCGTAGGAGCTAAGAGAGAGGTTGAGCGTGACCGCATATTCTTGCGCCACCCGCTCGGCATTGGTGTTGACCGCATGGTTCATCAAACGCAGGCTGTTCCAGATCAGGACACCGACCACCAGTGCCTGGATGACTGCACTCAGCATCAGGAACCGCGCGCGTAACGAAAGACTCAAAACGTTCACTCCTTGTTGGGCAATGGCAGGAGCTCACGCGCCTGCCGCGCGGGTAGCGCGGCAGGCTGGCAGGGCGACCTGGGGTTAAGGCAGGGTCAAAATTACTTTGACAGTGTCGTCAACTGCCGACTTGTCAATATACCCGATTGCCTTCGGATCAGCAGCAACTGCTTTCTTCACCTCGGCGCTGTTCGGGAATTCCTTCGGCGGCGTGGCTTTACCGGTGAACACCAGCTTGGACCACAGGGCCTTGACCTGCGCCGCATCTTTGTCCGCCACCTTGTGGTAGAACTCGTTGCGGATGGCCGAGCCGTCGGCCTGGTCAACCGGCGTGAACAGGTTGGATTTACCGAGGAAGAATTGCGATGCCTGTTCCGAGAACATGCGGGTCGCCGGATTTTGCTTGCTGACGATGACGACGATTTCAGCCGATGCCGGTACGGCAGCTGCAGCCATTGCGGACAGCAGGAGAGCGCTTGCGATTTTTTTCATTATTATGGTCTCCAGATCAGAATACGAAGTCGACGCCGGCCGCTACTACGGTCACGTCTTTGTTGTAGCCGGCGGCCGGCACGTTAATCAGCTGGCCCGATTTGGCGCCTGGTTTCACGCGATCCACTTGTACTTTCAGCGCCAGTTGTTTGGCGAAGTCCCAACGCACGCCGATGATGTCGGAGGTTTGCTCGGACGAAGCCAGCAGGCCGTTGACGCCGGCGTTCAGCGCAGGAATCTTGGCCAGTGCGGCAGGTACGGTGACCGAGCTGCCAGCGCCTTTGGCCGAAGCGTGTGCGTAGTACGGCAGCACTTTGCCGACGCGGTAGCCCAGCATGGCGTACCAGGCGTTGGTGTCCGGCAGGTAGACGGCTTCTTTAGCGCGGCGCTGGGCGTATTCCGCCTGGCCGACGATGTTGTTCCAGTCCATGGTGCCGCCGATCGAGGTGAAGGCGATCTTCTTGCCGCTGGTGAAGCTCAGGTCCGACGCCAGCTGGCCGAAACCGATGGCGCCCAGGGTGTTGGTCAGGGCATTGATGGGCTGCAGGTCGTTGATGGTCATGTCAGCGCGCGCGTGGGCGAAGCGCAGCAGGAACGGACCGTATTCGCCGGTCAGGCTCAGGCCGGCTGCTGGAGCGCGGTAGGTCGCGGTCGAACCGGCGCCCGAGGACACGAACAGCTTGCCGCGGCTAACGCCAGCGAAGGCCTGGGCGGTGAAATTCAGGTCGCCGAAAGCGTGCTGGTAGTTGATGTCGGCGCCGTCCGAGTTTTCAATCGGGGCCTGGCCGTACATTTCGATCGGCGGACGCATCATGGTGTTGGCGTAGCCGACGTTCTGGTAGTCGGAAATCAGGAAGGTTGGCACCACTACACGGCCAACGCGTACCGAGACTTCATCGTTGATGCGGGCTTTCAGGAAGGCCCAGGTCAGGTCGGTGGTGAAGGTGTTCTGGGTGGCTTTGCGGGTCAGCACTTGCGCGGTGCCGGACAGCCAGTCGTTAATTTTGTAGGTGGCTTGCAGGCCGAGGTTGGTGTCGAGGCCAATGCGGGCGCTGTCGCCGACGCCATCAGCCTGGTTGTAGCGGGCGAATTTCGCTTCATCGGTATTGCTCTTGGCGACAGCTGCGGTGCCGAAACCACTGATGCTCAGGTTGCCGTCATCCAGGGCGCCAGCTTGCGCCTGCATGGCGGCGGTGGCGGCAAGTACGGCGGCTACTAACAATTGCTTTTTCATGTGTTTAGTCCTATGGGGGGAATTATTGTTGGTATGACGGTTGTGCCGTCAGGTGCGTCTCTTGACAATGCGGGGATGGGGCATTCGGTTCATACTGTAGACTAAATTGCCCCAAAGCATGAAATGGGAAAACGTTAAACCGAACGATTGTGCTAATTTCTGTGGTTTTTTCACTAAAAAGTCTGAAAAAACAGTTAGTTGTACGATATCTTTGACAATATGCGCAGGTGGCGCGGCAGGTATTACAATAGCGGCTTCCTCCTTCCACCCACGAGATCAAGAATTATGGCCGTCAATTCCCCCCTGCCTGTCGCCGCCGAACTGAAGCCTGTTGCCGGCGTTGAAATCGGCTTTGCCGAAGCCGGCATCAAGAAGCCAAATCGTAAAGATGTGCTGGTCATGAAGCTGGCGCCGACCGCCACCGTGGCTGGCGTGTTCACGCTGAACCGCTTCTGCGCCGCGCCGGTGCAGATCGCCAAAGCCCATCTGGCGGCCGCGCAAACCAGCGGCAAGCCGATTGCCGCGCTGCTGGTCAACACTGGCAACGCCAACGCCGGCACCGGCGAGCTGGGCCTGTCGCTGGCGAATGAGACTTGCGCCGCACTGGCGGCACAGCTGGGCGTGGATGCAGCGCAGATTCTGCCGTTCTCGACCGGCGTGATCCTGGAGCCGCTGCCGGCCGCCAAAGTCATCGCCGGCCTGCCACAAGCCGTGGCCGGCCTGAAAGCCGACAACTGGTACAACGCGGCCGAAGCCATCATGACCACCGACACGCAGCCGAAAGCCGGCTCGCGCACCGTCACCATCGGCGGCCATACTGTGACCCTGACCGGCATCTCGAAAGGTGCGGGCATGATCAAGCCGAATATGGCGACCATGCTGGGCTATCTGGCGTTTGACGCGAAAGTGGCGCAGCCGGTGCTGGAACAGCTGGTCAAGCACGCTGCCAACCACTCGTTCAACTGCATCACCATCGACGGCGATACCTCGACCAACGATTCCTTCATGCTGATCGCCACCGGCGCCGGCTCGCTGGAAATCACCTCGGTCGACCAGCCGGAATACGCGCAGCTGCGCGACGCCCTGACCGAGCTGTCGCTGTTCCTGGCGCAAGCCATCATTCGCGACGGTGAAGGCGCGACCAAGTTCATGAGCATCATCGTGGAAGAGGGCAGCAGCGTGGAAGAGTGCCGCAAGATTGCTTACTCGATCGGCCACTCGCCGCTGGTGAAGACCGCCTTCTTCGCATCCGACCCTAACCTGGGCCGCATCCTGGCCGCCATTGGCTACGCTGGTGTGGATGATCTGGATGTGTCGAAACTGAACCTGTACCTGGACGATGTGTGGGTCGCCAAAAACGGCGGCCGCAATCCAGACTACAAGGAAGAAGACGGCCAGCGCGTGATGCAGCAAAGCGAGATCACGGTACGCGTCAAGCTGGCGCGCGGCGCGGCGACGGCTACGGTCTACACCTGCGACCTGTCGCACGATTACGTGTCGATCAACGCCGACTACCGTTCCTGAGATGTCGGCCGCCCTCGAACAATTCCTGGCGCGCGCCGAGGCGCTGCTGGCACGCGTAGAGTCGATCCTGCCGCCAGCCGCGCCGCAGATTGACTGGGACCGCGGCTTTGCTTTCCGCTGGCGCAAGCGCGCCAACGGCCCGAGCTACTTGCAGGCTGTAGCCCACGTGTCGTCGATTGCGCTGGACGATTTGCAGCACATCGGCCCGCAGAAAGAGCAGATCGAGCAGAACACCCGCCAGTTCGTGTCCGGCAAACCGGCCAACAACGTGCTGCTGACCGGCGCACGCGGCACCGGCAAGTCGTCGCTGATCAAGGCTTGTTTGAACCAGTTCGCCAAGGATGGCCTGCGTTTGATCGAGGTGGACAAGGCCGATCTGGCCGAGCTGCCGGATATCGTCGACCTGGTCGCTGGCCGTCCGGAGCGCTTCATCATCTTCTGCGACGACCTGTCGTTTGAAGAGGGCGAGAGCGGCTACAAGGCGTTGAAGGTGGCGCTGGATGGCAGCATCTCGGCGCAGTCGGACAATGTGCTGATTTATGCGACTTCGAACCGCCGCCACCTGCTGCCGGAGCGTATGTCCGACAACATGAGCTACAAGCACGACGAGAATGGCGACCTGCATCCCGGCGAGACGGTGGAAGAGAAGATTTCGCTGTCCGAGCGTTTCGGCCTGTGGCTGACGTTCTACCCGTTCAAGCAGGATGATTACCTGGCCATCGTTGGTCACTGGCTGTCGTCGCTCGGCTGCAGCGAGGCGCAGATTGAAGTGGCGCGTGGCGATGCCTTGCGCTGGGCTTTGCAGCGCGGCTCGCGTTCGGGCCGTGTGGCGTGGCAGTTCGCCAAGGACTACGCAGGGAAGCTGGCATGAGCAACAAGCCTGTTGATGTGGCAGTCGGCGTGTTAATTAAGCCGAATGGCGATCTGCTGCTGGGTCAGCGTCCGACTGGCAAGCCGTATGAAGGTTACTGGGAATTCCCAGGCGGTAAAGTCGATCCGGGCGAGACCATTCTCGAAGCGTTGAAGCGTGAATTCGTCGAAGAACTGGGCCTGGTCATTCACTCGGCGGAAGAGTGGTGCGGCGTGGAGTACGTCTACCCGCACGCGCACGTGCGGCTGCATTTCTACATCAGCCGCGACTGGTCGGGCGAGCCGCAAAGCCTCGAAGGGCAGGCGTTTGCGTGGCAGGGAACGGTGGGCGTAGAGCCGCTGCTGCCAGCCACGATTCCATTGCTGGAATGGCTGGAACAGGTTCGTTACTCTTCTTCGTGAGGATCTTTAGGTGGAGCCGCAGGAATCACATATTTTTCCTCGGCCCACGCGCCTAAATCGATTTTTTTGCAGCGTTCCGAGCAGAACGGGCGGAATTTGTTTTCCGGCTTCCACTCCACTTTGGCGGAGCAGGTCGGGCATTCAACAACAGTGGTCATGAGCTTACGTTAGAAGTTACAAAGGGTAAGCTCGAATGGTACATCATCTTCCAGCGGCTTGGGTTTCAGGTCACCGCCTTGCGAAGTGAAGCGTACCCACAGCATGTACTTGTTGGCCGAAATTTCCGGAATCGCCCCCTGTGATGCATCCAAGGTCAGGCGCAGCATCTGGTACACCTTCCCCTGCAACATCTGCTGGTAGCTGCCGGCCACGGCGATCATCTTGATCGGGCCGCCGGAATCGCGTAGCAGGCGCAGTACCAGTCCCAGCGCATCGAACAGCGGCGCCAGCGGTGCGAACCAGTTGGCGATGTCATTGAAGCGTTGTTCGGCCGGACGCTGCTGCCAAGCGTAGTAGGACGGCAAATCAAACTCGCAAGCACCGCCCGGAATGATGGTGCGGCCGCGGATGCTCATCAGCCATTCATTTTCGCGCACGTTCTGGCCGGTCTTGCCTTGCGCGGCAACCAGCGCGCTGCTAACGCCATCGAGCTCGTTGAGAATGGCGTCCAGCGTTTCAGCTTGCACATTGGGATTCATGCGGTAGCCCAGCAGCGTTTGGCGCTGGCGCTCCAGTTCTTGCAGCAAGTCGGATTTCAGGTCGGCGCGGCCGGCCACTTCGAGCATGTCGAAAATAGTAGCCAGCGCAACGTGATGTTGCATGGGATGTTCTTGATGCACAAAGAACTTGAATTTCTCGTACAAATCCTCCAGGCGCAGCAACGTGCGTATGCGCTCGTTGAAAGGATATTCGTAGACGATCAAAATAACATCCCTCTATAGATGGACTTGCAAAGAATTCTCGTGATTTTGAAGCAAGCCAAGCAAAAATACAAACGTTGCGAAGGCATTATTGCCGTTCTACGCGAAATTACCAGCGAATTTGCAGATATGAGGCGTGCAAACGGTCTA
Organism: Duganella flavida; assembly: GCF_009857445.1. GTDB lineage: Bacteria > Pseudomonadota > Gammaproteobacteria > Burkholderiales > Burkholderiaceae_D > Rugamonas > Rugamonas flavida. The sequence continues at coordinate 293,052 of NZ_WWCN01000002.1, forward strand.
CTTGCGCTGCCAAAGCGTCGATTCCTGCATTATTGACAATAACATCATCCGCTGCTGCAAGCCGCTCGGCGCGGCTCACTTGCGCCGCCATGATGGCCCGCACCTGCGCTTCCGGCAGGCCATTGCGCGCCATGACGCGGGCGATCTGCACTTCTTCCGGACAGTCTACCGCCAACAGGCGCGCAACCCGTGCACGCCATGTGCCCGATTCGATTAGCAGCGGCACGGCGTAAATCACGTAGCTGCCGGTGGCTGCCGTGCCGGCCGCCAGTGCGGCGTCGCGGATGCGTGGATGGAGGATGGCTTCCAACCGCGCCTTGGCGCCGGCGTCGCCGAACACCAGCTGGCGCATGCGGGCACGGTCCATGGCGCCGCTGGCATCCGCAAACTCGGGACCAAATTCGGCCACGATGGCCGGCATGGCCGGGCCGTTGGGCGCGGTCATGCTGTGGGCGATCAGGTCGGTGTCGATGATGGTGGCGCCGCGCGCCGCAAACATGTCGGCCACGGTACTTTTGCCGCTGCCGATGCCGCCGGTCAGGCCGATGGCAAAGGGCTGTGCGCTCATGGATGGACGACGTTCATGGTGAAGGCCGACAGCGGACCGCCGTACAGCAGTGCGATCAGGCCGGCCGCCGCCAGATAGGGGCCGAATGGAATCGGGTTGTTGCGGCCACGTTTGGCAAACACGATCAGGGCCATGCCCACCACCGCGCCCACCACCGAGGACAGCAGGATGATGGTCGGCAGCATGGCCCAGCCCATCCACGCACCCAGTGCGGCCAGCAGCTTGAAGTCGCCGTAGCCCATGCCTTCCTTGCCGGTGGCCAGCTTGAACAGCCAGTAGATGGTCCACAGCGCCAGATAGCCTGCCGCCGCGCCGATCACCGCGTCCTGCAGCGGCACGAAGGTGCCGTTCACATTCATCAGCAGGCCGGCCCACAGCAGCGGGAAGGTCAGGTCATCCGGCAGCAATTGGGTGTCGGCGTCGATGAAGGTCATGGCGATCAGCGAGTACAGGAAGAACAGTGCCGACAGCCCGGCCCAGCCGCTACCCAGCTTCCACACCACCAGCGCCGACAGCACGCCGGTCAGCAGTTCCACCGCCGGGTAGCGCGCCGAGATCGGCGCCTTGCAGTTGCTGCACTTGCCGCGCAAGACCAGCCAGCTCACTACCGGGATGTTTTCCGCCGCCGTGATCTGGTGCTTGCAGTGCGGGCAGGCCGAGCGCGGCACCACCAGGTTGTAGCGCGTGGTGTGCGGCAGTGGCTGGTCGCTTTCGGCGGCCACATAGTTATCCGATTCGCGCTGCATCATGATCGGCAGGCGATGGATCACCACGTTGAGGAAGCTGCCGAACAGCAGGCCGAACAGGCCGGCGATCAGGCTGATGGCCAGTACACCGGCAGGGGCGAACAACAGGGTAGATTCCGACATGGGCGTCAATAGGCGTAAATAATCACGGGCTCAGTTTAAAGCATTACAGCAACATTGCGGCTGCTTTTTCCAGCTGCCCTTATACCCTCGGGGAGATGGGCAAAACGTTGGAACAATGGCAAGGTGATAGCTCTGTTTTTCCGCGCGGAGCGCCCCTTGTCGTCGTTTTCCCAGACACCTGTATTCCTGATGCTCGGGCTGCTGCTGGCATGCTTGGCGTTCCTTGCTGTCTTCGTACTTTGCCAGCGCCGCGTGCGCGAAGGTTACGAGGCCCGCTTGCGCTTGCTGGCCGAGCGCGAGCGCGTGGCTACCGGCTTGCACGATACCCTGCTGCAAAGCATGCAAGGCTTGATCCTGCGCTTCCAGGGCGTGAGCCATCGGCTGGCGGCGGACAGCGTTGAGCGCGCCACCATTGAGCACATCCTCGACCAAGCCGACGAGGTGCTGGCCGAAGGCCGTCACCAGATACTCGCGCTACGCATGCCGGTGGTTTATGGCGACAACCTGAGCCAGGCGCTGGCGGCCATCGGCCAATCCCTGCAGGAGAGTTTCGGCACGGCGTTCCGCATGGTGGCCAGCGGCGAGACGGCCTCCATCAACGGCGACCGGAGCGAGGAAATCTACGGCATCGTGCGTGAAGTGCTGTACAACGCCTTCCAACATGCGCAGGCCAGCAACGTGGAGCTGGAGCTGGTGTACGGTTGCGATTTTTTTGTGATCTATGTGCGCGACGATGGCAAGGGCATGGCGCAGCCGCCGCGCGGCTTGGCCGGCATGCGTGCACGCGCCGCGCATCTGGCTGGCACGCTGGAGGTGCTGAGTTTGCCGGAGCAGGGCACGGAAGTGATCCTCAAGGTAGCGGGCGAAATTTGCTACCAGGCGCCGCGCCCGCATGGCTGGCGCTATCGCTTTGCGGCATGGATGGGACGTACTGAAACGCAGGGCTAGCTGAGCACCGGCCGTGGCCGTGTGCGCACGCCGATGATGCCGCGTCCCAGCGCGATCAGCACGGCGTGGGTGCGGTCGTTGGCCTGCAGCTTGGCCATCAAGTTCTTCATGTGGACCTTGACGGTTTCCTCGGCGATGCACAGCTGGCGGCCAATCAGGCGGTTGCTCTTGCCCAGCGCGGCCAGCTCCAGCACCTGGACTTCGCGCGGTGTCAGCGCTTCGCCCGGCAACTGGCGCGCCACTGCCTGCACCAGGAGCGGCGGCACGTGGCGCTGGCCACCGTGGATGGCGCGCATGGTGTCCAACATTTCGCGGCGGGCCGCATTCTTCAATAAATAGCCGGACGCGCCGGCCTTGATGGCGCGCATCACCAGCGCATCGCCTTCATAGGTGGTCAGCACCACGATGGCGGCGTGCGGGTATTCGTTGCGGATGATGTGCGTGGCTTCGACGCCGTCGAGATCGGGCATCTGGATATCCATCAGCACGATGTCGGGCTGCAGGCTGCGGTAGAGCGCGATGGCGTCGCGCCCGCCGGCCGCCTCGGCCACCAGCTTGAAACCGGCATCGCTGGCCAGCACGCTGGCGATGCCCTGGCGGAACACCGGGTGGTCGTCCGCCGTCATCACGGTGATTGGTCCCACCTTACACCACCGAACCGAGCTTGAAGATTGGCAGGTACATGGCCACCACCAGGCCGCCGATCAGCACGCCTAGGATGACCATGATGGCCGGTTCCATCAGGCTCGACAGCGAGGCCACGGCGTCGTCCACTTCTTCCTCGTAGAAGTCGGCCACCTTGGCCAGCATGGCGTCCAGCGAGCCGGACTCTTCGCCGATGGAGACCATCTGCGTGACCATATTCGGGAACACGTCGGCGTTCTGCATGGCGACGGTCAGGCTGGTGCCGGTGCTGACCTCGTTCTGGATCTTGCGCGTGGCGTCGAGGTACACGGCGTTGCCGGCCGCGCCGCCCACCGAGTCCAGCGATTCCACCAGCGGCACGCCGGCCGCAAACATGGTCGACAGCGTGCGGGTCCAGCGCGCTACCGTGGCTTTGCGGATCACCTCGCCAAAGATCGGCAGCTTGAGCAGCAGACGGTCCATAAAACGCTGCATTTGCAGCGAGCGCTGCCACGCGCGGAAGAAGAAGTAGATGGCCGCGCCGATGCCGCCGAAAATCAGCCACCACCACTTCACGAAGAATTCCGACAGCGCCATCACGAACAACGTCGGCGCCGGCAGGTTGGCGCCAAAGCTGGCGAACACTTCCTTGAAAGCCGGCACCACCCAGATCATGATCACCGCTGTGACGATAAACGCCACCGCCAGGATCGACACCGGGTACATCAGCGCCGATTTGATCTTGGCCTTCATGGCCTGCGTTTTTTCCTTGTAGATGGCGAGGCGGGTCAGCAGGTCTTCCAGAATACCGGCCTGTTCGCCAGCCCCCACCAGGTTGCAGAACAGCGGATCGAAGTACAGCGGGAACTTGCGGAACGCCTGGTTGAGGCTGGTGCCGGTCTCGATATCGGCGCGCAAATCCATCACCAGCTTGGACACGGACGGGTTGGCGTGGCCCTTGCCGACGATGTCGAACGATTGCAGCAGCGGTACGCCGGCCTTCATCATGGTGGCCAGCTGGCGCGTGAACAGGGTGATGTCCTTGTCGCTGACCTTCTTGCCCGAGCGGTAAGCCTTTTTCTTGACCTTGGTGACCATGATGCCCTGGCGGCGCAGGGTCACATTAACCACAGCCTCACCGCCGGCGCGCAGCTCGCCGCGTACGGTCTTGCCGGTTTTGTCCTTGCCCTCCCAGGCAAAGACTGATTCCTTGACCTGATTGCCCGATGTCGCCATGATCACTTTCCTATTCGTTGGTGCAGCCCAGCACTTCTTCGAGGCTGGTTAAACCGCCTTTGACTTTCACCAGCCCGGACTGGCGCAGCGACTTCACGCCTTCTGCCTCGGACTGGGCAGCGATGTCCATCGAATTACCGTGGGCCAGGATCAATGCTTCGATCGCGGGCGTGATCGGCATAATTTGGTAGATACCGACCCGGCCTTTGTAGCCGCCTCCGTTGCAGCGCTCACAGCCGACCGGGCCGTAGGGTTTCCAGCTACCATCCAGTTCTTCCGGCTTGAAGCCGGCCTTGAGCAGCAAGTCCGGCGCGATATCGACCGGCTGCTTGCAGTTGCACAGGCGGCGCGCCAGGCGCTGGGCGGTAATCAAAATCACTGACGAGGCGATGTTGAACGGCGCCACGCCCATGTTCATCAGGCGCGTCAGTGTGGAAGGGGCGTCGTTGGTGTGCAAGGTCGAGAACACCATGTGGCCGGTTTGTGCGGCCTTGATGGCAATGTCAGCCGTTTCAAGGTCGCGGATCTCGCCGACCATGATGATGTCCGGGTCTTGCCGCAGGAACGATTTCAGCGCCACCGGGAAGGTCAGGCCGGCGCGGTCGTTGACGTTGACCTGGTTGACGCCGGGCAGGTTGATCTCGGCTGGGTCTTCCGCAGTCGAGATGTTGATGCCGGGTTTGTTCAGGATGTTGAGGCAGGTGTACAGCGACACCGTCTTGCCGGAACCGGTCGGGCCGGTCACCAGCACCATGCCGTAGGGGCGCTGGATGGCGTCCAGCAGCATCTCTTTCTGGTCAGGATCGTAGCCAAGCGAGTCGATGCCCATCTGCGCTTGCGTGGCGTCCAGGATACGCATCACGGTTTTTTCGCCAAACAACGTTGGCAGGGTCGAGATACGCAGGTCGATGGTCTTGGTCGGCGACACGATCAGGCGCATGCGGCCATCCTGCGGCACGCGCTTTTCCGAGATGTCCAGCTTGGCCAGCACCTTGATGCGCGAGACCAGTTTTTCCTTGATCGAAATGGGTGGCTGCGCATGCTCCATCAGCACGCCGTCGACGCGGAAGCGGATGCGGTAGAACTTTTCAAACGGCTCGAAGTGCAAGTCGGACGCGCCCAGGTTGACCGCATCCATCAGCATCTTGTTCAGGAAACGCACCACCGGGGCATCTTCCACATCGTTGGCGCCGGCCTCGGCTGCAGCGGCCGGGGCTTCTTCTTCCTCGGCGAACTGGATATCTGCTTCCTCGCCGGCCAGGTCGGCAATGCTTTGCTCGCTGCTCTTGCTGATGCGCGCCAGCAGTTGCAGCAGGGCGTCGTGCGGCACAATGACCGGTTCGACCGTGGACTCGGTCTGGAACTTGATCTGGTCCAACGCCTGGATATTGGTCGGATCGGAAATTGCCACCGACATTTTGTTGCCGCGCTTGGCCAGCGCGATCACCCGCTGGGTTTGCATCAGCTTGTTGTCGATGATCTTGGGCGGCAGCGTCTCGATGTTGAGCGCGCTGACATCCAGCAGCGGATAGGCGAAGGTTTCGGCGCAGAAGGCGGCCAGCGTTTTCGAATCGATGGTGCCGCTCGACAGCAGCACGTCGATGAACGCCTGCTTTTCTGCGACGGCTTTTTTTTGCAAGGTCTCGGCTTGCGCGGCGGATAAACGTCCCGCTTGCAGCAATGCCCTCGCCAGCCCCGGCATTGGGGCGCCTGGCGCTGTGTTCGGAAGGACTGCTGCCATAGTCGCGTGGGTCAGGTTGGAGGGAGGGCGATCCCAAATAATGCTCTCAGGCACTATTTTTGTAAAGCCCGTGAAACAATTTTACTCCGCTCTGTTGCATGCGCCCACGCGTTTGCTTGCTTTTACGGGCGTTAGCGGGCCGCCGGGCGTCGTAATTTGACGACTTTGATGGCCTGGTCGTGTACTTGCACCACTTCGATGATGCACCGGTCGACCTTCAGGCTGATCGGCGCGTCTGGAATTTCTTGCAACAGTTCGAGCAGCATGCCGTTCAAGGTCTTTGGGCCGTCCAGTGGGAAGTTCAGGCCGAGTCGCTTGTTGACGTCGCGCAGCGGGGTGGCGCCGTCCAGTAGGCACTCGCCGTTGGCGTCCCAGCCGAAGCTGTCGGCCTTGGCCGCGCCCGGTGTCGAGGTGGTGAACTCGCCGATCATCTCTTCGATGATATCGTCCAAGGTGACCAGGCCCTGCACTTCGCCGTATTCGTCGACGATGATGCCGAGCCGTTCCTTGTTCTCCTGGAAGTACTGGAGCTGGGTGAACAAACGCGTGTCTTGCGGGATGAAGTAGGGCGTGGTCAGCAGTTCGCGGAAGTGCTCGGTGGTCAGCTCTTCTTCCTGGTTGAGCAGGGCTACGGCCTTGCGCACGTGCAGAATGCCGACGATGCGGTTGATCTCGCCTTCGTAAACGGGCAGCTTGTTGTGGTAGCAGGTAGTGAGCTCGCGCTTGATTTCTTCGACCGATAGTTCGAGGTTGAGCGCTTCCACTTGCGAGCGCGGCGTCATGATGTCTTCGACCGAAACGGTTTCGAGGTCGAACAGGTTGAGCAGGATGGACTTGTGCTTTTGCGGGATGAAGTTACCGCCTTCCAGCACGATCGAGCGCAGCTCTTCCGGCGACAGGCGCGGATCGTGCGCATGTGATCCGGCCGTGATGCCGAACACTTTCAGCAGCATGGACACGAACAGGTTGACGAACCAGATCACTGGTTTGGACACCGCCATCAGCGGCTTCAGTACCATGCTGGTGGGCAGGGCGATTTTTTCGGGGAAGGTGGCGCCGATGACTTTCGGCGAAATCTCCGCGAACACAATCAGCAGGAAGGCCACGCCGCCGGTCGACAGCGTGATCACATTGTCGTCGTGGCCGAAAGTCTGGATGGCGATCGACGTCACCAGCGCGGTGGCGGCGGCATTGAACAGCGTGTTAGCGATCAGTACCAGCGACAGCAGTTTATCGGTGCGTTCCAGCAGCCACAGCGTCGTGATGGCGCGACGGCTGCCGCGTTTGGCTTCGTGGCGCAGGCGATAGCGATTGGCCGCCATCAGGGCGGTTTCAGCCATCGCGAAGAAGGCCGAGCATAAAATCAGGATGAAGAGTGCAAGAAATTGCACCCAAAAGGGCACGGTATCCAAGGGGGATAGAGGTGATGGGAAGAGCTTTGAATTCTAAGGGAATGCCGAGCCCCATGCAAGTTCAGCATTCGGGGTCAGCTCTGTCATTTGGACAGGCAGTTCGCACTTTTGATGTTTATCAAAGCGGTCGAAGTATTCCTGTTATCACACTTTATTTTTTATATAGCAGCGTTTTTGCGGAATGCTTTGAGATTTCTCAAGCATTACGCGCGACTGTCCAAATGACAGAGCTGACCCCGATTGCTATTTGCATAGCAGCAGCGCGTGGCCGGCGATTGGGGAGCCGTTTTCCTGGCGGGCTTCGATGGCTTGCGAGGCTAGCACGGTGAAGCCGGTTGCTGCGGCCAGCCGTTGCAGGTAGTCCGGTGTGTGGGCGTAGCGGTTGGAGGGACGCAGCACGTAGTCGGCGTCATCGCCCGCTTCGACCGAGAAGCAGAAACGGCCACCCGGCCGTAGCGCAGCGTGCACGGCGCGGAATACGGGAGCGAGGTCGCCGATGTAGACGAAGACGTCGGCCGCCACTGCGAGGTCGTAGGCGCCTTCGCGGCCGGCGAGGTAGCCAGTTAAGTCGGCACACGCCAGTTCGTCGTAGAGATTGCGCTCGGCGGCTTTGTCCAGCATTTGCTGCGACAGGTCGACCCCGTGCAGGCGCTGCGAGTACGCGCGCAGGTAGGGCGCACACAGGCCAGTGCCGCAGCCCAGATCCACCGTCTTCAAATCCGAAGATGGGGCGACGTGGCGCAGCAGCGCGTCCAGCACGGCCGGCGTTTTGTAGTCCAGCACTTCGGTCAGGTGCTGGTCGAAGTGGTTGGCGTATTGGTCAAACAGCGAGCGCACGTAGTCGTTCGGCAGCGCGGCCGGCGTTTCGCCTTCGCCCACCGAGGCCAGCGCGAAGGCGATGGTTTCGGGATTATCGCCATGCGCCAGCGCTGCGCGATAGGCGGCGATGGCCTCTTCACGCCGATCCAGGGCGCGCAAGGCGTTGCCACGATGGTAGTGGGCCAGCGCGTAATCCGGGCGGTGCTTGAGCGCCTGGTCGTAGCTGTCCAGCGCCGCGCCAAATTCACCTAGCTTGAATAGCGATGCGCCTTGGGCGCTGTAGGCTTCCGCCCAGTCGGGACGCAAGTGGATCGCGCGGTCGAAGCTCTCCACCGCTTCCGGCAGATAGCGCAGGTAGTGCAGGGCGTTGCCGCGCGCGAGCCATGCATCGGCGTAGTGGTCCTTGATGTTGAGCGCATCTTCGGCCGCTCCCAGCGCGTCGAGATAGCGCCCCATGTCTTGCAGGACGATGGCACGGTTGCAGTGCGCCTCGGCGTAATCAGGTTTGAACTGGAGCGCGCGCTGGTAGCTGTCCAGCGCATCGGCCGGACGCACGAGCCTGCGCAGCGCGTTGCCGCGATTGCTCCATGCCAGTGGATACGAAGGATTGAGCGCCAGCGCGCGTTCGTGGCTGGCCAGCGCTTCATCGGCGCGGCCGGCATCCAGCAGGGCTACGCCAAGATTGCAATGGGCAGCCGCCTGCGCATTGTCGACGGCCAGCGCGCGCCCAATCAGTTCGATGGCGGCGCCGAAGTCGCCTTGCTGACGCGCGATTACGCCCAGCAGATGCAACGCATCGAACTGGCGCGGATTGAGTTCCAGGACTTGCCGGTACAGTGCCTGCGCCGGTTCGAGCCGGCCTTGCTGGTGCAGTTCGACGGCTTGTTGAAGGAGGGATGCGGCCAAGGTTTCTGTCATAGTGGCCGCATCTTATCAGTTCAGCTGCCGCGATAGGTCGAATAGGCCCACGGCGACACCACCAGCGGCACGTGGTAGTTCTGGTCCGCATGCGCCACGCCGAAAGCCAGCGTCACCTCGTCGATGAAGCGCGGCTCCGGCAATTCCACGCCCTGCGCGGCGAAATACTCGCCGGCGCTGAATACCAGTTCATATTTGCCCTGTTTCAGTGCATCGCCCTCCAGCAGCGGGGTGGAACAGCGGCCGTCGGCGTTGGTAACGTCGGTCTTCAGCAGCTCGCGGCCTTGCGGCCCAACCGCATATAAAGCCACTTTGACACCGGCGCCCGGCTTGCCTTGAGTGATATCGAGAACGTGCGTACTGAGTTTGCCCATGATTGGTCCTATATTTGCTTGTAACAGGTATCTATTATCTAAATCATATACTGCCACGCACGCAGGCATATATGATTAGAGATATAACCCCCATAGACTAGCCAGCGCCATGACAACCTACGATAACTACCCGCGCGACCTGATCGGATACGGCCCCAAACCGCCGCACGCCCAATGGCCCAACAAGGCCCGCATCGCCCTGCAATTCGTCTTGAATTACGAAGAAGGCGGCGAAAACAGCGTGCTGCACGGTGATGCCGGTTCCGAGACCTTTTTGTCCGAGATCATCGGCGCGGCCTCGTTCAGCAATCGCCACATGAGCATGGAGTCGCTATACGAGTACGGTTCGCGCGCTGGCTTGTGGCGTTTGCTGCGCATGTTCGAGGAGCGCAAGCTGCCGCTGACCATCTTCGGCGTGTCGATGGCGCTGAAGCGTCATCCGGAGGCGGTGGCCGCGTTCAAACAGCTGGGCCACGAAATCGCGTGCCACGGCCTGCGCTGGATCACTTATCAAAACATGGACGAAGCTACCGAGCGCGCCCACATGAAGGAAGCGGTGGACATCATCCGCGAACTGACCGGCAGCGCGCCGCAAGGCTGGTACACCGGCCGCGATTCGCCGCAGACGCGCAAGCTGGTGATGGAACACGGCGGCTTCCGCTACGACTCCGATCACTACGGCGATGACCTGCCATTCTGGCAAAAGGTTGACTACACTGATAAAGACGGCCGGGCCGCCAGCGCACCGCAGCTGATCCTGCCGTACACGCTGGACACCAACGATATGCGCTTCGCCGCCGCGCAGGGCTTCAACTCCGGCACCCAGTTCTTCGACTATCTGAAAGATGCTTTCGATGTGCTGTACGCGGAGGGCGATCCGAATGGCTTGAACCAGCCGAAGATGCTGAATATCGGCCTGCACTGCCGCATCGTCGGCCGGCCGGCGCGCGCGGCATCGCTGGCGCGCTTCCTCGATTACGTGCAGCAGCACGATAACGTCTGGATCACGCGCCGCATCGATATCGCTGAACACTGGCGTAAAACGCACCCTTTTGCTGAATGAGATTGTGATGTCTGAACCGATTCGTTTTTACTACCGTGGCGCAGTACAAGAGATTCATCACGCCGCGCCAACCCGCACCGTGCTCCAGCACCTGCGTGAGGACCTGCATTGCACCGGCACCAAGGAAGGCTGCGCGGAAGGCGATTGCGGCGCATGCACGGTAGTCGTCGGCAGCCTGAATGCTGTCGGCCAGCTGGAGATGAAAGCGGTGAATTCCTGCATCCAGTTTGCACCTACGCTGGACGGTAAGGCGCTGTTCACGGTAGAAGACATGCAGCAGCCGGATGGCGCGCTGCATCCGGTGCAGCAGGCGATGGTGGAGTGCCACGGTTCGCAATGCGGTTTCTGTACGCCCGGTTTCGTCATGTCCCTGTGGGGCATGTATCTCGACAAGGATGGTCAGCCGGCGCAACGCAAGGAGATTGACGACTGCCTGTCCGGTAACCTGTGCCGCTGCACTGGCTACCGCCCGATCATTGATGCCGCACACCGTATGACCGAGCTGCCGAAGGTAGCGTTCGACCGCGCCGCCTTGACGCAGCAGCTGCAAGCCTTGCAGCGCGACGCTGGTTCGACCTACACGGCGCAAGGCCAGTCCTTCCACGCACCGCGCACTTTGGATGAACTGGTAGCGTTGCGCGCTGCCCATCCGAAAGCCACGCTGCTGGCTGGTTCCACCGATATCGGCCTTTGGGTCACCAAGCAAATGCGCGAGTTGGGCGACATCATTTACCTCGGCCATGTGAGCGCGCTGCAAAGCGTGCAGCAGAAAGATGGCATGCTGGAAATCGGCGCTGGCGTATCGTTGAACGATGCGTATGAAGCGCTGTGCAAGCTGTATCCGGCGGAGCTGGGCGAGTTGTGGCAGCGCTTTGCCTCGCTGCCGATCCGGAATGCGGGCACGCTGGGCGGCAATGTCGCCAACGGTTCGCCGATTGGCGACTCGATGCCGTGGATGATTGCGCTGGGTAGCGAGGTGGTGCTGCAAGGCCCGTCCGGCCAGCGCGTGCTGGCGCTGGAAGCCTTCTATCTCGATTATCAGAAAAAGGATATGCAGGCCGACGAATTCGTCGCCGCCGTGCGCGTGTCGCTGCCGCGTGCCAACGTTCAGTTCCGTACTTACAAGTTGGCCAAGCGCTTCGACCAGGATATCTCGGCGGTATGCGCGGCGTTTGCCTTCACGCTCGATGGCGACAAGGTGGTGGATGCACGCATCGCGTTTGGCGGCATGGCGGCTACGCCGCGCCGTGCACCGCGTGCCGAAGCCGCGCTGACTGGCTTGGGCTGGAATGAATCCAACCTGCGCGTGGCGATGGATTTGCTGCAGCAGGATTATGCGCCGCTGTCGGATATGCGCGCTTCCAATACCTATCGCATGCAGACGGCACAGAATCTGTTGCGCCGCTTCTGGTTTGAAACGCGCACCGATGCGCCGCTTGCGGCCGATGCCGTCAATGCCTTCGCTTGCCGCGCTTGAAAGGAGCCATCATGAATCAACCAGTTGCTCCATCCGCGATTGCGGAGTCGGCATGGAAAGCCGTGGGCGTCGCACGCCCGCATGAATCGGCCGAGCTGCATGTGCTGGGCCAGGCCACTTACACTGACGATATCCCCGAGCTGCAAGGCACATTGCATGCGGCGCTAGGCTTGTCGTCGAAGGCGCATGCACGCATCACGGCGATGGATCTGGCGCCGGTGCGTAGTGCGCTGGGCGTAGTGGCGGTGTACACGGCTGCCGATATCGTCGGCACCAACGATTGCGGTCCGATTATTCACGACGATCCTATCCTCAGCGCGGGAGAGGTGATGTATGTTGGCCAGCCGATCTTCATCGTGGTGGCGGACTCGCACGACAATGCGCGCCGTGCCGCGCGCAAGGCGCTGGTGACGTACGAGGAACTGCCGGCCATCTTCACGCCGCAGGAAGCCAAGGCCGCCGGTTCGTACGTGCTGCCGCCGATGCAGCTCAAGCGCGGCGACTACCAGGCGGCGTTTGAAGGCGCGCCGCGCGTGGTGAAGGGCCAGTTGTTCGTCGGTGGCCAGGAGCAGTTCTATCTCGAAGGCCAGATCGCCTACGCCGTCCCGAAAGAAGACAACGGCATGCTGGTGCAGTGCTCGACTCAGCACCCGAGCGAGATGCAGCACGTGGTGGCACATGCCCTTGGCGTGCATTCGCACAAGGTGCAGGTGGAGTGCCGCCGCATGGGCGGTGGCTTCGGCGGCAAGGAGTCGCAGTCGGCGTTGTGGGCTGCGTCGGCAGGGATTGCAGCGGCCAAGTTGCGCCGTCCGGTCAAGCTGCGCGCGGACCGTGATGACGATATGCTGGTGACGGGCAAGCGTCACTGCTTCTTCTACGAATATGAAGTTGGCTATGACGACAGCGGCAAAATCCTCGCGGCCAAGGTGGACATGACTCTGCGCGCAGGCTTCTCGGCCGATTTGTCGGGACCTGTGGCGACGCGTGCGGTCTGCCACTTCGATAACACTTACTACCTGTCGGACGTTGATATTCGCGCCGGTTGCGGCAAGACTAATACGCAGTCGAATACGGCGTTCCGTGGCTTCGGCGGCCCGCAAGGTGCGATTGCGATTGAATACATCATCGACGAAATCGCGCGCAATCTTGGACGTGATGCGCTGGATATCCGTCGCCTGAATTTCTACGGCAAGGCCGAGCGCAATGTCACACCGTATGGTCAGGAGATTGTCGATAACGTGATTGAAGCGCTGACTGCGGAATTGGAGCAGACCAGCGAGTACCGCGCGCGCCGTCAGGCGATTGAGGCGTTCAATGCGGGCAGCCCGGTGCTGAAGAAAGGCTTGGCGTTCACGCCGCTGAAGTTCGGCATTGCGTTCAACGTCACGCACTTGAATCAGGCGGGCGCGCTGGTGCATGTGTATGTGGATGGTTCGGTGCTGGTCAATCACGGCGGCACGGAGATGGGGCAGGGCATCAACACCAAAGTGATGCAGGTGGTGGCGCATGAACTGGGCATCGATCTGTCGCACGTGCGCGCGACGGCCACCGACACCAGCAAGGTGGCGAATACTTCGGCCACGGCGGCATCCACCGGCGCGGACTTGAACGGCAAGGCGGCGCAGGATGCGGCGCGGCAGATTCGTGAGCGCTTGGCGGCGTATGCGGTCAAGCTGTATGGCGATGAGGATGGACAGCCGGTACGCTTCTACGATAACGCGATTCACGTCAACGGCCATTCGGTGCCGTTTGCGGAGCTGGTGCAGAAGGCGTATCTGGCGCGGGTGCAGTTGTGGTCCGATGGTTTTTATGCGACGCCGGGCCTGCACTGGGATCCGAAGACGATGAACGGACATCCGTTTTCGTACTACGCTTATGGTGCGGCGGTGTCTGAGGTGGTGGTGGATACGCTGACTGGCGAATGGAAGCTGTTGCGCGCGGATGCTTTGTACGATGCGGGGCGTTCGCTGAATCCAGCCATCGATATCGGCCAGGTGGAGGGTGCGTTCATTCAGGGCATGGGCTGGCTGACCACGGAGCAGTTGTGGTGGAATGCTGCGGGCAAGCTGATGACGCATGCGCCTTCGACCTACAAGATTCCGGGGATTTCGGATTGTCCCGAGGACTTCCGCGTGAAGCTGTTTGATAACGGGAACGTGGAGGACAGTATTCACCGTTCCAAGGCGGTGGGTGAGCCGCCGTTGCTGCTGCCGTTCTCGGTGTTCTTTGCGATTCGCGATGCAATTTCCGCTGTGGGCGGGCATCGTGTGAATCCGCCGTTGAATGCACCGGCGACCAGTGAAGAGATTCTGCGGGCGGTATCCGCAGTGGAAATGGCGGCTTGAGATGAATGAGTGGCTGACAGCGCAGGTGTCGGAACCGGCAGTGCTGGTGACCGTGGCGGTCGTGGAGGGCTCCGGCCCGCGCGAGCCCGGCGCCAAGATGCTGGTGACGGCGCGCGGCCAGCATGACACCATCGGCGGCGGCCATCTGGAAATGTGCGCGATTGAGCTTGCACGCGAAATGCTGGCCGGCGCCCCGGCCGCAAGGCTGGAGCGATATGCGCTCGGGCCGACGCTGGGGCAGTGCTGCGGCGGCGTGGTGTATCTGGCGTTTGAGATGGTCGATGCGTCGCTGGCCGGCGTGCTTGCCAGCCTGCACGCGCGCCGCCGCGAAGACAGTTGGCGCCTGAGCGCGATCGATGGCTGCCCGGTCGCGCGGCTGCTCGACGCCAACGGCGTAATCGTCGCCGGTGCGGCAGCGGGCGAGGGCATCGTTGGCGTGCCGGCCCTCGACCATGCGCGCGGTACCCATATTTTGCGCGATGCTAGCGGGCGGCGTTGGCTTGCTGATCCTTGCTTGGCTCCGCGCGCGCATCTCGTACTGTTCGGTGCTGGGCATGTTGGTGCGGCTATCGTGCGCATGCTGGGGGAGCTGCCCTGCACGGTCACTTGGGTCGATGAGCGGGAGGATATGTTCCCTGCTAGCGTACCCGCCAACGTTACGATCGAAGCGACGGATATGCCGGAAGCTGCGGTGGCGGATGCGCCGTCCAACGCAAGCTATCTGGTGATGACGCACAGCCATGCGCTGGATCAGCGATTAAGCGAGGCCATACTCGGCCGGGCAGATGTCGGTTGGTTTGGCTTGATCGGCTCCCACACTAAACGCGTGCAGTTCGAGCGCCGCATGGCCGCGCGTGGCCTGCCGCAAGAGCGCATCCTCAACATGGTCTGCCCCATCGGCCTGCCGGGCATCACCAGCAAACTCCCCGCCGCCATCGCCGCCTCCGTGTGCGCGCAATTGCTGATGGTGTGGGAAGCGCAGCAAATCGCTGCCCTCAATGACAGCGAACCGGCACTCCGCCTCGCATCGCGCTAATATTCGAATTCAGATTTAAGAAAGACCGACATGACCTCCAACCTGCAAGCCTACCGTGGCAGCTTGCTGCACTTTTTCGCCGATCCGGCTTTCAACGCCAACGCGCATGAATGGCACGAAGACGGCCTTCTGATCATCGCAGACGGCAAAGTGCAAGCCGCCGGCGACTACGCCGCGCTGCACGCCACGCTCCCCGCAGGCACGGTGGTGCATGACTACAGCGGCAAGCTACTGATGCCCGGTTTTATCGACACGCACGTGCATTATCCGCAGACCGACATGATCGCCTCGCCGTCGGAAGGCCTGCTGCCATGGCTGGAGACCTACACCTTCCCGACCGAGCGCCAGTTCGAGGGCACCACGCACGCCGCCAACGTGGCCGAGTTCTTCCTCGATGAACTGCTCCGCTGCGGCACCACCACCGCGATGGTCTACTGCACCGTGCATCCGCAATCGGTGGACGCCTTCTTTGCCGCCAGCGAGCAGCGCGGCCTGCGCATGGTCGCCGGCAAAGTGATGATGGACCGGAACTGCCCCGACTTCCTGCGCGATACCGCCGAATCCAGCGCGCGCGATACCGAAGCCCTGATCCAGCGTTGGCACAAGCGCGGCCGCGCGCTGTACGCCATCACGCCGCGCTTCGCGCCGACGTCCACCAACGAACAACTGCAGCTGGCGGGCGAACTGGCGCGCGCCTATCCGGACACCTTCATCCAGACTCACGTCTCGGAAAACGAAGCCGAATGCGCGTGGGTGCGCGAGCTATTCCCACAAGCCCGCAGCTACATCGACGTTTACGACAGCTATGGCATGATGCGTCCGCGCGCCATGTATGGACATTGCATCTGGCTCAATGAGCGCGACCGCCAGCGCATGGCCGAAACCCAGTCTGCCGCCGCCATCTGCCCGACTTCCAACCTGTTCCTCGGCAGCGGCCTGTTTGACTTCGAACGCGCCGATGAAGCAGGCGTGCTGCTCTCGCTGGCCACCGACGTCGGCGGCGGCACCTCCTTCTCCATGTTGCAAACGATGAATGAAGCCTATAAAGTAGCGCGCTTGAAGGGCAGTTACTTGCCGGCTTTGCGCATGTTTTATCTCGCCACGCTAGGCGCCGCGCGCAGCATGCAGCTGGAAGGCACGATCGGTAATTTCAGCAAGGGGGCGGAAGCGGACTTCATCGTCATGGATCCGCAAGCCACGCCGCTGCTGCAGCGTCGCACCTCGCACTGCGACAGCCTGGAAGAGCTGCTGTTCGCACTGGCCTTGCTGGGTGACGATCGCGCCATCGCTGCCACTTATGCCGCCGGCCAGCAGGTACACGTCCGCGAAACGACTTAATTAAGGAACGACACATGAAGAAGAACATCACAGCCATCGCATTGGCCGCCGCCGTGTTGTGCGCACTGCCGCAAGCGCAGGCTGCCAACGCCAACGAGGAAGCCACCAAGCGCCACTTCGCGTCGCTGGTTGCGCCGGGCAAAGAGCCTAAGCTGGCCGAACTGACGATGTTCTTCACCATGATGCCGAAAGGCGGCGACCTGCATCACCACTACTCAGGCGCGATCTACGCCGAGCAGTACCTGGAGTGGGTGGACAAGGAAGGCTTCTGCGTCAACAAGGCCAACTACACCATCGAGAAAAACAAGCCGGCTGGCGCATGCGTGTCCGGCCAGGACGTCATGAACGATAACACGCTGCTGGCCAACCTGCTGCAGCGCTGGTCGGACAAGGACTTTTACAATCACAGTGGCATCCAGTCGCCGCCGGACCGCCAGTTCTTCGACACCTTCGCCTACTTTGGCCCGGTGGCATCGACCAATACCGCCGACGGCCTGCTGCGCCTGAAGCAGCGCGCCATTCAGGAAAACCTGAGCTATATCGAAACCATCTTCGAGATCGCACCGATTGCGCAGGATGCGGACTTCGACAAGAAGGCCACCAGCGGCGGCGTCACCGATGCCGATTTCGCCGCCCTGAGCGCCAAGCTGGAGCAGGACCCGGCTTTCAACGGTTGGATCGCCGGCTACATCGACAACGTGAACAAGTCCGGCGCCGGCATCGACGACGACCAGTTCACGCTGCGCTACCAGCCGTTCGCGCTGCGCTTCCTGTCGCCGTCGCAGGTGTATTCGCAAATCCTGTCGAGCTTCAAACTGGCGTCCAGCCATCCGAAAATCGTCGGCATCAATATTGTTGGCCAGGAAAGCGTGCACGTCTCCATGCGCGACTACGCGCTGCACATGCAGATGTATCGGTTCCTGAAAGCCAAATACCCGACCGTGAAACTGGCGCTGCACGCCGGTGAGTTGTCGCTGGGGATGGTGCCGCCGGAAGGCCTGACCTTCCACATCAAGGATGCCATCGACGTTGCCGGCGCCAGCCGCATCGGCCACGGCATGGATATTGCCCACGAGAGCAATCCGCTGGCCATCATGAAAAAAATGCACGATGCGAAGATCGCGGTCGAGGTCAACCTGAGCAGTAACGACTTCATCCTCGGCATCAAGGAGCAGGCGCACCCGGTTACGCTGTACCGCAAATATGGCGTGCCGTTTGTGTTGTCGACTGACGACGCCGGCGTGTCGCGCAACAATCTGTCGGGGGAATATGTGCTGTACGCCGCCCGTTACCAGCCAAGTTATGCGGAAGTGAAAAAACTGTCCTACGACAGTATTCGCTATTCTTTCTTGGCTGATGCGGACAAACAACGTCTTTTGAAGGCGCTGGACGGTAAATTCGCCAAATTTGAGGCAGAAATCGCCGGCGCCAAACCTTAATTTCCATCTCCAATAAAAAGAAAGCCGGCGGTTTTCCCCGCCGGCTTTCTTTTTTGTCAAAATTGCCTGTATTTTCTGTCTCGGATTTACTACATTTCCGAGAAAACTCTCTAAATGTTGCCATGAACGAAATTCATGTGCCGCATAAGCTTTTATAATCCCGCCCGAATCTAGCCTCTGCTTCCCTCAAGAATTGCTAATTAGTTAGCATTTCACGTTCATTTATATGTTTTTCCACTTAATTGCTTAGTAAAAACGTATTTGTCGCGGGTGTAGCGCCATGCAATAGTTATAGTCAGTTAGAGCAAATTGACAACTTTTACTGTCATACCAGTGTCATTTAAGACAGATAAACTCTCACGTTGGTGCAGAGGAAAAACGGCTCTTCACACCCGATTTCGTTAGTTCTTTAAAGTTTTCACAATAACACTCTTAAGGGGTTTTGAATGCAATCCAAACAATCTCCGGTCTTGCGCTTGAGCGTAATCGCCGTGGCGGCACACCTGACTGCGCTGACGGCAGGCGCTGCTTTCGCTGAGGAGGCAGATACTGCCGCTCCAGCCAAGTCCGAGGTGGTCATCACCGGTAAAAAACTGGGTATGGGCCTGATGGTAACGGAAGACGCGCCAAAAGCACGTTCCACCATTACTGCGGAAGAATTGGAAAAGCAGCGCCCAACCGGCAATGCTTATCAAGCACTGGAAATGCTGCCAGCAGTTAACAGCTACAACTACGACGCAACCGGCCTGTTCGGCGGCGGCATGACCCTGCGTGGCTTCAACTCCGACCAGATCGGCGCCACCATCAACGGCGTGCCTGTCAACGACTCCGGTAACTTCGCGGTGTACCCACAAGAATACGTTGACCAGGAAAACACCTGCTCGCAATTCGTGACCCAGGGTTCGACCGACGTGGACTCGCCACAAGTTGGCGCCACCGGCGGTAACTTCGGCATCACCACCTGCGCACCAGAGAAAACCCAGCGCGTGCGCGTGATGCAGACCGCTGGCCAGCTGAATATGTGGAAAACCTTCGTGCGCTACGATACTGGCGCTATGCTGGATGGCAAACTGACCGCTTTCATCTCGGCTTCGCACGCGCAGACCGACAAGTGGAAGGGCCAGGGCCAAGCTAACCGTAACCACATCGACCTCGGTGTGAACTACGATTGGGACCGCTTCAACTACATCCACGCGACCGTCCTGTTCAACAAGGCCGTCAACAACAACATCTACAACCCGACCCTGGCTGAACTGAAGGCCAATGGTTACTACTTCGACTACGCCGACACCTTCAAAGGTCACCTGACCCCAGTCAAGGGCACCGCGCAAGTGGAAACCACCCAGACGCCGGTTGCTTACTACGGCCTGTCGGTTAACCCGTTCAAGAACATCATCGCATCGGCAGTCAGCAAATTCCGCCTGACCGATAACCTGGACGTGGCCTTCACCCCATACATGTGGTACGGCTTCGGCAACGGCGGTACCCAGCAGCGCGCCCAGTCGGAAAAAAGCTTCTACAACCCAGCCACCGGCAAGCGCGACCAGACCGTTGACCTGAACGGCGACGGCGACACCCTGGACACCGTCCTGGTAGCTAGCGCCAGCGTGACCCGCACCGTGCGTCCGGGCGCCAACCTGGCCTTCATCTACACCACCGACAACCACGAAATCAAGACTGGCGTATGGTGGGAGCGTGCTCGCCACGAGCAAACCGGCCCAATGCTGGCGCTGGGTAACGACGGCAACCGTGCAGACATCTGGCTGCAAGATGGTCAGATCGACCGTCCTGATGGCCACCCTGCCATGAGCCGCGACTGGATCTCGGTATCGACCGCTTACCAGGCCTTCCTGCAAGACACCATCAGCCTGGCGGACGACAAGCTGAAGATCAACGTTGGCGTGCGTACCCCGTACATCAAGCGTGACTTCACCAACTTCGGTGACGAGAACAACACCGTCAAGCCGTTCCAGTTCAACAAGACCTACAACGAAGTTCTGCCACAGTTGGGCGCGCGCTATCGCATCACCAACGACGACCAGGTCTTCGCTTCGGTCGCCAAGAACATGAAGGCTCCTCCGAACTTCATCTTCGGTAACATTGGTTCGAACGTGATCGTGGACGCGGCCACCAACCTGCCAGTGACGTTCAAAGACACCCAGCCGGAAACCTCGTGGAGCGGCGACCTGGGCTATCGTCACCAGGATAACAAGTTCATCGCCACCGTCACTGCGTTCTACACGGACTTCAAGAACAAGCAAGCCAGCTCGTTCGACCCTGAAACCGCCAAGAACACCTACCTGAACATCGGCCGCGAGAAGCACAGCGGCCTGGAGGTCGAACTGGGTAACACCCCGATCAACGGCTGGGCATTCTACGGTTCCCTGGGTTTCCTGAAAACCGAACTGAAAGACAACCAGTACGGCTTCATCGGCACCACCAAAGTGCTGCTGCCAACCGCTGGCAAAGATGCGCCTAACGCGCCACGCCGCAAGGCTGGCCTGTCGGTGGAATATCAGGATGGTCCATTCTGGGTTCGCGCCAAGGCACGTGCCACCAGCAAGCAGTACGCCTCGCTGCTGAACGACGAAGTAGCGCCAGGCTACACCACCTTCGACTTCGACGGTGGCTACACCTTCGCCAACTTCGGCTGGCTGAAGCGTCCTAAGCTGACCTTCAACATCAGCAACATCACCGACAAGCAATTCCGTAACCCGTCGTCGACCACTGTGATCAACGCACAGCCATACCAAGGTGTGGCGGCTTCTTCGGTTGGCCGTTACTACATGGCTGCACCGCGCTTCGCATCGGCGACCCTGTCGGTGGACTTCTAATCGTTCATTCAAGGACGGGCTACGGCCCGTCTTAAGTGCACGAATCGCACCCTATAAGTTCTCGGACTTATAGGGTGCGTTTTTATTTGAGCTTCGTTTGTAACGTAATATTTTCCGCGCTGCGCAGAGTTGTCGCTGAACGGTACAATGACCCCATGAAAAAATATCTAAGCCTTATGGTTGTTGCCTCGCTGGCCGGTTGCGCATGGTTTCAGCCCGCACCGCCATCCAACCTGACCGAGATTCAGCTGGTATCGCTGAACGATTTTCACGGCAATCTCGAAGCCAGCAAATACACCTGGGACAGCGCAGCCGGCGGCGGCGAACGGGTGATCCAGGCCGGCGGCATCGACACGCTGGGCGCGGCGCTGCAAGCGTGGCGCAAGCAGGACCCGGAATTGCTGCTGGTCGGCGCCGGCGATTTGATTGGCGCCAGTCCCGCCATCTCGGCCATGTGGGCCGACGAACCGACCATCGGCGCGATGAATTTACTTGGCTTGCGCGCCACCTCGGTGGGCAATCACGAATTCGACCAAGGGCGCATTGAGCTGCTGCGCCAGCAGAAGGGCGGCTGCGTTTCGCCGCGCGCCGACAAGGCCTGCAAATTTGAAGGCACCTATCAGGGCGCGCAGTTCCAGTACCTGGCGGCCAACGTGATCGACATGGTCACGCGCAAGCCGGTGCTGCCAGCTTATAAAGTCGAAACCGCGCACGGCGTGAAGGTTGCCTTCATCGGCACCGTGCTGCGCGAGGCGGCTGAATCGTCGCTGGCGTCGGGTATCGCCGGACTGCAGTTCATTGACGAGGCGGACGCCATCAATCTCCAGCTGCCGGAACTGCGCCAGCAAGGCGTAGGCGTGTTCGTGGTGTTGATCCACCAGGGCGGCCGCACGACCGATAAATTCGACCAGCAGGATTGCGCCAACCTGAAAGGGCCGATCACCGATGTGGTCAAGCGCCTCGATCCTGCGATTCGTCTGGTCATCACCGGCCACTCGCATCAGGGCTACTTGTGCAAGGTGGATGGCCGCACTGTCACGCAGTCTGACATGGGCGGCCACGTGATGAGCCGCATCAAGCTGACTGTGGACACCAATACCAACAGCGTGCGCAACATCAGCGCGCGCCAGGAAGTGATGGTGCCGGGTACGTGGCCGGCCGATCCGGCGTTGGACGCCTACCTGAAGCAAGCCCGCGAACGCAGTGTCTCCGCCTTGGCGCAGCCTGTTGCTACGCTGGCTGTGCCAAGCGTGAAGCGCGAGAAAGAGCATGCGCGTGAATCGGCGCTGGGCGACCTGGTGGCGGACTCCATGCTGTACGCGGGCCGCTCGTTCGGCGCGCAGATCGCGCTGCAAAATCCGGGCGGCATCCGCCAGGACCTGGAAACCGCCGCCGGCAACCGCGTCACACTGGGCCAGGCGATGGCCGTGCTGCCGTTCGGGAATGCGCTGGTGGCGATGAACCTGCGCGGCGAGCAAATCGTCGCGCTGCTGGAAGAGCAGTGGGCAGGCGGACGTGATGCGAAGCGCGGTTTGCTGCAAGTGTCGGAAGGCTTCTGGTACGAATGGGACCCGGCGCAGCCTGAAGGCCGCAAGATCGTCGCGGGCAGCGTGAAACTGAACGGCATTCCGCTGGAGATGGATAAATCCTACCGCGTGGTGACCAATAACTTCCTGGCCGAAGGCGGCGACGGCTTCTCAACCTTCACCAAAGGCGCGAGCCGCGCACCGACCAATATCCGCGACATCGATGCGCTGACCAGCTATCTGGCCAAGCGCGATCAGGACAAGAAGCCCGCCGGCACCGCTGCGCCGCTGGTGCGCTACAAGAGCATGCAATAAGGAGTCATCATGCGTCGTATTTCAATTTCCCTGCTGGTCTCGGCGGCGCTGCTGTCGGCGTCGGCGCGCGCGGAGTTTTCCATCCCCGGCTATGAGCTGGTGCAAACCGCGCCGGTCGAAACACCGCTGCACAGCGACGACTTGCGCAGCGCCGCGCAAGTGTGGACCGAGATGTTCGATAACGCCAAAAGCGAAATCGTCATCGGCCAGTTCTACACGGTGATCAAGCCGGGTAGCGTGTTCGATAAAGTGATCGAGCATCTTGAAGCCGCCGGCAAGCGTGGCGTAAAGATTCGCTTCCTGCTGGACCAGAAAGGCGTGAACCTGTCGGAGCAGCCGAGCATCGCGCGCTTGAAGGCGATTCAGAACCTGGAATTCCGCGTATTGGATTTTAATAAGCTGACCGGCAACGGCATTATCCACGCCAAATACCTGGTAGTGGACGGCGCTACCGCCTACATCGGCAGCCAGAATTTCGACTGGCGCTCGTTTGAACACATCCACGAAACCGGCTTGCGCATCACTGACCAGAAAGTGGTGGGGCAGGTGCTGGCGATCTTCAACCAGGATTGGCGCGCGCAGGCTTTGACCTCGCAAGGCCAGACGGCACCTGCGCTGAACACGCACACCGTTGCGGCAGACACCAGCCAGCAAGCCTTCCTGCTGTCCAGCCCTAACCAGTTCAACCCTGCGGGCGTAGGCGATTCCGAGACCGGCCTGCCGGCGCTGCTGGCGGAAGCAAAGAGCGAAGTGCGCATCCAGCTGCTGGACTACGCGCCGCTGAGCTACGGCCCGAAAGGTACGCGTCCTTATTACGCCGTGATCGACAACGCGGTGCGCGCGGCAGCGGCACGCGGTGTGAAGATCAAGCTGATGGTCTCCAACTGGAACCTCGAAAGCGCCCCGCTGCCTTACCTGAAAAGCCTGGCCGTGCTGCCCAACGTGGAAGTGCGCGTGGTGACTTTGCCGGTGGCGTCGAGCGGCTTTATTCCGTTCGCGCGTGTCATCCACAGCAAGACCATGGTGATAGATAACCGCGTCGCATGGGTCGGCACCAGCAACTGGAGCGGTGGCTATATGGACTTGTCGCGCAATCTGGAAGTGGTGCTGCGTAACGAGAAGATGGCGCAGCGGCTGGCGGCTTTGCAGGAGCAGACCTGGAGTTCGTCGTACGCACAAGTCCTCGACATCAACAAACAATATCCCAAGCCGTCGAAAGGCAGTCCTGAATGAAAAAGCTCGCATGTATCCTAGCGCTGGGCAGCGCCTTTATTTCGTTTAACGCTCACGCATGGGGCAACGATGGCCACCGCGCGGTAGGCGCGATTGCCGACCAGCTGATCAAGGGCAGCAACGCCGAGAAGCAGGTGCAAGCCTTGCTGCTGCCGGGCGAGAGCCTGGCCGGCGTCGCCTCGTGGGCGGACTGCGTGAAGGGCACTTACTGCGGTCCGCAAACGCCGGAGATGGTGGCTTACACCAGCGCCAATCCCAAGCACAGCGAGTACCACTACACCGATGTGCCGTACCAGCTGACGCACTATGAAGACCATGGCGTCGGCACCACGGATCACGACATCGTGCAGACGCTGAAGCAGTGCATCGCAGTGCTGCAAGGGAAGGGCGATGCGGCCACCAATCCGCACCACTTTACGCCGCGCCAGGCGCTGTTGATGCTGACGCACTTGAGCGGCGATATCGCGCAGCCGCTGCACGTGGGTGAAGGCTACGTCGGCAAGAATGGCGGCTTCGTGCTGCCAACGCAGAAGCAGCTGGATGACAAGGAAGCCTTTGCCACGCAGGGCGGCAACAACCTGCAGCTGGACGACATTAAGCTGACCGCGAATAGTTCGCAGCTGATTCCTGCGGACGACAAGCCAGCAACGCCGGCCATGCCGGGCCGCGCGCCGCAGACCACGCGCGCCTTCCACTCCTACTGGGACACCACGGTGGTGAACTACGCCTTCCGCCGCATCGGCGCGCGTACCCCAGAGCAGTTTGCGCAGATGGTTATCGCCAGCAGCCCTGTGGTGGCGCCGAACAGCGGCGATCCGGTGACCTGGCCTTACGAGTGGGCTGACCAGACGCTGGTTGTCTCCAAGCTGGCGTACACCGATGTAACGCCGGGCGCGATGGCGCAGCAGGTCAGCAAAACCACCGGCGAGGCATACAACGTATGGCCGCTGGCGATTCCGGATAACTATCCGGTGCCATCTTCGGCGGCGGCCAAGTCGCAGTTGATCCAGGGCGGCTACCATCTGGCCGCTGTGTTGAAGGCGATCTGGCCTTAACTATTTTCCCGTCATGGGATTGAACCAGAGTTCACTGCGAGACAGCGGTGTCTCTGGCGCCAGGTGTGGATTCTGCACCTGAAGCACGCGGCGATGCTGCAGGCCGCCGGCTCGGATGCTCTCGCCCTTGTATTTTTCGAACAAGACGTTGAGCGATCCATCCTTGATCATCATTTCCATGCCGTCGTTGATGCGCTGCGCCAGCAGCTTGCCTTCGGCATCGCGCCGCGTGAAGAAGTACTTCGGCAGCGGATATCGCAGCAGCAGCGTCGGCTCGATCACCATGTGCGGATAGGTGGTGCGGCGTTCCTTGAATTCGCGCTGCGCTTCGTCAATCGCGCGTGAAAAGAAATCGAAGCGGCCGGCGGCCAGCATGGCAAACAGGCCCGGATAGTTGGTGCCTTCCACCACCGGGATGCCGGCATTGCGCAGCACCGGCACATCGATCCAGTCCTTGCCCAAACCGGCGCGCAGCTTGCGCAGGTCATCGATCGTGCGCACGGCTGCGAAGCGCGGCAGGTCGGCGTCGCGTACCAGGAACATGCGGTAGCCGAGCAAGCCTTTGTCGACCGGCAGACGCACTGGTATGAACTGCTGCTCCAGTTGCGCTGAACTGGCACGGGCGAAGATGTTGATACGGCCGCCCGACATCAGCAACTCCTGCGCTACGCGCTGTGACGACATTGCGTGGCTCGACTGGTGAATCTCAAAAGCGCCGTAGCGCGGCTCGGTTTTTTCCAGCGCCATGCGCAGCACAGCCCAATCGTACTCGTAGCGGCTATCGACTTCGTCCAGCGCGGTAAGGGGATATACCACGCGCATGGCGGCCGCACTGCAGCTGCCCGCGGCCAGGCACAATGCCACCCCCAATACGCGCCAGGCAGTAGGAATTCTTAATGCAGTCAATATCGTCATCCAGCTAGTTTGCCACATTAAACGCCTATGCCATAGTGATGGCGATCCCCATGTTGCGATAGCGCGCGAGCAGCGTTTCTGGTGCGTCGTGGTTGACGATGATGGTGCTGACCTGCGAGAGCGGTGCAATTTGGTAGGGCGATGCAGTGTCCAGCTTTTCCGGAGATGCTAGCACCACGGTGCGTTGCGCCCTGTTGCTGATGGCGCGCTTGACGCCTGCTTCATCGAAGTCGCCGGTGCTGATGCCGGTGTCCGGATGCAGGCTGCACACACCCATGAAATAGATATCGGTGCTGATCTGCGCGATTGCTTCCAGCGCCGATGGCCCCATCGCCACGATGGAATGCTTAAACAGACGGCCGCCGATCAGGATCACTTCCACGTTTGGATGTTCGACCAGCTCCACTGCCACCGATGGGCTGTGCGTGACCACGGTGCAGCGCAAATCCGGCGGCAGCGCGCGCGCCAGCTGCACGGCGGTGGTGCCGCCGTCGATGAAGATCACCTGGTCCGGTTCGACCATGGCAGCGGCGGCGCGCGCGATGGCCGGTTTGGCGTCGCTGGAAATCTGCTGGCGCTGCGCGAAGTTGCCCATCGCGGGCGAGGCGGGCAGGGCGCCGCCGTGGACGCGCTGCAGCAAGCCTTCGCTGGCCAACTCGCGCAGGTCGCGGCGTATCGTGTCCTCCGATAGTCCCAGCTCCTCGCTCAGTGATTTGGCGACGATCTGACCGTCCTTGTGCAGGCGGTCCAGCAGGAGTTCTTTGCGTTGGCGTGTCAGCATGTGCGTGAATTTTCTTGATATTGCACGATATTGCATGATATCGTCAATGAACGCAACGGGAGGACGACATGCCGGAAGACCGAATTCGCATCCACAAAGTAGAGACCCTGTCCGACGACTGGTTCCTGCTGCAAAAGACCACCTTCGACTACCGCCGCAGCGACGGCAGCTGGCAGCGCCAGACGCGCGAGACCTACGATCGCGGCAACGGCGCCACCATCCTGCTGTACAACCGCGAGCAGCGCACCGTGCTGCTGGTACGGCAGTTCCGCTTCCCTACCTACGGCAACGGCCATGACGGCTTCCTGATCGAGACTGCGGCGGGTCTGCTGGACCAGGCCTCGCCGGAAGAGCGCATCAAGGCCGAAGTGGAAGAGGAGACCGGCTACTGCGTGGGCGAAGTGCGCAAAGTTTTCGAAGCCTTCATGAGTCCCGGCTCGGTGACCGAGCGCCTGTACTTCTTCGTCGCCGAATACGATGCGTCGTCACGCACCGGTAATGGCGGCGGCATCGCCGAAGAAGGCGAGGACATCGAAGTGCTGGAACTGCCAATAACCGAAGCCCTGCAAATGATCACCGACGGCCGCATCGCAGACGGCAAAACTATCATGCTGCTGCAATACGCAGCGCTGCACTTGCTGCGCTGAGGGCAAAATACGCAGCCTCAGCCACACTCTTTGAGTGCGCTCAATCAGCGAATGAGCTAGAGTCATACAGTGAGGCATGAATCTCATTGCCACTCACTTGATAGACCAATTTTGCTTGCGGCATCCCAATGCGCGGGTGTCGCTTGCCCGCTGGATGCAAGTGTCGTCAGCCTTTAGTTTCTTGAGCTTTCAGCAGCTTAAGAAGATATTTCCTCACGCTGATTATGTTGCACCATTCACGATCTTCAATGTTGGAGGCAATAACTACCGGGTCATTTCCAGCGTTAAGTACGGAACGAATACACTGGAGATCCGTTGGGTATTTCCGCACGCCGAGTATGACAAGTGGGCGCGACAATTTCGCAGTAGGAAAACAAAGCTATGAATAATCTCTCGGACGGAACCCTAAAGCCTGACGTTGATGAGCTTCAAGCGGCATGGGTAGCATTTCAGCGGATCGCTCGGCTGCGTGCACTGAAAACTGATGAAGATCATCTTCATGCGCTGAACTTGGTGAATGTAATGTGGGACGTCGTAGGTGAAGATGTGACACATCCGCTTGCAAGTTTGTTTGAACTGCTGGTAATCATGATCAGCGACTACGAAAAGAAGCGCTATCCAATGCCGCAAAGCGAACCCCACGAAATGCTTGCATTCATGATGGAGCAAGGTGAGCGTAATGCAGCTGATCTGGCGGAAATACTGGATAGTGATCTATTGGCAGAAATACTTGCGGGCCAAAAAAAAATCGACGTTACATTGGCGAACAAACTGGCAGAGTATTTTCACGTAACGCCGCAGCTGTTTTTAGTGACTGAAATATTAGGCTCTAAGAGTGTATATAAATGACTCGGTGGGTTACGTGAACCCAATTGGCGACAACCTTATTTGTACTGGCTCAAACGAAGAGATTGCTGATGATATGGATTTGTTGGTGAATCCTACAGAGGAGAACGCGATGCGTATTTGCGAAGCGTTAGTTCGGCTAGGTTACCCAATGCGCAATTGCAATTAAAAACGAAGCACTATGCAGAAATTTTAACGCCGCATATAGATGGTCCAAGTTATGAAAGCGTTGCACAATTAGCTGTTCCTGGAAAGTTGCTAGCTGTTTCGATTTGGATCGCATCTCCAGCATCACTAATTGAAATGAAGAAGCTCGCCGTTGCCTCCGAAAGTGCTGCTATGCAAAAACATCTCCTCGATATTGAACACTTGGGCGCCTACGTCGCATGAAACAATCCTTAGGCAATAATACTGGTGGCTTCGCCCGGGTTCAATTGAAGAACTGTCAGCGATGGTTTTTGCTGTTGCTACTGGCGGCAGGGCAGGCCAGCGCGGCTGGCGATCCTAAGAACGGGGCGTTCTTGTTCCAGCGCTGTGCGTCGTGTCACGCGGTGGGGAAGTATGCGAGTGCGGGCTATGGGCCGCAGTTGAATGGGATTGTCGGCCGGCGCGCGGCGTCGACCAAGGACTATAAATATTCCGAGGCGATGAAGAAGTCGGGACTGACCTGGGATGAGAAGACGCTCGCCGCTTACCTGCGCGCGCCGCATGATGTGGTGCCGGGGACGACGATGCGCTTCTGGGGAATTAAAGATGAACAGCAGGTCGCTGACCTGCTGTCCTATTTGAAGACGTTTTAACGCGATTTCACGAACGGGGTGCCCAAGGCTTTTGGCGCCACCGATTTGGCCATCAGGCCGGCCAGTACGATCACGGTCAGCACGTACGGTACCATCTGGATCAGCGCACCCGGCACGCGGCCGACCAGCGGCAGTTCCACGCCTTCGATCTGGATTTGCACGGCGCCGAAGAAGCCGAACATCAGGCAGCCCAGGAAGGTGTGCAGCGGACGCCAGTTACCAAATACCATCGCCGTCAGCGCCAGATAGCCGGCACCAGCCGACATATCGCGCAGGAAGAAACCACTCTGCACGATCGACAGGTAAGCACCCGAGAACGAGCACAGTACGCCGGCAATGATCATGGCCATATAGCGCTGGCGCTCGACACTGACGCCGGCTGCATCGGCCGCATGCGGGTTCTCGCCGCAAGCGCGCAGGCGCAGGCCGAAGCGGCTGTGGTAGACGATCCAGTGCACCAGCGGCACCAGCGCAAACGCCAGGTACACCAGCACCGAATGGCCGCCGATCAGGTGCGCGTACAGCCAGCCGATGAACGGGATGTTTTCCACCGCCGCAGAACCAGGCAGCACCACGTCGAACAAACGCGCCGAGCCCAGGTCCGGCGTGCGTCCGCCTTGCTGGAAGATGTACTGCGCCACCACGAAGGTCAGGCCGCTCATGGCGATGTTGATGGCGATGCCGGCCACCAGCTGGTTGCCCTTCTGGGTGATGGCGATGTAAGCCTGCAGGCTGGCCAGCAGCATCGATACCAGCACGCCAGCCATTACGCCGTACCACGGGTTCTGGGTCGTGAATGCGACAGCGGCCGACACAAACGCGGACGCCAGGATTTTGCCTTCGAGGCCGATGTCGATCACACCCGAACGTTCGGCGAACAGGCCGGCCATGCCGGCGAAAATCAGCACCGGCGCATTGCGCACGGTTGACACCAGGATACTGCCGATATGGAGATCATCAAAAGTCATATCGTTCTCACTTCTTCAGTTGGAGCATTTTGGCGATGGCCGGTGCGTACAGGTATTCCATCGCGCCGCAGAACAGGAT
The DNA here is from genome assembly GCF_009857445.1 of Duganella flavida. GTDB lineage: Bacteria > Pseudomonadota > Gammaproteobacteria > Burkholderiales > Burkholderiaceae_D > Rugamonas > Rugamonas flavida. Next base: position 323,258 of record NZ_WWCN01000002.1, read on the forward strand.
GACCACACCCTGCACGAAGATCACCATCTCCGGTGGGATGTTCTGCTTTTCCAGCGACAGGTCCAGGCCACCCTGGGTCAGTGCGCCGAACAGCAGCGCCGACAGGAAGATGCCGACCGGATGCTGGCGGCCCATCAGCGCAATCGCGATGCCGATGAAGCCCGCGCCGCCGACAAAGCCCAGCGACAGGTAGTGGGTCGAACCCATGATGGAGTTGACCGAGCCAAGACCGGCCAGCGCGCCAGAGATCAGCATCACAACGATGATCATCTTGCTGATGCGAACACCCGCGTAGTGCGCGGCGTGCTTGTTCAAGCCGGTGGCGCGCAGCTTGAAGCCCCACGCCGAACGCGTTACCACCACACCGTAAATCACCAGCGCGATAATCGCGATGAAGAAGCTGATGTTGAGCGGCGTCTCGCCCAGGATCGGGAACCACTGGTTCAGGCGCGGCATTTCAGCAGCAGCAGCAAACACGCGGCTGGCCGGATTCTGTTCGCCCGGCGGCACCATCTTGACGATCACGGAGTTCATCAGCGAGGCGGCGATGTAGTTGAACATGATGGTGGTCACCACCACGTGGCTGCCGCGTTTCGCTTGCAGGTAGCCGGGCACGAAGGCCCACAGTGCGCCGAACAGCGCTGCGCCCAGCATGCCGAGCGGGATCAGTAGCCAGAACGGCAGCGTGCTGTCGAAGCCCAGCATGACCAGTGTCAGGCCCAGGCCCGCAAAGTACATCTGGCCTTCGGCGCCAATATTGAACAGGCCCGCCTGCATGGCGATCGATACCGCCAGGCCGGTGAAGATAAAGGTCGAAGCGTAGAACAGCGTGTAGCTCAAGCCTTCCGGATTGATCACGGCGCTGTTGACCAAAATGGCCAGCGATTCGATCGGGCTTTCGCCCAGCAGGTGGATCACCAGTGCGGTCACCAGCAGTGCCGACAACAGGTTTAGAACGGGCATGACAAACGCAGTGGCCCAGCGTGGGAGGTCTTTATTCATGATTTGTGCATCCCGCCCATCAGCAGGCCGATACGGGTGGTGTCGAATTCTTCAATTTTCAGTTCGCCGGTAATGCGGCCGCCGCACATGACCAGGATACGGTCCGCCAGCGCGCGCACTTCTTCCAGCTCCACGGAGACCAGCAGGATCGCCACGCCTTCATCGCGCAGTTTGAGCAACTGGGTGTGGATGCTCTCGATGGTGCCGATGTCGACGCCGCGCGTCGGCTGGCCGACCAGCATCAGCTTCGGCTGCGCCAGCACTTCGCGCGCGATCACCACTTTCTGCTGGTTGCCGCCCGAGAGCAGGCCGATACGCAGGTCGTGGTTATTCGGACGCACGTCGAAGTTCTTCATCAGCTCCGCGCAGCGCGCTGCGATGGCTTTGAAGTCGAGCAGGCCCCAACGATTTTTCAGCTTGTCCTGGTAGCCGAAGATGGTGTTGTGCATGACCGAGAAGGCCTTGATCACGCCATCACGCAAGCGGTCTTCCGGCACGTGGGCGATGCCCAGCTCGCGGAATTTCAGCGGCAGGCCATCGGCATCCGAACGGCCTTCAAACGGCAGCGGCTTGCCCCGGTATTCCAGCTTGCCGGAGGAGGGCAGGCGCATGCCCGACAAGATCTCCATCAACTCGCTCTGGCCATTGCCGGACACGCCGGCCACGGCGACGATCTCGCCGGCGCGCAGCGTGAAGCCGATATCGGCCAGCAGCTTGACGCCCTGGTCGTCCAGCAGCTGCAGGCCGTCGACTTGCAGCACTGGCGCGCCCGGGCTGTATGGCTTGCGCGGCAGGTTGTTCTCGATCGGCCGGCCGACCATCATATTGGCCAGTTCTTCCTTGGTGGTGCCGGCGGTCGGCACGGCGCCGATCACGCGGCCGCCGCGCATCACGGTGACGGTGTCGGTGATGTCGAGGATCTCTTGCAGCTTGTGCGTGATCAGGATAATGGTCTTGCCCTGTTCCTTGAACAAACGCAGGATCTCGAACAGCGATTCGGTCTCCTGTGCGGTCAGCACCGCAGTCGGTTCATCGAGGATCAGGATGTTGGCGCTGCGGTAGATCTGCTTGAGGATCTCCACGCGCTGCTGCGCGCCCACCGACAAATCGTGGATGGTGGCCAGCGGATCGACGTCGAGCCGGTAGCGTGTGCAAATCTCGCGCAGTTCCGCTTCCACCTTGGCGCGCTTGGACTTCAGCTGGAAGCCGCCTTCGCTGCCCAGCATCACGTTATCGAGCACAGTCATGTTCTCGACCAGCATGAAGTGCTGGTGCACCATGCCGATGCCGAGCGCAATCGCTTCCTGACTGTTGTGGATGCGGCGCGCCTGGCCATCGAGCAGGATCTCCCCGCCATCGGCGCGGTAGTATCCGTACAGGATGCTCATCAGGGTCGACTTGCCGGCGCCGTTCTCGCCCACCAGGCCATGGATCGAACCCTTGGCGATGGTGAAGCTGACGTCCGTGTTCGCTTTTACAGCTCCGAAGTGCTTGGAGATGCCGCGAAATTCTACTGCTGGCTGCATAGGATCGTTTTTAATGCGGTTAATTAAAATGCTAAACGCGCCGCGCGGGAAAACCCGAGGCGGCGCGCTCTGTGTTTAAACAGCTGTTAAACCGGGCAGGCTGCGCCCGAACGGATATCGATGACCTTGACCTTGCCGTCGATGATGTCCTTGCGCGCGCCCATCACACGCTTCTCGATTTCCGGCGTGATCAGCTTGCGGTTGTTCTCGTCCAGCGCCCAATCGACGCCGCCTTCTTTCAGGCCCTTGGCGGTAACGCCGCCTTTCCACGTGCCGTTCTTCATTTGCATGAAGGACTCGTAGACGGCGTTGTCGACGCGCTTGACCATCGAGGTCAGGATCGTGCCCGGATACAGCGAGTTCTGGTTCGAATCGACGCCGATCGCCAGCTTGCCTTTTTCCTTGGCGGTTTGCAGCGTGCCCAGGCCCGAACCACCGGCCACGGCAAACACCACGTCAACGCCGCGGTCGAATTGCGAGCGCGCCAGTTCACCGCCCTTGGCTGGGTTGTTCCACGAATCGGAAGTGGTACCGACCATATTGGAGGTCACGTCGACCTTGGCGTTGACGGCTTTCGCGCCCTGCGCGTAGCCGCACGAGAAGGTGCGGATCAGCGGGATATCAACGCCGCCGATGAAGCCCAGCTTCTTGGACTTGGAGGCCATGGCCGCTGCCACGCCCACCAGGTAGGAACCTTCTTCTTCCTTGAAGGTGATGGAGTTGACGTTGGCGCCTTGCGCCACGCCGTCGATCAGCACGAAGCGGACTTTCGGGAATTCCTTGGCGACCTTCTGCACAGCTGCCTGTTGGGCGAAGCCGATGGAAGCGATCAGGTCGAGGTTTTTGCGGGCGAGGCCGCGCAGCACCTGTTCAGCCTGAGTGTCGCTGGAGGCTTGCACCTCGATGAAATTGATATTGGTTTCCTTCTTGAAGCGCGATGCGCCTTCAAAAGCGGACTGGTTAAACGACTTGTCGAACTTGCCGCCTGCGTCATACACGATGCCCAGCTTTGGGTCAGCCGCGGACGCGCTGGCAGCGATAAACAGTGCTGCAACCGTCAAACTAAGTTGTGAAAGTTTCATGAATAGGCTCCTGGAAGATCGACATTGTATATTTTTATTGGCCGAAGCATGTAATTTCGCGCCGTTGAATCCCTCTAACCTTTTGCGTTCGCTTGCCAGGACTGCATGTCGCACCGCAACAACATCCGCGCCAAACTAAATATTTTTGTATTGTTGCTTTTTTGTCCGATTGGAAAAACCCCGTCGGTACTGCCTGGAGTGACTGCGTGTGCGCTTTCATAGGAGAAGTGGCGCTACGCCCCACGTTCAGGACAATCCAACACTATGCCCCAGTGCCGATATGTAGGACAAATTCGTTTTTTCTTGGCTATTTATATAAAATAGATATGAATCAAGCCGGTTTTTTTCCGTGCTAGCATGATTGGTAATTTGTATATCGATATGCCGAATTAGTTCATATTCGATATGCATTTAATAAGAAAAAATAATTCACTACACAATTAAGGGAGCAGGACCATATGAGCAAGCAACGCAGTTTCGCAGTGCGATCGCTGATCGCCCTGGCCGTCGCCAGCGCCTTCCCACTGGTGCACGCTGAAGATACGCCGGACACCACCGCTACCGCCGCCAGCAAGGACCAGCTGGAAACCGTGATCGTGACGGCCCAGCGCCGCGCGGAAAACATCAAAGACGTGCCGATGTCGATCGCTACCCTCAAGGGCGACAAGCTGGACGTGCTGACCTCGGGCGCTGCCGACATCCGCTTCCTGGCCGGCCGCTCGCCGTCGGTCAACGTTGAGTCGGACTATGGCCGTACCTTCCCGCGCTTCTACATTCGCGGCCTGGGCAATACCGACTTCGACCTGAATGCTTCCCAGCCAGTCGGCCTGGTGATGGATGACATCGTCCAGGAAAACGCCATGCTGAAGGGCTTCCCGGTGTTCGACGTGGACCAGGTTGAGGTGCTGCGCGGCCCGCAAGGCACGCTGTTCGGCCGTAACTCCCCGGCCGGTGTGATCAAGTTCGACTCGGCCAAGCCGGTCTTCAAGACCGAAGGCTACCTGACGCTGGGCGTGGGCAACTTCTCGGCCAAGACCGCCGAAGGTGTGTTCAACGTACCGGTCAGCGACACCGTGGCCCTGCGCTTCTCGGGCACCAGCCAGCACCGCGGCGACCGCGTGCACAACACCAATCCAACCAAGAACACCGGCACCCAGGACTTTGAAGGCTACGGCGACAACGCCTTCCGCCTGCAAGCACTGGTGCAGCCGAATAAGGACTTCAGCGCGCTGTTCAACTACCACGAGCGCGACTACCACGGCAGCGCCACCCTGTTCCGCGCCAACATCATCAAGAAGGGCACCAACGATCTGGTGGACGGCTTCGACTACGCCTCCTACCCAACCGACGGCGTCAACTACCAGAAGCTGGAAACCAAGGGCGGCAATATCCGCCTGAAGTACAACTTGAGCGACATCACGCTGCACTCGATCACCGGCTATGAAACCCTGAAATTCAACAGCCGCGCCGACGTGGATGGCGGCTACGGCTGCACGCTGTTCTGCGGCCCGGCACAAGCAGCGCTGGGCAGTGGCCCGGGCGTGATCCCGTTCCCGGTCGAAACCGCCGACCTGCTGCCTAACCACAAGCAGTTCTCGCAAGAGTTCCGCGCTGAGTCGAACTACGCCGGCCCGCTGCAGTGGATCGGTGGCCTGTTCTTCTTCGACGAGAGCATCCAGATCGATTCGATCAGCTTCAACTCCTTCGCCGCCGGCAACCCGCAGAACGCCGCCTACGCGCAGCAGTTCCAGAACGCCAAGTCGTGGGCCGCATTCGGCTCGCTGAACTACACCGTGACCGACAAGTTCAAGGTGCGCGGCGGCCTGCGCTACACCAGCGACAAGAAAGAGTTCTCGGCCCTGCGCGTAGAACCGCCACTGAGCTCCGGCCCGTTCAACATCGACAATACCTCGCACAACGTCAGCTGGGACTTGAGCGGCACCTATGAAGTCGACAAGAACACCAACCTGTTCGCCCGCGTTGCTACCGGCTACCGCGCACCGTCGATGCAAGGCCGTTTGAATGGACTGACCGACAAGCCATCGTTCGCCAACGCTGAACGCGCGCTGTCGTATGAAGCCGGCGTCAAGCAAGACCTGTTCGATAAGCGCGCGCGCCTGAGCGCCTCGGTATTCCAGTATCGCGTGAAAGACAAGCAGCTGACCGCTGGTAACGGCACCGTCAACATGAACCAGCTGATCAACGCTGAGAAGGTGACTGGCCAGGGCGTGGAGCTGGACTTCCAGGCCAACCTGGGCGGTGGCTTTAGCGGCTCGCTGGGCTACAGCTACAACGATACCGAGATCAAGGATCCTAACCTGTTCGTGCAGTACTGCGGTAACGTGAGCAACAACGCTGCCAGCGGTTGCACCCCGACCAATGCGGCTGGTCCGTTCCCTGGCACGTCCAAGATCAACGGCAACCCGCTGCCACGCGCGCCTAAGTCGCAAGCCAACTTTACGCTCAAGTACAGCACCGACATCGGCAATGGCGAATTCTATGCCTACACCGACTGGACCTACCGCAGCAGCTACAACTTCTTCCTGTACGAAGCGCCTGAGTACAAGGCCAAGCCGCTCACCGAAGGTGGCGCGCGTCTGGGCTACAAATGGGGCGACGGCAAGTATGAAGTGGCAGCGTTCGGCCGCAACATTACCGACAAGCGGGTCATCCTCGGCGCTATCGACTTCGATAACCTGACCGGCATGCTGAATGAACCACGTACCTGGGGCGCGACCTTCAAAGTCAACTTCTAAGTTCTAAGTGCAACACGCTGTAAATCTGTGGCCTTTGCTGGGCGTCGCCGTCATCATCGTCGGCTTCGCCCTCAGGGCCCATCCGGTGCTGGTGGTGATCGCTGCCTGCGCCGTCACCGGCATTGCTGCGGCAATGCCGGTCGACCAACTACTGGCCACGCTGGGCGCGGCCTTCATCAAGACCCGTAATCTTCCCCTGATTCTGCTGTTGCCGATTGCCGCCATTGGGCTGCTGGAGCGGCACGGCTTGCGCGAGCATGCGCAGGCTTCCATCGCGCGCATACGCTCGGCCACCACTGGCCGCTTGCTGATCGTGTATCTCGCCATTCGCGAACTGAGTGCGGCTTTCGGTTTGACCAGCATCGGCGGCCATCCGAACATGGTGCGGCCGTTGATCGCGCCGATGGCGGAGGGCGCTGCCGAAGTACGCTATCCGAACGTACCGCAGGAGATGCGCTACCGCATCCGCGCCATGGCGGCGGCCACCGACAATGTCGGCCTGTTCTTCGGCGAAGATATCTTCGTGGCCTTCGGCGCCATTGTGCTGATGCAAACCATCCTGCACGGCGAAGGTCTGGACGTTGACCCGCTGCACATGGCCTTGTGGGGCATACCGACTGCGATATGCGCCTTCATCATCCACTCGTGGCGCTTGTATCGACTGGACGCGCAGATTGCGCGCAGCGCAAAATGATACTGAAGCTCGATTTCTTCTACTACATGCTGGGCGCCATGCTGCTGATGGTGGCGTGGATGGCGCTGCGCGACAAACATAATCCCAAGCGCTATAGCAGCGCCTTGTTCTGGGCTTTGTACGCCGTGATCTATCTGGCTGGCGAGCAGTTGCCGCCCGTCGCTGCGGGCTTGCTGATGGTGTTGATGGCGTTGATCGCCGGTTTCGGCGGCGTCACGCTGGGCCGCTACGGCGACCGCACCGAAGAAGAACGCCGCAGCAGCGCACAACGCCTTGGCCACAAGCTGTTGATTCCCGCGCTGCTGATTCCCATCACCACCGTGATCGGCTCCACCCTGTTCAAGGACGTCAAGTGGGATGGCCTGTTCCTGCTCGATCCCAAAAACCTGACGCTGGTCAGCCTCGGTTGCGGCTCGCTGTTTGCCGTGGCCACCGCGTGCTGGCTGACGCGCTCCACGCCGATGCAAGCGATGCGCGAATCGCGCCGCCTGATCGATCATCTTGGCTGGGCAGTGGTGCTGCCGCACATGTTGGCGGTGCTTGGCCTGCTGTTCACCGAAGCGGGCATGGGCAAGGCGGTGGCGCATGTGGTCACGTCTTACATCAACATGGACATCCGCTTGGTGGCGGTGGCGGTGTACTGCATCGGTATGGCGCTGTTCACCATCATCATGGGCAATGGCTTTGCTGCATTCCCAGTGATGGCGGGCGGCGTTGGCATTCCGGTGCTGGTCGGCGTGTACCACGCCAATCCGGCGGTGATGGCGGCGATCGGCATGTTCAGCGCCTACTGCGGCACCTTGATGACGCCAATGGCGGCCAATTTCAACATCGTGCCGGCTGCGCTGCTGGAGCTGCCGGACAAAAATGCGGTGGTAAAAATGCAGGTGGGGACGGCGTTGCCACTATTGTTAGTAAATATTTCCCTGCTTTATTTTTTGATGAATATGTGAGACGCTTCCGCAGTTAGTGCATTACCGCGGAGCTGTCAAGATGAAAAAGATAATATTGTTAACGGGCTTTGAACCGTTCAACAAGGAGACCACCAACCCCTCGTGGGAAGCGGTGCGCCATCTCGATGGCTGGCATGAGGGCGACTTCGTCGTGCACGCGCGTCAGCTGCCGGTGGTGTTCGGGCACGCGCTCAAGGTCGTGCACCAGGCGGTGGAAGAACTGCAGCCTAGTATTGTGATTGCAGTCGGCCAGGCCGGCGGCCGTGTCGATATGTCGGTGGAGCGCATTGCGATCAACGTTGACGATGCGCCCATTCCCGACAACCAGCAACGCCAGCTAGTCGACCAGCCGATTGTGAACGGCGGTCCCGCAGCTTACTTCTCCACCTTGCCGATCAAGGCCATCGTGCACGAGCTGCGAGAGGCGGGCTTGCCTGCTTCGGTGTCGCAGACGGCAGGCACCTTTGTGTGTAACCACGTGTTCTACGGCTTGATGCATCAGGCGCACGAGTGGGGCACCACCATGCGCGCCGGCTTCATTCACATTCCTTACTCGCCGCAGCAAGCGGCGCAGCATCCGGGTTCCGCCAGCATGAAGCTGGAAGATGTGGTGGAAGGACTGCGCATTGCCGTCCGCACCACGCTCGCCCACACCGTCGATTTGCGCGAGGCCGGTGGCCTTACGCACTAAGCGGATTCAAAATATTCAGGAAGGCCCGCACCACCGGCGCATCGTCGGTGGTGGTGTAGGTGATGTACAGGTTGGCCGATGGTGGATTGGTGCGGATCGGCAGGAACACCACGCCTGGCCAGCCGATACGGCTGGTGGTCTCGGGGATCAGCGTCACGCCCAGTCCAGCGCCCACCATCGCCAGCAGGGTTTGCGGTTCGGACGCTTCCTGGAAAATGGTCGGCTGGAAGCCGGCATTCACACAGCACTGGATCAGGTAGCGCGGGAAGGATGACTTGTCGAGCGCCAGCGTCAGCATCGGTTCGTCGGCGATGTCGGTCAGTTCAATCGCATCCTGCTTGGCCAGCGGGTGGTGCTCGTTGATGGCCACGCACACGTCTTCGCGGAAGCACAGTTCTTGCCGCAGGTTGTCGTTTTTCAGATCGTCTTCATTCAGCTTGGGCTCGCGCCAGAAGCCGACGTCGATCTGCTTGGCGCGCAGGGCGTCGTACTGCAAGGTCGGACCCAGTTCATGGATGGTCCACGTCACGCGCGGGAACTTGGTCTGGAATTCTTCCAGCAGGCTGGGAATCGGCCCCCACATCGCCGAACCGACGATGCCCACGCGCAGCCGGCCCACTTCACCGCGGTCGATCTGGCGGATGGTGTCGATGGTCATGCGCATCTTGCCCAGCAAGTCGGCCGCTTCGGCCATCAGCGCCTTGCCGGCCACCGTCAGTTCGAAGGTGCGCGTGGTGCGCGCGAACAGCTTCACACCCAGTTCGCTTTCCAGTTTCATGATCTGCTGGCTCAACGGCGGCTGCGAAATGTGCAGTCGCTCGGCGGCACGGCTGAAACTTTTTTCTTCAGCGACGGCGAGGAAGTACTTCAGTTGCTTCAGATCGATGGACATGGCGTCGGCTAATGTGGGTTGTTAGTGCGTCGTGTGCAGGGCCACCGCCAGCGCGGCGCCGCAGCGGGCGTTGTTCTTCACCAGTGCGATATTGGTCGCCAGGCTGCGGCCCTCGGTCAGCTGCTTGATGCGGCTAAGCAGGAATGGCGTGACGTTCTTGCCAGTGACGCCTTGCGCATCGGCTTCCTGCAAGGCTTGTCCGGTGATGCGGTCGATTTCTTCTTTCGGCATCGCTTCCGCCGCAGGCACTGGATTGCTGACAACCACGCCGCCTTTCAGGCCCAGCTCCCACTTGGTGTGGATGAAGGCCGCTTGCTCGGCTGGCGTGTCGAGCTGGAAGTCGGCATTGAAGCCACTCTCGCGCGTGAAGAAAGCCGGGAAGCCACGCTGGCCCACGCTCACCACTGGTACGCCGTGGGTTTCCAGGTACTCCAGCGTCAGGCCGATATCGAGGATGGACTTGACGCCGGCGCAGACTACCGCCACCGAGGTCTGTGCCAGTTCCTGCAAGTCGGCCGAAATATCGAAGCTGGTCTCGGCGCCGCGATGCACGCCGCCGATGCCGCCAGTGACGAACACTTTGATGCCTGCCAGTTCAGCGCAGATCATGGTCGCAGCCACGGTGGTGGCGCCCAGTTTGTTTTGCGCCAGTACGAACGGCAGGTCGCGGCGGCTGACTTTCATCGCATCTGGCGAAGTGCCCAGCAACTCCAGCTGCTCGTCGGACAGGCCGACGCAGATTTTGCCGCCGATGATGGCGATGGTGGCTGGCACGGCGCCGCCGTCGCGGATGATCTGTTCCACTTCACGCGCCATCTGCACGTTTTGCGGATACGGCATGCCGTGCGAAATGATGGTCGATTCGAGAGCGACGATAGGTTTGCCGGCGGCGCGGGCGGCGGCCACTTCCGGCGAGAACAGCAGGTATTGGTGCATGGTCTTATCCTTTATTCGGGAAGAGCGGGGCGCTCAGGTCAAAATCGTGTATTTCGTCGAGGATATCGGCGGCAAGGACCGGCGACACCGTCTCCGCGCTTTCCAGCGTCATCGCGGCCACCTTGAGGCCACGGCGGCAGGCCAGCGTCAGATCACCGCTGCCCTGGTACAGTGACCAGCAGACGGCGGCCGAGAAGGCATCGCCGGCGCCGGTCACGTCGACCACGTCCACTTGATGTGCGGCCAGCCAAACCAGCTCGCCATCCTGCGTGTGGTACACACCCTGGCTGCCGCAGGTGACGATGACATCCTGCGCGCCTTGCGCCTGCACTTCGCGGCAGGCGGCGCGCACATCGGCTTCGGTCGGCAGGGCGCGGCCGGCGCGGGTTTCCAGTTCGCCGCGATTCAGGATCAGCAGGCGAAGGCCGTTCAGGTCTTGCGGCAGGCGCGCCATCTTCGGCTGCGACACGGCCACGATCACCAGTGGCACGTTGTCGCTGCGCGCGCTACCGAGCAGCAGGGTGATGCTATCGGCCGGCAGGTTGAGGTCGGCCACGGTCATGGCGGCGGCCAAGCGCTGCGGCGCGCGGCTGGCGAGGAATTCAGGCGTGATGCGCTCGTACAGCGCCATGTCGGCCAGCGCCACCACCAGCTCGCCCTTGTCGTCGAGGATGGCGGTGTAGGTGCCGGTGGCGGCATCCTGCAGTTTCAGGCTGCCGCGCGTGTCGATGCCGGCTTGCTCGGCGTGCTCCTGCAGGCTGCGGCCGGCGCCGTCGTCGCCGACGGCGGTCAACAGGGCGGTCGGCAGGTTCAGGCGGGCCAGGTTCTCGGCGATGTTGCGTGCCACGCCGCCGTAGACTTCCTCGGCGGTGGCAGGATTGGAGGTGCCCAGCTGCATGGAGGCGATGGTGCGCAGCTTGCGGTCCAGGTTGGCGGCGCCGATGCACATCACCGGGCTTTTATCCGGCAGCACGTAGGCGCGGCCCAGCAGGCGGCGTTCGCGTATCAAACCGGCGATATGGCCGGCCACAGCCGAGCGCGACAGGCGTAGCTCGACCGCCAGGTCTTGCTGGGAAATGAAGGGGTTGGCGCGGATCAGCTGGTAGAGCTGTTCCTTTTTTGAGGAGTCGGTCACGGTAGTGCCCTTAAAAACATTTGTCGACTATGGTAAACATTTGTCCTTAATGAGTCAAATAAGCAGTCAAACCTGCGCGGCAGCTAAGTTTGCCTTGATTTATAATACGCCTTATTTATATAACTTTTGTATAAATGGTGAAGAAAAATGGTATTTGTCATACATATGTACCATGATGCATAGTGTCAGCTTCCCCAGCCACATCAAAAAATCAGAGGATTTCCATGTCTAATAATTCCCCATTCCAGGCAGCCGACATTATTCGCTCCCGTCTTCCAGCTGGCTTCAAGCCGCGCGTAGCGATGATCCTCGGTTCGGGCCTGGGCATGCTGGCGGAACAAATGACCGACGCAGTGACCATCAGCTACGACCAGCTGCCGGGCTTCCCGATCTCCACCGTGCACGGCCACGCCGGTGAACTGGTGATCGGCACCCTGTCGGGCGTGCAGGTGGTGTGCATGAAGGGCCGCGGCCACGTCTATGAAGGCTACGGCCTGGGCGTGATGACCAGCGCCGTGCGCACCATGAAGCTGCTGGGCTGCGAAATGCTGTTCGTGACCAATGCGGCCGGCTCGCTGCGTCCTGAAGTGGATGCCGGCTCGCTGGTGGCGCTGACTGACCACATCAACTTCCTGCCGGGCACCCCGATGATGGGCCCTAACGACGAACGTTTCGGTCCACGCTTCTTCAGCATGGCCAACGCCTACGATGCGGACCTGCGCGCGCTGCTGCAATCCTCGGCTAAAGAGAAAAACGTCACCCTGCACGAAGGTGTGTACATCGCCTACGCTGGTCCTAACTTTGAAACGCCTGCGGAAATCCGCGCGTTCAAGACCTTGGGCGCGGACGTGGTGGGCATGTCGGTGGTGCCGGAAGTGGTATCGGCGCGTCACTGCGGTTTGAAAGTGGTGGGCGTATCGGCCATCACCAATCTGGCGGAAGGCCTGTCGCCGTTCCCGCTGTCGCATGAACAGACCTTGAAGTACGCTGCCGTTGCAGCGACCTCGCTGGTGGAAGTGATTCTGGGCTTCCTCGCGAATGTAGCAAAAACGCCGCAGGCGTAAGACACCCAAGGGGCGGCTAGTCCGCCCTTTTGCTTTTTAGGAGTTCGTTATGAAACGCGCATTTATCCTGCTGCTCGATTCGTTTGGCCTGGGCGCCACGCCCGACGCGGCGAAGTACAACGACGTCGGCGCCAACACCTTCGGCCACATCGCTGAGCAAGTCGCCAAAAGCGGCAAGCCGATGTCGCTGCCGAACATGGAAAAACTCGGCCTGACCGCCGCCGCGCATCTGGCCAGCGGCCAGTGGGCTGCCGGCTTCACCAAGCGCGAAGGTTTCACCGCTGCCTACGGCGCGGCGCGCGAGCGTTCGACCGGCAAGGACACGCAGTCCGGCCACTGGGAAATCGCCGGCGTGCCGGTGGAATTCGACTGGGGCTACTTCCCGAAAACCGTGCCGTCGTTCCCGGCCGACCTGACCGCCAAGCTGCAAGAGCTGACCGGCGTGCCGGGCTTCCTCGGCAATTGCCACGCATCGGGCACGGAGATCATCAACCTGCATGGTGATGAACACGTCGCCAGCGGCAAACTGATTATCTACACCTCGGCCGACTCGGTGCTACAGATCGCAGCGCACGAAGAATCGTTCGGCCTTGAGCGACTGTACGAAGTGTGCGAGATCGCGTTTAAACTCGTTGAGCCGTACAACATCGGCCGCGTGATCGCGCGTCCGTTCCTCGGCGCGAACGGCAACTACACCCGTACCACCAATCGTCACGACTACGCTGTCGCACCGCCGGCGCCTACGCTGCTGGACCACGTCAAGAATGACGGCGGCGAAGTGATCGCGCTGGGCAAAATCAGCGACATCTTCGCGGCGCAAGGCGTATCGCGCGTGGTGAAGGGCAAGGACAATATGGCGCTGTTCGACGCGCTGCTGAAGGTGCAGAAGGAAGCGGGCGACAAGTCGCTGACCTTCGTCAACTTCGTCGACTTCGACCAGGCCTTCGGTCACCGCCGCGACGTCAACGGCTACTCCAACGCGCTGCACGAAATGGATGTGCGCCTGCCGGAGTTCATCGCCGGTCTGCAAGAGGATGACCTGGTGGTCATCACTGCCGATCACGGTTGCGATCCAACCTGGCCGGGCTCCGACCACACGCGTGAACACATCCCGATGATTTTCTTCGGCCCGAATGTGAAGCCGCAGTCGCTGGGCATTTCCGAAACCTTCTCCGACATCGGCCAGACGCTGGCCCACCACCTCGGCGTGAAACCACTTTCCAACGGAACGAATCTGCTATGAGCATCATTACCGACTTCAAACGTAACGAAGCGGTCCCACTGGACCTGGGCTGGATTAACCACATCCACGTCAACAAATCCGCCGCCGACCGCCGCGCCGCCAGCCTGGCGAACCGCCGCACGGTGAAGAAGGAATACCAGGCCGCATGGCTGGTCAAGGCCATCGGCCTGATCGACCTGACCACGCTGTCGGGCGACGATACGCCGGGCCGCGTTGAACGTCTGTGCCGCAAGGCGCTGCGTCCACTGCGCACCGACCTGGTGGAAGCACTGGGCCTGCAAGATGTCAACCTCGCCACCGGTGCGGTGTGCGTGTATCACGAGATGATCAAGCCTGCGGTGGAAGTGCTGCAAGGCCGCCTGCCTATCGCTGCCGTGTCGACCGGCTTCCCGGCTGGCTTGACCAGCATGGAAACCAAGGTGCGCGAGATCGAACTGTCGGTGGCCGCTGGCGCCAGCGAAATCGATATCGTCATCACCCGCCAGCACGTTTTGACTGGCAATTGGCAAGCGCTGTACGACGAGATGCTGGCTTACCGCAAGGCTTGCGGCGAAGCGCACGTGAAAGCGATTCTGGCGACCGGTGAACTGGTCACGCTGGAAAACGTGGCCAAGGCTTCGTGGGTTTGCATGATGGCTGGCGCGGACTTCATCAAGACCTCGACCGGTAAAGAGCCAGTCAACGCTACGATCCCTGTGTCGCTGACGATGGTGCGCGCGATTCGCGAATACCACGAGCAGACCGGCTTCAAGATCGGCTACAAGCCTGCGGGTGGCGTCGGCACGGCCAAGGCTGCGCTGCAGTACCTGACCCTGATGAAGGAAGAACTGGGCAACGAGTGGCTGGAACCGCACCTGTTCCGCATTGGCGCATCGAGCCTGCTGACTGACATTGAGCGTCAGCTGGAACATTACGTGACCGGCAATTACTCGGCCGCTCATCGTCATGCTCAACCTTAACGCGCAACCTTAATTACGGACACTGTCATGCCAACCATCAAAGAGATCCTGAACACTATGGAATACGGCCCAGCACCGGAAAGCACCAAAGAAGCGCAAGCGTGGCTGGAGCAGCGCGACCGTCAATTCGGCCTGTTCATCAACAACGAGTGGAGCGCAGCTGGTGAGCTGTTCGCTTCCATCAACCCGGCCAATGGCGCCAAGCTGGCCGACCTGACCCAAGGCACCGCCGCTGACGTGGACCGCGCTGTTGCTGCGGCACGCGCTGCGCAACCGGGCTGGCAAGCACTGGGCGGCCATGGCCGCGCCAAGATCATGTACTCGATCGCGCGCCTGATGCAAAAGCACGCACGCCTGTTTGCGGTGCTGGAAACGCTGGACAACGGCAAGACCATCCGCGAAACCCGCGACGTCGACCTGCCGCTGGTAGCGCGTCACTTCTACTACCACGCCGGCTGGGCGCAACTGCAAGCCGAAGAATTCTCGGACTACCGCGCTGTCGGCGTGGTCGGCCAGATCGTGCCGTGGAACTTCCCGCTGCTGATGCTGGCGTGGAAAATCGCACCTGCGCTGGCTGCCGGTAACACGGTGGTGTTCAAACCTGCAGAATTCACCTCGCTGACCGCGATGCTGTTCGCAGACATCTGCGTACAAGCTGGCGTGCCTGCTGGTGTAGTCAACATCGTCACCGGCGATGGCCGCGTGGGCGAAGCCATCGTCAAGCACGAAGGCATCGACAAGCTGGCCTTCACCGGTTCGACCGAAGTTGGCCGTTTGATTCGCGAAGCGTCGGCAGGCAGCGGTAAGAAGCTGTCGCTGGAACTGGGCGGCAAGTCGCCGTTCATCGTGTTTGAAGATGCGGACCTGGATGCTGCGGTTGAAGGCCTGGTCGATTCGATCTGGTTCAACCAAGGCCAGGTTTGCTGCGCAGGTTCGCGCTTGCTGGTGCAGGAATCGGTGCAGGAGAAATTCCTGGCCAAGCTGCGCGCCCGCATGGACAAGCTGACCCTCGGCTCGCCGCTGGACAAATCGATGGACATCGGCGCACTGGTTGATCCAGTGCAGAAGCAGCGCATTGAAGGTCTGGTGCAATCGGCGCGCGACGAAGGTTGCACCGTGTACCAGCCAGCATGCGAACTGCCAGCCGACGGCTCGTGGTTCCCGCCAACCCTGATCACTGGCGCATCGACGTCGGCTGCCGTGGCGCAAGCTGAAATCTTTGGCCCAGTGCTGGTGGCGATGAGCTTCCGCACTCCGCCGGAAGCCGTGCAGCTGGCGAACAACACCGTGTACGGCCTGGCCGCATGCGTGTGGACCGAGAACATTTCGCTGGCGCTGGACGTCGCACCTGCGATCAAGGCCGGTGTGGTGTGGATTAACACCGCCAACCAGTTCGACGCTGCTTGCGGCTTCGGCGGCTACCGCGAATCCGGCTACGGCCGTGAAGGTGGACGCGAAGGAATGTATGAATACCTGACCTCCAAAGCGGAAGACGCACGTCCTGCCGCACCAGTGATCGAGCCGAAAGCCAAAGCGAAAGCTGCACCGGCAGCCACCGGTGGCGCATTCGCGATCGACCGCACTGCGAAGCTGTACATCGGCGGCAAGCAAGCGCGCCCTGACGGCGCTTACAGCCGCGCGATTCACGGCGCCGATGGTTCCTTCATCGCCGAAGTCGGCGAGGGTAACCGCAAGGACATCCGCAACGCCGTGGAAGCTGCGCACAAGGCCACCGGCTGGACCAAAGCCACTGCGCACAACCGCGCGCAAGTGCTGTACTACATCGCTGAAAACCTGGCCGCGCGCGGCGAAGAATTCGCAGCCCGTATCGCCGCCATGACCGGTACTAAAAACGCCGAGAAAGAAGTGCAAGCTTCGATCGAGCGCCTGTTCTACTGGGCCGCGTGGGCCGACAAGTACGACGGCCTGGCGCACCAGCCGCCGATGCATGGCATCACCGTGGCGCTGAATGAGCCGCTGGGTGTGATCGGCGTCGTCTGCCCGAACGAAGCGCCGCTGCTGGGCTTCATCTCGCTGGTCGCTCCAGCTATCGCGCTGGGCAACCGCGTGGTGGTGGTGCCATCGGAAGCGCATCCGCTGTCGGCGACCGATCTGTATCAAGTGTTCGATACGTCGGACCTGCCGGCTGGTGTGGTCAACATCATCACCGGTTCGGCTGATGAACTGGCGCGCACGCTGGCGACCCACTCGGACATCGATGCGGTGTGGCGTCACGACGGTTCGGCTGAAGGCTGCGCTGAAGTTGAGCGCTTGTCGGCGACTTCGTTGAAGCGCACCTGGGTTGGTGGTGCAAAAGGCCGCGATTGGTATAGCACCGCGCAAGCGGGCGGCCGCGCAGTGCTGGCGCATGCATCGCAAGTGAAAAACATCTGGATTCCTTACGGCGTTTAAGCTTATGTCTTACTTACCTCAAGAGATTATCCGCAAAAAGCGTGACGGCCTGGCGCTGACCACCGAAGAGATTCAGTTCTTCGTTGGCGGCATCACCTCCGGCCGTGTGACCGAAAGCCAGATCGCCGCGCTGGCGATGGCGGTCTATTTCAAAGACATGAGCATGGACGAACGCGTGGCCTTCACCCTGGCCATGCGCGACTCCGGTGAAGTGCTGGACTGGCGCTCGCTGGACCTGAATGGTCCGGTGGTCGACAAGCACTCCACCGGCGGCGTTGGTGACGTAGTGTCGCTGCTGCTGGGACCTATGGTCGCTGCGTGCGGCGGCTACGTGCCGATGATTTCAGGCCGTGGCCTTGGCCACACCGGCGGTACGCTGGACAAGTTCGACTCCATCCCCGGCTACACCACGGTGCCGGACAACGCCTTGTTCCGCAAGGTGGTGAAGGAAGTCGGCGTTGCCATCATCGGTCAGACCTCGTCGCTGGCACCGTCGGACAAAGTGTTCTACGGCGTACGTGATGTGACGGCGACGGTGGAATCGGTGGCGATGATCACCGGCTCCATCCTGTCGAAAAAACTGTCGGCAGGCCTGGATGCACTGGCGATGGACGTTAAAGTCGGCAGTGGCGCTTTCATGCCGACCTATGGCAAATCGGTGGAACTGGCTGAGAGCATCGTCAAAGTCGGTAACGGCGCTGGCATGATGACTTCCGCCATCCTGACCGACATGAACGAATCGCTGGCGCCTTACGCTGGTAACGCGGTTGAAGTACGCGGCGCGATCGACTACCTGACCGGCAAGTCGCGTCCTGCGCGCCTGCACGAAGTCACGATGGCGCTGTGCGCCGAGATGCTGGTGCTGGGCAAACTGGCGGCGACCGAAGAGGAAGCGCGCGCCAAGCTGCAAGCCTCGCTGGACAGCGGCGAAGCGGCCGAGCGTTTTGCACGCATGGTGGTGGCGCTGGGCGGTCCTGCGGACTTGATCCAGAATCCGGACAAGTACCTGGAACGTTCGCCGATCATCGTGCCTGCTCCGGCGCTGAAATCGGGCTACGCGGCATCGACCAACTGCCGTGAAATCGGCCTGGCGGTGGTGTCGCTGGGCGGCGGCCGTCGCCGTGCTGCCGATGCTATCGACTTCGCGGTCGGTCTGACCGACCTCGTTGGCCTTGGCGATGAAGTGCAAGCCGGCCAGCCGTTGGCAATGGTGCACGCGCGCACGCAGGAAGCGGCCGAACAAGCCATTCGCGAAATCCAGGCGGCTTACCAGATCGCTGATGCTGCACCTGCAGCCAACCAAGTTATCTACCGGACCATCCGCCCATGAACAAACAAGAGTTGATCGCCGAAGCCGCAGCAGCGCGGCTGAAGGCTTACGCACCGTACTCCAACTTCAAGGTCGGTGCGGCGCTGCTGACCAACGATGGCAAGCTTTTCCACGGCTGTAACGTGGAGAACGCGTCCTATGGTTTGTGCAATTGCGCCGAGCGTACTGCCTTGTTCAGCGCTTTCGCGCATGGCTACAAGCCAGGTGATTTCAGCCAGCTGGTGGTCATCGGCGAAACCGACGGTCCAATCGCACCATGCGGCGCATGCCGCCAGGTGATTCTTGAACTGGGTGGCAACGAGCTGCCGGTCCTGCTGACCAACCTCAAAGGCGACATCTACGAGACCACCGCCGCCGAGCAGCTGCCGAACGCATTTGGCGGCCAGGATCTCAAGAAGAAGTAATGGCGCACAAGAAGACGATTGATGTGCAGGCGGCTGTCGCCATCGCGGCGGCCGAAGCTATCGCAGCCAAGACGCAAGGTACGTTCGGCGTCGGTGGCTTGATGCTCGACCAGCACGGCAACGTGCTGCAGTCGCTGCACAACAACGTCATCAAGGACGGCTTGATCTACGACCCGACCGCGCACGGCGAGCGACAGTTGATCGACTGGTACTACGCCGAACGCGCCAAGGGCCGTGAATTGCCGGAGCCGCAGGACATCACTATCGTCACCTCGCTCGATCCATGCTGCATGTGCAGCGGCGCGATTTTGGCCGGTGGCTTTAACGTGGTGGTGGCCGCGCCGGACAAGAACGCCGGCCTCAATTACGACAGCAGCGCAGACTTCCACGCGCTGCCGAAAGCCTTGCGCTCGCAGGCTTCTGCGAGCTTCAGTTATCCCGCCATTCTCGGCACCTCGCTGTACGCGCGCGCCAGCACGGGCGCGACGCCGAAGTCCTTCTTCATCGGGAAAACCATCTCCGAACCGACGCAAGCCTTATGCTCGCTGGTGTTCGAGGCTACATCGGCCGATGTGATGGAAATGTTCAACACTGACCTGCCGCAGGAAGTACTGAAAGATCCGGCGACGCTGCCGGCCAGTCACGCCCTCGTGTCCGTGCTCAAACAGCACTATCCGGATGCGCTGACCTATCGCTGCAAACCGCACCAGCCGGATGCTGGCCTCGCGCCGTTTCTGAAACAAGCGATGGCGCGTGACCGCGAATATGGTGGAGCAGGGGATGCGGTGGCTTTGCTGGATTCCTTCGGCAACCTGCTGCTGTGTATGCCGGGCCGCACGGCACAATCGGGCATCCGCAGCGCTTTCATGGAAACCACGCGCGCCTACGCGCAGCTGCGCTACAAGCTGATGAACGGCGCCACGCCGGAACAGCAAAACGAAGTGCGCCACTACCTCGGCCATCCGAAAGACGGCACCTTCGTGTTTGCCAAAGGGCCGGATGCAAGTGCGGTCAGCTTCATGAATCTCGGCGCCTACGGCTCGACGATGGAAGGCCCGCTGCCACTGAAAAATCCCGCGCAATTCCAATATGTGCAGCCCTCGCTGCCGGAAGCGGAACTGGCCGCCGTCTGCGCCGCTATGCCGCCTCTCTACCGCAACATCATCCGCATTCGTCCGACCCAAGTGGCCGATGCCGCGCTGGTTAGCGCCCTCGTTTAAGCGTAGGGATCGTAGGTTCCGATACTCCAGATGTGGCCTTCGGGGTCGCTGCAGGTGAAGCCGCGGCCGCCGTAGTCTTCGTCTTTGATGTCCAGCAGGATGGCGCCGCCGGCTTCTTTTACGCGACGGTACACTTCATCTGCGTCGTTCACGACCAGATAGGTGCTTTGCGTGACGAAGCCGCCGCTGTCGGCGGGATGCCTGAGTAGTCGTCCGTATTCGGTGTCGAAGGTTGAAGACAGCATCACCATGCCGTTGCCGAAGCGGAGCTGTGCGTGGGCCACGAGTCCATCCTCGCTCGGCACCACGAACTGCACGTCAAAGCCGAAGGTGCCGCGTAGCCATTCGATGGCGGCCGGTGCGTCGCGGTAGCGGATGCACGGGATCACGCTGCAGAGAGTTTGCTTGGGTATGCTGGACATCGTTCGCTCCCTTCACAGAAGAGATCAAGTATACGCCGATGCCCAGCGCACACCATTACATTTGCTGGAATAAATGTGCGTGGCCGCGGCTTACTTCCAACAGTTCCGGATGGTTGCGGATGCGGACCATCTGCCGCCCTCGCAAGTCGCGCGTGACTTCTGCTATCGCATCTATCCGCACCAGCGTGGAGCGGTGGATACGCCAGAATTCGTTCGGATCGAGTTCGTCCGCCAGCTCCTTCAAGGTCTTGCGGATCAGGACTTCCGATTGTTCGGTCTGCACGCGCGTGTATTTTTCATCAGCCTGGAAGAACAGCACTTCGCGCGTGGAGATCATGCGCAGGTTGGTGCCGACCACGGCCTGTATCCAGCGTAGGTATTCCTGCTTGGCCGCCGGCTTGTCGTGATGCGTCAGCAACTGGCTCAGCTGCCGCTCGATATTGGACGGCTGCTGGCCGATCAGCGATTGCAATCGCGTGCACGTGGTTTTCAGGCGCTCGCCGCCGACCGGCTTGAGCAGGTAATCCAGCGCACCTTGTTCAAACGCTTCAATCGCATACTGGTCGTAAGCCGTGACGAATACCAGATGGCAGCGGTTGAACAGCATGCGCGCCGCTTCAATGCCGGACAGGCCCGGCATGCGGATATCCAAAAACACGATGTCCGGCTGATACTGCCCAGCCAGCGCCACGGCCTCGATACCGTTGGCCGCTTCGGCCACGATCTCCAGCGCCGGCCACGCCTCCTGCAAGCGGCTGCGCAGTTGCTGGCGCATGCCTTCTTCATCGTCGGCAATGAGGGCGGTAGGGCGACTCATTTGGCGCTCCCGGCAAAGATGTCAGGCGCGTACGGCACGCGGATGCTGGCGCGGGTGCCGCCGGTCAGCGGCGCTTCGATCACCAGCTGCGCGCGGTTGCCGTACTGGATGCGCAAGCGCTCGCGCACATTGGCGAGGCCAACGCCATCGCTGGAAAACGGATTGAAGCCGACGCCGTCATCCAGCACGTCCACTTGCAGCATCTGCCCATCGACCGCAGCGCGGATATCGATGCGGCCGCCTTCGATCTTGGGCTCCAGCCCGTGCTTGATGGCGTTCTCAATCAGGATTTGCAGCATCATCACTGGGAAGGTGGCGCTGGCCATGTCGTCCGGCACGTCAATCGACACCGCCAGCCGTGAGCGCATGCGCGCCTGCATGATGGCCAGATAGGCGCGCGACATTTCAATCTGCCGGCCCAGCGTGCCCGCGCCCTTGGCGCGCATCTGCGGCAGCGTGGCGCGCAGGTAGTCGATCAGGTTCTGGTGGATGCGCGCCGCTTGCGGCGGATCGGTCTCGATCAGCTGGCCGATCAAGGCCAGCGTATTGAATAAAAAGTGCGGCTCGACCTGCGCTTGCAGGGCCGCCATGCGCGCTTCGACCACGCGCCGTTCGATGCTTTCCTCGTCGGCGTGGCTGGACGCGTGGCGCGCCTCCAGCTCGGCCTTGCGCTTGCCGCCGGCCAGTACCTTCAAGGCCAGCGATAGCAGGATAAAGCCCCAGGCCTGCTCGGTGATATGAAACAGCGAGGCCGACATAATCAACAGCAGCAACCAGATAATCAGCAACTTGCGCCACTCAACCTGCGCCAGCCAGTCAAAAAAATGCCACCACAGGCTGACTGCGGTTTCGCCTATCTCGCGGATGATGTCGAGCAGGCTTTTGGCATTGTTGTAGCCGGCCTGGGCCAGCCGATTCTTTTTCATTCGACGTCCTTGTACGGGGTGGCACGCTGGCGGCGCTTGCCGATCACGCACACGCCCACTGCCAGCTTGAGCAGCAGGAATACCGTGAACAGCACCAGCGCCAACGGCAGGATCGAGCAAATAAACGCCAGCACCAGCGCCGCGCCCAGCAGCGCTTGCGGCGACATGCGGCCGATCAGCCCAACGCCAAAGCGCAGCGTGCGCATGAAGGCTTGGTAAATCTCGTCGAACAGGGCAGTGACTTTATCCATTTGGCATCTCCTTAAATAAGTGTTGCGATGGAGACACTTTAGCAAGCGCCTGCTTGATAAGGCAGCGAATTCCGATCAACTGCATTTTCGCGGGTATGGCCGGTCAGCGCGGCGGATGAATGGCGGCTTCCCAATCCTTGCGTAGCAGGCCGTAGATGATGCTATCCGAAATTTCGCCGCCGACAAACCAGCGTTCGCGCAAATGGCCTTCGCGCTGGAAATGCAGGCCTTCCAGGATGCGCTCGGAGGCAATGTTGGCCGGATGGATATCGGCCTCGATGCGGTGCAGTTCCAGCGCGCTGAAGCCGTAGCCGATCAGCGCCGGCAGTGCCTCTTGCATGTAGCGTTGGCCCCAGTGCGGCCGTGCCAGCATGTAGCCAACCTGGCAGCGGTGGTTGCGGCGGTCGAAGTCGTACAGCGTGACGGTGCCGATCAGTTCGCCATCCGGCAGGATCATGGCCAGCCGCAGGGCAGTGCCGTCGCGGTAGGCCTTGAGCGTCTGTTCGATGTTGTCGGTAGCCTGGGCGATGTGCAGCCACGGCGTGCTGCTCCAATAGCGCAGCGCCGCCGGATCGGAGAACAGGCGGAACAGGGCGTCCGTATCTTCCGGCTCAACAAAGCGCAGCTTCAGGCGCGAGGTAATTAGTTCGACCGATGAAAAAATATTCATAAAATTTGGAAACTAGTGATACACTTAAAACAATTATATTTCTAATTTACTATTGTTTAAGGACCGATATGACGCGCGCTGTTGCCCTGACTACTGCCCTGATGCTGGCTGGTTCCGTCCAAGCCGCTACCGCCCCTGCACCGCTGACTGCCCTGCAAACGCTGAAGCAATTCAACGCCGTGGTGCTGACCAATGCCAAGAGCGAATCGCACATCGACGGCCGCACCTGGATCGGCGGCTCGCTGACCGGCCATAACAGCCCGGTATTCGACATGCACCCGGGCGACACGCCGGCTTCCAGCTACGCCGGCCTGACCGTGATGGGCGTAGGCGTGGCGTCCGGCGCTAACGCGGTTAGTGATGCGCAAGTGACCGACAACGGCGCTGTAGTGTACGGTAACACCAGCAAGCTGACCATCAACAATGGCAACAGCGCCATCTACGGCAACACCGACAGCACCAACTTCAACGGCAGCGGCAGCTACTACGTGACCGGCACCGCTGGCAGCGGCAATAAAGGCGTCACCAAGATCACCGCGTCTACTTACGCGGGTTCGGTACAGGAGACCAACAGCCTGGCCGCCAGTTCGACCAATTTCGCCAGCGTGCTGGGCGGCTTGTCGACCCAGCTGAAATCGCTGGCCTCGACCGGTAGCACCGTCAGCATAGTCGGCGAGCAGGCCAACTTTACTGCCGTGGTCAAAGACGGCGTGGCCGTGTTTGACCTGACCGCGATCGATACCACGCTGTTCTCCAGCGCGGTCAAGCGTTTCTCGTTCTCCGGCCTGGGCGGCGCCACTAGCGTGATCTTCAACACCGACGTCACTAGCGCTACCCTAGCGGATGACTTCCTGGGCGGTGCAGCGCCTAACTACGGCGCTAAGATGATCTGGAACTTCTACAACGCCACCAGTCTGACCGTGAACAACCAGTTCGGCGGCTCCATCCTCGCGACCAAGGCAGCGTTGACCAACAACCAGAACATCGAGGGCGGCGTCTTCGTCAACTCGCTGGACCAGCATGCGGAAATCCACCTGAAAGCCTACACCGGCAACATCCCGGCGGTACCGGAGCCGGGTACTTACGCCATGCTGTTGGCCGGCCTGGGCCTGTTGGGCGTAATTAGCGCCCGTGAAAAACACGTAAAATAAATAAAAGAAAGTTTTAATTGTGATATCCTGTGGGTAAGTTAAATTGCTCACGGGGAAATCACATGGCTGCTAGCATCAAAACCGCTGTAACTGCTGTTGCTTTGACTCTCGCTTCGCTGGGTTCCGCGCAGGCTGGTGTGCTCGACCTGAGCTCGCTGATGGGCGGCGCCAATGTGTTCTCGTACACCAATTTCAGCGCCCCGAGCGCGGACGTGGAAGGCTCCATCGTTGCCGCCGGCAACGTTTCGGTCAGCTCTTACACCGTCAACCTGAAAAACAAAGATGCCTACGGCCACTACGCGCTGATCGCGGGTGGCAACCTGACCTTCAAGGGTGGCGACATCCTGAACGGCGACACCTATGTCGGCGGCACCAGCAAAATCACCAATGCCACCACTGCCACGCCGGTACAGGGCGGAAAATCGCCGGTAAACTTTGCCAAGACCGAAGCGTCACTGAGCCAGACTTCGCAATCGCTGTCCAAACTTGCCACCACCAGCACTGCGGTCGAAAAATGGGGCGGCGTCTACATCACCGGTAGCAAAAAGTCGGTTGAGATCATCGACATCAATGCCAGCTCGCTGAAAAACAGCACCTACTTCGATATCTCGGGCATGTCCAAGGGCGCGACCCTGATCGTCAACGTGGCCGGTAGCTCGGCGCTATTCCAGGGCGGCTACCAGGCGTTTGATGGTTACAACGTGCTGTTCAACTTCAGCGATGCGACTTCGCTCGCCTTCAACACCGGCGCCAACGTCAGCGTCCTCGCACCTAAGGCTGTAGTGAGCGGCGGCCAGGGCGTCATCAACGGCAACGTAGTGGTCAACGCGTGGTCCTCGCAAGTGCAGATCAACGCCAGCAACTACTTCAAAGGCATCAACGTGAATGGCTACGTCTCGGCTGTGCCGGAACCGGAAACCTATGCCATGCTTCTGGCCGGCCTGGGCATGATCGGCTTTACGGCGCGTCGCCGCCAGAAGGCAACGGCGGCACGCTGATCGCTGCCAGTACCATATCGACGATGACCTTCTCGGCATCGTCGAAGTCTTTTTTGGTCAGCTGTTTGCGGTTCAGGACCAGCGCCATTTGGGCCGAGAAGTCCGCATAGGACTGCGTCATCGCCCAGATCGCAAACAGCAAATGCGTCGCATTGACCGGCGCAATCTTCCCCGCAGCGATCCACTGCTCAAACACCTCGATATCCTTGCGCACCAGCGGCACCACGCGGCTCTGGATCTGGCCGCCGTACAGCGGCGCACCGCTGATCACTTCCATCGCATACACGCGCGAGGCCCACGGATTCTCGCGCGAGAATTTCAGCTTGGCTTGCACGTAGGTACGCAGCACTTCGCGCGGATCCTGGTCGGCCGCCGCCAGGCTTTCCATGCGTGCCAGCCAGTCGTCCAGTACTTCGTCCAGCACGCGCTGATACAGGGCTTGCTTGGTGGGGAAGTAGTACATCAGGTTCTGTTTCGATAGGCCGGCATTTTCCGCCACGGTGGCGATGGAAGTGCCCTCGTAGCCGCATTCGGCAAACACGCGCACGGCTTCGGCGGTGATCTCGGCTTCCAGCTTGTCGCGGTTGAGCAGACGGCGATTGATTTTTACGGTCGGCATAGGCGTCCCAGGAAATTCAGCAGTTGTGGGTGGTCTGCGTAAGCCACGTTGAAACGGAACCAGATCGATTCCGGCGCGCGCAGCATGAAGAAGTCGCACGGTGATAGCAGGATGCCGTGCTTGAGCGCTAAGTCGGCGATGGTCTTGCCATTCCATTCGGCAGTGGGCGCATCGCGCCAGCCGGCACTGACGAACATGCCGCCGCGCGGCCGCGCCAGCAGCTCCATCTCAGCGTCGCGCAAGCTGGTAGCGGCGCGTTCGCGGGCGGCGTCCAGCTGCGTCACCAGCTTGTCCACCATGCGCTTGTAGGGGCGGGCGGTGATGGCGTGGTAGACGGCGCGCTCGTTGATTTCGGAAGTGGTGAGGCCGGCCAGCATTTTCACGCGCAGCAGCTCAGGGATCAGTGAGGCAGAGGCGCAGATCGAACCCACGCGCAGCACCGGCGACAGTGTCTTGGAAAAGCTGCCGACGCGGATCACGCGTCGCAGTCCGTCCATTGCCGCCAGCGAGGCTTCGCCGCGCGGCGCCAGCTCGCGATAGATATCGTCCTCCACCAGCCAGAAATCGAACTGCTCGGCCAAGGCGAGCAAGCGGTGCGCCTGCGCCGCGCTGAGCGAGGTGCCGAGCGGATTTTGCAGCACCGTGTTGACGAACATGAGTTTTGGCTGCGCTTGCGCCGCCTGCTGCGCCAGCAGGTCCAGATCGAGTCCGTTTTCACCGCGTGGAATGCCGACCGCGACGCAGCCGTGGTGGCGTATCAGCGACAGCAGGTTGCTGTAGCCGGGATCTTCCACGAACACCGTGTCGCCCGGCTTGGTGAGTGTGCGCAGCACCAGATCGAAGGCATGGGTGGCGCCGTGCGTGAGCAGGATTTGCTCCGCCTCCACCGGGAATAGCTCGTCGCTGAGTGTCGCCGCCATCTGCTGGCGCAAAGTCGGGAAGCCGAGCGGATGGCCGTAGCCGCGCAGACGGTTGGCCGGGATACGCATGGCCTGCCGCACGGCGTCGAGAATGGTGTCCTCGCCATACCACTCGGGTGGCAGCCAGCCCGCGCCCACCGGCAGCGCTTCGGACACGCCGGAATACAGCTCGGGCGTGAGCGCATCGATGGCGTGCGGCGTAGCCTGCATCGCGGCCGGCAGCAGCGTGGCCGGCAAATCCTGCCGCGCCACAAAATAGCCGGAACCTCGGCGCGAGGATAGCAGTCCAAGCGTTACCAGCCGGTCGTAGGACTCCACAACTGTAAAGGTACTGACACCATTACACTTTGCAAACTGCCGTACAGAAGGCATCTTGGTGCCAACACGCAACTCACGGCGCGCGACCATGCTGCTGATCGCCGCAACGATCTGCTCGACCAGGCTACCTTTCTGCCTGCGCTCAATAGCGACGCAGGGCCAACTTCCTTCTTCCATCCTCAACTCCAAAACTGTAGTGTTTTTGTTGCCAGTACGGTTGGACAGTTTGATGAAATGTGTATCTGTGCCATAGTTGTCCTGCTGTCTATTATTGCATCATCATTTTGCCAACTGGTAAATTTTTTTACGGTCTGTCAAAAAAATCCGAAAGCAGTTGTTTCATAGGAGATGTGCATGAACGAGTCTCGCCCCGAATCGATGGCGTCCTTCTGGATGCCGTTCACGAACAACCGCGATTTCAAGCAGAACCCACGTCTACTGGTATCGGCGGAAGGTATGTACTACAAGGACGTCGACGGCCGCAGCATCCTGGATGGCGCGGCGGGCTTGTGGTGTGTGCCTTGCGGCCACGCGCAACCGAAGATTGTCGCCGCCGTGCGCGAGATGGTCGGCCAGCTCGATTTCGCACCGACCTTCCAGATGGGCCACCCGGCCGCGTTCGATCTCGCCGAAAAGCTGATGGAGTACACCAACCACCGCTACGGCCATGTGTTCTACACCAACTCCGGTTCTGAAGCGGTGGATACCGCGTTGAAGATGGCGCTGGCGTATCACAAGGCGCGCGGTGAAGCGAGCCGCACGCGCCTGATCGGGCGTGAGCGCGGCTACCACGGTGTTGGCTTCGGCGGCATCTCGGTGGGTGGCATTGCCGGCAACCGCAAGCCGTATGGCGTGATGCTGCCGGGCGTCGATCACCTGCCGCACACCCATAATCTCGATAAGAACGCCTACACACGCGGCGAGCCGGAACACGGCGCCAACCTGGCCGATGAACTGGAGCGCATCGTCGCACTGCACGACGCATCAACCATCGCGGCGGTGATCGTTGAGCCGGTGGCTGGTTCCACCGGCGTGCTGATTCCGCCGAAGGGTTATCTCAAGCGCCTGCGCGAACTGTGCACCAAGCACGGCATCCTGCTGATCTTCGACGAAGTGATTACGGGCTTCGGCCGTTTGACCACGCCGTTCGCCGGCGACTACTTCGACGTTGAGCCGGACATGATGACCACTGCAAAAGGTCTCACCAACGGCACCATTCCAATGGGCGCGGTGTTCAGCAAAAAGCATATCCACGACGCCTTCATGGATGCACCGGCCGGCATTGAACTGTTCCACGGCTACACCTACTCGGGCCACCCGGTTGCTTGCGCCGCTTCGCTGGCCACGCTGGAAGTATTCAAGGAACAGAAGATCCTCGAACACGCAGCTGGTATGGCCGAGTACTGGGCCGATGCGGTGCATTCGCTGAAAGGCCTGCCGCACGTGATCGACATCCGCACCATTGGTCTGATCGCCGGTATCGAGCTGGCGCCGATTGCAGGCAAGCCCGGTGCACGTGCCTTCGCCGCCTTCAAGCAGGCATTTGAAGACGGCATCTTGATCCGCGTGACGGGCGATATCATCGCGCTGTCGCCACCGCTGGTGCTGGAGAAAAAGCACATCGATGAATTGTTTGGAAAGCTGAGGGAAGTACTTAAAAACCTAAACTGAAGGAGACAACCATGCTGGTCGGCGTCCCAAAAGAGATTAAGAACCAGGAGTCCCGTGTTGGCCTTACCCCGGCCAGTGTCAAGGAACTCGTTTTGCGTGGTCATCAAGTACTGGTACAACAAAACGCTGGCGCGGCCATCGGCCTTTCGGATGCGATGTATGAAGCATCCGGCGCCAGCATCGTCGCCGAGGCGGCCGAGATTTTCGCCCGCGCCGAGATGATCGTGAAGGTGAAAGAACCGCAGCCGCAGGAATGCGCGATGCTGCGCCAAGGGCAGATCCTGTACACCTATTTGCATCTTGCGCCGGACCCGGAGCAGACCCGCGCTTTGGTCAAATCCGGTGCGGTTTGCCTCGCGTACGAAACCATCACCGGGGCAAACGGCGGCTTGCCGCTGCTGGCGCCGATGAGCGAGGTGGCGGGGCGCATGTCGATCCAGGCTGGCGCTGCGCACCTTGAAAAATCCAAGGGCGGCATGGGTTTGCTGCTGGGCGGCGTGCCGGGCGTGGCGCCAGGTCATATCGCGATTATCGGCGCCGGCGTGGTCGGAACCAATGCCTTGCAGATGGCAGTTGGCATCGGCGCGCGCGTGACGATTTTGGATAAGAACATCGACCGCCTGCGCCAGTTGGACCTCGTGTACGGCAACCGCATCTCCACCATGTTCTCCAACGCGCACTCGATCGAGGAAGCGGTGCTGGATGCGGACCTGGTGATCGGCGGCGTGTTGGTGCCGGGAGCAGCGGCGCCCAAGCTGGTGACCAAGGCCATGATCGCGCGCATGAAGCAAGGCGCGGTGGTGGTGGACGTGGCGATCGATCAAGGCGGCTGCTTTGAAACATCGCACGCCACCACGCACGAGCAGCCGACCTATGTGGTGGATGGCGTAGTGCACTACTGCGTGGCGAATATGCCGGGCGCAGTGGCGCGCACCTCGACCTTCGCATTGAACAACGCAACGATAGGCCACGCAGTCGCGCTGGCTGACAAGGGCTGGCAGAAAGCGCTGAAAGCCAACCCGCATTTGAAGAACGGTTTGAATGTCTGCCAGGGGCACGTCACTTACGAAGCAGTGGCGCATGGTCTTGGCTATACCTATGTAGACGCGGACAGCCTGTTGGGCTGAACGTTTTTTGAAAGAGCATTATGGATACCATCACCCATTTCATCAACGGCGTTACCGTCGATACGCAAAGCGGCCGCCATGCAGACGTGTTCAATCCAGCATTGGGTGAACCGGTAGCCAAAGTGGCGCTGGGCACGGCGGAAGAAGTTGACGCCGCCGTGCGCGCCGCTGAACAAGCATTCCCTTCGTGGTCCGCCACGCCGCCGCTGACGCGCGCACGCGTGCTGTTCAAGTACCTGCAACTGTGCCAGCAGCACACCGACGAATTTGCGGCGCTCATCACGCGCGAGCATGGTAAGACTTTCGCCGATGCGCAAGGCGAAGTGGCGCGCGGTATCGAGATGGTGGAATTTGCGGTCGGCATACCGCAAATGCTGAAGGGCGAATTCACCGACCAGATCTCACGCGGCATCGATGCGTGGTCGATGCGCCAATCGCTGGGCGTGGTGGCCGGCATCACGCCGTTCAACTTCCCGGTGATGGTGCCAATGTGGATGTTCCCGATTGCCATCGCATGCGGGAATACTTTTATTTTGAAGCCTTCGGAACGCGATCCGTCGCCGTCGCTGCTGCATGCACGTTTGTTGAAAGAAGCTGGCCTGCCGGATGGCGTCTTCAATGTCGTGCAAGGCGATAAGGTTACGGTTGATGCGCTGCTCGACCATCCAGTGGTGCAAGCCATTAGCTTCGTCGGATCGACGCCGATTGCTGAATACATCTACTCGCGTGGCAGTGCAGCGGGCAAGCGCGTGCAGGCATTGGGTGGAGCGAAAAATCATATGGTCGTCATGCCGGATGCAGATATGGAGATGACGGTGGATGCGCTGATGGGCGCAGCATTTGGCTCGGCCGGCGAGCGCTGCATGGCCATCTCTGTGGTCGTCGCAGTTGGCGATGCCGGCGACAAGATTGTCGATGCACTGGCAAAGCGCACCGCTGCACTGAAAGTGCGCGACGGTATGGCAGGCGATGCCGAAATGGGGCCTGTCGTTACCAACGCAGCCAAGCAGCGCATAGAGCGCTTGATAGGCGAAGGTGTTGAGCAAGGCGCGAAACTGGTGGTCGATGGACGCAATCTCAAAGTGCCTGGACGCGAGAACGGCTTCTTTGTAGGCGGCACTTTGTTCGATCACGTCACGCCGGATATGACGATCTACAAGGAAGAGATTTTCGGACCGGTGCTATGCATGCTGCGCTCTCCTGATGTGGGCAGCGCGGTGGAACTGATCAACCGCAATGAGTACGGCAACGGCGTAGCGATCTACACGCGCGACGGCGGCGTGGCGCGCGAATTTGTGCGGCAAATTCAAGTCGGTATGGTAGGTGTGAATGTGCCGTTGCCGGTGCCGATGGCGTTCAACAGTTTTGGTGGGTGGAAGCGCAGCCTGTTCGGCGACCACCACGCATATGGTCCGGAAGGTGTGCGTTTCTACACGCGCCACAAAGCAGTGATGCAGCGCTGGCCGAATACCGCCAGCGCTGGCGCAGAATTTGCATTCCCTCAGATGAAATAAATAACCTGGAACTATCATGATTCTCGAATCGCTTAGCTACCTGCCGAAATCGAAGGAAGCCAATGAATCACTGGCGAAACACTTCACTGACCTTGCGCCTGCGTTGAATGCGAGGCAGGCTGCCATTGAAAGCTCGCGCTGCCTGTATTGCTACGATGCGCCGTGCACGCGCATCTGCCCATCGGACATCGATGTGGCGAGTTTTATCCGTAATATCCACGATGAGAATATCAATGGCGCCGCAGCCGGCATCCTGAAACAGAACATCCTTGGAGGCAGCTGCGCGCGCGTCTGTCCGACCGAAATCCTGTGTGAGGACGCCTGCGTGCGCAATCACGATGCGGAAGGCCAGCCGGTGAAAATCGGCCTGCTGCAGCGCTACGCCATCGACAACATGAAGTTCGAAGAGCATCCGTTCCAGCGTGCCGCATCCACTGGCAAGAAAATCGCCGTGGTAGGCGCAGGCCCCGCAGGCCTGTCGTGCGCGCACCGCCTGGCCATGCTGGGCAACGACGTGGTGATCTACGAAGCCAAAGAAAAATCCGGCGGCCTCAATGAATACGGCATCGCCAAGTACAAATTAACCGATAACTTCGCGCAGAAGGAAGTGGACTTCCTGCTACAAATCGGCGGCATCACCATCAAGCATGGGCAGACATTGGGTGGCAATGTGCAGCTCAAGGATTTGCACGCGCAATATGACGCAGTGTTCCTCGGCCTTGGCCTCGGCGCCAGCAAGCAAATGGGCCTGACCGGCGAAGATGCTCCGGGCCTGCTGGCCGCCGTCGACTACATCGCCGCACTGCGCCAGTCGGACGATTTGAGCAAGCTGCCGGTGCCATCGCGCGCCATCGTCATCGGCGCTGGTAACACAGCTATCGATATGGCGGTGCAAATTCAGCGCCTCGGCGCGGACGAAGTGACGCTGGTCTATCGCCGTGGCTTCGAAGCCATGAGCGCCACCGAACACGAACAGCACATCGCAAAAGAAAACCAAGTCCGCATGCGTACCTGGGCGCAGCCGCAGCAAGTGTTGCTGGATGAGACGGGCCGTGTGCGCGGCATGCGTTTTGAAAAAACGGCGGTGGTGAACGGCCGCCTGTCCGGCACCGGTGAGACCTTTGAAATTGCAGCTGACGCGATCTTCAAGGCTATCGGCCAAAGCATGGACGCAACGAGCATCAGCGATCCGCTGGCGAAAACGCTGAAACGCGACGGTGACAAAATCCACGTCGACGATCAGTTCCGCACAGTCCTGCCGCGCATCTACGCCGGCGGCGACTGTGTGGCGCCTGGACAGGATCTGACCGTGCAAGCGGTCCAACATGGCAAGCTGGCGGCACACGCCATCCATGCCGATATCAACGTTTGAAGGAGCCTGAATCATGGCTGACCTGAGCATAGAATTTTGCGGTATCAAGTCCATCAATCCATTCTGGCTGGCCTCCGCGCCGCCGACGGACAAGGCCTATAACGTGGTGCGCGCATTTGAAGCGGGATGGGGCGGTGTGGTGTGGAAAACGCTGGGCGAAGATCCTGCTGCCGTCAACGTGTCGTCGCGCTACTCGGCGCATTACGGCAAGAACCGCGAAGTCCTCGGCTTCAATAACATCGAGCTGATTACCGACCGTTCGCTGGAAATCAACCTGCAAGAGATTACGCAGGTGAAGAAGGACTGGCCGGATCGCGTCATCATCGTGTCGCTGATGCTGCCGTGCGAAGAAAAACTGTGGGCCGACATCATGCCGCTGGTGGAAGCTACCGGCGCAGATGGCATTGAACTGAATTTCGGCTGCCCGCACGGCATGCCGGAGCGCGGCATGGGCGCGGCAGTGGGGCAGGTGCCGGAGTACGTGGAAATGGTCACGCGCTGGTGCAAGCAGAATACCAAGCTGCCGGTCATCGTCAAGCTCACACCGAACATCACCGACGTGCGTGCACCGGCGCGTGCAGCGAAAGCTGGCGGCGCGGATGCGGTTTCGCTGATCAACACCATCAACTCGATTACGCATTTGGATCTAGACCAGATGGTGGCCTTCCCGATCGTCGGCGGCGCCAGCACGCACGGCGGCTATTGCGGTTCTGCCGTGAAGCCGATTGCACTCAATATGGTGGCCGAGATTGCGCGCGATCCGCAGACGGCGGGCCTGCCGATTTCCGGCATCGGCGGCATTGGCAACTGGCGTGACGCGGCGGAGTTCATGGCGCTCGGTGCTGGCTGCGTGCAGGTCTGCACAGCCGCCATGCTGCACGGCTTCCGCATCGTTGAAGAGATGAAGGATGGGCTGTCGCGCTGGATGGACGAGAAGGGCTACAAGAACATCAGCGACTTCTCCGGCAAGGCGGTGCCTAACACCACCGACTGGAAATACCTGAACATGAATTATCAGGTCATCGCGCAGATCAACCAGGACGACTGCATCAAGTGCGGCCGTTGCTACGTGGCGTGCGAAGATACGTCGCACCAGTCGATCAACCAGCTGATCGACGCGGCCAGCGGCGTGCGTACGTATGAAGTCAACAAAGAAGAATGCGTTGGGTGTAATCTGTGCGAGATCACCTGTCCGGTGCAGGGCTGCATCACGATGGTGCCGCAGGATACCGGCAAACCATACATGAACTGGACGCAGGACCCGCGCAATCCGCGCGCGGAAAATGTCAAGGTGGTTGAAGCAGCTTAGGTACGGAACTTGCAGCGTTAAAGGTACATATAACCTTTTTGGAGAACGCCTTGAGCACAGAATCATCTGGCAGCACGCAACTCTGGAACGAAGACCTCGCGCCGACAACGGCGGCACAGCGCACATGGCGTTGGTATCACTTTTCCGCGCTGTGGGTTGGCATGGTGATGTGCATACCGGCCTACACGTTGTCGGCCAGTTTGATCGAGGGTGGGATGTCCGGTTACCAGGCCGTGTTGACGGTGTTTCTTGCTAACGCCATCGTGCTGCTGCCGATGCTGTTGATCGGCCACGCAGGCACCAAGTACGGCATTCCGTATGCGGTGCTGGCGCGTGCTTCGTTCGGCACCGCCGGTGCGCGTCTGCCGGCGCTGATGCGCGCCATCGTCGCTTGCGGATGGTATGGTATCCAGACTTGGTTCGGCGGCTCGATGATCTACACGCTGCTGGGCGTGATGGCGGGCGGCGATATCGGTGGCGACAAGATCGCGGGTCTCGGCATCAACGGCGGCCAGTTGCTTTGCTTCCTCGCGTTCTGGGCCATCCAGTTCTACTACATCGTGCACGGCATGGATGCGATCCGCAAACTGGAGACCTACACCGCGCCGCTGAAGATTGTGATCTGCTTCGTTTTGCTGGCCTGGGTGCACAGCAAGGCTGGCGGTTTTGGTGAGCTGCTGTCCGCACCGTCGCAATTTGTGGAAGGCGGCAAGAAGGCCGGGCAGTTCTGGTCTACCTTCTGGCCTTCGTTGACGGCGATGGTAGGTTTCTGGGCTACGCTGGCGCTGAACATTCCCGATTTTACCCGCTTCGCTAAAACGCAGCGCGACCAGGTGATCGGCCAGACTGTCGGCCTGCCGGTGCCTATGGGGTTGCTGGCCGCACTGGCGGTGATCGTGACCTCGGCCACGGTGGTTTTGTATGGCAAGGCGATCTGGGATCCGGTTGAGCTGTCGAGCCGCATGACTGGCGCCGCCGTGCTGGTGGCCTTGCTGATTCTGCTGATCGATACGGTGTCCGTCAACCTCGCCGCCAACCTGGTCGGCCCGGCCTACGACTTCTCGGCGCTGGCGCCGAAAACCATCAGCTACAAAACCGGTGGCTACATCACCGCAGGCATCGCCATCCTGATGATGCCCTGGAAGATACTGGAATCGACCCAGGGCTACGTCTTCACATGGCTGATCGGCTACTCGGCGCTGCTCGGTCCTATCGCCGGTGTGCTGATTGTCGATTACTACTTCGTGCGCAAGACGGAGTTGAACGTCACTGAACTGTATCGCGAAAACGGCCAGTATTCGTACGGGAACGGTTGGAATACGGCGGCGTTGGTGGCGTTTATCATCGGCGTGGTGCCGAATATCCCTGGCTTCCTGAATGCCGCTTTCCCGGCCTCCTTCCCGGATGTGTCGGAAACGTTTAAAACGATTTATACCTATGCATGGTTCGTCGGCATTGCCATTTCGGCTGCCGTGTATGGGCTTATGATGAAAGGGAAGACCGTGCCCGCAGTGCGCGCGCCGGCTCACCCGTAAGGAGACGCTTATGAAAACAATCATC
Organism: Duganella flavida; assembly: GCF_009857445.1. Lineage (GTDB taxonomy): Bacteria > Pseudomonadota > Gammaproteobacteria > Burkholderiales > Burkholderiaceae_D > Rugamonas > Rugamonas flavida. Next base: position 359,202 of record NZ_WWCN01000002.1, read on the forward strand.
CGTGGCGGCACCGTAGTCAATGCCGATCGCGCTTTCCGTGCCGACGTGCTATGCGACGGCGACAAGATCATCGCAGTTGGCGAGAGCCTGGACGTACCGGCCGGCGCCAAGGTGATCGACGCCGGTGGCCAGTACGTGATGCCGGGCGGGATCGATCCGCACACGCACATGAACCTCCCGTTCATGGGCACGGTGACGCAGGATGATTTCTACACCGGCACCGCCGCAGGCCTGGCCGGTGGCACCACCACCATCATCGACTTTGTGATTCCAGCGCCGAAGCAGAACCTGATCGAGGCCTATCACCAGTGGCGCGAGTGGGCCAAGAAGTCGGCCAGCGACTACACCTTCCACGTGGCGATTACGTGGTGGGACGACACCGTGCACCGCGATATGGGCATCCTCGTGAAAGACCACGGCGTCAATAGCTTCAAGCACTTCATGGCGTACAAGAATGCCATCATGGCGGATGACGAAACGCTGGTGAAGAGCTTCCGCCGCTGCCTGGACCTGGGTGCGATGCCGACCGTGCACGCGGAGAACGGCGAACTGGTTTATCAGCTGCAGCAGGACCTGCTCAAGCGCGGCCTGACCGGGCCAAGTTCGCATCCGCTATCGCGGCCACCGGAAGTGGAGGCGGAAGCAGCCAACCGTGCCATCGCCATCGCCAACGTGTTGCATACGCCGGTGTACATCGTGCACGTCTCGTGCGAGGAGTCGCTGGAAGCCATCACGCGCGCCCGTGCGCACGGGCAGCGCGTGTATGGTGAAGCGCTGGCCGGCCACCTGATCGTGGACGACAGCGTGTATCAGAGTGACGACCTGGAATTCGCAGCAGGCCACGTGATGAGCCCTCCGTTCCGCAGCAAGCATCATCAGAAGGCCTTGTGGCAAGGGCTGCAAGGCGGGAACCTGCACACCACCGCCACCGACCACTGCACCTTCTGCGCCGAGCAGAAGGCGGCCGGCAAGGACGACTTCACCAAGATCCCGAACGGCTGCGGCGGCGTGGAAGACCGCATGTCGGTGATCTGGGACGAGGGCGTGAATTCCGGTTTGCTGACGCCATCGGAGTTCGTCAAGGTGACGTCCACCAATGCGGCACAAATCTTCAACATCTATCCGCGCAAGGGCGTGATTGCGCCAGGAGCGGATGCGGACGTGGTGGTGTGGGATCCCGAAGGCACGCGCACCATCTCCGCACTGACGCAGTTTGCAAAAGGCGGCTTCAATGTATTTGAAGGCCGTACCGTGCGTGGCATCCCGAGCACCACCCTGTCTGCCGGTAACGTCGTGTTCCATCGCGGCGTGCTGATGGCAGTGGAGGGCGCTGGCCGCTATATCAATCGCCCGGCGTTCAAAGCAACGTCGGCGCGCTAAGGAGTTTAAGATGAAAATTAATGGTGACCGCCTGTGGGCATCGCTGATGGAGCTGGCCAAAATCGGCGCAACGGAAAAGGGCGGCGTCAAGCGACTGGCGCTGACGGACCTTGATAAACAAGGCCGCGACCTTGTTGTCGGCTGGGCCAAGGATGCCGGCCTGTCGATCACGATCGACCAGATTGGCAATGTCTTCATGCGCCGCGATGGCACCAACAACGCGCTGCCGCCAGTGATGACCGGTAGCCATATCGACACGCAGCCGACCGGTGGCAAGTTCGATGGCAATTACGGCGTGCTGGCCGGCCTTGAAGTGGTGCGTACGCTGAACGACCTCAAAATCAAAACCGAGGCGCCGATTGAAGTCGCCTTCTGGACCAACGAAGAAGGCTCGCGCTTTGTGCCGGTGATGATGGGCTCCGGCGTGTTCTGTGGCGCGTTCTCGCTGGAGACGGCGTACGCGGCGCGCGATGTCGATGGCAAGTCGGTTGGCGAAGAACTGGATCGGATCGGCTACAAAGGCCAGCAAGTTCCGGGCGATCATCCTATTGGCGCTTACTTTGAAACCCACATCGAACAAGGCCCGGTGCTGGAAGACGCCGACAAGGTAATCGGCGTGGTGCCCGCGGTGATGGGCCTCTCGTGGTACGACTGCGTGGTGACTGGCATGGAAGCCCACGCCGGCCCAACGCCGATGCACCTGCGGAAGGACGCGATGCAAGTCTCAACCCGCATCATGCAAGAAGTGGTGGCCATCGCTAACCGCTATCCGCCGTATGGACGCGGCACGGTGGGCATGGTGCAGGTGTTCCCGAACAGCCGCAACGTGATTCCGGGTGAAGTCAAATTCAGCATCGACCTGCGCAACGTAAACGATCAGCTGCTCAACACCATGCATGAAGAGATGCTGGCCTTTATCGACAAGACGCGCAGCGAAACAGGCTTGAAGATTTCTATCGAGCGCGTTTCCTACTATCCGCCATGTCCATTCCACCCGGAGTGCGTGGACGCGGTGCGCAGCGCCACCGCCAAGCTGGGATATTCGACCATGGACGTGGTCTCCGGTGCAGGACACGACGCCATCTACGCCGCGCGCCTGGCGCCGGCCGGCATGATCTTCGTGCCATGCAAGGACGGCATCAGCCACAATGAAATCGAGGATGCCAAGGCAGAGCACCTGGAAGCCGGCTGCAACGTCTTGCTGCACGCCATGCTGGAGCGCGCGCGCGTCGTTTGACCTCAGGGCGGCTGGGGCGCATACTGGTAGTTTCATATCGGATCCTGGCCGCTTTCATCATGCAAGACCCATTGAAATCCCATACCGAAGCGCTGCAGGCGGCATGCCTGACGGCCACGCTGGAAAGCATCTCGGATGCGGTCCTGATGCTCGGCCATGATTGGGAAATCCGCTACATGAATGGTAATGCGGCACGGCTGACGAAAGTCGTGCGCGAGGAAGTGCTGGGACGCTGCCTGTGGGACGTCTTCCCGGAAGCTGTGGGCGGTCCATATTACCGCGCCTATCACAAGGCGGTAGACACCAACGAGCAGGTGTCGTTCGAGGAACACTACGCGCCGCTGGATTTGTGGACCGAGATTCGCGCCTATCCATCCGAAGAAGGCCTGACCATCTACTTCCGCGACATCAGCGACCGCAAGGCGACGGAGGCGGAAATCCATCGCATGGCCTTCTACGACAAGCTGACCGGCCTGCCGAATCGCCAGTTGCTGCTGGATCGTCTTGAACACGCGCTGGCACTGGGCCAGCGCACCGGCCGTCCCGGCGCCACGCTGTTCATCGACCTTGATCACTTCAAGAGCATCAACGACACCCGCGGGCATGACAAGGGTGACATCCTGTTGCAGCAAGTAGCCGACCGGCTTGATGCGGCGGTACGCAGCTGCGATACCGTGGCGCGTTTCGGCGGCGATGAATTCGTGGTGCTGCTGGAAGACCTGGGCACGGACGCGCCGGCGGTGGCGCGCGACATCGCCTCCAAGCTGCTGCAGGCGTTCCATGCGCCGTTCAATGTGGACGGTGTTGAGCATTACAGCACACCGAGTATCGGCGTAGCGTTGTTCGGGCGCGAACGATTGGGCATTGAAGAGGTGCTGAAACGGGCCGACCTGGCCATGTACCAGGCCAAGGCGGCTGGCCGCAACAACGTGTCGTTCTTTGATCCGGCAATGGAGGCGCGCGTGTCGGCGCGCGCGATGCTGGAGACTGACATGCGGCGCGCGCTGGCGAATCAGGAATTCGAGCTGCACTACCAGCCATTGGCCACTATCGACGGCAAGCTGGCCGGCGTGGAGGCGCTGCTGCGCTGGCGCCATCCACAGCGCGGGATGGTGCCGCCGGTGGAGTTCATCCCGGTGGCGGAAGAAACCAACATGATTCTGCATCTCGGTTGCTGGGTGTTGATGGAAGCCTGCGGCTTGCTGTCGCGCTGGGCGGACGATGAGCGCACGGCGCGATTGGAGATGTCGGTCAATGTCAGCCCCGTTCAATTCCATCGGCCGGACTTTGTCGAGCAGGTGCTGGATGTGCTGAAGCAAACCGGCGCGCGGCCGGACCGTCTGCGGCTTGAGCTGACAGAGAGCCTGTTGATCAAGGACGTCGAAGGCACGATCCAAAAGATGCAGCGCCTGCGTGAGGTGGGTGTACGCTTTGCGGTGGATGATTTCGGCACCGGTTATTCGTCGCTGTCGTACCTGCATCGCTTGCCGCTGTCGCAATTGAAGATCGATCGCTCCTTCATTTGGGACGCGCAGAAGGAAGGCCACGGCGCCGCCATCGTGCGCATGATTGTCGGCCTGGGAAAAACGCTGGGCATGTCGGTGCTGGCCGAAGGTGTGGAGACGCCGGAGCAGCTGGCGTTTGTGATGGATGAAGGCTGTCATTACTACCAGGGCTATTTGTACAGCAAGCCGCTGCCGGAAGACCGGCTGGCTGTGTTTTTCTCATGACGCATACAGATCCACAGCAACTCTACCTCGATGCCAATCACCATATGGCTGCCGGCGACCTCGCAGCGGCGGAGGCGTGCTATCTGCAGGCGCTGGAACTGCAACCGTGGCATGCGGCTGCGCGGGCGAATCTCGGTTATCTGAAGGAGCTGCAGGGCGCTGTGGGGGAGGCGGAGTTCCACTATCGACAGGCGATTGCGCTGATGCCGGATCACGCGCAGCTACAGCAGAATCTTGGTGCGCTGCTGTTGAAGGAAAAGCGCTTTGCGGAATCGGAGGTGGCCATGCGCGCGGCGGTGGAGCTGGCGCCCGACTCGCCGACGGCGTGGAGCCAGCTTGGCGTGCTGCTGGTATGTACGCATCGCGAGCAGGAAGGTGAGGCGTGCTACCGGCGCGCGCTGGCGTTGGAACCGGATCATGCGCGGGCGCAGTTCAATCTCAGTTACCTGCTGCTGCGGCAGGCGCGCTTTGAAGAGGGCTGGCGCATGCTCGATGCGCGCTGGCAGTTCGACCACTTCCCACTGTCTTTCGATTGCCCGTTCTGGGAAGGCGAGCCGCTGGACGGCAAGTCCATTGTGATCGGGCTGGAGGCGGGGCATGGCGACATGATTCATTTCTGCCGTTATGCCGCGCAGCTGAAGGCGCGTGGTGCGACGGTGTCGGTAGTGTGCCATCCGGCCTTGCGGCGCTTGTTCGCCACACTGCCGGGTGCAGACCATGTGTACGCGCTGGGCGAGGCGCTGCCGGGAGGCTGGGATTATTGGACGCGGCCCATGCGTTTGCCGGGAGTGTTCGGCACCACGATGTCGTCGATTCCAGCGACGGTGCCGTACCTGCACGCGCAACCGGAGTTGGCGGCTCATTGGCACGAGCAACTGCCGCAGCAAGGCTTGCGCGTCGGTCTCGCGTGGCGCGGCAACGGTAACTTCGAAAATGACGCAGACCGTTCACTGCCATCGTTGATGACGCTCGCGCCGCTCGCTGCGGCGCAAGTGCATTTCGTCAGCCTGCAAAAAGGCGCGGGCGAGGCGGAAGCGCTGTTGCCGCCAACGGGCATGTCGCTGCATCCGATCGGATCGCAACTGGGCGATTTCGCCGACACTGCCGCCGTCATTGCCAATCTCGATCTGGTGATCAGCGTGGACACGGCCGTGGCGCACCTCGCCGGCGCGATGGGCAAGCCATGCTGGCTGCTGCTGCCCGACTATCGCTGCGACTGGCGATGGATGGCAGATCGCAACGACACGCCGTGGTATCCCACCATGCGCCTGTTTCGCCAGCCGCGCGACGGCGGCTGGACGCCGGTCATCGCGCAGTTGGCGGAAGCGCTGGCGGCGTTACGGCTTTAGTGCATATTCCGGCTGGCCAAATTGCCATAGCAGGAAGGCGAAAATATCCGCACGCTCCGCGAGTTGCTGCTGTTTGGTGCTGCCAATGCCGTGGCCTGAATCGTAGTCCACCCGTAGCAATACCGGCTTGCCGCTGGTGCTGGCCGCAAGTACGCGCGCAGCCAGTTTGGCGCTGTGCCAGATTTCCACACGGGGATCATTGAAACCGCCGTACACCAGCAGCGCTGGATACGCGGTGCCATCTTTGACATTGGCCAGTGTGCTCATCGCCAGCAAGGCCTTGAATCCAGCGTCGGTTTTAACGCTGCCGAATTCCGGGATGTTGGTCACCCCGTTGGAGGTGAACTCGAAGCGCAGCGTGTCGTTGACGCCGACGGCGGAGACCACGGCGGCAAACAAGTCGGGGCGCTCCGTCATCGTCCGTCCAACCAGGATGCCGCCTGCACTGCCGCCGTAGATGCCCAACTTGGCCGGCTTGCTATAGCCCTGTGCAATCAGGTACTCGGCGCAGGCGATAAAGTCTTTCCAGGTGTTTGGCTTGGTGGCCTTGTAGCCGCCGCGATACCACTCTTCGCCAAACACGCCGCTGCCGCGCGGATTTGCCACCGCCCAGATGCCGCCGCGATTGAGCCACGCCAGCCGATATAGCGAGTAGCGTGGCTCCTCGGTCATGCCGTAGGCGGCGTAGCCGTATAGCAGGGTGGGATTGCTGCCATCCAGCTTGGTTCCCTTGCGATAGATGATCGACATTGGTACCAGCGCGCCGTCATGGCTGGGCACCAGCACTTCGCGTGTCTCAATGTCGGAGGGGGCATCGTAAGGACCAATCGGTTGCAAGCCGGTGTTAGTCACAGTGCCATCCGCCGCCACGCTGTACAGCTGGCGCGCCTGCGTCCAGCTTTGCAAGTCCAGCACCACGCCGGGGAAGCGCGGATTGGCTGCGCCGCCGTTACTCTCCATTTCATCGAGTACAAAAGTGCCATCCAATGGCAGCTTCACATCTTGCTGGCGGGCGCCGGCCTGGTAGTCCAGTTTGGACAAACGCTTGATATTGCCCTCGCGTGATTCGATATACAGTGCGTCGGCAGCCGCGCCGATACTGACGATCACGCGTTTGCTTTCTGCGATCAAGGTTTCCGGTATGGCGCCGGGCTTCGTCACATCCAGCACCTTGACCTCCGAGCGTGGCGCTTTTTTGTGGGAGACCAGGTATATCTTGTCGTTCATGTAGACGACATTGGTGGTTTCGTCCTGATAATCGATCAGCTTACGCCAGGGAGGCTTGCCTGCCTTGACGTCGGCTGCACTCGCCACATACATCTTGCGCTCGCGCTGCACGCCGTTGACGACGCTGGCGAACACCCAGCGGCCGTCGGCACTGGTGTCGGAGAAAGGCGTCTCTTCGGCGCGCATGTCAATGCCGGGTGTTTGGTCGCTGATCAGCGGCGCCGGCGCCAGTTTCGCGTTCGGCAGATCGACGCGCCATACCGCTGCGTGCAGGAATTTATCGGTCGCTGGCGCGCCGGGCTTGAGTGCTTGCAGGCGGATGAAGTGCAGTGATTTGCTATCGGGCGCCCAGTCAGGCCAGCCGAAGTCCGCACGGGTGATCGGCTTGCCGATATTGCGGCCAGTGCGTACATCCAGCAAATACAGGCTGGCGCTCTCGGAACCCTGCTGCGACAGGCCGTATGCAATATAGCGTCCATCCGGCGAAGGCATGGAGTAATTGATGGCGTGTGGCTTGCCGGTGCGCTTGGCGATTTTGTCCGGATCGACCAGCACCACTTCCTTGCCGTTCAGCCCAACGCGCATGCATAGCTTGAACTGGTTATCGTTGGCGCCGCGATTTTCATAGAACCAGGTGTCGCCGGCCGCGCGATTGACGGCGTAGACGCGGCCCGATACTGAGGCTTCCAGCTTGCTCAGGTCAGCCAGCAGCGCATCGCGGCCATTGATGTGGTTCAGGGTTTTGTAGGCATGGTCGCTGTGGGCTTTGATCCACGTTGCGACTTCTGTGTTCTTGACGTCTTCGAAGTAGCGGTAGTTATCGCTGATGGTGGTGCCGTAGTAAGTGTCGTCCACTTTGCGCACCGCTGCGGTGGGCAGGTTGTCCGCCAGTGTCGGCAGCGCCATGAGAGCCAGCAGGGCGCCCGTGTACCAGCGCAGGATTAGCTTGTTGCAAGCAGTAGCCATTGAAACCTCCGAGTCTGAGAGTACGTCGAAAATGCTTCAGGCTCGGATTGTACGTCTATTTCGTTGTCAATAAACTATTTTTCGTGGTGGTTGTATTGCCGGAGGAAGTCCAGCAGCACGCGGGCGGCGATGTCGGCGTCGTCGGCGGTCATGGTTTCCAGCGGATTGTGACTGATGCCGCCGTTGCCGCAGCGCGTGAACAGCATGGCGACGTCGGTGACGGCAGCCATCGCCATGGCATCGTGCCCCGCGCCGGACAGCAAGTCGTAGCGTGGCAAGCCGGCGCGTTCGATGGCATCGCCGAATTGCTGCATCAGGCGCGGCGCGCACGGTGCGGCTTTGGCGTCGACGATTTGCTGCAAACTGACTTCCACCTGGCGGCGCGCGCAAATGGCGGCGATGCCGTCCAATACATCCTTCACCGCCGCGACGCGGACCGCATCATCTGCAGCGCGGATGTCGAGCGACAGTTTGCATGCGCCGGGAATCACGTTGACCGAACCACCGGGCACCTGCAACTGGCCGACGGTGCCGACCAACGATGGCGCTTGTGCGCAGCGCTGTTCGACCAGCAGCACGATCTCCGCTGCCGCAGCGGCAGCGTCTTTGCGCATGGTCATCGGCGTGGTGCCGGCGTGGCTGGCGAGGCCGGTGAGGTCGACCAGGTAGCGCGAGCTGCCTGCAATCGCCGTCACCACGCCCAGCGCAAGATCGCGCTCCAGCAGCACCGGACCTTGTTCTATATGGACTTCTACAAAGCCCAGCAAGTCGGCTGGATTGCGCGCAATCGCGGAAATGCGCGTCACGTCGTGACCAGCGGCCAGCAGTGCATCGCGCATGCTGACGCCATCGGCATCGGTCTGGTCGAGCAGCGACAAGTCGAAGTGGCCCGTCACTGCGGTACTGCCGAGGAAAGTACTCTTGAAGCGCACACCTTCTTCTTCCGCGAAGGCGACGATCTCAAAATGGAATGGCAGTTTTTCGCCGCGCTGATGCAGGTGGCGCACCAGCGCAATCGGCAGCAGGATGCCGAGACGGCCGTCGTACTTGCCGCCGTTGCGCACGGTGTCGTAGTGCGAACCGGTCATCAGCGTTTTCGCATTCAGCGCGTCGGAGCGATAGACGCCGGCCACGTTGCCGACGGCGTCGATGTGCGCGTCCATGCCGGCGGCGCGCATCCACTCCAGAATTTGCGCGGCGGTCTGGCGATGGGCTGGCGTCATGTAGGCGCAGGTTAGCGGGCCGCTGTCGTCATCGCTCCACGCGGCCAGTTCTTCGCTCCACTGCATGATGGCCGGGCCGAATTCCAGCTGAACCGACAGCAGGTCGTTAAGACGAATCTCGGCGATGCGTTTGATCTGGCGGAGACATTCCGCAATTTCATCAGCGCGCTGGTTCTTCAAACGGCGTTTGAAGGCAGCGATAACGGCTTGCCGCGTCAGCCCTTGCCCGGTCGGGCCTTTGACCGCGAGGATGAAGGGGAATCCGAACTTGGCGTTGTAGTCTGCATTCAGCTGGTGCAGCACGGCGAATTCCTCTGCACTGCAAAGGTGCAGGCCGGACTTGGCTTGCTCACTGGTCGATTCGGCGGTGAGCTGTCCGGCGACGGCAGCCTTGCCCGCCAATTCAGGGTGCGCGCGGATCAGACCAAGCTGCTCATCCAGCGTGGCGGCGCTGACCACTGACTGCAAGGCCAGCTTCAGCGCCGTCTCGTTGGCGAAAGGACGCTGGACCGCCGCGCGTTCCGGTATCCACGGCGAATGCTCGTAGATGCCGCGCAGGCGGTCGATGAAGGTGGCGGCGTCGCAGCTATTCAGTTCATGGAGTGTGGTCATCATGGCTCACATCATAACGCGCCAGCGTCGCCGCAATATATGCGGTATGGCCTAAGGTTTATAAGACTGCGCTTACTTTTGCAGCAGCGACTTCGCGGCGGCAGTGACCTGTTCGCGTAGCCATTTGTGTTCCGGCGCCTGGTGCACGCGCTCGTGCCACAGCTGGTAGAAGCGCATCGCCGGGAACTTCACTGGTACCGTGAACTTCTTCAGCGGCATCTGCTTTTCGTAGTGACGCACGAACTGGGTGCCGGTGGTCAGCACCAAATCGGTTTGCGCCAGCATATTGGGGATCAGGCCGAAGTAGGCCGATTCCACCACCACGTTGCGCTGCAGGTTTTGCCGCTCAAGATAATCGTCGATCACGCCAAGGTAGCCGGGCAGGATCTGCGTCGGCGCCACGTGCGGCAGCGAGAGATAGTCTTCCATCGTCATCTTGTCGCTGGCGGTGCGCAGTGCGTATGGACAGTCCGCGCGCATCACGCAGATGATGGGATCTTCGAACAGCTTGGACATGTGCAGGTGCTCGGGCGGCTCGTCCCAGTTGGCGATGACGAGGTCCATGTCGCCGTCCGACAGCAGGCGCACATAGTCCGAACCCGCGCCAAGGCCGTGAATCTTGATCCGGCTATTCGGCGAGCCGCGTCGCAGCAGCGCTACAAGATTCGGCAGGAACTGGCTGTCCAGATAGTCCGGCGCGGCCACATGAAAAGTGCGCGCTTCTTCCTGTGGCACGAAAGGTGCCTTCTTCAAGAACAGGTTCTCGGTTTCGTCCAGAATGCGCTTTGCTGGTGCAAGCAGGCTTTCACCGTGCTGGGTCGGCACCATGCCGCGCGCACCGCGCACCAGAAGCGGATCGCCGGTCAGCTCGCGCAGCTTGCGCAGCGACGCCGAGATCGAGGGCTGCGGCTGATTCAACTTGAGGGCGACGCGGGAGACATTTTTCTCGACCAGCAGCAGGTAGAGGATGCGGATCAGGTGGAGGTCCAGATGTTGCGGCAAAGCGGACATGAGCAGGCTAACGTTATACGGGATCGAATATGTCTAATATACTCTAATGTTCATGTAGCAGGAATCAAATCCGTTTATCTTCTGTAAATTAGCCACATCTTTGACCCGATAAAAAAATACATGGAATACCTGATCCCGTACGGCCTTGAGTGGGCCAACCTTCTTGTGCGCTGGCTGCATATCATCACCGGCATCGCATGGATAGGCGCCTCGTTTTATTTTGTGTGGCTGGATAATTCGATCCGTCCGCCGGCGCCGGGATCGGAGCTGGCGAAGAAGGGCGTGTCGGGCGAGCTGTGGGCGGTGCATGGCGGTGGTTTCTATAATCCGCAAAAGTATCTGGTCGCACCGGCCGAGCTGCCGAAAGATCTGCACTGGTTTAAGTGGGAAGCGTATTCCACCTGGCTGTCCGGCATTGCGCTGCTGACTATCGCCTACTACTTCAACGCGCAAGCGATGATGATCGATAAGTCGGTAGCGGACCTCACCAGCTTACAAGCCGTCGGCATCGGCATCGGCACCTTGGTGGTCGGCTGGACCGTGTACGACCTGCTATGCCGCTCGCCGCTGGGTAAGCACGATGCGGCGTTCGGCGTAGTGATCTTCGCGCTGATTACCGCTGCCGCATATGGCCTTACGCATGTGCTGAGCGGCCGTGCCGCCTACATTCATATCGGTGCGCTGATCGGCACCATCATGGTTGGCAATGTGCTGATGCTGATTATTCCGGGCCAGCGCAAGATGGTAGAGGCCATGTCGGCCGGCCGCATGCCGGACCCGGTGCATGGCCAGAAGGCCAAGCAGCGCAGCGTCCACAATAACTACTTCACGCTGCCGGTGCTGTTCATCATGATCAGCAACCACTATGCGATGACTTACCGGAACGACCATGGCTGGCTGGTACTGGCCTTCATCATGGCAGCCGGTGTGTTCATTCGCCACTTCTTCAACCTGCGCCACAAGGGCCGCGTGGAATGGCGCTATCCGGCGATTGGCCTGGCGCTGCTGGCCGCTGTGGCGGTGGCGATTGCGCCGCCTAAGCCAGCGCCGGTAGTTGCCGCTGCCGATCCGGCGGCGGAATTCGCCAAGGTAAAAACGGTGATCGATACGCGCTGCTTGTCCTGCCACTCGATGCACCCAACCCAGGCTGGCTTCACTGCGCCGCCGCTGGGCGTGGCCTTCGACAGCGCAGAGCAAGTGCACCAGAACGCGGAAAAAATTTACAAGCAGGTAGTACAGACCAAGGCTATGCCGCTGGCTAACCTGACCAATATGACGGACGCCGAACGCGCGCAAATCGCAGCGTGGTACGAGTCCGGCGCACAATGAAGGAACTGAAATGAGCAAGGAAAAACTGGCGCAATGGATCGATGCGCACTTTGATGAAGAAGTCGGCGTGTTGCAACAGCTGCTGCGCGTACCGACCGATACGCCGCCCGGCAACAACGCGCCGCATGCGGAGGTGGTGGCAGACCTGGTCAAGGCTTATGGCTGGACCGCCGAGAAGCACGCGGTGCCGGAACAAGCCGTGCGCGATTACGGCATGGAGAGCATTACCAACCTGATCGTGCGCCGTCCTTACGCGGCGGGCGGTCCGACTGTGGCGCTGAACGCGCACGGCGACGTGGTGCCGCCGGGTGATAACTGGACTTTCCCGCCATACGGCGGCGTAGTCGATAACGGTTTTATCTACGGCCGCGCTGCGGCGGTGTCCAAGTGCGACTTTGCCACCTATATCTTCGCGGTGCGCGCGCTGGAAGCGCTGGGCGTGCCGCTCAAGGGCGGACTGGAACTGCACTTCACCTACGACGAAGAATTCGGCGGCCTGCTCGGGCCGGGCTGGCTGCTGGAACAAAAGCTGACCAAGCCTGATTACGTGATCGCGGCTGGCTTCAGCTACAACATCGTCACCGCGCACAACGCCTGCCTGCAACTGGAGATCACCGTGCACGGCAAGTCCGGCCACGGTGCGATGCCGGAGACCGGCCACGATGCGCTGCAGGCGGCAACTCGCATCCTCAACGCCATCTACGGCCAGCTGCCGGAACTGAAAAAGATCAAATCGAAAATCGCCGGCATCGATTCGCCGACCATGCTGGTGGGCCGCATCGATGGTGGTACCAACACCAACGTGGTGCCGGGCAAAGTCACGCTGAAGATGGACCGCCGCATGATTCCGGAAGAAGATCCGGTAGCAGTGGAAGCGCAAGTGCGCGCGCTGATCGAGAACGCGGTGCAGGGCGTGCCCGGCATCACGCTGGAGATCAAGCGCCTGCTGCTGTCGCACGCACTGCGCGAGCGTCCGGGCACGGAGAAGCTGGTGGCCAGCATCCAGCAGAATGCGGAAACCTTCATCGGCGAGAAAATCCCGGCGCAAGGCACGCCGCTGTATGCGGACGCGCGCCTGTATGGTGAACACGGCATTCCAGCAGTGCTGTACGGCGCCGGCCCGCGCACCGTGCCCGAGTCCAACGCCAAGAAAGCCGATGAACGTCTCAATCTGGAAGACCTGAGGAAAGCGACCAAGGTGGTAGCAAGCACCTTATTTGACTTCCTCGGAGCGTGAGATGTTTTCTAAAAAGCCGATGGCCGCTACTGGAAAAAACTGAAGACTTCGAGCAGCTGCCTTCCAGCGTCAAGGCGAAATAAAGTACTTCTTTTGTAGCCGGGCATTCAGGCCTTGAGCGTTCAGGCGCCTGGCTGCTTCGGTGAGTGACGGCGCCAGTAAGGCATAGTCCTTGCCGAGATAGATGTAGAGATTGAACTCATCCAGCTGCTTGCCGATGTGTCCCTGGCGCAGCAGTGCCCGCGACTGGGCGTTCAAGCTGCCATCGTCGAAAACACATGCCTGGTCGCGGCCTGCCAGCACCATCTCCAGGCACGCAGGCACAGATTGCACATCATGCGGTTGTACATTGGGCCACATGGCCTCCAGCCGTTGCTGGTAGATGTAGACGCCGCGCTTGTAGCTGATGGTCCGCGCCTTGTTTGCCAGTTCCGCCCAGCTGCTAATCGCCGGCCGTGAAGTGCGCGTGAACACAAAGGTACGTGAAGTGATGAACGCTTCTTCCACGCGATGGTATTCCGGACGCTTCTCATTGTATTGCCGCACCCGGCCTACTTCACCGGCGATGCTGCCGTCGGCCAGCATGGCGGAGCCGCGCCGGCCCGGCAAATTGCGTAGTTGGCAGCGCTGGCGAACCTCGGCGCAAAGCTGCTCCAGATATTCCAGCGCATAGCTGTACACGACGGTTTCCGGATCGTGTGTGGTGCCGAAGATCAGCGTGTCCGGTCCTTGCGCCAGTGCGGGCGCGCACAGGGCGATGGCGATCGCCGGCAATACGGGCCAACAGCGGGGCATGGGCTGTCTCCGGAATAGAAATCGTGCTCTATGATAGCCGATCCGGGTTTGCCGTATCATATGCTCCATCATAGATACAACGGCCAGCCTTGTGCATCGATACGATTTAATCAGTTGCCATGACTGCGGTGTGCTGCATCGGCGCCGCCCGGTACGCCCGCGCGAGAAGGCGCGCTGCGTGCGCTGCCGCTCGGTCCTGTATCGCGGCATCCATTCCGACGCCAGCCGCATGGCAGCCATCACGCTGGGCGCGGTGTTCACCTTTTTGATTGCGCAGTTTTTCCCTATCGTCGAACTCGAAGTGGGCGGCTACAGCAGCAGCGCCACGCTGCTGGGCGCTATCCACGTGCTGTGGACGGAGCAGATGCAGCTGGTGGCGGTGGTGGTATTCCTGTTCACGATGTTGCTGCCGGCGGTGGAGCTGGGGGCTTTGCTGTATGTGACGTTGTCGTTGCGCGCCGGCCATCGGCCACCGGGCTTCGACCATTTGCTGCGCGCGGTCGGCATGGCACGGCGCTGGGGCATGACCGAGGTGCTGATGATCGGTATCCTGATCACCATCGTCAAGATGACCAGCCTTGCGGAAGTGGTGGTGCAACCGGGCCTGTTTGCATTCGGTGCGCTGACGCTGATGCTAGCGGTCGTAGTGTCCTTCGATCCGAAAATTCTGTGGAATCTTGGAGAGCATTTACCGGGTCCGCGCCGCCCGGCGCAGCAGGTCGTGCACGATGATAAGGCGCAGCTGCTGGCTTGCCATAGCTGCGGCCTGGTGGAGCCGGCGCACCACCGGCATTGCGCGCGTTGCGGCACCCGGCTGCATCGCCGCCATCCGGATAGTGTGGGCCGCACCTGGGCCTTCTTGCTGGCGGCCGCAATCCTCTACATTCCCGCCAACCTGCTGCCGGTGATGTATACCCATTCGCTGTTCGGCAAAGAGGACGACACCATTATCAGCGGCGTGGTCTACTTCTGGACTAGCGGCTCGCCGGCGCTGGCGGCGATTATTTTTGTCGCCAGCATCGTGGTGCCGGTGCTGAAGCTGGCGTCTCTGGCCCTGCTGGCGTGGACCGCGCAGCGGCGCTCGCGCTGGCGGCCCTTGCAGCGCACGATGTTGTACCGCATTGTGGAGTTTGTCGGCCGCTGGTCGATGCTCGATATTTTTGTGATTACGCTGACGGTGGCGCTGGTGCGCTTCCAGTCGCTGGCGGTGATCACGGCCGGTCCCGGCGCGCTGGCGTTTTGCGCGGTGGTGGTGCTGACCATGATCGCGTCCATGCAGTTCGATCCCCGACTGATCTGGGATCCTGTCGAAAACCGTGGAGAAAAGCATGTCTGAAAACGAGAGCGGCCCGCCGCCGCTGCCCGAACCGAATGTGGATAAAGCCAGCCGCTGGCTGCCGTCGCTGGTATGGCTGATTCCTTTGCTGGCTGCGCTGATCGGCGTAGTGCTGGTAGCCAAGTCGGTGCTCGACCAGGGGCCGACAGTAATCGTCAGCTTCCGCAGCGCGGATGGGCTGGAGCCGGGCAAGACCAAGGTCAAATACAAGGACGTGGATATTGGCCTGGTGCGTTCGATTTCGCTGGGGCGCGATTTGTCCAAGGTGCTGGTCACCATCGACATGAGCAAGGAGGCCAAGCGCTTCACGGCGGCCGATACGCGTTTCTGGGTAGTCAAGCCGCGCATCGGCGCGAGTGGTGTGTCGGGTTTGAATACGCTGTTGTCAGGCTCCTACATCGGCGTCGATGCCGGTAAGTCGGAAGAAACGCATACCGAATTCACTGGGCTGGAAAAGCCGCCGCAGGTGACACGCGATGAAAAGGGCACAAGCTATACGCTGCATGGCGATACGCTGGGCTCCATCGATGTTGGCTCGCCGATTTTCTATCGCCGCATCCAGGTAGGACAGGTGACCGGCTTCGATCTGGAAGAGAAAGGGCGCGGCGTACGGATGTCGGTGTTCGTCAGTGCGCCTTACGATCAGTATGTCGGCAAGAGCACGCGCTGGTGGCATGCCAGCGGTGTCGACGTGAGGCTGGATTCCAATGGCTTCAAGGTCAACACGCAATCGCTGGCGACGTTGCTGGTGGGTGGTCTCGCGTTCGAATCGATGAGCGGACAGAAACCGGTCAACGTAGCGCCGGCCGGTAGCGAATTTTTACTGGCCGCGGACCGCGACAGCGCGATGCGCGAACCGGACGGTGTGCCGATTACCACGGTACTGTATTTCGACCAGTCGCTGCGCGGCTTGTCGCCGGGCGCACCAGTGGACTTCCGTGGCATCGTGATGGGCGAGGTACGGACGGTCGGCGTGGAGTTTGATCCGGTCAAGAAGAGCTTCCGCATGCCGGTCACAGTGGACATGTATCCGGCGCGGTTGGGACGCAGTTTTGCGCAGACCATCGCCAACGACCAGGAACGCAATGCGGGGCCGCAGTTGATGGAACGCCTGGTAGCGCGTGGCTTGCGTGGACAGCTAAGGACCGGGAACCTGCTGACCGGCCAGTTGTACGTGGCGCTGGACTTCTTCCCGAATGCTGCGCCGGCCAAGGTGGATATGACGGCTGAAGTGCCGGAGATGCCAACAGTGCCGAACAGCCTCGATGAATTGCAGACGCAAATCTCCAGCATCGCGCGCAAGCTGGATAAGGTGCCGTTCGAAGAAATCGGCAAGAACCTGCGCGATACCTTGAAGAGCGTCGATGTGCTGATGAAGCAATTGGACGCGCAAGTGGTGCCGGAAATGAAAGGCACGCTGGCGGCGGCGCGCAAGACCTTCAACGAAGCGGACCAGCTGCTGCAAAAGGATTCGCCGGTACAGTCGGACTTGCGCGAAGCTTTGCAGCAGTTGAATCAAACCTTGCAGTCGCTGAATGCGCTGTCGGATTATCTGGAGCGGCATCCTGAGTCGCTGATACGTGGCAAGCAAAAAGGAGAGCAGAAATGATGCGTGTGATTTTGTCCGCCGCAGTGGTGTTGATGGCCGGTTGCGCGAGCGCGCCGCCGGAACACTTCTATAGCCTCAGCTCCGGCATGGGCGCACCACACGCCACGCAGTCCGCGCCGGCTTATTACATCGAACTGCCGGCAGTGACAGTGCCGCAGCAAGTGGCGCGCAATCAGTTGGTGGTGACGACAGGCGCTGGCCGCGTCGACCTGCTGGAACAGGAGCGCTGGGTGTCGCCGCCGTCATCGGAAATCGGACTAGCGCTGTCGCTGGCGATATCGAACGAGTTGGGCACCATCGACGTGTTCCGCACGCCGACGCCGGACAAGGCGCCGGTCTACCGCATCAGCACCAACGTGCAGCGCTTCGAATCGGCACCTGGCCAGTACGCACTGATCGACGCTGTTTGGAGCGTGCGTCTGGTCGGCAGCACGCAAGTGCTGACTTGCCGCAGCGTGGCGCAGGAGACAGTAAGTGCCGGCTACGACGAACTAGTCGCAGGCCACCGCCGCGCCGTCATCCGCATCAGTACCGACATCGCCAAAGCTGTGCGCACGCTGGCTTCTGGCGCCAAAGCCGGCTGCTGATTATGAAGCCTGCATGGCGGCGGCGATTTGTTCGCGCAGCCACAGGTTGGCGGGATCGTTGTCGACGTTGTCGTGCCAGTAGAGGTAGATGTCCAGCGCTGGCATGTCGAGCGGGAAGGGCAGCAGCTGGTTGTTGAATTGCTGGTTGACGATGCGCGCCAGTCGCTCGGGCATGGTCAGCGCCAGGTCGGTCTCGCTCACCACCCGGCAGGCGGCGAAGTAGTGCTGGCAGCGCAGTCGGATGCGGCGTTGCAGGCCTTGGCGGCTCAGTTCCACATCCTCCAGTCCCGGTCCACGGCGGCGCGAGCTGGTTTGGATGTGTTCCAGTTGCAGATAAGTCTCCAGCGTCAGCTTGCGGCGCTTCACCAGTGGATGGTCGCGCCGTACCAGTACCACCGTCTTGTCACCCGCCAGCTGCGTGCGGCGAATGTCGTTTGACAGCGGCAGCAGGATGTCGATTGCCGCGTCCAGTGTGCCGGCCGCCAGTTCACCTTCCAGCTCGCGGCGGCTGACCTGCAAAGTATTCAGCGTGACCGTTGGCGCTTCGCGTGCGATGCCGGCCATCAGCGGCGGCAGCACGCTGGCTTCCAGCACATCGCGCACGCCGAGCGAGAAACTGCGTTCGCTGCTGGCCGCATCAAAACGCGCCGCGCCGCTCAGCGTCACTTCAAAACCGCGCAGCGCACGCCGCACCGGTTCGATGATGGAGCGGGCCAGCGGCGTTGGCGTCATTACGTGGCCCTGGCGTTCAAACAGAGGATCATCAAACAGCTGGCGCAAACGGTTCAGCGCATGGCTGATGGCCGGCTGCGTCAAATTCATCTTCAGGCTGGCGCGGGTGATGCTGCCCTCCGCGTAAATCGCTTCCAGCACGATGAACAGGTTGAGATCAACTTTTGATATATGCACAGGATTTATCCGGTTCAATTAATTCTATTCATTTGATGAATTATAGGCCAGGCGCTAAGCTGAGAGGCTCAGGAGAGATAGCGATATGGGACAAATTTTACTGGTGCGTCACGGGCAGGCCTCGTTCGGTAGCGCCAATTACGATCAACTGTCGGAGCTGGGCTACGAGCAGGCGCGCCTGCTGGGGCAGTGGTACGCCAACAGCTATCAACCGTTCAGCAAGGTGGTCACCGGCGGCATGGTGCGTCACTGCCAGACCGCCGACACTTGCATGGCCGAGCTGCCCAAGCCACTGCTGGCCGATACTGAATGGATCACCGACGCAGACTTTGCCGAATTCGATCACCACGAAGTGCTGCTGCGCCACTGCCCGGAGTACGCCGATGCTGCCGCCTTCAAGGCGCTGCTGGCCAACCACGTCGATCCATCGCGCGCGCTGGAGCATCTGTTCCGCGCCGCCATGCAGCGCTGGATGAGCGGCTGGCACGATAGCGACTACGCCGAACCGTGGCCCGACTTCCGCCGCCGCTGCGTGCGCGCGTTGGAGCGTCTCGACACCGAAGACCGTGGCCAGTCCACCATCGTGTTCACATCGGGCGGCGTGATCGCCACGCTGATGCAGCACCTGCTGGGGCTACAGGATTATCAAGTGATGGAATTGAACTGGACGCTGGCCAATTGCGCCGTCACCAAACTGCTGCAGCGCCCCGGCCAGTTCACGCTGAGCTATCTGAATAATTATTCGCACCTTGAATGGCTAGGCCAGCAAGGCAGCGTCACCTACCGATAACCGAGGAAGCATCATGAATTTTGAATACAGCCCGAAAGTAAAGGCACTGCAGGCCAAACTCACCGCCTTCATGGATGAACACATCTATCCGAACGAAGCCGCCTTCCATGCCGAGATCGACGCCAACCGCGCCGCCGGCAATGCGTGGGTCGCCACCAAAATCATGGAAGAACTCAAGCTGAAAGCGCGCGCTGCCGGCTTGTGGAATTTGTTCTTGCCCGAGTCCGAACTGGGCGCCGGCCTGACCAACCTGGAATACGCGCCGCTGTGCGAAATCATGGGCCGCGTGCACTGGGCGCCGGAAGTGTTCAACTGCTCCGCGCCGGACACCGGCAACATGGAAGTGCTGGCGCGCTACGGCACGCCGGCGCAGCAGAAGCAGTGGCTGGAACCGCTGCTGGATGGCCGCATCCGCTCCTGCTTTGGCATGACCGAGCCGGAGGTGGCATCGTCGGACGCCACCAACATCGCCAGCTCCATCGTGCGCGACGGCGACGATTACGTGATCAATGGCCGCAAATGGTGGTCGTCCGGCGCCAATGATCCGCGCTGCGCGGTGTTCATCTTCATGGGCAAGAGCGATCCTGATAACGCCAGCCGCCACCAGCAGCAGTCGATGATCCTGGTGCCGCGCGATACGCCGGGCGTGAACATCTTGCGCCACTTGCCGGTGTTCGGCTTTGACGACGCGCCGCACGGCCACGCCGAAATCGTGTTCGACAACGTACGCGTGCCGGCTTCCAACCTGCTCCTCGGCGAAGGCCGTGGTTTTGAAATCGCCCAAGGCCGCCTTGGCCCGGGCCGTATCCACCACTGCATGCGCCTGATCGGTCTGGCCGAGCGCGCGCTGGAACAGATGTGCAAGCGCAGCCTATCGCGGGTGGCCTTCGGCAAACCGGTGGCGGAGCAGGGCGTGACGCTGGAGCGTATCGCTGAAGCCCGCATCCTGATCGACCAGGCCCGCCTGCTGGTGCTCAATGCGGCCTACATGATGGATACGGTCGGCAACAAGGTCGCGGCCAAGGAAATCGCCATGATCAAGGTGGCCGCGCCGACCATGGCTTGCCAGGTGATCGACTGGGCCATCCAGGTGCAGGGCGGCGGCGGCATGGCCGATCCATTCCTGGCCCACGCCTACGCGAGCGCCCGCTCACTGCGCCTGGCCGACGGTCCCGACGAGGTGCACCGTTCGCAAATCGGCAAGATGGAACTCGCCCGTTATAAATAAGCCAATTGTGCGGCTTAAGGTAATCGTTTTCCGCGCATGTGTTGCGCGGATTTCCCACTCCTGTTGACTTCTTTTGAATGCCGGTTTAATCTTGCTCGTCACTTAAGTTAAACGATTAACTAAAACTATAAGCAGGAGACAAGCATGAAAAAGACCATCCCCCTCACGCCGATGGCGGCGGCGCTCGCCGTAGCTTTACTGTCCATGAACGCGCAAGCGCAACAGGAGGAATCCACCTCCAAACCGGGCACGCTGGAAACCGTGGTGGTGACCGCTAACAAGCGCGTCGAAAAACTGGAAAACGTGCCGATGGCGATTTCCGTCATGAGCGAGCAGGAAATCCAGCGTACCAACATCCGCGAGATTGAAGACGTGGTGGCCATGATGCCGTCGCTGACGCTGAACTCCGGCACCACCTCGGCCAACAACGCCATCTTCATGCGCGGCATTGGCACGGTGTCGGTCGGCATCGGCGTCGAGTCGGACGTGGCCGTGATCATCGACGACATTCCTATCGCCACCCAGTTCCAGGCGTTTAAAGACCTGGCCGACGTCTCGCGCATCGAAGTGCTGAAAGGCCCGCAGTCCACGCTGTTCGGTAAATCGGCGGTGGCAGGGGCGGTCAGCATCGTCACCAAGCCGATCTCCGGCCCGATGGTGTACCGTGCCAGCACTTACCTCACCAACGACAATGAGTGGCGCGTCAACGCATCGGCCGGCGGCCAGCTGGATGAGCATTTCGGCTTGCGCCTTTACGCCGGTAAGACGCGCATGCCGGGCAATTTCCACAACCTCACCGACGGTAAGGACGTCAACGGTTCGAGCGGCAACACCTTCATGGCCAAGCTGCAGTGGAATCCGATCGAGAGCGTACAGGTGGACCTGACGCCGCGCTACAACTACCAGGAAAACTCGCGCGGGGTGACCGCAGTGAACGGCTTCTTCCTGCGCACTGGCTCGGCCGCTGCGGGCACGCTGGTGTCGACACCGATCGGCCTGGACGGCGTCTACCTGAACGGCAATCCGCAGCTGCCTGCATCGGTGCTGATGAAGGGCATCAACGTCAACGATCCAAACAACCGCAACGTGCGCCGCGACTTCCCGACCGGCCTGGTATCCAGCGACCGAGGCCTCGGCTTGAAGGTGTCGTGGACCTTGCCGAACGACGCCACGCTGATGTCGATCACCTCGTGGAGCAAATACTTGGCCAATGACTTCCGCGACCAGGACTTCACCGACCAGCCGACCATCGCCGCCGCCGGTTCGACCGTACCGACCATCGGCAATTACCAGTTCGGCACGTACGACATCCGCTCGAAGACGCAGGAGCTCCGCTACGTCTCGCCGGACACCGGCACGTTCAAGTACGTGGCCGGCCTGTGGCTGGCGCATAATGAAATCTACCGCCACTTCATCCGCGGCTATTGCGTGGCGCCGATGACCTGCAACGCCAACTCGCCATCGAGCCCAACCAACTACTACACCGACATCTACAACACCAACAAGGCGGTGTTCGGCCAGGCCTCGTGGGAGTTCCTGCCAACCTGGACTGTGACCGCTGGCGTGCGCTTCAACCAGGAGATTTCGGGCTACCACTACAAGCGCAACTTCTACACCGACCAGCTGGACGAAGCCTCCTTCAAGCCGGGCCCGGTGGGCGTGGACCAGTTCCAAAGCTATGGCAACAGCGACCCGGCCACCACCGGCAAGGTCAGTCTGCAGAAGCAGATCACGCCAGAGTGGATGGTCTACACGCAGGCCTCGACCGGCTACAAGGGCGAAGCGTATGACGTGACCTCGGGCCTGAAAGCAGTAGCGGCGTTCCCGGTCAAGCCGGAAACCAGCCAGAGCTTCGAGATCGGCGCCAAGGCTAACCTGTTCAACAATCGCCTGTCGATTGCGGCCACGTACTACAACTCGGACTTCTTCGGCTATCAGCAGAACGTGACCTACGTGCTGCCGAACGACCCGACCATCTACAGCCAGCTGAACTCGATTCCGCACATCGCCACCCACGGCTTTGAGATCGACGCCAACGCACTGGTGGCCAACAACCTGAACGTGAACGCGTCGCTGGCCTTCACCTTGCCGACCATCGAGAAGTGGGCCAACGGTCCGTGCTATGCGGATTCGACCAACGTGGCGGTGAGTGGCACCAAGCTGGCGGCCAACGGTTCCATCGCGGGCCAGAACTCGGCCTGCTTCCCGATCGCGGCAGGCTCGACCACCGGTGTGCAGAATCTAAACAACTCAGTGTTCCCGGGCACGCCGAAGATCAAGCTGAACGTGGGCGCCACCTATGACTTCAGCATTCCGACGCTGCCATACAAGGGCTTTGTGAATGCCAATGTGCGTTATCAAAGCGACTACCTTACCAACATCAACAACGACCCGAATGCGCGCAACAAGGCTTACAGCATTACCGATTTGGGCTTCGGCGTGCGGACTTCGGACGACAAGTACAAGCTGAGCTTCCGCATCAACAACCTGTTCGACCGTTTCTACATCCCGAATGCGAACGCCAGCGGCCCATCGTCGTTCCGCAACGGGCCAACCGCAACCTCGCCGCAAGTTACGGCCAACAGCTGGGTGCCGCCGCGTGACGTATTCCGCTACTTCAGCGTGAAGCTGGATGTGAAATACTAAGTGATATTCGCCGCGTGAATCTCTGGCATCAGAAAGATAAATTGGATTAATAGTTGAGGATGGCTCATCATTCAGTTGTCTCCTCTATTCTCCTCCAAGGAAATAGATTTAGCCCGCTCCTGTAGCGGGCTTTTTTTTGCCTTGCGCCAGTGTGATGCTGGCTGTATGTGCATACAGTATAATTCTGGCATGACGCAAACCGCACATACCGGCTTCATCCTGACCCGCCACTGGCGCGATACGCCTAGTGGTACGGAGATCGATTTCTGGCTGGCGACTGACGCCGGCCCCAGGAAAGTCCGACTCACCGCGCAAACTTCGGTGGCTTTCGCCGAGGCTTCCCTGCGCACGGCCATTGAGGCGCAGATTACGCCGGATGCCGGCATCGAATTGCGCGAGCTGCAGCTCAAGACTTTCCAGCAGCAGCCGGTGATCGGCGTCTATGCCTCGCGCTACAAGCAGTTGACGGCGCTGGAGCGCTCGCTGCGCGACCACGGTATCAAATTGTTCGAGGCCGACATCCGTCCGCCCGAGCGCTACCTGATGGAGCGCTTCATCACCGCCACCGTGCAGACCGAGGGCGGCCACGCCAGCGGCCCGGTCATCCACAACTGCAAACTCAAGCCTGCACCCGAGTACCGGCCCACGCTGAAGATGGTTTCGCTGGACATTGAAACCAGTGCTTTCGGCGACCTGTACTCCATCGCACTGGAAGGCTGCGGTCAGCGCCAGGTCTATATGCTGGGCGCGACGCCGGACCAAGCACCGGTGGTCGACTTTAATCTTGAATACTGCGCCGCGCCGCGCCAGTTAATCGAACGCCTGAACACCTGGCTGGCGCGTCATGACCCCGACGTCATCATCGGCTGGAACGTGGTGCAGTTCGACTTGCGCGTGCTGCAAAAGAACGCCGACAAATTCAAGGTGCCGCTGGCGCTGGGCCGCGAAGGCAAGAATATCGAGTGGCGCGAGCATCCGGGCAAGCAGGACTACTGGTTTGCGCCGGTCCCCGGCCGCATCATCCTCGACGGCATCGATGCGCTCAAGGCCGCCTCGTGGCTGTTCCCTTCCTACTCGCTGGAAAACGTGGCGCAAGCCATGCTCGGCGAGGGCAAGGAGATCGGTGACGACTACGACAAGATGGCCGAAATCGAGCGCCGCTTCCAGGAAGACAAGCCGGCGCTGGCGACCTACAACCTCAAAGACTGCGAACTGGTCACGCGGATTTTCCACAAGGCCAACCTGCTGGCCTTCATGATCGAGCGCGCCACCGTGACCGGCTTGCAGGCCGACCATTTGGGCGGATCGATTGCCGCCTTCTCCCATCACTACCTGCCGCGCATGCACCGCGAAGGCTATGTCGCGCCGAATGTCGGCGATATCTCCGGCAGTGCTTCGCCGGGCGGCTTTGTGTTCGACTCCAAGCCCGGCCTGTACGACTCGGTGGTGGTGCTGGACTACAAGAGCTTGTACCCCTCCATCATTCGCACCTTCCTGGTGGATCCGGTCGGCCTGATCGAAGGCGAAGCGGCGGAGGATAAGAGCGTGCTGGTGGAAGGCGTCAACGGCACCATGTTCTCGCGCGAGAAGCACTGCCTGCCCGCCATTACTACGGAAATCTGGAAACAGCGCGACGCCGCCAAGCGCGCCAAGAACGAGCCCTTGTCGACCGCACTCAAGCTGCTGATGAACTCCTTCTGTGGCGTGCTGGGTGCGAGCGAGTGCCGCTTCTTCAATCCGCGCCTGGTGTCCTCGGTGACGCTACGCGGCCACCAGATGCTGAAACAGACGCGTGAACTAGTGGAGGCGCGCGGCTATGACGTCATCTACGGCGATACCGATTCCATCTTCATTTGGCTGAAAAAAGAACACCCCAACGATGAGGCGCTGGCGATAGGCGCTGAACTGGCCGAGTACATCAACAACTGGTGGCGCACCATGCTGAAGGAAAAGCACGGCCTCGACTGTCATCTCGAAATCGAGTTCGACTCGCACTATCAAAAATTCTTCATGCCGACCATCCGTGGCACCGACATGGGCAGCAAGAAGCGCTACGCCGGTTTGATCATCAACGGCAAGGGCGAGGAAGAAGTGATCTATCGTGGCCTTGAAGTCGCCCGCAGCGACTGGACGCCGCTGGCGCAGCAATTCCAGCAAGGCCTGTTCAAGCGTATCTTCAAGGACGAACCGTATCAGGACTTCGTGCGCGACTACGCGCAAAAGACCATGTCCGGCGCTTACGATAGCCTGCTGGTCTACCGCAAGCGCCTGCGCCAGCCGCTGGAGGAATACAAGGTCAACGTGCCACCGCAAGTGCGCGCGGCGCGCCTGGCCGATGAGTACAATCAATCACAGCATCGCCCGCTGCGTTACCAGAATGGCGGCTGGATCAGCTACGTGATGACCACCGGCGGCCCCGAGCCATTGGAAGTGGTGCGCTCGCACATCGACTACGAACATTACCTGACCAAACAACTGCAGCCGATCGCCGATTCGATCCTGCTGCCAATGAACGACAGTTTTACCAGCCTGACCACGGCACAAGCCAGTCTTTTCTAAATAGGAGATTGCATGAACGAGTTCAAGAAACTGCACGACGGTAGCAAGCTGCTCAACCTGCCCAACGCATGGGACGCTGGCAGCGCCCGTTTGTTCGAAAGCCTGGGCGCACCGGCCATCGCCACCACCAGCGCCGGCGTCGCGTGGGCGCAAGGCTATGCCGATAACGACCATCTGCCGGTCGACAACGCCATCGCCGTCGCCGCCAACATCGCGCGCGTGCTGACAGTGCCGCTGTCGATCGATTTTGAAAACGGCTACTCGTCCGATCCGCAGCAGGTCGCACGCAACGTGCTACGCCTGATCGAAGTGGGCGTGGCCGGCATCAACCTGGAAGACGGCAACGATGCGCCGGAACTGCTGGCCGACAAAATCCGCGCCATCAAAACGCTGGCGTCGCAATCGGGCAAGGACATCTTCATCAACACCCGTACCGACGTCTATTTGCGCGGCCTGGCGCCGGAGAGCGAACGTGTGGCCGAAGTCCTGCGCCGCGCTGCGCTGTACCAGGCGGCTGGCGCCAACGGCCTGTTCGTACCCGGCATCTGCAAAGTAGAGGAGATCAAAACCGTCGCCGCCAGCGCTGGCCTGCCGCTCAACGTGATGGACTGGCCAGGCCTGCCATCAAACGAAGAACTGCACCAGCTGGGTGTCGCCCGTTTCAGCGCCGGCTCCGGCATCTCGCAGGCGCTGTGGGCAGTCGCAGCCGGCATGGCCAAAGACTTTCTCGCCACCGGCAACGCCGGCCCACTGATCGCCCAAGCCATGCCCTACGGCGATCTGCAAGCACTGTTCGTTAAATCGTAGGCCCGGGGAGCGGCATTAAGCGATGGCTTGCCGCTTTCTCATAGAAACATACAATCCCTAGCAGTTTGCATGTCTGTTATATTCCAAAATAGCAACTTTTGGTTATGCACAGACATCTGCGCCCCGACCCCGCGCCTTCCGCCTCAAACCCTGCTCAGGAGTTGAAAATGCGCGCCTTCCTGAATCTCCGGCTGTTCTCTAAATTATTGTTGTCGTTTGCTGTGGTGCTGGTGCTGTGTCTCGGCCTCGGTATCTTCTCCGTAGTCCAGCTTGGCAAAGTCAACCAAACCTCGACCGACCTTGAAACCAACTGGATGCCCAGCGTCCGCGTGCTGCTGGAAATGAAGTACGACGTCTCCCGTTACCGCGCCCAGGAAACTCAACACATCTTGTCCACCTCCGAGGCTGACTTCGCCAAGTACGAAAAACGCATGGCCGACTTTAGCGGCAAGCTCAAAGCCCATAGCGCCGAGTATGAAAAACTCATCAGCGAGCCGGAGGAACGCGCCGGCTACGCCGAGTTCAGTCGGCTGTGGGAGCAATACATGGGCATCAGCGCCCAAGTGCAAAAGTTGTCGCGGTCCGGCAAGGATGATGAGGCCAAGACGCTTATCCGTGGCAATTCCTCCACGATGTTCAATTCCGCGACGGACATCCTGGAAAAACTGGCGCAAGTGAATATCGACGGCGGCGTCAAGGCCAGCGAGCAAGGCGATGCGCTGTACGCTTCGGCACGCTGGTGGATCATCGCCATCATCGCGCTGTGCATTGCGATGGGCACGGTGCAGGCTATATGGATTTCCGGCCTGATCTCGCGGCCGCTGGTGAACGCGGTGCAGATCGCGCAAACCGTCGCCGCCGGCAACCTGACTAGCAGGATCGAGGTCAACACCACCGATGAAACCGGCCAGCTGCTGGCCGCGCTCAAGGAGATGAACGACAACCTGCAAAATATTGTCGGCCAGGTGCGTACCGGAACCGATGTGATTGCGACTGCTGCCAGCGAAATCGCCACCGGTAATCTGGACCTGTCGGCCCGCACCGAGCAGCAAGCCAGTTCGCTGGAGGAAACCGCTTCGTCGATGGAAGAGATGACTTCCACCGTCAAGCAAAACAGCGACAACGCACGGCGCGCCAACGAGCTGGCGCATTCGGCCTCCGGCATCGCGCTGCAAGGCGGCACTGTGGTGTCGCAGGTGGTGGAGACTATGGGGTCGATCAACGCCTCGTCCAGCAAGATTGTCGACATCATCGGCGTGATCGATGGCATCGCCTTCCAGACCAACATCCTCGCGCTGAACGCTGCGGTGGAAGCGGCGCGCGCCGGCGAACAAGGGCGCGGCTTTGCCGTGGTGGCGTCCGAGGTGCGCAATCTGGCGCAACGCTCGGCCAGCGCCGCCAAGGAAATCAAGAGCCTGATCACCGACTCGGTGGCGCAGGTGGAGGCGGGCAGCAAGCTGGTGCACCAGGCCGGCAAGACGATGGATGAAGTGGTGTCCAGCGTGAAGAAGGTGTCCGACATCGTGGCCGAGATTACTAACGCCGGCCGGGAGCAGGAAGTCGGCATCGAGCAGATTAACCAGGCCATCTCGGAGATGGATACGGTCACGCAGCAAAACGCTGCGCTGGTTGAACAGGCAGCAGCGGCATCGGCGTCGATGCAGGAGCAGGCGGAAAACCTGTCGCGCGTGGTGAGTGTGTTCAAGCTCGATCAGTCGGGCGGGTCGTCGCAGGCAGCGATGGCGCGTCCTGCGCGGCCGCCGGCACCGGCGCCTGCACCGCGTCCGCAGTTGACGCAGTCGAGCGGCGCGACGGTGGCCTTCATGCGTCCCACCGCCAAAGCCAAGGCCGCAGCCGAAGGCGATTGGGAGGAGTTCTGACACTGGTGTAAGATGCTCCACGTTGAAATGTCCACGTGGAGCGTTTTCCGATGCGAATGATGATGTTTTTACGTGCGATCAATCTGATTGCACTGGGCCTGTCCGCGTTGCCGGCTTCCTCGTTTGCCGCGCAGATCAAACTGAATCAATTGGGCTATTTGCCCGCATCGGCCAAAGTGGCGGTGGTGCCCGGCACCGAGAACGGGGCGCGGCAGTTTGCCATCATCAAGGCAGGCAGCAACGACGTGGTGCAGAGTGGCACACTGGGCGTCGCACAGTGGTCGTCCGATGCTGGCGAGAGCGTGCGTCTGGCGGACTTCAGTGGCTTGCAAACGCCAGGCCGCTACCAGCTGCGCGTAGAAGGCATGCCTGATTCACTACCGTTTGAAGTTAGCGCTAACGCGTACGCGGCGCTCAACGCCGCATCGATTCGTGCCTACTACCTGAATCGCGCCAGCATCGCGCTGGATGCGCAGCACGCAGGCATTTATGCGCGCGCAGCCGGCCATCCGGACACGCAAGTGCTGGTCCACGCATCGGCTGCATCGGCGGCGCGTCCTGCCGGCACCGTGATCTCCAGCCCGAAAGGCTGGTACGACGCCGGCGACTACAACAAATACATCGTCAACTCTGGCATCTCCACCTACACGCTACTGGCAGCGTACGAAGACTTCCCTGACTTCTTCCGCAAGCAAACCCTCAACATCCCCGAGAGCGGCAACGGCAAACCGGATCTGCTCAACGAAGCATTGTGGAACCTCGAGTGGATGCTCACCATGCAGGACCCCAATGACGGTGGCGTCTATCACAAGCTGACCAACCTGAGTTTCGACGGCATGGTGATGCCGGAAAAGGCCATCATGCCGCGCTACGTGGTGCAGAAATCCACCGCCGCCGCATTGGACTTCGCCGCCGTAATGGCAACCGCCAGCCGGGTCTACGCGCCATTTGACAAGGCGCTGTCGCAGCGCATGCTGGCCGCGTCGAAAGCGGCATGGCAATGGGCGCAAGCGCATCCGCGCGACTACTACCAGCAGCCGAAAGACGTCAGCACCGGCGATTACGGCGACAAGGATGTGAGCGACGAATTCGCGTGGGCCGCCGCAGAGCTCTACATCAGCACCGGCGACGACGCCTACTACCAAGCCATGCACGCACCGGAGGTACAAGCCACGGTGCCAACGTGGAGCGACGTGCGCAGCCTCGCATGGTTGTCACTGGCGCGCCATCGCCAGCAGCTCACCGGCGCGGCAGACCAGCAACTGATCGCCAGCCGCGTCACCACCTTGTCGCAACGATTGGCGAATCAATGGAAGCAATCGGCCTACGGCATCGTCATGCAAACCGGCGACTACGTCTGGGGCAGCAGCGCCGTTGCGCTGAACCAGTCGATGGTGCTGCTGCACGGCTACCGCTTGACTGGTAAGCGCGAATATCTCGACGCCGCGCAATCGGGCCTCGATTATGTGTTGGGCCGTAACGCCGTCGATACTTCGTTCGTGACAGGGCAGGGCACGCGCTCCGCGCTGCATCCCCATCATCGTCCATCGGTGGCGGATGGTATCGATGCGCCGGTGCCGGGCTTTCTGGTCGGCGGCCCACAACCGGGACAGCAGGACAAGAAAGATTGCAGCGTGCCGTATCCATCATCGCTGCCGGCCAAGTCGTGGCTGGACCACGCCTGCTCCTACGCCAGCAACGAGATCGCGATCAACTGGAATGCGCCGCTGGTCTACGTTTCGGCGGCGCTCCAGGCGATCAAGTGAACTGGATGCGCTTGCGGTTCTCGGTCGGCTGCATCACGTGATCGAGCGGCAGCACGTGCGTGTGCTTGATCTTGCGTAGCGTGATGGTCGACTTGACCTGCGCTACACCGGGTATGCGCAGGATCTTCTCGGTCATGAACTTGGACAGCGCCGACAAATCCGGTGCTACCACGCGCAAGTGATAGTCCGAGCGTCCGGCCAGCGTGTAGCATTCGGTGACCTCCACCAGTCCGGCCACCTCGGTCTCGAAACGCTCGCTGGCCGATGGGCTGTGGTGGTCCAGCGTCACCTCGGTGAAGGCCATCACGTCCAACCCCACCGCCACCGGATCGATGATGGCCGCATAGTGGTCGATCACGCCGCCTTCCTGCAAGCGCAGCACGCGCCGGCTCACCTGCGAGGTCGATAAATGGATCTTGCTGCCCAAGGCGCTATTGGTGGCCTGGCCGTCGCGCTGAAGCTCGGTCAGCAGATGTAAATCGAACTTGTCGATGGTTGTGATCGTCATGTGCATCTCCGGCGAGTTTTATGAATATTCTGTGCGCAGATTATACAAAACTCCGTTAAATATGCTTACTTTTCCCGGCTTTTGAGGATTAAGCTGTTCCTGTTTACACCATAAAAACAGGAGGTAAAATGTTTCAGCACATCGAAGCATTTGCTGGGGATCCTATCCTCACGCTGAACGAACAATTCGCCGCCGATCCGCGCGCGGACAAAATCAATTTGAGCATCGGCGTTTACCTGAACGACGAGCAGCGCATCCCGCTGATGGGCGCCGTGGCAGCCGCCGAAGTGCGCCTGGCCCAGTCCATCAACCCGCATCCATATTTGCCGATGGCCGGCCTGCCAGCCTACCGCGAACAATCGCGCCGCCTGGTATTCGGCGAAGGGCAGGGCGAACGCATCGCCACCATCCAGACGCTGGGCGGTTCGGGCGCATTGAAAGTGGGCGCTGACTTCCTGAAAGCCTGGTTCCCGCAAGCCCGCGTGTGGGTCAGCGATCCAACGTGGGACAACCACAAGGGTATCTTCGGCGGCGCCGGTTTCGAAGTTGGCACCTACCCTTACTACTCGCCTGCAACGCACGGCGTGGCCTTCGACGCCATGCTGGCCGCACTGCGCGCACTGCCGGCCGGCGACATCATCGTGCTGCACGCCTGCTGCCACAACCCGACCGGCGCGGACCTCAGCCAGCAGCAGTGGCGCGAGCTGGCGCTGGTGGTACAGGAGCGCGACCTGCTGCCGTTCTTTGACATCGCCTATCAAGGTTTCGGCGAGGGCATTGTCGAAGATGCATTTGCGATCCGCTATTTTGCGGAGCAGAATATCCCCTTGCTGGTCGCTTCTTCCTACTCCAAGAATTTTGCCATCTACGGCGAGCGTTGCGGCGCGCTGCATGTCACCGGCAAGGATGCGGACGAAGCGCAGAAGATTTTCGGCCAGCTGCAATCGGCCGTGCGCAAGAATTACTCCAGCCCTCCGGCCTACGGCGGCCGGGTGATCGCTACCGTACTGGAAGATCAGCAGCTGCGCGCGCAGTGGGAAGCCGAACTGACCGCCATGCGCGTGCGCATGAAGCAGATCCGCAGCGAGCTGTATGCGCAATTGAAAGCACAACTGCCGGGTGGCGATTTTGAATACCTGCGCATCCAGCAGGGTATGTTCAGCTTTACCGGTTTGCCGGTGGCGCAAATCCGTAAGCTGCGCGATGCGCATGGTGTGTACCTGATCGAATCGGGCCGCGTATGTTTGGCCGCGTTGAGCAGTGCAGGCGTAGCGCCGGTAGCGCGCGCCGTCGTGCAAGTGATGACGGAGAACTGATATGGAAAAAATCGACACCAAGGTGCTGCCGGAAAAACTGGCCACCGCTCCCGCATGGACGCTGTCCAACGACCACCTGTCCATCCACCGCGAATTCAAATTCGCCGATTTCGTGGAGGCTTTCGCTTTCATGAGCGCCGTGGCCATCACCTCGGAAAAGCGCAACCACCATCCTGAGTGGTTCAACGTCTACAACAAGGTGCAGATCAAGTGGACTACGCACGATGCGGGCGGCCTGACGCAGCGTGACTTCGACATGGCGCAGTTCTGCGACAGCATCGCCCAGGGATTCGGCCATGCAGCTGTCTGACCTGCCGCCGGGCCAGCGCGACGACTGGACCATCGACCAGCAGTGGGACCAATATACGCCGCAGCAGCACGCCGTCTGGAAAACGCTGTTCGAGCGCCAGAGCAAACTGCTGGAAGGCCGCGCCTGCGATGAATTTTTGGCCGGCATGCGCGCGCTGCCAATCGCCCCGGACCAGATCCCCGACTTCCGCCAACTGAGCGAAGTGCTGATGCAGCACACCGGCTGGCAAGTAGTGGCAGTGCCGGGACTAGTGCCGGATGAAGTCTTCTTCGAACACCTGGCCAATCGCCGCTTCCCGGCTGGCCAGTTCATTCGCAACGCCGACCAGCTGGACTACCTGCAAGAGCCGGACGTATTCCACGACGTGTTCGGCCACGTGCCGCTGCTGATGAATCCCATCATCGCCGACTACATCCAGGCTTACGGCGTGGGCGGTCTGCGCGCCAAGGAAAAGGGCGTGCTGGATCTGCTGGCGCGCGTCTACTGGTACACCGTGGAATTCGGCCTGGTGCAGCAGAAGGACGGCTTGCGTTTATACGGCGCGGGCATCGTGTCCTCCTACACCGAATCGATCTTCGCGCTGGACGACGCCTCGCCCAACCGCGTGCAGTTCGACCTCGCGCGCGTGATGCAGACCGACTACCGCATCGACGATTTCCAGGAAACCTATTTCGTCATCCGCGACCTCGACGAACTGCTGCAACTGGCGCATACCGATTTCGACCCGCTGTACGCGCAAGTCCAACAACGCCCGGTACTGCAACCGGGCACCATCCTGCCTGAAGACGTGCTGACGACGCGCGGCACCGGCAGCTATCACAACGTTAAAAAGGAAAAATAAAATGGCAGACTTGTTCGACAATCCTATGGGCCTGATGGGCTTTGAATTCGTGGAATTCGCCTCGCCTGTGGAAGGCCTGCTGGAGACCGTATTTGAGCAGCTGGGCTTCAGCAAAGTTGCGGTGCACCGCTCCAAGAACGTGGTGCTGTACCGCCAGGGCGGCATCAACTTCATCATCAACCACGAGCCTAACAGCCCGGCCGCCTACTTCGCGGCAGAACACGGCCCGTCGGCATGCGGCATGGCTTTCCGCGTCCGCAATTCGCACCAGGCTTACAAACGCGCACTGGAACTGGGCGCGCAAGCCGTTGAGATGCATACCGGCCCGATGGAACTGCGACTGCCTGCCATCAAAGGCATCGGCGGCGCGCCGCTGTACCTGATCGACCGCTTTGAAGATGGCGCATCGATCTATGACATCGACTTCGAATTCCTGGAAGGCGTCGACCGCAATCCACCGGGCCATGGTTTGCAAATCATCGACCACCTGACCCACAACGTCTATCGCGGCCGCATGAGCTACTGGGCATCGTTCTACGAGCGTCTGTTCAACTTCAAGGAAATCCGCTACTTCGATATCAAGGGCGAATACACCGGCCTGACCTCGCGCGCCATGACTGCGCCGGACGGCAAGATCCGCATCCCGCTGAACGAAGAGGGCAAGGCAGGCGGCGGCCAGATCGAAGAGTTCCTGATGAAGTTCAACGGCGAAGGCATCCAGCACATTGCGCTGCTGAGCGAAGACCTGATCACCACCGTGGATAGCCTGCGCAAAGCCGGCGTTCCGCTGATGACTGCACCGCCAGAGACCTACTACGAAATGCTGGAAGGCCGCGTACCGGGCCACGGTGAAGACGCCGCTGAACTGAAAGCGCGCGGCCTGCTGCTGGACGGCTCGGTGGTAGACGGTAAACCGCGCCTGCTGCTGCAGATCTTCTCGGAAACCCAGCTGGGTCCTGTGTTCTTCGAATTCATCCAGCGCAAAGGCGACGATGGTTTCGGCGAGGGCAACTTCAAAGCCCTGTTCGAATCCATCGAGCGTGACCAGAAACGCCGCGGCGTAATCTGATTTAACGTAGCCACTCCGCCGCGCGTTCGGCAATCATGATGGTCGGCGCATTGGTGTTCCCGCTAATCAGCGTGGGATAAACCGATGCGTCAACCACGCGCAGGTTCTGCAATCCGTGTACGCGCAGCTTTGGATCTACCACCGCCATCTCGTCCGTCCCCATGCGGCAGGTGCCGACCGGGTGGTAAATGGTGTCGGCGCGCGAGCGTATCATCTGCTCCAGCGCCGCATCGTTGTTGTAGTCGACCGGGTAGACGTCGCGGTGCGCATACTTGGATAACACTGGCGAGTTCATGATGTCCACCGACTTGCGCACGCCGTTCATCAGCAGCGACATGTCCTCCGGGTGCGACAGAAATTTCGGATCGATGCGTGGCGCCGAATGTGGGTTCGCATCGTGCAGTCCCACCTCACCGCGCGACTTCGGCCGCAGCACGCACACGTGGCACGAATAGCCGTAGCCGTAACGCAGGTTACGCGCATGGTTGTCCACCACGCCGATCAGGAAGTGCAGCTGCAAATCCGGCCGCTCCATTCCCGCCTCTGACTTGATGAAGCCCGCGCCTTCCGCAAATGGCGTAGCGATCATGCCGTTGCCGGTCTTGCGCCACTCATTCGCCGCCTTGGCGATGCGCCCCATGCCGGTCACCGAAAGACCGAACAAATCCTTTTCCTTGCAGCGGTAGACCAGCACATAATCGACGTGGTCCTGCAAATTCTTGCCGACACCGGGCAGGGCGTGACGCACCGGAATGCCGTGCAGCGCCAGCTCTTGCGGATCACCGACGCCGGACAGCATCAGCAGCTGCGGCGTGTTGAAGGCACCACCGCACAGGATCACCTCGCGCCGCGCACGCACTGGCGTCAGCACGCCGTCGCGGCGAATCTCCACGCCATTGGCGCGGCGGCCGTCGAACAGCACGCGCGTGGCCTGCGTATTCGTCAACACCGTCAGGTTGCGGCGCTGGTCCATCACCGGATGCAAATAGGCCGCCGCCGCCGAACAGCGCTCGCCATTGCGCGCCCCGCCGTGGAATTGCGTGACCTGGTAGTGCCCCACGCCTTCCTGATCCGGGCCGTTGAAATCGGGATTGCGCGGATAGCCGCGCTCCATCGCTGCGCGCACAAAGTCCTCGGTCACCGGACGGGGAGCGCGCTGCTCGGATACTTTCAGCGGACCATCGCCGCCATGCAGCTCGGAGTTGCCGCGTTCATTGCCCTCGGAGCGTTTGAAGTAAGGTAAAACATCGTCGAATGACCAGCCGCTCGCACCTTGCTGCACCCAGCTGTCATAGTCCTGGCGCTGACCGCGAATGTACAGCATGGCGTTCAGGGCACTGGAGCCGCCAAGGCAACGACCGCGTGGCTGGTAGCCACGGCGTCCGTTCAACCCTGGTTGCGGTTCGGTTTCGAAAGCATAGTTGTTGATCTTCGGCCGGCCCGGCACCATGGCCACCATCGCGGCTGGCGCGCGCACGATGATGCTGCGGCCATCGCCGCCTGCTTCGATCAGGCATACCGATACGGCTGGATCTTCGGTCAGGCGCGACGCCAGCGTTGCACCACCCGAACCACCTCCTACGATCACAAAATCAAATTCCATGCATGTCTCCTGTGTTGAATGCTTTCATGCCGCTACGGGCATTTGCTTGTGCCGCCAGTTGGCGCTCTGCGGGCGTGGCGTGGGTGCGGTCCCATGCCAGCACCTTCGGTGTCATTAAGCGATGCCACAGCGGCGGCACCAGCGCCACCGCGATGGTGGTGAGATAACCGCTGATCATCATCGGCGCATCGGTGAATGGCTTCAGGTCCTGGTAGGGCACTTCGCCCTGCGCGTGGTGGTGCGAGTGGCGCGTCAGGTTGAACATGGTCCATGAGCTGAAGCGGCGGTTGGTATTCCACGAATGGCGCGGCTGCACCGGCGTGGCCGGATCGCGCACGATGCCGTAGTGCTCCATGTAGTTGACCACTTCCAGCAGCGCCTTGCCGGTCAGTGCACACAGCACGAAGTAGCCAGCGCCCGCCCAGCCGCCGACGGCCCACGCGGCAGCCACCAGCAGCACGCTCATGGCGTGGCCGCGCAGCACCGCGTTGTGCGGCGACAGCGCGCTGCGTCGTTCGCGCTTCAGGCGCTTCTTCTCAATCTCCCACGCGCTAATATTGCCCTTGATGGTGGAGGCGACGATGTGGAAGTAGACGTTGCGGCCGCGCGGTGCGGTGGCCGGATCGTCCAGCGTGGAGACGTAGCGGTGGTGGCCGTACACATGCTCCACCGAGAAGATGGTATCGAAGCTGAACGCCAGCAGCCAGCGCCCGATCAGCATGGACACCGGATCCCACGTGCGATGCGTCAGTTCGTGCGCGGTGATGGTGCCGACCATGCCGATCATCAGGCCGGTGAGCATTACGCCGGCGACCGAGTGCGTGCTCGTCACGGCAACGTACACAATCGTCGCTAGTAGCGGCAGCGCAAGCCACAGCTGGAACGTCAGAATACGGGGATGGCGGTACTTCGGCGTGCTGAGATCATCGCCGCCGATCGCATCGCCGAGGATGTAGATGCCCAGCACCGCTAGCAAGCCGATGGTGGTGGCTGTGCCGCCAGCGTACAGCGCGGCCAGCGACGCCAGTCCTATCGCGTGGAATAGAAAGAACTTCAGGTAATGCAGCATGGTTTATTTGTCTCCCCATATTGTTGTAAATCGGTCTGCGTGTATGTGTTTGGAGTCGACGCCGCATTGCGCCAGCGTGGCGCTGCAAGCATCGATCATGGCGGGTGGGCCGCACAGGTAGGCGTGTGATTCGGGCGTTGCATGCTGTGCGAGATAGTCGCCGACCATGCCGCGCCGGCCCTTCCAGCTGGAGTCTGCAGCAGCGCCGGACAACACCGGCACAAACTCGAACGCCGCTCTCCAGTCCTGCGCGATGGCTTTGATCTCTTCCAGCGCATACAGGTCGTGTTCCTCGCGTGCGCCGAACAGCAGCGTGGCAGGACGGCGCACGCTGGCATGCAGCGCGTCGCGCAGCACCGCCAACACCGGCGCCAGGCCGCTGCCACCGGCGATGAACAGCAGCGGCGCATCGGCAGGGCGCAGCCAGAAATCGCCCAGCGGCCCATCGACCACGACCTCCTCGCCGACCACGCTGCGCTCATTGACCAGCGTAGACAGCGCACCGCCAACCACTTTGCGAATGAAGAACTGCACCTGCGCATCCGGCTGCACCGGCGTGGCGAAGGAATAGCTGCGTTCCAGCTCACCCAGCGGCGCAAGGCTAAGCTGCGCGAACTGGCCTGCCTTGTACTGCAAGCTTTCACTGAGCTGGATGCGCAACTGCGTGATGTCATGCGTCAGCCGCTGCTGGCCAATCACGCGGCCCGCCACCTTGCTGCGCGCCTGCTGCGCCGACAGGTCCACCTCGACCGCGATATCAGTCAGCGCTACCGACTGGCAGGCGAGGATGTAGCCGCGCTCCAGCTCATCGTCGGACAGCACGTAGCCAGGCCGCGTCAATTCCTTCACGCGGCCGGACAGCAGCCGGCATTTGCAAGTAGCGCAGCCGCCTACGCGGCAGCTATGTGGAAAAGCGATCCCGCTGCGCAGGGCGGCCTGCAGCAGCGTCTCTCCCGCTTGTATCGTGACTGGCAAGCCATTGACCTGCGCTGTCACCGTCTCCTGCTTTCTTAAAAAC
Source organism: Duganella flavida (assembly GCF_009857445.1). Lineage (GTDB taxonomy): Bacteria > Pseudomonadota > Gammaproteobacteria > Burkholderiales > Burkholderiaceae_D > Rugamonas > Rugamonas flavida. The sequence goes on from NZ_WWCN01000002.1 coordinate 397,149, forward strand.
GAAAACATAATTTTTAGTGTTGTGATGTGACCTCAACATCGTAGGGCGAGGGCGACATCGGCGCGAGGTGGGCTCTTGACATTAAATAGTCATTTATTGACAATGAATCATGCGCTCCCAAGAATTCGCACTCCCCGTCCAATACATCCGCCAGATCGCCGACCAGGTCGCGCGTATGAATGCGGAGATGCCGGCGTCGTTCCGCCGCAAGCACTGGGACGGCATGCCGTCGGGCGACGTGCAGCTGCTGCCGCTGGGCGAGTTTGAACAGCTGGTGCAGGATGCCATCACCACCACCGCCGAACCGGCGTTCGGGCTACTGGTGGGTGACCGTATGCAAATCAATAGTCACGGTATGCTGGGCTACGCTGCCATGAACAGCGCCACCCTGCGCGAAGCCATTGCGCTGATGGAGCAGTACCTGCAAATCCGCACCTTGCTGGTCCGCGTGCGCCACGCCGTCGTGGGCGCTGAGATTCATCTCAGCTTCGAGGAAGCCATCCCGCTGCAGCTGCCGCTGGTGCGGCGCTCGGTGCTGGAGACCATCGTCCTGACCATCAAGAACCTGTTCGACCACATCACCGCCGGCGCGGCGCGCACCGTGTACGCCAGCTTCCCGTTCAGCGAGCCGCCATATGCAGCGCTGGCGCGCGAGATGTTCGGCTGCGCGGTGCGCTACGAGCAGGCGTGGTGCGGTTTCGTATTCCCGGCCGATGCGCTGGACATTCCACTCAGTATGGCCGACCCGATCACGCAGCGGCAGGCGATACAGGTGTGCCAGAAGGAGCTCGATAAAACCTCGCGCCAGCACAGCTGGGCCGGCAAGCTGCAACGGCTGCTGCTGGAAACGCAGAGCACGTTCCCTTCGCTGAACGTGGCGGCGCGCCTGCTGAACGTCACCTCGCGCACGCTGCACCGGCGGCTGGTGGAAGAGGGCACGTCCTACCGCGACGTGATCGATGAAGTACGCCAGTTGCTCGCAGTGGAACATTTAAAAGTCGGCAAACTTTCTGTCGATGAAATAGCTTTCTCGCTGGGCTACACCGACACCGCCAATTTCAGGCGCGCCTTTATCCGCTGGACCGGTTTGTCGCCGTCCGCCTTCCGCGATCGGGTGTAAGGAGACCGGAGAATACATCCGCGTCACCAGCACCTACCGCGTCGCCCAGCCGGCTGCGTTACTCAAGCTGAAGGCCGACAAATCGGCAGCGCGGCTGTCGCCGCAATAACGCATGGCCAGCGCCTCGCCAACGGCGGCGGAGTGCTTGAAGCCGTGGCCGGAGCAAGCCGATACTACCGTCACGCCGGGTAGTTCCGGATGCTCGTCGATCAGGAAGTTAAAGTCCGGCGTGATGGTGTAAGTGCAGACCTTGGACTTGAGCAGGCGCCGTGACACACCGGCCAGCCGCCCGGCCACGTGCTGCTCATACATCGCCTCGGCATCGGCCTGGGTAATGTGGCGGTCCAGATTCTCCGGATCGCAAATATCTGCATACTGCTCGGTGGCGATCTTGATCGCATTCTCGCCGCGCACCGGCGGGAAGCCGTAGCAGCTGCTGGTATCGGCGCCGCCGTCGAGCAGGATGTAGACCGGTGCATTGGTCGCAAACCGCTCCGGCTCATCCAGCTCAAACCAATACAGCTTCTGGCGACAGACCTTGAGCAGTTGCGGGAAAGGCCCGCCTAGCAAACCGGCGCTCCACATGCCCGCGCACGAGATCACGCGGTCCGCCGTCAGCACGCCAGTCGCGGTGCGCACGCGCACACCGCCGGCATATGACTCGATCGCAGTGACCTGCGTATTCGTGAACAGCTCCGCGCCGGCCTGCCGCGCCAATTTCAACTGCACCTCGATGGCGCGCTCCGGCCGCACATAACCAGCCCCCGGTTCGTAGTAGCCTACCGCATGCGGGCCGTAGCCGGTGAACTGCGGAAAACGCTGCGCGATCGCCGCCGCGTCAAGCAGCGCATGTTCAATCCCGAAGCGCCGCGCCATCGCCGCCGTCTCGCCGGCAAAATCGGCAGTGCCATGGCCGCGCGTAGCGACGCGGCTATCACTTAGCATCAGCATGCCGCAAGCCTCCAGCAGCGGCACGCCGCTATGCGCTTCCAGATCACGCCAGATGCGGTGCGCGTTGAGCGCCAGCGGCACATACGCCGCACCTTCGCCTATCGCCTGCCGCGTGATGCGCGTATCGCCGTGGCTGGAGCCCTGATCATGCGGCGGCGCAAACCGGTCCACTCCAGCCACCCGCACACCACGCTGTGCCAACTGATACAAAGTCGCCGCCCCAAACGCGCCCATGCCTACAACTATCACTTCATAATGCATGCAAACTCTCCTCGTTACCCGCAATTTAACAGAGCATGCAGCTTGATGGCATGGGGCCGCTAATGAAGACTGGATTTAATCGCCGGATCCCTACACCTCCCAATAGCCGCGCTTGAGGGCAATCGTCACGGCGTGGGTGCGGTCGCGTGCGCCGAGTTTGGACGAGATGGTTTTCATGTGGGCCTTGATGGTGTCTTCTTTCAGGCCCAGTTGCTGCGCGGCGCGCTGGTTGGAATAGCCGTGCGCAACGAGGCGCAGCACTTCGATCTCACGCGCGGAAAGGGTATCGGCCGGCGGCTGGTACACCACCGCGCGCGCCACTTCCACCGGCAGGAACTGGGCGCCGCCGTGGACGCTGTCGATGCACTCGATCAAGCCGGTGCGCGCCATGTTCTTCAACAGGTAGCCGCTGGCGCCGGCATGCAGCGCGCGCATGATCTGGGCGTCGCCGCTGAAGGTGGTGAGGATGATGATGCGGGCGCGGCCATCAATCGCGCGGATTGCTTCGATGGCCTTGATGCCGCAGCGGCCTGGCATTTGCAAATCCATCAGCGTGATGTCGGGGCGGTGGCGCTGGAATAGCTCGACTGCCATGTCGCCGTTTTCCGCTTCGGCCACCACGTGGATGCGGGCGTCGCGCGCCAGCACGGCCGAGATGCCGCTGCGCAGCAAGGGATGATCGTCGGCGATCATCACCCGTATGCTTGCCTCGCTGTGGTCAGACATGGCCTCGCTCCTTTTGATGCGGTCGAGTGTAGCACGCAAGGTGGCAGCCGATACTACCCCGTTCGGGTGTAGGTTGCGCACCGCTAGCAGCCTACGATGGTTGTTCCAAATTATTGACAACTACGGAGGTTGAATCATGCATTTCTCATTTATCCAGCGGCTCGGCAGCGCTTTCCTGCTGGCGCTGGCCATGCTTGCGCCAGCGCACGCTCAAGAACCCAAGAGCAATTTTGCCGAAGTGAACGGAGTGCGCCTGCACTACCTGTCGGCTGGTAAGGGCGATCCGGTGATTCTGCTACATGGCTTTGCCGAATCCAGCCATATGTGGCGTCCCCTGATTGCCGAGCTGGCCAAGGATCATCTGGTGATTGCACCGGACTTGCGTGGCTTCGGCCAATCGGCAGTGCCGCAGGGCCCGTACACCAAGTCGGTGATGGCGCAAGACGTGCATGCGCTGGCCGTCAGCCTCGGCATCAAATCGGCCAAGGTGGTGGGGCACGACATCGGCCTGATGGTGGCCTATGCCTACGCGGCCCAGTATCCACAGGAAGTGAACAAGATCGTACTGATGGACGCCTTCCTGCCCGGCATCGGCGACTGGACCAAGGTCTGGCTGCTGCGCGACCTGTGGCACTTCCACTTCTACGGCGAGACGCCGCTGGCGCTGGTGAAAGGCCGTGAGCGCACTTATCTTGAACACTTCTGGAATGACTTTGCTGCCGACCGCACCAAATCGCTGAGCGAAGCCGATCGCAAATTCTACGCGCTCGAATACGCCAAGCCTGACCACATGCGCGCCGGCTTTGAAGTGTTCCGCGCGTTTGAAAAAGACGCCGCTGAATTTGCCGAGTTTGGCAAGAAGAAGCTGGCGATTCCAATGCTGGTACTGGCCGGCGAGCGCGCCTCGGGCGATGTGCTGATCGAGCAGGCCAAGCTGGTCGACTCGCAAGTGGAAGGTGTGAAGATCAAGGGCAAAGGTCACTGGCTGATGGAAGAGGCCACCAGCGAAGTGGTGCCTAAGCTGGTGCAGTTCCTCAAGTAATGCAGGTAGCGTGATGACGGGCCGCCTGTGCAGGCGGCCCGTTTTGTTTTACTCGCGGCCGCGGACGAATTGCAGTGCGGTGTTGGCGACGCGCGCACCCAGGTGTTCGGCAGTCTTCAGGTCGGATTCCGATGGCGCCAGTTCAGCGCTTTGGTCCGCATTCGATTGCGCCGCAGCGCCGATGAAGAAACCAAGCCGGTTCAAATCAGCCTCGCTGCCCTTGCTAGAGTTGTTGCCCGGCGGGAGACCAAGGTTCACCCAGTGCATGCCATGCTGCGCGGCGAAGATGAAGAATTGCTGCAGCGTCGCCAGCTTGTCGCCCGAGCGCGAGGCCGAGTTGGTGAAACCGGCTGCCAGCTTATCCTTCCATTTGCCGCCGGCCGCAAACACCGTGTGCGAGGTGGCGTCCTGGAATGCTTTGAACTGCGCCGAAGGGCCGCCCATATAGGTCGGTGCGCCGAAGATGATGGCGTCGGCTTTTTCCAGTTCGGCCCACGGCGCATCGGCGCCATCCACCGCATAGATTTCGGCGCTGACGCCGGCCACCTGGCTGGCGCCGTAGTGGACGGCTTCCGCCTGGCGCTTGGTGTGGCCATAGCCCGAGTGATACACCACCGCGACAATTGCTTTGGTCATGCTGTACTCCTTGTAGTTGAGGAAGAACGTACAGCATAGGGTGATTGGCAGGGGTGTCATACCCACTATAGGGTAGTCTCCCTCCTATGGCAGAGCTACGCGCGCGGCAAGACCGGCCGCAATTTTTTGGCTTGCAATTTCGATATAGAATGTTCGGATTTGAAAAAGAAACGGCATACCATGTTCGGTCGTAGCCTCTCCATTCTGCGTTTGCTCCTGGCGTGCCTGGCGCCAGCGGCGGCCTATGGTGCGGCACCGGCGCCGATCGACTTGCATCACATGAGCTGGACCGCGCGCGAGGGTGCGCCGCAAATGGTGATGACCATGACCCAGACGCGCGACGGCTGGCTGTGGCTGGGTGGCGCGCATGGCCTGTATCGCTTCGACGGCAGCCATTTTGAGCGCTACGCCGAGCCCGGCCAGCCGCTGCCTTCGGCCGGCATCAGCATCCTGAACGCCTTCGATGATGGCGCGCTGTGGATAGGCTACCGTTATGGTGGCGCCAGCGTGCTGTCGCAAGGGCGGCTGCGCAACTACAGCGAGCGAGACGGCCTGCCGGCCAGCGCGCCGGTGTGGGGGCTGGAGCAGGATGGCAGTGGCCGCATGTGGGCCGCCACCACGCGCGGCCTGTTCTATCTGGAACATGAGCACTGGTTGGCCGCTGGCGTCGCGTTCGCTGCCCCAGTCGCCGCCTATAAGACCTTGATGCGCGACCGCGACGGCAACCTGTGGGCGCAAGGCGATGAGGGCGTCTACACGCTGAAGCGCGGCGCGCGCCAGTTTATCAAGAGCTCGCCGGACGCCGGTACCGGCGTGCTGTTCCAGGTGCCCGACGGCGGCGTGTGGAGCTGGAATGCGCCGCGCAACCGCTTCCGCCAACTGGCCGGCAACAGCGCCGGCAACTGGCCAGTGCACGGCGATGTGGCGAGCCTGCTGTTCGATAGCCGTGGCGACCTGTGGGTAGGCCGCCTGGCCAGCGTGGAATATCACACCCGCCAGCAGGTGCAGCAAAGCGGGCAGGCCGACGGACTCAGCGGGCGCTGGGTGGCTGCCATGTTTGAGGACCGGGAGGGCAGTATCTGGATCTCGACTGCCACCGGCATTGATCGCTATCGGCGCAAGCGCATTGCCGCCGTGCCCCTGCCGGAGGTGACCGACGTCAACCCGCTGGCGGCCGATGCCAATGGCGCGGTCTGGGTGGGACGTCACCACCTGGCCCCGGCCGACGGGGCGGCGTTTGTCACCACCACGTTGTGGCCCAAGACCGAAGCCGGCTGGGGCGGCGATCCGGTGTGCCTGTACCTTGATCCACGCGGTGCTTTGTGGCTTGCCAGTTATGGTCGGCTGTGGCAGGTCAACGGCAAACAGCACCGCCAGCTGGCCCTGCCGCGCGGGTTGGAGACCGGCATGATCGCTTCCATGAGCAGCGACGACAATGGCGAGCTGTGGGCGGCCATCGTGCCGCACGGCTTATACCGCCGCGATGCCCAGGGCGACTGGCACGACGTAGCCGCCGATACCGGGCTGCCCGGCGAGACGCCGCGCGTGCTGGCCAGTTCGGCGGAAGAGGGCTTGTGGCTCGGCTATCCGCGCAGCCGCGTGCTGCAGCTACATAACGGTCACTGGCATCGCTATAGCAGTGACGATGGCTTAAATATCGGCATGGTGGAATCACTGCACCTGAAGGGCAGGCACGTGTGGGCTGGCGGCGAAAACGGCGTGGCCTTGCGCCAAGGCGGTCGCTTCTTGCCGGTGAGCGGGGTCGATGGCGTGAATTTTGAAGGCGTGTCCGGCATGGTCGAGCTGGATAATGGCGACCTGTGGCTCAACGCCGGCGCCGGCCTGTACCGGATCGCTGCCGGCGAAATCGCCCCGCTTGAAAGTACGCCGGGCTACCGGGTGCGCTACGAGCGGCTGGACAGCCTGGATGGCCTGGTCGGCAATGCGCCGGTGCGCTACCCAGTACCGTCGATGATACTTGCGACGGATGGCTACCTGTGGCTATCGACCACCGCCGGTGTGTTCCGGCTGGATCCGGCCTTGCGCGAACCGCCGCGTCCGGCGGCGCCGGTGCTGATCCGTGGCATCGGCCCGCCGGGGCAGGTGCGTGCGGTGCAGTCTGCCGTGCGCCTGCCGCCCGGCACCACCGCGCTGCAAATGGACTACACCGCACTGGCGCTGGCCATGCCGGAACGCGTGGCGTTCCGCTACCGGCTTGAGGGCGTCGATACCCAGTGGCAGCAAGTGGGCGCGCGCCGCGCGGCCTACTACAACAACCTGGGGCCGGGTAATTATCGCTTCAGCGTGGCGGCGACCAACTACCACGGTGACTGGAGCGAGCAGGCCACCACGCTGGACTTCAGTATCGCTCCGACGATGACGCAGAGCATGTGGTTCCGGATCAGCTGCGCATTGCTGGTGCTGGCGGCATGCTGGATGTTGTACCGCTGGCGCTTGCACGACTTCGCGCTGCAAGTGTCGGGGCGGCTGGAAGAGCGGATCAAGGAGCGCGAACGCATCGCGCGTGAACTGCACGACACCTTGCTGCAATCGGTGCAAGGGATGATCCTGCATGTGCACGCGGCGGCAGTCCGGCTGCCGCCGCCCGAACCAGCGCGGGTCCTGATAGAGGAGGCCCTGCAGAAGGCCGACGATGCGCTGGCGGAGGGCCGCGAACGCGTGCGCGACTTGCGCGCCAACGATCAGCATGAGCAAGACCTGGCCGCAGCGATCGGCATGGCGGCATGGCGCTTGCGTTCGGCGGATAGCGCGCCGCCGCAGATCGTGGTCAGCGGCGTGTTGCGCCAGCTGCATCCGCTGGTGTATGAGGAAGTGCTGGCGATTGCCTGCGAAGCTATCGCCAATGCCTACCTTCATGCGACGGCCAGCCGGATCGAGGTGCGCCTGCACTACGGCGCGCGCGCATTGCAGATGACGGTAAGCGATGACGGCACCGGCGTGCCGGCCGAGGTCATCGCTGCCGGAGGACGCGACAATCACTGGGGCATCTGCGGCATGTTTGAGCGCGCCGAACGGATCAAGGCCAAACTGCTGCTGGATAGCCAGGCCCGCAACGGCACCGTGTGGCGGCTGACGCTGTCCGGCCGGCTGGCATACCAGCCTTTGGCGCGGCGTTCCTGGTTCGGCCGCTAGCTATCAAGCTCCCGGATAGCTGATATCAGGAATCACGCTTACTGGTTTGAGATGGATTGGTTTATTCTGATCCTGAAGTCAAACGTTTAACTCATCGTAAAAAATATGAATCCTGATCGACTGTCGTTGCGGGCCTTGCTGCCTGTGTGCCTTGCGCTGCAAGCATGTGCTGTCACTGCGGTGCCGCTACAGCCCGATATCGGCGTGCGCAGCAAGGCGGTGTTGAAGGTCGATGGTCTGGCGTTCCGCGACGCCAACGGCAATGGCCAGCTCGATCCCTACGAGGACTGGCGCTTGCCGGTGCCGCAGCGTGTCGCCGACCTGCTTGGCCGCATGAGCATGCAGGAAAAGGCCGGGATGATGCTGATCGACACGCTCAACGCCGGTTGTGGCGGCACCTTGCCGCCGCAGGCGCAAGCGCTGCTCGGTAGCGAGCACATGACGCGCTTCATTTTGCGCAACCTGGTGGTGGGCGCGCCCGCTGCATGCGGTGCGGATGGCGGCGGCATGAACGGTGCGCCGGTGACGCCCGGCCAGATGGCCAGCTTCACCAACGCCGTGCAGGCCTTGGCCGAGTCGCAGGGGCTTGGCATTCCGGTACTGTTCAAGAGTAATCCGCGCAATCACGTGGAGACGGATCCGCGCTTCGGCATCGGCAGCGGCGCAGGCGTGCTGAGCGAGTTTCCCAAGGAGCCGGGCATGGCGGCGGCCGCGCTAGGCAGCGGCAGCATGGAGCCGGTGCGGGCGCTGGCCCGGGTAACGGGACAGGAATGGCGCGCGCTGGGTATCCGCGGCATGTACGGCTATCAGGCTGACCTCGCGACCGAGCCGCGCTGGCACCGCGTGCATGAAACCTTCGGCGAAAACGCCGATCTCAGCGCTGACATCATCACTGCGCTGGTGGAGGGATTGCAGGGCGGGGTGCTGAATCCAGCATCGGCGGTGGCGCTCACCATCAAGCATTTTCCCGGTGGCGGGCCGCAAGAGGATGGGCTCGATCCGCACTATTCATTCGGCAAGTCGCAAGTGTATCCGGCCGGGCAGTTTGAGTATGCGCTCAAGCCGTTCAACGCTGCCATCAAGGCTGGCGTATCGTCGATCATGCCTTACTACGGCGTGCCGCGCCGCCTGCGCTACGACGGCGTTGATTATCAGGAGATCGGTTTCGCCTTCAACGCGCAAGTGGTCAACCGCTTGCTGCGCGATCAGCTAGGCTTCAAGGGTAATGTCAATTCCGATACCGGCATCGTCAGCGACCGCGCATGGGGACTGGAGCAGCTGACGGTGCCGGAGCGGATTGCGGCGGCGGTCAACGGCGGTACGGATGTGCTGTCCGGCTTTCACCAAGGCGCGACGGTGTCGGCGCTGGTGGACGCCGGGCTGGTGACGGCGCAGCGCATCGACCTCGCAGTGTCGCGCTTGCTGAGCGAGCAGTTCCAGCTCGGCCTGTTTGAAAATCCTTACGTCGATGCGCAGCAAGCCGACGCTGTGGTGGGCAGCGCAGCCAATCGCGCGGCGGGCTTGAAAGTGCAGCAGCAGTCGGTGGTCTTGCTGCAAAACGGCGTGGGCGGCAGTGGCGCGCTACTGCCATTCAAACCGGGTGCGACGCTGTACACGGTGGGTGTCAGCAAGGCAGAGGCGCAGCGCCACGGCTACCATGTCACCGACGGCACGGCGGCGCAGGGGCAGGCACGGCCCAGCGCGGCGGGGCATGACTATGCGTTGATCCGCGTCCTGGTCAGCAACGTCAACACCAGTGGCTACCGCACGCGCGGGGCCGATAGCGGCGCCGATCCGGCCAAGCTGAATCCGCGCACCGGCAAAGTATGGGGCGCGGAAGATGGCTGCGAACTGGTCCCGGCGCGCAATCCGCGCTGCGCGGACGATGCGGAATTTGTGCCTGGCCATGCGATGGGACTGATCTTCGGCGGCGCGCTGCCGTGGGAAGTCAACAGCCTGTCGTTCTCGACGATGGCGCAGGCGCAGTCGTGGCGCATCTCGCCATCGCTGGCCGAGATCCAGGCGGTGATGGGCGAAGTGGGCGCGGGCAAGACGGTATTGGACATCTACTTCCGCAATCCCTATGTGTTGGATGACGCCAGCGGCCTGAAAAATGCCGGCGCGCTGGTGGCGACTTTTGGCGTATCCGACCGCGCGCTGCTGGACGTGCTGAGCGGCCAAGCCAGACCGCTGGGCAGGCTGCCGTTTGCGCTGGCGAATCGCCTGCAAGCCGTGATCGACAACGATCCCGACGCGCCTGGTTATCCTGCCAGCGATACCTTGTATCCGTTTGGCTTTGGCTTAGATTACCGTTGAACGCATCATTGCGGCTTGTAGTCGACACCGCGGTTCCAGCGGTCTTCCCAGTGCTGCTGGAATGATTGCGCCAGCGGCGGATAATTCCATGTCACGACCACGTTTTCGCTGTTGGAGACCGCTGCATCGTGGGTGTAGTTGAAGCTGCCGTTCTGCACGGTCTGGCCATCAGCGATGACGTATTTATCGTGGTGCATGGCGTACACCGCGACTCTGCGCGTTGGAATGCCGGCCTTGGCGATGCGGTTGAGCGCCGCGAGGTTCAATGGCCGCTGGTTGCGTTTGTAATCCACCAGCACCTTGATATCCACGCCACGCTTGCGCGCGCTGAGCAAAGCCTCAATCACGGCTGGCGAGCTGAACGAATACGCCGCCATGCGAAGGCTGGTGGTGGAACTATCGATCACCTTGAGCACCAGCGCCTCGGCTTTAGCGTCGGGCGAAAAGGCGTTTTCAATTTGCTGCGCCGTGGCGATGAAGGGCGCAGCTGCCAGCAGGGCTAGGCTCAGAATGAAATGTTTCATGCAGCTTCCACGCCCCAGTGGGCTTCTCGTTTTTCGGTGCGGTGCAGCCAGCCGTCGGCTTTCTGATAGCCGAGGATGAAGCGCGATTTGGTGAGCCAGCCCAAACTGAAGGCGGTGAGGCCTAGCACCTCGATCCAGAAGGTCAGGTTGGCTGGCTGCGTGGTGTCGATGCCGAAGTAGCTGATTTCGCTGGCGGCTTTGATGATGATCGCAACGAGAATGGCCAGCGCGCAGCCGCGATAGATGCGGTTGCGCAGCCGCTTCCAGCGGCAGTGGTTGGCTTCGTCGGCATCGCCGGTGGCTTCCGTGAAGCGCCACCACAGCATGGCAGCCATCAGGCCAAACAGCACTCCGGCCGAGCTGAAGTGCAGCCACGAATATTGCCTGGAGTTGAAAGGCACCAGCGCAATGCCCCACGCCGACACCCAGCTGGCGACCGCAATGGTGCGGTCGCAGCGATTATCCTTGCTCCAGCCGCGATAGGCAGACATCAGCAGTCCCATCGCGCACAGCACGCCGACGAACAGATTCCGCGTGATATCGCTGAACTCGTAGTACGCGCTGATCGACTTCGCCATCTCCCAGCCTTTGCCACCGAAGAACAGCCCAATCAACACCAGGCCGGGCCCCAACAGCAACGCGCCGCCGCCGATACAAAGATTGATCGTCCGCGCCGAGGTGCCCTGGATTTTGGCGATGTCCTGGATGGCTTCCTGCATTGCATTGCTCCAGTGATTGGAAAGCGTGATGGTGGTCGGGGCGAGAGGATTCGAACCTCCGGTCTCTACGTCCCGAACGTAGCGCTTTACCGGACTAAGGTACGCCCCGACTTTGATGTTAATTACATCAGATTTTTAAACCCGTATCAACTGGCGCGTAGGCGTACCATAGCTTCATGGAACTGAGTGAGCTCGACCAGCTGAAGCAGCGATTGGACGCCTTACGGCCTTTGCCGCGCGAGCACTTTAAACCGATCAAGATTCATCCTGTCGCCGATGGCAATGGCCGTACTGCGCCGCTGCTGCTGAATCTTGCGTTGCTCAAGGCTGGCTATCCGCCCATCGTGCTGCCGGTGGAGCGGAGGTTGGAGTACTACACTGCGCTCGATGCAGCGCATGTCGACGGTGAACTGTCGCCGTTTATCAACATCGTCGCTGACTGCATGTACGAAGCATTTTCACAGTACTGGTTCGTGCTGGGCGTTTGAATTACTATTTACGCTCATCCAAAAAACGGGAGTGTTAATGAGTATTCATACTGGCTTGACTATCGCCACCGCCTGCTTCGCTACCTGCGCCAGCGCCGCGCCTTCCCTCGTCGCATTACAGTGCGGCCAATTGCTCGACACCCAATCCGGTAAGCTGCTCGGCGAGACCACGGTCCTCATCGACGGCAAACGCGTCACGCAAGTGGTGGCCGGCCGCCAGGCGCCCGTGGGCGCCACGGTGATTGATCTCTCAGGCCAGACTTGCCTGCCTGGCCTGATCGACAGCCATACCCACCTCACCGGCCAGACCAGTCCCACCGGCTACTCCGACCAGTTCCGCTGGAATATCGCCGACTACGCGATCCGCTCCACCAACTACGCGCGCATTACGCTGCTGGCCGGTTTCACCACGGTGCGCAACCTGGGCGACAACGCCAACACCTCGATCTCGCTGCGCAACGCGATCAACGCCGGCGTGGTGCCGGGCCCGCGCATTTTTACCGCCGGTACTGCGGTCGGCTCCACCGGCGGCCACGCCGACGATTCGGACGGCTATCGCGCTGACCTGATGGCGGACCACGGTGCCAAGGACGGCATCATCAACAGCCCCGCCGACGCATGGAAGGCGGTACGCCAGCACTACAAGGACGGTGCGGACCTGATCAAGATCATGCCATCCGGCGGCGTGCTCGATGAGAGCAAGAGTGCCGATAACGCGCAGATGACGATTGAAGAAATCAAGGCCGTCGTCGTCGCCGCGCGCGATTACGAAATGACGGTGGCCGCACACGCCCACGGCGCCGAGGCGATCCGCCGCGCCGTCATCGCCGGCGTTGATTCGATTGAACACGGCACCTACATGAACGACGAGGACATGAAGCTGATGAAGGAGCACGGCACCTTCTACGTGCCGACCATCATCGCCGGCAAATACGTCGAGAGCAAAGCCAAGGTGCCGGGCTACTTCCCGCCGCAGGTAGCGGTGAAGGCCGCTGCTGTCGGCCCGCTGATCCAGGGCACCGCAGGCCGCGCCTACAAGGCCGGCGTGAAGATCGCCTTCGGCACCGATGCATCGGTTTATCCGCACGGTGAGAACGCCAAGGAGTTCGGCTACATGGTGGAAGCAGGCATGCCACCGCTGGCCGCGATCCAGGCTGCGACCACGCAAGCGGCTGCGCTGCTGAAGCAGGAGAAGGACCTGGGCAGCATCAGCGCTGGCAAGTTCGCCGACGTGGTAGCAGTGCCGGGCAATCCGCTGGCCGATATCAGCCTGATGACCAAAGTCAGCTTCGTGATGAAAGAGGGTGTGGTCTACAAACAAGCCGACAAGCCGCTGCCATTCATCGCCAATGTGAACGAGGGCCAGGCGCCGAAGGACGTCGATTACGGGCTGTAAAAAGGGTGTGGCTGGATTCCAACGCCTTGGCAAACTTCTTGCTTTGTTAAAACATTAATATGGTTAATATAAGCAACTGACCCAAAATGCTTCATTTTGGGGCGCCAAGGAGAAGATCACACATGGATATTCGACGCAAACTCATCGCATCAGCAGTTTTGGCAGCGTTCAGCGCCCCTTCGTGGGCGCAGCAGCAATCGGACGAAATTGAAGTCGTGAAGGTGACTGCGCAAAAGCGCAAGGAAGACCCGGCGAAAGTGGCGATGAGTATCACCGCCGTGACTGGCTCCCAGCTGCAAGCGGAGCATGTGCGTGACATTACTGACCTGACGCGTGTGGTGCCGAATATCTCTTTCACTGCGGCCAGCGGCAATGGCGGCGCCGGGCCGGGTACTTCCAACGTGGAGATCCGCGGTATCAGCTCCACGGCGGGTGCGGCGACGGTGGGCATCTATCTGGGCGATACGCCGGTCACGGTGGGTAACGTCTACACCATGGGGAATATCGAGCCGCGCTTCTTCGATATCGACCGCGTGGAAGTGCTGCGTGGTCCGCAGGCGACCTTGTACGGCGCCAGTTCGATGGGCGGCACCATCAAGTTTGTGCCGAATGAACCGGATCTGAAAGAACGTGAATTCACTACCTACACCGAGGGTTCCAACACCAAGGGCGGCAGCGCAAACTATGCGGCCAACGTGGTGGCCAACTTCCCGCTGATTGAGAATGAACTGGCGCTGCGCATCGGCGTGCAGGCGCAGCACACCGGCGGCTTTATCAACCAGGTGGATGGCGACGGCAAGGTCATTGCCAACAACATCAACAAGATCAACGACCAGGAATTCCGCGCCGCGTTGAAATGGAAGCCGACGCGCGATTTGACGATTACGCCGTCGGTCTACTACCAGCGCATCGACGCCAAGGATATTGCGGCCTTCAATCTGGACCTGCCCTTGTATCAAGCGCAGAAGCAGGTGCGCGAGCCGTCGATCGACAAACTGCTGGCGCCTAGCGTGACCGTCAACTGGGATCTGGGTCCGTTTGATTTGACCTCGGCCACCAGCTACTTCCAGCGCAAGTTCGATCGTACGCAGAATGGCTCGGCCTACAACAGCTATTCGCTGTCGACCTTCCTGACCTCGACAGCGGATGGCGGCAAGGCGCCGCCGGAGTTGATCGCGGCGATTGCTGGCTTGCCGTCGGCGGTGTACCTGAATAACCAAGTGCGCCAGTTCGCGCAAGAGTTCCGCCTCGCTTCGCATCCGTATGATGAAAAGGTGTCGCCGTGGACCTGGCTGGCCGGTACTTACTTCTCGCGCCAGCACACCAACGTGATCGAGAACGATCCTATCTTCGGCGTGACCGACACCTTCAAGCAGTTCGGTTTTGATATTGCGGATCCGGACCTGCTGCCGGATGCGCGCCCTGGTCAGTTCCCGGGCGATAACTCGTTTGCTGGGGCGTTCCACTATCGCGAAAAGCAGGCGTCGATTTTCGGTGAGTTGAACTACTACTTTTCGCCAACCGTGCACGCCACCGTCGGCGCGCGTTACCTGAAAGCGAATACCACGCTGGAACAGCGCAACGGTAACTACCTCGCCGGTGCGGGCAACAACAGCGGCGCCGATACCTCGTCCAGCGCCTTCACGCCGAAGTATGCGCTGACGTGGGAAGTCAATCCGACCAACACCGTCTACACCAGCGTGGCGAAAGGCTTCCGCCTTGGTGGTGCGAATATCTATGTGCCGCCGACTACTTGCGGCCCGGACCTGGAAGCGAACGGGATTACGGCTGGTCCGCCATCGTATTCGCCGGACAGCTTGTGGAGCTATGAGCTGGGTAGCAAATCGCGGTTCCTTAACAACCGCGTGTCGATCAATGCGGACGTGTTCTATGTGAAGTGGAAGAACATCCAGCAGGGTGTGTACCTGCCGACTTGTGCCTACACCTACAACGCCAATGCGGGCGATGCGACCACCAAAGGCTTTGAGTTCGACATCAAGGCCAAGCCGCTGCCAGGCCTGACCCTGAGCGCATCGGGCGGTTATGTGAAGGCGGAATTGTCCAACGACGTCGGCATCGAAAACGGCGTGGTGGGCGCGGTAGCGGGTGCGCAGATCCAGGGTGTGCCGAAATATAACGCCGCCGTCAACGCGACCTACAATTTCTCGGCGTGGGAGCGTCCGGCGTTTGTGATGGCGGGCATGCAGTGGGTGGGCGCCAGCAAAGGCTCGCTGGACCCGGACCAGACTGACCACAATCGTCCGGCTTATCACACCACCGATTTCAGTGCGGGCATGACCTTCGGCGCGTATGCCTTCACGGCGTTTGTGAAGAATGCATTCGATACCGATACCATCATCCAGCACCCGCAGGTGGCGTCCATCGTGCAAGGCTATCGTCTCGCGCCGCGCAGCATTGGTGTGAGTCTCGCGACCAAGTTTTAAGCCATAATGCTGCCTTTGGATTTGTTTGCAAAGGCAGCATCATGAGCGTCACCATCTACCACAATACCGCCTGCGGCACCTCGCGCAAAACGCTGGAAGCCATCCGCGCGACCGGCGTGGAGCCGGAGATTATCGACTACGTCAAGAACCCGCCATCGCGCGCGGCCTTGGTGGAGATGATCGCCAAGGCTGGCCTGACCGTGCGCCAGGCCATGCGCAACAAGGGCGACCTGTATGTGGAACTGGGCCTGGCTGATGCAGCGCTGTCGGACGAGGCGCTGCTGGATGCGATGATGGCCCATCCTATTCTGATCGAGCGCCCACTGGTGGTGACGGCAAAAGGCGTGCGCCTGTGCCGTCCGTCGGAGCTGGTGCAGGAAATCCTCTGATGAGCGCCGATCCGGCAGAAGGGCGCCTCACCATCAACGCCTTTATCCGCTCCCGCAAATAGAAACGGCGCCGAAGCGCCGTTGTCTTAGTGATTGCGGTGCACTGAGAAGTGCGCCAGCTGGAGCAAGGATTCTTTGTAGACGCTGTCCGGCAGGTCGGCAATCGCTTCGGCGGCGCGCTTGGCGGCGTTCACGGCTTGTTCGCGCGTGTAGTCCAATGCGCCGCTGCTGGTGATGGCAGCCAGGATGGTGTCGAAATGCTGCTCGTCACCCTGTTCGATGCACGAACGTACCAGCTCGCGCTGTTCCGGCGTGCCGTTTTCCATCAGGTAGATCAGTGGCAGGGTAGGTTTGCCTTCGCGCAGGTCGTCGCCGACGTTCTTGCCGATTTCGCTGGCGTCGCCGGCGTAATCGAGTACGTCGTCGATCAGCTGGAACGCGGTGCCCAGCGAGCGGCCGTATTCGCCGGCGGCGGCGATTTGCGCGTCGTTGGCGCCAGCCACCAGTGCGCCCAGTTCGGCCGCTGCTTCAAACAGCTTGGCGGTCTTGGAGCGGATCACTTGCAGGTATCGCTCTTGCGTCACGTCCGGATCGTGCATGTTCAGCAACTGCAGCACTTCGCCTTCGGCGATCACGTTGGTGGCGTCCGACAGGATCTGCATCACACGCATATTGTTCAGGCCAACCATCATCTGGAACGAACGCGAATACAGGAAGTCACCCACCAGTACCGAGGCGGCGTTGCCAAACAGCGCGTTGGCCGTGGCGCGGCCGCGGCGCAGCGACGATTCGTCGACCACGTCGTCGTGCAGCAGGGTTGCAGTGTGGATGAACTCCACTACCGCCGCCAGCTCGTGGTGATCGGTGCCCTTGTAGGCGTAAGCGTTCGCTACCAGCAGTACCAGCACCGGGCGGATGCGTTTGCCGCCCGCGCTGATGATGTATTCTGCAATCTGATTGACGAGGGGAACCTCGGAATGCAGGCGTTGGCGGATCACCGAATTGACCGCGTCCATATCGGCGGCAATGGTTTGGATGATGGTATTTTGGTTGGCGGCAGACAAGACAAACCTGTGCAGTTAGACTATTGGTGCCGGGATTATACGACAAGGCCTTGCGCTGAGGGGCATCACCGCCCAGGAATTGCCTGATCGGCAAGCAGTTTGGCTCCCGAAGGCGGCAAAATTGTTTGACATACCACGCCATCCGCCGTTTGTGAATAGTTTTTGACGCGAAATCTGATCCTGTGTATAATCTGCGGTTCCCCTCTTTTACGGGGAATTTTCTTAACATTTGAAGAGGTTTCAAATCATGTACGCGGTCATAAAAACCGGTGGCAAACAATACAAAGTTGCCGCAGGTGAAAAACTCAAAATAGAACAGATACCGGCAGACATTGGTTCCGAACTCACTATCGATCAGGTCCTCGCCATTGGCGAAGGCGAGAGCATCAAGTTTGGCGCTCCCCTGGTTGAAGGTGCTAAGGTACTGGTTACTGTTGTGGCACAAGGTCGTCACGATAAAGTGCGAATTTTCAAGATGCGTCGTCGTAAGCACTACCAGAAACGTCAAGGCCATCGCCAGAATTACACCGAAATCCAAATCGTTTCGATCAACGGCTAATCCCCGGTTCGGCACACTCTAGTATTCAAGGAGCTTTAGCATGGCACACAAAAAAGGCGGCGGCACAACGCGAAATGGTCGTGACTCAGAATCAAAACGCCTGGGCGTTAAGGTTTACGGCGGTCAAACGATCAATGCTGGCGGCATCATCATTCGTCAACGCGGCACCCCAGTGCGCGCTGGTGAAGGCGTAGGCACCGGCAAAGACCACACCCTGTTCGCTCTGGTGGACGGCGTGGTTAAGTTTGTCAAAAAAGGTGAAGGCTCGAAGCAGTTCGTCACCGTAGTAGCAGCGTAATTTACGCTCCGGCCCGCGATGCGGGCCGCTTGTAAGGCGCAAGCCTTCAATCGAAAGGCTCTGCCCATCCGGTAGAGCCTTTTAGTTTTATGGCGGTACATCATGAAGTTTATCGACGAAGCAAAAATTGAAGTAATCGGTGGTGACGGCGGCAATGGCTGCTCGTCGTTTTGCCGTGAAAAATTCCGCCCGTTTGGCGGCCCTGACGGCGGCGACGGCGGCAAGGGTGGCTCGATCTGGGCCGTAGCGGACCGTAACATCAATACCTTGGTCGATTTCCGCTTCTCCAAGGTGCACCGCGCTGGCAACGGCGAAGCCGGCCGTGGCGCCGACTGCTATGGCAAGGGCGCCGATGATATGCACCTGCGCATGCCGCTGGGCACCCTGATCATCGATGACGTCAGTGGCGAAATCCTGGCGGACTTGAGCGAGCACGGTCAGCTGGAACTGCTGGCCAAGGGCGGCGAGGGCGGCTGGGGCAACATCCACTTCAAGACCTCGACCAACCGCGCACCGCGCCAGAAAACGCCCGGCAAGGAAGGCGAACACCGCACCCTACGCCTGGAACTGAAAGTGCTGGCCGACGTAGGCCTGCTGGGCATGCCGAATGCCGGCAAGTCGACCTTCATTACCGCCGTGTCGAACGCGCGTCCGAAGATCGCCGATTATCCGTTCACGACCCTGCACCCGAACCTGGGCGTAGTGCGCGTGTCGCACGAGAAGAGCTTCGTGATTGCGGACATTCCTGGCTTGATCGAAGGCGCTGCTGAAGGTGCGGGCCTGGGTCACCAGTTCCTGCGCCACCTGTCGCGTACTGGCCTGCTGCTGCACATCGTCGACCTGGCGCCGTTCGAGGCGACTGTCGATCCGGTGAAGGAAGCCAAGGCGCTGGTCAATGAACTGAAAAAGTACGACGCAGAGCTGGTCGACAAACCACGCTGGCTGGTGCTGAACAAGCTCGATATGGTGCCGGAAGAAGAACGCGCCAAGAAGATCAAAGACTTCGTCAAGAAGTTCGGCTTCAAAGGTCCAGTGTTCGAGATCTCTGCGCTGAGCCACGACGGCACGCAGGAGTTGGTCAACGCGATCCAGAAGCACCTGGAAGAAACCCGTCGCGTCGAGCAGCGCGCGGAAGAAACCCATATGGTTGCAGAAGCGCGTGAGATTTCGTCGATCGATCCAGACGATCCTCGCTTCAAAATCCTCGACTAAAACACTGCATCACCGGCATAATCAGTTATCAGCTGATTATGCCTTTCCCATTCGGCGCCGCTCCCGCATCACGGGGCCGGCGACTGTCCGCGGCAAAGCAGGGCCAACCGCCTGCCAAAATACAGCATACTTTTTACGCTTGTTTTGAAGATTGTCGCATCCATGAATTCTGTCATACAAAAAGCTACCCGCATCATCATCAAGGTTGGATCGTCGTTGGTCACCAATGATGGACGCGGTTTGGATCACGCTGCCATCGCGCGCTGGGCCGCGCAGATTGCAGGTTTGCGCGCATTGGGCAAAGAGGTGGTACTGGTGTCGTCCGGCGCGATCGCCGAGGGCATGCTGCGCCTGGGCTTTGAGGCTCGCCCTACCGATATCCACGAACTGCAAGCTTGCGCGGCGGTCGGCCAGATGGGCCTCGCGCAGATTTACGAAACCAGCTTCCGCGCGCACCAACTGGGCACGGCGCAAGTGCTGCTGACGCACGCCGATTTGGCGGATCGCGAGCGTTACCTGAATGCGCGTTCGACGCTGACTACCTTGCTGCGTCTTGGCGTAGTCCCGATCATCAATGAGAACGACACGGTCGTTACCGATGAAATCAAGTTTGGCGATAACGATACGCTGGGTGCCTTGGTGGCCAATCTAATTGAGGCCGATGCGCTGATTATCCTCACCGACCAGCAAGGTTTGTTCAGTGCTGATCCGCGCAAAGATCCGTCGGCGGTGCTGATCCAGCAAGGCCGCGCGGGCGATCCTGCGCTGGAGACGATGGCTGGTGGCGCTGGTTCGAGTTTGGGGCGCGGCGGCATGCTGACCAAGATCCTGGCGGCCAAGCGCGCAGCGAAATCGGGCGCGCATACCGTGATCGCGTATGGCCGAGAAAATGAAGTGCTGGCGCGTCTGGCGAGCGGTGAATCGATTGGTACCGAACTGGCAGCGCAGACCGGCCACCTGACGGCGCGCAAGCAATGGATGGCAGATCACCTGCACACGGCAGGGCAGGTGGTGCTGGACGCCGGCGCAGTGCAGAAGCTGACCGGCGATGGCAAATCGCTGCTGCCGATCGGCGTGACGGAAGTGAAGGGCGAGTTCGGACGCGGTGCGGTGATTACCTGCGTGAATTCGGACGGCGTGCCAGTGGCGCGCGGTTTGTCGAACTACACTAGCGCCGAAACCCGCCGCATCATGCGCAAGCCGTCAAGCGAGATCGAATCCATCCTCGGCTTCGTCGAAGGTAAAGAGCTGATCCACCGCGACAATCTGGTGTTGCTATAACACGCGCTGCGCCGGCCATGGCCGGCGCAGCGGTGAGTTACTTGCTCACCGTAGTCAGGTTCCACCGCATTGGCTCTTGCAGCCAGGGCCGTACACGGACGCTGCTATCCTCTTGCTTCAGATTGAGCGCGTCCATCCAGAAGTAGACCATCAGCAGATTGCAGTTCTTGTCGCCGCCGCGGTGATCCCATACGACATCGTCTTGCAGCTGGGGTTGCAGATCCTGCAGTTTCGATTCCGTTTGGTTACGGAAGCCCTGCAACGCGCGTCCCGTTTTGTAGTTGATGACCAGGCACGGATTGTGGATGTCGCGATAGGTAGGGTTGGTATCACGCGGCTCCAGTTCGTGGAAGAACCACAGTTGCTCGTCCGAGCTGGCGTTGACGGCTTGCATGACGATGCGGGTGCTATCGTCCGGATCGAGCGCCATGGCCAGGCCGGTTTGAGCGTTGCTGATGGAACGCAGCTGGGTGGTCGAGGACGCTATGGTTGGATTCAGCTCGGTCAGCTTGAGCCACTGCATGGCGTCACGCGAGAGGCGGCCGAAGATCGTCACATTGGCGCTGGGGTCTTCGTTGCGGGTGGCGAAACCAACTGACAGGCCATCGATGCCTGCGGTACTGAGCCGGTTCCCGGCCAGGGTATAAGTCAGGCCCGCCAAGCGGCAAGGCGCCATTTTATTCGTCAGAGCTTTCCAGCGATCCAGGGTGCTGCGGTTGGCGCCATGCTTGAGCAGGGCTTCCAGCATATCCACGGTTGGGGTGTAGCGCTTGTCGCGCGGCCAGCATTCGGTGGCCAGCAGGACTTTTGCGTTCGATGGATCGATGGCATTCAGCTTTTCGGCCATGTTACGCCAGAAGTTCTGGAAAGCGGCTGGGCTGGCGTCGTTTGCCGGAGCCGTGAAATGGTCGTCCTGGCTTACTTTGATATCGCCATCCAGCACCAGCAGCCGCAGGCGGGGACCGGTCGGAACGTCGTGGCCAGGTTTCTGGACCACCTCGCCAATGGCGATGACGCTGCCGTCCCAGCTCGAGGTCATGAGCAGATCGCGATAGGCGTACCACTTGTAGGCGTCCTCCAGATTTTTGCGGATGGCGGGGTCGCCGACGAATTCGGTGATCGGTTTAGTCCGGACTTTTACCACGCTGGGCGCTGAAGCCACCGTGGCACGCCATCCTTCCAGGCCCTTCTGATAGTTTTCGGGCGCTTCCTGACTGAAATTGAAGTTGTAATTGCCGCCGCGCGTGCTCAGGGTGCGGATCACGTGCTGGCTGTTCTTCTTGACTTCTTCCTGCTGCTGGACGCTGGCCTTGCCGTGCACATAGCTGGCATATTCGGCCTTGGCAGCGAAGTCTATCTTGGTGATATCGCTGAGATGGCTTTTTTCGATCATCAGCGCGTAGTTCAGCGCGCCGCCGACGATCACTTCGGTGACCACGTCGGTGCCGTAGTTATTGAAGAAGTTGAAGTAGGCCGAGCGCACAGCCGCCGAGTTGGCATCGAACGGTTTTGGCAGTTGTCCAAGTTTGGTGTTGAAGTCGGTGGTATTGCCGTCGGCATTGGCTGGCAGGGTCAACTGCCACAAGGTCATGGCGCGTGTATGCAGCGCGGCGCTGTATTCGCGCAGGCTGTCGATGTCGCGGCCGAAGGTGAACTTGAAGTCGCTGGAGAACGCGCCATAGTTGATGGTGGCCTCGGCGGAGGCGTTCAGGCTCGTATGATAGCTCTCGGTATTCTGGAAGATATCCTCGGAGAAGGCGTCGCTGCGGGATAGCTCGTAGCTGACCTTGTCGCCCATGCGGAAAGTGGTTTGCTTGCTGCCGTCCACGAAGATGATCGTTTTGTTGCCGCTCTGGCTGTCGGCCACGCGGTTGGTACTGAGCTTGCAGCGGGTGCCCACGTCCAGCCGGTTGATCCCGCGCCCCAGCTCGTTAAGGCCGCCGATTTCCAGGATGATGTCGTTTGCGTCAATGCCGTCGTTCATTGCTTGCTCCTGTTTTTTAATGCGATTTAAGAGCTGCACGATTGCTGCTCTGCCGTTATATTTGCAAGCGCTGTACCACCCCAAAAATCACGATTTTGGCGCTAAAAATGGGGTTTTTGATGTAAATAGCGGCGTAATTGACATGTGAACAGCGCTCATTTACAGTCGCCGCTTACCCTGTCGATATGGCGTTGACCCTCACCATGCCCAACTCCGATTTCACTTTGACTTCGCCGCTGTCGGCGGCTGCGACGGCAGAGCGTCCGCTATTGGCGCTGACGATAGCCTGGCATCCTGAGCTCCAGCGCGTCGGTGAGCAATTTATTGCCGAGCGCGAGGTAGCGCTGTCGCGCTATTTGCCCTTGTTTCGCGCGCCGGAGACCGAGCCGGCCGGTTTGGGCTATGCCGGTATCTCGCGTGCGCCCTTGCGCCTGGTGCAGGATGCGGACGGCGTGATGCTGTGGCCGCCGGACAGCCGCATGGTGGTCGAAGTGCAGGGGCAGGAAGTCACCGTGCCGCAGCGCCTGACGACGGCGCAGATCGAGGCCGGCGTCATCATCGGCCTGGGGCGCACGGTGCTGCTATGCCTGCACTGGATGCGCTGCCTGCCGCAAGCCAATCAGGTGCCCGGACTGCTGGGGGTGGGCAGTGCGGCGATCCGCTTGCGGGCCTTGATCCGGCAAGCGGCTGGCACCGGCGCCACGGTTCTGTTATTGGGCGAGACCGGTACCGGCAAGGAGGTCGCGGCGCGCGCCATCCATGCCTTGAGTGGGCGAGCCGATCAAGCGATGATCAGCGTGAATATGGCTGCGCTCAATGAGTCGCTGGCGGCGGCCGACCTGTTCGGCGCCAGCCGTGGAGCGTACACCGGCGCGCAGATGGCGCGCGAGGGGCTGTTTGCGGAAGCGGAGGCGGGCACACTGTTTCTGGATGAGATAGGCAATGCGCCGCCGCTGGTGCAACCCATGCTGCTGCGGGTGCTGGAGACGGGCGAGTATCGCCCTCTGGGTGCGCAGCGTGATCGTCGCTCGGGCGCGCGCCTGATCGCCGCCACCGACCAGGATTTATATGGCAGCGGCTTTAATCAAGCCTTGCTGCGCCGGCTGGAAGGGTTCGTCATTCATTTGCCGCCGCTGCGGATGCGGCGTGAAGACATCGGCGTGCTGGTGCTGCAGGCGCTGCGAGCCGCCGGTACGGCGGGTGGCTTGGCGCCGGTGCTGCCAGTGGCGCTGGTGGGACAACTGCTGTGTTACCACTGGCCAGGCAATGTCCGCCAATTGCAGCATGTACTTGGGCGCGCGCTGCTGGCTTTGCGCATGGGGGAAACGCCGGGCTGGGCCGAACTGGTCGATGCGGTCCCGGCGGCGCCGGCGTCGGTCACGCCGGCGGCCGGCAACAGCAGTCCCGCCAAGAGCCGGACGCGCACCAGGCTGGAGGATGTCAGCCAGCACGACGTGTTGCAGGCCATGCGCGAGAACGCCTGGTGCGTGCAGTACGCGGCGCAGGCGCTGGGGGTCTCGCGCCCGTCCATGTACAAATTATTGGAAGCCCATCCTGCCATCCGGCGTGTCGAACAGATTGCGGCGGATGAGTTGCGCCACGCCTGGGAGAGCAGCGCCGGGGATGTGGACATCTGTGCGGCACGCCTGCAAACGCCGGCCGAAGCCTTGCGGCGGCATTTGCGGGTAGTAAACGGTATTTAGCCTGGTTGGCCTTCGCTGGAATTGCCCGGGCCGACCTGGAATTCCGGATCAATTTTTTTCTCGCCGCATGGCCCTATGTTCAATGACCACCTGGCCGAATGGTGTGGGTTGTGTGGGGCGGCGTTGTGGATGCGCAGTTTGTTCAGGGCAGGATCGGCATCATCGGGACTGTATTCAAATTTTAATGCTGCGTGTGGCTTATGAAACGGCAGCTTGTGCCCGAACGTGGCATCGGTATCGAGCTCAATCTCGTATTTTCTTTTGCCAGCCCGATTGTCCATCAATCGGATCGTGACCGTGTCGTTATCCTGAAAGACGGGTATCAAGCTATTGTCTTTAGTTGACCTGACAAATTCCGGCTGTTCCTTGCTGCCTTCGAAATTCCATTCTTTGCCGAGAGTAATGGTTGCATCATAGTGGGCTGGCTTACTGCGCATGAAGACTCCTTTCTGTCGATGGTAGGAAATAACAGCTTAACGCGGCGCATAGGCCGGATCGCGCCGCAGGGCGAGCAGCTCCGGTGTGGCCTCGATGAATTGGACGGGATAGCCGGCATGGATGGCTTGCTTGATGGCCGCCAGCGCAAGCTGGCGTTCGCCGAGCAGCTCATACGCCAGGCCCGCGCGGAATTGGACCCCGGCGGCGGCAGGGGCAAGGGTCAGGGACCGTTGCAGCAACGGCAGGCTATGCTGTTTATCGCCGCTGCGGGCGTAGTACAGGCCCATGCGCGATAACAGCGTGACGTCGTCCGGCGAACGGCTCAGGCGCGGCGCCAGCAGTTCGCTGGCGCGGGCGTAAGCTTTGCGCGCGTCGGCCTCGCGGCCGGGAATCCATAACAAGGTATCGCCTAGGTTGGCCCAGCCCAGATAATCGCCCGGGCTGCCTTGGGTCGGCGCCACTGCTGATTCAAACGCAGCCGCAGCACCGATATAGTCATTGCGCAAGAACAGGATATTCCCCAGGTTGCCGTACAGCCAGGCGCTGGGGCGAATCTGCAGGCCCTGCTGTAGGATATGCAGCGCTTCGTCCTGTTTGCCCTGGGCCGCGAGGGCGGCGCTGAGATTGGCGTAGCTGTACACGGCGTCCGGCTGAATTTGTATGCTTTGCCGGAATGCCAGTTCGGCCTCATGGAAGCGTGCGCGCGCGTACTGGATGGTCCCGACCTGGTCGGCAAACACCCGTTCCGCCGGATAGCGGCGCAGCCCCTCCTGCGCGCTGGCCAAGGCGGTGTCATCCTGGCGCTGCTTGTGCAGCACGTTGATCCTCCCGCTCAAGCCAAAGATGTTTGCCGGATCGAGCGTGAGCGCGCGATCGAACGCGGTCAGCGCCGCCTCATTTTTTCCGGCCATGGCCAGCACGTCCGCTTGCGCGATATGGCTCAAGGCAAGTTGGTCGTTGAGATGCAGGGCCTGCTTCGCGGCGGCATCGGCCTTGCGCAGCCAGATTTCATCCTGGTGGTCGGAGCTGAAACGGCGGCAATACACGAGCGCCAGGCCGGCAATTGCGGCGACGTTGTCTCGGTTCTGATCCAGGATGGTGGTGAATTTTTTCTCCGCTTTTTCCAACTCGCCGGGCCGGTCCCAGGTGGCCAGAGCTTGCAAGCCCACCTGCATTTCCTGCGCTTCCGAGTACGGTTGAAACACGGCCTGCAACGAGGTGAGCATGGTGGGCGAGGACCGGGCAAACCACCAGCCTCCCGCTGCCAGTGCGAGCGCGGCGCCCAGCGACAGTACTGGCTTGCGCCAAGCGGGTTGCCAGCGGAGGACGCGCTTCGCTGGCGATTGCGTTTGGGCCGCAGGCTGGTCGAGCAATATCGCCAGGCGCTCGCATACCTGCTGCATGGTTTGCAGCCGCTGTTCCACCGGCGTCGCCGTCATGTTGTGCATCAACTGGATCAATGCGGCGCGCACGGTGGCCGGATAGGGCCATTGTGCAGACGAGGTTTGCATATGGGCCGCTGCCAGTGCCAGGCCGTTCAGGTCGGAAAACGGACGGGCTCCGGTCAGCAATTCATAGAAGATGACCCCGAGCGCGTAGATGTCGGAGCTGGCGCGCAAGGGCTGGCCCAGTAGGCGTTCCGGCGCCATGTAGGCGATGGTCCCTTGTGGATCGGTTTGCAAGACGGAGGTGGTGGCTTGAGGGTCGGCCTGGATGGCCAGACCAAAGTCGAGGATACGGACTGTATTTTCAGGCTGCACCATCACGTTCGACGGTTTCAAGTCACCATGGACCAAGCCGGAAGCGTGGGCGTCGCGCATGGCCTCGGCGATCTGGCACACGATATCGAGCGCCTGCCGTTCGTGCATGGGCGATTGGCCCAGTAATTGTTTCAGTGTCTGGCCGTGCACCAGTTCCATCACGATGGATTGGGCCTCGCCGCTGTCTTCCAGCGCATAGATTTTGACAAAGGCTGGATGCTGGAGTGACGCCGCCAACTGGGCTTCCTGCACCAATCGCGCGGATTGTGTCGGGTCGCCGAGATTTTTCAGGCGCTTGATTGCCACAGCACGGCGCAATTTGTTATCCCATGCTGCGAATACCGTGCCGAAGCCGCCTTCGCCAAGGCAGTCCCTTACCTCGTAATGCCCGGACAAGAGCGGCGCCGTGGCGGGCCGGAGTTCGGTAAGCTCGGGCGATTGTGGCACGATGTCGTTCCTTGGTTGGCGGGCGGGATGAGGCTAAGTATATTTTCCTGTTCTTAAAAAATCTACATTATATTTTTTTAAAGGTGACGGCGGTGTTACGCGCCTGCAGGAGCGGGCGTTTTGCTGCGGTAGTCGCACAGGTCGATTTGCATGCAGTTCCAGCATTCGGGTTTGCGGGCTTTGCAGGTGTAGCGTCCGTGCAGGATTAGCCAGTGGTGGGCGTCGAGCAGGAATTCTTTCGGTACGAATTTCAGCAGCTTCTGCTCGACGATGTCCACGTTTTTCCCTGGCGCTAAACCAGTGCGGTTGGAGACGCGGAAGATGTGCGTGTCTACCGCCATCGTCGGATGGCCGAAGGCGGTGTTGAGCACCACGTTGGCGGTCTTGCGGCCTACGCCTGGCAGGGCTTCCAGTGCTTCGCGGTCTTCCGGTACTTCGCCGCCGTGCAATTCGATCAGCATCTTGCAGGTGGCGATGACGTTCTTGCCTTTGGTTTTATACAGGCCGATGGTCTGGATGTAGGTCTTCAACTCCTCTTCACCCAAATCCAATATTGCTTGCGGCGTGTTCGCCACCGGGTACAGCTTGCGCGTGGCTTTGTTCACGCCGACGTCGGTCGCTTGCGCCGACAGCAGCACAGCGATCAGCAGTTCAAACGGCGTCGTATATTCAAGCTCGGTGACAGGTTTCGGATTGGCGGCGCGGAAGCGCTCGAACATTTCTTGGCGTTTGGCTGGATTCATTGTGCGTCTTGTTCTTTTTTGAGTCGCGCGCGCTCCATCGCTGCAGCGATGATGGCGCGCTTGCGTTCTTTCTCTGCTGCTGCCGCTTCATCGGCTGGATCAATCGCCTGCACGGCGACCATTTTGGCTTCGGCCTTGGCGGCCAGGCGTGCGTCGTTTTCCTGCTTGTCGCGCCGGAGGCGCATGGCGCGGAAGTCGTGGCGTTCGCGCGCCGTATTGGCATCTGCCTGCGTCCAAGCTGCCCAGCCGGTGGTCTCGGTGACCGGATACATGACGATGCAATCGACCGGGCAAGGATTCACGCACAAATCGCAGCCGGTGCACAGCGATGGCACCACGGTGTGCATCAACTTACCTGCGCCGATAATCGCATCGACCGGGCAGGCCTGGATGCATAGGGTGCAGCCGATGCACAGCGATTCATCGATGTAGGCGACAGCGCGCGGACGTTCCAGTCCATTCACAGGATTCAGCGGAATGACTTTGCGGCCGGTGACCGACGACAGGCGTTCGATACCTTCCGCGCCGCCGGGCGGGCATTGGTTGATGTCGGCCGTGCCGGCCGCTATCGCTTCCGCGTAAGGACGGCACCCGTCAAAGCCGCATTTAGTACATTGCGTTTGCGGCAGGATGTCTTCAATGCGATCAGCGAGGGACTTGACAGTGGACACGGCGTGGAGGATGGCGATAAAGCGCCATTATCCAATAAAAAACGCCCCGGCGGGCAAGCGCGGGGCGTTTGTTGGCGCGGCAGCAGATTAGCCGTGCTTCTTGATGAAGTCGGTAATCTTCGGGCACACCATCTCACGCCAGCGGCGGCCCGAGAAGATGCCGTAGTGGCCGGCGCCCGGCGCGACGAAGTCTTGCTGCATATCGGCTGGAATGCCGCTGCACAGGTCGTGCGCAGCCTGGGTCTGGCCGGCGCCGGAAATGTCATCCAGCTCGCCTTCGACGGTGAACAGGGCCACGGTCTTGATGTCTTGCGGACGCACCAGCTTGCCGCCCACCAGCCATTCGCCTTTCGGCAGCGCGAAGTCCTGGAACACGGTTTTGATGGTGTCGAGGTAGTACTCGGCCGGCATGTCCAGCACGGCGTTGTATTCATCGTAGAACTTGCGATGCGATTCTGCGGTTTCCTCGTCGCCTTCGACCAGGTGGTTGTAGAAGTCGCGGTGGCTTTCGGCGTGGCGGCCCGGGTTCATGGCGATGAAGCCGGCGTGCTGCAGGAAGCCTGGATAGACCTTGCGGCCAAAGCCCGGATAGTTCGGCGGCACCGAGTAGATCACGGTGTTTTCAAACCACGAGAACTTCTTTTCGGTGGCCAGGTTGTTGACTTGCGTCGGCGATTTGCGCGGGTCGATCGGGCCGCCCATCATGGTCATGGTTTTTGGCAGTTTCGGATCGTTGTCCGAGGCCATCAGCGAAATCGCGGCCAGCACCGGCACGGTCGGCTGGCAGACGGAAATTACGTGCACTTCCGGACCCAGTTCACGGATGAAGTCCTGCACGTAGAAGATGTAATCGTCCAGGTGGAACGGACCTTCCGATAGCGGTACCATGCGTGCGTCGGTCCAATCGGTGATGAAGACGTCATGCTCGACCAGCAGGCCGCGCACGGTGTCGCGCAGCAGGGTCGAGTGGTGGCCGGACAGCGGCGCCACCAGCAGCACGGTCGGCTGTTTCAAGGCCTTGAACTTTTTATCGTCCAGGTCTTTTTTAAAGTGAATCAGACGGCAGAACGGTTTGTTCACTGCCACGTGTTCGATGATGCCTACCGTCTCACCCTTGATCTCGGTGCTGTCGATTTCGAACGCCGGTTTTTCGTAGTCCTTGCCCAGTCGGTACATCAGCTCGTAACCGGCAGCGATGCGCTGCGAGAACGGCGTGTGCGCGAATGGCGACACCGGGTTGGTGAACAGCTTGGAGGAAGCGTCCGCCCACTGCATCAGTGGCGTGAGAAGCGAGCGCTGCATTTCATGGAGTTGGTAGAGCATAGGACGGTCCCGAGTGGTGAGCTTGATGCGGTGCACCAATGATTGACATCATAAGCCAAATAGTCGGCGCTGTGTTTGTGACGTTAAAGCATTTCCTTGTGCTTGACCGCAAGAGAATCGCACGACTACGTGGAATCCACAGGCAACCTTGTAAGAAAGATTAATACTGTTTAGGGAATAAAAAAAGCAGCCAAAAGGCTGCTTTTTTGTAGGACACCTGCTTGCAGTGTTATTAATCGAACACTGGCGTTTCCACGCCCAGCACTTTGTGCAGTTTCGGCGAGGTGGTGGTGTACTGCATGTGGATCTTCTTGTCCGGGAAGATGTACGGCGCGGCACCGAAAGCGGCCAGCGCGGCTTCGTGGAAGCCCGACAGGATCAGCTTTTTCTTGCCTGGGTAGGTGTTGATGTCACCCACGGCGAAGATGCCTGGCACGTTGGTTTCGAACTTCTCGGTGTTTTGCACTTTCAGCTGGCGGCGCTCGATATCCAGGCCCCATTCAGCGATCGGCCCCAGTTTTGGCGACAGGCCGTAGAACACCAGCAGCATGTCCAGCGGCACGCGGCGGGTCACGCCGTCAGCTGCGGTCACCTTCAGGTGTTCCAGCTTGCCGTCTGCCGAAGTTTCGAAGCCGGTGGCGGTGCCGATCAGCAGCTGCATTTCGTAGTCGTCGCACAGGGCCTTCATCTTGGCCACCGATGCTGGCGCAGCGCGGAAGTCGTCGCGACGGTGCAGCAGCACCACCGATTCAGCCTTGCCAACGAAGTTCAGTGCCCAGTCCAGCGCGGAGTCGCCGCCGCCGCAGATAACCAGGTTCTTGCCTTCGAACTGGGCAGGATCCTTGACCTTGTAGTGCAGCTGCGTGCCTTCGAATACTTCGATGCCGTCCACTTTCAGGGTACGGGCCTGGAACGAGCCCACGCCGGCAGCGATGAAGATGGTCTTGGTCAGGAACTTGGTGCCCTGCGTGGTTTCCACGTCGAAGCGGCCGTCGTCGCGGCGCTCAACCTTGGTCACTTCCTGGCCCAGGTGGAAGGTCGGCTCGAATGGCTCGATCTGTTTGAGCAGGTTGTCGGTCAGTTCCTGGCCGGTGCACGATGGCACGGCTGGAATGTCGTAGATCGGTTTGTCAGGATACAGTTCCACGCACTGCCCACCCACGGCGTTCAGCGAATCGATCACGTGGGCTTTAATTTCCAGCAGGCCCAGTTCGAAGACCTGGAACAGGCCGACCGGGCCGGCGCCGATGATGACGGCATCAGCTTCGATGACGCCAGTAGGTGTAACGATACTATTCATACGTGGTTTTCCTGTGATTTCAATGATGGCGGCTTAGCGCGCCAGCAGTTGCAGTTTTTCTTTGACGTCCTTGAACTGGTCAGCGTCAGCCAGTGGCGCGACAGTCTTGGTGATCGAAGGCCATTTGCGTGCAAGATCAACGTTGAGCTTGATGAATTGCTGTTGATCGCCTGGGACGTCCTCTTCTGCGTAGATCGCGTTGACAGGGCATTCCGCCACGCACACGGCGCAGTCGATGCATTCATCAGGATCAATGGCGAGGAAGTTTGGGCCTTGGCGGAAACAATCTACCGGGCAAACATCGACGCAGTCCGTGTAACGGCAGGCGATGCAAGATTCGGTGACAACGTGGGTCATAACAGTCCTATCAATGTTGGTGTGCAGCGGCGTCGGTGGCGGGGCAGTGCCTGGCTAACCTCGGCAAAGCACTGTATTTTAAGGTAATTCGCTATTTCTCACAATTCGCGCTTATATACAATACATATAAGCAAATTCAGCCGACCCCCGCACAGACTGGCGCGGCCAGCGCGCAACTGGCATCATGTCGCCTTTGTTTATTTACAGCAGGGGGATCCGCATGGCGGACATCAACATCGTCCAGGAGCACCACCTGGCGCCGGAGCAGGCCCGCGCGGCCGCCCAACAAGTGGCCGACAAGCTGGCCGAACAGTTCGAACTGACCTGCCGCTGGGACGGCGACGTGCTGCGTTTCGAGCGTAGCGGCGTGAATGGCGCGCTGACGTTGCTGCCTAACCAGGCGCAGCTGCAAATCGCGCTGGGTTTCCCGATCAGCATGATGGCCGACATGGTTAAGGCCAAGGTGGCCGAGAAAATGCAGAAGGTTTTTGTTTATTAAAAGTAATTATTATTGTTATTAGAAAAATTCAATTGCGCGAAGGAATGGTGCGTGTGATAATCGTTTCCATTGATGTAATTTGACTAATCACATTTTGACTACTTGAAGGAATTCACATGCGCTTCATGCCTGCCCTCGCCGCTGTTGTCGTCGCCGCCATTGCCGTACCGGCCTCCGCTGCCGTGATCGACCTGACTGCGTTGAACCGCGCGGGCAGCGCTGCCCTGGTCGGCGGTCAGCTGCAGCTGACCAATAACACCAGCCAGTCGGGCGCAGGTTGGGTGGCGCAGTCAATTTCGACCAGCCAGTCGTTCAGCACCACCTTCTCGTTCTCGCTGCTGGGTAACGACAGCGGCAAGATGGCCGACGGTATTGCGCTGGCGTTCCAGAACGTCGGCAACAACGTTATCGGCAACGGCGGCGGCGATGTGGGCTACTGGAATATCGGCGGCTCGGGTTCGAGCGCCGTGGGGTCGGTGATCCGCAGCTGGCACAACAACGACTACGGCCTGAGCACCAACGGTGTAGTGCAGGGTCTGAAGGCGGCCGACTTCAACCTCGGCGCGTCCAACAACGTGACTGGCAGCGAGACCGTCAGCTACGACGCCACCACCCACACCCTGACCTTGACCGGCACCTTCCTCGACAACAGCACCGGCCATTCGTACAGCGTCAGCGACAGCAAGTCGGTGAATCTGGCTGCGCATTTCGGCAGCTCGATGTACGTCGGCTTCACCGGCGGCACTGGCGGTACCGATGCCGACCAGCGCATCACGTCGTTCAGCCTGACCTCGGCTGTGCCTGAGCCGGAAACCTATGCCATGATGTTGGCCGGTCTCGGCCTGGTTGGCTTCGCAGCCCGCCGTCGCAAGGCTTAATCAGCCGCACTAAGAGAAAAGGCCCGTAAGGGCCTTTTTTTGTTATTTCAAATCTTCGATCAGGTCGATGTACAGCTGTTTCGCTTCGTCCTGGGTTTTGCCTTTCAGCTCAGCCCACGCATCGAACTTGGCGCGGCCGACGAAATCGGTCATGCCTGGACGGTCGCCGGTCGCATCGCCGGTCGACGCCTGTTTGAACAGGGCGTAGATCTTCAGCAGCGTCAGGTTGTCCGGACGTTCCGGCAGGTTCTTCGAGTCCGCCTGGGCTTGATCAAATTGTTCTTGCAAACTCATACCGCGCTCCTTGATTGGTGATTGGTGATTGATGGATGACCGCGCCATCATAAACCGTAGCCGCTAGAGGACGGGCTCCAAAACAGAACGGCGGCATATGCCGGGTTGTCACCCGCATATGCCGCCGTTGCCGAAGCCCTTACGGGCGCTGCTAAAACTCCGGAAGAATTACTTCTTCTTGGTCGGGTTGACCGCCGATTTCAGGGTGGCGCCAGCCGAGAATTTCGGGGTTTTCGACGCCGCGATTTTGATCGCTTCGCCGGTTGCAGGATTGCGGCCTTTGCGTGCAGCGCGTTTAGCGACGGAGAAGGTGCCGAAGCCGGTGATGCCAACCGTGTCGCCTTTTTTCAGACGCTCAGTGATGATGGCGATCAGCGTGTTCACTGCGCCGTTGGCGGCAGCAGCGGACAACTCGGTGCGTTTCGCAAATTCTGCAATCAGTTCGCCTTTTTTCATTACTACCTCCTTGGTTATTAGAGCGCGCAGATTAGCATAAATATTGTCAGATGTAATGGTTTCTCGCTGAAGCGCGCCTTATATTTACTGTCTCGCTGCGGTGCAGCGCAAATAAACCCTTGTATTTAAAGGGCTTACGCGTTTTCATCAAACACGCATCCGGCATAAAAAAGGTTTATGATGGAATGCGTAAAGGACGGGACCATGAGCTTTTCAGACGAAACACTGATGGCATATGCCGATGGCGAACTGGACGAGGCGACCCGCCTTGAGGTGGAAGCGGCCATGCGTCTGGACGGCCGGCTGGTCCGCCGCGTTGCGCGTTTGCGCGCCGCGCGCGATGAAGAATTTTATGCCAGTGGCCGCGCTGGCCACGGCGCCAACGTGGTGCAGCTGGCAGCCGTGCGGGCTCAGCGTCTCGCTACTCAGCAGGCCGCGCGCAAGGCTGCGCGCCGGCATTGGGGGTGGCTGGAATGGAGTGCGCTGGCGCTGGTGATGGTGCTGGGTCTCGCAGCCGGCAAGTTCGGCCTGGCGCGCTGGCAGCCCAACTGGCTCGGAGAACCGGCGTCCGTGCCGACGGAAGTGGCAAGCCGCAACGGCTTGCTGGTGGCGCAGGGCAGGCTGGCGCTGGCGCTCAGTCAGCAATTGGGCGGCGCCGCGCCGTCCGATGGCGATGTGCGCGTCGGCCTGAGCTTCTTATCCAACGAGGGTAGTTACTGCCGCAGCTTTACGTTGGTGGGGATGACGCAGGATTTGGTCGGCATCGCTTGCCGCGCCAATGAGGAGTGGCGGATTCCGGTGATGGTGCAAAACGCGCGGCCGGTGCCAACGATGGGCAGTTACCGCATGGCGGGGACCGAGATGCCGACGGCGCTGCTGGAAGCGATCGACCAGCGCATCGTCGGCGGCATGCTCGACCCGCGGGCCGAGATGGAAGCTTTACGCCGCAACTGGCAGCGTTAAAGTAATTTAAACGCCCAGCAGTTCAACGTCAAAGATCAGCGTTGCGTTTGGTGGGATCACGCCGCCAGCGCCGCGCGAGCCGTAGCCCAGATCCGACGGGATGATCAGCTGGCGAGCGCCGCCGATCTTCATGCCTTGCACGCCTTCATCCCAACCGCGAATGACCATGCCGGCGCCCAGTGCGAATTCGAATGGATCGTTGCGGTCTTTGCTCGAATCGAATTTAGGACCTTTGCTGCCGTCGTCGTTTTGCAGCCAGCCGGTGTAGTGCACGGTAACGTTCTGGCCGGCTTTGGCTTCAGCGCCTTCGCCCACGGTCAGTTCGATGTATTGCAGGCCCGATGGGGTAGTAATAGTGGACATGATCTTCCTTTCATTAGAAACAGGCCAGAATTGTAGCAGGGGCAAGGGTTTGCACGTAAAATAAGGTTTTGCCTCTATAGCGATTCACTTCATGCTCCGTAGTTTCCGCCGTATCGTCCTTTCCTGCGCAGTGCTGACTAATTTGGCTGTAGGCGCTGCGCAAGCCAATGTCGTGGTTGTCCTGAATTCGCGTGACGCCACCGTGCAGCTGCTGGACCAGGCAAGCTACAAAGATTTGTCCACCATCCCGGTCGGCAAAG
This sequence comes from Duganella flavida, assembly GCF_009857445.1. Classification (GTDB taxonomy): domain Bacteria; phylum Pseudomonadota; class Gammaproteobacteria; order Burkholderiales; family Burkholderiaceae_D; genus Rugamonas; species Rugamonas flavida. Next base: position 432,167 of record NZ_WWCN01000002.1, read on the forward strand.
AGCCGCACCACCTGATGGCAACGCCGGATAATAAATCGCTGATCGTCGCCAGTTCGGTCGGCAATGAGCTGATTTTCCTCGATCCGAAATCGGGCCAGGTACAGCGCACCATCAAGGACATCCTCGACCCGTACCAGATCGGCTTTTCGCCGGACCAGAAGTGGTTCGTGTCGAACTCGCTGCGCCTGGACCGCGTCGACCTCTACAAATACGACGGCGTCAATATGACGCTGGCCAAGCGCATTCCGCTGCCCAAGCTGCCGAGCCACATGGCCTTCAACGCGGCCAGCAATATGGTGTTCATTACCCAGCAAGGCAGCGACCAGGTCAGCGCCATCGACCTGACCACGCAGACGGTCAAGTGGACGCTGCCGGTCGGCAGCCTGCCAGCCGGCATCGCCATGACGCCGGACGACAAATACCTGTTGGTCGGCATCATGGGCAAAGATTATGTTGAGGTGATTGACTGGAAAGCACAGAAGACCGTCAAGCGCATCAAGACCGGGCAGGGCGCGCACAACTTCCGCTCGGCTGGCGATGGCCGCTACACCTATGTGTCGAACCGGGTGTCCAATTCGATTAATATCATTGACCAGACCACCTTGGAAAATGTCGGCCATATCAATGTGCCTGGCGGCCCGGACTGCATGGAAGTGACGGCTGACGGCAAGACCATGTGGGTCACGCTGCGCTGGATTAAAAAGGTGGCGGTGATTGACCTGCCGACCCGCAAGGTGATCAAGGTGATTCCGGTGGGCCGCTCGCCGCATGGTGTGTTCTTCTTTAACTCTGCCCAACGCTGATGAAAACTGCCGCCGCCCTGACCTTGTTAGCGCTGGCGGTGACGCCGGCTGTGCGGGCTGTTGAGCCTGCGCCCGCCAAGGCCGTCAACGATGAAGCGCGCGACGTCAACGCCGCCGCCCGCGCCGCCAATGCACAGGCGCGCGAACGCAACGGTCCGGCCCAGCGTGCTGCCGAAGCCCGCGCGGCTGGGGGTGCCGCCGCAGCCGGCGCCAATGCAGCCAATGCCGCCAATGCCGCCGCGCCCGCCAAGAGCGCCTTCTGCAAAGGCACAATCTACCTGACCTTCGACACCGGCAGCCAGTCGCAAGCCGAGTTGATTGCCGACACGCTGAACCGCCACAAAATCAAAGCCACCTTCTTCCTGGCCAACGAGAAAACCGTGCGCGGCGACTACTCGCTCGATCCTTCGTGGTCGGCCTACTGGAAAGCGCGCGTCGCGGAAGGTCACGCCATCGGCTCGCACACTTTCGACCACGTGGTCTACGCCAAGGACGGCGCTGACGGCAAGATCGTAGTCAAGCCAGGCTTTGGCGACAGCGCCGGCCAGCAAACCAGCTTGAGCGGCAAGCAGTACTGCGAACAAATCCAGCGCGTTGACCAGCGCTTTGTCGAACTGACCGGCAAGCACCTAGACCCAATCTGGCGCGCACCGGCCGGCCGCACCTCGCCGCGCCTGCTGGAAATGGGCCAGTCCTGCGGCTACGCCCACGTCGGCTGGACACCAGCCGGTTTCTCGGGCGACGAACTGTCCAGCTCTGCCTATCCGAACGACGTGCTGCTGAAAAAATCCCTGCGCGACCTCAAAGGCGGCGACATCATCCTGATCCACATGGGCATCTGGTCGCGCAAAGATCCGTGGGCGCCGGCGAACCTGGAGCCGCTGATCAGCGGGCTGGAAAAGAAAGACCTGTGCTTTGCCACCTTGCGCGAGCACCCTGACTACCTGTCCAAATTTAAACGATGATGCAACTGCTCTCAGACTGGCTGGGCCTGGCCCAAGGCTGGTTGTTTGAAACCGCCATCCAGCCGCTGGTGTTCAAGCTCGGCTTCGGCGAATTTATTGAAGACGCTTTCGAAGGCACGGAATGGCTGCTGATCGGCGTGCTGGAGCTGGTGCTGCTGTTCCTGGTGCTGCGTCCGCTGGAAGCCGTGATCCCGGCGCAGAAGATTACCGACCCGCGCGCGCGCTGGAATGACTTCCTGTACACCGTGCTGCACCGTATCGGCATCTTCTCGGTGCTGATTTTCCTGACGCTGGATCCGCTGCTGGATGCTGTGACGGCGGCGCTGCGCTTCGACGGCTTCCGCCCGTTCAACCTCGAAGCGCTGTGGCCGGGCATTAGTCCTTTGGGCGCCTTCTTCGTGTATTTCATGGTGCTGGATTTCTTCGATTACTGGTATCACCGCGCCTCGCACAAATTCAACTGGTGGTGGGCGCTGCACGGCCTGCACCATAGCCAGCAAAACATGAACCTGTGGAGCGACAACCGCAACCACCTGCTGGACGACTTGCTGCGCGACGTCTACATGGGGGTGATCGCGATCGGCATCGGCGTCGAGCCGGCGCAGTATGTGCTGCTGGTGTCGGTGTCGCGCATCCTGCAAAGCCTGCAGCATGCGAACGTGCGTTTGCATTTCGGCTGGCTGGGCGAGCGCCTGCTGGTGTCGCCGCGCTATCATCGCATGCACCACGCCATCGGCGTTGGTCATGAAAATATGGATGGCAAACTGGGCGGCTGCAATTTCGCCGTGCTGCTGCCGGTGTGGGACATTATTTTCCGCACCGCGAACTTTACGCCGGAGTTTGTCGCCACCGGCATCCGCGACCAGCTGCCGGATGCAAACGGCAAGCCGGGCCGCGAGTACGGACGCGGCTTCTGGTCGCAGCACTGGCTGGGCCTGAAGCGCATGATTGAATACGCACGCAAGGAGGTGGTCTGATGGTTGGTGTGATCCGCGCGTGGAGCCGCGCTTTCCTGTCGCAGTGGCACGGCAAGATGCTGTTGCTGAGCATAGCGCCGTTCCTGCTGGCGCTGGGCGTCTGGGCGGTGCTGCTGTACCTTTACCTGCAACCGCTGGTGGACCAGCTGCATGCGTTGTTCACCGAACATAATCTGTTCGCCACCAGCACCAGCTGGCTGCGCAGCCTCGGTCTCGGCGCGCTGACGGCAGTGGTGCCGCCGCTGATTGCCATGCTGGCCTTGTTGCCGCTGATGATTTTGACCGCGCTGATCTTCATCGGTGTGGTGGCGATGCCGGTGATCGGCCGCCACGTCGGCCTGCGCCACTATCCGCAGCTGATGCAGCGCAAGGGCGGCTCCATCCTCGGCAGCATCGGCGTGGCGCTGGGCGGCATGCTGGTCTTCATGGGCCTGTGGATTATCACGCTGCCGCTGTACTTCTTCCCGCCGCTGGCGGTGATAGTGCAGGCGCTACTGTGGGGCTGGCTTACCTGCCGCGTGATGGTGTACGACGCGCTGGCCGATTACGCTGATGCCGACGAGCGCCGCCAGATCCAGCGCGAACACCGCTGGCCGCTGCTGATTATCGGCGTGATCTCGGGCGCGGCTGGTGCGTTGCCGGGCGCGATCTGGCTGGGAGGCGTCATGGCGGTGGTGATGTTCCCCTTCCTGGCAGCCATCTCAATCTGGTTGTACGTTCTGATTTTTATTTTTACCGGCCTGTGGTTCGCGTACTATTGCATGGATGCGCTAGCGCAGTTGCGCGCGCAGGCAGTCATTATCGAGGAGTAGACATGGCAATCGGTCTCATCATTATTGGCGACGAAATCCTGTCCGGACGGCGCGTCGACCAGCACTTCCCCAAAGTCGTACAAATGCTGACGGCACGCGGCTTGCAGCTGACCTGGGCCGAGGTGCTGCCCGATGATCCGGTGCGCATCACCGCCACCCTGAAACGCACTTTCGCCAGCAGCGACATCGTGTTCTGCTGCGGCGGCATCGGCGCCACGCCAGACGACCACACGCGCCAGGCCGCTGCCGACGCGCTGGGCAAGCCGCTGCTGCTGCACGAGCAGGGCAAGATCAACATCCAGCAGCGCATCCAGCAAATGGCGCAGGAAGCCGGGCAGGTGGCTGATCTCAACTCGGCCGAGAACCTGCACCGCCTGAAGATGGCCGAGTTTGCCGAAGGTGCGGCGCTGATCCCCAACCCCTATAACAACATCGCCGGCTTCGCGCTGCACAAGCACTACTTCGTGCCGGGCTTCCCGGTGATGGCGTGGCCAATGCTGGAGTGGGTGCTGGACAACCACTACGCCGACCTGTTCAACCGCGAGCCGCGCATGGAGCAGTCGGTGATGGTTTACGAGGCCGCCGAATCGGCGCTGACGCCGCTGATGGTAGCGCTAGAAAAACAGTATCCGCGCGTGAAAGTTTTTAGCCTGCCGAGCGTCGGCGACGCCAACACGCGGCGCCATATTGAACTGGGCGTCAAAGGTGAACCGGTGCAGACGGCGACTGCCTTTATTCAATTGTGCGACGAGCTGCGCAAGCTCAATGTAGAGTTCAGCAACATTTAGTGCGCGCTGTTATCACCAGGGTTCAACGGCGTTCCACCGAAGGGTAGAACGCCGTTGTTTTTTTGCGAAAAAAGAACTGCACGAACAATTTATTCTGCGTCTGCTCCGGTCAGCAGCGCCGTGATGTGGTGCAATGGAAGCGTGTAAGCGCAGTTGGTAAGTTCTACTGAAACATCGACCGGTTTGAATCATATGTTAAGCAATCGTCGTTTCCGCCGGCCCCGTCTCGTTGTACGCGCAGTGCGCAAATTGCGTGCAGGCGCTGCAGCATTTGGTTATCGCCGCAAACGCCACCTGCAGGTGGTGCCGTCTCCTACTCCCGAACAAACTGAAGCCCATCTGGCGCAGGCGCAAATGGATCCGCCGCTGCCACCGGATGCGGGCGCGCCGAAGAAGAGCAAGCGCTCGCGCAATGCCTTCCTGCTGGTGCTGCTGATCGGTGTGTCGTTCGCTGTCTACTGGGGTTATCGTGAAACGCTGACCTCGTCCATGCAGGCGCGCGTGTTCAGCGACCTGGCCAGCAAGATGACCTACAAAATGGAGCCAGGGGCGAGCAAATCGATCCGCTTCCCGCACGACAGTCCTTACGATGAGCGGCTCGGTTATGCGGGCTTGCCGGACTACCTCAGCAAGCTGAGCGCGCGCGACTACCAGGTGGCAGCGCAGGCGCGCATCTCGCCCAAAATGGCCGAGCTGGCCGACATGGGCGTGTTTGCCACCTACCGCGAAAAGACCAAGACCGGCCTGACGATCGTCGATTGCCGCGCGCAGGAATTGTTTGCCGCCAGCTATCCGGAACGGGTCTACACCAAGTTCGAGCAAGCGCCGATAGCGCTGGTGAACAGCCTGCTGTTCATCGAGAATCGCGAGCTGCTGGATAACACCTATCCGAAGCGCAATCCGGCGGTGGAGTGGGACCGTCTCGGCAAGGCTGTGATCGAGAAAAGCGTGAGCGCTGTAGCAGGCGGTCACCGCGCGGCCGGCGGCAGTACGCTGGCGACGCAGATCGAAAAATATCGCCACTCGCCCGAAGGCCGCACTGGTTCGATGAAGGACAAGCTGCAGCAGATGGTCTCGGCCAGTTTGCGCTCCTATCAGGATGGACCGGACACCACCAAGGCGCGCCGCCGCATCGTGCTGGAATACCTGAACACGGTGCCGCTGTCGGCCAAGCCCGGCTACGGTGAAGTGAATGGTCTCGGCGACGGCATGTGGGTGTGGTATGGCCGTTCGTTTGACGACGTCAACGTGCGCCTGAACGGCAAGCTCGATCATCCCGATGCGGAGACCGCGCTGGTGTTCAAGGAAGCGCTGAGCCTGATGATTGCCCAGCGCCGTCCGAGCTACTATCTCGGCGACGGCGCGGCTGATCTGGAAGTGCTGGCCAACAGCCACTTGCGCATCCTCGCCAACGACGGCGCCATCACGCCGGCCATGCGCGACATGGCGTTGCAGCAGAAGCTGCATCCGGCCACCGGCAACGGCTTGCAGTTGGCGCCGCCGCAGACCTTCGTCAGCCGCAAGGCCTCGAACGCGATCCGTAATCACCTGGCCAATCTGCTGGGCGACAACCGCATGTACAACCTCGACCGCCTCGACCTGAGCGTGGTCAGCACGCTCGATGCGCAGGCGCAAACGGCGGTCACGCAAGTGCTGCGCGATTTGCGCGATCCCGAGAAAGCCAAGGCTGCGGGCCTGACCGGCAAAGGCATGCTGGGCAACGGCGACCCGGCCAATGTGGTGTACAGCTTTACCTTGCTGGAGAAGGGCGAGCAGAGCAACCTGCTGCGCCTGCAGACTGATAACTTCGACCAGCCGCTGGACATCAACGAAGGCGCCAAGCTGGACCTGGGTTCGACTGCCAAGCTGCGCACGCTGATCACCTATCTCGACATCGTCGACCAGCTGCACACCAAGTACGGCGGCATGGATGCGGCGGCGCTGGGGCAGGTGCGGGTTGATCCGCAAGACAAGCTGTCGCAATGGGCGATCGAGTACTTCAAGGCGCTGCCGGTCGATCCGGACAAGCGCGCGCTGACGCCGATGCTGAACGCAGCGATGGAGCGCAAGTATTCGGGCAATCCGGGCGAGGGCTTCTTCACCGGCGGCGGTTTGCACCACTTCGGTAACTTTTCGAAGGAGGACAACTTCAAGATCCTGACCGTGACCGAAGCACTGCGCCATTCCACCAACCTGGTGTTCGTGCGCCTGATGCGTGACGTCGCCAAGTACTACATGTTCCAATCGCCGGGCTCGTCGGCTTCGCTGTTGTCAGATGCGGACGATCCGCGCCGCGCCGGCTATCTGGCGCGCTTCGCCGACAAGGAAGGCAAGGAATTCCTGGCGCGCTTCTACGCCAAGTACAAGGGCAAGCCGGAAGGTGAGCTGGATAAGATCCTGCTGGCGAATATCCGCAGCACGCCGGTGCGGCTGGCGGTCATTCATCGCACTGTGTATCCGTCTGCATCGCAGGATGAGTTTGCGGCCTTCCTGAAGGACAACCTGCCGTCGCAGAACGAAGTGCCGGATGAGCGCGTGGCCAAGCTGTATGACCAGTATGCGATCGATAAATGGTCGCTGGCTGATCGCGGCTACCTGGCCAGCGTGCATCCACTGGAACTGTGGATGGCGGCCTACCTGCGCACCCATCCGGGCGCGACGCTGACCGAGATGACGGCGGCCAGCGAGAAGGAGCGGCAGGAGGTTTATCAATGGCTGTTCAAAACCCATCGCAAGCATGCACAGGACAAGCGCATTGCCGGCTTGATCGAGATGGAAGGCTTCATGGAAATCCACAAGCAGTGGAAGAAAATGGGCTATCCGTTTGAATCGCTGGTGCCGTCGTACGCGACGACCTTGGGGGCGTCGGCGGATCGTCCGGCAGCGCTGGCGGAGATGATGGGGATTATCGTCAACGGCGGCATCCGCAAGAGTTCAACGCGGGTGAGCTCGCTGCATTTTGCTAAAGGCACGCCGTATGAAACGCTGGTGACCAAGGCGGCGCCGACCTCCAATGAGCGCGTGCTGTCGGCAGAAGTTGCGCGGGTGGTGGCCGATGCGATCCGCGGCGTGGTGTCGGACGGTACGGCCAAGCGCGTCAAGTCGGCGTTTGTGTCGGCCGATGGTTCGATTATTCCGGTAGGCGGCAAGACTGGTACGGGCGACCAGCGCTTTGATGTGTATGCGGCTGGTGGGCGTTTGATCGAGTCGCGTTATGTGAACCGGTCGGCGACGTTTGTGTTTAACATCGGCGAGCGTTTCTTTGGTTCGATGACGGCGTATGTGCATGGGCCGGAATCGAAGAACTACGACTTCACCAGCGCGCTGCCGGTGCAATTGCTGGTGGTGCTGGCGCCTAACCTGATGCCGTTGATTGAACCCAACGCCGCGCCAAAACCCGGCGCCACGCCTCCCGTAATCGTCAAGACCGGGGGAATAGCGCCCGAAGTTGTAAAGCCACCACTGCAGGCCTGCGGCGGTTAGTTTTCACCCCGCACTTCGCATACCAGGGTCTGACCCCTACGGGTCAGACCCTTTTTGGCTTAGGGTTGTGCTAGCAAGCTTGCGTAATTGCTGATTTCTTGGCAAGGTGTGAGCCCATGAAACCTATGCGCCATCACATGTCCAAGATCCTCAAGTTCACGCAGTTCTCCCTGCGCGACCTGCTTGTCGCCGCAGCCCCTACCGTGCTGCTGATTGTCGGCGTCTGCCTGCTGGCCTACTGGCTGGTGGACCCGGCCCCACCGCGCTCGGTGCGGCTCGGCACTGGCCAGGAAAACTCCGCCTACGAAGAATTCGGCAAGAAGTACGCCGCCGCCCTGGCCAAGCACGGCGTCAAGGTGACGATGGTGCCGTCCGCCGGTTCCAGCGAAAACCTGAAAAACCTCCGCGACGGCAAGGTCGACATCGCCTTCGTCCAGAGCGGCTCCACCAACGAAGAAGCGGCCGAGCGCGAGGGCTTGTCCTCGCTCGGCAGCCTGTTCGTTGAGCCGCTGTGGCTGTTCGTGCGCGAGCAAAAGGGCAAGCCGCCCATCACCAAGCTGACCGACCTGCGCGGCAAGAAAATCAACTACGGCCCGAAAGGCGCCGGCTCGGCGCGCCTGTTCCGCCAGATCCTCGAACTGAATGGCGTCGAGAAGGAAGAGGTCGAGCGCCTGTCGCTGGCCAACACGCCGGCCACGGTGGAATTGCTGGAAGGCCGCATCGATGGTCTGGTGTTCACCTCGGCACCGGAAGCGCCGTTGATCCAGATGCTGCTGCAAACGCCCGGCATCAAACTGATCGACTTCAACCAGGCCGAAGCCTACTCGCGCAAGCTGCCATTCCTGACCCACGTGACGCTGCCACAGGGGATTGTCGATCTCGGCCGTAACCTGCCGGCCGAAGACTACAATCTGATCGCGCCTACCGCCACGCTGGTCGGCCGCGAAGACCTGCATCCCGCACTGGAGGATTTGTTCGTGCAAGCGGCGGCGTCCATTCACAGCGGCGCCGGCTGGTTCCAGCAGCAGGGCCAGTTCCCGTCGGCCAAGTACACCGAGATTCCAGTCGATCCGGAAGCGGCCAAGTTTTACAAGAGCGGCCCGCCATTCCTGCAGCGCTACATGACCTTCTGGCTGGCCAACTTCTTTGACCGCATGTGGGTGCTGGTGGTGGCGCTGGGCGCACTGATCCTGCCGCTGTCAAAGGTGATCCCGCCGCTGTACGTGTGGCGCATCCGCTCGCGCGTGTACCGCTGGTACGGCCAGTTGCGGGCGGTGGAGCAGAAGGTGGAGGAGGCGCCGGAAGCGACGCGCATGCAGGTGTACCAGGAACAGCTCAAGCGTCTCAACGAGATCGAGGAGCTGGTCAACCAGGTCTCGATCCCGCTATCGTTTGCCGACGGCCTGTATGGCTTGCGCAGTCACATCCAGTTCGTGCGCAAGCGGATTATGTTCCTGATGGACGAGGCGGCCGCTTAAGGAACTTAGGCGCCGATCCACGGCAGGTTGGCGTGGCACCAGCCGTTGATGTTCTTGCGGTGGCCGTGGTCGTCCTTGTCGCCCTCGAAGCCTTCGAGGATGTCGAAGCAGTGCTGGTAGCCATGCTCGCTGGCCAGCGTGGCTGCACCACGCGAGCGCACGCCGGAGCGGCACAGGAATAAAATCACCTGGTCCTTTCTGGCTACCGAGTTCAATTGCTCGATAAATTCGTGGTTGGCGACGCCGCCCGGATACACATTCCACTGCACCGCACTATGTTGGGCCTCCGGAATGGCGACCCGGCCCACCCAGTCGCGCTCGGCATTGGTGCGCACATCGACCAGCTTGACTGCGTTTTCCAGACCCAGCAACTCCCAGGCCTCGGCCGGGGTCACTGCACCTTCATAGGCCCAGTCCTTGCGGCGGCTGCGGGCGAGGGCGAGGATCTCATCTATTTTGCTCATAAGGTGTTCCGGTTATAAGTTTAAGTTTATTATATGGCGTTCGTGCGGGCCCGCCACCGTGATGCACCAAAACCATGCGCTTTTCAGAAAAATTCTCACGATGCACTCATAAGGTGCAAAATATGGGAAATGCACCAATAAGGTGCTCGATTGATCCGCAGTAACGACACTTTGGGCTGGCACGGATACTGCTTATTTAGGCCTCACGAGTTCCACATATTCCCTTTAGGAGATACGCATGGCAATTACAGCCGCAGAAGTTCTGAAAATGGTCCAGGAAAACGAAGTTAAATTCGTTGATTTCCGTTTCGCTGATACCCGTGGTAAAGAACAGCACGTGACCGTGCCTGTGTCGGCTTTCGACATCGACAAGTTCGAATCGGGTCACGCATTCGACGGTTCCTCGATCGCCGGCTGGAAAGGTATTGAAGCATCGGACATGATTTTGCTGCCGGATCCTAACACCGCGCGCATCGATCCGTTCATGGAAGAAACCACCCTGTTCATGCAGTGCGACGTGATCGAGCCTGCAGACGGCAAGGGCTACGACCGCGACCCACGCTCCATCGCCAAGCGCGCTGAAGCCTACCTGAAAGCTTCGGGCATCGGCGATACCGCCTACTTCGGCCCAGAACCAGAATTCTTCATCTTCGACAGCGTCCGCTGGAAGATCGACATGTCGGGCTGCTTCGTGAAAGTGGACTCCGATGAAGCATCGTGGTCGACCGACAAAGAAATCGAAGGCGGCAACAGCGGCCACCGTCCAACCGTCAAAGGCGGCTACTTCCCAGTGCCACCAGTGGACAGCTTCCAGGACATGCGTTCGGAAATGTGCCTGATCCTGGAATCGCTGGGCATCCCGGTTGAAGTGCACCACCACGAAGTGGCTGGCGCTGGCCAGAACGAAATCGGCACCAAGTTCTCGACCCTGGTTGAGCGTGCTGACTGGACCCAGAACCTGAAATACGTGGTGTGGAACGTGGCCCACAGCTACGGCAAAACCGCGACCTTCATGCCAAAACCTATCGTTGGCGACAACGGTTCGGGCATGCACGTGCACCAGTCGATCTGGAAAGACGGCAAAAACCTGTTCGCTGGCGACGGCTATGCAGGCCTGTCGGATGACGCGCTGTACTACATCGGCGGCATCATCAAGCACGCTAAAGCACTGAACGCGATCACCAACCCAGGCACCAACTCGTACAAGCGTCTGGTACCAGGCTACGAAGCGCCAGTGAAACTGGCGTACTCGGCGAAAAACCGTTCGGCGTCGATCCGTATTCCACACGTGGCCAATCCAAAAGGCCGCCGTATCGAAACCCGCTTCCCAGATCCACTGGCCAACGTCTACCTGTGCTTCTCGGCGCTGCTGATGGCTGGTCTGGACGGTATCCAGAACAAGATCCACCCAGGCGAAGCAGCATCGAAAGATCTGTACCACCTGCCACCAGAAGAAGATGCACTGATCCCTACCGTCTGCGCATCGCTGGAAGAAGCGCTGGACAACCTGAACAAAGACCGCGAGTTCCTGACCCGTGGTGGTGTGTTCAGCGATTCGATGATCGATGCTTACATCGAACTGAAAATGCAAGACGTACAACGTATGCGCATGACCACTCACCCAGCTGAGTTCGACATGTACTACTCGCTGTAATCACCGCTAGTTTGGTGATGTAGCAAAGAACGCGGGGCGAGCAGTGCTTTCCCCGCGTTTTTCTTTGGATGTTGTATATTCGGGATGGATGCTTCCACCCACGGATTACGAATGACAAATAGCTTCAAATTGAGTGTGCTGTTGGCGCTGCTCGCCTCCGGCGCAGCACATGGGCAGATTTACAAGTGCCAGCCGCCCGGCGGCAGCGTGGAATTCACCGACATTAATCGGGGCAGCTATTGCAAGCTGATGGACCTGCCCGGCGTGACGGTGCCGGCACCGCTGCGCCATGTGGCGCCATCGCCGCGCAATGCGCAGCCGGTCACGGTGCCTGGCGCCTTCCCGCGCGTCGACAGTGCCGAACAGCGCGCGCGCGACGCCGACCGGCGCGGCATCCTTGAAGAGGAGCTGAAGACCGAAATGCAAAAGCTGGCCGACCTGCGCCGCGAGTTCAACAACGGTGAGCCGGAGCGGCGCGGCGACGAGCGCAATTACGCGAAGTACCAGGAACGGGTGGCCTCCATGCGCGATAGCATCAGCCGCTCGGAAAAAAACATCGATGCTTTAAAACGTGAGATCGCGAATATCCGATGACGAGTTTGCCATGAGTATAGTCAGTAATATTGCGGCCCGTGCGGCCGCCGCCATCCACCGCCCGCCGTCACTGGCCGGGCTGGAGCTGCTGGCCTCGGCCGTGGTGGTGCTGGATGCACAGGGCCAGATCGCCTATGCCAACGCGGCTGCCGAGAACCTGCTGGAAAGCTCGCTGAAGGCGCTGTCGCGCCAGACGCTGAGCGCACAGTTCCTCAATCCCGAGGAACTGGACAACATCTGCGCGCAAGCGCGTGAACACAAATTCTCCGACTTGCGCCAGGACTTGACGCTGGAACGCGTCGGTCGCGATCCGCTGCATGTGCACAGCATTGTCTCGGCGCTGGAAGATCCCGTGGGCGGCGTGCTGATCGAGCTGCGTGAAAACCAGCAGCATCTCAAGCTGGACCGCGAGGAGCGCATCCTCGACCAGAGCCAGGTCAACAAGGAACTGATCCGCAACCTCGCGCACGAAATCAAGAACCCGCTGGGCGGCATTCGCGGCGCGGCGCAGCTGCTGGAGATGGAGCTGCCGGCGCTGCACGCGGTGCAGCTGCGCGAGTACACACAAGTCATCATCAAGGAAGCGGACCGCTTGCAAACCCTGGTGGATCGCCTGCTGGCGCCGCATCGACGGCCGCACATCGTTGGCGACGTCAACATCCACGAAGTGCTGGAGCGCGTGCGCAGCCTGATGCTGGCCGAGTTCCCGTCGGGCCTGACCATCCTGCGCGATTACGATGCCTCGATTCCCGAGTTCCGCGGCGATAAAGAACAGCTGATCCAGACCGTGCTCAACATCGCGCACAACGCCGCGCAAGCACTATCGGCGCAGATTGAAGCGGGTGAAGCGCAGATCGTTTTGAAGACGCGCGTGGCGCGTCAGGTCACGCTGGCCAAGGTCCGCTACGGGCTGGCATTAGACTTGCATATCATTGACAATGGACCGGGTATCGCACCCCAGATCCGCGACCGTATCTTCTACCCATTAGTCTCAGGCAGGGAGGGCGGCAGTGGCCTTGGCTTGACCTTGGCACAGACCTTCGTGCAACAGCACATGGGTGTGATCGAGTGCGAGAGCCGGCCTGGATTTACGGATTTCCGTATCCTGTTGCCGTTGCCATAGGAATGCACATAAACAATGAAGCCAATCTGGATAGTAGACGACGACGAATCGATCCGCTGGGTACTGGAAAAAGCATTAGCCAGGGAAAACCTGGCGACGAAGAGTTTTGCCAATGCGCGCGACGCGATTGCCGCATTGGAGTACGAGACGCCGCAAGTGCTGGTGTCCGACATCCGCATGCCGGGCGATTCCGGCCTCGACCTGCTGCAGCTGGTGAAGTCGCGCCTGCCTGGGCTGCCGGTCATCATCATCACCGCCTTCTCTGACCTGGATTCCGCTGTCGCGGCATTCCAGGGCGGCGCGTTTGAATACCTGGCCAAGCCCTTCGATATCGACAAGGCAGTGGAGCTGATCCGCCGCGCACTCGACGAAAGCTTGCGTGAAACCAGTGTCGAATCGGGGCCGACGGAAACGCCGGAAATCCTCGGCCAGGCGCCGGCCATGCAGGAAGTCTTCCGCGCGATTGGCCGCTTGTCGCAATCGAATGTGACGGTGTTGATCACTGGTGAATCCGGCTCCGGTAAAGAGCTGGTGGCGCGCGCGCTGCACAAGCACTCGCCGCGTGCCTCGCAACCGTTCATCGCGCTGAATACGGCGGCAATTCCCAAAGACTTGCTGGAGTCCGAACTGTTCGGCCATGAACGCGGCGCTTTCACTGGCGCGCAGACGACGCGCCGTGGCCGCTTTGAGCAGGCCGAAGGCGGCACGCTGTTCCTCGATGAGATCGGCGACATGCCGTTCGACTTGCAGACCCGCTTGCTGCGCGTGCTGTCAGACGGGCACTTCTACCGTGTTGGTGGTCACCAGCCGCTGAAGGCCAACGTGCGCGTGATTACGGCGACGCACCAAAATCTGGAGCAGCGCGTGCGTGAAGGCTTGTTCCGCGAAGACTTGTTCCACCGCTTGAATGTGATTCGCCTGCGCCTGCCCAGTTTGAGGGAGCGTCGTGAAGATATCCCTCTTTTGGTGCGTCACTTCCTGGTGCAGAGTGCCAAGCAACTGGGCGTGGAAGCCAAGCGCATGAGTGATGCGTCAATGCAGTTCCTGTGCAGCCTCGAACTGCCGGGCAATGTGCGCCAGCTGGAAAACCTGTGCAACTGGATCACGGTGATGGCGCCGGGGCAGACGGTGGAGATCAAGGATCTGCCGCTGGAGCTGTCGCAGGAGCAGGCTGGTGGTGGTGGTGGTGGTGCGGTTGCGCCAGCACCGGCAGCGTTGGCCGATAGCTACAGCGCGCAGGCGCATCACGGCACGGTGACTGCGGTCGCGGCGGCCGACGCTGGCGCGCTGGCCGGTTCGCCGGATGCGTGGCTGGGCTTGCTGGAATCGCAGGCTGCCAGCATGCTCAGTGGTGGTCAGCAGGAAGTGATGGCGGTGCTGGGCCGGCAGTTTGAATCGGCGCTGATCCGTACCGCGCTCAAGCACACGCACGGGCGCAAGAACGATGCGGCAGTTCGCCTGGGCATCGGCCGTAACACCATCACCCGCAAGATCGCCGAACTCGGCATCGACGGCGCCAAGGACGATTAAGCGCTTGTTCTTGCGGCGCGCTTGATTGCTTGCGGCGGCACGCCGTAGGCGCGGATGAAGGCGCGGCGCATGCGTTCGGGATCGTCGAATCCCACCTCTCGGGCAACCACGTCGATGGCGTGGTTGCCGTCTTCGATCATCACCTTTGCAGCTTCTACCCGCAGCGTTTCGATTGCCTTGGCTGGCGATTGTCCGGTCTCCAATCTGAATGTGCGCGTGAACTGGCGGCGGCTTAGATGTGCAGCGTCGGCCAGTTCGTCCACCGATAATGGCTTGCGCAGGTTGCGCTTGGCGTAGGTCAGCGCAGTCTGGATGCGGTCCGACTTCGGCTCCAGTTCCAGCAGTGCCGAGAACTGCGACTGCCCGCCGGTGCGCCGGTGATACACCACCATCTTGCGCGCCACCGCACGCGCCAGTTCGGCGCCGTGGTCCGCTTCCACCAGCGCAAGCGCGAGGTCGATGCAGGCGGTCATGCCGGCCGAACTCCATACGCGGTCATCCTCAATAAAAATGCGGTCTTCTTCCACGCGGGTGCGCGGATGCTGGCGTTGCAGTTCGCGCGCCAGTGCCCAGTGCGTGGTGACGCGGCGGCCTTCCAGCAATCCCGCTTCAGCCAGCTGGAATGCGCCGGTGCAGATGCTGGCGGTGCGCCGCGAAGCCTGGCTGGCCTCGCGCAAAAACGCCACGAAGGCCGGAGTCGACGGCATCACTTCCATGGCGCCCGCCACCATGATGGTGTCAAAGCCCGGTGCGCCGAAACGCTGCGTCACCACCGGTACGCCGGCCGAACTCAACACCGGGCCGCCGTGCTCGGACAGCATCTGCAGTTCGTAGTACGGCCCGCCCGGCATGGCGTTGGCCACTTCGAACACCGTCACTGCCGCCAGGTCGACGATCTGGAAACCGGGGAACAGCATCAAACCGATGGATTTTTTCATGATGGCCCAAATTGAGGTATCTACGTCACATGGGCCTTAGTGTGCGCCGCTACACTGGGCTTGTCAACTCCATCGAAAAGGAACAAACATCATGAAAACCGCACTGATTACCGGCGCTTCCTCGGGCATAGGCGCTGTCTATGCCGACCGTCTGGCCCGCCGTGGTTACGACCTGATCCTGGTGGCGCGCGACGCTGCCAAGCTGTCCGCACTGGCGGCTCAATTGGAGGGCGCGACCGGCCGCAAGGTCGACACCATCGCCGCCGATCTTGGCGTGAGCGCCGACTTGCGCCGTGTCGAACAGCGGTTGGCCAGCGACAGCAGCATCACCATGCTGGTGAATAACGCCGGCCTCGGCGCCGTCAAATCACTGATCGATTCGACACCGGAAGAACTCGATACCATGGTCAACGTGAACGTCACCGCGTTGACACGCTTGACCCGCGCCGCCGCGCCGGGCCTGGTGGCGCGCGGCGAAGGAGCGATCATCAACATCTCGTCGATTGTGGCGCTCAAGCCGGAGCTGCTGAACGGCGTGTACGGCGGTAGCAAGGCGTATGTGCTGGCGCTGAGCCAATCGCTGCATCACGAACTGGGTGGCAAAGGCGTGCAGGTGCAAGCTGTGCTGCCGGGCGCGATCGCCACGCCGTTCTGGGACCGTGCCGGCCACGCGGTCGAGAACCTGCCAGCGGAGTGGGTGATGACGCCGGAAGACCTGGTGGACGCCGCGCTGGCCGGCTTCGACCAGCGGGAGCTGGTGACCGTGCCGTCGTTGCCGGACCTGAACGATTTCAACAACATGGAGCAGGCACGCCACGCGCTGGCCGGCAACCTGTCGCGCAACAAGCCGGGCGTGCGCTATTTAACGCCAGCGTAATCTAGCGCAGCAGTGGTTTGAGGTAAGCTCTTGGCTGACGAAGCCAAGGGCTTTTTTTTATGGAAGACGTATGCTGATTAATTGCGTGGCCTATCAGGATGGTAAAAAACTGGCCGACATTCCGGTGGAAGACATTAGCGACTATGTCGAGAAGCCGGAGACCTTTGTCTGGGTCGCTCTGCGCGACGCCCAGCCGGAGGAACTGACCCAGATGCAGGAAGAATTCGGCCTGCACGAACTGGCGGTGGAAGATGCCCGGCGCGGCCACCAGCGCCCCAAGATCGAGGAATATGGCGACTCGCTGTTCGTGGTGGTGAAGACCATCGAATGCCGCGGCGGCGAAGTGGCGGTGGGCGAGGTCGATATTTTCGTCGGCCAGAATTATGTGCTGTCGTCACGCCATGGCGAGGCGCAGCAAGGCTTCCTCGGCGTGCGTGCGCGGGCCGAACGCGAGCCGCACATGCTGCGCCTCGGCCCGGCCTTTGTGCTGTACGCGTTGATGGATGCGGTGGTGGACCGCTACTTCCCGGTGCTCGATATGCTGGAGACGGAGCTGGAAAAAATCGAGGAGCTGATCTTCACGCAAGGCCAGCAGCGCGACAACATCCAGCGCCTGTATGAGTTGAAGGGCAAGGTGACGGTGGTGCGCCACGTGGTCGCGCCGCTGATGGAGGCGGTGGGGCGTTTGCACGGCGGCCGTGTGCCGTCGATGTGTCTGGAAACGCAGGAATACTTCCGCGATGTGCACGATCACCTGCACCGCATCAGCACGTCGCTGGACGGCATTCGCGACACCATCGCGACGGCGATCCAGGTCAACCTGTCGATGGTGGCGATTGAGGAAAGCGAAGTGAATAAACGGCTGGCGGCATGGGCGGCGATCTTTGCGATCGTGACGGCGTTCGCCGGGCTGTGGGGCATGAATTTCAAATACATGCCGGAGCTGGACTGGAAGTATGGCTATCCGATGGCGATTGTAGTGATGGTCGGCGTGTGTTTTTACCTGCATCGGCGCTTCAAGAAAGCCGGCTGGTTATAAAAAAAATCCCGGCCGAAGCCGGGATTTTTATAGCAACTTCAAGTTAGAAGTTGTAGGTAGCGCGTACGTACAAGGTACGGCCAACTGGGTCGGTGTAACGTGGATCGTAACCGGCCTGGAAGGTGGTTGCCTGGTACGACAGTGGTGGTTCTTTGTCGAACAGGTTACGCACGCCAGCGGTCAGGGTCAGGCTCTTGATCGCTTCCCACGAAGCATAGCCGTCGAAGGTGCTATACGACGCTACGCGGTGGTCTGGATGATCTTCAACCGGTTGATCCTGGTAGCCCGTCTTGTAGTGCGCGGTCAGGCCGGCACCGAACTTGCCTTGGGTCCAGTTCAGGTTGGCGGTGTTCTGCCAGCGGAAGATCACGCCGCTACCCGAGAATACACCGACGTTCTGGTGCATCACGTCGCCGATGAAGTTCTGGTACTCGTACTTGTGTACCCAGGTGGCGTTGTCGGAGAAGGTGAAGGTACCGAAGTCCTTGGTGCGCAGCTTGTAGGTTGCCGACAGGTCGACACCGTTGGTGTTGACGTCGCCCAGGTTCTGGTTACGCAGGTCGATATAACCGCAGGTGACTGGGTTAGGGCACTGCGAACCGTCGGTTGCCAGGTCGCCGGCAGCGTTACGGTGGTAGTACGACGCGAAGGTCGCTGGATCGGTCAGCACGTCGAAGTCCTGCAGGTGCGAGATCTGCTGGGTCATGCGGATCGACCACCAGGTCGCTTCCAGCGACAGGTTGTTGATCGGTTCCCAAACGACGCCCAGGGAGCCGGTTTTCGAGCGCTCTGGATTCAGGTTGGCGTTACCACCGTTCAGCACCTGGAACTGCTGTTTGCAGTTTGCCGCAGCCGACTTGCCTGGGATCGGGGTGCCGCCTGGGCAGTTGACCGGATCGTTCAGGGTGTTGCCGGAGTTGGTGTAGGTGTTCTGGGCGTTGATTTCATACAGCGAAGGCGCACGGAAGCCCTTCGAGTACGAACCGCGCAGCAGCACGTCTTTCACCGGACGGAAGGTGAAGGCAAACTTCGGATTGAAGGTGTGGCCGAAATCGCTGTACTTGTCGTAACGGAAGGCAGCGGTCAGGTCCAGGTTCTTCAGTACTGGCAGGTTCAGTTCCGAGAAGAAGGCCGACACGTTACGGGTGCCTGCGTTCAGGGTCGCTGGGTCGATACCGGTCGAAGCGATCACTTTTTCAGCGAACGGGGCGTTAGCCGCGCTGCGGAATTCCTGGTGTTCGTATTGCGCGCCCACCGCCAGTGCAGCTTCGTGGCCGGCGTTCAGCCAGTCACCCACTTCGCGGCTGGCCTTGAAGTCGGCGCCCTTGCTGGTGCCTTTGGCGTTCATGATGTTGCCGCTCAGTGCAGCGCTGTTCAGCAGGGCAGTGCCGGCTGCGCTCTGGTCGCCGAACACGTTGATCACGCCATCCAGCACGCCTTTGGTGATGATGCCGCCATCGCTGTAACCGTACAGGTTTTCAGTGACTTTGTTTTCGTTGTAGGACACGGCGGTCTGGTAATCCCAGCCTGCTACGATGCCTTTCAGCTCAACCACCAGACGCTGCTGCTTGTTGATGTTTTCGTCAGCACGCGAGCCGTTCGGCAGGTCGCGCCATTTGGCGTGCACGAAGCCTGGCTGTACCCCTGCGGTGTTGGCACCGCCGGTGTCCATGTAGGTCGGGTCCAGCGTCACAGCAGCCGGGGTGCTGCCATTGCCTGGGTAGTAAGGGTTCAGCGAGCCGTCGGGACGCAGGCGGTTGATGTACAGGCCGCCGTATGGCACCGGTGCGATTGCGCTCTGGACCTTGCTCTGGGTCGACAGGAACTCTACGCCCAGTTCGTGGTTTTCATTGATCTTGAAGGTACCCTTGACCAGGCCGGTGGTGCGCTCGCTCTTCGGGATGTAGTCCACGAACGAGGAGGTGGTCATCAGGCAGGAGCCGTCGCCAGCCGAGATCAGGTGGCTACCGGTGGTGCAGCCAGGACCGGCTGGGTTAGCCGACTGGGTCTGGTAGTAGTTGGCCGGGAAGGTCGAGCCCGACAGGCCACCCGGATAGCGGGTGTTGAAGTCGCGCTGGGTGCCGCCGATGCGGTGCTGTTCCTGGTGGTCCACCATCGCGAAGATGTTGAAGCCGTTCTTGTCCAGGTCGCCCCAGCCGTAGCCGATGTTGGCGTTGTTGGTGAAGCCGCCGTCGTGCTGCGGATTGTCCGCGCCGAGGGTGACGGTGCCGCCCTGGTAATCTTTTTTGGTGATGAAGTTGATCACGCCGCCCACTGCATCCGAGCCGTACAGCGAGGAAGCGCCGTCACGCAGCACTTCAACGCGCTCCAGCGCGGCGAATGGGATCATGTTCAGGTCAGGCGCCGAGCTGTCGAAGGCGTTGTTCGCGAGGCGACGGCCGTTCAGCAGGATCAGGGTCTTGTTGGCGCCGATGCCGCGCAGGTTGGCGAACGAAGCGCCGCCGGTGCCTAAGCCAACTACCTGGCTGGTACCTTGCTGCGACTGCGAGACGCTCAGGTTGGCCAGTACTTGCTCAACCGTGGTGATGCCTTCCTTTTTCAGGTCAGCCATTTTCACTACGGTCACAGGAACGGCGGTCTCAGCGTCGATACGCTTGATTGCCGAACCGGTAATTTCAACGCGCTGGATAGGCGCATCTTGGGCGAATGCTGGTTGTGCCAGCATCAGAGCGGCGCTGCCCGCAAACATCACGCGCAGCGAACGCGACAAAACAGTTTCCATCATCATTGACAACTCCTTGGGGGGTGTTTCTTGGCACTTTATTATTGGAACTTACACTATGAATAATTTATAAATAAAATTATTCACGGCGAGGCCATCAGACCATTTGGTGGCGTGGACGGTCAATCCACGGTCTGTAACAACTTTGAAATAAACAACACTTCCTACGGTTTTTGCATAAAATATCGCGTTTTTTACACAAAAATACAAAATTTTCGACCGATTATGGCGTAAACGTGCTAGCTGTACCGTAAATATTCAACCATGTTTACGTTGCAAAATAACGATACAATGGGCAAGACTTAGCGACCTGGAGCCAGGCTATGAGCGAGGAAAAACAGGCGGCGCCGCTGTTTGATGCGGCCGACGGCAGGACGTTGGCCGAAGTTGCGCTGCGCTCGATTACCGACTCGACGGCGCGCGCGCGCGGCGACGATTTTCTGCGCATCCTGGTACGCGACCTGGCGCGGGCGCTGGACGTCACCTACGTGATTGCCGGCCGCGTCATCACCCTCGACGACGGCGACGAAGGCATCCGTACCCTGGCGGTGTGGGCCGACCAGGATTACCTGCCCAATATGGAGTACAGCCTGCGCCACACGCCGTGCCAGGATGTGACCGAGCAGTGCATGTGTTTCCACGCCAGCGGCATCCAGGCCGACTATCCGCAAGACACCCTGCTGGTCGACATGAAGGCCGAAAGCTACATCGGCATGCCGATGGTCGATACCGAGGGGCGCACCATGGGCATCCTGTCGGCCATCGACACCAAGCCGATTTCCGAAGACAAGCGCCTGCTGGCGCTATCGCTGCTGTCGATCTTCACCGCGCGTGGCTCGGCCGAGCTGCAGCACCAGGACCGCGAGCAGCTGCTGGAGGCCAAGGTCCAGCGCCGCACCGAGGCGCTGCTGGCGGCGCAGGCAACGCTGGTCGAACAGGAAAAAATGGTGGCGCTGGGTGCGCTGGTGGCGGGCGTGGCGCACGAGGTCAATACGCCGATCGGGGTGGCGGTGACGGCTGCTTCGACCATGGTCAGCTATGCCGAAGATATGCTCAAATGCGTGAACGGCGAGCGTGTCAGCCGCTCCGAATTGCAGACCACGGCGCAGCGCTTGCGCGAAGGCGCGCAGCTGATCGAGCGCAACCTGGCGCGCGCTGCCGATTTGATCGGCAACTTCAAGCAGCTGGCGGTGGACCAGGGCAGCGAGCATGTGACGGAAGTGGCCTTGCGTGAGCACGCGCTGAGCGTGGTGTCGGCGCACGGGCCGGAGCTGCGCAAGGTTGGCATTAGCGTCGAGGTCGATATCGCGGCGGATTTGCGCACCCGGCTGGACTCCGGGCGCTGGTCGCAAGTGCTGTCCAACCTGCTGATGAACGCGGCCAAGCACGCCTATCCAAGCGGCGGTCCCGGCAAGGTGACGCTGTCGGCGCGCAGGGTGCTGGAAGGCGGTGTCTACTGGCTGCTGGTGGAGTTTTGCGACGATGGCGTCGGCCTGACGCCGGAAGTGCGCGAGCGTTTGTTTGAGCCGTTCTTCACGACCAAGCGCGGGCAGGGCGGTTCAGGGCTGGGCATGCATATCGTTTATACGATTGTGCACCAGATGGGAGGGCAGGTCGCGGTGGCCAGCACCGCGCCTGCAGACGGCTGCCGCATCAAGCTGCGGCTGCCGGTGCGGGATGCGAAGGCTTAGGCCTTTTCTGCCGCCAGCGACAGCGCCACGGCTTCCGCCACTTTGATGCCGTCAACACCTGCCGACAAAATGCCGCCCGCGTAACCGGCGCCTTCGCCGGCCGGGAACAAGCCCTTGGTGTTCAGGCTTTGCAGCGTATCGTCGCGGCGCTTGATGCGGATCGGCGATGAGGTACGCGTCTCCAGTCCGGTCAGCAAGGCGTCGTGCTTGAAGTAGCCCTTGATCTGCTTGTCGAAAGCAGGGAAGGCTTCGCGCAGCGCGGTCACCGCATACTCCGGCAGGATCTGCGCCAAATCGGTCAGTGTGATGCCCGGTTTGTACGACGGCACTACCGCGCCGAAATCGGTCGAAGCCTTGCCGGCCACGAAGTCGCCCATCAGCTGGCCCGGCGCGTTGTAGGTGCCGCCGCCCAGGTGGAAGGCTTTCTCTTCGAGCTCGCGCTGGAAGGCGATGCCAGCCAGCGGGTGGCCCGGGTAATCGACTTCCGGCGAAATGCTGACCACGATCGCGCTGTTGGCGTTGCGCTCGTTGCGCGAGTACTGGCTCATGCCGTTGGTGACCACGCGGCCCGGTTCGGACGCCGCCGCCACCACCGTGCCGCCCGGGCACATGCAGAAGCTGTACACCGCGCGGCCATTGGAGGCGTGGTGCACCAGCTTGTAGTCGGCCGCACCGAGGAGAGGGTGGCCGGCATTCGGACCAAAGCGGCAGGTGTCGATCAGCGATTGCGGGTGCTCGACACGGAAGCCGATCGAGAACGGCTTGGCTTCGATGTAGACGCCGCGTTCATACAGCATTTCGAAGGTGTCGCGCGCGCTGTGGCCGATGGCCAGTACCACGTGGTTGGTGGCGATCTGCTCGCCGCTCTCCAGCGTGATGCCGCGCACCTGGCGGCCGTCGGCCGTTTCCTCGATCTCGATGTCGGTCACCTTGCTGGAGAAGCGGTATTCGCCGCCCAGCGCCTCGATGTTTTCGCGCATCGATTCCACCATCTTCACCAAACGGAAAGTGCCGATGTGCGGCTTGCTGACGTAGATGATTTCTTCCGGCGCGCCAGCTTTGACGAACTCGGTCAGTACCTTGCGGCCGTAGTGTTTCGGGTCCTTGATCTGGCTGTACAGCTTGCCGTCCGAGAAGGTGCCGGCGCCGCCTTCGCCAAACTGCACATTCGATTCCGGGTTCAGTTTGCGCTGGCGCCAGAAACCGAAAGTATCGACGGTGCGCTCGCGCACGATCTTGCCGCGTTCAACGATGATCGGACGCAAGCCCATCTGCGCCAGGATCAGGGCAGCCAGCAGGCCGCACGGGCCGATGCCGATCACCACCGGGCGCTGGAAGTCGGCGCGGGCGGCAATCGCCGCGCCGTCGGCGACGAATTTATAGCTGGTGTCCGGCGACGGCATGATGTGCGCGTCGTGATGGTGCTGCTGCAGCACGGCTGCTTCGTTCTTCAGTGCGATATCGATCGCGTAGATCAGCACGATGGCGGTTTTCTTGCGGGCGTCGTAGCTGCGTTTGTAGATGGTAAAGCCGAGCAGTTCATCGGCGTTAATGCCCAGGCGCGCGAGGATGGCGGCCGGCAGTTCTGCTTCCGTGTGGTTCAGTGGAAGCTTGAGTTCGTTCAGTCTCAACATGGTGGATTTCCAGCGGGTGACAGGGCTCCGTAGCTAGCGGAGAGCGGCGCGGCCATCCCCCTCGGGAAGCGGCCGCAGGCGCTATTTTACCCTTTGCGGACGGCCCCGGTCTAACAGCCCCGGGTGAATATTAGCGGGCACCAGCGGCATATTAAAAGCCAGGGCCGGCGGATTAATTCATATTTAAATAGTCGTTAAATAAAATTAGAAATTAATTTATAAAACGAAAAACGCATAAGCTTATGCACCAAATTATTCAGGAATGCACTAAAACCGTGCGTTGTGAGAAAACAACATTCATACCAAAAAGCAACTTTTGTTATAAGGACGTTTTCGGACCAGAGTAGGCGAACAACTGTGTTTTTGTGCCCATAATGACACACAGGTAATGATGCATCGCACAAATATTGATGTTTACTCAATTTCACTGTGGTAATACAAACACACGATTTTGCAAAAATCAACAACATTTAATTCGTTTTTACGCATTTTTGCACAAATAAAAGCATTGTTACATATTGAATTGGTGAATGCTTAATGAAAAATTCCGCAGTGCAGCAAAAATCTTCTCGTAAAATACTTGCATTGTTTCAGGGCTTGTCTTTCGTTGTTTTCATGAAACATTGCTCGTCCGCGGTTGACAGTTTTAGTAAGGCAATGGTTTCATGCAATGCGCCTGCAAATCACGATTTTGCCAGGTGTTAATAAGCGAGATTCAGCACCCTGATAATCACCCAGAGGCCATTCGGTCCCGAGGCTATATCAATATCACAGGTTAAAAGAATCCTTCAGGCTGGCCTTTTATATATGCCGGGTTTTTAAATAAAAACCGGCGTGTTACTGGGTTGGGTTCCTCTCCATCCGGAGAGTTCAATAATGGGAGTTTTACAATGATTCAAGAGAAGATGATGTCGCGTACCTTGCGCAGCGTGTTCGCCGGCTCGATGCTGGTTGGCATGACCGCAATGATGCATAACGCCATTGCACAGGAAGCCGCACCGCAGAAAATCGAATCGGTGCAAGTGACCGGTACCCGCATTACCACCCCAGGCACCACCTCGACCAGCCCGATTTCCTCCGTGAGCGCCGAGGAAATCAAATCGTCCCAGCCTGTTGCGGTTGAAGAGTTCTTCAAAGGCCTGCCAGCTGCTGTGCCAGCAATCGGCCCAGGCACCAACAATGGTTCCGCCGGCGGCGCAACCATCGACCTGCGTGGTCTTGGCCCTAACCGTACCCTGGTGATGATCAATGGTCGCCGCCTGGTACCGTTCAACCTGAACGGCACCGTCGACACCAACTCGATTCCTATCGCCCTGCTGAGCCGCGTTGACCTGCTGACCGGTGGTGCATCGGTAGCCTACGGCGCCGACGCAGTGGCGGGTGTGGTCAACTTCAACCTGAAGAAAAACTTCACCGGTATCGACGTTACCACCTCGTACGGCGGCACCGCTGACCAGCACGACGGCAAACGCAAGCGCACCGACCTGACCATGGGCGCCAACCTCGATGACGGCCGCGGCAACGTGGTGCTGAGCATCGGCAAAACCACCTCGGATCCAGTGACCCAGGGTGCACGCGACTACGGCAAGACCAGCCTGAGCTCGGTGACCGGCAAGCCTACCGGCTCCAACACCACCATTCCTTCCGGCTTCGCCATCAGCAAGGGCGCCGGCGGTACCGATACCCTGGCAGGCAACTGGCAGATCGACCCATCCAGTGGCAAGCTGGTCAGCCCACTGGTGCAGTACAACACCAACCCGCTGAACTACTACGCCACTGGCCTGGATCGTACCCAAGCGACCTCGCTGGCGCACTACAAGATCAACGACAATGCTGACGTGTATGCTGAAGTGTTCTACACCACCAGCAAAGTGAGCTCGACCCTGGCAGAATCGGGTACCTTCGGCAACGTCTTCAACGTGCCTATCGGTAACGCCTTCATTCCAGACGCAGCGCGTCAACAGATTTGCGATCGCCGCGGCATTCCAGCAGCGAGCTGCATCGTCGGCAACACCACCCTGGTGCCGATGACGGTTAACCGCCGCTTTGTGGAACTGGGCCCACGTTACAACAACTTTGACAACAAAACCCTGCAATACAACTTGGGCGTCAAGGGCGACCTGATCCTGGACTGGACCTACGATGCGTCGTGGAGCCGCGGCACCGCCGACCAGATCCAGACCCGTCTGAACTGGGGTTCGCTGTCGAAAGTCCAACAAGCGCTGAACGCTGTTAGCACCACCGCTTGTATCAACACTGCCAACAACTGCGTACCGTTGAACGTGTTCGGCGCCGCCGGCAGCATCACCCCGGCCCAGCTGGGCTTCATCAACTCGAGCGCAATCCTGCTGCAAAACGTCAAGCAAGACGTAGCATCGATCAACTTCTCGGGCGACTTCGGTAACAAGTTCGTCAGCCCACTGGCTGGCCTGCCGATCACCATGGCAATCAGCGGCGAGCAACGTAAAGTAACCGCCGGCACCCAGTCGGACGCTGCCTCGCAGATCCAGAGCGAAGTGCTGGGCACCGGCGCGCCGACCCCGGACCGCGTTGGTACCTTCTCGCTGAAAGAATACGCAGCTGAAGCGCAAATCCCGCTGATCAAGGACAAGCCATTCGTGCGCTCCCTGAACGCAGAAGCCGGCTACCGTGAATCCTCGTTCGAAACCGCTGGCGCCAAGCAAAGCTACGGCAGCTGGAAAATCGGCGGCGACTGGGAGCCAGTACGCTCGCTGCGTTTCCGCGGCAACGTGCAGAAAGCCACCCGCGCACCGAACGTGAACGAACTGTTCCAGCCACAGACCACTGGTCTGTCGAATCTGGCAGTCGATCCTTGCCAAGGCAACCTGGTCAACCAGGCTGACGGCAACAAGGCCGGCACCCTGTCGAACCTGTGCCGCCTGACCGGCGTGCCAACCAGCGAACTGGGTTCGGTACCAGTGCCATCGTCGGGCCAGATCAACAACCTGACCGGCGGCAATCCTAAGCTGGGCCCTGAGGAAGCGAAAACCAAAACCATCGGTTTCGTGTGGGAGCCTCTGCCTAAGCTGGCGATCTCGCTGGACTACTACAAGATCAAGATCGACAAAGCAGTGTCGAGCCTGAGCACCACCGACGTTCTGGACGCTTGCTACAAAAACAATCCGTCCTTCACGTTTAACGACGCTTGCGCACTGGTTGGCCGTAACCCAGCCAACGGTACTTTCAACGGCGCCGACTCGAAAGGTGTTGCCACCCCACTGTCGAACTCGGGTAACCAGTCGACCAGCGGTTTCGATCTGAACGTGAACTACAAACTGCAGGCTAAGCAGCTGAACCTGGATCCGAAGTACGGTAACTTCGACCTGGCCTTCGCCCTGAACCAGGTACAGACCTTCCTGTTCCAAGGCACGCCAAGCTCGGTTAACCGTGATTGCGTTGGCTACTACTCGGTGGCTTGCGCTTCGATCAGCAACTCGACCGCTCCAGTGTACAAGCGCAAGTTCAACCAGCGCACCACCTGGAACGTGGGTGAGTTCGCAGTGGGCTACAACTGGCGTTATGTCAGCGCAGTGGATGTCGAACCAGGTTCGGGCACCTTCCTGCCACAGTACTCGCACATCAGCGCTTACAACTATGTGGACCTGTCGGGTGTTTGGAACTTCAACAAAAACCTGCGCTTCAACGTCAGCGTCAACAACGCTGCTAACAAGAAGCCGCCTATCGTCGGTGCTAACGTGTCGACCACTTCGATGGACAGTGGTAACACCTTCCCTAACGCGTATGACGCACTGGGTCGTTATGTCACCTTC
Organism: Duganella flavida; assembly: GCF_009857445.1. GTDB lineage: Bacteria > Pseudomonadota > Gammaproteobacteria > Burkholderiales > Burkholderiaceae_D > Rugamonas > Rugamonas flavida. Next base: position 459,551 of record NZ_WWCN01000002.1, read on the forward strand.
GGTGCTAGCCTGAAGTTCTAATCTTCAAGCCAGCATAAAAAATCCCGCCACGGCCGCAAGGCCGGGCGGGATTTTTCTTTTTGGCGCGCTCTATATTAGAGGCCGCCCCAGGCCGCGCTCAAAATCGATACTGCTGCCAGCGCTGCCGTCTCGGTACGCAGGATGCGCGGGCCCATAGCCAGGGGTAGGGCGCCGTGGCGCAGCGCCAGGTCTTCCTCTTGCTCGCTGAGGCCGCCCTCGGGGCCGACCACCAAGGTTACTGCCTGCGCTGCGTGATGGCGCGACCAGTCGGCCAGCGACTGCTCGGCGCGCGGCGTCAGGATGATGCGGCGGTGCATATCTTGCTGGGTGATCCAGTGTTTATAGTCTTGCGGCGGCGCCAGCTGGGCTACCCGGTTGCGGCCGCATTGCTCGGACGCCGAGACGATGATGCCGCGCCAGTGTTCCAGCTTCTTTTCCGCGCGCTCAGCCGACAGCTTGACCACGCAGCGCTGTGCCGCCAGCGGCTGGAAGCCGGACACCCCCAGTTCGATGGCTTTTTCGATAATCCAGTCCATCTTGCTGCCCTCGGGCAGGGCTTGCGCCAGTGTCACGGCAAAGGGCAGCTCGACCTCGCGCGGCGTGTGGGCCTTGATTTCGGCGCTGACGCTGCGGCGGGCAATATCGCTCAGGCTGGCGGTATATTCGCCGCCTTCGCCATTGAACAGCGTGATCAGGTCGCCCGGCGCCAGGCGCAGCACTTGGACATGGTGGGCGACCGCCTCGGGCAAGGCGACGAACTGGCCGATGGCCAAGGGCTGGGGGCAAAAGAAGCGGGGCATAAACGTGGTATCCGGGTAAGTAGAGCTGCAATTTTAAATGGTGGCTGTCATCGTCTGGTAAAATAATGGGCTCTGCAAGCGCCGCTCTTGCTCACAGTTTCCATACTTCCGTGATATCTACGATGACTTCTACGCTCCCAACCACCCAAATGGCTAACGCGATCCGCGCGCTGGCAATGGACGCCGTCCAGAAGGCCAATTCCGGCCACCCAGGTATGCCGATGGGCATGGCTGAAATCGCCGTCGCCCTGTGGGCCGGCCATTACAGCCACAACCCAGCCAATCCGGCATGGGTGAACCGCGACCGCTTCCTGCTGTCGAACGGCCATGGCTCGATGCTGCACTACGCGCTGCTGCACCTGGCAGGCTACGCCGTGTCGATGGATGACATCAAGGCCTTCCGCCAGATGCACTCCAAGACCCCAGGCCACCCGGAAGTCGGCTACACCCCGGGCGTGGAGACCACCACCGGCCCACTGGGTCAGGGTATCGCCAACGCGGTCGGCATGGCGCTGGCTGAATGGCTGCTGGCAAGCGAATTCAACAAGCCGGGCCTGGACGTGGTTGACCACTATACCTACGCTTTCCTGGGCGACGGCTGCCTGATGGAAGGCATCTCGCACGAAGTATGCGCGCTGGCCGGTACCCTGGGCCTGAAAAAACTGATCGCCCTGTACGATGACAACGGTATCTCGATCGACGGTAAAGTCGAAGGCTGGTTCACCGACGACACCCCGGCCCGTTTCGAAGCCTACGGCTGGAACGTGATCCGCGCGGTTGACGGCCATGACGTGGCTGTGGTTGCCGCCGCCATTGCTGCTGCCAAACAAGCTGACAAGCCTACCCTGATCTGCTGCAAAACCGTGATCGGCAAGGGCTCGCCTAACCTGCAAGGTGGCGACAAGGTGCACGGCGCCGCGCTGGGCGACAAGGAAGTTGCTGCTGTCCGCGAATACATCGGCTGGCCACACGCCCCGTTCGACATCCCGGCTGACGTGTACGCAGCATGGGACGCTAAAGCCAAGGGCGCCAAGCTGGAAGCCGACTGGAACGCCAAGTTCGCTGAATACACCGCCAAGTTCCCGACCGAAGCTGCTGAACTGACCCGCCGCATGGCTGGTGAACTGCCAGGCGCGTTTGACGCTGCGCTGGCCGCAGGCATCGCCTCGACCGTCGAGAAGAAAGAAAACATCGCCACCCGTAAAGCCAGCCAGAACGCGATCCAGGCGCTGGCGCCAGTGCTGCCAGAATTCCTGGGCGGTTCGGCTGACCTGACCGGTTCCAACCTGACCAACTGGAAGGAGTGCGTTGCAGTCCGTTCCGGCCAGCCAGGCAACCACATCAACTACGGCGTGCGTGAGTTCGGCATGTCGGCGATCATGAACGGCGTGACCCTGCACGGTGGCTACATCCCGTTCGGCGCTACCTTCCTGACCTTCGCCGATTACAGCCGCAACGCGCTGCGTATGGCTGCACTGATGAAGCAGCGTTCGCTGTTCGTATTCACCCACGACTCGATCGGCCTGGGCGAAGACGGCCCGACCCACCAGTCGGTTGAGCACGTATCGTCGCTGCGCCTGATCCCTAACCTCGACAACTGGCGTCCATGCGACACCACCGAATCGATGGTGGCATGGGGTGCCGCAGTCAAGCGCAAAGATGGTCCTTCGACCCTGATCTTCTCGCGCCAGAACCTGCCGTACCAGGAGCGTACCGATGCGCAAATCGCTGACATCGCCCGCGGCGGCTACGTGCTGCGCGAAGCAGCCGACGCCAAAGTGACCCTGATCGCTACCGGTTCGGAAATCGAACTGGCGCAAGCTGCTGCTTCGGCACTGGCTGCTGAAGGCATTGTGGCACGCGTGGTGTCGATGCCGTCGACTGATGTATTTGACCGTCAAGACGCCGCTTACAAGGCCAGCGTGTTGACCAAAGGCGTGCCACGTGTGGCAATCGAAGCTGGCGTGACCGATTTCTGGTACAAATACGTCGGTCTGGAAGGCGCTGTTGTCGGCATCGATACCTTCGGTGAATCGGCTCCGGCAGGCGTGCTGTTCAAGCACTTCGGCTTCACGGTAGAAAACGTGGTGGCGAAAGTCAAATTGGTCATTGCTTAATCTATAATTGCTTGTTGCATTACCTATTATCTAATCAGGAGCAAAGTATGACGATCAAAGTTGCAATCAATGGCTATGGCCGTATCGGCCGTAATGTACTGCGCGCTTTCTACGAAGGCGGCAAGAAACAAGACATCCAGATCGTGGCAATTAACGATCTGGGCGACGCCAAGTCGAATGCCCACCTGACCCGCTATGACACCGCCCACGGCAAGTTCCCAGGCACCGTGACCGTAGACGGCGACAATATGATCGTGAACGGCGATGTGATCCGCGTATTCGCACAGCGCAACCCAGCAGAAATCCCATGGGGCGACTTGGGCGTGGACGTGGTGCTGGAGTGCACCGGCTTCTTCACCACCAAAGAGAAAGCTTCGGCTCACTTGAAGGGCGGCGCCAAGAAAGTCATCATCTCGGCACCAGGCGGTAAAGACGTGGACGCGACCATCGTATTCGGCGTGAATCAGCAAGTACTGAAAGCCACCGACACCGTGATCTCGAACGCATCGTGCACCACCAACTGCCTGGCTCCGCTGGTCAAGCCGCTGAACGACGCCATCGGCGTCGAAACCGGCCTGATGACCACCGTGCACGCTTACACCAACGACCAGGTACTGTCGGACGTGATGCACGAAGACCTGCGCCGCGCCCGTTCGGCCACCATGAGCATGATCCCGACCAAGACCGGCGCTGCCGCCGCGGTTGGCCTGGTGCTGCCAGAATTGAACGGCAAGCTGGACGGTTTCGCGATCCGCGTACCGACCATCAACGTGTCGCTGGTCGACCTGTCGTTCATCGCCAAGCGCGACACCACCGTGGAAGAAGTCAACGCCCTGATGAAGGCCGCTGCTGAAGGCGACCTGAAAGAAGTGCTGACCTACCAGACCGAACCACTGGTTTCGATCGACTTCAACCACAACCCGGCATCGTCGAACTTCGATTCGACCCTGACCAAAGTATCGGGCCGCCTGGTGAAAGTATCGTCGTGGTACGACAATGAGTGGGGCTTCTCGAACCGCATGCTGGATACCACCGTTGCACTGATGAACGCCAAGTAATCCCAGGCCTTCAGACGTAAAAAAACCTCGCGGCGCAAACCGCGAGGTTTTTTTTATGCCTGCCTGCCCCGCAGGGCAGGCATACATACATTACAGCGTCACGCGCAGACCCAGGTAGTAGCGGCGGCCGATCGGATCGTAGGTCGATGCGTCGGTCTCGGTACCGGTGGTGTCGCCTGGCAGGCCAGTGATGATCGGTGGCGCTTTGGCGTTGAAGGCGTTGTTGATACCCAGGTATACCTGCACCGATTTCTTCACGTCATAGGTGAACTGGAAATCGTTGTAGGTACGGGAACCAACGCCCACCGAGCCAGGGGTGATGCTCAGGCTCTTCAGGAACTGGTCATCCAGTGCCACCGGACCGGTGTAGGTTGCGGTCCAGGTCGCGCCGAAGCTGCCCCATTTGTAGGCGCTGTTCAGCACAGCCTTGCTGCGTGGCGCGTTGATTTGCGCCGAGGTCACTTCGCCGACGTCGTTGTTACGCTCCGCGTCCGGCGTGGCTTTGTTCCACAGTTCGCGCAGGTAGGTGTACGACAGCTGGGTGCTCAGGCGGCCAGGGCCGACTTTGTCAGTCCACGACGCAGTCAAGTCGACGCCTTCGGTGCCGGTACCGCCGCTGTTGGTCACAGCGGTGTTGCTGTACTGGATCGAGCCGGCGCTCAGGTTACCCGTTTGACCAGGACGGCGGGTAATGAATTTGCAGAAGTTCTGGTTGTTTTGGTTGTAGCACTGGTCCAGAGCATACTGGCGGTCGGTCGATACGATGGCGTCCGAGATCTTGATGTTGAAGTAGTCCGCCGTGAAGGTGAACTTGCTCAGCAGTGGGATCGAACGTGGGGTCACCACGACACCGATGGTGGTCGAACGGCCTTTTTCGGCCTTCAGGCTCGGGTTGCCGCTGTTGTAGCCGCTGATGCCTTGCTGGTCGGCTTGGCTCAGCGTGAACACACCGCCGTGGGCTGCCATGTTGGCGGCGACGCCCGGTGCGGCTTTACAGTTGGTAGCCAGTGCGGAGGTTGCCGACGACGACACGCCTTCGCACGGGTCAACCAGGCCAGACGGGAAGTCCTGGCTAGGTGCGGTGTACAGCTCGTTGATGTTAGGCGCGCGGGTCGACTGGGCGCGGGTACCACGCACTTTGACGTCCGAGGTGATCGCCCATTCGCCGCCGGCATTCCAGCTGTTAGTGCTGCCAACGGTCGAGTAGTCGCCGTGACGGAAGGTGCCCAGGAAGGTCAGTTCCTTGGCGAACGGCTTGTCCTTCAGCAGCGGTACGCGGGTTTCAACGAAGACTTCACGCACGTTGAAGTTACCGAAGGTTGGCGGAATCGCGTTACCGGCGTTCAGGCCGGCCTGGGTCAGCGGATCTGGGATCGAGGACGAATCCTCGCCACGCCATTCGAAGCCGGCAGCTACGCCGACTTTACCAGCTGGCAGTTCCCACAGCTCGCCGTTGATCGAGCCGCCGGCCAGTTTCTGGGTCACTGCGGTTTGCAGCGAGCCTGGTGCGGTCACGTACTTGAGCGCAGCTGGCGAAATGGTGTTGGCGCCGAAGATGTTGATCGGTACGCAACCTTCAGCGACGGCGTTGGCGTCGTGGCAGACCGCGCCGCCGTTGCCGTCAGGGATGGCGTCCAGCGCGTAGCGCAGGTTAGGAATGTTGACCTGGCCGGTCGAGCTCTGCGCTTCCTTGGTTTTGCCGTACGAGACGTAAGTCTCGTAGTTCCATTCTTTGGTGAATGGCAGCGTGCCCTTCAGGCCGGTGGCGATACGGAAGGTGCTGCGGTCGGCATCGGCGTGGCGGGCGCCGAATTCGGACAGACGGCGGGTGAAGAAGTAGTCAGGAATACCGTCGCCGTCGTTGTCGCTGATACGGTCCCACAAGTATTGTGGCACCAGCGGGTTTTTCACCAGCTTGCCGTTGATGATGGCGCCAGCTGGCACTTGGCCGCCTGTACCCTTGTATATGGAGTCCGAACCCAGCGGGAATGGCTCGATATTGGTCGAGACTTTGCTCTGGGCGTAAGTACCTTCGAAGAAGGCGCTATGGTTTTCGTTCAGCGTGCGGTTACCGTTCAGCGAGAACAAGTAGCGTTCGGTCGGCACGGCGATGGTGCGCAGGTCCGAACGGTTGAAGCCGGTAGCGCCGACGCCGGCTTTACCGTTGGTGCTCCAAGGGATCACGTTGCCGTTCTTGTCGTAGGTGAAATCTTCCGCGTCAGCGTAGAAGTGGCCTTGTGGCGCGTAGCCGGAGTAGTTCGGCTTGCGTGGCACGAATGCCAGTTCCGGATGGCCTTGGCTGATCGACGAGGTCTGGTCGATGGCCGAAGCATCGCGGTCGCGCGAGAACACCGGACCTTGCTTGGAGTAGCCGAAGTGACCCATCAGGTTGCTAGCGCCGTCGGCGCTGGTGGTCCCGAAGGTCAGGGCGATTTTTTTCTTGGAGTCGTCGTTCTTTTCGCTCTTGCCGGTTTGTGCATCGAGCAGGACGCCTTCAAAGTTTTTCTTCAGGATGATGTTGACCACACCGGCCACAGCGTCCGAACCGTAGGTCGCGGAAGCGCCACCGGTCAGCAGCTCAACGCGCTCGATGAAGTCGGTTGGGATGGTGTTCAGGTCGACTGCGCTGCTGCCCGGCACGCCGGACACGAAGCGGCGGCCGTTGACCAGCACCAGGGTGCGGGCGTCGCCCAGGTTACGCAGGTTGACGGTCGATACACCGCCACCCGAAGTCAGGAAGTTCGAGTTGGTACGGCTCAGGCTAGGGGTACCCATGGTTGGGTTTTTTTGCAGCAAGTCTTGCAGGTTGATGGCGCCGGAAGCGGCGATGTCAGCCGAGCTCAGGATCTGCAGCGGCGATGGCGACTCAGCGCCTGGTGCCGAAATGCGCGAACCGGTAATTTGGACTTTTTGGACTGCGTCTGGCAGGGCAGCATCTTGGGCAAATGCTACTTGGGTGCTTATCGCCATGCCGGCTACGCAGATCATGCGCACGGAACGGGACAAAACTGTTTCCTTCATCATTGCGGAACTCCTTAGGTGTATTGAAACAACTCTCCGTTTATTTTTGTTAAATTTCTTGGTTTAACTGACCAACTTTACCGACTTCGTAGACATCTTGTAAACGTAAAGTGGCGTAAAAAACCTAACATTCGCAAAAAAGCAACAGCACCACAAATGTAACAAAATGTGTCTGCTTGATGAGTGGCAATAAAACCAGTTTCATGTCAAGACATGGATGAATGCGGCAGGCAGTATATTTAAAATGGTCTAGATAGAATAAATATTACTTTTGGCAGAAGTTAATATTTTTTAATCTCTTCTATATTCGGCGGGAGGCGGATAAATAGCGGTGGCTGGCAATCCGCTAGTACGCGGATTACGTAGGGGAGGCGCGTGGAAAATACTCGTAATAGGGGCGAGTGATTAGGAAGGAGTGCCAGTTTTTAGTTGTTTTATGCTAAAAATTGGCATATTTTGAAGATGCTTGCACCACGGTGAAGCACGGTGGATAAAGGGGGAAGCCCGGTCCGGACGGACCGGGCAGGAGGATTACTTGTAAATGCCGGAGCCGATCAGGAAATCGTCAACGCGCTCGACATAACCGGATTTGGATTCAACTGCTTTAGTAACGGGATTCGGCCATTTAAAATCGACCCAGCCGCTGCCTTTACTCTTGGCAATATCGACCATTTCTTTAATCAGCAGTTTGCCTTCATTATCTTTTAAACCAATTAAAGGCTTGCCTACCATTTTAGGGTTATTCCCGTGCGCTAAAGCCACGCCATTCAAGTCATATACATAAATATACAAATCGCGGTCGTGGAAGGTGGTATTGGCCGGATCGGCGATGGCGGCAAAGGTTTTCTCCTTGCCGGCCGATTTGACCATCGCCACGGCCTTCTTGACCATTGCCACCGCTTCGTCGGGCGTTCCCTTGTCGGCCGCCTGGGCGGCGCCCGCAGTTGCCAGCAAGCTCAAGCTCAGCGCCGCTGCACCGAATAATCCTCTCATCTTGTTCTCCTTGATGTTATGAAAACTACCTCCTGAAGTATTGCACTTTTTCAACACTAAAATGTTGTTACTGGGCAACGCCATCGCCAAAGATGGCTTGCCACAGCGCCGAGACCTGGGCCGCGTCGCTGCTCACCAGCGCCGGGTCGATGCGCGCCAGGTCCTGGCCTTGCAGGCGCAGCTGGTGCTGCAGCTTGCGGTATTTGCGGTAGGCGTCGGCCGCGCTGGCGGCCAGGCCGGTGTCGATCAGGCCGAGGTCGGCGCACATATGGAGCAGCGCAATGTTGCCGAAATTGGCCGTCAATTGAGGATAGGCGGCAGCGTGCTGCAGGACAAGGAATTGCACGATGAACTCGATGTCGATCATGCCGCCCGGATCCTGCTTGAGGTCGAACAGGGCGCTGTGGTTGGGCTTGGCGTCGACCATGCGTTTGCGCATGGCAATCACTTCCTGCTTGAGCGGGCCATCGGTCGGCCGCTCCTGGCGCAGCACGGCTTCGCGGATGTGGTCGAAACGTTGGCCGATGGAAATGTCGCCAGCGCAGTAGCGGGCCCGGGTCAGGGCTTGGTGTTCCCAGATCCAGGCCGAGCTGTGCTGGTATTTCTCGAACGAGCCCACGCTCGACACCAGCATGCCGCTGGCGCCGTCCGGGCGCAGGGCGGTGTCGATGTCGAACAGGATGCCGGCCGAGGTGTGCGACGTCATCCAGGTGATGAAGCGCTGTGCCAGCTTGGCGTACTGGGCCGGCGCATCCTGGTCGGGATCGTCGTACAGGAAAATCACGTCGAGGTCGGACACATAGCCCAGTTCCTTGCCGCCCAGCTTGCCGTAGGCGATGACAGTGAACAGCGGCACTTCGCGGTGGCGCGTGGCCACCGTCTGCCACACCGCCTTGATGGTGGCAGCAACAATGGTGTCGGCCAGCGCTGACAGGTGGTCGGCCAGTTTTTCCACCGTCAGGTCGCCGGCCAGGTCTTGCGCCAGCAGGTGGAACAGCTGGGCGTGGTGGATTTCGCGCAGGATATCCATCTGGCGCTCGGTGTCGCCGGGATAGGCAGCCAGCTGCTTGTCGATGTCGGCTTCCAGCGCCACTGGGTCGAACACGGCGTTGCGCACGCGGTCGTCCAGCAGCTCATCCAGCAGGATCGGGTGCTGGCTCAGGAACAGCGCCGCCCAGCCACTGGCGTGCACCATGCGGATCACCCGCGCCAGCGTGTGCGGGTACTCGGTCAGCAGCGACAAATAGGCGGAACGGCGGGCGATGGCTTCAAGGAAGTCCAGCAACCGGCCCAAGGTGGCCAGCTGGTTGCCGCCGCTCGACTCCTGCGCCGCCTGCACGATCAGCGGCAGCGCGGTGTTGATCAGCCCTTGCAGGCGGTTGCGGCTGGCTTCCGGCAGCGATTGCAGGCGCGGCGCCTGCCAGGTGGCGATCAGGCGTTTGGTGGCGCCGTCCGGATCGCCGAAGCCGAGCGCGGTGAAGCGGGCCACCATGGCTTCGCGGTTGTCGGGATCAGCGCATTCGTTACTCGACTGCAAGTCAATATCATTTTCGCTGCTCTCGGTCTTGTCGGAGAACATTTCGTCAAACTGGCCGGCGACGAACTGGCGATGGGCATCCAGCTGGGCCAGCAGGGTGGCCACGTCGGGCAGGCCCATCATCTGTGCCACGGTCAGGCGGTCGGCGTCGTTGGCCGGCAAGGTGTGGGTCTGGGCGTCGTCCAGGTATTGCAGGCGGTGTTCAAGATTGCGCAGGAAGGTGTAGGAAGCCAGCAGTTGATAGACGATGGCGTGGCTTAGTAACCCTTTCTCAGCAATGATGCGCAAGGTGGTGCGGGTCGAACGGTCGCGCAGGGCGGCGTCGCGGCCGCCGCGAATCAGCTGGAATACCTGCGCCAAAAACTCGATTTCACGAATGCCGCCGCGGCCCAGCTTGACGTTGTTGCTGCGGTCCGGGTGCAGCCGCTCCTGCCGGTTCACCTCGGCGCGGATTTGCGCATGCATATTGCGAATGGCGTCAATCACGCCAAAGTCCAGGTAGCGGCGGAAGCAGAACGGCCGGACAATCCCATCCAACGCGGCGATATCCTCGGCGCGCCCGGTGACAGCGCGCGCCTTTACCCAGGCGTAGCGCTCCCACTCGCGGCCCTGCACGATCAGGTAGTTTTCCACCATGCTCATGCTGGCCGCCAGCGGCCCGGAATTGCCGTTCGGGCGCAGCGCCATGTCGACCCGGAAGGTGTAGCCGTCCTCGGTGATCTCGGCCAGCGCCGCGATCAGCTTTTTGCCCAGGCGGATGAAGAATTCGTGGTTGGACAGGCCGCGCTGGCCTAGTTCCGTGTCGGCGGCGGTGTCGCCGTCCTCAGGGTAGACAAAGATCAGGTCGATGTCGGACGAGACGTTGAGTTCGCCGCCACCTTGCTTGCCCATCGCCAGCACGATCATGTGCTGCGGCAGGCCGGAATCGTGGCCGATCGGCTCGCCGTGCGCGGCCACCATCTCGGCGTGCAGCTCGACCATGTGTTTCTGGATGGCAAAGTCGGCAAAGCGGGTCATGGTTTCCACCACTTCGGCCAAGTTGGCCTGGCCTTCCAGGTCGCGGCGGATCAGGGTGCATACCAGCAGGTTGCGCAGGCGGCGCATCGAGCGCACCAGCGGCAGGCCGCCTTCTGCTTCTTTTTGTAAATATTCTGCCAGATTAATCTGGGCAAGCGATAATTGCGCCAATTGATCGACCTTGGCAGCGCGGTCGGGCGCGGCGGACAGCCAGCGCTGGTAGAAACGGGAGACGGACGGTGAACTCATAGAGGGATAAGGTAGAATTGCTCCGGAAACCGAGTGTAGCGCGAGTTTGCTATTTATTTGACGCATGGCCTGATTTATTAGCGTATTAATGCAAAAACCAGAAGAGGAGACTGTGACAGGCGAAGGCCCCTTGGCTGCGCGCTGGCACCGGCTCAGTGCCGCCTACCGGATCTGCAACCTCGCCACCCATCACGTGCTGGGCTTCACCCTGAAGCTGGCATTGCTGTTGTATTTTGCTTTCACCATCCTGTTCCTGACGCTGCGCTACGCGGTGCTGCCAAATATCGACCACTACAAGGGCGATATCGAACAGGTCGCCAGCCAGGCCATCGGCAACCAGGTCACCATCGCGCGCGTGTATGCCTCGTGGAACGGCTTCCGTCCCAACCTGTTCCTGGGCGACGTGGTGCTGCACGACCAGCAAGGCCGTCCGGCGCTGACCTTGCCGAGCGTGTCGGCCACCTTGTCGTGGTGGACCGTGGTGACGGCCCAGTTGCGCTTCCACGTGCTGGAGTTCAACCGTCCCGATCTGGAAATCCTGCGCGAAGCCGACGGCCGCCTGGTTGTAGCCGGCATGGTCATAGACCTCAACAAGCCAAGCGACGGCAAGGGCCTGGATTGGCTGCTGCTGCAGCGCGATATCGTTATCCGCGAAGGCCGCTTGCAATGGACCGACCGCCAGCGCGCCGCGCCGCCGCTGGCGCTGGACAATGTGACGGTGCTGCTGCGCAACCAGTGGCTGCATCACCAGCTGTCGCTGCGCGCCACGCCGCCGGCCGCACTGGCCGAACCGCTCGACTTGCGTGCCGACTTTACCCATCCGGCCTTTGGCGCGCGCATTTCCAACGTCTCGATGTGGAAGGGCGAGGTCTATGCCGACCTGCGCAACGCCGACCTGCTGGCGTTGAAAGCCTGGATTCCGTATCCATTTCAACTGAGCAGCGGCAGTGGTTCGCTGCGCGCGTGGGTGGGCGTCGACCAATCGCGCCTGACCGGCTTTACAGCCGATGTCGGTCTGTCGAATATCACCGCCGTGCTGGGCAAGGAATTGCCGCTGCTGGATTTGCAGCAGATGAGTGGCCGTATCGCCGCCCATGAAGACATCCGTCCGCCGGCTGCGCGCCAGGGCGCGGTTACGCCGGGCTTCGGCGCGCTGGGCCATAGCCTGCAGGTAGACAAGCTGACCCTGACCACCCGCGATGGCCTGGTGATGGCGCCGACCTCGCTGTCGGAAACCTATGCTGCGGCGGCCGGCGCCAAGCCGGAAAAAGTCGAACTGAAGGCGCGCCAGCTGGACCTGCAAACCTTGGCCGGCCTGGCCGAACGCCTGCCGCTGAACGAGCACCAGCACAAAATGGTCGCCAGCTTCGCGCCGCGCGGCTTGCTGCAAAACTTCTCGGCCGAATGGCAGGGCTCCTTCCCGGCGCTGCAGTCTTATCGCATCAAGGGCGATCTGGTCGGACTCGGCCTGAAGCCGCAGCCGCCGCGCATGGCGCAACCGAAAAGCGGCAAAACGCCCGCCATTGCTGGGCTCCCGGCGATTCCCGGTTTCGATAACCTGAGCGGCTCGATTGACGCCACCGAAAAGGGCGGTAGCTTCAAACTGAACTCGCAGCAGCTGGTGCTGCAGATGCCGGACTATTTCGCCGAAGCGTCGATGCCGTTCGACCATCTCAACCTCGCTGCGCGCTGGTCGTTTGAAGCCGACAACCAGCTGCTGTTCCAGATCGACAGCATGGACTTCGAGCAAGAAGGTATGCGCGGCACGCTGCAAGGCACGCACACCATTCCGCTGGCCGGTAAGGGCCCGGGCAAGGCCGACCTGAGCGGCACGCTGACCGGCTTCCAGCTCAACCGTATTGGCCGCTACCTGCCGATGCAAACGCCGCACGACCTCAAGGCCTGGCTGACCGGCGCGCTGGAAGGCGGCGTCGCCACCGACGTGGCGCTGCGCCTGCGCGGCGATCTCGCGCACTTTCCCTTCCAGGGCGACAGCAATGCGGACAAGGCGCGCGGCGAATTCCGCGTGGCCGGTAAGCTCACCGAAGGCAAGCTGAATTACGAGCCCGGCCATTATCTGCACGACGGCAAGGAACTGGGCAAGGACGGCAAGCCGCTGCCGTTGTGGCCGCAGGCCGAGCACATCAAGGGCAGCTTTGTGTTCGAGCGCGCGCGCATGGAAATCCACGGCGACACCGCCACCACCGGCGGCGTTGCACTGAGCAATGTGAAGGCCGTGATTCCGGACTTGATCGTGCATGACTCGATGCTGGAAATCGACGGCAACGCGGCCGGGCCGATGCAGGAATTCCTCAAGTACGTGGCCACCAGCCCGGTGCTGGAATGGATCTCGCACTTCACCGATGAGACACTGGCCAGCGGCAACAGCAAGCTGGCCCTGAGCCTGCGCATTCCGCTGGCGCACGCCATCGATACCAAGGTCAACGGCACGCTGCAACTGCAGAACAACGACATCACGCTGATGAACGACATGCCGGTGGTGCAATCCTCGCAGGGCAAGATCGAATTCAACGAGCATGGCGTCAACCTCAACCAGCTGTCCGGTAACTTCCTCGGCGGTCCGGTATCGATTACCGGCGGCAGCCAGAAGGACAACGCCATCGTTGTCAAACTGGGCGGCCTGATGACGGCCGACGGTTTCCGCCAGACCTACCAGATGCCGGCCATGCAGCGCCTGGCTGACCACCTGTCGGGCAGCACGCGCTACAGCGGTACGGTCACGGTGCGTGACCACCAGGTGGTGGTGGCGGTTGACTCCAGTCTCACCGGGCTGGGCCTCGACTTGCCGGCGCCGGTGAAGAAAACCGCTGTGGACAGCATGCCGCTGCGTTTCCTGCTGACCAGCGGCCTGACGCCGGACGCGGTTGGCCAGCTGCATGACGATATCCGCATCACGCTGGGCAGCAATATCGCCGCGCGCTATCAGCGCCAGAAGCTCAGCAATAGCAAGCAGCACTGGAAGCTGGTGCGCGGCGGCATCGGCGTCAATGCGCCAGCGCCGGAACCGGATAGCGGACTGGCCTTCCACCTCAATATGCGCGAGCTCAACGTCGATAACTGGCTGGACTTTGCCGAGGTTGTAGCCGGCAAAGGTCCGGCTACGTCATCGTCGTCCGACAGCAGCGACTTCACGCAGTACGTGGTGCCGGAGGCGATTGCCACCCGCGCCAGCGAGCTGGTGATCGGCGGCCGCAAGCTGGAAAACATCGTGGTCGGCGTCAGCCACTACAAGGGCACCTGGCAGGCCAGCATCGATTCGACCCAGGCCAATGGCTACCTGACCTGGGCGGAACCGTCCACCGGCGCTGGCCTCGGAAAGGTGACGGCGCGCCTGTCCTCGCTGGTGATCCCGGAGTCGGCCTCCAGCGAAGTGCAGGAGCTGTTGGATGGCAAGAGCGCCGCCGCCACCATCCCGGCGCTGGACGTGTTGGTCGAGCGCTTTGAACTGTTCAACAAACAGCTGGGCCGGCTGGAACTGCAAGCCAACAATGTGCAGCTGCCTAGCGCGCGCGAGTGGCGCGTCAACAAGCTGTCACTGGCCAATCCGGACGGCGCCTTGAACGGTACCGGCAAGTGGGTCAGCAAGGATGGCGTGCACAACACCTCGCTTGATTTCAACCTCGACATCGCCGACGCCGGCAAACTGCTGGAACGCTTCGGTTTTGCCGATACGCTCAAAGGCGGCAAGGGTTCGCTGAAAGGCGATATCGCCTGGAAGGGCTTGCCGTACTCGCTTGATTTGCCTAGCCTGTCCGGCCAGATCAACATGAATGTGGAGAAGGGCCAGTTCCTCAAGCAAGATCCGGGCGCCGCCAAGCTGCTCGGCGTGCTGAGCCTGCAAGCCTTGCCGCGCCTGCTCAAGCTGGACTTCCACGACGTCTTCTCGGAAGGACTGGCGTTTGACGGCATCACCGCCAATGCCAGCATCAACCGTGGCATCGTCAAGACCGACAACTTGAAAATGCACGGCGTCGCCGCCACCGTGCTGATGGATGGCAGCGCCGACATCGCCAACGAAACCACCAACCTGCATGTGGTGGTGATACCGGAAGTGAACCTCGGCACCGCGCCGCTGGTGTATGCATTAGCCGTCAATCCTGTGATCGGTTTGGGGAGTTTTTTAGCGCAACTGTTCCTGAGTGCACCGGTGATGAAGGCCTTGACCTATCATATGCAGGTGACCGGCCCGTGGAAAGCACCGGTGGTCACCAAGCTCGAGGCTCCTAAAACAGAACCGACCGCGCCACCGAAAGGATAGCCATGCACACCGTCGCCGCCGTACAAATGATTTCCTCGCCGTCCGTGCCGGACAATATCACCACCGCGCGCCGCCTCGTCACCAAGGCCGCGCAGGATGGCGCGCAGCTGGTGCTGCTGCCGGAGTACTGGGCCATCATGGGCCTGAACGATGGCGACAAAGTGAAAGTAGCCGAGCCGCTGGGCAGCGGGCCGATCCAGGACTTCATGTCCGGGCTGGCACGCGAGCTGGGCATCTGGCTGATCGGCGGCACCTTGCCGCTGGCCTCGGATGATCCGGAAAAAGTCATCAACACCACGCTGGTGTACAACCCGCAGGGTGAGCACGTGGGCCGCTACGACAAGATCCACCTGTTCGGCTTCACCAAGGGTACCGAGTCGTACAACGAATCCAGGACCATCGTACCGGGCACGCATGTGGGCGCGTTCGAGGCGCCGTTCGGCAAGGTCGGCATGTCGGTGTGCTACGACCTGCGCTTCCCGGAACTGTTCCGTGCGCTGGGACCGGTGTCGCTGATCGTGGTGCCGGCCGCCTTTACCTACACCACCGGCCTGGCGCACTGGGAAATCCTGCTGCGCGCGCGCGCCATCGAAAACCAGTGCTACGTGCTGGCGGCAGCGCAGGGCGGCACCCATCCGAACGGCCGCCGCACTTGGGGCCACAGCATGCTGATCGACCCGTGGGGCGCGGTCAAGTCGGTGCTGGCCGAAGGCGAGGGCGTGGTCGCCGGCGAGATCGACCTCGGCTACATGCAAGGCGTGCGCGACAGCCTGCCGGCGCTGAAACACCGGACCATGTGATATCCACTACAATGCCGGTAACACCTAACAAGAAAGCATCACCATGAAGCCATTTGAACCGAATTTGTCCACCCTGGCCGTAGCGCGCGATATCTTGCTGACGCCGTTCGGGCTGGACGAGGGCAAGCTGCTCAAGACGCTGGGCAGCATGTTCACCCACAAGGTCGACTACGCCGACCTGTACTTCCAGTTCACCAAGAACGAAGGCTGGAGCCTGGAAGAGGGGATCGTCAAGACCGGTAGTTTCTCGATCGACCAGGGCGTCGGTGTGCGCGCCGTGTCCGGTGACAAGACGGCGTTTTCGTATTCGGATGAAATCTCGGAAGCGGCGCTGCTGGATGCTGCTGCTGCGACCCGCACCATTGCGCGTGCTGGCGCTGGCAAGATCAAAGTGGCTGGCGCGACCAACCACGTTGGCGGCCGTTCGCTGTACCTGCCACATGATCCGCTGGTGTCGCTGGATGCGACGGCCAAGGTCAAGCTGCTGGAGCGCATCGAGAAGATGGCGCGCGCCAAGGACCCGCGCGTGGTGCAAGTGATGGCCAGTCTGGCAGGCGAGTACGACGTGGTGCTGGTGGTGCGCAGCGATGGCGTGCTGGCAGCGGATATTCGTCCGCTGGTGCGCGTGTCGCTGACTGTGATTGTGGAGCAGAATGGCCGCCGCGAAATCGGTTCGGCGGGCGGCGGTGGCCGCTACGACTATGGCTACTTCAGCGATACGCTGCTGGACCAGTATGCGACCGACGCGGTGAACTCGGCGATTGTGAATCTGGATGCGCGTCCGGCGCCGGCTGGTCCGATGACCGTGGTGCTTGGCCCTGGCTGGCCGGGTATCCTGTTGCACGAAGCGATTGGCCATGGACTGGAGGGCGACTTCAACCGCAAGGGTTCGTCGACGTTTGCCGGCCGTATCGGCGACCGCGTGGCGGCCAAGGGCGTGACCGTGGTGGATGATGGCACGCTGGCGGATCGCCGCGGTTCTTTGAATATCGATGACGAGGGCAATCCCACCCAGTGCACCACGCTGATTGAAGACGGCATCCTGAAAGGCTACATCCAGGACACCATGAATGCGCGCCTGATGAAGATGCCGGTCACCGGCAACGCGCGCCGCGAATCGTTCGCCCACCTGCCGATGCCGCGCATGACCAACACCTATATGCTGGCTGGCGATAAAGATCCGGGCGAGATTCTGGCGTCGGTGAAGAATGGCTTGTATGCGGTGAACTTCGGCGGTGGCCAGGTTGATATCACCAACGGCAAATTCGTGTTCTCAGCCAGCGAGGCCTACATGATCGAGAACGGCAAGATCACCTATCCGGTGAAAGGCGCTACGCTGATCGGCAACGGTCCGGAAGTGCTGAACCGCGTATCGATGATCGGTAACGACATGGAGCTTGATCCGGGCGTCGGCGTGTGCGGCAAGGAAGGCCAGAGCGTGCCGGTAGGCGTCGGTCAGCCGACACTGCGGATCGACGGCGTAACCGTCGGCGGTACAGCGTAAAAAACGCAACTCCGGGGTCAGGTCCTCCATTTCTACACGGTCTCTGCTGTAGTAGTCGCTACAGCAGAGACCGTGTAGAAATGGAGGACCTGACCCCGGATTGGGTTTTACTTTAGAACTTGTAGGTCGCCTTCACGAAGAAGGTGCGGCCCAGCGGATCCGTGTAGCGTGGATCGTAACCGCTTTGGAAGGTCGTACCCTGGTTAGTGTACGGCGGCGCAGTGTCAAACAGGTTCTTGATACCGGCCGTCAGGTCGATATTCTTGAAGCCGGTGTAGCTGCCCGACAGCGAATAGGTCGAGTACGCACGCACGTGGTGGGTGTACTTCTCCGCTACATCATTCTCATCTTCGTAACCGCTCAGGTACTTGTTGGCGAAGCTCGCGCTCCACACGCCTTTTTTCCAGTTGATGGTGGCGTTGTGCTTCCAGCGGAACACGGGAGCGTTGTCGCCATACACGCCGACGTTTTCAACAAACTCGCCACCAGTCTCGTTCTGGTACTTGTAGCTGTGGACCCAGGTACCGTCGAACTGGAAGGTGAAATCACCCACTGAAGTACGCGGCAGCTTCCAGCGCAGGCTGGTGTCGATGCCCGAGGTCTTCACTTCGCCCAGGTTGTCCAGCACCGCGTTTACGTACTGCAGCGTTTTGCCATCGGCCGAGTACACGAAGTAGCTCTTGTACTTCTCGTAGTTGTCGAAGATGGTCGACTCGGCCACGGTACCGATCGAGTCGCGGATCTTGATGTTGAAGTAGTCGAACGATACGCTGACGTTATTGATCGGTTCCAGCACCACGCCCAACGAGAAGGTCTTGGATTTCTCCGGCTTCAGGTTGGCGTTGCCGCCGCTGCGGATGTATTGCTGCTGGTTGCAGGCCACGTTCGGATTGGCGCCCGCTGCCGCAGTGCCGCCCGGGCACAGTACCGGATCGTCATACGCATTGCTGGTGAAGGTGGAGGTGGCCGGGCCGTGCAGGTCGTACAGCGTTGGCGCGCGGAAGCCGGTGTTGTACGAGGTGCGGAACATCAGCTGCTTGCTGGCTTCCCAGCGCAGGCCGACTTTCGGATTGAAGCTGCCGCCTACATCGTTGTAGTGGTCGTAGCGGGCTGCCGCCGACAGTTCCAGCGACTTGGTCAACGGCACGCTCAATTCAGAGTACAGCGCGGCGATGTTGCGCTCGCCGGACTGGTCTTTCGCGTCAGCGTAGCCGGAGCTCGATGCTTGCGAAGCGAGGTCGGTGTTCACATCGTAGGTGGCTTTGTCGTGGCGGAATTCGGAGCCGATCGCGAAGCCCACGCCGCCGGCTGGCAGCTGGTAGATTTCGCGGCTGACTTTGCCGTCAACGCCGATGCTGGTCATCTTGGCGGCCAGGTATTCGCCGCGCAGCTGGGCTGCATCGATGTAAGCCTGGCCAGCAGCCGATTGCTCGCCGAACGGATTCAGCACGCCGCTCAGTACGCCCGCCTTGATCAGCGAGTCGTTGGTGTAGCCGCCCGCGAACGCGCTGGAGGCTTTGTTGACCGCGTAGGTCAGGCCGACGTTGTAGTCCCAGCCTGCGATCAAACCTTCCGAAGCCAGCACCAAACGATCGGAGATCGAGGTGTCATAGCCTTGGCGCTTACCAGCGGCCACGGTACGCCAGTTGATGGTCAGGTTCTCACCGGTCAGGCCGGCCACGGCAGGCACGCCGGCGCTGCCGCCCGGATAGTACGGGCTGGCCGAGGTCATGGTGATGCCGGTCAGCGGCGACGGTGCAATCGCGCTGGCATTGGTCGAACGGCTGTGCAGGTACTCGACCGTTGCGATGTCGTCTTCGTTCAGCTTGAAGGTGGCCTTGCCCAGTACGGATTCCTGCTGCGTCTTCGGAATGTCCTGGATGTAGGCCACGGTGTTGGTGCGGCAGGTGCCGTTGGCGCTGTTGGTGATCAGGCCTTTGCCGACGCAGCCACTGGCGTAGTACGGGTTGCCGGTGATGCCGTTGGCCGAGTAGAAGTTGCCCGGCTGCGAAGTGCCGCTGCTGTTGTTGATGCCCTTGTCCGGACGCACGCTGGTGTTGGAGAAGTCGCGGTCAACCGCATCCAGTGCGGTCTGCTTGTGGAAGTCGGCCACGCCGAACACGTTCCAGCCATCCTTGTTCAGGTCGCCGTAGCCGCCCGAGACGTTGAGGCGCGATTCGCCGCCGGCGCCGCTCGCTTGCGGCTGGTAGCGCTCAACGCTGATCGAACCGCCTTGCACCGAGCGCTTGGTGATGAAGTTAATCACGCCGCCGATCGCATCGGTGCCGTAGATGGCCGAGGCGCCGTCGCGCAGTACTTCTACGCGGTCCAGTGCCGAGACCGGGATGATGTTCAGGTCAACGGACGAGCCGTTGAACGGGTGGCTTGCCAGGCGGCGGCCGTTCAGCAGGACCAGCGTCTTGTTGCTGCCCAGGCCGCGCAGGTCGGCGGTGGCGATGCCGCCGGTGCCGGAACCAACCGACTGCGTGCTGCCGGTCGAGCTCTGGTTCATCGACAAGGTGTTCATCACCTCGGCGGCGGTGGTCAGTCCTTGTTTTTCAAAGTCGCTGGCCTTGATGCTGGTGATCGGTAGCGCCGTTTCGGTGGCCAGGCGCTTGATGCTGGAACCGGTCACTTCAACGCGCTGGATCGTGCCATCGTCGGTTTGGGCGACGGCTGCGTGCATGCCGACAACAAGACCGCCGGCAAATATTACGCGCAGAGATCGGGTAAGAGCTCTTTCTATCATCATGGGTGTGTCACTCCTGATTTTGTTTTGGGATTGTGGATGGCCATCAAAACATTCAGTAGTGGGTTGAACAATGATCGAAAGATAATTATGCAAATATCCAACAGTAGCAAACAAATGCACATGTAAAGGCCGGTTTTTGCATTAAGGCCGGAACATGGTGGCAGCCCGCATTTTCAGGGAGGTTGGCGATTACATTTGGTCACAATGGCTAAGATGTAAAGACAACTGCGGAGATGTAAAGTTTTGTAGGGAGGCGTTCTGACCGAAAAAAAATCGCTTGCCAAGGCGTAAATAATGGCGCTATAGTCGTTACATGACTAAATTCTTCTTTACCGGCTGGTTTTACTTTAGCTATCCAACCCTAGGCGGTGGAGTTAGCGGCCGGTGCACGTAGAAGCAAAAACGAGTCCCGACAAATTCCTGAAAAACCGCCTCCCACGAGGCGGTTTTTTTTTACCCTTACCTTTTAGATCAACTGGAGAACAGCAATGCCCCGTACCGATGATTTGCGCATCCGCGAGATGAAGGAACTGACGCCACCGTCCCACCTGATCCGCGAATATGCGTGCACGGAAGCGGCGGAGCAGACTGCCGCCAATGCCCGCGTGGCGCTGCACCGCATCCTGCACGGCCAGGACGACCGCCTGATGGTGGTGGTCGGACCGTGCTCCATCCACGACACCAAGGCCGCCATGGAATATGCGCGCCGCCTGGTCGAGCTGCGCAAGGAACTGGCCGGCGACCTGGAAATCGTAATGCGCGTGTACTTCGAAAAACCACGCACCACGGTGGGCTGGAAGGGCTTGATCAACGATCCGTACATGGATAACAGCTTCCGCATCAACGACGGCCTGCGCATGGCGCGCGAGCTGCTGCGCGACATCAATGAACTGGGCCTGCCGGCCGGCACCGAGTTCCTTGACGTGATCTCGCCGCAGTACATCGCCGACCTGATCTCGTGGGGCGCCATCGGCGCTCGTACCACCGAGTCGCAGGTGCACCGCGAGCTGGCATCCGGCCTGTCCTGCCCGGTCGGCTTCAAGAACGGCACCGATGGCAATGTGCGCATCGCCGTGGATGCGATCAAGGCGGCATCGCAGCCACACCACTTCCTGTCGGTGACCAAGGGCGGCCACTCGGCCATCGTATCGACTAATGGTAACGAGGATTGCCACATCATCCTGCGCGGCGGTAAAACGCCAAACTACGATGCGGCCAGCGTGGACGAAGCCTGCAAGGCGATTGCCGCGCAAGGCCTGGCGGCGCGTTTGATGATCGACGCCTCGCACGCCAACAGCTCGAAGAAGCCGGAGAACCAGGTGCCAGTGTGCGCCGACATCGCCGGCCAGATTGCGGGCGGCGAGCAGCGCATCGTCGGTGTGATGGTGGAGTCGCACCTGGTGGCCGGCCGCCAGGACCTGGTGCCGGGCAAGGAGCTGACCTACGGCCAGTCCGTCACTGACGGCTGCATCGACTGGGATAGCAGCGTGCAAGTGCTGCAAGGCCTGGCCGCCGCCGTGCGCCAGCGCCGCATCGCCACCCAGCAGCGCGAAGCCGCAGCTAAGTAAGCACTAACTTTGTAGATTGGAAGGCCCCAATGGTGAGTTGGGGCCTTTTTTATTTGCATCTGGCTATCAAGGTTGTGGTAAGAAAGCCAAACTTGTTCTGCGTTCGATTGACACCGAATTACCGGCCATGATGTTATATAAAACATGGCCGGTGTCGTTGAACACCTTCCTAGCGTAATTCCAACAAGCGGCAATCCATACGCCGCCTGCGGTCGACCCGACTCCAGGCGTTGGATCGTCGCATCCAAAAAATTATCGGAGGTTAGTCATGATTCAAGAAAGAGTGCTGTCCCGTTCTTTGCGCCTGATGTTTTCCGGCAGCGTCTTGCTGGCGCTGCCCGCCTTTGCCCAAGATGCTGCCACCGACCAGCCGATACAGCGGGTCGAAATTACCGGTTCCTCGATCAAGCGTATCCAGAAAGAGGGTTCGCTGCCGGTGCAGGTGCTGACTGCGGCCGAGATTAAGCAGACCGGGGCCACCTCTGCGACCGACCTGATCCAGATGCTGCCGTCGATGCAGGGCTTTGTGCCATCGTCGAGTTCCGTGAACGGCGGCGGCGCCGGCGTCACCACGGCCTCGCTGCACTCGCTGCCATCCAAGTACACGCTGGTGCTGCTCGACGGCCAGCGCGTGGCGCCGAGCGCCATCGGCAGCGGCCAGGGCGGCGGCTACGCGGTCAACCTGTCCAGCATTCCGCTGGAAGCGGTGGAGCGGGTCGAGATCCTGACTGACGGCGCCTCGGCCCTGTACGGATCGGATGCGATTGCCGGCGTGGTCAACTTCATCCTGAAGAAAAACATGACTAAGGGCGAGGTGTACGCCACCTACGGCCAGCCGAAGAAAAACGGCGGTTCGTGGAGCAGCGCCGGCATCACCAAAGGCTGGGGCGACCTGGATAACAATGGCTGGAACGTGCTGGCCTCGTACAGCCATGAGGAGCAAGAACACATCACCGCGCTGCAGCGCGACTTCTCGGCCAAGGGCGCCTTCTTCAAATTCGGCGCCAACGGCAAGCAGTACTATTTCGACCAGCGCACCGGCAACACCGAACCGGCCAATATCACCTTTAACGCCCGCCCCAAAGGCTCGGCGGCGGATGCGGACACCACCGGTTATGCCATCAATCCCTATTTTGCCGCCAACGGTAATTGCGGTAGCGCGCTGGCCGGCCCGCTGGGCGCGCAGTGCCGCTTCAACTACGCGGCCACGGTGGAAGACGTGCCGGGCAGCCGTCGCGACAGCGGCCTGTTGAAGGGCACCTTCAAGATCAATGAAGACACCACGGCCTGGGCTGAACTGGTGATGTCGCAATATGCGATGACGGCGCAATACGCGCCATCGGCGCAGCCGATGGGCGTCAATTCCACCACGCGCTTCCCGGCGCTGTATGCGAAATACGTGCAGCCCTACTTGGATGCCAATAACCTGGAAAATCCCACCGGCGATGGCACCCTCGGTTACCGCTCGGTGCTGATCGGCGGCCGCGCCGACGAGTACGAGACCACCGCGCGCCACTTCGCCGCCGGCATCGACGGCTCGGCCATGGGCTGGACCTACAACGCGTCGCTGATCCTGTCGCAGGCCAAGCTCAAGGATACGGCCGCCGGCGGCTATTCCGACTTCAACATGCTGAACGATCTGGTCGCGGCCGGCAAATACGATCCGGTGACCGGGCAGGGCGCGGACCAGCTGAAAGGCGCGCTGCTGAACGGCACCGTCTTCTCGCGTACCACGTCGACCCTGAACACCGTGCACGCCGGCGCTCAGCACGACCTGTTCGCGCTGCCGGGAGGCACCTCGATTATCTCGGTCGGCGGCGATTATTCGAAGACCAAGTACGAGATCGACTATAGCTCGCTGATCCTGTCCAATTCCGGCTTCTCGACCCAGCCGGCATCGGCCAACTATCCGGTGGGCGGCAATTACGGCCAGGTACCGTTCAGCGCCCGGCGTGACAACTGGGGTATTTTCAGCGAGGTGCTGCTGCCAGTGAGTAAAACGCTGGAAGCCACCGTGTCCGGCCGCTACGACAGCTACGACAAGGTGCACAGCGACTACGTGTTCGGCACCGTACCGGACGCCACCGGCCTGATTCCACGCTTGGCTGGCGGCGAGCTTGGCAACACGTCCAGTGCCGGCACCTACAAGCTGAGCCTGAAGTGGACGCCGCTCGACAGCTTGCTGTTGCGCGCCGCGTACGGCACCGGCTTCAAGGCGCCTAACCTGAGCGACATCGCCGGCGCCAACACCTTTAACGGCAGTACCGCCGGCAGCTATGCCTGTCCATTCCCCGGTTCGCCCGGTTGCCAGGTTGGCCAGGCGCAGTATGATTTGCTGACCGGTCCGAACGGTCAGAGCGGTGCGGCCGGCCTGCAGCCGGAGAAATCCAAGCAATGGACCTTCGGCGGACGGGTCGAGCCGCTGCGCGGCCTGTCGCTGGGATTGGATTTGTGGAATGTGCAGATCCGCAACCAGGTGCTGTCGGCCGGTGTGCCGGAGCAGGTGGGCTTTGCCAATCCGCAGCAGTATAAAAATCTGTTCGTCAATCCGTATCCCGATCCGGCCGGCTACACCACCATCGCCTACCTGCTGGCGCCGATCAACGGCGGGGTGGCGAATTACCGCGGCATCGATTGGGACTTCAGCTACCGCAACCGTAGCGCCATCGGCGATCTGCGCGCGACGTGGAATGGCACTTATATGCTCAAGCAAAACTACACCACCAGCGCAGGCGGGGTGGTGCAGTCCAACCTGGGTGTGTTCGGTCCGGATAATGGCGTGGTGTTCCGCGTGCAAAGCAATGTCAGCCTGAGCCTGACCAACGGCAAGCTGA
The DNA here is from genome assembly GCF_009857445.1 of Duganella flavida. GTDB lineage: Bacteria > Pseudomonadota > Gammaproteobacteria > Burkholderiales > Burkholderiaceae_D > Rugamonas > Rugamonas flavida. Next base: position 484,101 of record NZ_WWCN01000002.1, read on the forward strand.
CCAACACCCTGACTGCGCACTACAAATCGGGTTACCACGATCAGGCGTATCCGGTTGATACGGCGGTGTTCGCAGTGAATCCGGACGGCAGCGTGGGCGACTCGGTGGCGTTTGGTGGATTGTGGACGCCGTCGTACACCACGGTCGATTGGCAGGGCAAGTATGACTTCGGCAAGTTCACGCTGACGGCTGGTATCAAGAACCTGCTGGACCGCGATCCGCCGTTCACTTTGCAGAATGCTGGTGGCGGTAACCAGATCGGTTACGACGGGCGTTATGCCGATCCGGCCGGGCGGTCGTTCTACATTACTGGCAATTACAAGTTCTGATAAAAAAATCCCGGCAGCGCCGGGATTTTTTTTGCTGCAGCTTAGAAGCTGTAGCTGCCGCGCAGGTACAGCGAGCGGCCGACTGGATCCGTGTAGCGTGGATCGTAGCCTTTCTGGAACAGCGTGCCCTGGTTCGAGAACGGTGGATCTTTGTCCAGCAGGTTCTTCACGCCAGCGGTCAGGGTCACGCCCTTGAAGCCGGTGTAGCTGCCCGACAGGTTCCACAGTGCGTACGACGGCACTTGGTTCTTGTACTGGTCGGCGATGTCCAGGTTCTGGTCGGTGTAGCCCGATTTGAACGACTGCGCCAGCGTCGCGTTCCAGTCAGCCAGACGCCAGTTCAGCGCCAGGTTGTGCTTCCAGCGGAACACTGGATTGTTGGCGGCGTAGCGGCCGACGTTCTGGATGAACGGACCATCGCGTTCGTCCTGGTACTCATATTTGTGAACGTAGGTGCCATCCAGAGTCAGCGTGAAGTTGCCGGCTTGGGTAGCGCCCGAACGCAGCGTCAGGCTGAGGTCGACGCCGTCGGTGTTGACCTTGCCGAGGTTTTCTTTCAGGTCGAGGATGGCGTATGGCGAGCCGTCGGCATTGCGCAGGAAGCGCGCGGCGTATTTGGCGTAGTCACCGTAGATGGCTTCTTCCGGCAGCGCGTTGATCTTGTCCTTCAGCTTGATGTTCCAGTAGTCGATGGCCAGCGTGGCTTGCGGGATCGGCTCCAGCACCGTGCCGAACGAGAAGGTCTTGGACTTCTCCGGCTTCAGGTTGGCGTTACCACCTTGCAGTTTGAACTGTTGCAGGTCGCAGTCGCGCAGCGGGTTGGCGATCGGGTTCGACGACAGCACGCCGCCCGGGCACAGGATCGGGTCGTTGTACGAGTTGTTGGTATCGTTCTTCGACAGCGGCGCGTTTTTCTCAAACAGGGTCGGCGCGCGGAAGCCGGTCGAGGCTGAACCACGCAGCAGCACTTGCTTGGTTGGCTGGTAGCGCAGGCTCAGTTTCGGGTTGGTGGTGGTGCCGGCATCGCTGTAGTCGTCGTAACGCACGGCGGCGTTGACTTCCAGGTCCTTGATCAGCGGCAGGTTGACTTCACCGAACACGGCCTTGATGGTGCGCGCGCCGTTGGTCGATTGCGAACCCGACAGGCCGGACGACGACGCCTGGCTGGCGATGTCGCGGTTGACGATGAAGTCGGCTTCTTCACGGCGCAATTCGCCACCGACTGCCACCGCCAGTTGGCCGCCGGCCAGTTCCATCAGCTCGCGGCTGGCTTTGGCGTCGATGCCGGTGTTGCGGGTCACGCCTTTTTGCACCTGGCCGCGCAGGGCGGTGGTGGCCAGGTAGGCGGCGCCGGCAGCGTCCTGCTTGCCAAATGGATTGAGGATGCCGTTGGCGACACCAGCGGCGAATTTGGCGTCGTTGACGTAGCCGCCGGTGAAGTATTCAGCCGAGCGGCTTTCCGACAGGGTGAAGCCGGTCTTGTAGTCCCAGCCCTTGAACAAGCCTTCGGCAGCGATGCTCAGGCGGTCAGCTGCGCCTTTGGAATTGATCTCGCGCTGGCCGGCTTCGGTTGGACGCCAGTTGACCGACAGCGGGTCGCCCGACAGGCCCGGCATGGCTGGTACGCCGCCCGAATTGCCTGGGTAGTATTTGCTGGTCTTCGGCAGGATCAGGCCGGTTTGCGGCGGCGGCGCGGTGTGCGATACCACGTCGTTTTCCGAGTGCAGGTATTCAATCGAGGCCAGGTGGTCGCCATTGATCTTGAAGGTGGCTTTGCCGAAGAACGAGGTCTGCTTTTGCTCCGGCAGATCGTCGATCATGCGGGTGTAATCCTGGCGGCAAGTGCCGTTGCTGGCGCGCGGTACCGAGTTTGGCGCGTCGCAGCCGGTGGCAAAGCCCGGGTTGCCGGTGGCGCCCGAGGTCGGATCGAAATAGTTACCCGGGAAGGTGGTGCCCGAGGTCAGGTTCAGGCCGCGGTTAGGGATGATGCCGGTCTTGGAGAACTCGCGCTGTTGCGAGGTCAGGATGTCCAGCTTGTGGTGGTCGAACACGCCGAACACATTGTAGCCGTCGTCGTCCAGGTTGCCGAAGCCGCTAGAGATGTTGATGCGTTTTTCATCGGCGCCGACTTTGCGCGGCAGGATGGCTTCAGCGGTGATGGTGGTGGTTTGCACCGAGCGTTTGGTAATGAAGTTGATCACGCCGCCGATGGCGTCCGTACCGTAGATGGCCGAGGCGCCGTCGCGCAGTACTTCCACCCGTTCCAGGGCCGAGACCGGGATGATGTTGAGGTCGACGCTGGCGCCGTCGTACGGGTGGTTGGCGATGCGGCGGCCGTTCAGCAGCACCAGCGTTTTGTCGCCGCCCAGACCGCGCAAGTCGGCGCTGGCCTGGCCGCCGGTCGGCAGGCCGGAGCTGTTACCACCAACCACGTTGCCGGAGCTGAAGCTGGAGCTGTTGGAGGGAATGCGGTCCAGCACTTCCTGCGCGGTGGTCAGGCCTTGCTTGACGAAGTCGTCAGCCTTGATCACGGTTAGTGGATTGGCGGTTTCCGACACCAGGCGTTTGATCGAGGAGCCGGTCACTTCGACACGCTGCATCGGCTGCTCGGATTGCGCTTGCGCCAGCGGCGCAATCAATCCCAGGCCCAGCAAGCCGCCAGCATAAATGCGGCGCAGGGAACAAGACAGAATCTTTTCTTTCATCATTACTCTCAACTCCCAAAACAAACATCACTATTTTTATGGACCGGCTTTTGGTAAAAGCTGGCAGGGAGTTGATCTTTGACTATCAAGCGATGGAGTGTCAATAATGTAAATGTTATCTGTTTATATAAAACAACAGTTGGTTACAAGGTGTTACAGATAGATAGGCAGAGATAAAAAAAGGGCTCCCGAAGGAGCCCTTAAAAGAGTTTTTGCAATGATTACTACGGATTACTAACTGCTAAAAGCGATCAGAACTTGTACGAAGCGTTCAGGTAGAACGTACGGCCCAGTGGATCGGTGTAGCGGCCATCGTAGCCCGACTGGTTACCACCACCAGCGTTGCGGATGGTGAATGGCGGAGCGATGTCGGCCAGGTTCTTGATACCGGCGGTCAGGATGAACTGCTTGCTCAGCTGAGCCTTGGTCTGCCAGTCGAAGGTGGTGTACGAGCTGACTTGACGCTTGATCGGCACGTAGCCGCCCAGGGTGCCGTCGGCCAGCACTTCACGCACCACCGAGTCGTCGTCGGTGTACACCTGGTCGGTGTAGCCCGAGTGGTAGTTGGCGGTCAGCGCGTGGGTGAAGCGGCCGGTGTTGAGCGAGGCGGTCAGCTTCGAGATCCAGCGGAAGGTCACGTTCGCGTAGGAGTTGAAACGGCCGATGTTCTTCTCAACGCCGCTGGCAGGGGTTTCCTGTTCAGCTTTGGTCATGAAGGTACCGGTCCACTGTACCGCGACCTTGCCCAGCGAGGTGTTGGTCTTGTAGGTGTGATCCCAGTCGATACCCTGGTAGTGCGAGCTGGCCAGGTTGAACGGGGTCAGCGCGGCAACCAGCACATTCTGTTTCTGGATCGGATCGTAGTAGGTACGCAGCAGGCTGTCGTACACGGCTGGGTTGTTGAATACCAGGTCTTCCGACAGGGTCTGGATCTGGTTACGCAGTTTCACGTCCCAGAAGTCGAAACCGATCGACAGGCTGCTGATAGGCTCAACACGGATACCCAGGGTAGCCTGTTTCGATTCTTCAGGCTTCAGGGCGCCGGCGCCGATGGCGGCGTTACCGCCGGTCAGCAGGCCGTATTCCGACGAGCCAGGGTTGCACAGCTTGAAGCGTGGATCGCTGGCATTGGTGATCGGGCAAGCGTGGAACTGCGACGAGCCGCCGTTGACCAGTGGCTTGACGATGTTCGACATGGTCGGGGCCTTGAAGCCGGTACCGTAGGAACCACGGATCAACACGGCATCCACTGGATTCCAGCGCAGCGCCAGTTTGTAGGTGGCTTTGCTGGCCGATTCGCCCTGTTTGCCGGAGGCGATCTGGTTGCCGTCCGGGTCAAAGTTCTTGTCGTTGTTGACGGCGCTGAAATCGTCATAACGGCCGGACACGGTCAGGTCCATGTTTTTCAGCACTGGCAGCAACAGCTCGCCGTAGGTACCCCAGTTTTTGCGGGAAGCGTCGATCGGCAGGGCACCAGCGCCGCCACCAACAATCGCGTCGGTGAAGGTAGGCTGTTGCTTGTTCTGGCCTTGCGAGTAAGCGTCTGGCGCTTCCGAGTAGGCTTGCTTGGTGAAGTCGGCGCCGAGGGCCAGCTGGGCCGTACCGGCTGGCAGCTTGAACACTTCCGACGAACCGCTCACTTGCAGCATGTCGATCTTCGATTTGGTTTCGCTGAACTGGTTGTGCAGCACGGCTGGTGCCAACACGGCTTGCGAGGTGCCGGACGGTGCGAACGGATCGAACTTGCCCGACGAAACCAGGGCGTCAAACGCGTTCAGGCTCATGTAGCCGCCAGCGGCGGTGTCGGTCTGTTTGTTTTCCGAGTGGGTGTAAGCTGCGCGCCAGTCGATGTTTTTCCAGGTGCCGTCAAAGCCGAAAGCGGCGTGTTTGGCGATGGTTTTGTATTGGTCGGCACGGCCGCCAGCATCAACCAGACGCAGGTTCATGGTCACGCTGTTGACGGTGGCGGTGGCAGGCACGCCCAGGCGGGTCAGGTAAGGGGCGATCGACTTGGCGTACAGCGCGCTGCTCAGCGGAATGCCCAGCGGCTGTGCTGGTGCCGCGTACTGGGCGGTGTTGGAGAACGACGAGATCAGGCCTTCAGCAAAGAAGCTGGTGTTTTCGTTGATCTTGAAGTTGAACGAGCCGAAGCCGCTGTCGCGTTTCAGGCCTGGCGTGTTTTGTACGGTGGCAGCGTAATCGTACAGGCAGCGGTTGCCGACCTTGAACAGGTTGGCGCCGTTGCAAGTGCCGGTGGCGAACAGGTTAGGCGCGAAAGCGGCGCTGCTGGTGCTGCCGTCGGCTTTGGTGTACTTGACGGTGGCGTTACCAGGAATCGAGTTCGAGCTCAGCTGGTACAGGCTGTAAGCCTTGCCATTGGCGTAGAACGGAATCACGCCCGATTGCGAGAAGTCGCTGTCACGTGCCCACGATGCTTTGGTTTCGTCGTGCGAAGCCGACAGCAGGATGTTGAAGCCATCCTTGTCCAGATCGCCCCAGCCTTTGGAAATCGAGGCGGTCGAGGTGGTGCCGCCGCTGCTGCGTGGCTGGCTGTAGGAGACGTCGACGATGGCGTCGGTCTGGTTTTTCTTCAGGATGAAGTTGACCACGCCGGCAATCGCGTCCGAGCCGTACAGGGTGTTGGCGCCGTCGGTCAGGATCTCGACGCGCTCAACGGCTGCCAGTGGGATGCTGGCCAGGTTGACGGTAGAACCGGAGGTGGCAGGTGCCAGACGGCGGCCGTTCAGCAGCACCAGAGTGTAGCCTTCGCCGATCGAGTGGATCGATGCGGTTTGCAGACCACCGCCGCCGCCGTTGACCGACATCGACGAGGTGGTGAAGCCTTGCATCGATGGCAGGGTGGCGATCAGGTCGGCGACGTTGGTCGCGCCCGATTGCTCGATCTGCAGCTTGGACAGGGTTTGCACTGGCAACGCGCCTTCAGCGGTAATACGCTTAATGCTCGAACCGGTAATTTCTACGCGCTGGATAGGCGCGTCCGCAGTTTGTGCCACGGCGGCTTGCATGCCCAGCGCCAGGCCACTGGCGCAGATCAGGCGTACCGATCGCGACAATACGGTTTCAACCATCATTATTTAGCTCCCAAAATAAAACGATGAACAACGGGTGTGTTTGATTTGTTTTTAGCGGCGATTATTTCGCCTGCGTTCATCAAAGCATTTGGGCTGATTTGCCGTCAATGTGGCTGCGGCAGCAAAAGTATCTAAAAAACATCATTTCTTCAGCACAAAAAATGGGCCAAAAACGCTCTAATTTTGTGCATACCGGTTTGAAAGTGATGAAAAAATTGTTTTGATGTCAAAAAACAAGGAAAAGTACGGATGTGCTGCACCAATTTGGTGTTTGGCAATTTTTGTAAATCTGCGTTCATGGACTTACAGAGTGTTACATTTGTGCGACAAAAAAAAAGCCCGAATTGCCGGGTGGCAAATTCGGGCTAAGTCCTTATTTAATAAGCGTTAAAACTTATACGAACCGCTTATATAGAAGGTGCGGCCGAGGGCGCTCGAGTACGACGGGTTGTAACCGACTTGGTGCGAACCGGTGTTACGCAGTGTGAACGGCGGATTGCGGTCGAACAGGTTGGTGATGCCGGCGGTCAGTTCCACGCTCTTCAGCGGGCGGAACGCCGACTGCAGGTCGAAGGTGGTGTAGCTCGGCACGTCCAGCGTGATGTCGTAGCATGCCTGCGCCGCGTCAGCCGTGGTCACCGCGCAGTCATCCGCGTTCTGGTGCTTGTCGGTGTAACCGTTGCGGTAGTTGGCGCTCAGGGTGTGGGTCCACTGGGCGTTTTCCCACGAGCTGCTGGCCTTGATCACGTTGCGGAAGCTGACCTTGTCGTTCGAACCGTAGCGGTTCAGGCTGGTTTCCCACTGGTCGTCCGTGCCCGGGGTGGTGTAGCGCGAGCGCAGCAGGTAGGTACCGGCCAGGCGGTTGGTCAGGCGGCCGTCGAACAGCTTGGTCTTCTGGGTGAAGTCGTAGTCGATGCCGCGGTTTTCCACTTTACCGATGTTAATCGGCAGCAGTTTGATGGCCAGCACGTCCAGGCCGGTCGAAGCGATGTGCTTGGTGGTGAACAGATTGGCGTACTTGGCCGGGTTCTGGAAGATCAGGCCTTCCGATACCGAGCTCACCTGGTCGCGGATCTGGACGTTCCACAAGTCGATGGCCACGCTGGTGGTGTTGGTCGGTTCCCACACGGCGCCGATCGACCACTGCTTGGATTTCTCCGGCTTCAGGTCCGGGTTACCGCCCTGGAACACTTCGAACTGGCCGCGGCCCGATTCGCAGTACTTGGCCAGCGGGTGGTTGCCGAGGCCATTGGCGGCGGTCAGCGGGCAGTTGTAGGTGCCGCCGGTGACGCCGAACTCTTCCAGCGGGCCGGCGATTTCCTGCATGCTGGCGGCGCGGAAGCCGGTGCCGGTGGCAGCGCGCAGCATCAGGTTCTTGGCAGCCGAGTACTTGGTCGCCACTTTATAGGTGCCGGCGCTGGCCGACTGGCCCACTTCCTGGCCCAGCAGCTTGTCCTTGACGGCGCCGACGTTGTCGAAGCGGCCCGACAGGGTAGCTTCCCACTTCTTGTTGATCGGCAGCAGCAGCTCGCTGAAGGCGCCGGCGTTGGCGCGCTCATAGTGGTTGTCGTAGACCGGGCTGTCGAACAGGATCAGGGCTTTTTCCGCCACGTCTTGCTGGTCGGTGCGGAAGCTGGTGACGCGGTAGTCCGCGCCCACGCTGATCATGGCGGTGCCGCCTGGCAGTTCAAACACTGGACGCGAGGCGTGGGCATCGGCGCCCTTCATGGTCACGGTCTGGGTGTTGTACAGGCCGGTGAAGCCGGTGCTGTTCAGCTGCTCGCGCATGGCTTGCGGCATGGCGCCCTGGGCGTAGCCGAACGGGTCGAAGTTGCCGCTGTCGAGCAGGGCCTGGAACTTGTCCGCCAGCGGGAAGCCGGACAGGTATTTCTGTTCCTGCTTGTTGCGCGACCAGGTCAGTGCGCCGTTGATGTCCCAGCCAAAGGCCGAGCCGTCCAGGCCGGCCACCAGGTGGGTGGCCTTGGTGCCGTACTCGTAGCCGCGGTCGCCCATTTCGTACAGGCGGTATTTGACCGCCACCGAGGTGACGCCGTTCAGCTGTTCAGGCGTCAGGTACGGTTGCAGGTATTTGCCGAACAGCGGCGAGCTGGTCGACAGCGAGAAGTCGGCTGGATACGGTGCGATGCGGGCGGTGATCTTGGCTTCGGTGTAGGCAGCGTCAAAGAAGGCTTTGAAGCCGCTGTTGCCCAGTTTCAGGCTGCCCGAGCTGAACAGCGAGTCGCGGCTCGATTCCGGATTGATCTCGATGGTCGAGGTGTAATCGTAGTAGCACTGGCCATCGCCAAAGGCGTCGACGTTGGCGGTCGCGCACTTGCCGTTGATCAGGGCGTACGGGTTGAGGTTGACGGTGTGCGCAGCGCCGTCGGCGCCGTTGTACTTGATCGCGGCGTTGGCCGGGATCGCGCGCGAGGAGCCGTTCAGGAATTGCAGCGCCTTGCCGGTTTTTGGATCGGTGAAGTTAATCATGCCGGTCTTGGCGAAGTCGCGCTGTGAGGCTTTCAGCTGCTTTTGCTCGTCGTGGCTGAGCGAGACGAATACGCTGTAGCCGTCTTCATCGACGTCGCCGAAGCCCTTGCTCAGGCTCATCGAGTTGCTCTTGCCGCCAGCTTTTTGCGGCGAACCGTACTTGGCGTTGATCTCCCACGGGGCCGCACCTTTTTTCAAGATGAAGTTGACCACGCCGGCAATCGCATCGGAGCCGTACAGGGCCGAGGCGCCGTCGGTCAGCACTTCCACGCGCTCGATGGCCGACAGCGGGATCGAGTTCAGGTCGATGGTGGTGCCCGAGTTGGACGGCGCAATGCGGCGGCCGTTCAGCAGGACCAGGGTGTAGGAGGCGCCGATATCGTGGATCGAGGCGGTGGTGACACCGCCGCCGCCGCCGCCGACCGAGTCGGCCGCCACCGAGAAGCCCTGCATGGCCGGGATTTGCTGGATGAAGTCGGTCACGGTGGTGACGCCCGACTTTTTAATGTCTTTCTGGCTGAACGATTGCACCGGCAGCGAGGATTCGGCGGCGATACGTTTGATGCTGGAGCCGGTGATTTCCACGCGCTGCATCGGTTGTTCAGTGGCGTCCTGGGCGAAGGCATGGCCCAGGGTCATGGCCAGTCCGCCGGCAAACATCACGCGCAGCGAACGGGACAGGATTGTTTCTTTAATCATGTTGCAATGTGCTCTCTCAAGTGGTTCAAACTCATGAGGACGGAATCTCACCAATTCTCACGAGGGCCGATATGAAACCACTTGGAGACCACTCTTGTCAAATTTTATGCGGTTTTATGTAAATAATTATCACGTTTGTGCTAAGGGCGAAAAAAAAGCAGCGGTTGCCCGCTGCTTTTCTTATTGGCCGACTAATTATATTTAGTCAAACTTGTACTGCAGGCCAATTTTGACGTAGCGGCCGGTGGCGCCGGAAGCGTCCATCGGGTTGAAGCTCATGCCGCCGTAGGTCAGCGCGTCCAGCGGGGCGATGCGGTCCAGCACGTTGTTCATCGAGGCGTACAGCTGCAGCGATTTGCTCCAGTTGTAGCGGGTCGACAGGTCCAGCGTGGTGAACGATGGCAGGCGGCAAGCACCGTTCGGCGAAGGCTGGCCGTTGGCGAACAGCACCGCGCAAGGCGCGCCTTCGTAACGGATGTTCTTCAGGTCGGAACGGTAGTTGACGGTACCGGAAACGTTCCAGTTGCCTTTGTCCCAGCTGGTGATCAGGTTGATCTTGTCTTTCGGCGTACCGGCGCAATCCGAGGTATCGCAGTTGCCGTGGGTGCCGGCGAACTGGAATACCTGGGCTTTGTCAGCACGTACCCACGACGCGGTGTGCGACCACACCAGGTTGATGGTGGCTTTGCCGTACTCGCCCAGGCGCAGGCGCTGTTTCACGTCCAGGTCGATACCTTTAACTTCGGTGTAGCTGGAGTTCTGGTACGGTGCCTTGGAGATCAGCAGGGTGCCGGTGTTCGGGATCACCACGCCATTGACGACCAGGTTGTTGTCAGCGCGAACTGCGGTTGGCAGGGCGGCCGCTTCAACATACGACAGCGGGTTGATCTCGTTGGTGCGGCGGATTTTCCAGGCGTCCAACGACAGGTTGGTGTCGTTCAGCGGATCCCAGACCAGGCCCAGGGTGTAGCCTTTCGACTTCTCCGGCGACAGGTTCGGGTTGCCCACTTTCACCGCGCCGATCTGGATGTTGCAATCCAGGGTGGTGGCGCCGCCTGCGGCCGGGGTTTTGCCGTCCGGGCAGCGGACGCGGTCGACGACCGACGCGGTACCGGTCGACTGGCTGTCGGCATTGGCTTCAGCCACGCCTGGTGCACGGAAGCCGGCGGTGTAGGTGCCGCGCAATGCGAAGCTCTTCACCGGGGTCCATTTGGCGCCCAGTTTCGGGGTGGTCGAGTTGAAGTTGCTGTAGTGGTCGTAACGCAGCGCGCCGCTCAGTTCCACGGTTTTCAGCACGGGCGCCAGCACCTCGGCGTAGATGGCCGAGACCTTGGTGTCGCCCTTGGCGGCCACGTAGGAGATGTTGGTCGAGCCGTCTTCCGAACCGGTCAGCGATGGGTTGTCCAGCTGTTCGTGGCGGTGTTCGCCGCCGATCGCCAGGCCCAGATTGCCGCCTGGCAGGGCGAACAGTTCACGTGAGGCCTTGAAGTCGACGATGTCCAGCTTGGTGGTCGAGTTCGACGACGCATTCATGCGCAGCGCGGCGTACAGCGAGGCCGGGTTTTTGTAGGCTTGCGAGCCGATGTAGTACGGGAAGTACTGGCTGGTCGGGTCGCCCAGTGCCGATTTCAGCACTTTCATGTTCAGCTGGTTGGTCCACTCGATGTACAGCTTGGATTCCGAGTGGGTGAAACCGGTATCCCAGTCCCAGCCGAAGTTGCTGCCCTTGGCGCCCAGCACGATGCGGCTGAAGTCGTTGTTGGCGATGTGGTTGCTCGGACCCAGGTCCCACATCGAGTAACGCAGGCGGGTGGCGGTGCCGAAACTGTTTTGCGGGTGCGAACCGGCCATCAGCAGGTCATTGCTGTACAGGATGATGCCGTTCGGGTTGGCGGCGGTGGCCGGGAAGGTCACGTTCGGGGTGGCCGAGACCGGCGCCAGCATGAACGAGCTGTTGCGGGTCGCGTAGCCCAGTTCGGTGTACACCTGCAGGTCGGAGTTCACTTGCAGGGTGCCGCGGGTGTACAGGTTCAGCGATTCAACGTTCGGTTGCAGGTCGCGGAACTGGTCTTGCGACCACAGGCAGCCGCCTGCCGGGTCTTGCTTGACGGTCTGCGAGAACTGCGAGCAGCCGCCCAGCGACACGTAGTTGCCGGTCTTCGGATCGCGCAGTGCGCCGGTCGGGGTGGCCGACGAGGCGCCTGGGGTGATGTAGCCGCCCATGTACTGGGTGTTTTGCTGGTAACCCCAAGGACGGATGTCGCCGTGACCGATCCAGCCGCGGTCTTTGCGGTCAGCTGCGGCCAGTTCGTCGGATTTTTTGTACTCGACGTTGAACACCAGGTTGTACTTGTCGTCGTCCAGGTTACCCTTGCCGACGGTGACAGCGATGTTGTTTTGCTTGTTGTCGCTGTAGCGCGATGCGCCGGTGTCGGCTTTGATGGTCACGCCTTCAAAGTCTTTGCGCAGGATGATGTTGACCACGCCGGCAATAGCGTCGGCGCCGTAGGTCGAGGAAGCGCCGTCTTTCAGTACTTCGATGCGCTCAACCAGTTGCATCGGGATGGTCGACAGGTCGGTGAAGCTCTTCTGGCCGTCGTCAGCACGGGCGAAAGGCGCCATGCGGCGGCCGTTCAGCAGTACCAGGGTCGAGGTCGCGCCCAGGCCGCGCAGCGAGATGGCGGTCGAGCCGGCAGCGAAGCCGGTGCCGAAACCGGATGGCAGCGAACCAGCGCCGTCCACGGTCAGCGATTGCAGGAACTCAGCCACGGTGGTTTTGCCGGACTTCATCAGTTCGTCGCGGGTGATCATTTGCACCGGCGAGGCGGTCTCGGCGGACGCGCGTTTGATGCTCGAACCCGTGATTTCAACGCGCTGGATCTGGCCCGCAGGCTCGGCGTTTTGGGCGAAGGCTGGCATGGCCAGTGCTGCTGCTACGGAGCCCGAGAACATCAGGCGCACGGAGCGGGATAAAACCGTTTCCATCATCATTGCAAAAACTCCAAGAAAATAACTTCAGTCTGGCGCCGGAAATGGGGAAAAACCGCCGCCAAGTCTTATCTTTCCGAAATATCTACTAATAAAGTACTTTCGGAAAGGGGCGCATCAGAACACCGCTGGAACTTGCTTGTCAAACAAAATTGCGATTTTTGACGCGTAAAAACAACGGTTTGTGTAAAAAAGTTACGACTTTTTGTAAAGACATGGTGCGCCGCAACGCAAGGCGTGCTGCGATTTTCCGTGTAAATATGCTGCGCCGCATCACAAAATACGCTTGACTGCACCAAAGTGGGGCATTTTGTGGCATTCCTGCCAAGCAAAAAGTGCGGTATTGTGAAGTCCACTTTTGCGGCGTGGGGATGGTTATGCAGTGCTTGAGATTTGCCGCAGCCGCGACCTTGCTGATGGTCGCGACGAGCTGGGTTGCGGCAGCGCCGGTGAAGACCTTGCGCTATATTTTGCCGGCCGCCGAGGCCAGTTTCGACCCGGCGCTGGTGCGCGATTACTACACCGGCCACATCACCGAAGCCATCTTCGAAACCCTGTACACCTACGACTACCTGGCGCGGCCGGTGCAGCTGGCGCCGGAAGCGGCGGCCGCCTTGCCGGAAGTGTCGGCGGACGGCAAAACCTATCTGATCCGCCTGAAACAAGGCAGCCATTTCACGCCCGATCCAGCTTTCGGCGGCAAGCCGCGCGAGCTGACCGTGGCTGATTACGTCTATTCATGGAAGCGCCTGTTCGATCCGCGCCTGGCCTCGCCCAATGCCTGGCTGCTGGAGGGCAAAGTGGTGGGCCTGGATGCGCTGGCGGCGCAGGCGCAAAAGAGCGGCCGCTTCGATTACAGCGCGTCGGTGGCCGGGCTGGAAATCATCGATCCGTACACACTGCGTATCCACCTGACGCATACCGATTTCAACCTCGGCATGATCCTGGCCTACGCGCCGCTGGCGGCCGTAGCCCATGAGGTGGTGGAACAGTACGGCGACAGCAAAGGCGAGGTGGCGGGCCATCCGGTCGGCACCGGCGTCTACCAGCTGGGGCAGTGGATACGTGGCAGCCGCATCGTGTTGGAAGAGAATACCGGCCATCGGCCCGAGCTGTGGGACTTCACGCCCAGCGCGCCAGGCGATGAGCGTATCGTGCAGCAGATGCAGGGCAAGAAGATTCCGCAGATCGGCCGCATTGAGATCAGCGTGCAGCTGGAAGACCAGTCGCGCTGGCTGTCCTTCATCAGCGGCGGCGCGGACGTGTTTTGGCTGGAGGGCGCGCTGTCGCCAAAAGCGCTGGTGGATGGCCAGTTGCGGCCGGAGCTGGCGGCGCGTGGCATTCAGCTGTCGCGCATCGTCGATCCTGAGCTCAGTTATTACTACTGGAATATGCGCGATCCGGTGGTCGGTGGTTTCAGCAAGGAGAAGATTGCCCTGCGCCGCGCCATCGCCATGGCGCATGACGTCGATGAGGAAATCCGGCTGGTGCTGAACGGCGAGGCGCAGCGTTTGCATTTTCCGATTCCTTCCGGCGTGGCCGGCCATGATCCTGACTACCAGCCCTTGCTGCGCTACGACCCGGTGCTCGCCAACAAGCTGCTGGACCGCTACGGCTACAAGAAAGGCGCCGACGGCTGGCGCACCCAGCCGGACGGCAAGCCGCTGCTCATTACCTACACCTCGCGCAACGAAGCCAACGGCGTGCTGATGGCCGAGCTGTGGCGCAAGACATACAAGCGGCTCGGCATCCGCATGAACAACCAGCGCATGATTTTCAGCGATATACAGAAGGCCGAGACGCTGTGCAAAATCCAGTCTCGCACCTACCAGTGGCTGGCCGATTATCCAGATGGCGATAATTTCATGCAGCTGTTCTACGGCGGGAATATCGGCCAGAACAACAACGGCTGCTACCAGGATGCCCAGTTCGACGCATGGTTTGAGGCCAGCCACAGCATGCCGCCGGGGGCGGAGCGCGACGCGCTGTACCGCAAGATGGCGCGCCAGCTGGAAGCGCAGGCGGCGGTGATGCCGGCCTTCTCGCGCTACCGCAATATGCTGGCACAGCCGAAAGTGCTGGGGTATAAAAAACATCCCATCCTGCATCAGGAATGGAAGTACATCGACATCAAGGATTAAGAGATGCTGGCTTACATAGTGCGCCGCCTGTGGCAGATGCTGCCGACCATGCTGGGTGTGGTGGTGCTGGTGTTTGTGCTGTTCAACTGGGTGGGCGGTGATCCTGCCTATGTTTTGGCCGGCAAGATGGCGAATGCGGACAGCATCGCCAACATCCGCCGCCAGCTGGGCGTGGACCAGCCTTACTACGTGCAGCTGTGGATCTTCATCAAACAGATTGTGACGTTTGATTTTGGCTTGAGCTGGGCGACCAGTGAGCCGGTATCCAACATCATCGCCACGCGGTTGGGACCGTCGCTGACGGTGCTGGTGCCGTTGACCGTGCTGGAGACCTTGATCGGCATCGCGCTGGCGTTGGCGATTGCGTTTGTGCGCGGCTCGCTGACGGATCGCGCGGTGATGATTGCCTGCACGGTGGGCATGTCGGTCAGCATTCTGGTCTACATCATCGTGTTCCAGTATGGATTGGCGTACAAGCTGGGCTTGTTCCCGGTGCAGGGCTGGGACGGGCTGCGGTACGCGGTGTTGCCGATCCTGATAGGACTGGCGGTGTCGGTTGCACCGACCTTGCGGCTGTTTCGCAGTTTTGTGCTGGATGAGGTCGGGCAGGATTATGTGCGCACCGCGCGCGCCAAGGGTGTGAGCGAGCGGCGCGTGATGTGGGTACATGTGCTGCGCAATGCGGCGATTCCGATTCTGACGTATGTGATGTCGAACCTGCCAGCACTGCTGATCGGTGCGTTTTTGCTGGAGCGCTTCTTCGGCATTCCAGGCATCGGGCGCGAGGTGATTCTGGCAGTGGAACGCAGCGATTTTCCGGTGATTAAAGCGATTACGGTGTACGTGGCGGTGGCCACGATGGTGTTCAATCTGTTGACGGATTTGCTGTACCAGGCAGTGGATCCGCGGGTGAAGCTGTCATGATGGCGCAGGGCTTGTGGGCATTGGCGTGGCGGCGCTTGCGCGCGGATCGGGTGGCGATGGTGGCGCTGGCCGTGGTGATGGCGTTCCTGTTGATGGTGGTGCTGTCCGCCAGCGGCTTGATAGTCGCCGATTGGGAAGAGGAGGTCGGCGTGAATTATGCGCCGCCGTCGTTTGTTGGCGGTGCAGCTGCAGTGGTTGCACCATCCGCGCAGCAGCAAGCCTTGCCGGATAATCCGTTCGATCCGATTGCCGATGACATCCGTGCTTTACGTGGCGGCGTGGAGATGTATGGCGTGGTTGATCCCTTGGCCGATGATCTTGCGCAGCTGCGGGCGCAAGCGGGCGAGGGCGGTGCGGCGGCGGGCATGGCGCGGCGCGCGAGCCTGCCGTTTGGTGGCGACAAGTGGGGGCATGACGTCATCAAGAAAACCATCAAGGGCAGCGAGACTTCGATCGTGGTCGGGCTGGTGGCGGCATTGCTGGCGGTCGGCCTTGGTACCTTGTTTGGCGCGCTGTCCGGCTATTGCGGCGGCGTGGTGGATGATTTTTTCAACTGGTTCTACAGCATTTTCACGGCCATTCCATCCGTGCTGATGATCCTCGCGGTGGCGGCAGTGCTGCAGCAGAAAGGCGTGCTGACCATCGTGCTGATTCTCGGCCTGACCGGCTGGACCGGTCCTTATCGCCTGATTCGCGCCGAGTACATCAAGCACAAGGCGCGTGAATATGTGCTGGCTGCCGACGCTATCGGCGCTTCGCACTGGCGCAAGATGTTCAGTCACATCTTCCCGAATGTCAGCCATGTGGCGCTGGTGCAGATGTCGATATTGGGGGTCGGCTTCATCAAGGCCGAGGTGATCCTGAGCTTCCTCGGCTTTGGCGTGCCGGTCGGCGTGGTCTCGTGGGGCAGCATGCTGAACGAGGCGCAGAACGAACTCATCCTCGGCCGCTGGTGGCAGCTGACTGCCGCTGCTGTTGCGATGGCGCTGCTGGTCACCGCCTTCTCCCTGTTCACCGACGCCCTGCGCGATGCTCTTGATCCCAAGGTGAAAGCATGACACTGCTTGATGTACGCAATTTACGTGTGGCCTTCCGCCTCGACCGCAAGCAAACCGTGGAGGCTGTGAAGGGCGTTTCATTCAGCGTGCCGCGCAATACCACTGTGGCGCTGGTGGGCGAGTCCGGCAGCGGCAAGTCGGTCAGCTCGCTGGCGGTGATGGGTTTGCTGGATCCTGCCTCGGCCATCATCGAAGGCGATATCCAGTTTGACGGCCGCGATTTGCTGGCGCTGGACGGCAAGCAGCGCCGCGCGCTGTGCGGCAAAGAGATTGCGATGATTTTCCAGGAGCCGATGTCGTCGCTGAATCCGGTGTTCACGGTCGGCGCGCAGATTGCGGAAGTGCTGGTGCTGCACATGAAAATGAGCCGCGCGCAGGCGCGCCGCCGCACGCTGGAGTTGCTGGAAGAGGTGGGCATACCCGAGCCGGAAGTCAGGATAGCTGCGTATCCGAGCCAGCTATCCGGCGGCCAGCAGCAGCGCGTGATGATCGCGATGGCGATCGCCTGCGAGCCCAAACTGCTGATTGCCGATGAACCGACCACGGCGCTTGATGTGACGATCCAGAAGCAAATCATGGAGTTGATCGCGCGACTGCAAAAGCGGCATGCGATGTCGGTGCTGTTCATTACGCATGATCTGGGTCTGGTGGCGGAGATTGCGGATCAGGTGGTGGTGATGCGCAACGGCGAAGTGAGGGAAGCTGGGCCGGCGCAGCAAGTGCTGACCGAGCCGGCCGATGCCTACACGCGGGCGCTGCTGGACTGCCGGCTCACGCTCGACACGCCGCCCCGACGCTCGCGCCACGATGGCGGGCCGCTGCTGGAGGTGCGCAATTTAAGCAAGACCTTCACGCAACGCCAGGGCTGGTTCGGCAAGCGCGAATTCCACGCTGTCAAAGACGTCTCCTTCACCCTCGCGCGCGGCAAAACCCTCGGCGTGGTGGGCGAATCCGGCTCCGGCAAAACCACCGTCGGCCTGACATTGCTGCGCCTGCATCAAGCCAGCGGCGGCAGCGTGCTGTTCGACGGCGAGGACCTGCTCAGCATGTCCGCGCGCGACTTCCAGGCCTACAAACGCCGCATCCAGATCGTCTTCCAGAATCCCTACGCCTCGCTCAACCCGCGCTTCACGGTCGGTGACATCCTGCTCGAACCGATGCGCATCCACCGCATCGGCGCCGACGACCGCGAGCGCACCGCCATCGCGCTGGGCCTGCTGGACAAAGTCGGCTTGCCAGCTGCCGCCTTCAAACGCTATCCGCACGAGTTCTCCGGTGGCCAGCGGCAGCGCATCGCCATTGCCCGCTGCCTGACCATGCAGCCGGAAATCCTGGTCTGCGACGAATCGGTTTCCGCGCTGGATGTGTCGGTGCAAGCGCAGGTGCTCAATCTTTTGCAGGATTTACAGGACGAGCTGGGGCTGTCATACATCTTCATATCGCATGACCTGGCGGTGGTGAAATACCTGGCGGATCAAGTCATGGTGATGCAGCACGGCGCGGTAGTCGAGCTGGCCGACGCGGACGCGTTGTACCGCAACCCACAACACCCTTACACCAGGGCCTTGCTGTCCGCTATCCCCGGCAGCAGTTAAGCGGTTTTTAAGTTAAGATATCTGAATGGCGAATTTAATCCTCCTGCTGCAAGAATATGGCGTCCTGATCGTGTTCGGGATAGTGCTGGTCGAGCAGATCGGCTTGCCTATTCCTGCGTTCCCGGTTTTGATCGTGGCCGGCGCCATGTCGGTTGATGGCGACGCCCACTGGCCGGCTGTGCTGGGCGTGGCGCTGGTTGCCTGCCTGATCAGCGACTATTTCTGGTTCCGCGCCGGGCGCTACTATGGCAAGCGCATCCTCAAGCTGCTGTGCAAAATTTCGCTGTCGCCCGATTATTGCGTCAGCCAGACTGAAGACAACTTCAACCGCTGGGGCCCGAAAGCGCTGATCGTCGCTAAATTCATCCCCGGCTTTAATACCATCGCACCGCCGCTGGCCGGCGCCATGGGCACACGCACCAGCGTGTTCCTCGGCTTCAGCGTGCTGGGTGGGCTGGTCTGGAGCGGTGCAGGCATCGCCATCGGCGCCTTCTTCCACACCAGTGTGGACCAGGTGCTGGATATCCTGAGCACCATGGGCACCACCGCGCTGATCGTGCTGGGCGTGCTGCTGCTGTTGTTTGTGTCGTTCAAATATGTGGAGCGCAAGCGATTCCATCAGTCGGTCGATATTGAGCGCATTACGATTGACGATCTGAAGCAACTGCTGGAGCAGGGCGGCGAGCCCATCCTGGTGGACGCCCGCAGCGTGACGGCACAGATGCTGGATCCGGCCGTGCCGGGCGCACTGCTGTTCAACGGCGGCGACCCGAACGCCGAGATCATTGCGCTGGACAAGGGCCGCCATATCATCGTGTACTGCAGCTGCCCGAACGACGTCACCGCCGCCCATGTGGCGAAAGGCTTGATCGGCCACGGCTACCATCTGGCCCGTCCGCTGCATGGCGGGTTGGAAGCATGGAACGCGGCCTTCCGCGCTCCCACTGAATCGCTGCCGGAAGATAATACGGCCTCGGCTTAAACAGATTGCGCCGCCTTGTGCGGCGTATTTTTAGGGTAAGATTGGAATCGATTCCAATTTTATGGCTGGTAGTCATACTACGGGCGAAATTTCCCGTAATGCAAAGTTGTGTAGCAAACTGTACTAAAACTACAAACATCGCTTGCCTGCTGCAGGCAAAATACCTTAAGCTTAGGCCTCAACTAATTTCGATCCATCATGACAGCTCAGTCCGTACAAACGCCTCCCTCCCTGACCACTGCATTCCCTGGTGGCCCGCGTCTGCTGGCGGACATCGGCGGGACCAATGCGCGCTTTGCGCTGGAAACCGCCCCGGGCAAGATTGAAGCGATCGAAGTGCTGGCGTGCGCCGCTTACCCGACCCTGGCCGCCGCCTTGGTTGCGTACCTGGCGTCGCCAACCGTAGCCCAAGCCGGCGTCACTGGCATCCGGAATGGCGCGATTGCGATTGCCAACCCGGTCACCGGCGACATGGTGCGCATGACCAACCACCACTGGGCATTCTCGATTGAGGCGCTGCGCCGCGAAGTTAATTTCGACACCCTGGTGGTGGTGAATGACTTTACCGCGCTGGCCAGCTCGCTGCCGCAACTGTCGGCAACCCAAAAACATCAAGTCGGCGGTGGCGTCGGTGTGGTGGGTACCCCGTTGGGCCTGATCGGCGCCGGCACCGGCCTCGGCGTTTCTGGCCTGATTCCGGGCAAGGATGGCTGGACCGCGCTGCTGAGCGAAGGTGGTCACGTGACCTTCTCGCCGGCCAATCCGACCGAAGTGGCGATCCTGCAATTCGCCTGGAAAGAATTTGAACACGTATCGGCCGAGCGCCTGATGTCCGGCGCCGGTATCGAACTGATCTACCGCGCCCTGGCCGATCACGGCGACCTGCCGGCGGAAAAACTGAGCGCCGCAGAAATCTCGCGCCGTGCGCTGGCCGGCGAATGCTCGCTGTGCGATGACGTGATCGAAGCCTTTTGCTGCATGCTGGGCACCATCGCCGGCAATATCGCCGTGACCTTGGGCGCGCAGGGCGGCATCTACATCGGCGGCGGCATCGTGCCGAAACTGGGCGAGCGTTTCGATCGTTCCGGCTTCCGTGCCCGCTTCGAAGCCAAAGGCCGTTTCAATAAATACCTGTCGGCGGTGCCGACTTTTGTGATCACCGCAGAGTACCCCGCCTTCGTTGGTGTTTCGGCAATTTTGTCGGATCGTCTTGCCGCCGCGTAAGCTCGGTTACATTTCGATGACGTCGAAATGCGCGTTTTGCGGTTTTATCAGGTACAATTCGCGGTGTTGGATGAAACGTCTGGCTTCCTGCCCACGTTTCACGTAGAAAGCAACGGTCTAGGCCGTTGCCGGCATGTCCCTCTCTCCCGCCAGGTGCGCATAGGCCTTGGCGTCGGAAAAGCAGCTTCAGCGAGTAACTCCCACCAGCCTCACTGAATGTGATTGATTTCTTTCGATTTTGCTTATGGATAATCTTGAGGCTAAAAAAGTCCTCGAAACCGCCTTGCTATGCGCTCGTGAGCCGTTATCGATCCACAGTCTGAAAAAACTGTTTGTCGAACTGGACGACCAAGACAGGCCGCGCGGTCCCGGCGTTGGCGCCGATACGATCAAGGAATTGCTGGAAGAATTGCGGCTCGATTGGGCCGGCAAGGGCGTTGAGGTGATCAGCCTGGCGACCGGCTGGCGCTTCCAGAGCCGTCCCGAGATGAAGTTGTATCTCGACCGGCTGAATCCGGAAAAACCGGCCCGCTACACGCGGGCAACGCTGGAAACGCTGGCCATCATCGCTTATCGCCAACCGGTGACGCGCGGCGATATTGAGGAGATACGCGGTGTAGCCGTCAACTCGCAGACGATCAAGATGCTGGAGGACCGTGGCTGGGTGGACGCCATTGGTTACCGTGATGTCGTTGGCCGCCCGGCTTTGCTGGGCACCACCAAGCAGTTTTTGGATGATTTGGGCTTGAATTCGCTGTCCCAGCTGCCGCCTTTGCAGCAAATCAGTGATGGTCAGAACGCCATGGAAACCCTGGAAGCGGCTCTGCAAGAGAACTTTGAAAAAGCGGCGCAAGAGAGCGCTGAGCAAGAAACCGGCCCCGCGCCAGATTTAACGGTTGACGCTGAGCACAACCAAGAAACGAATAATGAACAAACCTAATACCCCTGAGACAGTCAGCGACGCAGCTGAAGTTGTAGCCAAGCCTAAGCGCCGCACCAAAGCCCAAATTGAGGCTGATAATGCTGCGCAAGCAGTTGCCGGCGAAGCGCCTGCCGCCAAGCCTAAGCGCAAGACCAAAGCCGCCGAGGCTGAAGTTGCCGCTGCCGATGCACCGGCGCCAGTGAAAAAGCCGCGCGCCAAGAAGGCTGACGCTGCCGAAGCCGTTGTTGCTGTCGAGGGCGAAGCGCCTGCCAAGAAGCCGCGCGCCAAGAAAGTTGCTGCGCCAGCCGCTGAAGCTGCTGCCGTAGTCGCGTCAGCGCCGGCTGCTGCCGAAGCGCCTGCCGCTGCACCAGTTGAAACCGGTGAACGCGCTGAGCGTGGCGAACGCCAGCAGCGCCCACGCGGTCCGCGCCAGATGCGCGAACAGCGTGCGCTGCGTGAAGCGTCGATGCCGCGTCCTGAGCCAGTGGTTGCTGCTGAAGGTGATGTTGCCCCGGCTGTCGAGGGTGGCGCTGAACCGGTGGCGCGTGAGAGCAAGCCACGCCACGAGCAACGCAATAACAATAACCAGCGCAACGGTAAGAACAACAAGAAGGGCAAGCAGCGCGGTGGCCAGAACGCCGGTGGCGCCAAGGGCAATGATGCTGATGCTGCCTTCTCCTACGTCACCTCGGACGCCTTCGATAGCGAAGATGGCAAAGGCCGTCAGCCAGCCAAGCAAGTCCGCCGCGACCTGACCTCGGAAGACGACGCGCCGAAGCTGCACAAAGTACTGGCCGAAGCCGGTCTCGGTTCGCGCCGCGACATGGAAGAGCTGATCGTGTCCGGCCGCGTGTCGGTCAACGGCGAGCCAGCCCACATCGGCCAGCGCATCTTGCCGACCGATGCCGTGCGCATCAACGGCAAGCTGATCCAGCGCCGCGTGAGCAAGAAGCCGCCGCGCGTGCTGATCTATCACAAGCCAGCTGGCGAGATCGTCTCGATGGATGATCCGGATGGCCGTCCATCGGTGTTCGATCGCCTGCCGACCATGAAGGCCGGTAAATGGCTGGCCGTTGGCCGCCTCGACTTCAACACCGAAGGCCTGCTGCTGTTCACCACCTCCGGTGACCTGGCTAACCGCCTGATGCACCCACGCTACGGCATCGACCGTGAATACGCAGTGCGTACGCTGGGCGAACTGGAAGAGGGCATGCGCCAGAAACTGCTGGCCGGCGTTGAGCTGGAAGACGGTATGGCGCAATTCTCCAAAATCGCCGACGGCGGTGGCGAGGGCATTAACAAGTGGTACCGCGTGATTATCGGCGAAGGCCGTAACCGCGAGGTGCGCCGCATGTTTGAAGCGATCGGCCTGACCGTGTCGCGCCTGATCCGTACCCGCTACGGCGCCATGACCCTGCCAAGCAGCCTGAAACGCGGCCGCTGGGAAGAGATGGAAGAAAATGCAGTGCGCGGCCTGATGGCTGCCTACAGCATCGAGAAAAAAGTCAGTGACGGCGCCAAGCCGGTGTCGCAGCAGCAGCCTGCAGCAGGCAAGCCGCAGCAGCAAGCCAAGCCGGCCCAGAACAAGGGGCCGGAAAAGCGCGGTCGCAATGGACAGCGCGACCAGCACGCTGAGCGCGCCGAGCGTCGTGACGATCGTGATGTCTACGATGGCGACGAAGATGATGACGATGAGCCGAACTTTAATCGTGCTGACCTGAGTAACGCGAACGCGCTGCCGTTCGCCAAGCAGCCGCGCAGCGGTGGTCGTGGCCAAGGTGGCTTCGGTGGCAACGGCGGTGGGAATGGCGGCAATGGTGGCAATGGCAACCGTGGCGGCAAAGGTCGTCCAGGTGGTCAAGGTGGCCAAGGCCAGACTTCGAGCCGTCCGGGTGGTCGTCCGCAGGGTATCGGTGCTTACGCCGGTGGCCGTCCGCTGGGTGAAGCGCCGGCTCCGCGCGCGCAAGGCCAGGGTGGCCGTCCGCAAGGTCAAGGCCAAGGCGGTCAGAGTCGCGGCCAGGGTGGTCAGGGTCAAGGTGGTCAAGGCCAGGGCCGCGATCAGCAGGCCAAAGGGCCAAGCCGTGGTCCACGCCAGCCGGATCCGCTGCAAACCACCTTCGGTTTTGGCGCTACCAATGGCGCGCCGCGCCGCGGCCAGCAGCCCCGTGGTGGCGCCGCAGATCACGGTATGCCGCGCCGTCGCAAGGGTTGATTAAAGCTTCTTTAGCCTTGTTGTAAGTCTGCCATGCTGCCCGTGCGGCATTGCAGCGAAGTTCATATAAGGTTATAATATCCAGCCTAGTAGAAGTTCAAGGATGCAAAACTGCTCTGGAACTCTTCATCTGGCTGGGTGTTTTAGAAAGATGGGCAGATGCCCATTTTTTTTTTGTTGAACCGTTTTTACAGGCTTGTTTTATGCACCGCATAAACAGGTCTTGAACTGGAGAATTTTCTTGCAGCTGATGGAATTAATTGAAAAGACCGTCGCCGGTCTGGGCTATGAGCTGGTTGATGTTGAACGGGCCGAGCGTGGACTGCTGCGCGTGTTTATCGATTTCAGCGCGGAAGATGCCGAAGCAAGAGGCCTGATTACCGTGGAAGATTGTGCCACGGTCAGCCATCAGCTGTCGCACTTGTTGACGGTCGAGAACATTCCTTACGAGCGTCTGGAAATTTCCTCGCCGGGTCTGGATCGTCCGCTGCGCAAGCTGTCGGATTTTGCACGTTTTGCCGGTTGCGAAGTAGTCATTAAACTGCGCGCAGCCATGCCGGGTACGAACAACCGGAAATCGTTCACGGGTGTCCTGTTGGAACCTGAGGGCGAGAATTTGTCGTTGGAATTTGAAAGCAATGAAGGTCCGGCGCAGTTGGATTTTACGCTCGCCGATGTGGATAAGGCACGCTTGGTGCCACAGGTGGATTTTAAGGGACGCAAAGCATGAGTCGCGAAGTTTTGTTATTGGTAGACGCGCTGGCGCGTGAGAAGAACGTCGATAAAGATGTAGTTTTCGGCGCACTGGAATTCGCGTTGGCGCAAGCCACGAAGAAACGGTATGAGGGTGAAGTCGACATCCGCGTTTCGATCGACCGCGAGTCGGGTGAGTTCGAATCCTTCCGTCGCTGGCATGTGGTGCCTGACGAAGCGGGCCTGCAATTGCCGGACCAAGAAATCCTGCACTTCGAAGCGAAAGAACAAATCGCTGACATCGAAGTGGACGACCACATTGAAGAGCCGATTGAATCGGTGGAATTCGGCCGCCGCTTTGCGCAAGACACCAAGCAAGTGGTGCTGCAGCGCGTGCGCGATGCTGAACGCGAACAAATCCTGGCGGACTTCCTGGAACGCGGCGACTCGCTGGTGACCGGCACCATCAAGCGTATGGAACGTGGCGATGCGATCGTTGAGTCGGGCAAGATCGAAGCCCGCCTGCCACGCGACCAGATGATCCCGAAAGAGAACCTGCGTATCGGCGACCGCGTTCGTGCTTACATCCTGCGCGTTGACCGCAATATGCGCGGCCCGCAAGTGATTCTGTCGCGTACCGCGCCAGAGTTCATCATGAAGCTGTTTGAACTGGAAGTGCCAGAGATCGAGCAAGGCATGCTGGACATTAAATCGGCAGCCCGCGACGCCGGCGTGCGCGCCAAGATCGCTGTCTACACCGCTGACAAGCGTATCGATCCGATCGGTACCTGCGTTGGTATGCGCGGTTCGCGCGTACAAGCTGTTACCGGCGAGCTGGGCGGCGAGCGCGTGGACATCGTGCTGTGGTCCGAAGATCCAGCGCAGTTCGTCATCGGCGCCCTGGCGCCAGCCAACGTGTCCTCGATCGTCGTTGACGAAGAGAAGCATGCGATGGACGTGGTGGTGGACGAAGAGAACCTGGCGATCGCCATCGGCCGCTCCGGCCAGAACGTACGCTTGGCTTCCGACCTGACCGGCTGGAAGATCAATATCATGACGGCCGAGGAATCGGCCGACAAGGCAGCCCAGGAAACCGCCGCTATCCGCGCGCTGTTTATGGAAAAACTGGACGTCGACCAGGAAGTGGCCGACATCCTGGTGGAAGAAGGCTTTGCCAGCCTGGAAGAAATCGCTTACGTGCCGATCTCCGAAATGTTGGAAATCGAATCGTTTGACGAAGATACCGTCAACGAACTGCGCACCCGCGCCCGTGACGCCCTGGTCACCGAAGCCATCGCTTCGGAAGAAGGCCTGGAAGGCATGGACGAGGCGCTGGTCGGTCTGGAAGGCATGGACCGCATCACCGCTGGCAAGCTGGGCCTGGCTGGTATCAAAACGGTAGAAGCGTTTGCCGGCCTGGCTTATGACGAGTTCGGCGCCATTCTGGCCCTGTCGTCTGACCGTGCACGTGCACTGATTACGAGTGAATTTGAAGATGTGACCGACGATGAGATGAAGTTGGTTGATGCGAAGTACGACGACCGCGCCAAAGGCTTGCAAGCCAAGGCCTGGAGTTTGACTGAATCTGCAAAGGCTTAATTTGATTATTTTTATCATCTCCGCGACACATAGAAAAGAGGACTGAATGGCGAGTAACAACGTAGCCCAATTTGCCACCGAACTGAAGATGCCTGCAGACTTGCTGCTGACGCAGCTGCGTTCTGCCGGCGTCGAGAAAAGTTCGACGTCAGATCCATTGTCGAAAGATGATAAGGATAAGCTGCTCGACCACCTGCGTCGTACCCACGGCGCCGGTGCTGAAGAGAAGAAGAAAATTACGCTGACGCGCAAGGAAACCACCGAGATCAAGCAGGCCGATGCCAATGGCAAAGCCCGCACGATTCAGGTCGCCGTCAAGAAAACGCGTACCTTCGTACAGCGCGATGAGCCGCTGACCACCACGCCTGCCGCTCCGGCCGCGCAGGTGATCGACCCGGCTGAAACCGCTCGCCGCGAAGAAGAAGTACGCAAGCAAGCAGAACTGATCGCACGTCAGGAAGCGGAACTGCGCGAGAAGCAAGAGCGTCTGGCCAAGCTGGAAGCGGACAAAGCCGCCCAAGCCAAAGCCACCGAAGCTGCTGAAGCTGCCGCCAAGAAGGAAGCCGAAGAAGAAGCCAAGAAAGCTGCTGCCGCCAAGGCCGCTGCTGCTGCCGCTCCTGCTGCCGCGCCGACCGTGGACACTGCTGCTGAAGAAG
This sequence comes from Duganella flavida, assembly GCF_009857445.1. Classification (GTDB taxonomy): domain Bacteria; phylum Pseudomonadota; class Gammaproteobacteria; order Burkholderiales; family Burkholderiaceae_D; genus Rugamonas; species Rugamonas flavida. The sequence goes on from NZ_WWCN01000002.1 coordinate 510,407, forward strand.
CCAAGCAAAAAGCCGCTTCGGACGAAGCCAAGAAGAAAGCCGCCGCTGCTGCCAAGGAAGCCGCTGAACAAGCTGCTGCCACCGAGCGCGCACGCCAAGCTGTGGCTGATGAAGTAGCCCAGATCAAGGCCATGATGAACGCGCCACGCCGCGCCATCAAAGCCCCTGAGCCAGCACCAGCTCCGGTCAAGCCGAAAGTGGCGGAAGGCACGCTGCACAAGCCAGCGACCACCGCTACGGCCAAGCCGGGCGATAAGCCAGGCGACAAGAAACCAGCCGTGGCCGGCGCAGACAAGAAGTCGATCAAATCGGCTAACGTCTCGTCGACCTGGCAGGACGACGCCAAGAAACGCGGCGCGCCGGGCGGTAACAAAGGCCGTGGTGGTAGCACCGGCCCAAGCACCGGCCGCGACAGCTGGCGCGGTGGCAAGGGTGGTCGTCGCCATCATCAATCGGATGATCGCGAAACCAACTTCCAGGCCCCGACTGAAGCCATCGTTAAAGATGTGCACGTACCAGAAACCATCACCGTGGCCGAACTGGCGCACAAGATGTCCGTCAAGGCATCCGAGGTCATTAAACAGCTGATGAAGCTGGGCCAGATGTGCACCATCAACCAGGTGCTGGATCAAGAAACCGCGATGATCGTGGTGGAAGAAATGGGCCACAAAGCCCACGCCGCCGAAGAAGACGATCCAGAAGCAATTCTGGCTGACCAAGGTGAGCACGCCCACTTCGAAGCGGTATCGCGCGCTCCGGTGGTGACCGTTATGGGTCACGTCGACCACGGTAAAACCTCGCTGCTGGATTACATCCGCCGTGCCAAAGTGGCGTCGGGCGAAGCTGGCGGCATTACCCAGCACATCGGCGCCTACCACGTGGAAACCCCACGCGGCATCGTCACCTTCCTGGATACGCCGGGTCACGAAGCCTTTACGGCCATGCGTGCCCGCGGTGCGAAAGCCACCGACATCGTTATTCTGGTGGTGGCAGCCGACGACGGCGTGATGCCGCAAACCAAAGAAGCGATCGCTCACGCGAAAGCGGCTGGCGTACCTCTGGTGGTGGCGATCAATAAGATCGACAAACCGGGCGGCAACGTTGACCGTGTGACGCAAGAGCTGGTTGCTGAGAGCGTGGTGCCGGAAGAATACGGTGGCGAATCGCCATTCGTGCCGGTATCGGCCAAGACCGGTGAAGGTATCGACAACCTGCTGGAGCAAGTGCTGCTGCAAGCCGAGGTACTGGAACTGAAAGCACCGATCGATTCGCCAGCCCGTGGTCTGGTGGTTGAGGGTCGTCTGGATAAAGGTAAGGGCCCGGTTGCAACCGTGCTGGTACAGTCCGGTACGCTGAAGCGCGGCGACGTGATTCTGGCTGGTTCGTCGTATGGCCGTGTTCGCGCCATGCTGGACGAAAACGGCAAGCCGATTACCGAAGCCGGTCCATCGATCCCGGTCGAAATCCAGGGTCTGACCGAAGTGCCGCAAGCCGGTGAAGAAGTCATGGTCATGGCTGACGAGCGTAAAGCCCGTGAGATCGGCCTGTTCCGTCAAGGTAAGTTCCGCGACGTGAAACTGGCGAAACAGCAAGCGGCGAAACTGGAAAACATGTTCGACCAGATGGCCGAAGGCGAAGTGAAAAACCTGCCGTTGATCATCAAGACCGACGTGCAAGGTTCGCAAGAAGCGCTGGTCAGCTCGCTGCAGAAACTGTCGACCTCGGAAGTGCGCGTACAAATCGTGCACGCAGCGGTCGGTGGCATCACGGAGTCGGACGTCAACTTGGCGGTGGCCTCGAAAGCGGTCATCATCGGCTTCAACGCCCGTGCCGATGCACAGGCACGCAAGCTGGCCGAGTCGAACGGCGTGGACATTCGCTACTACAACATCATTTACGATGCGATCGATGAGATCAAATCGGCTCTGTCGGGCATGCTGGCGCCAGAAAAACGCGAAACCGTGATTGGCCAGGTCGAAGTTCGCCAGGTCATCCTGGTGTCCAAAGTTGGCGCAGTGGCCGGCTGTCTGGTGACCGATGGTGTGGTCAAGCGTTCCTCGTCGGTACGCCTGCTGCGCAACAACATCGTGGTGTGGACTGGCGAGATCGACTCGCTCAAACGCTTCAAGGACGACGCCAAAGAAGTACGCGCCGGTCTGGAGTGCGGCCTGTCGCTGAAGAACTACAACGACATCCAAGTGGGTGATACGTTGGAAGTGTTCGAAGTGCAGGAAATCGCGCGTACCCTGTAATTTCGGGGTAGCACAGCAGTATCTGGTAAAGTGGACGGGCCTTCCCGTCCACTTGCCGTTTATGGAATCATCATGGCAAAACATAGCAAAACTATCCCACAGCGCGGTCAGCGCGTGGCCGATCAGATCCAGAAAGACTTGTCGGAACTGATCGTATTCGAACTGAAAGACCCACGCGTCGGCATGATTACGCTGGCCGAAGTGCAACTGACGCCGGACTACGCCCACGCCAAAATCTTCTTCACCATGCTGAAGGACGATGCGGAAACCGTGAAGAACACGCTGGCAGGTTTGCACGCGGCGGCCGGTTACCTGCGCAATATGCTGGGCAAGCGCCTGCACATTCACACGCTGCCGCAGCTGCACTTTGTGCACGACACCTCGGCCGCGCGCGGCATGGCAATGTCGGCGCTGATCGACCAAGCCAACAGCACCCGCTCGCTCGACGACGGCCAGGAAGAAGACGGCCAAGCGTAATGAATCAAGCTCGTACCAAGCGCGTCCGCGATCTGGTGGACGGCGTGCTGCTGCTCGACAAGCCAGTTGGCTTTTCGAGCAATGACGCCCTGATCAAGGCCAAGCGCGTGCTGAACGCCAAGAAGGCCGGCCACACCGGCACCCTCGACCCGTTTGCCACCGGCTTGCTGCCGCTGTGCTTTGGCGAGGCCACCAAGTTCTCGCAGGACTTGCTGGAAGCCGACAAGACTTACGACACCATCGTTCATCTCGGCCAGACCACCGACACCGGTGACACCGAGGGCGAGGTGGTGGACACACGCGACGTCAACGTCACGCTGGAGCAGATCCACGCCGTGCTGGAAAAATTCCGCGGCCCGATCGCCCAAGTGCCGCCGATGTACTCGGCCCTGAAGCGCGACGGCAAGCCGCTGTACGAGTACGCCCGCGCCGGCATTACGCTGGAGCGCGAAGCGCGCAACGTCATCATCCACAAGCTGGAATTGATCTCGTATGAAGCGCCGTTCCTGAAGTTGTCGGTCACCTGCAGCAAGGGCACTTACATCCGCGTGCTGGGCCAAGATATCGGCGAAGCGCTCGGCTGCGGCGCCCACTTGAACGCACTGCGCCGCACCCAAGTCGGCGCCCTGACTACCGAGCACATGATCACGCTCGATGAACTGGTCGCACATGAAGCGCCGTTGTCGCTGCTGTCGCCAGTGGATGCTTTGCTGACCAGCTTCCCGGCAGTGTATTTGAATGCTGATCTGGCCAAGCGCTTCCTCAACGGCCAGCGTCTGCCGCTGGGCAAGGAGCCAAGCATTCAAGTACCGCAGGAGCAGGGCAGGGTGCGGGTTTATCTGGATGATAAGCTGCTTGGTACCGCCATCCTCGGCGAATACAGCATCCTGGCCCCGGAACGTTTAATCGCCTTTGTCGCCGAATAAAGCGATAAAGTTGCGTCGCAACATGCTATACTAGCCGGCTTTACGTACCTCCCGTACGTTACCCGCAGTTTTTCCCCAAGATAACGACCATGTCTACTACTAAACGCGCAATTCGCAATATTGCAATCATCGCCCACGTTGACCACGGTAAAACCACCCTGGTTGACCAACTGCTGCGCCAGTCCGGCACCTTCCGCGAAAACCAAGCGGTTGATACCCGCGTGATGGACTCGAACGACCTCGAAAAAGAGCGCGGCATTACGATTCTGTCGAAGAACTGCGCGGTTGAGTACGAAGGCACCCACATCAACATCGTTGACACCCCAGGCCACGCCGACTTCGGCGGCGAAGTGGAACGTGTTCTGTCGATGGTTGACTCGGTTCTGCTGCTGGTGGATGCCCAAGAAGGCCCAATGCCACAGACCCGTTTCGTGACCCGTAAAGCACTGGCCCTGGGCCTGAAGCCGATCGTGGTCGTGAACAAAGTTGACCGTCCGGGCGCGCGCGCTGACTGGGCCATCAACCAGACTTTCGAACTGTTCGACAAACTGGGCGCAACCGACGAGCAGCTGGACTTCCCTATCGTCTACGCATCGGGTCTGAACGGCTACGCCGGCCTGACCGAAGACGTACGTTCGGGCGACATGAAGCCGCTGTTCGACGCCATCCTGGAACACGTGCCAGTCCGTGACGATAATCCAGAAGGCCCGCTGCAAATGCAAATCACCTCGCTGGACTACTCGTCCTACGTTGGCAAGATCGGCATTGGCCGCGTCAACCGCGGTACCGTCAAGGTCGGCCAGGACGTTCTGGTCATCAATGGCCCAGGCGCTACCCCGATCAAAGGCCGCATCAATCAGGTACTGAACTTCAAGGGCCTGGAGCGCGTGCTGGTAGACGAAGCTGTTGCTGGTGACATCTGCCTGATCAACGGTATCGACGAAATCGGTATCGGTTCGACGCTGTGCGCAACCGATACCCCAGAAGCGCTGCCGATGCTGACCGTTGACGAGCCGACCCTGACCATGAACTTCATGGTCAACAACTCGCCACTGGCTGGCCGCGAAGGCAAGTTCGTGACCTCGCGTCAGCTGCGCGATCGTCTGGACAAAGAACTGAAAGCCAACGTTGCTCTGCGCGTTGCTCCAACCGAAGACGACACCACCTTTGAAGTTTCGGGTCGCGGCGAGCTGCACCTGACCATCCTGATCGAAAACATGCGTCGCGAAGGTTTCGAGATGGCTGTATCGCGTCCACGCGTGGTGTTCAAAATGGTTGATGGCGTACGCCACGAGCCGTTTGAACAACTGTCGGTTGACGTTGAAGAAGCCAACCAGGGCGGTGTGATGGAAGAACTGGGCCGTCGTCGTGGCGACCTGCAAAACATGGAATCGGACGGCAAAGGCCGTGTGCGTCTGGAATACCGTATTCCAGCCCGTGGCCTGATCGGCTTCCAGGGCGAGTTCATGACCCTGACCCGTGGTACCGGCCTGATGTCGCACGTGTTTGACGCGTACGCACCAGTCGACAATACCAAAGGCGAACTGGGCGGCCGTCGTAACGGCGTGCTGATCTCGCAAGACGACGGCGCTGCTGTTGCTTACGCTATCTGGAAACTGCAAGATCGCGGCCGTATGTTCGTGGTCCACAACGACCCAGTGTACGAAGGCATGATCATCGGTATCCACTCGCGCGACAACGATCTGGTTGTGAACCCGATCAAGGGCAAGCAGCTGACCAACGTGCGTTCGTCGGGTACCGACGAAGCCGTGCGTCTGGTGCCGCCAATCCAGATGTCGCTGGAATACGCAGTGGAATTCATCGACGACGACGAACTGGTGGAAATCACCCCTAAATCGATCCGTCTGCGCAAGCGCTTCCTGAAAGAGCACGAGCGTAAGAAAGCTTCCCGCGACGCGTAATTCGCCAGTCGCTGTCAGTGCAAGAAGCCGCCTTTGGGCGGCTTTTTTCATTTGCCTTTTCCTTTCTCCTGCGGTACTTTGGTGCATGGCAACATCAACGCACCGGAGGATCACGTGAATTGGTTCAGTAATCCCTTCAACCTTGCCCAGCAGGCAACCGACTACTGGGTTGACGCTGCCCAGCGCTCCATCCTGTTCATGGATGTGCTGCGCGAACGCGGCGACGAGCGTAATCATCGCGCTGAGCAAACCGCTCCCCACGTACTCACTTTCCAATTTGACGTGGTGATGGATGGCCGTCACCTCGAACGTCCGGTCAACTACGGCTTGCTGCACATCTTGCAGCCGGATGGCGTTCAGCCTGATCCGACCAAGCGTCCATTCATTGTGTTCGATCCGCGCGCCGGCCATGGTCCTGGCATTGGCGGCATGAAGCACGACAGTGAAATCGGCGTGGTGCTCAAGGCGGGGCACCCATGCTATTTCGTCGGCTTCCTGCCGCATCCCGTGCCGGGCCAGACCATTGAAGATGTGTGCCGCGCCGAAGCGAAGTTCATCGCCAAAGTGGCGGAGCTGCATCCGGAAGCGGACGGCAAGCCTGCGCTGATCGGCAACTGCCAGGCCGGCTGGCAAATCATGATGACCAGCGCCCTGAATCCCGATCTGGTTGGGCCGCTGGTACTGGCCGGTGCGCCGCTGTCGTACTGGGCCGGTGTGCGCGGCAAAAATCCTTTGCGCTACCTCGGCGGCGTCCTCGGCGGTACGTGGATGACGGCGCTGGCAGGCGATCTCGGCAACGGCATCTTCGACGGTGCACAGCTGGTCGAGAACTTTGAGAAGATGAATCCGGCCAATACCATGTGGAGCAAGAACTACAACGTCTACTCCAAGATCGACACCGAAGCGCACCGCTTCCTGGACTTTGAAAAATGGTGGGGCAATCCGGTGCTGCTGAACGCTGGCGAGATGCAGTACATCGCCGACTCGCTGTTCGTCGGCAACCGCCTGAGCGATGCGGCATTGCTCGACAGCGCCGGCCACCGTATCGACCTACGCAATGTGAAGTCGCCGATCGTGGTGTTCTGCTCCTGGGGCGATGACATCACGCCGCCGCAGCAGGCGCTGGGCTGGGTGCTGGATCTGTACGAGGACGATGCGGCGCTGGTCTCCGGCGGCCAGACCATCATCTACTCCATGCACCAGAGCATAGGCCACTTGGGCATCTTCGTTTCGGCCTCGGTGGCCAACAAGGAGCACGAGGAATTCACGGCCGCCATGGACATGATCGACATCATGCCGCCCGGCTTGTACGAGGCGGTATTCCTCGACAAGGACGAGGAAATGCTGCAAGCCGAAATCGCCTCGGGCGACCTGGCTGCGGGCGATTACGTGATGCGCTTCGAGCGCCGCAATCTCGATGCGCTGCGCGCGCTGGGCGGCAACGATGTGGAAGATGAGCGCCGCTTCGCTACCGTGGCACGCGTTTCGGAAATCAACAAGGGCTTGTACCAGACCTTTGCCAGCCCGCTGGTGAAGAGCATGGTGACCGAGACCAGCGCGGAACAGCTGCGCGAGTCGCATCCGCTGCGCATGCGCTACACCATGTTCTCCAGTAAAAATCCGCTGCTGAACCAGATCCCGGCGCTGGCCGAGAAGGTGCGCGCTGAGCGCCGTCCGGTCGGTCAGGACAATGTGTTCCTGCAGATGCAGGAAGCGTGGTCGAAGCAGATCGTCGAGGCGCTGGACCGCTACCGGGACGCGCGCGACCAGGCCACCGAAAACATCTTCCTCAGTGTGTACGGTTCGCCGGTGCTGCAGGCATTGGTGGGCTTGAGCACCGACGGCGGCAAGCCGCGCCGCATCGGCCGCGACATTGCGCGCGAAGCTGCCATCACCGCCAACCGCGCGGCGCTGGCGCTGCGCACGAAAGAGGGCGGTGTGACCGAGGGTATTATCCGTGGCTTGCTGTACATCTTCCGTAGTCCGGAGATGAGCGCGGCCGACGAGCGCGCTTTTGCCACCATACGCCAGCTGCACTTGCGTACCTCGGATGACAAGGTCATGAGTGTGACCTTGCTGAAGAAGATACTGCGCGAGCAGTACCTGATGCTGCAGGTGAACGAGGAAGCGGCGCTCAACGATCTGCCGCTGCTGCTGCCGGAAGAGCCGGAAGCGCGGGCCACGGCCTTGGGTATTGTGCGCCAGGTGGCAGGCGCCTCCGGCACCCTGACTGGCGATGCGGCAACGCGCTTCGACCGTATCGCCGCCATCTTCGGCCCGCAGGCACCGACGCTGGCGGTAGTGCGCAAGAAGAAAGGCGCCGCGCCGTCCGCTGCTTAAAGCTTCTTCTGCATGAAAAGGCTGAGCGGATCGTCCGGATAATCGCCGTACGGTCCGCAGCGTTCAAAGCCTTGTCGGGTGTACAGGGCCAGTGCTTCCGGGTTCTGCGGACCTGTCTCCAGCACCATTTGCGGGCAGCCTGCCGTGCGCGCCGTGTCTTCCAACAATCCCATCAATTCCCGTGCTGCGCCAGTGCCACGCGCGGCTGGACGCACGTACATACGCTTGATCTCGGCATACGCATCGGTCAGCACGACGGCGCCGCAGCCAATCGCCGCACCTTGCGCATTGCGCGCCACGGCGAAGCGGATGTTGGGCTGCAGCAGCGTTTGCACGTCTAATGCATAGACGCATTCGGGCGGGTAGAGCGCCAACAGGTAAGCGTCCAGCTCGGCGATTAGCGTGTGGACCTCTGGCTGGTCGGGCGTTTCAAAGGCGGTCGGCATGATATGGCATTTTATTGGATAATAAATCCAGTATAATGGATTTCATGGACATCAATCAACTCATTGCCAATCGCGTGCTGACTTTGCGCAATGCGCGCGGGCTGTCGCTAGCGGCCTTAGCCGAACGGAGCGGCGTCAGCCGATCCAACATTTCCCTGATCGAGCGCGGCGAGAGCAGCGCCACCGCCACCGTGCTGGACAAGCTGGCCAGTGCGCTGGGCGTGACACTGGCTTCGCTGTTCGAAAGCGATGATGCCGCGCCGTTGCCGCTGAGCCGGCGCCAACAGCAGCCAGTGTGGACCGATCCCGCCTCCGGCTATACACGTCGCCAGCTGTCGCCTGCCGCGCGTTCGCCGATGCAGCTGGTCGAAGTAGTATTCCCGCCGGGCCGGCGCGTGTCGTACGAACAATCGCCGCACAGCGCCGACATCCACCAGCAAGTCTGGCTGCTGGAAGGCGAAATCATCGTCACTGCCGGCGAGCAGCAATGGCACTTGCAGACCGGCGACTGCGTGGCCTTCCGCGAAGGCCAGCCCATCGTCTACGAAAATCCCGGCGCCGCCCCGGCGCGCTACCTGGTCAGTCTGGTGACGCTGCCTTGTTAGCGCTGTGGACTGTCGTTGCGAGGGAGATTTGGGCGGCGCGGAGCCATCTTGCACGGTAAAATAGCGTACGTTATCTTTATGGTGTGGGTGATCTATGCAATACAGCGATGAACAACGCGAAGAAGCGCGCCAGCGTTTGCTGTCCGGGATCGGACGCGGTTTTCGGCGGCATGGTTACAGCGGCATTGGTGTCGATGGACTGGCCAAGGCGGCAGGAGTCACCTCGGGGGCATTCTATAGCCACTTCCGCTCCAAAACCGAGGCATTCGAGCGGGCGGTTATCGATGGGATGGATGAACTGGCTCAGGGCGTTGCCGGCTTCCAGCTGGAGTACGGCGCTGATTGGATAGTCCATTTTGTCGATTTTTACCTGGGCGTCAAGCGTACTTGTGACTTGGGCCAGGCGTGTGCTTTGCAAAGCTTGGGTCCGGAAATCATGCGAGCCGGCGATGATGCGCGCGGCATGTATCAGAGGCAGATGATGGTCGTGATCGAGCAAGTTGCCCTGAAGATGCCGCACGCAACAGCGGCCCTGCGCACCGAGCGTGCGTGGGCGTTGATGAGTTTGTTGTCTGGGGCTGTCATCGCGGCGCGTTCGATGCAGGATGCTGCGGTTTCGGATCACATCAGCGCCGCCGCACGGCAGGCGGCGCTGATGATCGCTGCAGCATGATCTGCATGCGCGCGACGAAGGTCTGCCACTCACCTGGGGGGTGTCCCTATGTACTTCGTCAAGCAGTTGCGAGAGGTGCAGGGCAATAAAGTGTCCCGTCTCGCATCATGGCGTACATCACGTCGCAGCGCCGCCTTGCGAGAGCGATCAGTGCTTGGTTGTG
>NZ_WWCN01000030.1 GCF_009857445.1 Duganella flavida
GGTCAGTTCTGCCAATCGGACACGAGCTCCGCCGTAGCGGCCGCTACGGCGGAGCTCGTGTCCGATTGGCAGAACTGACCCCGGGTTAGATGCCGCGGGTGTATTCGGTCACCCACTCGATGGCAGTCAACTGGATGCTGTAGAGCTCGGCCGGCTTGAGGTCCAGCTGGTGCAGCATCTGCGCCAGCACCTTGCTATCGCGCCCGCGCTCAATGTGCTCGATCAGGCTCAGCATGTTGCCGTAATCACCGGCGCGGTGCAGCAGCGCCGCTCTCACCTCATCCAGCACGCTCACACTCTCCAGCACATCGCGCATGTGGATCGAGAACAGCGTATCCATCAGCGACATCACGCCCACCGTGAAGCCGATATCAGCACACACGCGCTGGCCCGGCTTGCGATGCTCAACCATCAGCTCCATCGTCTTGCCACGGGTAGTGGCCAGCTGCAGCAGCGGCGACGTGAATTCCTGTGTGCCGCCATTCTTCACATATAACAGGATCTGTAGCCAGCGCCGCAGCTGGCGTCGTCCCAGCACCATCAGCGCATGACCAACCGAATTGATACGCTGGCGCGCACCCACCGCCGGCGTATTCACCAGCCGCAGCAGGTTCAAGGTAATCAGGGCGTCATGCTTGACGCTGCGCTCAATCTCGGCACTGCTGGCGTCGCGATCGAGCAGTTCCAGCAAGTTCAGCACGCTCATCTGCGACGGCGAGATCTTCTTGCCACTCAAAATTACCGGCCGCGCAAAGTAGTAGCCCTGGAAGTATTCAAAGCCCAGCTCCATGCACTGCTGGAATTCCTCGACGGTTTCCACCTTCTCCGCCAGCAGCTTTTGCTTCGGGTTCTTCAGCACCTTGGCCAGCGCCGGCAAGGTACCGGGCTGCATGTCCTTGATGTCGACCTTGATTACATCACACAGCGGCGTGAATTTCTGCACGTCTTCCGAATGGCCGATCACGTCATCCAGCGCAAACTTAAAGCCTGCCTGCTTGAGCTCACTGATGCGCGCCAGGATTTCCGGCGTGGCCTTCACGGTTTCGAGGATTTCAAGAATGACCTTGTCGTTCGGCAGGAAGCGGATAAAGTCGCTCATCAGGCCGACCGCATCGACGTTGACGAACGCCATCTGGTCGCCCACTACCTGTCCCATGCCCAGCTCGGCCGCATGAGCGATCACAGTAGCGGTGGCCTCGGTGTCGTCGGTGACGTGAGCGTCGTTGCGCGTGGCAGCGTCGCGGAAGAGAAGTTCATATGCCACCAGCCGCTGTCCCCGGTTGAGGATGGGCTGGCGCGCAAGGAAGAAGTTATCAACTAACTTGTTTGGTGCCGATGACGACGCTAACATCATGGGGAGCTCCCACTGTCAATTCGTGTATCACCAGCCTATACCCAGTTATGCAGTCTTGACAATATTTTTCTGTCGAACTGGTGGACGGCGTTCACTATTGTTGCGTCCAGCCGTCGCTTGGGTGCCAGTCTCCAGCGTAAAGCGCGCGCCGGCGTCCTGGCCCAGCGCTTTTACCAGCCATGGCATAACCTCTTTCAACATCGGCTCCAGCGTGTACGGCGGGTTCAGGATGAACATGCCGCTGCTGTGCAGACCGCCGATCCCGTCCGGCATCGGCTTCTTGATAGTCAGCACCACGTTCAGCCAGGTGGCGGCAGGCAGCTGCTTGAGCTTGTCGGCGAACTGGCGCGATTCCATGCGCTGCAGCAGCGGATACCAGACGGCGTAGGTGCCAGTCGGGAAGCGGCCCAGCGCCTCGGCCAGCACGTCCTTGGTTTTTTTGTAGTCCTGCTTGTCTTCATACGGCGGGTCGATCAGCACCAGCCCGCGGCGCGATGGCGGCGGCAGCAGTGCTTTCAGCGAGGCGAAGCCATCGCCACGGGTCACCAGCACGCGCTTGCCGCGCACCGTGGAACGGATGCCTTGCTGCGCCTTGTGCTCGTCCAGCTTGCGGAAGTTATCAGCCAGCAGCTTGGAATCGGCCGGATGCAACTCGAACAGGCGCAGGCGATCCTGCTCGCGCGCCACCTGCTCGGCGATGTACGGCGAGCCCGGGTAGTAGCGCATCTTGCCGCTCGGGTTCATGGCGCGGATCAGGTCAACGTACTCTTTGACCGCCGGCGGCATATCCGTCAGGTTCCACAGCGGGCCGATGCCGGTGTCGTACTCGGCATTTTTGGACGCAAATGCGCCGTCCAGTTCGTAGACCCCAGCGCCCGAGTGGGTGTCGATGTAGCTGTAGGCCACATCTTTCTGGTTGAGGTACTGCAGCAACTGGATGGTCACGAAGTGCTTGAGCACGTCGGCATGGTTACCCGCGTGGAAGGCGTGGCGGTAAGAGAACATAAGCTGGTGATCCTGATTGATTCAATCCGCCATTATCCCCCAGAACGCGCCAGCCACCAAAAAAGCGTTCATATCGTTTGCATCAAAGCGTGCTCATTTAGCATGACTAAGATGGAACTGCCGCGTGCGCATCCGCGCGTGCAGCATTCTTTCATGGAGGAGATCATGGCTTTCAATAACGTAGGGCCGCTGACGTTTCTGGCGCCCGGTCAAACCGCATTCTGGAACTACAGCTACGGTTCCGACCACGGCACCCAGTTCGCCTCGGCCGATGTGAAAACGCCCAACCAGGGCGCGGTCCACATGGCCGACCAGCAGCGCAAGCGCAAGGACAACAACGGCAACGCCACGTACTTCGTCAACATCCACAACCAGGGTGTCGGCGGTTGCTTCCACAACCTGCAAGGCGGAGGTATGTCATGAAGATGACCATCGTAACGGACGTGCACGGCAACGTGCTGGGCGCGGTCCAGGGGCACAGCCTGTCGGAGAGCAAAGATGGTGTGGAAGCGACCGTATCGTTCGCGGCCGGCCACTCCACCCATCTGGTCGAAGTCGACGATGACCTGGCCACGGTCGATGACATCGACGAGTTCCAGCAGCGCCTGCGCGGCCACCTGCAACAGCATCAACAGCAACAGCAGCCGTAAACGGCAAAGCGGCAGCGATTGTGTCGCTGCCGCTTCTAGTTGGAACAGTTATCGCCCGCCCCCACCATCTCACTCCCTTTTACCGTTACGCCACGCTGAAACCGCGTTCAGCCGCAGCAAATTCTGCTTCCTGCAATTCGACAAAGGCCGGCATCTGGCGCCGCGCATAGCCGTGCGCCAGGTTGAACATGCCGTAGTTCAGCGCGTGAAAACCAGCCAGCGCGATGAACTGGAATTTATAACCCATCGCACCCAGCGCTTGCTGGAAACGCGCGATAGTGGCGTCGTCCAGGTTTTGCTTCCAATTGAACGACGGCGAGCAGTTGTAGGCCAACATCTTGCCCGGGAACTGTGCATGCACCGCTGCCGCGAACTGCTGAGCGAAAGCCAGGTCCGGCTTGCTGGTCTCGCACCACACCAGATCGGCGTACGGCGCGTAAGCCAAGGCGCGCGCCACTGCTTGTTCAAGACCGTTGCGGACCTTGTAGTGACCTTCCACCGTGCGCTCACCAGTGCAAAACGGCTGGTCGTTGCCATCCACATCCGAACTCAACAAATCTGTGACCGCCGCATCGGTGCGGGCGATGACCAGTGTCGGTACGCCCATCACATCGGCCGCCATGCGCACTGCGCTCAGGCGCTCGACCGCTTCACGGGTTGGCGCTAGTACGTTGTGCTTGCCCGCCGCCAGCAGATCGCCAACATGCACGCCCGCCACGCCTGCTTCGATCATGGACTTCATCGATTCCGCTTGTGCATCGGCCACGATGGGCGCGAAGAAATCGATCCCACCCTTGCCCTCGGCCCACTGGCGCTGGTCCGCATGCTGCAAGGCGTTGCTGATGCGCTTGACTGCCAGCGGCAGCGGCAGCATCTCGCCCGTCGCCTGCCAGCCTGGAAGATAGATGGCTTTCAAACCGGCGCACACTTGCTGCACGGCCTGGTTGCCAGTCAGCGCGCCTAGCGCATTGACGAAAGTTTCGCCGCCCAGCAGCTGCCACAGCTTATCTGCGCCGCGCTGCGCCAGCGTGTGCTGGATCTTGAGGGAACCGCGCAAACCCACCACCTCGGCCGCAGTGTAAGCACGAGTGACGCCCGTCCAGCGCGGATTGGTGTCCCAGTCGTCCTGCAGTTCAGCGATTTGATGCTCACGCGATGTCATGTTTCCCCTTGCTCGTTAGGGAAAATGATAGGTGGTCTTCTATAAGACAAACAAGGGAATAAATCTCGCGATAAATCAATCGCTTAGATGCGCACTTCCGCGATGCGAAACAATATTTCTCAGAATGGAAGTGCTTTCAACTAGTATGTTTCGTATTACGAAACGAGTTTTTGCTGTGCGATTAAAACACCGTCGGCGTCGGCATAGACCCAGTCGCCGGGATTGACCGGCACGCCGGCGATATGCACGCGCACATTGCGCTCGCCCACGCCCTTCTTGCTGCTTTTTTGCGGATGGGCCGCCAGCGCGCGCACGCCGATATCGCAGGCGTTGATTTCATCGGTATCGCGAATGCAGCCATCGACGATGATGCCGGCCCAGCCGTTGTCCTGTGCCAGCAAGCCTAGCTGGCCACCAACCAGTGCCCGGCGCAGGCTGCCGCCGCCGTCCACCACCAGCACGTTGCCGTCGCCCGGCGTTTCAAGAGTCGAGCGCACCAGCGCGTTATCTTCGTGCACTTTCAGCGTCACGACGCGGCCCGCAAAGCGCACACGCTGGCCATAGTGCTTGAACACCGGCGGCAGCACGGCCAGACGTCCGTCGTCCAGCAGGTTGGCGTTGTCGTCGCATAAATCGGTGGTGGCAAAGCTCATCGTCGTCCTCTTGCGTAGTGATAAAGATGACTAAATTCTATGCGGTTTTAGGCACGGCAGTCACGCGGCTATTGCTGCCGACACCCACCGCCGTCAGGATCACCAGCGCCTGGAAGATGGCGATGCCGACAAACACACCGGCTGGATGGTTGGCGTCCATCATGGCGCCAAACATCATCGGGCCCACGGCGAGGCCGCTGTCCAGACCGGAATACACCACGCCGAACACACGGCCGGTGGCATTGGCTGGCGCCGCGCTGCGGATCATCAAATCGCGCGACGGACCAGAAATGCCGGTCACCAGACCGATCAAGCCCATCAGCACTACCGCCATCCACGCTGGCACCACAGCCGCCGCGAGCACCAGTGCCAGCACCGCCGCCGAGCCGAAGGCGATCATGATGATGCGGTCATGGTTGCGGCTGCCCGCACCGAGGAAGCCGCCGTACAACATGCCCGCCGCCGAAGCGAACATATAGCAGGTGTAGGCCGACGTGGCCGTCGCCAGCGACATGCCGTACAAGCTCACCAGGCTGGTCGAAGCAAACGTCTGGACGCCGGCCAGCGCCACGGCGGAAATGAAGAAGAAGGCAAAGCACAGCCACACCACTTTCAACTTCAGGAAGCCGAAGGCGCTGGCGTCACCCGCAGCGCCGCCGGCTACCGGAATCGCCGCAGGCTCGGGCCGCAGCGCATGGCGATTCCAGACCAGCAGCACCAGAACCACCAGCGGCAGCAGGGCCGCGCTCAACAGCGCAGTGCGCCAGTCAGTGCGGCCCGCCACAAACGTCAGGAACAGCGGCGACAGCGCCCAGCCAATATTGCCGCTGATGCCGTGCACCGAGAAGCCATGCGCCAGCCGCGCCTTGGACACGCGCTGGTTCAGCAAAGTGTAGTCGGCCGGATGGAATACGCTGTTGCCGCAGCCGGCCAAAAGCGCGCCCAGCATCAGCTGTGTGTACGTGTGGGCACTCGACAGCAGCACCGCCGACACGCCCAGCAGCGCGATGCCGCTGAACAGCACAGCGCGCGCGCCCAGCCGGTCGACCACGAAGCCGGCCATCGCCTGCCCCACGCCGGAGACCACAAAGAAAATCGTCATCAGCAAGCCCAGCTCCGAGTAGCTGAGACCGAACTCCGGTTTCAGCCAAGGAATCAGCGCCGCCAGGATCACGTGATAAAAGTGGGAAGTACCATGCGCCAGCCCGACCAGCGTAATCACGCGGGCATCCTGGCGCAGCAAAGTTTTGTCGTTCATGCTGCTCTCCATATTGTTTGCTGAAGTTTAAGCAATTTTCCGCCGTCTGATTTAAGATAGCAGGACAACATTTATCGCATTTCCGCCATGCCTATTCCCATCGTCAGCCATACCGATTTCAACTGGGACCACGATGCGCCGGGGCCAGCCCGGCCAATCACGCTGGCGGGCCGTGACCTGCATGCCACCGCCGTGCTCAAGCCGCATTACCACGACTGGGGCCAGCTCACCTATGCCGTGCACGGCGTGATGCGGGTCGAGGCCAACAACAGCAGCTGGATCGTGCCGCCGCAGCGCGCCGTTTGGATTCCGCCCGGCGTGATGCACGGCGTGACGGTGCTGGAAAACACCCACCTGCGGCCGATGCGCGTGTATGCCGGCCGCGCGCCATTCGCCGGGCCCGAGTGCAAGGTGCTGGAACTGTCAGGCCTGCTGCGCGAACTACTGGCGGCGCTGGAAGCACTGAACCGGCAAGAGCAATCACCGCGCGAGCATCTGCTGATGGAAATGATCCTCGACGAAATCCCGCGCTGCGCCGAGCAGCCGGTGCGCGTGCCCCTGCCCAGCGACAAACGCCTCAAAGCCCTGTGCGACGCCCTGATCGCCGATCCCGGCGCCGAGCTGACGCTAGCAGACTGGGCCGCGCAAGTAGGCGCCTCCGAACGCACCCTCACCCGCCTGTTCGAACGGGAACTGGGCATGGGCTTTAGCCACTGGCGCCAGCAAGTGCGCATCGCCCAGGCGGCGCCGCTGATCGCGCGCGGCATGCCGCTGTCGCAAGTGGCAGCGCAACTGGGCTACGCCAGCCAGTCGGCTTTCTCCGCCATGTTCCGCAAGACCTTCGGCTGCTCGCCCTCCAGCTTCTTTAAATAATAACAATAGTGATTGAAGGTCAAGTTTTCAATTTTTGCGCCGATAACGTGTGCTTGGAGAAAAGTACGGTACATTAGTGGAAACTCATCAATTAGAAAATCGATATCGAATGGCGGACCTGTCCCTCTTCTCGAACGAACAAATCGCAGCGCTGCTGTCGGCGCTGCCGGACCCGGCATTCATCTTGACACGCAGCGGCCGCTACGCCGCTATCTTCGGCGGCACCGATAGCCGCTACTACCACGACGGCAGCGGCCTGATCGGAAAGTCCATCGCGGACGTACTGAACGCGGAAAAGGCCGCATGGTTCCAGGCCCAGATCACCATTGCGCTAGCTTCGCGCGGCCTGCACGTGGTCGAGTACCCGCTGGCCGCAGACGACGTCAAGGGCGTGGGCGACACCGGCCCGATGGAGACCATCTGGTTTGAAGGCCGCGTCCAGCCGCTGGAATACCAGGTGATGGGCGAAGATGCGGTGCTGTGGGTGGCCAGCAATATCACCGCCAGCAAGAAGCTGGAAGCGCTGCTGCGCATGCAAAGCGAAACCGACGCGCTGACCGGCCTCGCCAATCGCCGCAAGCTGATGAATGGCCTGACCGAACATTTCGAGTTATTCGCGCGCTATAAAACGCCGACCTCGGTGCTGATTTTCGATATCGACCACTTCAAGGGCATCAACGACCAGTACGGCCATTTGGCTGGCGATAAGGCCATCACCACCACCGCCGAGATCTGCCGCTACGAATTGCGCGCGGCCGACTTCCCTGCCCGCCTGGGCGGCGATGAATTCGTGGTGCTGATGCCGCACACCGCCAGCGCACACGCGATGACGATTTCGGAACGGCTACGGATCAAGATTGCGGAAGGCTTGCAGGCACTGGGCACGCTGGGCAGCGGCGCCACCATCAGCGGCGGCCTGAGCGAGATGACGGCGGGCGACACCTCATATGAGGAAGTACTGAAACGGGCAGACGATGCGTTGTACCGCGCTAAACGCGACGGTCGCAACCGCATCATCCGCCATGAAGCAGATTAGCTGAAACTCAGCGCACCATCCTTGGCTTCAACATGGATGGTGTCCTTCGGTCCGAACGTCCCTTGCAGGATCAGCTTGGACAGCGGATTTTCAATCTGCTGCTGGATCGCGCGTTTCAGCGGGCGGGCGCCATACACCGGATCGTAGCCCGCCTCGGCAATCTTCTGCAGCGCGGCGTCGGTCACCGTCAGGCCGATATCCATCTTGCCCAAACGTTTTTCCAGGATCGCCAGCTGGATGCGGGCAATCGCGCCGATGTTCTTCTCGTCCAGGCCGTGGAACACCACAATCTCATCGATCCGGTTGATGAACTCTGGACGGAAGTGCGAGCGCACCTCGGCCATCACCGCCAGCTTGACCACGCCCGGATCCGAGTCTTCCATCGACTGGATCTTATGCGAACCAAGGTTCGAGGTCATGATGATGACGGTATTCTTGAAGTCCACCGTGCGGCCCTGCCCGTCCGTCATGCGGCCATCGTCCAGCGCCTGCAGCAGCACATTGAACACGTCGGGGTGCGCCTTCTCCACCTCGTCCAGCAGGATCACGCTGTACGGCTTGCGGCGCACGGCTTCGGTCAGGTAGCCGCCCTCATCGTAGCCCACGTAGCCGGGCGGCGCGCCGATCAAACGGGCCACCGAATGCTTCTCCATGAACTCGCTCATGTCGATGCGGATCAGCGATTCTTCCGTGTCGAACAGGAAGCCGGCCAATGCCTTGGTCAGCTCGGTCTTGCCGACGCCGGTTGGGCCGAGGAACAGGAACGAACCGTATGGACGATTCGGATCGGCCAGGCCGGCGCGTGAGCGGCGGATGGCATCAGCCACAGCGCTGATCGCCTCGTCCTGACCAACCACGCGGTCGTGCAGCTTCTCTTCAATGTGCAGCAGCTTCTCGCGCTCGCCCTGCATCATGCGCGACACTGGAATACCAGTCGCGCGCGACACCACTTCGGCGATTTCCTCGGCGCCGACTTCGGTACGCAGCAGGCGCTGCTTCGGCGGCGTATCCTTTTCCAACGACACGCCTTTGGCCGATGCGGCTTCGGCGAGCTTGAGCTCCGCCTCCAGCTGCGGCAGGCGACCGTACTGCAATTCCGAAACCAGCTGCCAATTGCTCTCGCGCGTGGCCTGCTCCATCTGCAGCTTGATCTGCTCGATTTCTTCCTTGATGTGGGTACTACCCTGCACCACGGCTTTTTCGGCTTTGAGGATTTCTTCAAAGTCGTTGAGCTCGCGCGTCAGGCGTACGATTTCCTCGTTGATCAGTTCCAAGCGCTTGCGCGAGCCCTCATCCTTTTCCTTCTTGACGGCTTCCTTCTCGATCTTCAATTGGATCAGGCGGCGTTCCAGCTTGTCCATCACCTCCGGCTTGGAGTCGATTTCGATCTTGATTTTGGCGGCGGCTTCATCGATCAAATCGATGGCCTTGTCCGGCAAGAAGCGATCAGTAATATAGCGGTGCGACAGTTCAGCCGCAGCGATAATCGCGGCGTCCGAAATCGCGACCTGGTGGTGCAGCTCGTACTTGTCCTGCAAGCCACGCAAGATGGCGATAGTGGCTTCCACGGTCGGCTCGTCGACCAGGATTTTCTGGAAGCGGCGCTCCAGCGCAGCATCCTTCTCGATGTATTTGCGATACTCGTCCAGCGTGGTCGCACCGACGCAATGCAGCTCGCCGCGCGCCAGCGCTGGCTTCAGCATATTGCCCGCATCCATGGCGCCATCGGCCTTGCCGGCGCCGACCATCGTGTGCATCTCATCGATGAAGACGATGGTCTGGCCTTCGTCCATCGCCAGTTCTTTCAGCACGGTTTTCAGGCGCTCTTCAAACTCGCCGCGATATTTTGCGCCGGCGATCAGGGCGGCCATGTCCAGCGCCAGCACGCGCTTGCCTTTCAGCGAATCCGGCACCTCGTTGTTGACGATACGCTGTGCGAGGCCTTCCACGATGGCGGTCTTGCCGACGCCGGGTTCGCCGATCAGCACAGGATTATTTTTGCTGCGGCGTTGCAGCACCTGGATGGCGCGGCGGATTTCGTCATCGCGGCCGATCACAGGATCCAGCTTGCCCAAACGGGCGCGCTCGGTCAGGTCGAGGGTGTATTTTTTCAGGGCTTCGCGCTGGCCTTCGGCTTCTTGCGAGTCCACTTTCGCGCCACCGCGCACGGTGTCGATGGCGGCTTCCAGCGATTTGCGGGTCAGGCCGCTTTCACGGGCCAGCTTGCCGGCCTCCGACTTGTCGTCGGCCAGTGCCAGCAGCACCATTTCGCTGGAAATGAACTGGTCAACGCGCTTCTGTGCCTCTTTATCTGCGAGATTCAGTACGCCCACCAGCTCGCGGCTGGCTTGTACATTGCCGTCGGTGCCGGAGACTTTCGGCAGGCGCTCCAGCGCCGCAGTCAGCGCCTTGGTCAGGCCGCCGACGTTGACGCCGGCCCGCTGCAACAGCGAACGTGCGCTGCCGTCGTCCTGGTTCAACAGGGCCGTCAGCAAGTGTACGGGTTCGATGTACTGGTTGTCATTGCCCACGGCCAGACTCTGCGAGTCCGACAGGGCTTCCTGGAGTTTGGTGGTGAGTTTGTCCTGACGCATGGTGTTGCTCCGATAAATTTAACTTATCGCTTACATAGGAGCTACTTCCATTTATTCAAGGCCGCGTCATCACTAACGCGGGCGTCGACCCAGCGCGCACCGTCCGGCGTTCGCTCTTTTTTCCAGAATGGCGCTTCCGTCTTCAGGTAATCGATAATGAACTCGCTGGCGGCGAAAGCCTCGCCCCGGTGGGCTGAGGTGACGGCTACCAGCACGATCTGGTCCTTCGGCTTGAGCGAGCCAATACGGTGGATGACCAGCGCGGAGAAGATCGGCCAGCGCTGTTTTGCCTGATCGACAATATTGCTGATCGATTGCTCGGTCATGCCCGGATAATGTTCAAGCTCCATTTCCGACACGGAGGCGCCCTCGTTCAGGTCGCGCACCGTGCCGACAAAAGTCACCACGCCGCCAACCTTGGGGTGATCGGCGCGCAGCTGTGCAACTTCCGTGGACAGGTCGAAATCCTCGGCCTGGATCCGGACTTCATTCAAACTCATGCACGCTCCGAAGAGCCGATGCGGCGGAACAGCTGCTCGATACGGCTGGTAGTGCGGGCGTCGGCCAGCGCCGGCATGGCGCACAGCTGCAAGTAAGCCGCCGAGGCCGATTGCGGCTTCTGGCCCGATTTCAGGGACGATTGCAGTACTTCCACCTGCATCTTCAAACGCTCGCGCGCGAACTCGGCGCCGCTATCGACACCGGCCACAATTTCGAGACGCAGCACTTCATCCAGCAGCTTGGCGCGGTTGCGCTCCAGCTCTTGCGCGTAGGCGCTGCGTTTGCCGTCGGTAGCTGCCAGTGCGGCGTTGAAGCGGCCATTCAGCGCGCGCTCGTAGTCGTTGCCCAGCGACGGCAGCGCCGACCACTTGGCTTGCCAGTCGGCGTTATCGATCGCTTCGCCATTGCTGCCGATCGCGCTTTCCAGCGACTGGCACAGGCGCAGCTTGTCGCGCAATGCATTGGCTTGGGCGGCGCCGGCGCGTTTCTTGATGGCGTCAGCCTGCGCCTGTACTTTGCCGACAGCGTTGTGGTAGCGCTGGTTGATGCGCGGCTCGGCCGCGCGCGGCACAGTGCCGGTGGCGTGCCATGCAGCGGCGGCGTCTTTCAAGGCCTTGGCGATGGCGGCCTGCTGCGCCTTGTCTTCGCCGCTGAAAGTGGCTTCTTCCAGTTCCTTGCAGATGGCCTCGCGCGCGTGCAGATGGGCCTTGCGCTCATGATCGGCAGCGTGGGCGGTTTCCTTGCGCTTGGTGAAGATGGCGTCGCAGGCGGCGCGGAAACGCTGCCACAGCGCTTGCTCGATCTTGCGTTCCAGCGGCAGCGCCTTGGCTTGTTCTTGCCAGCGCTCCTGCAGGCGGCGCAGCTTGTCCAGCGTGTGGCGGTCGGACGGATCCATCGCTTCGGCTTCGGTAATCAGCTGCTCGCGCTTGACGGCTTCGATCTTGCGCTGGTCGGACAGCGGGGCCAGCATGCTGGCCAATACCTTGTCGAAGGTTTGGTCCAGCTTGCGTTTCTCCTTGCGGTCGATGGTGCCGAGACGCCCCCACATCTGGCGCAGGCGCTGGCCGGCGGCGGCGACGTTTTTCAGATCGGCGCCGGTGGCAATGGATGCGGCCAGCGCTTCGGTTTCAGCGATCAGGATTTGCGCCTTGGCGGCGTTGGCATGGCGTTCGTCGGCCAGATGCTTGAAGTGGGCGGCGGCCGGCGCGTAGGCGCTGGTGCAGGCGGCGTCGAAACGCTCCCACAGCGATTTCGGCGCGTGGCCGGAGACGGCGTCCAGCTGCTTCCAGCGGTCGCGCATGCTGCCGACTTTTTTGGCCAGTTCGCTCATCGCCAGCTTTTGGTCTGGCAGTTCTTCCACGGCCTTGACCAGTTCCTCGCGCGAGACGTTGCCGCCCCAGCGGGCCCAGTCGCCCAGGCGCTTGAGTTCGGCGCGGACGTGGTTCAGGTGTTCGGTTTGTGCGTGGCTAAGGCGGGTTTTGTGCTCGCGCAGCCATTTATCGTGTTCGGCAGCGATGTGCAGTTGGCCGTGCTCAAGAGCGGCTTCCAGCGCGTCCAGCGTTTCGAGGAATTTCTTGTCGACCTCTTTCGGCGCAGAGGCAGGCTTGGGTTGCTTGCGCGGCGCGGCCTCGCCGTCGTCCGCGCGTCCTGCTGGTGCGCTCGCATCGGACAAAGCTGGCGTCGCACCATCGGCGGCGGCCGGCGTTACGGCATGGCCAGCTGCGCCCGTGGTGGCCGACGCTGCGCGGCCCGCTGCACCGGCGGCAGGCGCTGCGGCAGCATTGACCGGGGCCGGGGCCGGGGCTGGCTTCGGCGCCACGGTCAGCGCGGCACGGGTTTGTTCCACGGCTAGCGCGAAGTCGC
Organism: Duganella flavida; assembly: GCF_009857445.1. Lineage (GTDB taxonomy): Bacteria > Pseudomonadota > Gammaproteobacteria > Burkholderiales > Burkholderiaceae_D > Rugamonas > Rugamonas flavida. Next base: position 12,950 of record NZ_WWCN01000030.1, read on the forward strand.
TCAGCAGGTGGCGCGGGAGCGCATTATGCTCTGGCGCTTCCTGGTAGCCGCTTTGCGCGGCAGCGTGGCGTTCCAGCGCTTGCAGGGCCTCTTCCGCCGGCAAGCCGGCTTCCGGCAGCTTGCGCAACGCCGCCAGCGCATCAATGATCACACGCTGCAAATTCACCTGCGCTTCCAGCCGCGCCGCCAGCGCCGCGCGCGCCGAAGCGTACTCAGTGGCCAGCGATGGCACTTCGGCCACCACCTGCCACTGCCGGTCCAGTTCCGCCACAGCGTTCGGCGTCAGCTTTTCATCTTGCAACAGACGTTGCGCCAGATCCAGGCACGCCTGTGCTTTTTGTTGCTCTGCTTGCTGGTAGCGGATGGCGTCCAGCCGGCCCTGCATCAGCTTGGCGACGCGACGGTCGCTGTTGCGCACCGCCTGCAGCACCTGCTCCAGTGCAGCCTGCGTGTGCACATGCTCGGCCGCAGCCTGGCGCACGCCGGCAAATTCACTTTCCAGGATCAGGGCGACCGCAGCCGCTTCATTGCCATTCAGGGCGGCGGCGCGCTGCGCCTGCTCGTCACGGCGACCGGCAGCCGCATCCGGTTCCGGCGCTGCCGCCGGGGATGGCGCAATGGCCGAAGTTTCTGTAGCACGCTTAAAGAGGAATTCAAACATGGTGCGCTATGGTGATGGCTAAAACCACCATCATAGCAAAGCAGGAGGAATTTGCCCTACGCATGCGCTACGGGGTGGTTATTTCATAATGACATCGTCTCGCGCCGACTGCCGCGAGGACCGGCGTACAGGCTGGACTGGCTCGTCGTCCAGTCCAACTATGGGCAGCACTTGCAGGCCCGGAATAGAAATCTGACCGTCATCCACGTCCCCGCCCGGCAGCGCGTGGCGGCGCGCCGTCACTTGCGCGGCTTCGGCTGGCGGCAGGCCGGAGCGCTTCATTTCATCCAAATGCTTATCATGCATCATCAACTGGTTGGCAATTGAGAACCAGGTTTCGCCAGCAATCGCATTGCGTGCCAGCCCGAACAACTCCTGCTCCTCTTTTTCCAGGCGCTTGAGCAAGGATGCGCAGAAAGTATCGATGCTGTCGCACACTTCGCTGACTTGTTCGTCGCGCACATCGGCCAGGGCGCCCAGCTTGTCTTGCAGCAAGCGGATCGACGTCAACGCGTTCTGGTTTAAACGATTGAGTTCGTCCAACAGATGATCGGCGCGCTCGGTGGCGTCACGCAGCGCCGGGATCAGATACATCTCGGTCTTGCGCCAGTGACAGGCTTGATACAGGGTATTCAGGTTTTCGCACGCGTATTCCAGCTGCGACAGAGTCATGCGGTTCTGCTGCATGAGCGTGCTGCGCATATACTTCTGGAACGATAGCAGGCTCAGACGAACACTGGCTTGTTCGACAGACAGAGCTACCAAAGTATATGTGGCGGTTAACATTCTTCTGACTCCCAAGGCTTGTATGGTGGAAGTAAAAGTGTAAATATTCCCGACAGTGCGCGCTTTGACGTAGCACAAACTCGCCCTAGCGCCGATATACCCAAATATATATCAAGCTTTATACAAATGCTATCGCAAAGGTAACTGAAGGCGCACCATTCCTGCTTCTGGATGCGGCAATACCACGCCGCCGAAATGGCGTATCAGTTTTTGCACGCCGCCGTTCTCCGATAAAGCATCGCCGACGATCTCCCGCGTGCCATGTGCACGGAAATAATCCACCAGTTTTTGGAACAAAATATAGCCCAGTCCGCGCCCTTTCAAATCGGAACGCACGATGATGGCAAATTCAGCAGACTGATTATCGGGATCGGTCACTGCGCGCACCACGCCCAGCGTTTCCGGCTCGCCGGCGGCGTTCGGGCGCGTCGCGATGAAAGCCATCGCGCGGTCATAATCGATTTGCGTCAGGCGCGCCAATTGGGCCGGCGGCAGCTCGCGCATGGCGGAGAAAAAGCGCAGGCGAATATCATCGGCATCCAGTGCACTGAAGAAGACCTGGTGCTGCGGCCCGTCTTCCGGCCGGATCGGGCGCAGCAGGATCTGCCCGCCGCCCCAGTCCACGCGCTCTTCCAGCTCCTGCGGATACGGACGAATCGCCAATGCGGCGCGGCGCGCACGGGCTTTGGCCAGCTGCATGCGCGCGCCCAGCGCCACCACGCTGCCGCCTATCGCCAACAGCGGATTGAGATCAAGCTCGGTCAGCTCCGGCAGATCGGCCACCATATCAGCCACTTGCACCAGCGTGCGGATCAGCGCTTCGGCGTCGGCAGGCGTCTGGCTTTGCGCCAGCAGGCGCGAGACGCGGGTGCGGCTGACCAGGTCACGCGCCAGCGTCATGTTCAACGGCGGCAGGCCGGCCGCGCGGTCGGCCGCCACATCGGCTGCGATGCCACCCTGCCCGAAAAACACCACCGGTCCGAATACCGGATCGTGACTGATTTGAATCCGCGCTGCTGCCAGCGTGGCGCCGGTCAACGCGGCTTGTTGCGGCGTGGCCAGTGCGAGGCCGTAAGCCGCCATCAGCGCACGCGCATCGGTGTCCGACAATTCGGTGCGGCCGGCTGCCAGCGCGGCCTGCACCAGCGCGCGCGCCGCCGAGCGTTCACCAGCGCTGGTGGCTGGCACACCGGTCGGTACTTCCATCAACAGCTCCTGGTTGCGGCGGTACTGCGCGATTTGCAGAAAGCCGTTGACGGCTTTTTCCGGCGTGTCGTAAGTCGGCAAGCCGGCGTCCGCAAACACGCGCCGCGCCTGCGCTACCGAACCTCCGCCCAGCCAGCAGGACAACACGTTTTTATCCGCTGCTTGCATGATAGGCGCGACGGCGGCGGCTATCAGGTCGCTCGCCACCATCGCGGTGGGTGCATGCAGGAACAGCAGCGCGTCGGCCTGCGGATCGCGCAGCAATGCTTCCACTGCCCCGGTGTAGTGCTCGACCGGCGCATCGGCCAGGAAGTCGAGCGGATTGGTTTGCGGCGCGCCCATTTGCAGCAGGCGTCTGTTGGTCTCAGGCGACAAGGGCGCCAGTTGCGCGCCGCTGCAAGCCAGTGCGTCGGCAGCGATCAGGCCCAAGCCGCCACCGTTGGTCAGCACCGCCAGCCGCTCGCCGCGCTGCGGACGCTGGCGCGCCAGCGTTTCGACGGCGTCGAACAAATCTTCGGTGGAGTGCACGCGCAACATGCCGGCGCGGCGGATCGCCGCATCGAACACAAGGTCCGCACCCGGCGCCGCATCGCGCCCTACTTTCAAGACGATGACCGGCTTGCCGCGCGCCGCCAACCGTCCCGCCGACATGAATTTACGCGCGCTGCTCACATGCTCTATGCACAGCAGGATCGCTTCGGTGTCGGCATCGGCAGCGAGGTAGTCGAGCAAATCGCCGAAATCGACGTCCACGCCGTCGCCCATCGCGACGAAGCGCGAGAAGCCTATGCCACGCTGCCCGGCCCAATCCAGCACCGCCGTCGCCAGCGCGCCCGATTGCGACACGAAAGCCAGCCGCCCGGTGCACGCCGCCATTTGCGTGAAGCTGGCGTTCAATCCCAGCGCCGGCGATTGCAGGCCCACGCTGCCCGCGCCAAGAATGCGCAGCAGATGCGGCTTGGCCGCTTCCAGCATCGCCTGCCGCAAAGCGCGCCCACCGGTGTGGCCCGGATCGGCCGTCATCACGATGGCGGCCTTGGTGCCGGCCTGTCCCAGTTCACTAATTAAACCAGCCACCGTAGCAGGCGGCGTGCAGATAATCGCTAGGTCGGCTGCTGCCGGTAGCGCGCCCACGCGAGCGTAGCACGGCATGCCGCGCAGCGTGTCATGCTTGGGGTTGAGCGGCCACACCTTGCCGCCGTCGCGCGCAAATTCGCCGTCCAGCAAATTGGCCAGCACCCGCGTACCGATGCGCTGCGGATTATCCGACGCGCCAATCACGGCCACCGAACGTGGTTGGAACAGGCGGTCGAGATTGCGGATGCTCATAAGTTTTTACCAGCGGGATGAGTGGTCTTCGGTCACGCCCATCAGCTGCGTGACCATGCGTTTCGGCTGGTCCGGCGCACTGCGCACCCAGCCGCTGAAAGTGCCTATCGGTTGCAAGTAGCGGCTGGCCGCCACCACCATTTTCTTGTCGTCGCGGCGCGCGCCTTCCGGTGTGAAGTACAGGTCCAGCATATCGTCTTCAGTAAAAATATGCCACTGCGACAGCGCATCCTTTTTATCGTACAGGAAGTGGGCCGGGGCCAGCGCAATCAAGTCGCCGTCCAGCCACAGGGCATTTTCATGGTCGCCGAAATAGCCGGCTTGCAGGTTGAAGCCCAGTTCCAGATTGTGCGCCGAGGCCCAGCGCCAGTCGGTATTCCGCGCCAGCAGGCCGTTGGAATAATCGAAGCTGGCGACGCCGCCATCGAGTTTGTACTCTTCGCGCCAGGTCCGCACTTCGCCGTGCAGCGGCATGCCGGACGATTTCTGCGTCGCGTGCACCGAGCCCTTATCGATCGGACCAGTCGCCAGCAGCAGCGGCGACGGGCCGGGGCCAAACGTCGCATCGATTTCCAGGTAATCGCATTGCAGCGTCAATTGATAGCTGCCATCACCCTGCGCATCCACCGCGATATAGCTGTTGCGCGTTTTGAAGCGGCTCGACTGGCCCGCGTGGTTGGCCAGCTTGGCCGACACCAGCGGCAAGCCATCCTGCGAAAAATTGGCCAGCATATCGCCGTCCTTGCGGTCGAAGGCATAGGCAAAGGCGGTGCTGATCCAGCCCAGATCCACAATGGCCACCGCGCAGAACACCTCTTCCGTGCACAGCGCCACGTAGTGCCAGCGCTTGTGATGGAAGCGCCGCCACAGCGGGCTGCGGGCAAACGGCTTGGCCAGTTGGCTCCAGTCGATATTGCCGACCTGGCCGGCATAACGTCCAAACAGCGGTTGTCCGTCTGCGGCCAGCAGGCTGGCGGGGGCGGCGGGCAGTGTCATGCAGCTTCCTTTTGTAATAGCTTGCCGAAATCAGCCGGCGATGCTTGTGTTATTTTGATCTGCGGGCACTCATGCCAATCAGCCAGCCGTTGCAAGGCGCCGGCGATGTCGCGCGTGAAGCGTTCGCTGACACGCACTCCGGGCTCCAGCACCAGCGACTTCACTTCAAATACACCGTCGCGCCGGTGCGCCTTAGCGTCCACGCGGCCAACCAGCGCGCCGCGCCGCAAGATCGGCAGCGTGAAATAGCCGTATTTGCGCTTCTCGGCCGGCGTATAGCATTCCAGCCGGTAGTCAAAGTTGAATAGCTCCTGCGCGCGGCGGCGGTCCCACACCACCGGGTCGAACGGCGACAGGATGGTAGTCAGCGTCGGCGCCAGCGCACCGGCGGCGGCTTGTTCCAGCAGCGCCGCATGATCGGGATGGACATAGATCGGATCGTCCCAATCGTCCACCCACGCGCGCAGCAAGGCGCCCTGCTCGACCAGCGTTTCCGGATCGAGGCGCGGCGGCTTGGTACGGAAGTAGTCGCTGATCCACGCGGCGCGCGCGCAGCCCAGCGCCTTCACGGCTTTCAGCACCAATTCGCGCTGCACCGCATCCTTGGATTGCAAATGCTGGCTGTCGTCCCAATGCGGCAGCACACGCTCCGCCAGATCATAGATGCGCTGGAAGTTGTGGCGCGCGGCGATCATCAGCGCGCCAGTGGTGAACAGCACTTCCAGCGAACGCTTCTCCGGCTTCCAGCTCCACCAGCCGCCACTTTGGCCGTCGGTGCGTTCGAAATCAGAAGACCGCGTGGGGCCGTTGGCACGGATATGTTCCAGCACCGCCTCCACATCGGCGCGGCGCTCTTCCATCCACGTGGCCGAATACTTCCAGCCCATCGCCTCCGGATCGAGCATGCGGTGGCGATACAGGCCGTAGTCCTCGACCGGCACAAAGCAGGCCTCGTGCGCCCAGTACTCGAACAATTCGCCGGCGGCCAGGGCCTGCTCCAGCCACGGCTGCGGATAGTCGCCCAGACGGCTCCACAGCACCAGGTACGGGCTGCGCGCCACCACATGGATGGTATCGATCTGCAGCACGCCCATTTGGCGGATCGTCTCCAGCACGTCCGGCTGGCGCGCCTTGCGGCGGCGCGGCTGCAGCAGGCCTTGCGCCGCGAGGTGCAGCGCCCGCGCGGCGGACAGGCTCAAAATTGGTTCGGTCATGAGCGCTATTCTAATAAAGAAATCAACATTGCCTGTGAACGGAATGCGACTTTTTTCACGCCATCCACGCCAAAACTCGTATTTCCGTGCAGAATAACTGCTGAGACGTCAGACCAGCCTAAAGAACGCCATCCGATGCCCGAATTCCTACGCCGTTTGTACCGTGCCATCTTGCTGCCCGCCTTTGGCGTTGCGCTGCTGGCCTTCATGTGGGCGGCGGTGGCGTATCAGGTGCGACAGGAAAAAATGACTGCCCGTCACGAAGCCGTCTTGCACAGTCAGTCGCTTTCGCGCACGCTGGCCGAGCACACCAATCACCTGCTGCGCCAGACCGACCATGCTACCCAGCTGTTCAAGCTGAAATACGAGGAAACCGATGGCCGTCTGCGGCTGGCCGAATTCGCGCGTAAAAATGGCCTGCTCGATTCGCTGCTGCCCACCAAGCTCGATCTGCCGATGGCCATCCTCAATCACGAGGGCCTGGTCATCGACAGCATGAACGGCTACTTCGCGCCGGACCTCAAGCAGACCGCCTTCTTTAAAAGTCATATCACTAATCCAGCCGACGTGTCGCTGGTATCCACACCGGTGGTCGACAGCCGCACCAAGAAATGGCAAATCCAGATATCGCGCCGCCTGAATAATCCCAACGGCAGCTTCGCCGGCGTGATCCTGGTGATGATGGACCCGGCCTATTTCGTCGAAGACTACGACCGCCTGAACGTCGAACCGGGTGGCGCGGTAATGCTGCTCAGCCGCGAGAACGGCATGTCCTCGGCCCGCATCGACGACCAGATCATCATCAGCGACAGTATCGATTTCAGCGTGGCGCAGGCCAGCAGCACGCAGCCTGCCGACGAGCTGCTGCTGAAACGCCCGTTCGACGCTATCGACCGTGTCTACGGCTACACCGAGATGCCGCGCTACCTGTTGATGGCGGTAGTAGGCATTCCAAGCGACGCGGCAATGACCCGTTTCGACCGCCGGCGCAGCACCTACTACGGCGCCACCCTGGTGGCATCGGCGCTGGTGCTGCTATTCGTCTACCTGCTGGTGCAGCAGGCGCACCGCCTGCGCCGCACCGCCAGCATGGTGATAGAGGCGCAGCTGATGCTGCGCGCCGCCGCCGACGCCAGCCTCGATGCGGTGTATCTGCTGAAAGCCTGCCGCATGCGCGGCGCGCACCGCGAGATCCTCGACTTCACCATCGCCGACCTGAATGAACGCGCCGCGCAGCTGATTGGCTTCCGCAGCGAGCAAATCAAGGGCAAGCGCCTGATCGAGGTCATGCCCGAGCTGCACTCCGAGGGCTTCGTCGACAAATTCCGCCACGTGCTGGAGTCGCGCCAGCCGACGCAGGAAGAAATCGAGGTCAACTTCCTGCCCAATCGCGACGTGCATTGGCTACACCACCAGATCGTACCGATCACCGACGGCGTGGCGGTCAACGTGCGCGACATCACCTCGCGCAAGGAAACTGAACTGGCGATGCGCAAAAACCAGGCGGAACTCGCCGCCGTCAACGACGCCTCGCCGCTAGGCCTGATCCGCGCCGACGCCACCGGCCACTGCACCTACGTCAACCGCACTTTTGAATTGATTACCGGCGTATCGCGCGACGAAGCGCTGGGCGATGCGTGGATGCGCGCGGTCCATCCGCACGACCGCGCGGTGCTCAAGGCAGCGCTCAAGCACATGGCGCAAACCCGCGCGCCCTACCAGGACACGCTACGCTGCGTACACCCGGACGGCATGATCGTGTGGGTCTCGTTCAAGATCGCCGCGATGGTGGTGGACGGCAAAGTGTACGGCTACGTCGGCACCGTGGACGATATCACCCACGTCCGTAAATCCGTGATGGCGCTGCGCGAAAGCGAGGCGCGCCTGCGCACCATCGCCGATACGCTGCCGGCCATGGTGGCCTACATCGACGCCGAACAAGTCTACCGCTTCCACAACCTGGCCTACGAGCGGGAATTCAACCGCACCGGCACCACGGTTCTGGGCCGCACCATCCTTGAGACGATGGGACCGGAGCGCCACGCCTTCCTCGAACCTTACGTGCAGCGCGTGCTGGCCGGTGAAACGCTGACCTTTGAGGAAGACGACACCAGCGACACCACCGAGCGCACCTTCGAAGTGGTCTACATTCCGCAAATGGACGAGGAAAGCACCAAGGTAATCGGCTTCCACGTCATGCGGCAGGACATCAGCTCGCAGAAGCGCGAGAAGCTGCGGCTCTTGCGGCTGTCGCAGGTGGACGCCCTCACCGGCCTGACCAACCGTGCCGGCTTCCTGCAAAAACTGCACGACGCCATGATAGGCGCGCGCGCCAACGGCAACCTGATGGCGGTGATGTATATGGATATCGACCGCTTCAAGCCGGTCAACGACACCTACGGCCACGGCGTCGGCGACGCGCTGCTGAAGGCTTTCTCGGCGCGGCTGACGCACACCATGCGCGCCAGCGACACCATCGCGCGGCTGGGTGGCGACGAGTTCACCATCGTCATGGACCGCATCCACCGCATCGACGACGCCTCCGCGCTGGCGGCGAAAATCGTCGCCGCCATGCAGACCGAATTTGACCTCGACGGCACGGTGGTGTCGATTTCCACCAGCATCGGCCTGACCTTCTACCGCGACGAGGAGTTGAGCCCGGCGGAATTGCTGAACCGCGCCGACGTGCTGCTGTACGAGGCCAAACAGGCCGGCCGCAATACCTTCCGCTCCGGGCCGGCCATCCCGCCACCAACCAGCAACGCAGCCTGAACGCGGCATAAATCAAACCGTCGACGGCTGGCTTGCGCTATATTGAGCGCTTTTCCGGCTGTTTCGACTTTTTCCCATGCGTTTGCTGCACACCTCCGACTGGCACCTAGGCCTATCCCTGCATAATTTTGAGCGTCATTATGAGCACCAGCGTTTTCTCGACTGGCTGCTGGACGCCATCGTCGCCGAACAGGCCGACGTGCTGCTGATCGCCGGTGATGTCTACGATAACGCCAATCCGTCTGCGGCGTCGCAGAAGCAGCTGTACCGCTTCCTGCGGCTGGCCAAGGAACGCGCGCCGCACCTGAATTTGATTGTCATCGCCGGCAACCACGATTCGCCGGGTCGGCTGGATGCGCCGGGCCCCTTGCTGGAAGCGCACGGCACGCGCGTGGTCGGCGCGGTGCAACGGCTTGCTGATGGCTCGATCGATGTGGAATCGCTGGTGCTGCCGCTGACCGGCCGCGATGGCGCGGTCGAAGCGTGGTGCCTGGCCGTGCCCTTCCTGCGGCCCGGCGACGTGCCGCGCGTGACGCAGGATGGCACGGATCCCTACCTGGCCGGCATCGCCCTGCTCTACCAGCAGGCATTCGAGCTGGCGCAATCCAGGCGGCAGGAAGGCCAGGCCATCATCGCGATGGGGCATTGCCACATGGTGGACGGCCAGATATCCAGCGATTCCGAGCGCCGCATCGTCATCGGCGGCACCGAGATGCTGCCGGCCGGGATTTTCGATCCAGCCATCGCCTACGCAGCGCTGGGCCATTTGCACCTGGCGCAGAACGTCGGCAAGCAGGAACACATCCGCTATTGCGGCAGTCCGTTGCCGCTGTCGTTCGCCGAGGTAAATTATGCGCACCAGATTTTGCGTATCGACCTCGATGGCGCCGCCCTACGCGAGATCGTGCCGGTGCCGGTGCCGCGCGCGGTGGAGCTGCTGCGCATTCCATCCAAGCCGGCGCCATTGGCGCAGGTGCTGGAAGAACTGGCCGCGCTGTCGCCGCCGGACGCGCCAGCCGAGCAGCAGCCGTATCTGGAAGTGCGCGTGCTGCTGGAACAGCCGGAACCGGGCCTGCGCGCGCGCATCGAAGCGGCGTTGGACGGCAAGGCCGTGCGCCTGGCCAAAATCGAAACCTCGACCGCAGCCCGCACTTCGTCCATCGACAAGGAAGTAATGACGCTCGACCAGCTTGAGAAACTCAAGCCTGACGACATTTTCAAACAGCTTTACCAGCAGCGCTTCGGCAACGATGCGCCGGCCGATCAACTGAGCGCCTTTGCGGAGTTGATGCTGCCATGAGAATCCTGAAAATCAGCGGTAAGAATCTGGCCTCGCTGGCCGAAGAATTCAGCGTCAATTTTGAATCGGAGCCTTTGGCGTCGACCGGCCTGTTCGCCATCAGCGGCCCGACCGGCGCGGGCAAGAGCACCTTGCTGGACGCCTTGTGCCTGGCCCTGTACGACGCCACCCCGCGCTTGCTGCGCGTGGCCGGCCGCAACTACCTCGCCGACGTCGGCAACGAAACCGTCTCCACCCAGGACCCGCGCACACTGCTGCGCCGTGGTACAGCGGAAGGCTACGCGGAAGTGGAATTCGTCGGCAGCGACAACGCCACCTACCGCGCGCGCTGGAGCGTGCGCCGCTCGCGTAACAAGGCGGAAGGTGCGTTGCAGCCGACCAGCATGTCGCTGCAGCTGCTGCCTTCCGAGCAGCCGATCGGCGGCACCAAGACTGAGGTGAAAGCGGAAATCGAGAAGCGCATCGGGCTATCGTTCGAACAGTTCACGCGCGCGGTGCTGCTGGCGCAGAACGAGTTCTCGGCCTTCCTCAAGGCCGAGGACAACGAACGCGGCGAACTGCTGGAGACGCTGACCGGCAGCACGGTCTACTCCGAAATATCGATCCGCGCCTTTGAGCGCAACAAGCTGGAACAGGCGGCGCTGCAAAAACTGAACCTGCGGCTGGCGGACCAGAAGCCACTCAGCGCCGACCAGCGCGCAGAAATTGCAGCTAAATCTACCGATGCCGGTGCGGCCTTGCAAGCGCTGGACCAGCAAAAAGCGGAACTTGAGCAGGAACTGCGCTGGCATCAGCAAGCGGAAAAACTCGCACAGGAAGAACAGGCCGCGCAGCATGCCGTCGCAGCCGCGCAGGCCGAAGTAGCCGCCGCCGCACCGCGCCACGCCGCACTGGCGCTGGTCGATGCGGTGCAGCCGGCACGCCCGCTGGCCGACGAGATTCGCCGCATCGAAGGCGACATCGCGGGCACGCAAGCGGCCATCGCCGCCAGCTTGCAGAACGTGCAGCAAGCCGCGCAGGCACTGGAGCAGGCCAATGCCGCGCTCACACAATCGGCCGCCAGCCAGCAGGAAGCGGAGGCCGCGCAACGCGCCGCCGCACCGCAACTGGACCAGGCCAAGGCGCTGGATGCGCGCATTGAAGCGATGCTGCCCGCTTATCGCCAGGCCGCTGCCGCCCGCGAAAAAGCGGATCATGCGGACGCCGTCGCCAAGGCAGCGCTGCAATCGAAACAAAACGAGCAATCGCGCCTGGCCGCTCAGCAGCAGGCCGGCGTGGCGTGGCTGCAGCAGCACAAGCACTGGAAAGCGCTGGCGCTGCAATGGGAGCGCTGGGATGTGCTGTTCGTGCAAGCCGGCCAGTCGGCAGCGGCGGCAGAGCGGCTGGCGTCCGGCCTGTCGCGCGTACAGCGCAACGCGCAGGCACATCGCGATGAGGAAGCTGACGCCAGCGCCAAACTGGCTGCTGCCGTGGAGGCGCTGCAATCGCTGGACCGCCAGCGCCAGCAGGCCTCGCAGGCAATGGCCGCGTATTCAGTCGAGCAGTTGCAGGCTTCGCGCAGTAGTCATGAGCAGCGCCGCAACCTGCTGGCCGGTGCCGAAAAAATCTGGCTGGAGCTGGCCTCGCACCAGGCCCGCCACGGCCAGATCGAGACGCAATCGACGCAGCTGCGGCAGGCCATGACGGCCGCCGAGGCGCAAGTCGCGGCGTCGCAACAGGAAGGCGTCGCCATCATGGCGGCGTTCTCGCAGGCTGAACGCGCGCTGCGCCTCGCGGAAGCGGCTTGCGCCAAGAGCGTCGAATCGCTGCGTCAGTCGCTGGAAGATGACACGCCCTGCCCGGTGTGCGGCGCACACGATCATCCGTATCGCCACAACGACGACAGCCTGCAAAACATGCTGCGCGAGTTCCAGTCCGATGTGGCGCAATGCCGCCAGCAGATGGAGGCCAACGTCAACCAGCAAGCCGCTCATCGCGCCACGGCGCAAGCCAGCGCCGAGCAGTTGAACCTCCTCGCCATCGAACAGCGCTCGGTGCAGCAAGCGCTGGAGCGCGTGAGCACTGCATGGTCGGCGCACGCCCTGCACGGGCAAGCCGCCGCCGCGCTGCCGCCCGAGGCCGAGCGCAGCGCATGGTTCGTCGCGCAGCTGGCCGTAACGCATCAGGCCTTGCAAGCCATCGAGCAGCAAGAACGCGCCCTGCACGCGGCACTCATCGCCCGCGATCAGGCGCAAGTTGCCTACGACCGTGCCGCCGCCGAGCACACACGTTTGCAGACCGTGGCCGCAGCCGCGCGCACCGCGCTGGCGCAATCGAATACGGAATACAAGGCACTCGAAGACCAGCGCATCGAAGTTGCGCTCACCTTGAGCGGTCTGCTGTCCGATCTGGACGCCGCGTTCAGCGGCGGCGATATACCAAGCGAAGAATGGAAGGAAGACTGGCGTTCCGGCCCGGCGCGATTCTATGAAGCGCGCCAAGCGGAAAGCAAGCAATGGCTGGCGTATCGCACTGCCTACGATGAGCGCAATGCCGCACTGGCCGGCTTCGAGGTCGAGCTGAATGCCCTCAACGAAGCGCAGGCCAAGACAGGGCAAGACGCCATCGCCGTCCGCGACGCCTTCGCTGCAGCCGACGCAGCGCTGAAAGCAAGTCAGGAACAGCGCATGTCCATGTGGGGCGGCAAAGAAGTGCGCGACGTGGAAGCCGCATTACAAGCGGCCATCGACAGCGCGAAAACCCGCCACGCCGCCGCGCAAACCGCCGCCCAGCAGGCAGCACAAGCGCGTATCCGCTACGACGAAGCAGCCGCGCAGGCAGGCAAACAGCTAGCGGCGCTGCAAGCCGCTGCCACCGCCGCCGCTACGCGCCTGAACGACTGGCTCGCAGCCTTCCAGCAGCAGCAGCCCGACGCCGGCCTGCAAGAGCTGCCGCAGCTGCACGAACTTTTGGCCCGCGCCGCCGGCGACATCCACGCAGAACGCAGCGCCCTGCAAGCACTGGCGCGCGCAGTCGACCAAGCCGCAACCATCCTGCAAGAACGCCAGCGCCAACGCGAGCAGCATCAGCTCACCGCCCCGCCGCCGCGCATCCCAGCGCCCGCGCAGCCCGCACACACCGACGCAGAAGATGCCGCGCCGGCCGAATCGCCGGTCGCCATCATCGCCTCCTTGCTGAACGCTCTGCTGGTCGAACGCAAAGCCGCCAGCGACCACGCCACAGCCCTGCAGCTCGCGCTGGCGCAAGACGACGACAAGCGCCGCCGCTCGTCCGACATGCTGGCCGAAATCGAGCAGCAGGAAAGCATCGCCCAGCGCTGGGCGCGGATGGATGACCTGATCGGTTCCGCCGACGGCAAGCGCTTCCGCAACTACGCCCAGCAATTCACGCTGGACGTCCTGCTGGGTTACGCCAACGCGCACCTGAACCACCTGTCGCGCCGCTACCAGCTCGAACGCATCCCCAACAACGCCGGGCCGTCACTGGCGCTGCTGGTGCGCGACCAGGATATGGGCGGCGAAATGCGCTCGGTGCACTCGCTGTCCGGAGGCGAATCCTTCCTGGTTTCGCTGGCCTTGGCGCTGGGACTGGCCTCGCTGTCCTCCAACCGCGTGCGGGTCGAATCGCTGTTCATCGACGAAGGCTTTGGCAGCCTCGATGCCGACACCTTGCGCGTGGCGATGGACGCTCTGGACGGCCTGCAAGCGATGGGCCGCAAAGTCGGCGTGATCTCGCACGTGCAGGAAATGACCGAGCGGATTTCGGCCAAAATCCTGGTCCAGCCGTCCGCCGGCGGCCGCAGCACGATTAGCGTCAGCTGATCCGCGCCGGTGCTATGATTGAGCCTTCGCGAGGCACAATCATGAGCATCGGCGCAATATCACCGAGTTCCACTCCCCAGCCCCCGGCGCGCAGCGAGCCGCCGGCGCAGGCGCCTGCGTCCCCTGAAACAAAAAAAACCACCACCTCGCCATCCAGCACCACCCAGCTCTCCTCCGAAGCGCTGGCCCTGATCGACAAACTCAAATCCCGCGACCTCGAAGTACGCCAGCACGAGCAAGCCCACCTGGCCGCAGCGGGCGGACTGGCCACCTCCGGCGCCTCTTTCACCTACCAGCGCGGCCCAAACGGCGTCAATTACGCCATCGGCGGCGAGGTCAATATCGACACCTCGCCAGGCGCCACGCCCGAGGAAACCATCCAGCGCGCCCGCACCATCGAAGCCGCCGCGCTGGCCCCGGCCGAACCTTCGGGGCCCGACCGCGCCGTCGCCGCCCAGGCGCAGCAAATGGAAATCAAGGCGCGTTCCGAGCTGGCGCAGCAAGCCTACAAAGGCGAGCCGGCGGCCAAACCCTCGCTGGATACCTACGCCTGAGTGATAAAATCCCGCCTTTGCCTACTCAAGCGGTCATAGAATCATGTTAAAAGCACCACGCACCCTCACCTTCAAATGCGCCAAGTGCGCCAAAGCCGTCCAGGTTCGCCTGCAGAAGGTATCGGCCTGCTCGCATATCCAGCCTTACCTCGGCGTTTGCCAATGCGGCGAAGTGCGCCATCACGCCATCGGCCAGAAAGACGCCGTCGCATCCTACCTGGCAGCGCCGGAAGGCTGGACCCACCACCACTAATTTGCGCGCCGCCCTCAAGTAATCGGGTACGATACCGTTAAAGAGTTGTAGAAGTACTATCAAACGGAATCCATCATGTCTACCATTTCGAACCTCGGCGGCCGCTGGCCATCCCTTTACACTGGCCAGCAAAGCGGCAGCAAGTCGAGCGCCGTACAGAAAACGCAGGATGCCACGCCTGCCGCAAAATCCGGCAGCGCGCTGGATCTGGACAAGCGCGTGGCCTCCGTCGGTAACGCCACGGTGGATTACGCACAGGATTTCGTCAGCAGCTTCGCGCAAACGCTCTTCGGCGACAAAGCCAAAGGCGCCACCATCGATTTCGACTCGGCCAGCCTGGAAGCCTCTTCCAGCTACGCCGCCGGCTACCAGCACACCGAAGGCGCAAACGGCGTCTCGGATGCAGCAGCCTTCAGCCTGACCGACAGCTCGCACTTCATCGGCAAAGGCACCATCACCACCGCCGACGGCCGCAAGTTCGATTTTGAGGTGGAAGTCCAGTACAACTACCAACTGGATGCTGCCGCCAGCCAGACCAGCAACGCGAATACCCAGCCAACGCAAGACAGCAGCAAAGACCAATCGTCGGGCAACGACCTGCCGACCGTGCAGCTGCCGAACCTCGACTTCCCAGGCACGCTGGCCGACCTGTTTAAACTGATTGGCCGCGACCTGCAAACCGCGCTGGCTACCAGCGGCGGCGACAAGAGCAGCAGCCAGACCAGCGACGGCATCGACCGCAACACGCTGCGCAGCCTGTCCCTGCGCCTGCTGAATCTCGTCGACAGCAAGGACACCAACACCTACACAGCGCCGACTAGCGCCGACAAGGCCAAGGCCGCAGCAGCCGGCTCGAACGACTCGCAGACCGCCACGCCAGCACCGGCCGAAACGCCAGCCGCCGCAGATGCAGCCGCTGTACCAGCAGCAGTTGCGGCAAATGCCGCAACGCCGACCAACAGCGCCGCCGCGTAGTAACGGACCGCCGACCGGTATAATAGCGACACTCTCCGCTACGCGGTCTGCGCGTAGCGCGTCACTATTTCTGTCGATTGGCCCACATGTCCGTACACACCTCCCCTGCTTCCGCTCCACTGCACATCCACTGGGAGGAGAACGGCGAACAGCGCTCCGCGCGCTGGCGCTCGGAAGCAGGCATGCCGCCGCCGAAGCGCGTAGTCATCGCCGACGACCGCACCAATGCCGATGTCGCATATCGCCTGGCCTGCGAAGGCACTGCACTGCTGTGGCGCGGTGACTTCCAGAACGCGCGCCAGCTGCTGCAAGCCTTGGCGCGTCGCGCCGACCACAAAGGCAAGACTGGCAAAAAAGCCAAACCAGCCAAAGCGCCGGCCACGCCGACCGAAGCCTTCCACCTGCATCGCCAGGCCCAATCGCAGCGCGCCCGCACGCTGGCCATGCTGTTGATTCCGTTCGAAGAGGGCTACACGATTCCGCTGCGCCGCGCGCCGGACATCAAGCTGGCTTGCAACGAAGCCTATGGCCGTTACGAAGAACCGTTCATCGCCTCGATGCGCGAGCTGCTTGGCCTGATCGGCGCGCATGAATGGCGCCGCACCGGCGTTGAGATTCCGGCACTGGGCGCGCGCATCCATCCACACTACGGCGTGTTCTCACCGGTGCGCGGTGAATACGTGCAGATGGTGGCCGACGTGCCACTGCCGAAAGGCGTAACGCTGGCATTCGACATCGGCGTTGGTACCGGCGTGCTGTCGGCGGTGCTGGCCAAGCGCGGCATCGCACGCGTGGTCGCCACCGACCAGGACCAGCGCGCCCTGAGCTGCGCCCGCGAAAACCTGGCGCTGCTGGGCGTCGATGAGCAAGTCGAGCTGCTAGTGGCCGACCTGTTCCCCGAAGGCCGCGCACCGCTGGTGGTGTGTAATCCACCGTGGGTGCCGGCCCGTCCAAGCTCGCCGATCGAATATGCGGTCTACGATCCGGACAGCCGCATGCTGCGCGGCTTCCTCAGCGGCTTGTCCGCCCACCTGACACCTGGTGGCGAAGGCTGGCTGATCCTGTCCGACCTGGCCGAACACCTGGGCCTGCGTCCGCGCGAGCAGCTGCTGGAGTGGATCGCCGCCGCCGGCCTCAAAGTCATCGACCGCATTGACGTGCGCCCGGTCCATCCGCGCGCCGCGGACGCTACCGATCCTCTGCACGCCGCCCGCGCCGCCGAGGTGACTTCGCTATGGAAATTGGCCGCCGCATAATTCGCCTTGCGCAATGCAAGACGCTTGTATATAATCATGGCCTCAGACGCGGGGTGGAGCAGTCTGGCAGCTCGTCGGGCTCATAACCCGAAGGTCACAGGTTCAAATCCTGTCCCCGCAACCAAATTCAGGCAGAAGCCGTTGATTCCAATAGGATTCAACGGCTTTTTGCTTTTGCGGGTGTGCCACCCTTAGTGAGCCACCATGACCATCAAAGCACCTCGTCTGCTGATCAACCGCTTCGGCGTCTACTATTTTCGCTACAAGGCCGACGGTATCGAAAAACGAATTAGCCTTCGCACTAAGTGTTCCAGAACTGCTAACATTCTTGCTCTGCAACTGAATCTCAACATTGAGAGGAAACGAGCAATGACCAGCCCGAAGCTGTCCGATTTCGACTTGGGATCGATTGGCCGATATGAACTGACCTTACCCAATGGGATGAAGATCAAAACCGATGGGACGCAAGAGGACCATTCTCGTGCCATGGAAGCTCTGGATCAGATCGGCCCGCTCTTGCAAAACATGCAGCCAGCTCCGGTTATTCAACAGCCAGCCCCAAACACTCCCAAATCCGAGGCCCTGATATCAGCTGTCACAAAATGGCTGGCGAACTGTGCAGGCAAAAACGGGGCTCGGACGGTTGTGACGAAGACCTATCACATCAAAGATTTCCTGGCCCGGTCGCTCTCACACGTCGAATCGGTTGAGCGTTGGCTCGCTGAAAGCCAGAACACAGATTTCCTGAAAGAGCGAGGCCTTCGCACGGTCGAAGCCCGCAAGGTTCGCGGCGACTACAAAGCGAAAGAGATTGAGAGCAATGCGATCAGCAAAAAGACGCTCACCGACTACAAAGCGATGTTGGCGGGCGGGGCCGATGCTCAAACGGCCAAGACCATCGATAACAAGCTGGATAGTTTGAAGGACTTCTTTGACTACGCGATTGGGCACGGCCTCTACACGCTGACTCAGGACAATCCCGTTAAAGGGCTGCATATCCACACGAAGAAGACTCGCAAGGCCAGCACGCAATCGTTCCAGCCGTTCCCTGTGGCGGCTTTGCAGACCCTGTTTGAGCCCAAGGCCTACCTCGCCCGCATGAACGAGCCTGATCTGTTTTGGGGGCCACTGCTCGGCGTTTACTCCGGCATGCGGATTGGCGAAGCGACTCAGATTCGTGTCCAAGACGTTCACCTCGCGGATAACGGCGTGCATTACATCCACGTCCATAAAAGCAAAACAGCCGGTGGCATTCGCAACGTCCCGATTGCCCAAGCTCTGCTAGACCTGGGCTTTCTGGACTACGTCGAAGAATGCAAGGCCGCAGGTGCTGAGCGAATCTTCCCGCACTGCCCCTATATCAACCACTCTTACTACAAGCACCTGTCTGCCGCTCTGCTCGAACATCAGCGAGCTCTGGGCATCAAGCTGCCGCAGACAAGCTTCCACTCCTTCCGCGTCAACGTCATCACCGAGCTACACAACAAGAATGCGAATGCAGGCAAAATTTTAAAGATCGTTGGGCACGAGGATGGCAGCGGCGGGGGCCAGGCGGTTCACTGGGGCTACGTGCGTGACCTGCCAGACTGCAAGGAAATTGTAGACCTCTTGAACTGGCCTATCGATCACGCCGCCCTCAAATACGATGGCCGCTTTAGGGCCTTCGTGGCAGATCAAACAAACTGGGCAGGCAACAAGGCAGAAGGAGCGGAGTGGGATAAGACCGAGGCAAAGAAGCGTAAAAAAACGAACTCGAAACAATAGTCCATGACCGACAGCTCCGTAGATTGTGATGTCACAGTCCACTATCCGCGAGTCATGCGTGAGTTAGTCACTAAAACCAGGCCACACCAATGCAACTCTTGCTCAGAGAATCACTAGCAGTTTTTAGCCAGATTCGCGATGAGATAAGCGGCGTCATCTCGAAGTCAAAGGCCACTGATCCCCGCTACAGCCGGTTCGCAATGGGGCAAATGCATTACTACGGCGAACGCTGTCAATCGCTGAGCCTCCTGTTGCAAGATGAGAAGCTTTGGGATGGGGACATCATCATGCGTTCCGCAACCGAGTGTGCTACGCGATTTATTTTCGTGAGCATCTCAGAGCCGGAGGAACGAGCCAAACGAATTGATGAGTATGAGATTGACATGGCTGAAATTGATGATTTACAGCGTTCTGAAAAAGCCAAGGCAGCTATGACCAATTCGTCAGATCCCAATACAGCAATGTTATTGGGTGGAGTTGTGCTCTCGCCAGAAGACGAAGCTGAGCTTCGAGCACGCTGGCCCAAGGCCAAGCTTCTTTCACATCCCTGTTTGAGATAGAGCTCGATGATGCGAATGAGCTCGGCGAGAAGATCGCCATGATGCCGCTATCGTTCGGGCACTTCGATTATGCATACTGCCTGACCAATCACAAAAGCCAAGGCCGCACGTTTGATGCAGCTTACACGTTAGCCAATCCTGCGATGTGCGATCGCGAGTTGACCTATGTGGCCGCAAGCCGTTCTCGCTTTTCGACCACGATCTATACCAATCTTGGCGTGCTCCAATCCGTCGATATCGAAGCTCATCAGCCCAATGAAAGGCAGGATTGCGGGCGAGCTGCGGCGATTGATGCTCTGGCGCTGCGAATGTCGCGGAGTCGTGCGAAGGGAACCAGTCTTGATTACGCGGTGCGACCTCAAACCAGAGTAACCGCACGCCCCATTCTGACGGCATCCATCAGTCACCGCATTGCAAAGCGTTTTCTCAATGCGATTTCCTCCAGGCGGCGAACGCACGAGGCGGAACATTCACTGCAGCGATAGGAGATCGCGGCGATCTCAGAACAACAAAAACAAAGGAGCCGAGCATGAACACAGAGCATACCGAAACGAAGGGCTGGAGTCGTTCTGCCGTGACCTATCGATTATCGGTCCGTCGACGCAGAGATTTACGTGCTCTATGCGGAGCTGAATCGCTATCGCCCACTGCTGCATTAGACCGGGCCATTTCGATCGCGAAGATTTCGACGGATTTCGACGAGACTGCGGCATCGATTGATGAGATCAGAGCTCTGGTCTCGACAAACGCCAAGCGTAGTGAAGAGCTCCTCTCTTCAATGGCGTTGCAGATCGAGGAGCTTAAACGCACGATTATTGCGGTTGCGAATTCAGAGGGCGGCGGGGCTGAAGCTGGCGAGAACTCTATAGCCTCACCGGCTCTGCCAATTCGAGCATGGCTTGACGCAGAAGCCACTGACCTACCACGGCGAGCCATCATCGTTAAGGCTCAGTGGCGTGGTATGACGCGAAGGAGCAATGACTCTTTGCGAATAGAATTTTTGGGCCAGAGGATCGTGACAGCGGGTCAGGAAAAGGATGCAAGCGCTAAGCCTAGTCTGTTTTATTTTTCGCTTCCCGCTCAGCAATTGGTGTTGTCGAAATTAACGAGTCAGGCCTTTTATTTGAAATGCGAATGCGGTGAGAAATCCGATTGGCATATCAGTATTCACACTGCGGCTGATGGGAAACTAGAGCCGGCATTCCTTACACTCCGGGCATGATGGGTCACTAAAAATATTTGCATGTGGGTCGATTTAACCCACGCAATTGGTGTTGATTTCGACCCAGGCCGGATGCAAATCTGTGAGGAAGAAGGCCTTGTTTTCACTCGATCTCCATCGTTTTTATGGGGTCATTTTGCACGCAAAATGACCCATGTTAAGTTGCACTGAAAATTGACCCACTTTCCCCACGAATTTGCAACTGAATCTGACCCACGTTAGTAGCACAATTCCACCTGTCTTATCGGCAGGAGATCGGAGTGATCAACGTGGCTCTACTCG
>NZ_WWCN01000031.1 GCF_009857445.1 Duganella flavida
ACAGTTGTTGGAATGAAGATCAATGCCACAAAATAACATGACGTCCTCCTCGATAAAGTTCGGATTCGTACCGTGACTTTATTCCTCGGCTCGGCCGAAGGGAGGACGGCTAGATGATTATCAATTCGGTATGCAAACCAACAACATTGCGCGAGTCACGCAAATTGACACAGACTAGACTGGCTGAATTGATCGGCGTGAACTCTCGCGCCTATAACCGCTGGGAACGCGGAACATTCGTGCCACAGCTCGATACCCTGGTAAAGATCGCTGATGTGCTCAACGTCACTCTTGATGAGTTGGTTGGCCGCA
Organism: Duganella flavida; assembly: GCF_009857445.1. Lineage (GTDB taxonomy): Bacteria > Pseudomonadota > Gammaproteobacteria > Burkholderiales > Burkholderiaceae_D > Rugamonas > Rugamonas flavida. Next base: position 313 of record NZ_WWCN01000031.1, read on the forward strand.
CGACGACGGTACATGAGCCGGCTGTGCACAACGCGAAGCTGTACGCGCTGCTGCAAGACGTGGACGCCTTGCCCGATTCCGATCAGCAGGCGCTCATCATCCTAATGGATAGCCTGGTGAAACGGGCCAAGATGGACCGCGTGCTGGCAGCCTGACCCCCGCAGCTAAGAAAGAAGCTCTCCACCCCCACTGCCGGGGTTAGGGGAGCTTTTTGTTTTTTAATACGGCTGCACACACAGCCCATCTCCCATCTCTAGCGTTTTGGCGCGCACATCGAGCGCCGCCGTGTTCTCGTGCTGGCGGCCCATCGCCAGCGGTAGCATGTCGCGGTCGTCGGTATAAATTTGCGCGTGGTGCCGGGCGCGGCTGATGGCGACATAGAACGTGTTTTGATTTGACGTCAGGCTGTGCGTGTCTGCCTCGATCAGCACCCGGTCGCAGGTCTGACCCTGGCTGGCGTGCACCGTCGAGCAGTAGCCGTGATCGAGCGCCAGGGGCCGGCGGCCGTCGAGCAACACCGTGCGGTCGTCGTCAAAGCGCAGCGTCAGCGCCTGCCGATCCGGCGCGATGGCATCGACCCGTGCCATGTCGCCGTTGACCAGGCCGCGCGCGCGGTCGTTGGCGGTGATGCGCACCAGGTCGCCCACAGCCAACGACCGCCGCACCGGCACGTAGGCCGTCAGCTTGGTGGCCAGCGCCGGCTGCCAGGGCTGGCGCACGCCGTCGGCGCGTTCCAGCATGATGCCGTGGTCCAGGCGTTCCACCACCGTGGCAATCTCGCCGCGCTTCAATCCCAATGAAGGATAGTCGGTTTCGGCCAGCACCAGGTCGCCGGCGTCATAGCCCAGGATCGAGCGGGCCTGTTGCGCCGTATGGTCCTTGCGGTCGAGCAGCGTGAATTCCTGCCCCAGTTCTGCCAGGCCCAGCTTGGCGCGGATGCAGCGGTTAATCTCGGCACGGGCATGGCGTGTGCCGGCGATGACGCGGGTGGCGTGGCGCTCGGCTGGCGTCAAAGCGATGTAGTCGTTGGCGATGCGCTCGAAGCGGGTCGGCGCGTTGGCAAGCTCGGTGATGTCCTTGTCCAGCACGCTCACGGCCATGCCTGTCTGGCCGTCCATGGCCAGCTCCACCGCGTGTTTCAGGCGCTGGTTCTTCTGGCGCTGGATTTGATTGACGGCGGCCGTGTGCATCCCGCCGGCCTGCAACTGCGCGAAGGGCTTGCCGGCTTCCACCGACCGTAATTGGCCGGTATCGCCAACCAGGACCACGCGGCAGCCAGCGGCGGCGGCCTCGGTCATGATCGTGTGCATCTGGCGCGTCGACGCCATGCCGGCCTCATCGACAATGAGCAGCGTGCGGCCGTCGAGCTTCTTGGCTTGCCGATGGCTGAATGCCGTAATCGTTTCGGCATCAATGCCGGCCCCGGCCAGCTCGCGGGCCGCACTGGCGCTTGGTGCCAGGCCCTTGACGGTGTAGCCGCACGCCTTGGCCTGCTGGGCGGCGATGCTGAGCAAGGTCGTCTTGCCAGCGCCGGCGCGGCCCTGGATGCCGATGGTTTGATTGGTGGTCAACAGGATGCCCAGCACGGCGTCGCGCTGCCCGGTCGACAGGCTGGCCAAGGGTGCGGCAAGATCGGCCCGCGCGCCCTGGTAGAGCGGAGGAAGCAGCGCGCGGCCCCGCACCTCGATGTCCAGGATGTCGCGCTCCAACTGCTGCGCCGCCGGCGTGGTGTAGCGCTCGCCGTCGCGGATCACCTGGCCCGACCGGACCGCCTCATCGAGTGCCGTCACAATCTTGTCCAGGGTCGTTTTACCGACGCCGCGCTCCAATGCGGTCTGCACAACATCCTGCCGGCTGAACACCGACCGCCGCTCGCTCGCATGCTCGACGGCCTGCATCAACACCGTCATGGCGTCGGTCTTGACAGCCAGGCTGGCCGCCGCTTCCGGCATCCGGTAGTCGATGCCCTGGGCCGCGCTCAACTCGCGCCAGTCCTGGCGCAGCACGGTGCGGTCGACGTCGGTTTTCTTGTCGCGCGTGATGACCGCCACCAGCTTCTTGGTCCATGCGCTGGCATCGCTGCGATCCATCCCTTGCGTTTTCAGATACGCCTCGATCATGGCGCTACGCTGACTGAACGCCTTCACTTGGTGCTCGTTGATGTGCGCCAGTTCGAACCTGCCGTCCAGGTGGGTCAGGCGCACCGCGTAGCCCAATGCTTGCAGCTCGCGGGCCAGCTCGGAGCGGTAGTACGCGCCCAGCAGCATCTTGTTCCGATAGATGGCTTCGTTGTCGACCGCCCGCCACTGGCCATCGGCGCGCCGCGTGGCATTGATCATGACGCAGTGCGTGTGCAGTTGGGGATCACACGCGCGGCTCAGGTCATGGTTGAAGCGCGCCACCACCAGGTTGCCGGTGCGCTCGCTGCGGGTGATGCCGTCCACCGTGACGCGGCAGGCCACCAGGGTTTCGGCATAAGATAACGCCCGCTCCACGGCCAGGCGGTGCGCCTCGAAGATGCGCCGGTCCCCGCCGACCAGCGCCTGCAGGGAGACCGACTTGGGCGCGCTGAACGTGGCGTCGGTGCCGCCGCGCCGGCCGGCCGCCGCGTGGTGCAGGCTTTCACCGCTGGGCAGCCGGCCGTCGAGGAGCGCGGCAAACTGCGCGGCTTCCACCGCGCCATCCAGCCCAAGACTGGCCGCGCCGGCTCCCCACCAGGCGCTCGGGCCATGATCGTTTGTGTAGTAGTTGTCAGCCTCCTCATAATAGGATGCCCCCGTCTGGCCGTTGCCAACGTTCGCCAAGCTCAACATATCAACGCTCCACGAACGGTTTGGCCAGCACTGGGAAGTCCCGTGGCACCAGGCGGATTTTTCCGATTGCGTGGTCGCCGGCCAGCTTCAGGAAACCATGCAAGGGTGGCAGCGACATCAGCTCGGCGGGCAACACGGCCGCCTCAATACTGCGTTGCGTGGTGGTCGAACTGGTACGGCCATCCTTGCCGTTATTGTAGGTCGTCAGCGTGCGCTCGACCTCGCATTGGCCCAGTCCGTCGGAGATCTCCTTGGCGGTGTGCGGGTCGGCGTTTGAACATCCCAAGGCCAGCACGTTACGGAAACAACTGCGCAGCGTTTTTGCGCTGTGGACGCCATACAAAGCATCAAGCTGCGACACCGATTGCAGGCCGGCCACGACGCGCAGGCCGTGCTTGCGGCCCTTGGTCAAGCCGGCTTCCAGACTATTCAAGCGCTCCAGGCTGGCCAGCTCGTCCAGCACCAGCCACAGCGGGCGCGGCTGGTCAGTCGGCAAGGTGAGGGCCGAGGCGATCAGGATGTCGGTCCAGGCGCTCACCAGTGGGCGCAGCGTGGTCAGCATGTCCTCTCTCCAGGTGATGAACAGATTGCCTTTGCCGCTCTCCAGCCAGGTGCGCAGGCTGAACGCGCCCGGATGCAAATACTGGAATGCGCCGACGTGGTGCGACAGGATGAAACGCGTGCTGGCCAGCGCCTTCTCCGCGCCCGGCTCGAACAGTCCGCCGGCGGCGGAGCCGACCAGCAAGCCTTTCAGTTCCTCGGCCGGCGCCTGGGTCAGCCAGTACAGCAGGCGCTCTGTGCTGGTCTCGCCGCTCTGGGTCAGTGCGCGCACGGTCTCGGCAAAGAGCTGCTGAGCGTAGCCATGCCACTCTTGCGCGCTGGAGTCGCCGCTGTCGGGGATCACGCTTTTAGCGATCCGGTCCACATCGAACGGGTTGCGCAGCTCGTTGAAAATGCCCCAGCCTGGCGAGCGCTTGTCGAACGGGTTCAGCACCGTATCGCCTTTCCTGCCGAAGCGAGCCAGCGCCTGGCCGTTCGGGTCGATCACGATGGCGCGGTCGCCGCGTGTCAGGGCCAGGCTCAGGCACTCGAAGATGGCGGTACTCTTGCCGGTGTTGGTGCTGCCGGCCAGCAGCAGGTGGCTGGGTTCGCTGGCCAGCGGCATCGCCACGCCGGCAATCTCGATTTGCTGCTGATGCTTGTCACGGGTCTGGCTCGCCAGTTCCTTGCCGCGCACCACACGCGCACCTCGCAGGAAACGCACGCTGTGGTCGGTATCGTCCAGCTCGTTGACTGCATACAGCACGGCGAACGCTGGCAGGAATCCTTTAAGCAGCGACCAGAACATGATCGGGCGCAGGTCTGGCGAATCCAAGGTATGTCGCAGGTAGAACGCCAGCCAATGCCACCATGGATCAGGTAAGCTGAAGGTGTGCGTGACCGTCCAGGTCCAGCAGCCCAGTGTGACCAGCAGGCCGGCCAGCAAGGCCAGTGCGAGGATGGGTAATGTGATTTTCATATCGTGTCCTTATTGTTGGTTGGCGAGCTTGGCGCGCACTTGGGCGACGATTTGCGCATTGAGGTGGGAAGCGGTCGCCCGGCTGAGCAAGAGGATTTCATCGAGTGCCGGGAATCGTGGCTGCGTGGTCGCCGGCGTGAGCTGCTCCAGCTTGGCCAGCAGCTCGCTGCGGAGCTGGGTGATCTGTTCGGCCTGGTGTTCCCGCTCGATCAAGCGGCGCACGTGCGCGGCCACCGGCACGCCCAACTCGGCGGCAGTGGCGCACAGGTCGGCATAGACCGGCATTGAGATGCGAAAGGTTAGAACTTTGGTGGTCATGACTAACTCCTTGATATCGTTGAATTGTTTCGTTTTAGCTGCGCTTTGAAAAACCGCCGTATCCGGCTGTAATCCCCTCCTGGTGCCGCCCTGGGTCATCTCGAAGAGATGTGTCAGGTGTGTAGTTCCTGCCTTTCCCCAGAGTCGCCAAGAGGCGTACATTTGGGGCGCATCGAAACTGTAGCGGGGCAGATTTTTTGCCGCGTTAGCGAAAATGGCTTGAATTACCGGACAGTCGGTCCGTATGATTTGCTGGCGGCCGTGGCCATGCCGCTAACGATCAGGCTTGAAAACGAAGATAAATAAATGACATCAGAGAACAGTCAGCAGAAGACCAAAAGGAAGGACTTGCCGCCGCTGGCGATACGGGCGAAAGCCGCGCAGCCGGCTTGGGGGATGTGGACCCCGCAGATGGTGCGCAACGAGGCGTACAGGGTGCTGACGGCGTATGGCATGGCCGGCGAGTTCCCGGACAAGAGCGAGACCAACTGCATGATTGAGGGGATGGAGGCGGTCCAGATGGTCAACAGCTTTGTCGCACAGCGTGTGCCGGAATTGAGGCAAGGGATACTTGATGGTGGGCCTCACAACATCAAGCCCGATGAGGTACAGGCGATCAAGGAAGTGTTATTTCACTTGCAGATGGAAGAGCGTGCAGGGACAAAGTACAGGCCGGAATTTTGCCGCTTGTGCTACCGGCACCGCGATCCGCAAAGCGCGCATTACTGCCAAGTGCACAAGCCAGTGATTGATGATAAGAAGGCATACCAGGGTGGCAAGCGGCGTTTCGATGCGTTTTTCGATCAGGTCATCGCCAGGTACAACGAAGCCATCGAGGCCAAGAAAATCCCGCATGGACTGCCGATGGTGTTGTCGGAAGGGTTCAATTACGAGAATATCGTGCAGATGCTGTCGGCGTTCCCGCTTGCCAACGCCAAGCTGCTGCCGGTGGTGGAGGCGTGTACCGCCTCGGACCTGCCGCACAGCCGCTTCGACGTGTTGGCAAAGATTTACGCGGCGGTGCATGACACTGACGGCGTCGAACTGGTGCGGCGAGCCGAAGCTGCAGGCCATCACCAGTCGTTCCGCTACCTCCAGGACCTGATGCACTTCGTGTCGCGCTACGAAGCCGAGCTGCTCATGAAAGCCGCTGCACCGCAGCCGCGCGGGCCGAAGGTGCGGCACAGCGCCGATCACATTAGGGCGGTGGTCGCGGCTAGCCCCGAGAAGTCGATGACGCAGTTGGCCAAGGAGCTGGGCTGTTCCCGCGATACCTTGTACAAGGCGCTCAAAGAACCGCTGTAATTGCTGTCTTTTCACGCACCAGCGGGACTATCTGAAGAGGTGTTCTCCTTGCCCATTGTGGCTAACGCATCAAATGCTAATTCGCTCCACCACTGCTCAGAGTAGTCAGAGACTGGGCCGTATGATTTTGCTGCCCATTTTTTCGACTGCGGATTGAACGTGCTTACAAATCGGAAGTTTGGAGAACCGTCCTCATGAAAATCGTCATGGAGAATGACGATTTTCCCATTTCTCCAGCCAAAGGCTCTAGGTGTTGGCGGCCAATCAGACGCCGCCAGCACCAACCTCGACCATAGAGTGCGTTCCATCGGGAGTTGTTGCCAACTATTGCCGGCATCACTGCTGTGGAACAGCACCAAGTTTTCGCACTTTAGCCATTCTTGCGCATCACGTTTGCAATAAACGAGTCGCTGAAAAGGGAGTCTGGCATGCTGATGTGCCGTCAGGGTGTCGTTTTCCATTAATTTCCGTTCATCAAACGATATGAGTAATCACCGAAGGCTCGCCCCCAATGGCCACCCTGATAAGCAGCATAACCACCGAGCGCAAGCCCACCAACCATCAGTACCGGTGCGGATGCAATCGCTGCAATACCGGTGAGCGCTGCGAGACCTGTAAGTCCAGCTACGCTAGCTGCTGTGCCTAGTGCCCCGCCGGCCAGTCCACCTAGCATCCCAGTGCTTTCGGATACACCAATCCTCAGTCTATCATTCGGCGCGGCTTTGTAGATCTCATACCCAGACATCCCAACGGCACCCAAGGTCGCAAACGGGCCAAGATAGCGCGAGGCAGTGGTTAAGTTCGTCACCGTAGCGTGCGATCGTCCTGCCCCAGCTGCAACACCCCTCAAAATCTGGAATTCCGTAGGTTGAGCGACCCCTGACTTAATCAGCTTAGCAGCACGATCTGCGTATCGCTGATCGAAGGTCGGAGTCTGTCCTTCAATGGCGCGGGACAGATACCCTCCCCAAGGGGTTAATTTTCCTTGTGTTGCGGTGCGAGTGATATTGCGAAGGTTCGATACTTCTTCCGCCGCGTTACGGACTTGTTGAATATTGCCCTCTCCAAGCGTGTCAATGGTCGCTACTGCAGCATCGGAGGCACTGTGAATTGTATTCATGTAGCCGCTACGCATCGTCGCGTCATAGACGCCAGTTGCCATATATGCCGCAGTCGAGCGCCTGTCATTGGCCCAATCGTATAGGCCAGAGCCAAGCGATCCGCTCTTATCGCTGACATATGGTGCTGCCGCGCTCGCCTCAGCGGCAAGAAGCGCTTCGCGTTCGGCCTTTCCGGAAACAATCACCTGCTGCATAGGCGTGGTTGGCGCTTCGTCGCTAGGGACCACTTGTGCGGGGTAAGCATAAACACCCCTTGCGGTTTGAGCGACTGGGAATGATCGGTCTCCCTCAGAGTATGTCTGCTTCGTGTACTCCTCTCCATCATCCAACACACCAGCTGGGAAATCGGGACCGTCTGGATTTGGAGAGAGGCGACCGCCACGTGCGACCGTGACCCAATTTTGCCTTGGGTCCATCGCGGTAGATGCATACCTGTCGCCAGACATTACCTCCTGCTTGATTTTGTCCCACTCATTGGCGCTCAAGTCAGGCGTTCCGCTGCTGCTCGCAGCCAAGCTGCTGCCCAGCGCATTACCAAACGCATCTGTAGCAATTTGGGCTACATTAACATGGCCGCCGCGAAGGATCGAAGCAGTTGCACCAGCGGCAAAACCGCCCACGGTGCGCACGGCTAGCTGTTGGGCATTGCCAACCATTGCTGCCAAGACGCTATCTTTGGCGCTCAAGGCGCTTTGCATTGCGTCACCGGCGAACGCCCCCGCATAGGCACTGGCATATGACGTGGCGACATTGGCCCAAGAGAAGCCGCGCTGCAGACCGGTGATATTTGCAACCGACTGCGAGGCCAGGTTAGACACAACGGCCCTTGCGGCGATCTGCGGATAACTAAGATTGCTACCCGAACCAAGCAACGAGCTACCGATGCCATTCGCCGTGTTGGCGATACCCGCCGACGCTCCGCTGCCAATCGCACTTAACGCAACGCTATTCCAGCTGAACCCATCTTGGGCGCCAATCAGGTTGCCGACAGCCTGGCTGGCTACTGATCCAATTGCCCCTGCGATAGCGCCGCCAGTGAAGCCGGCAGCAGCAGCGGTTACGCCAGCGACTTGGACCCCGCCAGCTAATGCCGACGCGCCTGCCGCCATGGTGTCAAGGATGCCGGTTGCGGCATAACTCGACAGGGCACCGGCCGTATAGATGGTCACTGCCACAGCAACAGCCACCATGATCAGCTTACCGATACCGCCGCAGCCACCGCCACCACTGCTTTGCGGTGCCGGCATGTCCAAATGAGGGGCGGTGTCGCCGACTACCTCGGCCTTGTTATAGGGCGTGAAGGACAGGTAGCCGTTGAGGATGGTGTTGACGCGCTGCGGAATGATCAGCTGCTGGCCGGCCTTGAGCGTGCTGCCGATGCCGCCATTGGCGTCGGCGATCAAGTACCACAGACGTTGGTCACCCCAGATAGCTTGTGCCACCGACATCAGCGTTTCTGCATCGCTTTGCACCGCGTAGACGGTGGGCTGGTTGGCCACGGATGGCGCGGTGGCGGATTCGTAGACGCTGCTGAACGTTTCAAGATTGGCGCTGCTGCTGCCAATCAGCATGTCGTTGGCGATCAGGCTGTGCGTCACTACGGCGTTCTGGGTTTTTTCCAATACATGGCCATTCGCATCGTTGATGATGGTGGTCAGACCGTTGGCGCTCGGCTTGGTACGATCTTTGTCGTCATACTGCTGTACAGCTACCAGGTTGCCGTTGACGTCGTAGCTCTGTTGGCTGGACTTCCATGTATTGGAATTGAAGTTCTGTACCGCCGTGGTGTCGAGCATGGCGACGGCGCCGATCTTAGCGTTGTAAGTGTTATTGAAGGTTTGGCCGGTCTTACCGTCGGACAGGGTGACGGTGTAGCGCAGCAGATTGTTGAGCTTGTCATAGTCGGTGTAGTTGATCGTTTGCTTGAGCTTGGAATTGGCGGCGGTTGCCACGCGTTGCACCAGCAGGCGGCCGCCTGCATCGTATTGGCTCAGGCGCGACTCGTCGGCGGTAGCGTCGGAGGAAAATACCACGCGGCCAGCGATGTCGTAGCGCCGGTAGCTGGTCCTGCCGCCGCTGACGATGCTCATCAGGCGGCCGGCGGCGTCATAGCTGTAGGTTTCGCCGTTGTCGCTGGTACGGTTGCCGCGCCAGTCATAGGTGATGGTATGGGCCGGAATCACCGCGTCGTTAAAGTAGGTGTAGACCGGGTCGTTCCATTGAGGATCGCCATTATTGTCGGTGTAGCCGCCTCCGGTCACAACCGGCGTGGCCAGTTTGGTGTTGGTAGTACCGGAGACGTTAGTCTCGCGATTCATCTTGTCGTAGCCGTAATTGACCGAAATGGTCTTAGTGTCGCCACGATCGTTGACAAAGACGGTCTGCTCGGAGGTGCGGTTGTCGTTATTGTCGTAGGTGTAGTGGACGTTGTAGGCAGCATTGGTCACGCGCGAAACAATATTGGACAGGCGGTTGAAGCCGTCATACATCAAGACCTGGTCCTGCACAGTACGGCCGCTGTTGGTTACGGTTTTCTCGCTGGTGCGGTTGCCGTCGCGGTCGTAGGTGTAGGAGGTGATCTGGCGTTCCTCGGCGGCGCCCAGCTGGTTGGTGCGGTAGTTGATTTGCAGCAGGCGGCCGGTGCCGTCTTCGTAGCTGTAGCGCAGGTCCTGGCGGGCGACGCCATCCCACGTCAGGCTGTACTGATGCGTCATCTGGCCGCTGGCATTGTACTCGAAGTAGCTGTTGTTGCCAGCGATGTCGGTCTGCGACTGTACCCGGCCGAAGCCGTCGACGCGCCAGGATGGCGTGTCGTTATTGGCCAGGCGCATTGCGGTCTTGTGGTTGAGGGCATCATAGGCGCTGTTGGTGACCAGACCGTTGCCGTCGATAGTGCTGATGATGTTGCCGCTCAGGTCGTAGCGGGTGTAGAGCGTCGGACTGCCTGCGATGCCCGCTGCGGTGGTGTTCAGTGCGTCGGTAATACGGCGGCCCAGTTCGTCGTAGGTGTACTTCTCGGTGATGGTGCCAGTGGCTTGTTTTTCGGTGCTGGCGCCGTCAAAGCTGGACACGTTGACGCTGGCGGTAGTGCGGGTCGTCTGGCGGCCCAGCCGGTCAAACGTGTAGGTTGTCACCACCGCACCGGGCAAGGTGACGCCGTAGCTGTTGACGCCCACATTCTGGGTGACTGCGAAGTGCTGGCCGAAGGCATCGTTGGCGTAGGTCACACTGGCAACAGCACTGGTGTTATCGGCATGGAACTCCTGCCACAGCACGCCTTGGGCGTCGTAAGTGTAGGTATTGACGTAGGTTTTGGCATCCTCGGTTCGCAGCACGTGTCCCAGCTTATCGTAGCTGGTGGAGGTACCAAGTGTTTGCTTGGTGGTGACAATGCCGTTGATGTCCTGCGTCATGCCAGTGCGCACGGTGCGGATCGCCTGGCCGGCATCGTTGTAGTCGATGCTGGTGTACCAGTTGCGGTCGCGCGCGTCGTATTCGCGCGTGACGTCACCCCAGCGGTCGACCTCGATGGAATCCGGGGCTGTATGCAGCTGGGTGGTGGTGGCGGTGGTGCTGTCGATGCCTTCTGCGCTGCGGTCTACATAGATGTGCACGGCGTCGGTCAGCTTGCTCTGCAGGTCGGTGGTGAAGCTGCCGCCAAAGTAGCTGTTGAAATTGCTCATTGTGCTGGCGGCTGAACCCATAGCGGCGCCCACCTGGCCCATGAAGACAGTGCGCGCTTCCAGCTTGATGATGTCGTTGCCGAGGTAGGCGTAGGCGGCGTCAATCGCGTTCAGTACCAACTGGGCACGGGTGAGCTGGCCGGCGTCGAGCTGGGCGCTCAAGGTGGACAACTCGGTGCCGTCGGGGGCGCGACCCAGGCCCTTGGTGTAGAAGGCGGTCACGAAGTCGACGTTTGACGCCGTCGATGGGATGCGCGACTGGACCTCATTCGAGGCCAGGATGCTTTGCGCGATCTGGGCGGCGGCGATGCCACCGCTGGTCATCTGGCTGATGCCGTTGAGCAGGGCCGGCAGGTCAGGCACGCGGCCCAACAGGGCCACGTACAACTGGCTCATCTGGATGGCCGCCCTGGCCTGCGGAGTCAGGGCGGCTTGGGCGCTGGCGTCGGCCTGCTGGGCTTGCGCACGCAGGAAGGTCGCCATGCTTAGCAGGAAGCCGGCCACGTCCGGGCTGCTGGCGGCGGACTGGGCAGCAGCGGCGATGGTCTGCACGCCAGCCGTCACCTTGGTGTCGAAGGTGACACTGTCAGCGTTGATGTTTTCCTTGGTCAGACTGTTGATGATGTCAACCACGACCTGTCCGCGCGAGTGCGATGGTGTGATAGCGTTGCTCCAGAACTGCAGGCCCGGGTTGTCGGCCGGCAGCAGGATGAGACGGACACTGGTGAACAGCATGCGTACGAAGATGTCGTTACTCATGCCGGGCGGGTAAGCGCCTGGATTGGCGCTGATCAGGTCCTGGGAAAAATCGGCCAGGGTTTGACCGCTGCGGAAGGCGATCAGGGCTGTGTTGACCTCGGTTAGTGTAGGCTTGCGGTTGAGCACAAGGCTGTAAACCTGCACCGTCTGGATCACCTGCTGTGTTGCAGCCTGAGCGGACGCGAAGTCCTGCGCGCTGAGTGCCACAGCGATGCTGGCGCCAGCCGCGTTGGCCATGGCATTGCTCAGATCGTAGTCGGGCGGCAGCGCATTGCTGACACCGTTGGCGCCGTTGGCGAATTCGGCCAACTGGGCCGTGGTCCAGCCATTGGCCATGCTGCCCAGTGCGTTTTGGCTGGCGGTGGCAGTGTCTTGGGCGGTCAGCTTGGCCGACATGGCCGCGGCCGCCGTGACCTGTTTGTTTTCCAGCGTGATGGTCGCACTCAGTGATGCTTTTAGAGTCTGGGCAAAACTGTTCAGCGCGGTCTTGGCAGTGAGGTCGTTATAGGTCCAGTTGCACGTATACTGGGCATTGGCTAAGGTCTGCTGTGCGTTGGACAGCGCGGCGTCGTAGCTAGAGGCCAGTGCGTTGGCTTGGTTGTTGTCCTGGCTTTGAACGCTAGACACTTCGGCTGGGAAATTGTTGCGCACCCGTCGCGGATACGCGCTTGGCGTGCCATAAAGCTCGCCCTGGCAACCTTTGAAAAACTCGTAGGCAACGTAGCCGGGATTACTGTAGTTGACATTGCCGTTTCGCTGCTGCTCCTTGGTGCTATTGACCCACCAGTTGAAACCGTCGCGATCCGGCGCATTGGCCGCGATGGTACGGTGCAGGACCTGGGAGAACAAGTTCTGGAAAAAGGCTTCGAGGTCTGTCAACGGCAGGCAGAAATTACTACAGATGGACGCGAAGCTCGCATTGCCGGCATTCATTTGCTCCACATAGCTGACGATGGTGTTGTAATCGGCGGAGCTGCCAAAGCCGACCAGCAGCTTGATCAGCTCGCCCGTGTTGGAGGAAGCCAGATAGGTCTTGGCGCGCTGGGCCGCCACCACAGCCGGTGCGTTGGTCGGGCTAGGGGTGTTTTGCAGCGTGGTGCGCGCGTCGCTCCACGCGGCGGACGCGGCCGAGACGTCGCTGTTACTCTTGGCTATACCTGCCGTCGTGGCGGTGTCGTTGTTGAACGCGGTCAGGGCGTCGGCGACGCGCTGGTCGAAGGCGGCAGCGGCGCCAAAATCGGCGGCTTGATTATTCTCACCTTCAGTGAGATCGCGGATGATGCCGCTGGCGATGGCGCCACGGCTTTGGCCACCGTTCAGGGCGTTGAGCCAGACGTTGCCTGGACCGGCGGTGCGTCCCAATACTTGCAGGAAGATTTGATCGACGAACTGCTGATTGTTGAGGACCGGACCGTACTGTCCGCCGCCGAAGTATTTTTGTCCCTCGCTGGAATCGATGAAGTCCTGGGCACGGACGGCCAGCGAATAGCCTTGCTGGTCGTACATGGAAGCGGTGAGCATACCGTTGTAGTCCAGGCCGGCTCGCGCAGTGCCGTTAGGCAGATAGCCGGTGCCGCGATTCAAAATGCCAACGTACAAGCGGGCGATGTCAAGCACGTAACTCGAGTTGGTGTTGCTGGCCGCCGCGCGCGCATTCGCCACCGCGGTGGCCGCTTGCGTGGCGGCGCTGGCCTTGTTCTGGGCGTCATTGGCGGCGTTCAGCGCGGTGGCCGCCAGCGCGGCAGCGCTTTCTGCCTGGCTGCGAACTCCGTTGAGCAGATTGGCCAAGCGGGTGTCGAAGCCTAGGCGCGCGGACAGCTCGGCCGGATTGGCCGGATCGGCGTTGAGGTCGGAACGTTGCACCAGCAGCAGTTTGTTGAGCATGGCGATGGCCGTGGCGCCAAACTGGCTGCGGCTGGACGCCATTGCGGTCCAGGTGGCCTGGTCGGCCGCGGACAACGGCGCGCCGCTGGGCAACTGGGCGCTGGTGGTGATCTGGCGCCAGAGCGCGCTCACGAAGGCTGCGCCCGTCATCGCGGACGGGAATAGCTTCAGGCCTTCCGGATTGGAGTCGATCATTCCCTGCGCCGCCACCACGTCGCTGGTGGTAGTCATCAACCCTTTGCTCATGTTGATAAAGCCGGCCAGATCTAGCCCGGCGACACCGGCCGCGCCGCGGTTGAGGATGGCCGCATACAGCTGTGCGGCGCGCAAGGCATAGCTGGCCATCGGTACCTTGGCCGCTGCCGCGGTAGCGGCGTCGACACTGCTGTTGGCCGCGCTTAGCGCCTGGGCGGCGGCCAACGCATTGCTGACCAAGGTGGCGGCCGCGTTGGCGGCATTGGCGGTGGCCACGGCGTTGGCAAGAACCATAGACGCGGTGGCATTGTAGACTTCCTGCATAGCGGCGGAAATATCGACCGTGCTACCGGTATGGCTGACCAGACCGATGATCTTGGTGGCCAGTGCCACATCGTTGCCGCCGGCATTGAGCGCGTAGGTCAGGCCGACGCCGACTTTGCTGTTGAGATAGCTGACCCCGTTCTGCTCGACATAGATGCCGCCGCCAACGGCGGCGGCCATAATGTCAAGCACCACCGCACCGCGCGTCATGGACGCCAGTTCAGCGGTCCATTGCAGTAGCTGATGGTCGGTGGCAGGAACGCCAAAGGCGGTCTGGTAGATTTTCTGTACGAAGTCGGCCGGCGACAGACTGGCCGGGTAGGCTTTTACGCCTTCTCCCTGCAGCATGTTATTGGCGACGGTCTCGAAGCTGCTGGCGCCGCTGTTGATCTGGTTGAGCCAGTAGTTGAAGCTGGTGCTGTCCGGGGCGCGGTTCAGCACTGAGGCATATAGGCGCGCGAGTTGCAGCTGGGCGCTTTCGCGCGGCGTGGCCAAGGCGCCGGCGGTAGCCGCACCGTTGTATCCCGCGGCCGAGTTCTTCATGGCCTGCACATATAGCATGACCTGGCTGACCGCATTGGCGATGGTGGCGTTCGGGCTCACCCCGCTCAGGACGGCCTGGCCGACGGCAATTAGGGTCGGCACGTCCTGGCTCAGCTGCGTCATTTGGGCGAAGCCCATGCTGATGACGGTCTTGTTGTACAGATTGCTGCGGTCGAGCAGCTTGCCGCTATCGCTCTCGATATAGCGGGCGATCTGGTCCGACAGCTGGACCACAAAGGCACCGCGCGAGATGTAGTTGGGACTGGAGGGTGCTGCGTTCAGCTTGGCGGCCCACAACGTGCGTTCGTCGCTGGTCGGGGCCCGGCCTATCAGGTTGTTGAAAACGCGGTTGATCAGTTGATCGTTGGTCTGGGCGTTGACGGCCGGATTCGACTGAATTGCTTTCCATTCATCCTGGTTGAAAAAATCGTTGGCGACGGCCTCGATCGACGATTGATTGAGGCTGTTGAGCCAGAAGTTGAAGCCATCCTTTTGCGCCGCTCGGCCCAGCAGGCCGATGAAGATGTGCGCAATGCGTATTGGCTGGTTTTCCTTGGCCGCTTGGGCTGTTCCCTCGGCGATGGCGTCGACATTGCCCGACATCGCGTCTACGACCAGTTTGGCAGCGAAAGTAGCGGAGTCGGTGGCGCCAGTGTAGGCCTGATAGGCGCCATTGGAAATACCGCCGCCCTGTAGCACCAGGTAGTTGTACAGTGCGTTAACCTGCGGCTTCAGGCGCGCTTTGAAGGCGGCATCCTGGGCCAAGTCGGCAATGGCTTGAGCCCGATTGTCGGTAGTGGTGGCCACAATCTGGCCCGGGTTTTGCGGGTTGACGGTGGTGGTGACCATCGTTAGGTTCATGCGCGCCAGCCAAGTCTTGTACACGTCCGATTGCTTATCCGGTGCGACGCCAAATGCGTTTTGGTAAATAGCGCCCAGGATAACGTTGTTGCTATCGGTTGGCCCGAACGTCTGCTTACCATCGGTTTTTACGGCGTCAAGCATAGCAGATGCTATCTGGGCCATGGTAGTGCCGGCGTTTACGCTGGCCATCCAGTTGGCCAGACCTTCGGCATCCGGGGCGCGTCCTAGGATGAGCTGGTACAAGCGGATCAGCTGCTCGACCTTGGCCGTGCTGGTGGCCGACTGAATGGTCAACTGGCCACCGTCGCGCGTGTAGGGCACCTCACCTGGCGGGGTGACCGTGACTTGGTATTCGTAGCTACCGCTGGTCAGGCCGCTGATGCTGAACACGGAGTAGCCATTCACCTTCTGTACGCGCGCGGCGGTGGACAGCCAGGTGCTGCTGCCTTGCAGGCGATACTGGACGGCGAAATTGCTGCTGGCTTCGTGCGGTTCGCCGATCACCAGGAAACCGTTGGCGTCATTTTGCTTCGGTGGCAGCATATCCTTGGCCCAGCTGCCGTCGGGCTGACGGTACAGGTAGTATAGGTCGTTGCCGTGCAAGTGGTTGACGTCGACCACGTGGCCCAGCATGTCGTAGCGTGTGTCGGTGCGCTGGATGTCGTCCATGGTCAGCGCGTCGCTGGCGCGGGTGATGGACTTCAGCGGGTCAGCGGCGCTGGCGGCGCTGCTGCGCATGACGACGGTGGCGTTGCCCTGCGCGTCAAACATGGTGACCTTGGTGACGCCATCGCCGCTGTTGCTGCGCCACGCGTGGCCGGCGTTGTCATATTCCGTGGCTTCCGTCTGGACGACGCCAGCGCCGTCGATGCGTCCGGTGCGATGGTTGATGACTTCGCCAAAAGCATTGAAGGTAAAAGTTTGCTGGGTGTTGACGGTGGCCGGCGGATTGGCGGCGCCATTGCTGACCAGGTCCACATTGCCAGGCGTTTCCACGCGGATCAGGTGACCCAGCGTGTCGTAGCCGTTGACCTGGAAGGCTGTTTCCGTGATGGCGCCGGATGGCAAGGCGTTGGTGACGGTCTGCCAATGCTTGGCCAGACGCCCGTATACGTCATAGGAATTGTAGGACACCTTGAGCTCCGCGTCCGTGACCTTGGTGGCGCGGCCGGCGAGGTCGTAGCTGGTCAGGGTGATGCGGTCGGTGCTGGTGAAGGTCGACGGCAGGGCGCGGGCGCCGACGGTAGTGCCGATGGTGGCGCTGAAACCGGTGGCGGTATTGCCTGATGCATAGTCGATGCGCACTACGGTGTTGCCGTAGGCATCCAAGCGAAGCTCGGTGATCGGCATTAGCCAGGATGCGCCAGGCGATAACGTGGTGGAAGCCACGGCGGCAATTGTGGTCACGCGGCCCAGCGCATCGTAGTAGTTGATGGTGACCATGCCGTTGGCGTCGGTGGTCTGGGTCAGATTACCGATAGCGTCGTAGGCGTAGCTGGTGACGATGTCCGTAGCTGCGGCGCCGATGGTGGCGCCGGCCTGGGCCTGGACGCGGTTCTCGCTGATCTTGCGGTTGCCGTTGTCGTAAGTGTAGTTGACCTGGCGGTCGGCCGCGATGCTGTCGGGAATGGTGCCATAGTCCGCATCGCTCCACGAGCTAATCGCGGTGGCGCTTTCCAGCTGGGATAGCATATTGCCGGTGCCATCGTAGGTAAAGATGGTCAGGTAGCCTTTTTTGCCACCGGCATCGTCCTGCAGCGCGTTGATCTGGGCCTTCTTGCGTCCATCCTGGTCGTAGTAGAAGCGTGTGCTGGCCGACGCGGTTTTGCCGGCGCCGCCGTCGGCCAGCTGGTAAGCGCCGTAGACCGATTGCAGGATGGTACCGCCAAAGGCGTCGTAACGGGTTTCGGTGGTGCGGGCCGACAGGTAGGTGTACTGGCCGTTGATGCCGAACTGGTCGTACACCGTCACCTGCGGTTCGCTGACTTTGACGGCGCGGCCCAGTTGATCGTAGCGGGTACTGACGACGCGGTCCAGCTCCGGATGTGGACGTGGGTTCTTGACGAGATCCAAATCCTGCTGCACGGCTGCCAGCGTGCGCGCGCCGGCGCCGTCGCTGGCGGTGAAGGAGGCCAGGTTGGGCAGGACATCGTTGTAGCGGGTCAGTTTGATGACGTCGCCAAATTCATTGCGCTCGTAGGCAGTTGCGTACCCCATGGCGTCGATGTCGTAGCGCACCCGGCCTAGTTTGTCGTAGACCTTGTAGCTGGTGGCGCCGCCGATATCGGTACTGGAAACGGCATTGCCCAGCATGTCGTAAGAAACAGTGACACTGTGGGTGGTAGCGGCCGCTTCGGTGCGGCCGCTGGCGTCGGCGACGGCGGCTGAATTGTAAACGGCCAGTGGCGTCTGCGTGGTTTTTACCTGGTGTCCGACCAGGTCGTAGCTATAGCCAGTAAGACGGGCCTGTGTGGAGCCCAGCGCCTCGCTAAGGGAGATCAGGTTGCCTAGCGTGTCATATATGTAGCGCGTGGTCAGCGCGGTCAGCGGTCCTGCCGTGCCCGTATCCGACCCGGCTGGATAGACATTGACGGCCGGCGCGGTTTCGGTCAGCACGCGGCCGGCGCTGTCGTAGGTATAGGTCCAGACATTGTTCAGCTGGTTGGTGTAGCTGAGTTTACGGCCCAGTGCGTCGTAAGTGTATTTCTCGACGAAGCCCAGTTTGTCGGTGGTGCTGAGGACATTGCCCTGGGCGTCGTAGACGTAGACCGTGCCGTGCGGGGCGTTGACGCCGGTCGCGACGGCCACGACCGCCATCAGCGTCGCCAGGTTGTTGTCGGCATGGGGGAGCAGAGTCGGATAGGTCAGGTGCTGCTGCACGCGGCCAAACGCGTCGTAGCGGTTTTCCGTCAGGTAGCCGGCGCCATCGATAGTGAAGCGCAGGCGCTGGTTCTGGTCGTACACATAAGTGGTGGTGCGGTCGTTGCCGCTGGTGGCCAGTTGCCTTTGCACGCTGGCAGTGCGTTCGCCGGCCAACGGCGAGCTGACCAAAGCGGCATTGATCGGCGTGGCGTAGCGTATGACGGCCGCGGCATTGCCCTGGGCATCATAGCGGTGCTCGGTGACGCCGCCAAGACTGTCGATCTCGTACCGCGGGCGGTTGTCCAAATCATACACGGTACGGACGATGCGGTCATCGGCGCGGGTTGCGCCCAGAATCGTTTTTTGAATCAGGTTGCCTTTGGCGTCATACTGCAACTGGCTGACCGTGCCTTCCGCATCGGTGCTGCTGATGGGGCGGCCAGCGCCGTCGTAGCCCGTGATCGTGGTAGTACGGTCACGCGTCGGATCGACCACCGGCGTGCCGACAGGATAGACCGAGGCCGAGCTACTGGTGAGCGCGGTAGCGTATTCGGTGGTGGCGCTGAGGTTGCCAGCACTGTCGTAGTTGCGGCCGGTGACAGCCCACTGCACCTGGCCATTGGCGATGTTCTGCGCCACCGCGATGGTCTTGACGCGATTGCCGCTGTCGTAAGTGTAGACGGTAGTGGCGTCGCCCGTCGTCCTCACCGCATAGGTCAGTAGCTTTGCGCTGGTGGGCGCTGCGCCGGCGTAGGGACTGGCGTAGGCTGTGGTGGCGCTCAGGTTACCCAGGGCATCATAAGTGTTACGGACTACGGCCCAGAGCCGCACATCGGGCAAGTTCAGGTTGGACGCGCTCTGCGCGGTGGCGGTGGCAGCCAGGCGGTTGGCACCGTCGTAGGCGTAGACCACCACCTTGTCCGATCCGCTCGGGACCACTGTTGTCGCGGCGGTGGCGGCAGGATAGGCGTCGGCAGTCGCTAGCGGCGTGGCATAGGCTGTACTATTGCTCAGGTTACCATTGGCGTCGTACTCCTTCTTGATCACCAGCCATAGCACCTTGCCGTTGGCCACGCCTTCGGATTGCATCTGCACGCTCATCAAGCCACGGCCGTCGTAGAAGAAGCGCTGGTGGCTGTCCAGCGCCGGATCGGCCTGGCCGGGATCGGCCAGCAGTACGTTGAGATTGGCCGAGGTGATCGCGAAATCCACCGGCTTAGCGTAGGTGATACGGTCGACGACCTGGTTCAGGGCATTGTAGGTGTAGGCGGTCAGGCTGCCGCCAGCGGTCAGCGTAGCCTTGAGGCGGCCGTCAAGGTCATAAAAATTGCGGCCACCGGGATTGGTCGCGGCAGAAGGCACATTCGCGTTGGGGACGCTTTGCTGCTCGGTGGCGTCGACCCGGCCGAAGACGTCATAATGCGCGGTGCTGCGGTTGCCCATGGCGTCGATGACGGCGGTCTGGTGGCCGTTGCCATCGTACTCGTAGCGTGTGACGCTGTCGACGTCGGTGGAGGCCAGGCGGGCGATCACGGTAGCAATGGCGGCGTCGTTCTGTCCACCGTCCAGGCTGCTCAGCGTGGCGGCATCGATGCGGATGCCATAGCTGATCTTGGCGTCAATCTGATTGAAGGCGTTGTAGCTCAGTCCAGTCACTTCGCCGGCTGCATTGACCGTGTAGACAGGCTTGCCTTGCGCGTCATAATAGTAGCGAGTCTTGTTGCCGAGCGGGTCCGTGGCGCTGAGGCGCAGACCGTTCTGGTTGTAGGTGTAACGGGTGGCGTAACGCTGCCAGACGCCCTCAACCTGGGCCGTCGTGGCAGTGTCCAATACGGCGGCGCCTTCCGCGCTCAGTTCGGCGATGAGGTTGCCTTGGAGATCATAGCGCTCGCGCTGCGCGCGCGTGGTACCGGTGCCGATACGGGTTTCGGTCAGTCTGCCGAGCTGATCGTAGGTGTAGCGAGTCAGCAGGCCGCCTGGCGCGGTTTCCGTTGCCAGCTGGTTGCGTGCATTGTACGTGTAACTGGTGATTTGGTCGACGCTGTCGTTGGCGGCGAAACCGAGGTCGGCCATCTTGGCCGCGCCCGGCGTGGTGACGGCGTTGCCGTAATGACGGCGGCTCAAGACATTGCCGTTGAGATCGTACTTCAGTTCGGTCAGGTAGTTGCCGTTGTCGAGCGTGCCCGCCAACTGGTTTTTGCTGTTGTAGAAATAGCGCTCGTGGGTGGCGATCACACCAGCAACGGTGAGGATGTCAGCGGCCGTGGCGTTGGGGTTTTGCGTGAAGTAGTTGGGCGCCAGCGCGGTGACGCGGCGGAGCATCTCGATCTTCTGGCCGGCGGCGTCGTAGCGGTACTCGGTCACGTAACCGGCGGCATCTATTTCCAGCTGCAAATTGCCGTCTTGATCGTAGAGATTGCGGCTGACAAGGTCGGCGGCGGAGCTGTTGTCGGCAATACTGTCCAGCGCGAAGGTATTGGCCAGGGAGCTGACCGGCACGGCGGTGGCGCTGCGGGTAGTCTGCACCATGCGCCCGGCCAGGTCGTACTGGTAGCGGGTGACCGCGCCGGTGGCATCGACGGTGGCCGACAGGCGGCCGGCCTTGTCATAAGCATTCCACGTGTTGCGGTTTTTGACGTCGCTGGTGTCGCAGCCCAGGTCGTTGAGTTTTAACTGCGACCAGATGCCGTTGGTTGGTTGGAGTAACGCCATATCGATGCGTTTGGCGAACTGGACGGTGCGACTCATCTGACCGTTGGCATTGTAAAAATACGCGGTCAGATTGCCGTTGGCGTCAATTGCGGCGCTCTGGCGGCCGGCGGCGTCGTACAGGAAGTAGGTGGCCTGGCCGTCGGCGCCGAGGGTTTTGCGCAGCCGCCCAGCGTTATCGTAGGCGTTGACGCTGCGTCCCAGCACCAGACCGGCGCTATCGCTCTGTACGCTGCCAGTGATGCGGCCGGCGGCATCATAGGTAGTCCTTGTCACCAAGCCATTCGACAGCGTGACGCTGCGAGCACCGTGGGCGTCGTCGTAGCTGTAGACGGTGGTATCGGCGCCGGCGCCGGCATTTGGCGCGGTCGCGGAGAGCTGGCGGCCCAGTGCGTCATACGAATAAGTGGAACTCGTTTTATCTGAATTAATGCTCTGCAGAAGTTGACCATGCTGATCATAGACCATGGTGGTGCTATTCAGGCTGGCGGCCACTACAGTCGGTGGCGGAGTGACGAGGAGATTGCTAATCGAAACAGTGTTGCTCGTGCCTGCAGTAGCGCCGCCGCTGTCGGGACCATTGGAGGTGCTGGCGAACAAGCGCAGCTCTTGCCCTGGTGGGAGCAGGGCTTCAAATCCGACAACGTCGTCGTCAAGATAGATCGTAATTACCCCGCTTGGCCGGGTAACGATCTTGACTTTGCAGTCGACATAGTTTGCGGTATTCCAGCTTCCCCAGCCGTCGCCATGTTTCTCGGTATATACGCCAAGCATGTCGTTGATGACCTGCACACCAGCTTGCTGGTCCAGATCAGGCCAGGTAGCAAGACCAATTTTCAGCAAATTTGCTCGGAAAGGTCCCTGGGCTTTTAATTGGAAGCTGATGGTGCTTCCCAACAGGAATGCATCCTGGCCGGTAAGAAGCGGCGTGTTTGCAGTGGATTGATTTTTTGATGTTAATACTAGCCCTTGGCCATTCCTGGTGATTCCGGAAGGCAGACTGGTAGGAAAATTAGGCGGCAACGCAGTCGTTGCCGCGTTTGCCAGATAAGATTTTGTTTGGACTACTAAGCCTCGCGCATCTCTCAGATAATCAGTGTAGTTGATCAGGGTGCTGCTGTTGCGCAGGGCGCCACTCCAGGCCTTGAGTGCTTCGATACTCAGGTCACCATTGCTTGGGTAAAAGCTGCTGGAATACTCGCGAACGCTGTCTTGCAGCGAGTTAGAATCATAGCTGTACTCCTTGACTCGTCGTTCCGGGGTGACGATGTAGCGTAGATTTTTGGCCTCGTAGATAAACGTGGTGGTCAGGCCGGAAGGTGCTGGCTGAGACGTTGCCGCAGTATCCCCCTTTGGCCACACGGTTTCAGTCAGCAACTCATTCTCCGCGCTAAATGTGCGTGTGATTACGTTACCGGCCGCATTGACCTCTCTGATGCAGTTGCCATGGTTATCGTAGCTATAAAGGCTGAGATTGCCACGCGCGTCGGTAATGGTGGCAATATTTCCCTTGCTATCGTAGGTGTAACTTGTTATCTGCGGTGCGCTGCCCACGACAGATGGAAGTGTCACCGACTGCAATTGTCCCTTTGGGTCGTAGGTGTAAGTGGTCTGTGCGCCAAATGGATCGGACACGGTGGTCTGATTTCCCGTATAGCTGTAGCGCGTGGTTTGGCCTAATCCATCCGTAACGGTCGCAATTTTTGCATTGGGACCAACGTCGTAATAAGTAAAATTCAGCGAAGTACCGTCCGACTGACGGATGCTGGCAATCTGACTGCTGTTGTCGACATACGTATAACTGGTCAGGTAGATATTGCCGTCTGCAGTACTGTTATCATCCGGTGTGAGGTCGACCGTTACTTTGGTGAGCCTGCCTAGGGCGTCGTAGTCGTAGCGCGTGCGCGAGCTGCTGGCTTGGCTGGTGGCGGACTGGACGTGGATTTGCGCGATGCGCCCGCCCAGGTAGTCAAACGTTGTGACGTCACCGATGGAATCGGTGACCTGAGTGAGCTGGCCCAAGTCGTTATACAGATATTCTTCCCATAGCTGCATCGTGTTGCTGGCCGTCAGACGGCCGCCGTTGGCGATGGAGTCATATTCTTCGCTATTTACCCCGTCTCTGGCCGAGTCTGTATTCGACCAAGTCCAGGTGCCGCTATCGTTACCAACTAGTTTGCGATACGAGCCCGCGCCATCGTTGCTGATATAGCAGCCTTCGACACTATCGTAGGTGTACAACTCACGGCTGCCGTCGCTGTTTATGCGGCTGACAGTGCTGCCAGCGGTGTTCAAAGTGCCGGTCAGGTCGGCAATCTGTTTTACGAGACCAGTACGCCAATTGGTACCCAAGCCTTCGTTGAAGCCGCCTTGCGAGTTATAGGTGCGCGTCAGGGAGAAATTGATGCCTATCGATGCTAGAAATTCATCCTGGTCCTGAAGCACCAAATTACCGTTGGCAATGTTGACGTAAGCCGCTTCGTTGGTGCTGCCAAGATTGGGGTTACCGAACAAGCCGAGACGCCCTAAGGTGCCTCCAGAACTCGTGGTCAGACCCAAACCGTTGCCGCTGACAATAGCTACCATATTATATTTACCCCGTTACTATATACAGACCTTGATCCTCAAGGTTTTGGCCAGCCAAGTTCGGCATGATTGTTGCCCCCAGTCGCCCATGATCCGGGGGGTGTTGTCACCGAACTTGGTGGGTGGCTGGTGATCGC
>NZ_WWCN01000032.1 GCF_009857445.1 Duganella flavida
GATCAAACTCTTTAGTTTAATCTCTGTTTGTGACCACTGCTGGTCACTGGTTCGCTCTTCTCAAAAATACTGACAGTATTTCTACTGAATATTTCTTTGTTGAGCATTTAATGCTTTTTGTTGCAGCGTCAAACGCCCACATTTATCGACTGTAATTTTTTAAAGATCTTGTGTTGCTGGCTGAAGAAGCGTTTTGTTCATCAGCGAAGAAGCGAGATTATGAAGTGTTTCGTTTATCTCGTCAACCCCTCGTTTTTCTTCGTTTTCGCTTTGCAGCGTCTGCGTTGTCTTGCGAGGGACAGAACTATAGCAAGCCACTCGCGGCTTTGGCAAGAGGTAAAATAATAAATCTTTCGATTCATAAGCTGCCCCATGTCCATTTCCCCTACTTATAACGAAGCGCTGGCCGTCCAACTCGACCGCGCTATTAATAACAAGACCAAGCCGCTGGGTAGCTTGGGCGTACTGGAAGTGCTGGCCAGACAAATCGGCCTGATACAAAACACGCGCGATATCGCCATCAAACAGCCGGCCATATTAGTGTTCGCTGCCGATCATGGCGTGGTTGCCGAAGGCATTTCCGCCTATCCGCAGGACGTGACCTGGCAAATGGTGGAGAACTTCCTGGCCGGCGGCGCGGCTATTAATGTCTTCGCCGCACAGAACAACTGCGCGCTGCGCGTGATCGACGCTGGCGTTAATCACGACTTCGGCCCGCGCGACGGCCTGACTGACCGCAAACTGGCCCACGGCACCCGCAACTTCGCGCAAGAACCGGCCATGAGCCGCGACCTGTGCGACAGCGCCCTGGCCGCCGGCGCAGCACTGGCCGCTGAGTTAGAGGGTAACGTGATCGGCTTCGGCGAAATGGGCATTGGGAATACCACTGCCGCCGCTGCGCTGATGCACAAGTTGACCGGCATCCCGGTAGCGCAATGCGTGGGCGCTGGCACCGGCTTGTCGGCGGAAGGCATCCTGCACAAGCAGCGCGTGATTGAGGCGGCCGTCGCCAAGCATGCACGCGCCACCGAGCCGCTCGACGTGCTGGCCACCTTTGGCGGACTGGAGATCGCCATGATGGCCGGCGCCATGCTGAAAGCGGCCGAACTACGCAAAGTGCTGCTGATCGATGGCTTTATCGTCAACAGCGCACTGCTGGTCGCCGCGCGCATCCAGCCTGCGATTCTCGACTACTGCATATTCGCCCACTGCTCCAATGAGAACGGCCACCAGCAAATGCTGTCCGCACTGGGCGCCAAGCCGCTGCTGAATCTCGGCCTGCGCCTCGGTGAAGGCACTGGCTGCGCGCTGGCGCTGCCGCTGCTGCACGCCGCCGTCAACTTCCTGAACCAGATGGCGACCTTCGAGTCGGCACAGGTCAGCGAAAAGTCGGAATAAGCGATGCATCAACTCCGCCTGTTCTTCACCGCGCTGCAGTTCTTCACCCGCCTGCCTATTCCGGGCTGGGTGGGCTTTGATCCAGCGTGGCTGAACCAGGCCTCGCGCTATTTCCCGCTGGTCGGCGTAGTGGTGGCACTGATCACCAGCGCGGCCTACCTCGTCGCCGCGTGGTTCCTGCCTGCGCCGGTCGCCGTGATTATCTCCACTGCGATCGGTATCTATATCACCGGCGCGTTTCATGAAGACGGCTTTGCCGATATGTGCGACGGCTTCGGCGGCGGCATGACGCCGGAGCGCGTACTGGAGATCATGAAGGATTCGCGCATCGGCGCATACGGCGCGATCGGCACCATCTGCATGCTGGCCTTGAAGCTGGTGACGCTGGCGATGATGCCAACGCTGGCCGCCGTCGGCGCGCTGCTGGTAGCACATCCACTTTCGCGCCTGATGGCGACTTCGCTGATCTGGCGTCTCGATTATGCACGCGCTGAAGGTAAAGCTAAACCGCTTGCACAGAAAATGAGCAGCGCTGAATTCATGATTGCCGCGCTTACCGCCATGCTGCCCGCAGTGGCGGTGATCGCACTGCACTGGCTGCCGGCGACGGCACTCGCAAGTAGCGTAGTCGCCGCCGCCATCGCCACGTTTTGGCTTGCGCGCAAATTCGTGCGCCGCATAGGCGGCTATACCGGCGATTGCCTCGGCGCGGTGCAGCAGGTCGCCGAAGTGACGATCTACCTATGCGCGCTGGCCTGCCTACCGCAATGAAGCTGCTACTGGTCCGCCATCCGCAGCCGCTGGTCACACCGGGCGTTTGCTATGGCAGCACCAACCTGGCCATCGCACCGGGGCAACTGGAGCAAACGCTGGCCGCATTGAAGCTGCCCGCAGGCCTGTCGATCTACTCCAGCCCACTGAGGCGCTGCGCCGAACTGGCCGCACGCCTGGGCGACAACATCATCTACGACGCCCGCCTCGCCGAGATGCACTTTGGCGATTGGGAGATGCAGCCGTGGGACGCCATCCCGCGCGCCGACATCGACGCGTGGGCCGCCGACACAGTCCACTACCACCCCGGTGGCGGCGAAAGCGTGCTGCAAATGGCCGAACGTATCGCCGCCTTTTACAGTGAGCTAAACGGCGACGCCATCATCATCTGCCACGCCGGAACCATACGCCTGCTGGCCGCCCGCCACGCCGGACTGGCGCCTGCGGAAATGGCCCTGCAAGCGGCGCAAACCGCCCATCAAATCCCCTACGGCTCCACTTTGACGCTTTAAACCCGTATAATGGATGGGTTTTGGTGCTCGCGCGTCTGTCCAGATGCGCAGTTAAACGGGAAACACGAAGCTCTGTAAATAGCCAACGTGTGCTGCCCCCGCAACGGTAAACAAGTGTCGCTGCTGTACGCGACAAACCGCCTCTCATAACCACTGTGCCTCGGCATGGGAAGGTAAGGCGGTCCGACTTGTTAGCCCGGATACCGGCCAGACCAGGTGGAAGCGAATCGCACTTCGCTTCTGTTCGCGATTGGCTTACGGGGACGTCGGCCGGTTGCTACTAACAGAAAAATTATCATGACCTTTCGTATCTCCCGTCCTGCGACGCTGACGTCGCTGGCGTTGGCAATGGCTGCCTGCTATGCGCACGCCGAACCTGCCGACACCGTCGTTGTTACCGCCACCCGCACCCCACAGCCGCTGGCCAACGTCATTAGCGACACCATCACCATCAGCGCCGAGCAGATTTCCGAATCGGGCGCCGGTTCTATCGTCGACCTGCTGCAGCGCCAGCGCGGCATCGAGATCGCCCGCAACGGCGGCGCCGGTACCTCGTCCAGCGTCTTCATTCGCGGCGCCAACAGCAACCAGAACATCGTGCTGGTAGACGGCGTGCGTATCGGCTCCTCGACCACCGGCGCCGCCAACTGGAGCGCCATCCCGCTGACTGCCATCGATCATATCGAAATCGTCTACGGCCCACTGAGTTCCCTGTATGGCGCCGACGCCATCGGCGGCGTGATCCAGATCTTCACCAAGAAAGGCAAAGGCGCGCCTAGCGTGTCGGCCTTCGCTGGCTACGGCAGCGACAAGACCCGCGAAGCCGACGCCACCCTGTCCGGCGCGACTGGCGGTGAGCATAGCTTCAGCTACGCGATCAGCGCAGGTAAAGAAAAATCCGACGGTTTCTCGGCCACCCGTCCAGGCAGCAGCTCGTACAACGCGGACCGCGATGGCTACGACCGCGAAAACGTCTCCGGCCAATTCGGCCTGCAGATCGCGCCTGGCTACGAAGCCGGTGCGCTGTTCTTGCACAGCAAACTGGAATCGCAGTACGACAACGGCTCCTCGTCCTACGACGTGCGCAGCAAGGCCGCACTGGATACCGCCGCCGTCTACGGCAAGGCCAAATTTGCGCCTAACGTCGATACGCTGGTGCAGTACTCGGAAAGCCGCGACAAAGGCCAGAACTGGGGCAGCGCTGCCGCATCCGGCTACTCGCGCATCGACACCAAGCAAACCGACATCACCGTGCAGAACGATGTACGCGTTGGCGAAGACATGCTGCAAGTGCTGTTCGATCACCGTAAGGAAGAAGTGTCGACTAACGGCGCCAATGCACTGAACCGCGACCGCACCACCAACTCGTGGGCCGTGTCGTACAACGCTCGCCGCGGCGCCAACCTGCTGAACGCAGCCGTCCGCCGCGACAACTCGGTGTATGGTTCGAAGAACACTGGCTCGCTGGGCTACGGCTACGACATCACCTCGCAGCTGCGCGCCACCGCCAGCTACGGCACCAGCTTCCGCGCGCCGACCTACAACGAGTTGTACTACCCAAGCTACGGCAATCCAGCCAACAAGCC
This sequence comes from Duganella flavida, assembly GCF_009857445.1. GTDB lineage: Bacteria > Pseudomonadota > Gammaproteobacteria > Burkholderiales > Burkholderiaceae_D > Rugamonas > Rugamonas flavida. The sequence continues at coordinate 4,268 of NZ_WWCN01000032.1, forward strand.
GGAACAAGGCAAGAACGCGGAGATCGGCCTGCGCTGGGATGACGGTGTGAACGCGCTGAGCGCCAGCTACTTCCGCAACAAGCTGACCGACCTGCTGGTCAACACCACGCCTTGCCCATACGGCGTGGCTAACTATGCGTTCGGCTGCGCCTACAATGTCAGCAAGGCGCAACTGGAAGGCGTGACCATCGCCGGTGCGACCAAGCTGGCGGGCGTCAACCTGGCTGCGAACCTCGACCTGCAGGATCCGAAGGACGAAACCACCGGCAAGCGCCTGCAGCGCCGTTCGAAAAAACACGGCAACGTCACGGCTGACTACAACATCGGCAAGCTGAAGACCGGCGTTGAGCTGGAGTTTTCGGGTGACCGCTTCGACGACGCCGCCAACAAGAATCGCCTCGGCGGCTATGGCCTGGTGAACTTGTACGCGACCTACACCATCACGAGTGACTGGTCGGCGCTAGTCCGCTGGAACAACATCGGCGACAAGCAGTACGACCTGGCGCGCAACTACGCAACCCCGGGTTCCAAGGTATTTGCCGGACTCCGTTACGGCTACAAATAATGGTGTAACCTGCCGGGGATGGATTTCCTTCCCCGGCAGTTTTTTTGAAAGCAGTGCATGCATTCTTTCTCCCGCAATCTGCGACAGCGCGCCACCATCACCCTCGCGGGACTGCTGCTATTCGCGTTTGCCAGCCTGATTTTTTCGGGCATGACCGGTTCGGTCTCGATTCCCCTTTCCGATATTCCTGCAGCGCTGAATGAGCTGCTGCATGGCCAGAATTCGACGCTGGCAGCCACCCTGCTCGACCTGCGCGTGAGCCGCGCGGTCTCCGCTTTCGTCACTGGTGCGGCGCTGTCGCTGGCCGGCGTGATGATGCAGGCGCTGTTGCGCAATCCACTGGCCGATCCTTATGTACTTGGTCTGTCGGCCGGCGCCTCGGTCGGCGCCTTGGCTGCGCTGCTATTCATGTGCGCCGCCTGGATGGTGGACGCTGCTGCCTTTGGCGGCGCGGTCGCCGTCTCCATGATGCTGTATGTGCTGGCCCGGCGCGACCTGCGCGGCGGCACGGCGGCTGAAGGCGGCACCGCACTATTACTGCTGACCGGCGCTATCCTGTCTTCCGCCTGCATGGCGCTGGTGACGCTGATGCTGTCCATCGCGCCAGAAAGCCGCTTACGTAGCATGGTGTTCTGGATGATCGGTGATTTGTCCGGCACTCAGATGCGCTGGCTGCCCTGGATTGTTTTGATCACAGCGCTGGCATTCGCGCTGCGCAATGCGCGTTCAATGAACGTAATGGCGCTGCATGCGGAAGCCGCCGCCACGCTGGGCATTCGCGTGGGAGCGCTACGCAAAGGTTTGTTCTTTGTTTCCGGCCTGCTGACCGCAAGCGCCGTCACCAGCGCCGGCAGCATCGGCTTCGTCGGCCTGATCGTGCCACACGCCTGCCGCTTCGCGGTCGGTCCAGACCATCGTATTTTGATTCCGGCAGCGACGCTGGCCGGCGGTACCTTCCTGCTGCTAGCGGACACGCTGGCCCGCACCGCCATCGCGCCGCAACAGCTGCCGGTGGGCGTAGTGACGGCGTTAATCGGCGCACCGGTCTTCCTGTATCAACTACACCGGCTGCGTAAATGACGCATATGACGCATATGATGATAAGCACTCATAAACTTTATCTCAGCGCCGGCCAGCGCCAGCTGGTATCAGATCTCGAATGGCAAGTACGCCAAGGCGAATGCTGGAGCGTCATCGGCCGCAATGGCGCAGGCAAAAGCACCCTGCTGCGCGCACTGGCCGGACTGCGCGCGCCGGACGCCGGTCATGTCGCGCTGGACAACCGTCCACTGTCCGAATGGCCGCTGGCCGAACTGGCGCGCCAGCGCGCCTTCCTCGCGCAAAGCCGCAGCGACGCTTTCGCCTACAGCGTGATCGAAACCGTGCTGTCGGCGCGCCATCCATACCACGATAACCGCTACTGGGAAGACAGCGACGATCACGCCATCGCCATCAAGTCACTGGAAGCGATGGAAGTGGCCGACCTGGCAGCGCGCGATGTGCGCACCCTGTCCGGCGGCGAGCGTCAGCGCGTGGCGATTGCCGCCATGCTGGCGCAGGACACGCCACTGCTGCTGCTGGACGAACCGGCCAATGCGCTGGACCTGGCGCACCAGGTCAGCGTGATGGGCATCGTCGCACGCCTGTGCCGCGAACAAGGCAAGACCGCCGTCATGATCGGCCACGACCTGACGCTGGCACACAGCGTTTCCAGCCACGCGCTGCTGTTGAAAGGCGATGGCCGCTGGCTGGCCGGAACCACGGCGGACGTCATGCGGGCCGATATCCTCAGCGAATATCTCGGCCATCCGATCGAAGTGATCAAGCATGGCAAACGCAGCATCTTTATCCCCAACGAGGACACACAATGATCGACGATATCAACGAACGTCACCGCGTACGCATGGAGCGCAAGAAGGCCATCATCGACGCCAAGATCGAGGCGGCCGACAAGCAAATCGGCATCATCATCGTCAACACCGGCAACGGCAAGGGCAAGAGTTCCAGTGCTTTCGGCATGGCGATCCGCGCGATGGGGCATGGCATGAAGGTGGGCGTGGTGCAGTTCATCAAGGGCGCGCTGCAAACCGGCGAGGAACGCTTCCTGCGCCGCTTCCCCGAGGAGATCAGCTTCCACGCCATGGGTGAAGGCTACACGTGGGAGACGCAGAACCGCGAGCGCGATATCGCCAAGGCGCAGGTGGCGTGGGAGCAGGCGAAGAAGTTCCTCGCCGATCCCGAAGTCGGCCTGGTGATTTTCGATGAACTGAATATCGCCCTCAAATACAAATACCTCGACGTGGACACCGTCATCAACGACTTGCTGGCACGTCCGCCAATGCAGCACGTTGCCATTACTGGCCGCGGCGCGCCGCCGGAGCTGATCGAAATCGCCGACACGGTAACGGAAATGGAAGTCGTCAAGCACGCCTTCAAGGCCGGCATCGGCGCACAGGCGGGCACTGAATGGTAAAGGCACTGCTGGTCGCCGCCGTCTCCTCGGGACAGGGCAAGACCACCGTCACCGCCGCGCTGGCGCGCAAGCTGGTTCGTATGGGCCATCGTGTGCGCGTGTTCAAGTGCGGTCCGGACTTCATCGATCCGATGCTCCTGGAGCGCGCCAGCGGCGCGCCGGTGCAGTCGCTCGATCTGTGGATGGTCGGTAAAGAACTATGCAGCCGCCAGCTGGCGCAAGCCGCCGCTGAAGCGGACGTGATCCTGATTGAAGGCGTCATGGGCCTGTACGACGGCACGCCCTCCTCCGCCGATTTGTCCCGCGAATTCGGCGTGCCAGTGATGGCGGTGATCGACGCCGGCGCGATGGCGCAAACCGCCGGTGCGCTGGTGCACGGCCTGCGCGACTACGGTCCGGTGGACATCGCCGGCGTGATCGCCAATCGCATCGCCAGCGAAGGCCACGCCAAGATGGTGGCCGCCTCGCTGCGCGACATTCCGCTGTTTGCGACTTTGCCCAAGCAGGCAAGGTCGCTGCCGGAACGCCATCTTGGCCTGGTGCTGCCGGATGAAGTGCTGGATATCGACCAACTGCTGGACGAACTGGCCGACCAGCTGGTGTTCGATCAGGCCGCGTGGGACAGCTTGCCGCCGGTGCAGATCGGACCAGCACCAACGCCGCAGAAAGAGCCACTGCTGGCAGGGACGACCATTGCCGTCGCGCGCGATGCTGCCTTCATGTTCCTCTACCCTGCCAATCTGGACACGCTGCGTGCAATGGGCGCGACGCTGAAGTTTTTCTCGCCGCTGGCTGATGAAGCAGTACCGGTAGAAGCCGATGCCGTCTACCTGCCCGGCGGTTATCCCGAGCTGCATGCGGAACAGCTGTCGCAGGCCGCGCAATGGACAGCGTCCATCCGCACCGTCCATGCGGCGGGCACCCCGATCTTCGCCGAATGTGGCGGCATGATGGCGCTGGCCGATACACTGGCAGACAAATCCGGCGCGGTCTGGAATATGGCAGGCCTGCTGCCCGGTGCTGTGGCGATGCAGCCACGCCTTGCGGGCCTTGGCTCGCAAGGGTTGGAGACGCCGCAGGGCGTCCTGCGCGGCCACACCTTCCACTACTCCAAACTGGCGACCGGCGTACCACCGGCCGCTTACACTATCAAGCATCCCTCCGCTATACAAGGTGAAGCTGTGTACCGCGTGGGATCGCTGACAGCTTCGTATTTTCACGCATACTTTGCATCCAATCCGGCGGCCAGCGCCGCCTTGTTCTTAAGGAGTGTGACATGACACGTACACTGGTCTTGGGCGGCGCCCGCTCCGGCAAAAGCGCCTACGCTGAACGCCTGGCCGCAGATTCGGGCAAGGAAGTGGTCTATATCGCCACCGCTACGCCCGGCGATGAAGAAATGGCAGCGCGCATTGCGCATCACCGCGCCAGCCGTCCGCACGAGTGGATCACGGTGGAAGAGCCGCTGGCACTGGGTAACCAGCTGCTGCGCTGGTCCTCGCCGGATCGCCTGATCCTGGTGGATTGCCTGACGCTCTGGCTCAGTAACCTGCTGTTCAGCGGTGGGCAGGAATATCCGGAAGTGGGCGAGATCACGCTGCCAGCGCTATTCCACGAACAGCACGACATGCTGGCCAGCGCGCTGACCAAGTGCGCCAGCGACGTGGTGCTGGTATCGAACGAAGTAGGCCTCGGCATCATGCCGATGGGCGCCATCTCGCGCTGCTTCATGGATGAACAGGGCCGCTTGAACCAATCCGTAGCCGCCATCTGCGACCGCGCGGTGTTTGTCGCCGCCGGCCTGCCGCTGGTGTTAAAAGGATAGCCGTGCTGGGTGGACTAAGCTTTCCCGCCATCGCGCTGTTGATGGCAGCCGGTGTGCTGCTGGATTTATGGTGGGGCGAGGTGCGGCGCTGGCATCCGCTGGTCGGCTTCGGCAATCTGGCTATCGCGCTGGAGCATCGCCTGAATCAAGGCGGCTTGCGTTTTGCGCGCGGTGTGCTGGCGTGGGTACTAGCCGTGCTGCCTTTGACAGCCTTGGCTGCACTGCTGATTTGGGCGTTGGCGCTGCCCGCCGCGCAGGCCGTGACACATACGCTGATGCTGTACTTCTGTCTCGGTTTGCGCAGCCTGCGTGAACACAACCTGCCGATCGCCAATGCGCTGGCGCAGAACGATCTGCCCAATGCACGCCGCCTGACTTCTTATATTGTCAGCCGCGATACCACCAGCGCCAGCGAAATTGAACTGACCAAGGCCAGCGCGGAATCGCTGCTAGAAAATGGCAACGACGCGGTGTTCGGCACGCTGTTCTGGTTCATGATCGCCGGCGGTCCGGGCGCGGTGCTGTTCCGCATGGCGAACACGCTGGATGCCATGTGGGGCTATCGCACGCCGCGACTGCTGCAATTCGGCTGCGCTGCGGCCCGCATCGACGACGCGCTGAATTACATTCCAGCGCGATTGACTGCACTGTCTTACGTGCTGCTGGCGCCTGGCCTGCAAGGCAAGCGCCGCGCATGGCAATGCTGGCGCACGCAAGCGCCGGCGTGGGATAGCCCGAATGCCGGTCCGGTGATGTCCAGCGGTGCCGGCGCGCTGGGCGTGCAACTGGGCGGCGCTGCAATTTATCATGGCGAGGTTGAATACCGTCCGGTGTTGGGCGACGGCCCGCCTGCCACCGGAGCGGACATCCAGCGCGCGTGGCAACTCGTCGTCCGCACGACGGCGCTGTGGCTTGCTGTTGCAGGCGCCGCTGCAGCGCTGATGGCGCTGAGGACACTGACGGAGATCACCCATGCTTGAACATGGTGGCAACCTGCGCGACGCCGCGAAGCGTTTTGGCCGCGACGACTGGCTCGATCTGTCGACCGGCATCAATCCGCGCTGGTATCCAGCGCCGGCGCTGGAAGGCAATGCGTGGCATCGGCTGCCGGAGCCCGATCCTGCGTTAACCGCTGCGGCGGAAGCTTTTTATGGCGCACCGCGCATGCTGCCGGTGGCCGGTACGCAAGCAGCGATCCAAGCCTTGCCTCGCCTGCGCAAGCCATCACGTGTAGCCGTCAGCGCACCGTCGTATGCGGAACACGCGCACCACTGGGCTGGCCATGGCCACACGCTGACGCTCACGCCTTACGATGCACTGGACGTCGCCGTTGCGCAAAGCGATGTGGTGGTGGTGGTCAATCCAAACAATCCCACCGGTGCGACGATACCGGCAGCGCAGCTGCTGCAGTGGGCCGACCAGTTGGCGGCGCGCGGCGGCTGGCTGGTGGTCGACGAGGCGTTTGGCGATACGACGCAGCACAATAGCGTGGCGGCGCACACGGCGCGTCCCGGTTTGATCGTACTGCGCTCGGTTGGAAAATTTTTCGGACTGGCCGGCATCCGGCTTGGCTTCGTCGCTGCGCATGCAGATTTGTTGCGCGACCTGGCCGACCTGCTTGGCCCTTGGACCATCAGCGGTCCGGCGCAGCAGATTGCGCAGGCCGCGCTGACCGATAGCGCATGGCAGGCGCAAACGCGCGAGCAGTTGCAAGCCAGCGGCGAACGTTTGCGCGCGCTGCTGGCCGCGCATGGCATCCAGTCCAACGGCACTCCGCTGTTCCAATGGTGGGCAGAAGCGCAGCCGGAGGCGTTCTGGCAGCACATGGCGGAAAGCGGTGTGTGGGTACGACTATTTACGCAAGCGGCGCGCGGCATCCGCCTTGGACTGCCGCCGGACGAAGCGGGCTGGCAGCGCCTGCAAGCAGCACTTACTGAATGGACCAGACGATGAAAAAATTGATTTTCGCAGCAGCCCTCTTTACTTCAGCCGTCGCCAGCGCCGCACCGATCACCGTTCGCGATGACGACGGCAATGTCGTCACACTGCAAAAGCCCGCCCAGCGCGTGATCGCCATGGCGCCGCATGTGACCGAGCTGCTGTTCACTGCCGGCGCGGGCGACAAGATCGTCGGCGCCGTCACCTACAGCGACTATCCGGAAGCGGCCAAGAAAATCCCACGCGTTGGCGACAACCGCCTGATTGACCTGGAACGCGTGGCAGCCATGAAGCCGGACCTGATCGTGATCTGGATGCACGGCGGTTTCGAGCGCCAGATCGAAGGCCTGCGCAAACTCGGCATCCCGCTGTTCCACAGCGAGCCGACCAAACTGGAAGGCATCGCCGACAACGTGGTCCGCCTCGGCCAGTTGATGGGCACTGAAACCGTGGCCAACGCCGCTGCGGAGGACATCCGCCAGCAGTTCGCCGCCATGACCCGCCAATATGCAAAGCGCCCGCCGGTACGCCTGTTCTACCAGGTGTGGGACAAGCCGCTCTACACCCTGAGTAACAAGTCCATCGTCAGCGATGCGATTAACCTGTGCGGCGGCGTGAATGTTTTCGGCGAGCTGAAAGTGACGGCGCCGGTGGTCAGCGTGGAAGCCGTGTTGCAGGAAAATCCGGAAGCCATCTTCGGCACCAGCGAAAAAGACTACGGCAGCATCAACCTGTGGAAGCCGTATCCGACCATACTGGCAGTGAAGAACAACAACCTGTTCCGCCTTGATGGCGAACTGCTGAACCGCGCCGGCCCGCGCATGGTGGCCGGCACCAAAGCCCTGTGCGAAAAAATCGAAGAAGCCCGCCAACACCGAAATTAACCGGAACTGAGATGTCCTTCCCCTACTCCACCCTGATGGTGCAAGGCACCACCTCGGACGCCGGTAAAAGCACCGTCGTCGCCGCCTTGTGCCGCCTGCTCAAAAGGCAGGGCGTGCGCGTGGTTCCGTTCAAGCCGCAGAACATGGCCCTCAACAGCGCGGTGACCGCCGACGGCGGAGAGATCGGCCGCGCGCAAGCGCTACAAGCCATCGCCGCCGGCCTGCCGCCGCACACCGACATGAACCCGATCCTGCTCAAGCCATCGAGCGACATCGGTGCGCAAGTCATCATTCACGGCCAGGTCCGCGCCGAAATGAACGCGCGCGACTATCACCAGTACAAAACCGTCGCCATGCAAGCCGTGCTCGAATCGCATGAGCGCCTGCTGCTGCAGTACGAATGCGTAGTGGTGGAAGGCGCCGGAAGCCCAGCCGAAATCAACCTGCGCGACCGCGACATCGCCAACATGGGCTTCGCCGAAAAGGTGGATTGCCCGGTGGTGCTGGTGGCGGACATCGACCGTGGCGGTGTATTCGCGCACATCGTCGGCACGCTGGCTTGTTTGTCGGAGAGCGAACGCAATCGCACCATCGGCTTCGTCATCAACCGCTTCCGCGGCGATATCAAGCTGCTGGAACCGGGGCTGGAATGGCTGGAGCAGCAAACCGGCAAGCCGGTGCTGGCCGTCCTACCCTATCTGCATGGCCTGTTCCTCGACGCGGAAGACGCGGTGCAGCCGGTGCAAGCCTCGCGCGGCGCGTTCCGCGTGGTGGTCCCCAGCCTGCCGCGCATGAGCAATCACACCGACTTCGACGCACTGCGCGCCCATCCCGACGTTGATTTGCAATTCGTGCGCCAAGGCGAACCGATACCGGCGGCGGACCTGATCATCCTCCCCGGCAGCAAGAACACGCGCGGCGATCTCGATTGGCTACGCACTTACGGCTGGCCGGAGAAGATTGAACGCCACCTGCGCTACGGCGGCAAAGTGATCGGCATCTGCGGCGGTTTCCAGATGCTTGGACGCGAGGTAACCGATCCGCTGGGCATGGAAGGCAAGGCCGGCGCATCGCCGGCTCTCGGCCTGCTCGATATGGTTACCGAAATGCGTCCTGACAAACGGCTGTCGCAAGTACAAGGCGTGTGCGCTTTCGACGGCGCGCAAGCGCCGGTCAGCGGCTACGAAATCCACATGGGTGTTTCCACTGGCAGCGCCCTAGCCACGCCGGCCTTCACCATTGATGGCCGTCCGGAAGGCGCGCTGTCTGCGGATGGCCAGATCCTCGGCACCTATCTGCATGGCCTGTTCGACACGCCGCAAGCCATCAGCGCCCTGCTGTGCTGGGCCGGACTGGACTCGCACAATACCGTGGACACTTCGGCCCTGCGTGAGGCCAGCCTTGATCGCATCGCCGACGCCACGCAGCCGCTACTCGACGCCCTCGTCGCACTGAAATCAAACTGACATGAATCCGCACGCCTACCCCGATGCCGAAATTGCAGGCGTCTACCGCGCCATCCGCGAACGCCGCGATATACGCCACTTCAAACGCGGCCCGCTGGAACCAGGGCAGTTGGAGCGCTTTCTCGGCGCGGCCCACAATGGCCCCAGCGTCGGCTACATGCAGCCGTGGCGCTTCGTACGCATCACGGACGACGCGCTGCGTGCCCGCATCCACCAGCACGTGAACGAGGAACGCATCAAAACCGCCGAAGCGCTGGGCAAACGTGCGGAGGAATTCATGCAGCTCAAGGTGGAAGGCATCCTGGAATGCGCGGAGGTGCTGGTGGTTGGCCTGATCGACAAGCGTGATCAATACGTCTTCGGCCGCCGCACCATGCCGGAGATGGACCTGGCCTCCGCCGCCTGCGCGCTGCAAAACTTCTGGCTGGCCGCACGCGCGGAAGGCATCGGCGCAGGTTGGGTGTCGATGTTTGATCCGCAGCAGCTACGCGACATCGTCGGCATGCCGGAAGGCAGTCAGCCTATCGCCGTGCTGTGCGTGGGCCATGTCCACGAGTTCTACACCGCGCCCATGCTGGAACTGGAAAAGTGGGACCAGCGCCGCCCGCTCAGCGAGATCCTGTTCGAGAACCGCTGGGACAACGCCGTTTAAGCCGAGCATTCCTCGATGCGGCGGTTGCCCGGTCCCGGCAGCACGCGCAGGCTGCGGTCAGTCGCCGCCGTGAATTCGTGCTTGAACACCGTATCGACAAAACGCCAGTCGCAGCGCACCTGCTCATGGCTGGCGGTGACGATCATGTATCCACGCTTGCTGGTCTGCGCGTAGTACAGAGGTTCGATCAAGTCCACCATCATATTCGCCACGTCTTCCGGATCGCGGTCCGGGTACGCGCCTTCCATGCCCGGCGACGATACCGACGCTGTGGCAAACTCCACGCCTACCTGCTTGCCCTGCGCGTCGTGCAGGTCGCTGGCCCACGCGTTGTGCGTATCGCCGGCCAGTACCACCAGGTTCTTGCGGTGCTTCTGCATCATCTCAAACACTTGCTCACGGTCGGCCTGGTAGCCGTCCCACGAATCGAGGTAGCACGGCAAGGTCTGCGCCGACAGCCAGCGCTGCTCTTTCGGCGTCACGCACGCAGGATCGGCCGATGCGCGCTTCTTTAGCGCCGAGTAGTCGGTGCAATTGCACTCGCCCATCACCACCGCAGTCGGATACTCCATACGCGCCATTAGCACCTGCTGGCCCAGCATCTGCCAGCGCGCGTTGGAGCGGCTGACCTGACCTTCCAACCACGCCATCTGTTCACGGCCTATCATTTGGCGGCGCGGCGAGCATACGTCCTGCTTGTACTTCTCCACGTCGAAGTGGCGGTGCTCGTCGTAGTAGGAAGACATCATCAGTTGCTGGTCGCGCGCGATCAGGCGCGTGTCCAGCATGTGCAGCGAGACGATGCCGCCGAAATCGAAGGAGCGATAAATCTTGTCCGGTGCCGAAGCATCCGGCAGACGGATCGGCATCCACTCGTGGTACGCCGTCATCGCAGCCTGTTTGCGCAGCTCAAACGGCCCGTACTTGCTGGCCTTGTGGTCGACCGAACCGTCGCGCCATGTGTCGTCCGCAAACTCGTGGTCGTCCCACACGGCGATGAAGGGCATGGCCGCATGCACGGCTTGCAAATCGGGATCGGAGCGGTATTGCGCGTAGCGGCGGCGGTAATCGTCGGTGCGCAGCAGCAGCTCGCGTGGCTCGGACACCCGGCCCAGTGCTTCCGCATTGCCGCAGGCATAGCCGGTACTTTCGTATTCGTAGATGTAGTCGCCGATGTGCAGCGCAGCGTCGATATCATCCTGGCGTGCTGCATCGGCATAGACGTTGAAGTACCCGGCCGGATAGTTCGAGCAGGAGAACACCGCCAGCCGCACTTGCCGCGCATCGCCGCGCGCCAGCGTCTTGGTGCGGCCGACTACCGACTTCTCGGCATCGACCGCAAACTGGTAGTAGTACACATGGCCCGGCAGCAGACCGACAGGATCCACCTTGACCGTGTAGTCCTTCTGCGACGATGTGACCACGCTGCCGTGCGCGATCACCTGCTGCATGGCCGGATCGGTGGCCAGCTGCCAGCGCACTTCAAGCTCGCCCTCGCGCGCCGGCGTCACACGGGTCCACAGGATCACGCGGTCGCTGAGAGGATCGCCGCTGGCGACGCCGTGACGGAAGCCGGCCACGCTGTTGTCGCCGATGCCGGCGGCAGTACTGGTGCAGCCGCTGAGACCTACGCCTGCGCCTAGCAGCGCGGTCGACGCAGCCATTTGACGGATAAAGGTACGGCGTCCTTCCATGCTGCTCTCCCTCAGGCCATAGCAATGACCGCAACTTACGCCCTATCCGTGACGCGCTTATGACCGTTGTGTTTATTTTGTGTGACAATCACCCTTATGAATGCTGCCGCCGCCAAACGCTACCTGCCTTGGGTAGTCGCCACCACGCTCTTCATGGAGCAGTTGGACTCCACCGTTGTCAACACGGCCATCCCGGCGATGGCCGCCAGTTTGCAAGTAACACCACTGAGCTTGAAGGCAGTGGTCACCAGTTACATCCTCAGTCTCGCGGTATCGATTCCCATCAGCGGCTGGATGGCGGACCGCTATGGCACACGCCGCGTGTTCATGACCGCGATTAGCATTTTCACCATCGCCTCAATCTTGTGCGGCCTGTCGGTCAACTCGCCGATGCTGGTGGCGGCGCGGCTGCTGCAAGGCTTCGGCGCAGCGATGATGATGCCGGTCGGGCGCCTGACCATCATCCGCACTTACCCCAAGCACGAACTGCTGGCGGCCATGAACTTTGTCATCATCCCGGCGCTGATCGGGCCCCTGCTCGGCCCCACCATTGGCGGCTTAATCGTGCACTGGCTGACGTGGCGCGATATCTTCTTCATCAATGTGCCGGTGGGACTGGTAGCGATCTTCCTCGCGCACCGCTACATGCCGGACTATCACGGCGACGAACCACGGCCGCTGGACTTCATCGGCCTAGTATTGTTCGGCACCGGCATCGCGCTGCTGTCATGGCTGCTGGAAGTCTTCGGCGAACATAAGCTGGATGTGACCTCGGCCTCGGTGCTGCTGTTCATCGCCTGTGCGCTGCTGGCGGCTTACGTGTGGCACGCCAAGGATGCGGAGTTCCCGCTGCTGCGGCTTGCGCTGTTCAAGATACGCACTTTCCGCGTGTCGGTGCTCGGTGGTTTCATTACCCGTATTGGTGTCGGCGGCCTGCCGTTCCTGCTGCCGCTGTTGTACCAGCTGGGCCTCGGCCTGCCGGCATGGCAATCGGGCTTGCTGATGATGCCGTCCGCCGCCGCTGCGATGGGCATGAAGATGATTTCGGTGCGAGTACTGGGCCGCTTCGGCTACCGGCAAGTGCTGACCGTGAATACGCTGCTGATTGGTGTCACCATCAGCATGTTCACCTTTGTGCAGCAAGGGACGCCGCTGTATGTGATCGTGGCGATCAGTCTGTGCCTCGGCTTCTTTAACTCACTGCAGTTCTCCAGCATGAACAGCATCGCCTACGCCGATGTGGATAGCTCCAATTCCAGCATGGCCAGCACGATGGCCAGCTCGATGCAGCAGCTGTCGATGAGTTTTGGTTTGGCAGCCGGTTCGCTGGTCACCGGCTGGTTCCTCGGCGACCTGCCGCAGTCGAACCGCGTGGCGCTGACATCGGCGCTGCATCATGCCTTCATTGCGCTGGCGATATTGACGGTGCTGTCCTCCGCCATGTTCTGGACCTTGCGCAAAACCGATGGTGAAGCCATCAGCCAGGCAAAGCGCTCGGACGAAGAATCAGGCGATTGATGTAGGGGTCCAGCACCAGCGGCCCGTGATAGTGCTCCGGCGCGTATTGATAGGCATAACTGGGTAGCAGCGAATACTGGATCTGCAACATCAGGCGCGGATGCTGTGTCGGTGCCGTGCCCTTGTGGATACCCGCCGTATCGACCGCGAAGCAAAAACCGCTGGTGCCGAGAGCGGTGAGCAGCATGTCGTCCCCGTGTGCGTTAACAATTTCGCTGTCGCTGTAAAAGCGCAGGCGTACGGGTGCCCGCGTCAGGTGACTGCCGCGCAGAAAGACGTGCGGCCCCGCGTTATCATCCACGTCGGTCAGGTAGACCAGCACTTTCAGGTAGCGCCAATCTTCGGAGTCGCGATGGAAGGCTTGCAGGACGCTGCTGTCACCCGGCATCGGAAACGACCAGCGCAAACCCAGCGCAGAAATGGTCGGCTTGCACGCCATGTAGCGCGCGGCTAGTCCGAGCAACGCCGGACTGTTGGCCAGCTCAAGGATGTGCGGACAGGCGATCACGTCGCGCAAATGATAATCAGCCACGCGCACCGATTCTGGCCGCTGCACCAGCGTGAAGCCGGGGCGCTCACTATCGCGGTCGATCAATAATTTGGAGCTCAGCCACTCGCGGATCGCATCGCACTGCGCGCTATCGAGTAGATTGCCAAGCGGCGCGTAGCCGCTGTGGCGCAGGTCAGACAAAGCCGCGTTCTCGGACGGTGTGGCGGCGTGCAGTTCCTTGCCCGCGCCTCGGCGCAGCCGTAGCGCAGTGCTGAGCGCGCGCACCACCAGCCGGCGCAGCGTGGGATAAGTCACGAGGCGCTGGCTGTAGTACAACAGGCTGCGGAGCGGGGCGAAACGGCGGCCAGGTCTCAATTGCGCATATTCCATCGGGATTTCCTCTCAGAATCATTCCTGAGAAGGTAACAACCCGGAAGCCGCCCCGCCTTGATGTGGACTAAACCTTGTTGCGGCGACGGGCCATCACACCCACCAGCGCGAGGCCGGCAAACAACATAGCGTAGGTGGCAGGCTCCGGCACAGCGGCCACGCGGGTGTAGGTACCGTCGAAGGAATAGGTCGCGTTCTGGCCGTTGATGTGGGTCGCGCCCACCAGCTGCAGGAAGTCGGCGTTACCCGAATAGTTGCCCAGCACACGGAAAGCGTACGCGCCCGAGGCTGCCTCGGTGAAGCTCAGGGTGGCGCCGTTCACTACCGTGCCCAGGGCGCCGAAGGTCAGCGACGAGCCGCCCAGCAGTACCGAGGAGTTGCTGCTCAACGACAGGCTGGCGAAGGCCTGGCCATCGGCGCCGGCGCTAGTCAGGCGCAGCGTGCCGCCGTTGAGGATCAGCGCGCTATCGGCCGACAAGCGTTGCGCGCCGTCCAGCGTCAGCGTGCCACCGCTTAGCTGGGTGGCGCCGGTGTAGCTGCTGACACCGGAGAAGGTGACGTCACCACCCTGCACGTCCACTTTCTTGAAGTTGGAAATCGCGCCGTCGTAGGCAAAATGACCGTTGACCACCAGCGTGCTCTGGCTGCCGCCGCCGTTGATACTGCCGTTGATGGTGCCGCCGGTGATGGTCACGCTGTTGACGCCGCTACCCAGCTCAATCGCCTTGCCGCTGCTGGCGCCGTTGATGACGCCGGCAGTGACGATTACCGTGTTGTCGGCGTTACCTTTGATGGCCGGGCTGCTGGCGCCGCCGCCAATAATGGAAGCGCCGGCGTTGTTGTTGATGGTCACCGTGTTACCGCTAGCCACGCCCGATACCACGATGGCGGAATCGCTCTGGCCTCGGGTCACGCCGCCGCTCTGGTTGGTGACGTTGGCGTTGGCATACAAGCCCTCGCGCTGGCCTTTCAGCGCGCCGCTGGTGATGTCGTTGCCGGCCAGCGTAATGCCGCGTCCCACTGCGTTGGTATTGCCAGCACTGACCAGGCCTTCGATAGTGCCCGAGTTGACGATGGTGCCGCCGCCCACGCTGATGCCTTCGCTGTAGGCCAGGCCGGCGGTCGGCGCGCTGTAGGCGTTGATCGAGCGGATGATGCCGGTGTTGCTGATGTTGACCACGCCGTCCACATCCACACCATCGCCATCACCAGTGACGCCCTGACCGGTAATGGTGCCGTTGTTGACGACGGTGACAATCTGCTTGCCGTTGAAACCGTCCAGATTGAGGCCGGAGCCGTTCAGGCCGCGAATCACACCGCCGGCGCTGTTGTTCACTTTCATGGTGAAGCTGGAGCTCGCATCGACCTGGCCGCCGGTAATACCGTGGCGGGCGCCTTCGATCAGGCCGGTGGCCAGGTTGAAGATTTGCACGCCGGTGTTGGTTTGCGCATCCACACCATCGGTGCCGTCATCGACCTTGCCGTTGACGATTTTCGACTGGATGGTGCCGGCGTTGTTCACCACGCCGTTCAGGCCAGGACGCACGGAATCGGCGTCGTTCGCTTTCAGCACGCCGCCGGCATAGTTGTTGACGACGTTGGCGCCGGTCACGGCATTGAAATCCACTGCCTGTGCGCCGCCGACGCTGGCATTCAGCGAAATCATCGCGCCGTAGTTGTTCAGGGTGACAGTGGCGCCGGCTTTGGCCATCTGGATCACGTCCGCGTCCGCAGCCTGCATCAGCGCAGTGCTGTTGGTGGCGCTGCCGTTGTTGACGACCAGGTTGGTAACGCCGGTGTTGTCGCGGATGCCGCGGCCGGTACCGGTTTGCTTGATACTGCCGAGATTGCTCACCGTGGCGTTATTGCCGGTGACCGTCACCGCCACCGTGCTGCCGCTCACGCTCAGCGCACCGCTGGCGGTGATCGAACCGGTCTGGTTATTGGCCAGCGATTGCGCGGTGCTGCTGCTGCCGCTGATGGTGAAATCCGCCGCCGTGGCGACACCGAATGGCAGTGCAGCCAACAGCAAGAATTGAATCGCGGAAGATGGTTTCTGCATGGTGAGGTCCGGTTAGAGTTATAAGCAAACTTTCAATATCTCATACCGACATGACAAGCTTGTGACACGCTAGTGACACTGTTGCGGCCACACAGCAGCGCCTGTGCCGGCGCGGCTGGAACTGATAAGCTGCCGGGCATTTTTCATTTGAGGGAGTCTTCATGCAGAAGTTCACCGCCGCCGTGACGGCACTGAGTGCAGTCGCCATTGCCGCCGCCGCGTGCACGCTGGCCTTTGTCCGCAACAAGCCGGAAACCGGCACGCCCTACCAGGCAGTGGCGCTGATGAACGGCCAGATGTTCTTTGGCCAGCTGGAAGACAGCAACCGCGAGTACGTCACCTTGCGCGACGTGTTTTACATCCAGGGCCGGCAGAATCCGGAAACACGCGCCGTCACCAGCGTGCTGGTCAAGCGCGGCGGCGAGGCGCATGCGCCGGACCGCATGCTGATCAACCGTCAGCAAGTGCTGCTGATTGAACCGGTGAAGACTGATTCGCAGATTGCCAAACTGATCGCGGAACAGAACGCAGCCCACTAGCCGCGCCTGCTCCGCCGGGGCGCAGCGTTAGAACGACGTCAGCGCCTTGGCAAACTTGATCAGCCACAGGCGGCTTGGACGTTCTTGATCCGCACCACGCGCCACACGAATGCTGTTGGCCGCATTGCAGCCAGCTGCCGTGCTGGTGATGATCACGCCGCTCGCATCGACATTGCACTTGGTGACGTCAGCATCATCGATCGACTTGCCGTTGGCGTCGAACACCTTGGTCTTCATGCCAAAGTCGTTGTCATTGGCCAGTGCCAGCGTATTGCCATCGACGATGGTCAAGCCTTCCGCCTTCTCCGCCAGCCAGCCGATGGCGTTCAAGTCCAGCAACAGGGTTTTCTTCAGCGTGGTGACTGCCTTCCAGTCCGCGCCGTTGACGGCCACGCCGCCCATGCTGCTCTTCTCCAGATCAGACGTGGTGACGTTGAATGCCACAGCCGAAATATCAGTCGCCGAGGCTATCTCTACCAGCATCAGCTTATTGAACACCTTGCCGCTAGGCGCAGCGCCTTGTTCGATCACGATGAACTTGCCGTTACCCAGCGCCACCACATCGCCCAGCTTGGCGTTGCCGGTGCGGCCGTCCTGGTATTCGGTGGCGTCCAGTGGGTACGCGTACATCTTGCCAGCCTTGCCGGTGCTTGGATCGAACTCGGTCCAGCGGGTGAAGCGCGCATAACGCTCGACCAACTCGCTCTTGCCGGTGACCGTATAGGTTGCGCTGCCATCGGTCAGTGGGCTCTGCAGGAAGCCATGCAGCTTGTCGGTGGTGGTATCCAGCGCCAGGCCTTCCATGCCGCGGTTGGCGCGGCGCTTGGCGAAGATGTCCGGCAGGCCGCTGCCCGGTGCATACTTGTTGAGGATGATACCGGTGGCCGGATCGATCTTCACAATGAACGGGCCGTACTCATCCGACACCCACAGCACGTTGCGCTTCTTATCGACGACGATGGCCTCTGTATCGAGGCCGTTGGCGTCGAAGGTGGCTTTGCTGGCGTCGTACTTCATCGCATCCAGCACTGGCAGCTCAGCCGAATTGCCCAGCGTGCCCGGCGGGATGGCGAGTCCGGAGGTTTTCACCGTGGCCGAGGCCTTGATCGGCGTCGACGAAGTCAGCACCGCGCCGGTTTTACCAACCGTGATCACGCCAAACGCCGGCGCAAAGCTCGGCGATGGGAAGATCTTGGCGCCGGTCACGCCAGTGCCGCTCAGCGCAGGCAAGTTGGGACCGTCGCCATTCGGGCCGCGGTCGGTCAGGCCGTAGAACTCCAGTTCGCCGTTGGCGTTGGTGCCCTTGAACGCCAGCGACGAACCGTACGATGGCAGGAAGCCTAGCGGGAAATCTTCCTTCACTTTGGCATTCGTGCCTTCGTATGGAATGTAGTAGCTGGTGGCCGCTTGCACTTGATAGCGCGTCACGGTGACCGAGACTGCGCCCAGCGGCGTGGTCTGGCTGAAGGTTTCGTTGACTGGCGTGCCGACCTTGGACGCCAAGGTATCTTCAAAGTGCTCGCGCACCAGCGCACGGCGGCTGTTGTCCACGCTGCGGGCGGCGTACTTGGCGCCGGCGGCGGTCAGGTTGGCAGTCAGGCTAGTGTTGAAGGCATCGGCGGCGGCGCCGAAATCGGCGGTCTTGGTGGCCAACGCGGTTTTCACATCGGCAGTCAGCTTGATGCCGTTGGCTGGATCGCTGTCTTCGTCCAGCAGTTGCAGCGCCAGCAGGCGGTTGACCACTTTGACGTCTTTCACATCGGTGGAACCGGCCAGTTGCAGCGGCGTGATGGTGGCAGCGCAAGCAGCGCTACCCAGTGCGATGCCGCCGATGCTGAAGCTGACCGTGTCGCCGGCGTAGCAAGTGAATTCGCCCTTGGCGTTGGTACTGGCCTTGGCGGCCGAGCCGGCCACGTAGTCCAGGTTTTCTACCGCGCCATCGAGGAACACGCCAGTGATCGGCGTCTTGGCCGGTTGGTTATCGCCACCACAAGCGGCAAGAACCGAAAACACTGCCAGCGACATCAAGGAGAACTTCTTCATGCTGATACCTACCCTTGTAGTTATAAAACCAGCAAGCGTAACTACATTGCATTACAAGCGTATGACTCTTGAAGCCCCAATGCAAAAAGGCCCACTCATAGAGCGGGCCTTTTTGGCGGAATAACTAGCTTGACGATAACCTACTTTCACACTGGTTGCAGCACTATCATCGGCGTAGAGTCGTTTCACGGTCCTGTTCGGGATGGGAAGGGGTGGGACCGACTTACTATGGTCATCAAGCTTT
>NZ_WWCN01000033.1 GCF_009857445.1 Duganella flavida
GTTCTGCCAATCGGACACGAGCTCCGCCGTAGCGGCCGCTACGGCGGAGCTCGTGTCCGATTGGCAGAACTGACCCCGAATTTTACTGGCCGAGGAGCAGGAACACGGTCGGCTTTTTGTGGAAGTCCGGCGCAGGCGCGCTTTTCCACTGCGCTGCCGTCATGGTGCGGATGGTTTCGCTTGGCAGGCTGAGGTCGGTCGCTACGCACACCAGCGTACCTGGCGTGCAGGACGTCACCAAGGCTTCCAGCATGGCCGCATTGCGATACGGCGTCTCGATAAACAGCTGCGTCTGCTTTTCCTTGCGAGAGCGCTGTTCCAGTTCCTTGATGCGCTTGTCGCGCTGGCCGGCATCGGTCGGCAGGTAGCCGTTGAAGGCGAAGCTCTGGCCGTTCAGGCCGCTCGCCATCACGGCCAGCAGCAGCGATGACGGGCCCACCAGCGGCCGCACCGGAATCTGGTGCTGGTGCGCCAGGCGCACCAGGTCCGCGCCCGGATCGGCCACCGCCGGCACCCCCGCTTCCGACACCAGCCCGCCATCTTGCCCCGCCAGCAGCGGCGCCAGCAGGTCGTTCAGCGCGGCCGCCGGCGTGTTCACGTTCAACTCGGCGATTTTGATTTCCTGCATGGTCTTGCGCAGCGGATGCTGGGCGCCGACCAGTTTCAGGAAGGCGCGCGCAGTCTTGGCGTTTTCGGCCACAAAATAGTCGAGCTGCGAGGTGATGCGCTGCACCTGCTCAGGCAGCACGTTGGCGAGCGCTTCGGTCTCGCCCAGGGTGTTCGGGATTAAAAAGAGAGTGCCGGTCATGATTTAGTTCTTGAAAAAGGTAACGCCAAGGTTGCGCAGCATGCCTGTCAGCGCGATTAATGGCAAGCCGGTGAGGGCGGTCGGGTCGCTGCTGTCGATGCGCTCCAGGATGGTGATGCCCAGCGCTTCGTTCTTGGCGCTGCCGGCGCAATCGTAGGGCTGCTCGATGCGCAGGTAGGCATTCAGTTCCTCGTCCGGCAGGTCGCGGAACTTCACCACCGTCTGGATATTCTCGACTTGCGCAGTGTTGTTGCGGCCATCCCACACGCACAGTGCGGTGTGAAAGATGACTTCGCGGCCGCGCATTTTCTGCAATTGCGCCAGCGCGTTGGCATGGTTGCCAGGTTTGCCGATTTGTTCATCATCCAGCGTGGCGACCTGGTCCGAGCCGATTACGATCGCGCCGGGCCGCTTGGCAGCCACGGCGGCGGCCTTTTCGCGGGCCAGTCGCAGGGCGGTGGCGCTGGGCGTTTCGCCCGGCTGCGGAGTCTCGTCGATGTCGGGCACGGCCACCTCAAACGGCAATTGCAGGCGCGACAGTAATGTTTTGCGATAGGCGGAACTGGATGCCAGTACGAGTAAACTTGATGTCATGAGGGGAATGTTATATGCTCTGTCGCCGGCCAAAGTGGCTGACGCCAGCGATAAAAAAGCGCCAAAATGCGCTAAGGTTTTGACTTAAATGCGAAAACCCTGTTATTATCGCAGGTTTTCCGGGGAAACTCTGTAATGAATGCTCTTGTGATCGACACCTTTGAGTTCTGTCGGACCAACAGCAGCCAGCAAGGCGTCACGCCTGTGGCCGATATGGTCCGCCTGGCTAAGGAATGCGCGGACAAGTCCGGCGAAATTACCTGGAACGCAGTAGGCACGACCCACAAGCTGGATATTCCGCAGATTACGCTGTCGGTTTCCGGTAATGTGCACCTGGTCTGCCAGCGCTGCCTGCAGCCTTACGCTCACCACCTCGATTCGTCGACCGTGCTGATGCTGGGTAAGGATGATGCGGACGCAGACGCAATTGAAGAACGAATTGACGACGAATCGATCGATGTGATCGTCGGCAGTCGCAGCATGGAACTGATGTACCTGGTGGAGGATGAAGCGCTGCTGGCCTTGCCGCAATCGCCGCGTCATCAAGTCTGCCCGGATGCCAGCCTGCTGGACAAAGCGAAAAGCGAGAAGATCTCGCCGTTCGATGCTCTGAAGAGCCTCAAATCCGAATAAGTAGTACGTAACAGACGTGTCAGAACGCGTGTTTATCGAGTCTTGGCAAGTTAGCAGTGCAATGTAGTAGGGCTCGATCCGCATGTTTTATGCCGGTCGATTGTGTTAGAATTTTAGAACTTATGTATTAGGAGTCATTAACATGGCAGTTCAACAGAACAAGAAGTCCCCATCGAAGCGCGGTATGCACCGTTCGCACGATTTCCTGGTTGCTCCACAACTGGGCATCGAGCCAACCACCGGTGAAACCCACCTGCGTCACCACATCAGCCCTAACGGCTTTTACCGTGGTCGTAAAGTCCTGAAAACCAAAAACGACGAGTAATCGATCGCTTTTGCTGGACCCAGAAACAGGCGGTGCTGACTTGTGTAGCATCGCTTTTTCTTTTTTCATCGGCTGCAATTTGGTTTTGCACACCGTCATGTTCCAACGCGGATTCCGGATGTTGCGGTTCTGCCGCTTGCCATAACAATGACAATCAAAATTTCTATCGACTGCATGGGTGGCGATCACGGCCCCTCGGTCACCATTCCCGCAGCAATCTCCTTCGTCAAACGTGAACCTGACGCCGAACTGGTTTTGGTCGGTCTCGAAGACGTCATCCGCGCTGAACTGAAGAAGCACCATGCCGACGCGCACCCGCGTCTGAGCGTTGTGCACGCCTCCGAACAAGTCACCATGGACGATCCACTGGAAGTGGCGCTGCGCCGCAAGAAGGATTCGTCGATGCGCGTCGCCATCGAACAAGTGAAAGACGGCAAGGCCCAGGCCTCCGTCTCGGCCGGCAATACCGGCGCGCTGATGGCGGTCGCCCGCTACGTGCTGAAGACCATGAGCGGTGTCGACCGCCCGGCGATTTGCAGCATCATGCCGAATCAAAAAGGCGGCCCGACCTATATGCTGGACCTGGGCGCCAACGTCGACTGCGAACCGCACCACTTGCACCAGTTTGCCATCATGGGCTCGGTGCTGGTATCGGCCATGGAAAACATTGAGCGCCCGACCATCGGCCTGCTCAACGTGGGCACCGAGGACATCAAGGGTAACGACGTGGTCAAAGCCACCAGCAAGCTGCTGCAGGTCGACCATGAGCGTGGCGCGCTCAACTTCTACGGCAACGTTGAAGGCAACGATATCTTCAAAGGCACTACCGACCTGGTGGTGTGCGACGGCTTTACTGGCAACGTTACGCTGAAGGCAGTGGAGGGCGTTGCGCGCTTCTTCGCTGACACCGTCAAGTCCGAATTCACCCGCAATCCGCTGACCATCCTCAGTGCTCTGATCGGTCGCGGCGCCCTGAACAACATCAAAAAACGCCTGTCGCCATCGCGTTACAACGGTGCCAGTTTGCTGGGTTTGCGTGGCCTGGTGTTCAAGAGCCATGGCGGCGCCGATGCATATTCCTTTGAATGGGCGATCAAGCGAGCGTATGATGCTGCAAAAAATGACGTGTTGCCGCATATCTCGACCCTGATCACTGAGCTCATGCCGCGCAACACCGAGACCCCGGAAGTACCAAGCTCAACTATTTAGTGGACGGTAGAACGGCATGACTTTGTATAGCAAAATTATCGGCACCGGCAGCTATCTGCCGGAAAAGCGGGTGACCAACCAGGCACTGGCTGATCAACTCGCTGCAAAAGGCATTGAAACTTCGGACGAGTGGATCGTCAGCCGCAGCGGTATCGCGGCGCGTCACTTTGCCGCGCCTGAGCAGAAATCGTCGGACCTGGCGGTGAATGCTGCCAACAACGCGCTGGCCATGGCTGGCTTGCAGCCTAACGATATCGACCTGATCATCGTTGCCAGCTCGACGCCGGATTTCTTCGGCAGCTTCCCAAGCACTGCCTGCATCGTGCAGCAAAAGCTGGGCATTACCAACAACGGCGCTGCCGTGGACGTGCAAGCCGTGTGCAGCGGCTTCGTGTACGCACTGTCGACCGCTGACGCTTTCATCCGCGCTGGCGTGCACAAGAATGTGCTGGTGATTGGTTCGGAAGTGTTCTCCCGTATTCTCGATTTCAAAGACCGCACCACCTGCGTGCTGTTCGGCGATGGCGCTGGCGCCGTGGTGCTGACTGCCTCGCAAGAGCCGGGCATCCTGTCCACCGCCTTGCACGCGGACGGTAGCCAGTCGAGCATTCTGTGCATGCCGAACACCTTTAGCGGTGCGACTGCCGGCGAGGCTTATCTGTACATGGACGGCCCGGCAGTGTTCAAGCTGGCGGTATCGGTACTGGCAAAAGTCGCTGATGAAGCGCTGGAAAAAGCCGGCATGAAAGCAGAGCAGATCGACTGGCTGATCCCGCACCAGGCCAACCTGCGCATCATGAGCGGCACCGCCAAGAAGCTGGGCCTGCCGATGGAAAAGATGGTGGTGACCGTCGACCAGCATGGCAATACCTCGGCCGCATCGATCCCGCTGGCGCTGGATGCCGCTGTGCGCGATGGCCGCGTCAAGCCGGGCCAGAACATCATGATGGAAGGCGTGGGTGGTGGCTTTACCTGGGGCGCCGTTCTGGCAAAGTTTTAAGCTGAATTAGAATTAGAGTTCTAACGGACTCAACGGTAGCGGGGCTGTCATGTTTGCATGTTAGCTTTGCAGCCAATAATAAAAGAGATGGATGAAGTTATGACTAAATTTGCTTTTGTATTTCCAGGCCAGGGTTCGCAAGCGATTGCGATGATGGAAGGCTTTGCCGGTAACCCAGTGGTGGCGCAGACTATTGCTGAAGCTTCGGACGCGCTGCAGTTCGACCTCGGCAAGCTGATGGCCGAAGGCCCGAAAGAAGAGCTGGACCTGACCACCAACACCCAGCCGGTCATGCTGACTGCTGGCGTTGCTGCCTACCGCGCATGGGTCGCCGCTGGCGGCGCCGTGCCGTCGGTGGTGGCTGGCCACAGCCTGGGCGAATACTCGGCGCTGGTCGCGGCCGGCGTGATCTCGTTCAAGGATGCGGTGCCGCTGGTGCGCTTCCGCGCGCAAGCCATGCAGGAAGCCGTGCCGGTTGGCCAAGGCACCATGGCTGTCGTGCTGGGCTTGTCGGACGACGACGTCCGTGCTGCCTGTGCTGAAGCTGCCGCTGCTGGTGGCGTGGTCGAGGCTGTAAACTTCAACGCGCCTGCGCAAGTGGTCATCGCTGGCGAGACCGCCGCCGTTGAGCGCGCCTGCGAAATCGCCAAAGGCAAAGGCGCCAAGCGCGCCATGCGCCTGCCGGTGTCGGCGCCATTCCACTCGTCGTTGCTGAAGCCGGCGTCGGATCGCCTGCGCGACTACCTGGCCGACATCACTTTCTCGGCGCCGCAGATCCAGCTGATCAACAACGTTGACGTGGCTGTGCTGAACGACCCGGCCTCGATCAAGGATGCGCTGGTACGTCAGGCCGCAGCACCAGTACGCTGGGTAGAAACCGTGCAGAAGATGGGTGCCGAAGGCATCACCAAGCTGGTAGAGTGCGGTCCGGGTAAGGTGCTGATGGGCCTCACCAAGCGTATCGACGGCAACCTGGTGGGCGACGCGATTGTTGATCAGGCGACGCTGGAACGCGTATTGAGCGAACTCAAATAATCGCCCGCGTATTCAGGCACACTCGGAATTTACTGTAGAAGGACTTACATGACTTTAGCAAATCAAGTCGCCCTGGTAACGGGCGCATCGCGCGGCATCGGCAAGGCCATTGCACAAGAACTGGCACGCCAGGGCGCGAAAGTAATCGGCACCGCCACCACCGAAGCCGGCGCGGAAGCGATTTCCGCCTACCTGGCCGAGATTGGTGCGGAAGCGGGCAAGGGCATGGTACTGAACGTGACCAACGCCGAAGCCTGCGCTGCCATCATCGACGACATCAGCAAAACCTACGGCGCCGTTGGCATCCTGGTCAACAACGCTGGCATCACCCAGGACAACCTGGCGATGCGCATGAAAGATGAAGAATGGGATAGCGTCATCGCTACCAACCTGAGCTCGGTCGGCCGCCTGTCGCGCGCCGTCCTGCGCGGCATGATGAAGGCCAAGACTGGCCGCATCATCAACATCACTTCGGTGGTGGCTTCGTCGGGCAATCCGGGCCAGATCAACTACGCCGCTGCCAAAGCCGGCGTGGAAGGCATGACCCGCGCGCTGGCGCGTGAAATCGGCAGCCGCAACATCACCGTCAATAGCGTGGCGCCGGGCTTTATCGACACCGACATGACCAAGGCGCTGGGTGAAGACCAGCACGCCGCCTTGCTGACCCAGATTCCGCTGGCACGCCTCGGCAAGCCAGAGGACATCGCTGCAGCAGTCGCCTTCCTGGCGTCGCCGCAAGCCGCTTATATTACCGGCACCACCCTCCACGTGAATGGCGGTATGTATATGAACTGATGAGAATGGGCTTAAAATAAAGCCCATTCAAATCTTTTAGTAGTAATTTCAATGTAGTTAGCATCACACACTGAAATTAGTTTTTCAGCGCGCAAACCTGATAAAATGCGCGCTTTCCGTAACAAACAAAATGGAGCCATAACATGTCGGATATCGAACAACGCGTAAAGAAAATCGTCGCTGAACAACTGGGCGTCGCCGAAGCAGACATCAAAACCGAATCGTCGTTCGTTGACGATCTGGGCGCTGACTCGCTGGACACCGTCGAGCTGGTAATGGCACTGGAAGACGAATTCGAAATGGAAATCCCTGACGAACAAGCAGAGAAAATCACCACCGTGCAGCAAGCGATCGACTACGCTACCGCTCACGTCAAGGCGTAATACCTGCCCGATCGACTTTAGGAGAATCGCTTGAGAGGTTCTAAAAACCGTCGTGTTGTCGTTACCGGCCTGGGCGCCGTATCCCCGATTGGCAATAACATTGCCGACACCTGGGCTGCAGCGCTGGAGGGCAAATCCGGTATCGCCAACATCACCAAGTTTGACGCAACAGCTTTCAGCACCCGCTTTGCCGGCGAAGTCAAAGGCTTCAATATCGAGAACTATATCTCGGCTAAAGAAGCTCGCCATATGGATACTTTCATCCATTTCGGCATGGCAGCCAGCATTCAGGCGGTGGAAGACTCGGGCCTGGTCGTCACCGAAGCGAACGCCGACCGTATCGGCGTGATCGTCGGTTCCGGCATCGGCGGCTTGCCGATGATCGAAGAACAGAAGGAAGACTACGACAAGCGCGGTCCGCGCCGTATCTCGCCGTTCTTCGTGCCTGCCTCGATCATCAATATGATCTCGGGTAACCTGTCGATCAAGTACGGCATGCGTGGTCCTAACCTGTCGATCGTCACGGCTTGCACCACCGGCCTGCACTGCATCGGCGCCGCCGCTCGCTTGATCGAGTACGGCGATGCTGATGTGATGGTGGCAGGTGGCGCTGAGTCGACCGTGTCGCCGCTGGGCCTGGGCGGTTTCGCCTCGGCCAAGGCGCTGTCGTCCCGTAATGACGATCCGGCTGCTGCATCCCGTCCATGGGATCAGGACCGCGATGGTTTCGTGCTGGGCGAAGGCGCTGGTGTGATGGTGCTCGAAGAGTACGAACACGCCAAAGCGCGCGGCGCCAAGATCTACGCTGAAGTGGTTGGCTTTGGTATGAGCGCGGATGCGTATCACATGACCTCGCCTCTGGAAGATGGCAGCGGTGGCAGCAAGTCGGCGCAAGCCGCGCTGGCCAACGCCGGTATCAATCCAGACCAGGTGCAGTATGTGAATGCGCACGGCACCTCGACGCCGCAAGGCGACGTGGCGGAAGTGCAGGGCATCAAGCGCACTTTCGGCGCTCACGCTAAAAAGCTGGTGGTCAATTCGACCAAGTCGATGACCGGCCACTTGCTGGGCGGCGCAGGCGGCCTGGAGTCGGTGTTCACGGTGCTGGCGGTGCATCATCAAAAATCGCCGCCGACCATTAACATCGTCAACCAGGATCCAAACTGCGACCTGGACTTCTGTGCCAACGTGGCCCGCGATATGAAGATCGAGTATGCAGTGAAAAACTCGTTCGGCTTTGGCGGTACCAACGGTAGCCTGGTGTTCGGTAAGATCTGAAAATAGTTTGAACCAATTCTCTGCTCGCCTTGTCCAAACAAGGTGAGCGAGAATTCGGCGCCGGCGCTCGCTGGCGCCTGAATTGCCCGGCCTTCGTGCCGGCGCTTCCACGATGTAATCCCCTTTGTGTTTGTTTGGTGCTGCCGCCATGTCGATTGCGGTGTCCGTCGTCGCTCGCCCCTCGTCCTGCTTGCGTATTGCGCATGCCGGCTTGTGCTGTTGCGTGATGGCGTCTGCCGCGTTTTGTCCCGGTGTTGTGACGCCGTTGTTGTGCTTGCTGTTGGGCGCGCTGGGTTGGTGGGTCGGGCGCTTGCCAGGTATTGCACGCCAGCTTGATATATCCGGTGTCGGCCACCTGCGGCTGGCGGTATACCTGCATAACGGCACCACGCTGCGCTTGCTGGGTGGTTCGACCTTTTGGCCGTGCCTGCTGGTGCTGCGTCTGGGTGATGAAGCCGGTAGCGTGCAGACGCTGGTGCTGTTGCCGGATAGCGTGGCGCCACCCCTGTGGCGCGCGCTGGCCGTGGCATGCCGCACGGCAGCGCGCGCCCAAATAAACACGCCGGCAGGTTGAACTTCTTGCAGCGGGCTAACTCTATAGCATATGGCTAGACGAATCGCTGCAGGCCACCGAGGAATGCGGTAGTGACGACAGAACGCGAGTGCGACCAGTTGCTGGTCGAGCGGGTCCGCGATGGTGACAAGCAGGCATTTGATTTGCTGGTGGCGAAGTATCAGCGCCGGCTCATGCGCCTGCTGTCGCGCATTGTGCATGACCCGGCTGAGGCGGAGGACGTGGTGCAGGAAACCTTTATCAAGGCCTACCGGGCGTTGCGGCATTTTCGTGGCGATTCGGCTTTCTACACCTGGCTGTACCGCATCGGCATCAACACTGCCAAAAACTTTTTGGCGACGCAGGGGCGGCGTACGCCCACGTCTACCGACGCGGATGCCGAACACGCCGAAGCGTTTAACGATGGCGAGCATTTGCGCGACATCAATACGCCAGAGTCCATGCTGGCCAGCAAACAGATCGCCCAAACCGTGAATGCGGCGATGGATTCCTTGCCGGTTGACTTGCGCACTGCCATTGCCCTGCGCGAGATCGAGGGGCTGAGCTATGAGGAAATTTCCGACATCATGGCCTGTCCCATTGGTACTGTGCGTAGCCGGATCTTTCGCGCCCGCGAAGTCATCGCAGATAAATTGCGGCCTTTGCTCGACGTGCCGGTTGACAAGCGCTGGTAAGGCAGGAATGATGGCAAGAGCTGTTGGTGTCCGGAAAGGAATCGGACTGGATTTGACATGGCGGAATGCGCGATGGATACCCAAAAAAGACTGCACGAACACATCTCGGCGCTGGCCGACGGTGAATTGTCGGACAGCGAACGCGAGCTGGCCTTTGCTGCGCTCGATACGCCAGAAGGGCAGGCCGCCTGGTGTGCCTATCACCTGATCGGCGATGTACTGCGCAGCACGCCCGGCGGCGCGCCCAGCGATGGCTTCGAGGCCCGGCTGGCGGCCGCGCTCGACGCCGAGTCTGGCTTTCACTCCCTGCCTAAGGAACAAGCGGCAGCGGTGATTCTTCCCTAAGTAGCATATTCAAATTATTATTTTGCGCAGACGGTAGAGCGACTTTTCGCTTACCATGTGCTGTCGCACGCGCGCCACGGGCGAGGCGCTTGCATCCCGAACTTTTAGAGATCACTACTTTCCATGAAAAATAACTTCTCTGCTGGTAGTAAAACGCTGTCCGCGCTGGTGCTGGGCGCAAGCTTGTGGATGTCCCTGGGCATGTCGCCCGCTACGGCTGCCTCGGCCGTGACTGGCGCCGTGATCGGCTTGCCGGACTTTGCCGACCTGGTCGAGCGCGTCGGCCCGGCGGTGGTGAATATCCGCACTACCGAGCGTCCGAAACAAAGCAATCGCGCCAACGGCCTGCCGGGCGACGACGAGATGCAAGAGCTGCTGCGCCGCTTCTTCGGTGGCAATGTGCCGAGCCCGCAAGGCCGCACGCCGCGCCGCCAGACGCCGTCCGACGAGCCGGTGAACCGCGGCGTCGGTTCCGGTTTCATCCTGTCGGACGATGGCCATGTGCTGACCAATGCCCACGTGGTCGATGGTGCCGATGAAGTGTTCGTCACCCTGACCGACAAGCGCGAGTTCAAGGCCAAGGTGCTGGGCGCCGACGCCCGCACCGACGTGGCCGTCCTGAAAATCGAAGGCGACAAGCTGCCATTCCTGCTGATGGGTGATTCGGACAAGATCCGCGCCGGCGAGTGGGTGATTGCGATTGGCTCGCCGTTCAACCTGGAAAACACGGTCACCGCTGGCATCATCTCGGCCAAGGCACGCGATACTGGCGAGTACCTGCCACTGATCCAGAGCGATGTAGCGGTCAATCCGGGCAATTCGGGTGGCCCGCTGATCAATATGCGCGGCGAGGTGATTGGCATTAACTCGCAGATCGCCACGCTGTCGGGCGGCTCGAACGGCATTTCGTTTGCGGTGCCGATCAACGAAGCGATCCGCGTGTCGGACCAGCTGAAGAAATCCGGCAAGGTCACGCGCGGCCGCATAGGCGTGCAGATCGGCGAAGTCAGCAAGGAAGTGGCTGAGTCGCTGGGCCTGCCGTCGGCGCAGGGCGCGGAAGTGTCGCTGGTGGAGCCGGGCGGTCCGGCCGACAAGGCTGGGATCAAGTCGGGCGACATCATCCTGAAATTCAACGGCAAGCCGGTGGCGCGCTCGTCCGACCTGCCGCGCCTGGTGGGGGACACCGCGCTGGACAGCAAAGCGACCGTGACCTTGTGGCGCAAGGGCGCCGAGCTGACCCTGCCGGTGACGGTGGCCGAGCTGGACGGCGACAAGCCGGCCAAAGGTGGCAAGGGCAAGGGCGGCAAGGCCGAGCCGGAAGCCAAAAAGCCGAATGCACTGGGCTTGATCGTCAGCGACCTGAATGCCGATCAGAAGAAAGAGCTGGGCGTCAGCGGCGGCGTGGTGATTGAATCGGTGGAGGGCGTGGCGGCCGGCGCCCAGCTGGAAGAGGGCGACGTGCTGCTGCAGCTGAATAACACCGAGATCAAGGACGCCAAGCAGTTCAATGCGGCGGTGGCCAAGCTCGATCCGAAGAAGGCGTCGGTGCTGCTGGTGCGCCGTGAAGACAGCACGCGCTTCATCTCGCTGCGCCCAAGCGCGAAATAAGCCGTAGTGCAATTCACGCTTTATTCGCGCGATTATTGTCATTTATGTCATGACATGCTGGACGCGCTGCTGCGGCTGCAAACGCCGCAGCAGCCGTTCAGCGTCAACGTCATCGATATTGACCAGGCCGGCGATCCGGAACTGCTGGCCCGCTACGACGAGCTGGTGCCGGTGCTGTTTGCCGACCTTGCCGAGCCCGAACTGTGTCATTACTTCCTCGACGAAGACAAGGTCCGGGGTGTGCTCAATAAATTAAGTCGGCCTTTCCCCTCTGAAATCCGGTAAAATGCCGGGGGTATAAAATGTCTTCAAGGCGCTCGCCAGGGCACATTGCCCCGCTCAGAGCGCTTTTTTTGTATTGCGCCAGCCCGCGCGTCCCTCTTTGTTCTTGAATTTTTGTTAATGAATAACATACGTAATTTCTCCATCATCGCCCACATCGACCACGGCAAATCGACGCTGGCCGACCGCATCATCCAGCTGTGCGGCGGCCTGTCCGACCGCGAGATGGAGGCGCAAGTGCTCGATTCGATGGATCTGGAGCGCGAACGCGGCATTACGATCAAAGCGCAAACCGCCGCCCTGCAATACAAGGCCCGCGATGGCGTGGTCTACAACCTGAACCTGATTGATACCCCGGGCCACGTCGACTTCTCCTACGAAGTGTCGCGCTCGCTGTCGGCCTGCGAAGGCGCGCTGCTGGTGGTCGACGCCTCGCAAGGCGTAGAAGCCCAGACCGTGGCCAACTGCTACACCGCGCTGGATCTCGGCGTGGAAGTGGTGCCAGTGCTGAACAAGATCGACTTGCCTAACGCCGATCCACCAACCGCGATCAAGGAAATCGAAGACGTGATCGGCATTGAAGCCGGCGACGCCGTCCAGTGCTCGGCCAAGACCGGCCTGGGCGTGGAAGACGTGCTGGAATCGATCATCGCCAAAGTGCCGCCACCGAAGGGTGATCCGGCCGCGCCGCTGCAGGCGCTGATCGTTGACTCGTGGTACGACGCCTACGTGGGCGTGGTGATGCTGGTGCGCGTGGTAAACGGCACCCTGAAACCAAAAGAAAAAATCAAACTGATGGCCACCGACTCGGTGCAGCTGGTGGAAGACGTCGGCGTGTTCTCGCCGCGTTCGTTCTCGCTGCCGCAGCTGTCGGCGGGCCAGGTGGGCTTCGTCATCGCCGGCATCAAGGAATTGAAGGCCGCCAAGGTCGGCGACACCATCACCCACGCGCTGAATGGTGCGCCAGCACCGCTGCCAGGCTTCAAGGAAGTGCAGCCGCAGGTGTTCGCCGGCCTGTTCCCGGTCGAAGCCAACCAGTACGATTCGCTGCGCGACGCGCTGGAAAAACTGAAACTGAACGACGCCGCCCTGATGTACGAGCCGGAAGTGTCGCAGGCGCTGGGCTTCGGCTTCCGCTGCGGCTTCCTCGGCCTGCTGCACATGGAAATCGTGCAGGAACGCCTGGAGCGTGAGTTCGACCAGGACCTGATCACCACCGCGCCAACCGTGGTGTATGAAGTGGAAATGCGCGACGGCTCCGTCATCAAGGTGGACAACCCATCGCGCATGCCGGAAACCACCAAGTACAACGAAATCCGCGAGCCTATCGTCACCGTCAACCTGTACATGCCGCAAGAGTACGTGGGCTCGGTGATCACCCTGTGTATCGCCAAGCGCGGCGTGCAGATGGACATGAGCTACCACGGTCGTCAGGTCAAGCTGGTCTACGAAATGCCGATGGGCGAGATCGTGCTGGACTTCTTCGACAAGCTGAAGTCCACCTCGCGCGGCTACGCCTCGATGGACTATGAGTTCAAAGAGTACCGTTCCGCCGACGTGGTCAAGGTTGACATGCTGATCAACGGCGACAAGGTCGACGCGCTGGCCATCATCGTGCACCGCTCCAACTCGGCCTACCGTGGCCGCCAGGTGGCAGCGAAGATGCGCGAACTGATCCCGCGCCAGATGTTCGACGTGGCGATTCAGGCCGCCATCGGCGTCAACGTGATCTCGCGAGAAAACGTGAAAGCGCTGCGCAAAAACGTGCTGGCCAAGTGCTACGGCGGTGACGTCAGCCGTAAGAAGAAACTGCTGGAGAAACAAAAAGCCGGTAAAAAACGCATGAAGCAAGTGGGCTCGGTTGAGATTCCACAAGAAGCGTTCCTGGCCATCTTACAAGTGGACGAGAAATGAACCTGCAAGTCATCTTAGGTAACTTCGCATTAATCCTGTTCGTGCTGATGGTCATCACGGGCGTGATCTGGTTTCTGGATGTGTTCTACCTGGCCAAGCAGCGCCGCGCCGCAGCGGACCGCGCGCTGGCCGAGTACGACGCACGCAGTGCCCGCCTGACTGCCGACGGCATCAAGGCCGACAACACCGGCAACCGCGCCCAGCTGGAAGCAGGCATCCTGCGCCAGCCGACCTGGATCGAATACTCGGGCAGCTTCTTCCCGGTGATTGCGCTGGTGTTTTTCCTGCGCTCTTTCCTGTACGAGCCGTTCAAGATTCCATCGTCGTCGATGGTGCCGACCCTGCTGGTGGGTGACCTGATCCTCGTGAACAAGTTCACCTACGGCATCCGCCTGCCGGTGATCAACAAGAAAGTGATCCAGATCAACGACCCGCAACGCGGCGACGTGATGGTGTTCAAATATCCGCTGGATATGAGCCAGGATTACATCAAACGTGTGATCGGTGTGCCTGGTGATAAAATCACGTATGAAAACAAGCGCTTAACCGTCAACGGCGTCGAAGTTCAATACACCGCGATGGACGATTACCTCGATGACGAGCGATTGGTTTACCGCAAGCAATATCAGGAAAACCTGACTGGCATCAGTCATCGCATCCTGAACAATGCGGAAGAGCCAACCTATAAGCGCGACAGCGTGCTGGCTTTCCCGCAGAACGAGAATTGCACCTACCGTTATGAAGGCTTCACTTGTGTGGTTCCAGCAGGCAACTACTTCATGATGGGCGACAACCGCGACAACAGCGCGGACAGCCGCTACTGGGGCTTCGTGCCGGATAAGAACATTGTTGGAAAAGCATTTTTCGTTTGGATGAACCTGGGTAACCTGCGCCGTATCGGCGGCATCCATTAATCTGTGCGCTGGCTCGAAAGGGACTAAGATGCAACAACGGCAGGATGGTATTTCGCTGGTCGGACTGATCTTCGTATTGGCGCTGGTGGGCATGGTATTGGTGTTGGGGCTGAAAATCGTCCCGACTTACACCGAGTATCGCGCTATCCAGAACGCCATCGTGACGGCCAAGTCGGCTGGCTCGGTGGTGGAAATCCAGAAGTCGTTTGATGCCAGCGCCGTGGCCGGTTACATCAGCTCGATCAACAGCCGCGACCTGATCATTGAGAAGATCGATGGCCAGACCGAAATCAGCTTCGCCTACGAAAAGAAAATCCCGCTGGTCGGACCGGCCAGCCTGCTGCTTGAATATGAAGGCACCACCGTCAAGGGCGGCGCCAAACCCGCGAAAGAGTAAAGAATCATAATGAATCTCCAGTTATTGCAAACTCGTTTAAGCTACACGTTCCAGGATGCTGGTCTTCTACAGCAGGCCCTGACGCACCGTAGCCATAGCAGTGTGCATAACGAACGGCTGGAATTCCTCGGTGATTCGATCCTGAACTGCGTGGTCGCTTCCATCCTGTACGACCGCTATCTGGATATCGATGAGGGCGACCTGTCGCGCCTGCGCGCCAACCTGGTCAAGCAGCAGTCGCTGTTTGAAATCGCGCAGAAGCTGGAACTGTCGCAGTTCCTGCGCCTGGGCGAAGGCGAGCTGAAATCGGGCGGCTTCCGCCGTCCATCGATTCTGGCCGATACGCTGGAAGCGCTGCTGGGAGCGATCTACCTCGACGGTGGCTTCAACCACGCGCGCGACGTGATCCGCTCGTTCTACATCCCGATCCTGGATTCCGTTGACCCGCAAACGCTGGGCAAGGACGCCAAGACCCTGCTGCAGGAATTCCTGCAAGCGAAAAAAATCTCCCTGCCGCTGTACAACGTGATCGCCACCCATGGCGCTGCGCACAGCCAGGAATTCGAAATTGAATGCCTGGTGCCCAAGCTGGGCATTCAGGTATTTGGCCGTGGCGGCAGCCGCCGCGCCGGCGAACAGGCGGCCGCCAAGCTAGCCCTGGCCGCTGCTGAGCTGGCAGTGCAAAAAGCGCCTGCCGCCACCCGCAAGTCCAAGCCGCGCGCAGCGCAGCTCAAGCTGGCAGGCATCGCCACCGTGCAGGAACAGCCTGCATCGCCGGCCAAGGCCGCAAACAAATAACAAGAGAACACCATGACGACCGAAACGACCTCCGCCAGCAACTTCCGTTGCGGCTACATCGCTATTGTGGGCCGCCCTAACGTTGGCAAGTCCACGTTGATGAATACGCTGATCGGCGCCAAGGTCAGCATCACCTCGCGCAAGGCGCAGACCACGCGCCACCGCATCACCGGCATCCAGACTTACGACGATGCCCAGTTCATTTACGTTGATACGCCGGGCTTCCAGACCCGTCACGCCAATGCGCTGAACAAGACGCTGAACAAAACCGTCACCAACACCCTGATCTCGTCGGACGTGATTCTGTTCGTGATCGAGGCAGGCACCTTCGGCCCGGCCGACCAGCAAGTGCTGGACCTGCTGCCGACCGAAGTGCCGGTGATTTTGGTGATCAACAAGTCGGATCGCGTGAAGGACAAGGCCGCGCTGATGCCGTTCGCGCAGCAAGTGGCGTCCAAGTTCAACTTCGCTGCCATCGTGCCGGTATCGGCCAAGCTGCGCTTCCAGCTGGATGGCCTGGAAAAGGAACTGAAGAACATCCTACCGGAGAACGAAGCGATCTTCGGCGCGGACGACATTACCGACCGCTCCGAGAAATTCATGGCGTCGGAAATCGTGCGCGAGAAGCTGTTCCGCTTTGTTGGCGACGAACTGCCTTACACCAGTACGGTACTGATCGAGAAGTTCGAGCAGGAAGGTGAACTGCGCCGCGTGTTTGCCGCCATCCTGGTGGAGCGTGATACGCACAAGTCCATGATCATCGGGAACAAGGGCGCGCGCCTGAAAGAAGTCTCCACCCAGGCGCGCCTGGACATGGAAAAACTGTTCGGCGGTCCGGTGTACCTGGAGATCTGGGTCAAAGTGAAATCCGGCTGGGCCGATAACGAAGCAGGTCTGCGCGCCTACGGCTACGAGTAAGCGGGCCGCCCACACCAGCATGTCCACCACGCCAGACGCCACCTTGGACGCGCCGCCAGCAGCGGCGCCGGTGGACGCTGGCGCGCCTGCCGCCGCAGGCACCGCAGCCCCC
>NZ_WWCN01000034.1 GCF_009857445.1 Duganella flavida
CGCCACGGCTGCTGGTCCAGTCGGCGATGGCGGCGCGCGGCGGCGCGGCGCCGGCAGCGGGCGGCAGCGGATAGCGCTCGCCACTGGCGTTGATATCGGCCAGCACGCTGCCGTCGCCGGCGACAAAGCGCACCAGTGAGTTCTCCTGGCCGCTCATGGTGTCGCGGAAGAATTCCGGCTGCTGGCGCAGCAGCGCGGTGGCGCCGGGACGGCCGAGCAGGATCTGCACCTGGCGCAGCTTGCCCAGCAACTGGATGTCGTCGCGCCGCTCGATCTCGCTGGCCAAGGCCCGGTACAGGTAGACCCCGAGGCCGGCGGCGGCCAGCGCCACGATCAGCATGAACATGACGGCGACGCGCAACGTCAGCGAGCGGCGCAGCGGCGTCATGGCGCCGCCACAAGGTCGCACACATAGCCCATGCCGCGCCGTGTGTGGATCAGTTTTTGCGGGTAGGGATCGTCGATCTTGCGCCGCAAGCGCCGCACCGCCGCGTCCACCACATTGGTGTCGGTCTCGAAGTTGATGTCCCAGACCTGTGACGAGATCTGTGCCCGCGACAGAACCTGTCCCTGGCGCTGCACCAGCAGGTGCAGCAACTTGAATTCCTGCGTGGTCAGACTGATGGCGGCGCCGGCGCGGCGCACGCTGCGGCGCAGGACGTCGATTTCAAGGTCGCCGATGCGCAGCGTGTCGTCTTCGCGCAATGGGCCGCGCCGCAGCAGCGTGCGGATGCGCGCCACCAGTTCGACGAAGGCGAAGGGCTTGACCAGATAATCGTCGGCGCCCAGTTCGAGGCCGCGCACGCGATCATGCACGGCGTCGCTCGCGGTCAGGAACAGCACCGGTACGGTGGCGCTGACCGGGTCGGCACGCAAAGCCGCCAGCACCTG
The DNA here is from genome assembly GCF_009857445.1 of Duganella flavida. Lineage (GTDB taxonomy): Bacteria > Pseudomonadota > Gammaproteobacteria > Burkholderiales > Burkholderiaceae_D > Rugamonas > Rugamonas flavida. Next base: position 892 of record NZ_WWCN01000034.1, read on the forward strand.
CCAGCCGTCCATGCCGGGCAGCATAACGTCCAACACCACTAGCGCCAGCTCCTCCTCGCGGGCGATGGCCAGACCGTCGCGCCCGGTGCGCGCGAGCCGCGCCGTGAAACCGGATTCACTCAGTCCGCGCAGCAGATAGTCGCCGGTCTTCGGCTCGTCTTCAATGATGAGAATGGTCATGGGCCATTGTATCTCGGCCGCTGTCGGCCCAAGATGACGAAATTATCATCTGGCGGTCATCTGGCTGTCGGGGGCTGGCTGCCACAATGGCGCTCTACTTTTTTTTGGGAGGGCGACATGCCACGATTCAGACAGTTTGTACTTGCGCTGGCCTTTGCCGCATTTTGCACCGGCGCCATGGCGGCGCAAAATCCCCTCAGCGTGCACGTGCTGGACCTGCAAACCGGCCAGCCCAGCGCCGGCGTGCGCGTGACGCTGGAGCAGCGCAGCGGCGATCAGTGGCGCGCACTGGCGGCCGGCATCACCAATGAACAGGGCCGCGTTAGTGCGCTGTATCCCGAGGACAGCAGCATGGCCGCCGGCGACTACCGCATCGTGTTCGAGACCGGTGAGCACTACGCGCGTCTCGGCAAGCAGACCTTCTTTCCGCGCATCCCGGTTGAATTCAAGGTCGACGGCAAGGAGCCGCACTATCACATCCCCCTGCTGCTCAGCCCTTATGGCTATTCAACCTACCGCGGCAACTGAGCTTCATCAGCGCGCATGGCGCGCTGGCGCCATGCCGTCCATGCGATTTACACCAGCGGCGGATCGGTCTCGCGCACGAAGGCCCGGTGACCGGCCAGCGCCGTTAAAAAGGCTTCATACGCGCCCGCTGCATTGACGGCAGCGGCGACGATCACACCCGGATCGGCACTGCCATCCGGCAGTGCGTCCGGCAGGTCGGCCAGCTTCAGCAGTTCCCCCCCGCTGCCCCAGGCGAAGATCGGCTTGCAATGGCGGTATTGGTCGCGCAGGAATTCCAGCGTCTGGCCGCTGATCGCCAGCCGGCCCTGGTCGGCGCCGTCCGGCACGATGACGGCGTCGTACAGTACCGACGGCCCGGCTTCCAGCGATATCTCGACATCGACCCGGCCGCCATCAGCGCCGGTGCGGGCGCCTAGCTGGACGCCGACCACGCGCGGCACCGCGCCTGCGCTGCGCAAGGCCGCGTACACGCTGGCAATGCCAGCACCATCGACGCCGTCACCCGCCAGGATCGCCACCTTGCGCGTGGCGACACCGGTAGTCCCCGGCCGCGCCAGCAGCGACAGCGCCGGCGATACGGCGTAAAACGGCTGCGGCAAGCTGGTCGCCAGCGGCGCCGCTTCGGGCACCTCCATGCCGAGTCCGTCCGCCACGCCGGCGGCCAGCATCGGATCAACATTGGCCAGATTGGCGATCACGCGCGCCCGCACGGCCGGCGTCTGCACCTTGCTCAGCTCAAAGCGGAAAGCGTTGGCAATGTGCGCCTGCTCGGCAAGGCTCTGGCTTTCGAAGAACATCCTGGCCTGCGCATAGTGCTCGGCGAATTTCTCCGGCTTGCCGCGCACCTTGTCTTCCTGGATCGGTTCGGGGAAGGAAGTAAAGCCCATCCTGCCGGCCTGGAACGGACAGCCGCCGCCCAGCGAATTCGGCTCGTAATTGACGCGGCCGCGATTAATGGCCTGGCGGTGCATGCCGTCGCGCTGGTTGTTGTGCACCTGCGCCACCGGGGCGTTGATCGGGATCTCGTGGAAGTTGGGCCCGCCCAGGCGCGAAATCTGGGTGTCGATGTAGGAGTGGATCCGCCCTTGCAGCAGCGGGTCGTTGGAAAAGTCGATGCCCGGCACAACGTGGGCGGTGCAGAATGCCACCTGCTCGGTCTCGGCAAAGAAATTGTCGGGATTGCGGTTCAGCGTCATGCGGCCGACCGCGCGTACCGGCACCAGTTCCTCCGGGATCAGCTTGGTGGCATCGAGCACGTCGAAGTCGAACTGCTCGGCCTGCGCCTCGGTGAAAATCTGCAGTCCCAGTTCCCATTGCGGATAGGCGCCCGCCTCGATCGCTTCCCACAGGTCGCGCCGGTGGAAGTCAGGATCGGCGCCCATGATCTTGGCCGCCTCGTCCCACACCAGCGAATGGGTGCCAGCCACCGGATTCCAGTGGAATTTGCAAAACACCGCCGCGCCGCCCTCATTGACCAGGCGGAAGGTATGCACGCCAAAGCCTTGCATGGTGCGGTAGCTGCGTGGGATCGCGCGGTCCGACATCTGCCACATCAGCATGTGGGTCGATTCCGGCATCAGCGACACGAAGTCCCAATAGGTATCGTGGGCGCTGGACGCCTGTGGCATGGCGTGATGCGGCTCCGGCTTGACCGCATGCACCAGGTCCGGAAACTTCATGGCGTCCTGGATGAAGAACACCGGGATGTTGTTGCCAACCAGGTCCCAGTTGCCTTCGTCGGTATAGAACTTGACCGCGAAGCCGCGCACATCGCGCGCGGTATCGGACGAGCCGCGTTCGCCGGCCACGGTGGAGAAACGTACGAACACCGGCGTAATCTTGCCCGCTGCCTGGAACGGCGCCGCTTTGGTAATGTCGGTCAGTGCGTCGTAGGCCTCGAAGTAGCCATGGGCGGCCGAGCCGCGCGCATGGACCACCCGTTCCGGGATGCGTTCATGGTCGAAGTGGGTGATCTTTTCGCGCAGGATAAAGTCTTCCAACAACGTCGGTCCGCGCAGGCCGACTTTCAGCGAATGCTGGTTATCGGCCACCGGCACGCCTTGATTGGTGGTCAGCGCCTGGCCGCCGCTGTCGGCACGCACCCGGTCGAGTGGCGCGTTCAAGCGGTTGACGCCATCGGCGGGATCGCTGCCCACCTTGGGCGAGGCGTTCAGTTCGGCCGAGGTGCTGGCAGTCGCCAGCGGATCGCCCGGCGCCACGGTCGATCCCTGGTGCGGCTGGCGCGCGGCGTCACCGTATTCCAGCGGCTTGTCGGCATTGAACGGCATCTGCGCCGCCAGTTGCTGGTTGCCGGCCTGCTTGCGCAGCAGCGCGTCTTCCAGCGCGCCCGGTCCGCCCAGCGTAACTGGCGGCGGTGCATTGGATGGGCCCGATACAGTACTCAATATCGATCCGGCGCCGGCAACATCGCCGGCAGGTTTGCTGTTCTTGGTCATATCAGTCTGCCTCTATAAAATAAACATGGGAAAAAAGTTGTGGCCGGAGGGCTGTCAAGATTCCGCCATCTGGCTCGCTGCCTGGCCGGCGCGTGCCGCGCGTACTTTTTCGGCAGCCGTGCGGCCGGCCAAAAAGGCATGATCGGAGTTGTAGTATTCCCATTCGCTGTAGCGGCCGGACAGCACGATGTCATGCTGCTCCATCCAGTCGCGCACGATGGCCACGTTGCGCGCCCGCGCGTGGTCGTACACCACATAGGCGTAAGGCATGTCGACCTGGTTGGCGACCATGATCTGGTCGTCGGCGGTCATCATGCCGACCTTGATGCAGTCCTCGATACAGCGCTGGATCAACGCATCGCCATCGAGCGGTAGCGGCTTCCATGGCGAATACGAAATCTCGCAGGTGAAACCGAAACCGCCCGGCGCATTGCATTCAGGGCTGGCGTTGCCCTGCACGAAGATGCGGTGGAAGATGCTGTCTTCCGGGTAGTAGATCCAGTGCTTGTCGGTGACGTTGGTGCGGGCGATGCCGATGTTGACGCAGCGGATAGAGATATGGCGCAGCCCGCGCGCCGCAGCCCGCACTGCCTCTGGCGCCTCCGCGCCGATCAGCTTGACTAACTCCGGCAGCGGCATGGTGCTGATCAGGTTTTTGTATTTGATGCGGCGGCCATCGGCCAGCGCCACCGCGTGTTCGCGCGGCAGCACTTGCACCACGTCGGCATTGAGCTCGACCTTGCCGCGGATATGCGGCAGGAAGCCCGACACCAGCGCCTGGAAGCCGCCCTTGCGCGGATAGCCGAAACGCGCATTCGGCCCCTGCGGCTTGGCTACCGGCTGCAAAGCGCCGTCAATGATTTCGCCCAAGTCCGGCAGCGGCACCCTGCCGCCCAGCCACGAGGTTTCCATTTCGCCCAGCGGCACGGTCCAGATCTTCTTGTTGTACGGGATCGCGAAGTGTTTGGCGATACCGGCGCCCCAGACTTTGTAGATAAACTCCTCGAAGCTCTGGGTTGTCTGCTCGCGCGCGGTGGCGCCGGCGTTGGCCGCGTCAGCGCTACCATCGGCGCAGCAGTCTTCCACCTTACCGGCTGCGCAGGCCGGCGCTGCCTGGTTGGCGGCGCTGTCGCCGTAGCGCGCGTTGATGGCGCCGACAATGCATTCCTTGATCACGTCCGGCGGCAAGCCGTACAGCGCGCCCTGGAACGGATAGCGCGTAAACACCTGTTTGCTGTAGATCCAGGCTTCACGCATCTGCCAGTGCTGGTTGTCGCCCAGCAGGATGTCGTACAGCTTGAGCACGTAGGGGTCATTGGAAAACATGATGTGGCCGGCGTAATCGAAGGTAAAGCCGGCGTCCTGGATCGAACGGCACCAGCCGCCGACCGTTGGATTCCGTTCCAGCAGCATGGTGTCGGCATCGCTGTGGTAGGCGGCCGACAAGCCGGTCGGGCCGCCGCCGATAATCAGGCAGCCGACTGCCTTGGCGGCGCCCGCAGCACGCAAAGGATTGATTTTCCCGGGTGCGGCGTAGCTGGCGGCAGCGGCGCCCTGCTCCGGCGATTGCGCGGCGCCCGGCACGCGCCGCGCCGGGTTGCCGGGCGCGCCGTCGAGCAGCGCGCGCATGGCGTCGGCCGTCGCGTCCCACGAGGTGGCGGCAATAATCTCACGCATGCGCACGGCCATGGCCGCTGTCTGTTCGGCGCTCTGGGCCAGCGCTGCTTCGCAGTGCGCGATAAATTCAGCATGATCGTGGCCGATGGCGACAATGTCGCCGTACGGCTGTTCAACGTCGGTGATCGCGGTACTGACGATGGGCAGTGCGGCTGCCATGTATTCCAGCACCTTGGTCGGACTGATGAATTTGGTGGCGTCGTTGAGCGCGAACGGCAGCAGGCAGACATCCCAGCCAGCCAGGAACTGCGGCAACACCTGATATGCCTGCTGCCCCAGGTAATGAATGTTCTGGCGCTGCGGCAGCGTGGCCGTATCAATCTTGACCACCGGCCCCACCAGCACCATCTGCCAGTCGGGATGGGCGTCGGCCATGGCAGCGATCAGGCCGGTATCAAAGCGTTCATCGATGACGCCAAAAAAGCCCAGCCGTGGATGCGGAATATCCTGGTGCAGCGGATGGCCGTTGCTGCGGTCGAGCGCCTGCTCGAAGTGCACCGCGTCGACGCTGCTGGCGAAGCAGTGGGCGTTGTCGTGCCGGCTGCGCTTGGCTTCATACAGGCTGGGGCCGCCGGTGAAGACCAGGTCGGCAATATTCAGCAGCGCGGTTTCGCGTTGCAGTAGCTGTTTCGGCGGATTCTTGAACGCCGACAGCTCGTCCATGCAGTCGTACACGACCAGCGATGGATTAAGTTGCGCCAGCAGCGGCAAGGACATGGGCGTGTAAAACCAGACGATCGGTTCCTGACTTTCCGGCACCAGCGTTTCAAGCAGCGTTTGCAGCACCGGGATCTGGTCGTCGTGGAAGCCGGTGGCCTGCACCGGCGTGTGCGGCTGGCACACCGTCAGGTTGGGCGCCGGGTTATAGGTGTGCAAGCGCGGCGGCGCCGCGTCGAACAGCGGCTCCTCGACGAACAATACTTTGTAATGCTGGGCCAGGCGCGTTAGCAGTTGCTGGGGACGTTGGTACACGAAATCCCAGCGCAGGTGACAAAAAACAATGATGGTTTGCATGGCGCTCTCCTTGGTTTGCCCTTGCGGGCCGTGATTGGTACAGAGTCGATCGGTTAAAAGCCGAGCCTGCCGTAAGGCGGTCGCGTACGGCTGCACCAGTTGCCGCGCCAGCGGATCGGGACCATCGCGGTCGAGGTCCCACAAGCCGCTGTGATGCCAATGTTGTTCGTGTTCCCAGTCGGGGCGATCGATTGCCGGATACAGGCAGATGCCGCGCACGTCGGCGCCCTGCTCCATCGCCAGCGCCAGTTCGGTGGCCATTTCGCGGATCCAGACGCCGCGCCCGCTGCCGACATGGCTGGTTTCCGCCAGCAGCAACGGTCGCTGGTAGCGCTGCCCCAGCTCGACCAGAATCTGATGCAGTGGTTGGCGACGCTTGTCGGCCAGGTGCCACCACAGGCGCAGGTTGCTGCCGCTCTCCCATTGATTGCTGTGGTAGTAGTTGCCGCCAACGATGTCCAGATAGCGCGGCGAGCCGCCCAGCTCGGGCGCGCGGCGGCCGCACAACATGTCCCAGGCCTCGAACTGCGATTCGCGCCAGCCGGCCGCCTGCGCTGCCCAGTCGGGACGGTCGGCAGGGGCGATCACGTGGATCAAGGGGTCGCACTGCAACAGCCGGGCCCCGGGCGTGACCTGCCAGATGGCGTCGCAGCCGGCGATGGTGGCGCGGATCAGCTGGCGCTTGCCTTCAACATCGGCGCGTTCGTCATACATGTTTTTGCACTGGAACATGTGCACCGACAAGCCCCAGCTGTTAAATGAAATCTCGTTGATCGGCGAGTACACCGGTTGCTCGCCGACGTAGGGCGCCAGGTACTCGGCGGCGGCGCGGCAAAAGCGCGCGAAACGCGGCACGAACTCCGGACTGTAGACGTCGATCTCCGGCGGCCAGCCGTAGTGGCAAAACGTCCAGCAGATTTGCAGGCCGAACTCCTGCGCCGCGCGCAGGCGGGTGTCGAGGATGGAAAAATCGAATACGCCGTCGCGCTCGGCCAGGCGCCAGCCGATCGACTCGCGCACCGTGCGGATGCCGAACTGCTGCAGCTGCGCGTAGTCGGCGCGGGCGCGTTCCAGGTGGCCGGTGGCCAGGTTCATGTCGAGCGCGCTGCCGGCATGGTTGACGTGGTCGGCGCCTTCATAGCCGGCCTGCCAGAAGGTGGCGAAAGGGGCAGCGGCAAGGTGCTCGATCATAGGACGCTTTCAGGCGGAGGCGTTGCGGGTGGCGGCGCTGATCTGTTCCAGCGGCAGCTTGGGCGAGCGGTCGGCGTTGAGCAGACCGTTGGTTTCCTGGAAGGTGTCGGCAAACTGGGTGTAGCAAAAACCGCTGAACATGACAGTCTCGTTGGCGACCTGTAGCAGCGCACGGTATAGCTCGTGAAATGCGGCGGCGGTGTTGGCGCGCGAATAACCCCAGGTATGGTGCTCGGGCGCGTTCGGGTCGTAGGCTATGCCGCCGAATTCGGTCAGCACGATGGGCTGGCCGCGATGCGGGAAGCCATCCAGCGTCAGGATGCGGCCGCCGGGGCGGCGCCGGTCGAACAAGGTGTTGGCCGATTCGTCGACCGCATAGCGCGCCCGCAAGCGCTGCGGGTCGCCGTCATAGTCATGGATGCCGAGGATGTCGGTGGCCGAGGCTTCCCAGCCGTCGTTGCCGATCACCGGCCGGGTGGCGTCCAGCACATGGGTCATGTGGTACAGCGCCTCCACCGCGTTGCGATGCGCCTGCATCGCCGTCAGGTTCGGCACGCCCCAGGATTCGTTGAACGGCACCCAGACGATGACGCACGGATGGCTGTAGTCGCGCTCGATGGCCTCGGTCCATTCGCGCACCAGGCGCGTCACCGCGCGCGGACTGAAGGCATAGGCCGACGGCATTTCCTCCCACACCAGCAGGCCAAGGCGGTCGGCCCAGTACAGGTAGCGCGGATCTTCGATTTTCTGGTGCTTGCGCACGCCGTTGAAGCCCATCGCCTTGGCCAGCTCGACATCGCGCCGCAGCGCCGCGTCGGATGGCGCGGTCATCAGCGATTCGGGCCAGTAGCCCTGGTCCAGCACCAGCCGCAACTGATATGGGCGGCCATTGAGCATGAAACGGTCGCGGTTGACCGACACCGAACGCAGTGCGGTGTACGAGTGCACGACGTCGAGCACGCGCTGGCCGTCGCGCAGGATCAGTTCAGCGTCGATCAGGGTCGGCCGCTCGGGACTCCACAACAGTTCGTTGCGCGAGTCGTCGATGCCGGGATCGGACAGGGCAATTTTGCGGTTGGCTTCCTGGCCGACCAGCATATACACATCGTCGGCCAGCAGCTTGTCGCCGATCGACAGCCGTACCTCGACCGACAGGCCGGAGGTTTGCGCGCCGGCCGCCTGCACTTCGCAGCCGATCTCAAAGCCATCAAACAACGGCGTCCAGCGCAGCGTATGGAGATAGGTAGCGGCGACCGGCTCCAGCCACACGGTTTGCCAGATGCCGGTAGTGCGCGGATACCAGATCGAATGCGGTTCGCGTAACCAGTCCTGCTTGCCGCGCGGCTTGGCCAGGTCGGCCGGATCATCGTCGGCACGCACCACCAGCACCTGGGGACCGGCCGCAGTCAGGGCGTCGGTGATGTCGGCGCAAAATGGCGTATGGCCACCTTCGTGCTGTGCCACCAGCAGGCCGTTGAGCCAGACACGCGCCGCGTAATCGACCGCGCCGAAATGCAGCAGCGTGCGTTCACCGCGCCGCACCGGCTCAAAGTGCAACTGGTACCAGATGCAGGGGTGAAAATCCTGGTCGCCGATACCGCTGGCGAGCGATTCCGGCGCGAACGGCACCAGGATTTTACGGTCCCATTCAATCTCATCGTCAGGACTGCCATAACGCCTTGCGTCATCAAACGCACAGTCCCATTCACCATTCAGCGACTGCCATTCGGCACGCACCAATTGTGGCCGGGGATATTCAAACAGGCTCATTCTGTTCTCGCTGGTGGACACTCGCCGAAGGCAAATTATTGTAAATATTTTATCGAAAAGTTTACAATCCCATCAGCGAGTTTCGCTTGTGTCGAGGTAGGAGATACCCTACTTGGAATTTCCTTTGAGTAATATTGCAAAATATGAGGTAGGAAACATCCCACAGTGCGACAAGCGAAATCGCCGATACGCCCGACCACGAAAGCAGGTAGGCTTGAGGTGACAGTGCTGGGCGTTGGAGGGCTACCATCATGCGGCAGTATCAGATCAATATGTACAGCAGCGCCGGCCCTTGCCGTTTTACCTTTACCCAGGAAGATCTCACGCTGATCCGCTCAACCAGTCCGGGCCGGCCCTTCTCGCTGGACCTTTATATCGCCTATCACACCGGGGACCATATGCTGGCGCTATCGCACAAGCCGGCGCACGCCACGGTCGCGGTGGTGCCTTTCCATGAACTATGCAGAAAGCTGGACGAAGCCGAGTCACGCCGGCCGTCGCCGTAGCAGCAAACGTGACGCGGATATCTGATGGGAGAAAAGAAAAAAGGGCAGCCCACTGGGCTGCCCTTCTTCAATACTGGAGCGGGAGAAGAGTCTCGAACTCTCGACCTCAACCTTGGCAAGGTTGCGCTCTACCAACTGAGCTACTCCCGCTTAGGAGCTTTGGAGGCGAGGATCGGAGTCGAACCGACCTAGACGGCTTTGCAGGCCGCTGCATAACCGCTTTGCTACCTCGCCAGAGGAAACTTTTTACAACAAGACAACAGCGGGGTTACGCGCTGCAATCCGAAATTCTGGAGCGGGAGAAGAGTCTCGAACTCTCGACCTCAACCTTGGCAAGGTTGCGCTCTACCAACTGAGCTACTCCCGCATGGAGTGTGTTACTTTTTACTGCGTGCTCTAGCTTCCGGAGAAACTGGAGCGGGAGAAGAGTCTCGAACTCTCGACCTCAACCTTGGCAAGGTTGCGCTCTACCAACTGAGCTACTCCCGCATTTCGAGTCCAGCATCATAACAGGTGACTGTTGTTTTTGCTAGTACTACTTGTTACTGACTTCGCCGTTTGGAGCGGGAGAAGAGTCTCGAACTCTCGACCTCAACCTTGGCAAGGTTGCGCTCTACCAACTGAGCTACTCCCGCTTTGCTTCGTCGTCATCAACAACAGGCCAGCATTATAGAGGTTCTACGGCAGCTGTCAATGCCAAATGAAAATATTGTTTATTCGATTAGGAATTTACAGCTGGCCTGACTTCTCTTTGATCAGCGGCCACGCCAATCGCAGGTAGTAGAACATCGACCACACGGTCAGCACCGCCGCCACTTCCAGCAGGCGCGAGCCCCAGAACTGGCTGTCGATGGCACCCCACAGCACGTCATGGAACAGCAGCAGCGGGATGGCGGTCATTTGCGCCGTGGTCTTGATCTTGCCCAGCGAGCTCACCGCCACCGATTTGGAGGCGCCGATCTGCGCCATCCACTCGCGCAGCGCCGAAATGGCGATCTCGCGGCCGATGATGATGAAGGACATGACGGCGTTGGCACGGTCCAGCTGCACCAGCACTAGCAAGGCGCCGGCCACCATCAGCTTGTCCGCCACGGGGTCGAGGAAGGCGCCGAAGGCCGAGGTCTGGTTCCAGCGGCGCGCCAGGAAGCCGTCGAACCAGTCGGTGACGGCGGCAACAATGAATACCAGCGTGGCCGCCAGATTCTGGTCCGCCACCGGCAAGACAGTGGTCGGAAGGTAGTAGACGCCCACCACCAGCGGAATCAGCGCAACGCGCAACCAGGTCAACAGAATCGGAATATTGAAAGGCATAAGCTCGAAATAAAGTGCGGCCATGAAAATGTGTAATGCGCCGCTAGTCTACCTTGACGCAGCACATTAAACCAGCACCGTAGAGGCCACGCCCATTCAATGAAGCTGCTTGTAGATTTCCTCGGCCAAGGCGCTGGAAATACCTTCAACTGTCTTCAGGTCTTCGACGCTGGCGTCCACCACACCGCGCAGGCCGCCGAAGCGCGCCAGCAGGCGCTGACGGCGCTTGGCGCCGATGCCCTCGATCTCTTCGAGACGCGAAGTCTGGCGCGTTTTGGCGCGTTTGGCGCGCATGCCGGTGATGGCGAAACGGTGGGCTTCGTCGCGAATCTGCGCCACCAGCATCAGCGCCGCTGATTCCTTGCCCAGCTCCTGCGATGGGCGGCCGTCGACGAACATCAGGGTTTCAAGGCCGACGCGGCGGCCCTCCCCTTTCGCCACGCCGACAATCAAGCTGATATCCAGCCCTAGTTCGGCGAACACTTGCCGCGCCATTTCGATCTGGCCTTTGCCGCCGTCGATCAGCACCACGTCCGGCATCACGCCGTCGCCGTTGGCGACTTTCTCGTAGCGGCGGTACAGCACCTGGCGCATGGCGGCGTAATCGTCGCCCGGCGTGATGTCGTTGATGTTGTAGCGGCGGTATTCGCCGTTCTGCATCTGGTGGTGATGGAACACCACGCACGAGGCCTGCGTCGCCTCGCCTTGCGTGTGCGAGATGTCGAAGCATTCCACGCGCAGGGTGTCGATGTCTTCCGGTTCCAGCTGCAAGGCATCGACCAGCGCGCGCGTGCGCGATTGCTGCGAGCCTTGTTCCGACAGCAGGCGCGCCAGCGAGATCTCGGCGCCCTTCTGCGCCAGCTCCAGCCATTTGCGGCGCTGGTCCTGCGGCTGGAATATGAGGTTAATGCGGTGGCCGCACTGCTCCTGCAAGGCTTGAATCAGTGCCGGGTGATCGAATTCGATATTCAGGATCAGCGTGCCGGGAATGAATTTGTCAGCGTAATGCTGGGCGAGGAAGGCAGATAGCACTTCCACTTCAATCGCATTTTCCGCAATCGCTTCCGCATCGCCAACGTGAGTCGGGAAGTAAGCGCGGTCGCCGAGGTGGCGGCCACCGCGTACCATCGCCAGGTTGACGCAGGCGCGCCCGCCCTGCACCAGCACTGCGATGATGTCGACGTCGGCGTCGCCGGTGGTCTCCATGCTTTGCTGGTGCAGCACGCGCGACAACGACTGGATCTGGTTGCGCACCGCCGCTGCCTGCTCGAATTTGAGCTCGGCCGCGTAGGCATGCATTTTCTTTTCGAGTTCTTCCAGCACTTCGGACTGGCGGCCGCGCAGGAAGCGTGCGGCGTTTTCCACGTCGAGCTTATAGTCTTCCTTGCTGATCAGGCCTACGCACGGACCGCTGCAGCGGCCGATCTGGTTCAGCAGGCATGGGCGCGTGCGGTTGGCGAAGACGCTCTCCTCGCAGGTGCGGATCTGGAATACCTTCTGCAAAATCTGCATCGATTCCTTGACCGCCCACGAGTTGGGGAAAGGTCCGAAGTACTGGTTCTTCTTGTCCACCGCGCCGCGATAGTAGACCATGCGCGGCGCATCGCCACCGGTGATCTTCAAATACGGATACGATTTATCGTCGCGGAACAGGATGTTGAAGCGCGGGCTCAGTGCCTTGATCAGGTTATTCTCAAGGATCAGCGCTTCGGCTTCGCTGTGGGTGACGGTGGTTTCAAGCCGCGCAATGCGCTCGACCATCATGGCGATGCGCGGGCTGCTCAGGTTTTTCTGGAAGTAGTTCGACACGCGCTTTTTCAAGTCGCGCGCCTTGCCGACGTACAGGACTTTGTCGTCAGCGTCGAAATAACGGTACACGCCCGGCAGGTTGGGCAGCTTGGCCACGGTGGCCAAGACTTGTTCGCGCGGGTCGCTTACTTCATCTGTCACTTTTCCTGCTCCACGATGACGAAGGCGACGGCGTAGTCCTCTTCGTCGCTGACGGTTACCTGCGCCGACAGCTTATTCTTTTCCATGAATTCTTTCAGCACGCCGCTGCACACGATCATCGGCTTGCCGCTCGGATGATTCAGCATCTGCGCGGCCGGCCAGGTCATTGGCATGCGGATTCCGAGGCCGATGGCTTTGGAAAAGGCTTCCTTGGCGGCGAAGCGCGTGGCCACGAAGCGGATGCCGCGCACTGGGCTCTTAGCCTTGCGCGCGAGGTATTTCTCGAATTCCTGCGGCCCGAGAATTTTTTGCGCAAAGCGGTCGCCATGCCGCGCCAGCGCTGCTTCAATGCGCGGGATTTTGCAGATGTCGGTGCCGATCCCGTAGATCATTACGCGCCTCGGCCGAGGCGCGTAGCAACCATGATTGCCTTCATCTCACGCACGGCGTTTTCCCAGCCGACGAAGACGGAGTGCGCGACGATGGCATGGCCGATATTCAGTTCTGCGATTTCCGGAATCGCGGCTATCGCTTGCACGTTGGTGTAGTGCAGACCGTGGCCGGCGTTGACCTTCAGGCCTTTGCTCACGCCGTACAGCGTGCCGCGGTGGATGCGTTCCAGTTCGGCGGTTTGCTCGGCGCCTTCGGTGTCGGCATAGCGGCCGGTGTGCAGTTCGATCACAGGTGCGCCCAGTGCTGCGGTGGCGTCCATCTGCGCTTCATCGGCGTCGATGAACAGCGATACGCGGATGCCTTCTGCTTGCAACTGCTTCACTGCGCGTTCGACAGCGTTGTAGTTGCCGGCGACATCGAGGCCGCCTTCGGTGGTGACTTCGGTGCGCTTTTCAGGCACGAGGCAAACGTCGGCTGGCTTGATTTTGCAGGCGAAGTCGATCATCTCTTGGGTGACGGCGGCTTCCAGATTCATGCGGGTCAGCAGCTGCGGCGCGAGTGCGATGACATCGGCGTCCTTGATGTGGCGGCGGTCTTCGCGCAGGTGCAGTGTGATGCAATCGGCGCCCGCTTGCTCGGCCAGCAGCGCGGCGCGGATCGGGTCCGGATAAACGGTGCCGCGCGCATTGCGCAGTGTGGCGACGTGGTCGATGTTCACGCCGAGGTCAATGATGGTGCCGGATGGTTGCAGGAAGCTCATTTGTTTATCTCGTTTTATAACTGGGACAGATCAATCAGGATCTGGCGGGTGTTCAATGGCGCGCCGTTCAAGTGATGTGCGACCAGAAAGCGCATCAGCTGCTTGCTCTGCACTTGCGTGGCAACGTCTTCGTAATTTTCGCACTCCATGTCGAGCAGCGTTTTGCCGGCGACGCGCGGCCACGGGTCGGAGGCACGTTCGGGACGCGGGCCGCGTTCTGGATCGATCACGTAGACGACATCGGCCTGCACCGGGCGGCGCGTTTCAACGCAGCGTGTCAGGTCGGCGGCGACGCCTGTCTCTTTAAGTAAGGCCCGTTCGAATTTTCGCAAGACGATGGGCGCAGGTTCATTATGCGCCAGCTGGTTCAGCGTGGAGACGTAGTGATCGAACAGCGCCGGATGCGCGTCGTCGCGTGCCAGCAGCTTGACCAGCAGTTCATTGAGGTAGAAGCCGCACAGCAGCGCGGTTTTCTCGAGCGGCAGCATGCCGCCTACCCATTCGGCTTCAGTCAGCGTGCGCAGTTCCGATTTGCCGACCCAGCTTGAAGATAAAGGCTGGAAGGTTTGCAGCACGCCGCGCAACTGCGAGTGCGGACGTTTCGCGCCCTTGGCGATCAAGGCCACGCGGCCGAAATCACGCGTGAACAGGTCGATAATCAGGCTGGTTTCTTTGTAAGGGTAGCTATGCAGGACGAAGGCCGGCTGGCCTGCGACCTTGGTGCCGATGGTGCGCTCGCGCGACGGCGCGCGCGGGCGCTTCGGTGCAGCGCTCGCAGCGGCGCTGGGCGCGATC
>NZ_WWCN01000035.1 GCF_009857445.1 Duganella flavida
CCGCGCAGCTTGTGCAGCGCTTGCGCCGCTTGCTGGCGCTGGCCGGCGGACAGCAGGGCGCGCACCTGGTTCACGGCGCCGCCCTGCGATTGTTCGAAACGCTTGAGCAAGCTGGTCAGCGCATCCTGGTTGCCGCCCAGCCGGCCCAGTGCTGCTTCGACGTCGATACCCGGCAGCGGCGACAGCGGCGGCATCAGACTGGCGGCCGGCTGCGGCGCGGGCGCCCGGGCCGGCACCGGCGCCACCATTTCACGGGTGGCATCGCGGATGGTCACCAGCCGGGTCAGCACGGCGATCAGCTCTTCGACGTCGATCGGCTTGGCCACGTGGGCGTTCATGCCGGCCTCGGAGGCGCGGCGGCGGTCGTCTTCCAGCACGTTGGCGGTCATGGCGATGATCGGCAAAGTCAGCAAGCCCTGGCGGCGGATTTCACGGGTGGCGTCATAGCCGTTCATGACCGGCATTTGCACGTCCATCAGCACCACGTCGTAGCGTTCCGGCGCGGCCGCCAGCAATTCCACCGCCAGCTTGCCGTTCTCGGCTACTTCCACCGTGGCGCCTGCATGCAGCAGCATGTATTGCGCCACTTCCTGGTTGATTTCATTGTCTTCCACCAGCAGGATGCGCATGCCGCTCAGGCGGCCTTGCAGCGGCGTGTGTTCGAGCTGACTGAGAATGCTGGCCGTGGCCTGGTCGCCGGACAGCAGGGCGCTGACCCGTTCCAGCAAGCGCACCGGACTGATCGGCTTGGCCAGCACGCCGGCCAGGCCCAAGGCCGCCGATTGCTGTGTCAGCGTGGCGGCCTGGTGTTCGCTGGTCATCATCAGTACCGGCGGCAGATGCAGGCCTTCCGGCAACTGCTGTAGCATGGCGGCGCCGTCCGTGACGGGCATGTCGCGGTCCAGCAGCAGCAAATCGTAGGGCTGGCCGGCGCGGGCCCGCTCCTCCAGCAGAATCAGGGCTTGCTCGGCGCCGGCGGCGCAGGCGGTGTGCCAGCCGAAGCTCGATCCGGCCGCATGCAGCGCTTGCCGCACGCTAGGGTTGTCATCGACGATCAGCACCGACAGCGCGGCGTTGGCGGCCGGCGCCGGCAAGGTGGCGGCAGGCGCCGCGCATTCGAGCGGACAAGCAAACAGGAATTCAGCGCCGCGCCCCGGCTCGCTCTGGACGCTGATGGCGCCGCCCATCATGTCAGCCAGCTGGCGGCAGATCGCCAGCCCTAGCCCGGCGCCGCCAAACTTGCGGCTGGTGCCGCTGTCGGCTTGCGAGAAGGCGTCAAAGATGCCGGCTTGATGGTCGGCAGCGATGCCGATGCCGGTGTCGCGCACGGTGAATTCCACCAGCACCGCCTGGTCGCCCGGCTTGCCCGAACCGGCGGCCGGGCGCACCGACAGCACCACTTCGCCATGGTCGGTAAATTTGATGGCGTTGCTGATCAGGTTGAGCAGCACTTGCTGCAGCCGCATCGGATCGCCCGCCAGTTCGGTTGGCATAGCCGGGTCGATGTCGTACACCAGCTCCACGCCCCTGTCGCTGGCGCTGCCGCTCAGCATGACGCTGATACTGTCCAGGATGTGCTGCAGGTGGAAGTGCGCATGCTCGAGCACCAGCTGGCCGGCTTCCACGCGCGAGAAGTCGAGCACGTCGTTCACCAAACTAAGCAGGGACTGGGTGGCGAACTGGATCTTGTGCAGGTAGCCGCGTTCGCGCGGTGCCAGCGGCGCTTCTTCCAGCAGCCGCGCCAGCCCGATGATGGCGTTCATCGGGGTGCGGATCTCGTGGCTCATATTGGCCAGGAATTCGCTCTTGGCCCGGCTGGCCGCCTCGGCGCGGTCGCGCGCCAGGATCAGTTCCTCGTTCAGTTCCTGCAAGTGCAATTCCGTTTCCTTCAGCTCGGTGACATCGGAGACTAGCACAAAGAAACCCTTTACTGCGCCGGAATCATCAACATCGGGGATATAGTTGACCCAGGTATGGCTGTTTTCGCCCGAAGGCCAGCGCAGGCGGCCGGCAAAGCCCTGCGGTTCACCTGCCAGCGCCGCCGTGACGTAGGGGGCGCCTTCGTCGAATTGTTCCTTGCCGATCACCTCCGGCATGTAGGCGCCGATCATGTCTTCCTGCTGCACACCATGCCAGTCGAGGAAGTAGCGGTTGGCGAAGCGGCAGCGCAAAGTGGCGTCCCAGTAGGCCACCATGCCGGGCAGGTTGTCGGTAACCGCGCGCACGAAGCGCTCGCTGGCGGTCAGCCGCTCGGCGGTGGCGCGCAGTGCCTCCTTGGCTTCCTTGCGCTCGGTGATGTCGTGCGAAATGCCTAGCACGTGGGTGGCGTTGCCGTGCTCGTCGCGTAGTGCCACTTTGCGGGTGGTCAGGTAGCGCGTACCGTCGGCGGTGACCAGCGGCTCTTCGATAATCTCGGTGACGGCCCCCGGCGCCGAGGCCAGCACCCGCAAGTCGTCGGCCTTGAACAGGTCGGCCTGCTCGGTGGGGACGAAATCGTAGTCGCTCTTGCCGACCAGCCGTTCGCTGGTGCTGCCCATCATGCGTGCGCCGTAGCGGTTGAACATTTCGTAGTGCAGGTCGGCGCCGCGTTTCAGGAAAATCATGGCCGGGATGTTTTCCACGATCGAACTGAGCAACTGGCGCGAGCGCCGCAGCTCGGCTTCCACTTTCTTGTGCTCGGTCACGTCCAGCAGCAGGGCGGTGATGCCGATGATTTTGCCGTCGCCGCCAAACTGCGGGTAGTAGCTGACCACCCAGTGGCGCAGCTCGTCCGGCGAGGAGGCCGGATTGCCGGTGCGTTCGATGCCGGTCAGCGGCTTGCCGGTCTCCAGCACGATGCGGTAATCCTCCAGCACATTGTTGCGCACAGCGTCGTCGGGAATCATGTCGCCGATGTGGCGGCCGAGGTGGGCCACCACCTTCTGCTGGTTGAGCGCGGCCAGGTAGTCGTTGATGCGCAGCACCCGCAGCTCGGCGTCGACGTAGCTCAGGCCGACCGGCGCAGTGGCGTACAGGGTTTCCAGCTGCGAGCGGTTTTTCTCCAGCTGGCTAGTGCGCTCGGCCACCAGGCTTTCCAGCTCCTGGCTGTGGTGCAGCAAGTCGCCTTCCAGCGCACCCAGCGCGTGGGCCAGCATGTCGGCTTCGTGGAAGGTGGCTTCCGGCATGGTGAACGGCTTGCCGTTGGCCAGCGCCTGTGCCGGACCGACCAGCTCGCGTACCGAGCGGGCGATGCGGCCACCCACCGACCAGGCCAGCGTGCAGCCGGCCACCAGCGCGGCCAGCATGGTCAGGGCAATCAGCGCCACTGCCTGCAGCAGTTCCTGGGTGGCGTTGGCTTGCGGCGTGGCGATGGCCACCGTGGCGCCGCTGACCGGGGCCCGGCTCAGGCCCATGTAGACCGGCGTGCCGGCGGCGTCGTCGGTTTCCAGCAGCACTTCGTGCGCCTTGAGCAGCTGTTCGCGCAGCACCGGATCGGCTGCATGACCCAGCAGCAGGCGCGGCCCGCCGGCTTGGGCGACGATATTGCCGTCGGCGTCGAACAGGGTCATGGCCTGGTCGGCGGCGATATGCTCGTCCTTGAGGATGCGGGCCAGCCGGTCTTGCTTGAGCAGCGCAGTGATGCTGTAAATGACCCGGCTGTCGAGGAACACCGGTACGTCGATCGCCAGCAAAGCGCTGCCTTCCACCACCACCACCGACATCTGCGGCCGGCCATGGTCGAACAGCGGCGCCAGCCGACGCGCGTTGTTGACCGGGTTGAGCGTGTCTGGCAGCGGCGCGCCGACGTTGAGCATGGCCTTGCCGCTGGTGTCGCTGAGGATGAATTGGGATGCCGGGAACTGCGGGCTGAGGAGCGCGCCGGCCTGCAGCCGCATGCCGTCGACGTCGCCGCTGCGCAGGCTGGGCGAAGAGGCCAGCGCGATGGCCGCGCCTTCGCTTTGCACCAGGTCGCGGTCGATGGCGGCGGCCACGGCGCGCGCTGCTTGCTGGGCGTCGTCTTTGAGTGTGTTGCGCTCGCGGGCGTAAAACTGGCTGACTAGCGCGCCGAACCCCACCACGGTAGGCAAGGCGCAAGCCAGTACCAGCAGCGCGATCTGCGAGCGGATGGAGGGCAGTTGTTTGCGTTTCGTCTCGGGCACGCTTCGATAGTAGCTGAGCTCGACGTTTTCACAAAGTGAATTTGTCCATGGCGGCGCAGTGCCGCCACAGCCTTCAGATCGCCTTGCCGCAGGCGTAGGACCAGCCCAGTTCCGCCATCGGCCGCGCCATCTGGCCCGACTCCAGCGCCTGCGCACTGGCGGCGGTGCCGTCGACGTAGCGCTTCATGATGCCTTGCATAATGCTCGCGAGGCGGAACATATTAAAGGCCAGATAGAAATTGAAATCGGCCAGCTGGATGGTCTTGCCGGTGCGCTCGGCGTAGCGGGCGATGTATTCCTGTTGGCTCGGGATGCCGAGCGCCTTCAGGTCCAGCCCGGCGATGCCACGGAACTTGCCCGGCTCGATGTGCCAGCTCATGCAGTGGTAGGAGAAGTCGGCAAACGGGTGGCCCAGCGTCGATAGCTCCCAGTCCAGCACGGCGAGGATGCGCGGCTCGGTCGGGTGGAACAGCAGGTTGTCGAGGCGGAAGTCGCCGTGCACGATGGACGTGTCTTCGCCCGGCGGGATGTTGGCCGGCAGCCAGGCGATCAGCTGGTCCATCGCCTCGATGGTCTCGGTTTGCGACGCCAGGTACTGCTTGCTCCAGCGCTCGATCTGGCGCGCGAAGTAGTTGCCCGGCTTGCCGTAGTCGGCCAGCCCGATGGCCTTGTAGTCGACCGTGTGCAGCTGCGCCATCACGCGGTTCATTTCATCGTAGATGGCGGCGCGTTCGGTCGGCGTCATGCCGGGCAGGGCCTGATCCCATAGCACCCGGCCTGCGACGAATTCCATCACGTAGAAGGCGCGGCCGATGACCGATTCATCGGTGCATAGTGCGTACTGGCGCGCGGCCGGGAAGCCATTTTTTTGCAGCGCGTCCATCACGCGGTACTCGCGTTCGATGGCATGCGCCGATGGCAGCAGTTTGGCGGCCGGCGCCGGCTTGGTGCGCAGCACGTAGTGCTCACCGCCGACGCTTAGTTTGAAAGTCGGATTGGACTGGCCGCCCTTGAATTGTTCGACCGCCAGTTCGCCTTCCGGATAGCCTTCCACGTGCTGGCGCAGCCAGGCGTTGAGGGCCACTGTGTCGAACTGGTGGCGGGCCGATACGGCTTTGGTGCCGATGAATTCTTCAAACATGCTGTCTCCTGCTTTTGTAGGTGTGACAGCTATTCTAAACGAATAAAAGTACGGGCGTGCTTTTAAATTTAGAAGAACAGGGCGGTGCGCTGGATCACACTGCCGTTGTTGGTATAAGGGCCGGTGGCGCGCACCGAACCGGTGTTGTATTTGCCGTCATCCAGCTTGCTGTCGACCTGTTCGGCGAACGAATCCGGCAGATTATCGAGGCGTACGCCGTTGCCGCCGCGTCCCGCCACCACGTCGTTGTAGATATAGACGGCGCCGCCCTGGGCGCTGGTCATGAAGTCGGTGGTGCCGTTGAACGAGCCGGTAATGAAGCCGGCCAGTGCCAGGTGCTGCGGCGCCAGCAGGTATTCGCCGATCTGGCCGTCGCCGTTGCCGTTGCCGGTGGCGCCCGGTGCGTGGGTGGTGCCTTGTACGTCGTCGCCGGGCAGGGCGCGGAATTTGTCTTGATACGCGTTCACCGCTGCCGTCAGCGAGGTCGATTGCTGGATGATGTTCTTGACGCGGGCGCTGTCGATCAGGCCCTGGCCTTTCAGCACGCCGCCCAGCAGCAGGCCGATGATGACCAGTACGATGGCGATTTCAACCAGGGTAAAGCCGCGTTGGCGGGCAGGGAGGGAGCGCATGGGAATTCCTTTCGTGTGGGTCGTCATAGTATAGCAAGCGCCTTAGGGGCGGTTCAATTGGTCGAGGCGGTCAGACAGGAACTTTAGTTCGTGTGGGTCGGTGATCTGGCCGCTGCGTAGCAGGCCGCCGATCAGGGCGCGCGCGGCGTCGCCTTCGTTCATGTCTTCGGCGATGAAGATTTCCAGCTCGCGCGCCCACGGTGGCACTTGCGGGCCGGTGGCTTGCTGGCGAATGGCGGCAGCGTAGCAGCGCGCCAGCGGCAGGTCGTGCAGGCGGTGCTTGGCCACCAGCGCGGCGTGGGCTAGCCATGGCCAGCGGCGGTTGGGATCTTCGGCGAAGCGGGCGTAGACAAAGTCGAGCATCAGGCGTGCGCGCACTGGCTCGGTGACGCCGCCATACACTTCGCTGGCGGCCAGCAGCGGGTATTGGCCGCGCGGGTCAAGGTCCAGCACGCGCTGCAGCCAGGTGACAACTTTGGTGTAATCGAGATCGCGCCAGGCGATGCTGATGCCGGCTTGCTCGTCGAAGCCCTGCACGTACAGCATGGTGGCCTTGGACATGGCGACCGGGTCGCCCAGCGCGGCCAGCTGCAAGGCGGCCAGCGATGGCGCCGGCGGCAGGTCTTGCGCGCGCGCTAGGGCCGGCGGCCGGCTGGCTTGCCAGGCGATTTGCACCACCAGAGCAATCAGCACGGCCAGCAGCACATGACGCGGTGCGGCGCGCTGCGCGCCGGCACGAGCGCCGCCCCGAGGCATCGGCGAGGCGGTGTGGTCGTCAGCGGGCGGGGTGGCGGCTGGCATAGCTGGCCTCAGATGGCTTTGCGGTGCAGGTCGAACAGCGCTGCGGCGCTCATCAACGCAACGTAGATCGCGGTCTGTGCGGCGATGCTGGTAACGTCGGCGGCGCTGCCGCTGTGATACACCAGCCAATCGCTGCGCGTGAACTGGTCGAGATGCGGCAGCAGCAGCGCCAGGCCGTCGATGCCGGTATTGAGCGCTTGCTGGCTGGCGCTTTGCACGGTGGCCGCGCCATGGCCCAGTAGCTGCAAGGCCGCGACTACGCGCGCCAGCAGGTAGAACGAGAACGCCGCCGCCAGCGCGGGCAGCACCTGGTTCAGCGTCAGCATGCACAGCACGCTGAACGCCGCCACAATCCAGCATTCGCACAGCAGCGAGAAGGCCCACAGCGCCGCTTGCGCTGGCGGCGCAAAGAACAGGCCCAGTGCGCCGAACAACAACGCCGGCAGCACCGCCAGCGCGCCGAAGCCCGCCAGTTTGCCGAACAAGTAGACGGCGCGCGGCATCGGTAGCGCCATCAGCAATTCCAGTCCCTTGTCGTTAGCCTCGCGCGCCATGCTGGTGACCACGAAGGTGGCGATCAGGAACACCGCCGCCAGCCGCAGCACCGCGCCCAGCAAGGCGGCTTGCAACTGCCGGCTTTCGGTCAGCGCCAGTTCGTTGAGGAAACCGCTGACCGCGACTGCAGCTGCGGCCATCAGCAGCAAAAGCCACAACAGCCGGTTGCGCAAGGCTTCCAGCAGCGTGTAGCGGGCGATGGTGAGGGCGGGCCGCATCATGGCAAGCGCTGGGCCGCCACCATGCGGTTGTACAGGATGTTGGGTGAGATCCAGATCACCAGGTCGTCGAAGGCGCCGCCGGCGGCGCGCGCATCGTCACTTGGATCGCGCATGATCAGCGCCGTGCCGGAGCTTTGCAGATTGGCTTTTTCATCGATATTGCCGGTGCCCGAATCGGCCACGATGGTGTTCTGGTCGCTGGTCGCACCGTAGCCGTTATGGCCGAAGGAGATGATGGCGGCCGGGATGTCATTGACGCCGGTCGCCGCCGTCAGCTGGCCGCTGAGGTCGCGCGTGGCGATGGTGATATCGCGCGCGGTTTTTAGCGTGAACAGCGAGGCTGAATCGGAAAACGCTGGGGTTACTGTGTAGCCCATTAAATGATTCCAGCCATCGAGCCGGCTCACACCCAGCGTGGCCCAGGGCAGGTAGCCATAGCGCTTGTTGCAGGCGGTGCCGGTACGGTCCTCCAGCCCGTTGGTGGCGGAGATGGCCGGGCAGGGCAGGTAGCTATTGCGCAGCGCGAAGCCGAATAGTGCTTCGCGCGCCTCATCCATTGTGCGCTTGGTGTCGCTGACGTGGCGCTGCTCCATCTGCGATGATAGTGGCGCAATCAGGCCGCCTATCATCAGGCCGACGATCAGCAGCACGATAGCAATCTCCACCAGCGTGAAACCGGACTGGCGGCGAGCGGCAAACTTACGGTTCATTGACATCCTTGATGCGGCGTTCATTCAGGTCGTAGCGCTGGCCTGGCTTGAGCAGGATTTTTTTTCCCGATGGCAGGGTGATCAGCATCTTCGGTCCGGCAGGCTGTGGAATACCGTTGAGGAACACCACGCTGCGGTGATCGCTGCTGCGCAGGATGCCAGTCATGGTCAGCTCCGATGGCGGCGTGGCCGGGGCGTTGGCGTTGGCTATAGCGGTGGTGGCATCCGTCGCCTGCGTATCGCTCGGTACGAAAGACGCCGGCGCAGGCGGCGGCTCCGGTGCCGCACCTTGCGAATTGGGGAGCAGGGCGGCATGGGCGCCGCGGCTAGCGTCCATCGTCGTGCGTTCGGCCGGTGTGGCGAACAGGCGCCCCAGCGTGATTTGCGCCTGGGCGGGCAAGGCCAGTGTCAACGCGGCCAGCAGGGACAGGGCGCACTTCATAGCTTGCCTTTCCGCGGTGATCCCACTGCCAGCGACGGCGCTTTTGGCGCGGTGTTCAGGGTGATCCAGTTCAGCGTGCAGTCGGCGCCCAGCGTGGACGCACCCGGCGCCCCGGCCGCCACGCCGAGCCGCTTGATCGAGCAATCCTGCACCGCCACGTAACCGCGCTCGCGCAGGTCCTGGAAGAAGTTGAACAGGTCCAGTTCATGCAGCAGTTCCATGTGCAGGTGCATGCGGCTGCCGCGTAGCTGGTATTCGCCGAGATCCATCTGCGCTTCCAGCGTTACCGCTTGCTGCGGTTCGATCTCGTAGCTGAGCGGCGGCAGCTTGAGCTGCTCTTGCGTCTGGCGGATCACGTCCAGCCACGCCAGCCGGCGCTCTTCGCCGATCAGGCCACGCTGGCGCAGTTCGACAAAGCGCTGCTGGAAATTGCGGATGTCGCGTTTTTCATTGTCGACTTGCGCGTACAGCGAAGACGCAGTGTCGCGCGTGCGCTGCGCATGGGCGGACAGCACCACCGCATCCTGCCTCTTCATATGGCTCAGCGTCACGCCGGTGACCGATACCGTCAGCGCCGCCAGTAAGGTCAGCAGCGCGGTACGGATCAGCGCGAACTCGCTGATCCAGAACGGCAGCGGCTTGCTGGCTACCGGTTTCTTTTTGGCGGGGACAGGATTGGGACTCATGGTTTCCACGCCAGGTTCAGGGTGAATTTGGCGCGGCCCGACGCCACCGCCTGCGGCCCGGCCTTGCCGGCCAGTTTGACAGAAGGGCGGGTGTCGACCGGCGGCTTGTCGATTTCCACCGTCATGCGCGGATGCTTGGCCAGCGCTTGCGCGAACTGGGTCATGCTGTCGACCGCGCCGCGATAGTCATCCTGATCGCCCATGATCTCCGCTTCCAGCACCAGCACTTGCGGTGCGC
The DNA here is from genome assembly GCF_009857445.1 of Duganella flavida. GTDB lineage: Bacteria > Pseudomonadota > Gammaproteobacteria > Burkholderiales > Burkholderiaceae_D > Rugamonas > Rugamonas flavida. The sequence goes on from NZ_WWCN01000035.1 coordinate 9,566, forward strand.
GGCCCGGTATCCCGGCCACCAGCGAGGAAATCGGCGCCGCCGCGTTGTCTTCCTGGCCCGGCGCCGGTGCGTTGGCGGCCGGCAGGCTGACTTTCCAGTCCAGCTGCAGCAGGCGGATTTGCGGCGAAGTTTCGAGCGCACGGCTGACCACCGTGGCCATGCCCAGCGGCGTGGCCGATTGCGTGGCCAGCATGCGCTCCACGCTGACGGCGGCGCGCATATTGGCGGTGCTGGTCACGCGCGGCGGCATCTCGGCCATGACGTTGCGGTAGCGCGCTTCCAGCTGCGCGGCTTCCGTCGCCAGGCGCGCGGCGTCGCTGTCGGCGGAATACTGTTCCCACAGGTTGTAGCCGGTAATGCCGGCGCAGATGATGGTCACGGCGGCGCTGAACGCATACAGGTTGACGCGCGCGCGCCACAGCTTGAAGTAGCGCTGCCAGTCGCCCAGTGTGTAATGGGTGTCCGGCTTGCGGCGCGCCAGGAAGGCCAGCATCATCGGCTCGGCCAGGTGTGCAGCTTGCTGTTCCGTTTTGTCGTCGCCGGTTTTCAGGCCCGCGCGTGAGGCTACCGATTCCAGCGTCAGGAAGCGGAATTCGGTCTCGGCGCCGTCGTTGCATTGCGCGTCCAGCGCTTCGGTGTCAGCGGCCGGCGCGATCACCACGGTTTGCAGCACATTGCCGCGCCCCAGCAAGCGCTGGCTAGTGAGGAATTGCTGGGTCTTGCCAGTCTCCACGCCGATGTTGATTGGGTTGCCATCGCGGTCGATGGCCGGTGTCAGGCGCGAGAACTTCAGCATGCCGTTCTGGAAGTAGCTCTGGCGCCAGCCGGCCGATTGCTGCGTTACCAGCAGCAGGTGCTCGTCGCGCAGTTTCAGCTTGTGCGCCAGGTCCTCGCTTAGCAGCGTGGTCGAATACACGCCGGCCAGCGGTACTTGCAACTGCTCCAGCGCTTCCACCCACGGCTGCACCGATGATGGATTGGTCAGCGCCGACAGCAGCACCAAATCGTCGCGGCGGCCGGCGCTTTCGCGGCCCTGAACCTCGTGATGGCGGAACGGCGTTTCACGGTACTGCTGCAGCAGGCGGCGCTCCAGCAGCTGGCGCGCCGCGCTGCCGCGCACGTGCGGCAGCGTCACGCGCTGGAAGTCTTCCTCGATCAGGTCCGCCAGAATGTAGACCGGCGCGGTGCGATTGTGGCTGTCGACGTAGTCCATGAAATCGTCGATACCGCTGCGGGTGTTGGCGAAGCGCGTGCCGCCCGTGAGGCGGCCGCCTTGCCACAGGTAGGCGCAAAGCTGGTCGCTGGTCAGATAGAATAAATGTTTGCTGAACACGATGGCCTCAGGTCCTGATTTTGCTGATCGTGTCGTAGATCGGTCCCATCACCGACAGCATGATCCAGCCCACCATCACGCCCAGCACCACGGTGATGGCCGGTTCGATCATGGACTGTACTTTCTCGATCATCTCCTTCACCTCGCGGTTGTAGAAGTAACTGACGTTGCGCAGCGCGCCATCCAGTGCGCCGGTCGATTCGCCGACTTTGAGCATGCGGATCACCAGCGGCGGGAAGATGCCGGTGTTGGCGAAAGCTGCGGTGATGCCGGTGCCTTCAGAAATCTGCTGCGCCGCGCGGCGCAGGCCGGCCGCCACCACGCGGTTGCCAACGATGCCCTCGGACAGGTGGATGCATTCGAGGATGGTGATGCCCGAGGCGTACATCATGGCAAAGAAGGTGGCGAAGCGCGCCAAAATAATCTTGTGCAGCACCGGGCCAACTAGCCAAATGCGCAGCTTGAAACCGTCGGCCGCGTAGCGCGCCTGCTCGCTCCTGGCCAGCCAGGCGCGCAGCCCGAAGAAGGCAATCAGCGGCAACGCCAGCATGATGTACCAGTAATTGATGAAGATATTGGACACGAAGATCAGCGCCTTGGTGTGCAGCGGCAGGGTGTTGCCCATGTTTTTGACAAAGGACGTTAGTTGGGGAACCAGGTAGATCATCAGGAAGAACATCACGCCGGTGACGAACAGGCCGACAGCGGCCGGGTACATGATGATCTTCTTGGTTTGCGAGGCCAGTTCGTCCTGCCACTTCAAGGTCTCGGACAGATTTTTAAAAACCTCGGTCAGCTTGCCGCTTTGTTCGCCGGCCATAATCAGGCTGGTGAAAGTCACATCAAACACCTCCGGATACGCGGCCATCGAGGCCGACAGCTGCTTGCCGCCTTCGATATTTTCAATCAAGCCGGTGATCATTTCGCGGAACCGTGGATGGTCGATGCTTTCGCGCAGATCATTCAAGCCGTCGAGGATCGACACGCCGGCGCCGGTCATCTGCTCCATGTGGAAGCAGAAGTTAATCAAGTCCTTGCGGGTGATCAGGCGCTTGAGGGCAATGACTTTGTTGCGCGAGACGCGGCAATCGATCAGGTCCAGCCCCATGCGATGCAGGCGCAGCTCCAGATCCGGCTCGTTGGCGGCATCCATATTCCCCGGCTGGATATCGCCGGCGGCATTCATCGCGCGGTAGAGATATTGCGGCATCAGGCCAGCCTTTCGGTGAGATCGACCACGCGGCCCACTTCTTCCAGTGTGGTGACGCCTTCCAGTACGCGGCGCAGGCCGTCGTCGATCAGGCTATGGAATCCGCCTTCGGCGGCAGCGTTTTTCAGTTCGCGGGTGGAGGCGCGGCGCGCGATCAATTCATCCAGCACGGGCGTCATTTTCAGCAGTTCGATAATCGCGATCCGGCCCTTGTAGCCCTGGTGTCCGCACTTGTTGCAGCCGACCGGGCGATACAGGGTTTGCGGGCCGCTTTCCTCGCTCAGTCCAAGCAGGCGGCGTTCGATATCGTCGGCGACGTGGGCTTCGCGGCAGCTGGTGCACAGCTTGCGCACCAAGCGTTGCGCGATGATGCCGATGATATTGCCGGACATGATGTCGCCAAGGACGCCAATATCCAGCAGGCGCGGAATGGCGCCGATGGCGGAGTTGGTGTGCAGCGTGGAGTACACCTGGTGGCCGGTCATGGCGGCGGCGAAGGCCATTTCGGCGGTTTCCTTGTCGCGGATTTCGCCGACCAGAATCACGTCCGGGTCTTGCCGCATCATCGAGCGGATGCCTTCGGCGAAGCCCATCTTGGCCGATTCATTCACCGAGGTCTGGCGGATCATGTTCATCGGGTATTCGACCGGGTCTTCCAGCGTCATGATGTTGACGCTTTCGGTGTTGATGTGGTTCAGGATCGAATACAAGGTGGTGGTCTTGCCGGAGCCGGTCGGGCCGGTCACCAGGATCACGCCATCGGGACGGGCGATCATCAGTTTCAGCAAATTCAGTTCTTCTTCGGCCAGACCCAATCCGTCCAGCGGCACGATGCCTTTCTGGCGATCGAGCACGCGCAGTACGAAGTTTTCTCCATGCGTGGTCGGTTGCGCCGAGGCGCGGAAGTCGATCTGGCGGCCGGAGAATTTAATCGAGATGCGGCCGTCCTGCGGCGCGCGCGTCTCGGCGATGTTCATGGTCGACATCACCTTCAGGCGCACCGCCATCGCCGGCCAGTAGGATTTGTGCAGGCTGCGGATCTGGCGCAGGATGCCGTCGATGCGGTAGCGGATGCGCAGGAACGATTGCTCCGGCTCGAAGTGCAAGTCGGAGGCGCCGTTCTGCACCGCGTCGGCCAGGATGGCGTCGATCAGGCGCACCATCGGCTGGCTGTATTCGTCCGAGGTGGTGCCCAGGCTGGCGTAATTGACTTCGCCGGTTTCAATTTCGTGCAGGATGCCGTCGATCGACAGCTCGAAGCCGTAGTACTGGTCGATGGCGCGCTGGATGTCGGACTCGTTGACCAGCAGCGGCGTAATGGTGATGCCCTTGACCAGCATGGCGCTGATCTGGTCCAGCGCCACGATATTGCTGGTGTCCGACATGGCCAAAATCAGGTTGTCGGTGGCGCGCTCGTAGACGATGGGGAACACGCGGTAGCGCTTGGCCACATCCTTCGGGATCAGCTTGAGCGCGATGGCGTCCACCACCAGGCTATTCAGGTCGGCGCTCTGGGTGTTGAGGTTTTCCGACAGCGCTTCGCGCACCGTGGCTTCGGTCACGAAGCCCAGTGTGATCAGCAGTTTCCCGAGCGGTTCGTTGGTGCTCTTTTGTTCGATCAGCGCGATGCGCAGCTGGTCTTCGCTGATGATGCCTTTTTGTATCAGCAGTTTGCCGAGCGGGAGTTTTGGTTGTTCTGCCATGAGTCTAGTGTGCGGCTTGGCCGGGGCTCAGTTCGTGCATGCGTTTGCGCAGCGCGTTGCGGTCGAAGCCGACGCCTTTGTCCTGCGCCAGCGCCAGCGCGCGCTGGTAATAAGTCAGCGCCAGCTTGGGCTGGTTGAGGCGGTCGAGGCCGACGGCCAGGTTGTAGGCGTAGTCCGGATTGTCCGGCGCGGCGCCGGTGGCGCGGAAGTAGGCTTGCTGGGCATCTGGCCAGCGGCCTTGTTGCGCGTACAGGTTACCAAGCGCGAACAGTACTGGCGCGGCTTCCGGATTGGTGGCGAGGATGGCTTTCAGGCGCGCTTCGCTGCGGCTGATGTCGCCCTGGCGCAGGCCGATCAGGCCAGCGGTGGCGGCGCCGTCGTTGGGCGACAGTTCCAGCAGGCGCAGGTAGTAGGAGGCGGCTTTGTCTTTCTGGCCCTGGCGCGAGGCTACCGAGGCAGCGCCCATCAAGGCGTCGCGGTTGTTCGGATCCTGGGCCAGCGCTTCGTCGTATTGCTGCTGAGCGGCCGGCAAGTCGCCGTTGTTGAAGGCGGTGTAGGCGCTGTCCAGCGTCGGCGAGACCGGCGACTGCTGCATGCTGCGGGCAACGCGGATTTCGCTGCTCTCGGGTGCGGCCAGCGGCGGCATCTGGTCGGGGCGCGGGGCCGTGGCAGCGGCGGCGGTGGCTTGCGCGGCTTGAATTGCCATGCGCGCGGCGGCCAGGTCTTCCTCGGTTTTGGCAATGCGTTTTTCCAGCGCTTGCTGGGCGGCGCGGTTGACGCCGGCCGGGGCCAGCATCGGATCGTCGGCATCGGCCGCAGCGACAGGTGGCGTGGCGCCGGGGGCGAGGGCGGTGACGATGGCCTGGGCCGGGGTAGCGCCAGTGGCGCCTGGC
>NZ_WWCN01000036.1 GCF_009857445.1 Duganella flavida
GCCGCCTCCTGCGCATGGTGCAGCGAGATGGCGGCGGCCGGCGTCACGCCGCGCGTGGCGGCGCGTGCCATCAGCGGCCGCGCGCTGCTGCCGGAGCTGGAATTGCTGCGTAGCCGCTACAACGACATCGTGATCGACACCGAGGGCCGCGACACCACCGCCAGCCGCGCCGCACTGATCGCCGCGCGGCTGGTGGTGGTGCCGGTGACGCCCCAGCAGGTCGATCTGGGCAGCCAGTACCAGCTGATTGCCCGCCTCAATGCTGCGCGCATGTTCAATCCGGGCTTGCGCGTGCTGTTTGTACTGGTCGGCGCGGACGACACGCCCAGCGACGAGGAGCGCGCCGCAGTGCGCGCCTACGTGGCGCGGGTGATGTCGGCCACGCTGGCCAGCACCATTATTCGCGGCGCTGCGCCGGCCGACATGGACGCGCTGTACCGCGAAGTTTTTAACCACTGACAGGAAGTAGAACATGAAGAAATTAGTACTTGCAGCAGCCGTTGTCGTTGCTTTTTCCGCCCATACCGCCCGCGCCGAGGATGCGCCGGCGCCGGCCGCCGTGCCGGACAACGCGCTCAGCTTCAACGCGGCAGTGGTCAGCGACTATCGCTATCGCGGCATCTCGCAAACGCGCTTGCAGCCGGCCTTGCAGGGTGGTGCGGATTACGTTAACAATCCGACCGGCCTGTATGTTGGCGCGTGGGCCTCGACCATCAAGTGGATCAAGGATGCAGGTGGCGATGGCAATGTGGAGCTGGACCTGTACGCCGGCAAGCGCGGGCAGGTTTCCGAGGCGGTGTCGTATGACGTTGGCGTGTTGACCTATGTGTACGCCGCCAACAGCCTGCCGGTCAGCGCCAACACCACCGAAATTTACGGCCAGCTGGGTTATGGCCCGGCCTACGTTAAGTACTCGCACGCGGTGACCAACCTGTTTGGCTTCGCTGATAGCAAGAACAGCGGCTACCTGGACCTCGGCGCCAACATCGAAGCCAGCGACGGCTGGACCGTCAACCTGCACGCCGGCCGCCAGCAAGTGAAGCACAACGATGCCGCTTCGTACACCGACTGGAAGCTGGGCGTGAGCAAGGACTTCGGCGTGGTGACCGGCGCGCTGGCCGTCATCGGCACCAACGCGCAGGAAGCCGCCTACACTTCCGCCGCCAACGGCAAATTCCTCGGCAAGACCGCACTGCAGCTGACCATCAGCAAAGTGTTCTAAGAGGCGGGGCGGCGCGCCGCAGCATGCTGCTTGTGTTGCTTGTGCCGCTTGCCGTGCTTGTGGCGTTTTCCGCCCCGGCTGCGCGTGCTGATTTTGCCCGGGGCGTCGGTGTCGTGCCGGCCAGACTGTTTGGCCGGGGCCGCCGGCGATAGGGGGATGGCGGGACTGGCGGGACTGGTGGGATTGGCGGCGGCAGCTTGCTGCGGTTCAGCGGCGCCGAACAGGCGCGCGATCAGTGCTTTTTGCTGCGCGCGGCAGGTATCAGCCAGTAGCCATTACTCGCTGCCCGGAAAACGCAGCCAGACGGCTTTCCAGGCGTTGCGGTTGCCACTGCCCTTCAGGTTGGCAAAGGCGGATGGCGACAGTGATTGTTCGCCGCAGCGGATATCGCTGCCCCGAACCACGGCAAAATACGGTGTGCGGCCAAAGCTGGCGCGCAGCCGGGTGCCTTCCGGCAGAAAGACTTGTTTCCATTGGTAGCCGGCGTCGGTCATGGCGTCCTGTTGGGCCGCCGCCGTGGGCTGCGGTTTCATGTAGGCGCGAATGGCGTCGCAAATGGGGGCTTCGATCTCTCCACCGCACCAGTGCAGCCCGGTGAAAGCACCAAATTCCTCCATCAGTTCATTCGGCAAGCGATAGGGAAAGCTGAGCATACCCATGATGGGGTCTCCGAAAAAGGGCGTTTTACTAAGCGCTACTAGTTCCGGCTAAGCGTTACTACAGCGCGCTATGGTTTACTAAAATATCTGTGGTGCATAGGTATTAGAGCGGCCATGCGCGCTGTTAGTTCCACTTATTTTTACGCTAGAGCGATGTATCAGTGATTAGTAGCTGATAGCACAGGCTAGGCAATTTTAGTAAAACGCCGAAAAAAAAGACCCCCACCCTATATCCTCCCGGCAGGGCGGAAGATTTCGCGGTAGAGGTGGCGCACTTCGGGGGCGCAGAGTTTGCGGTCCTGCTTGTGGGCTGGGAGCGCAAGTTCGCTATGGCGCGAGTGGTAGGTGGTGGCGCTGTCGCTGTCATCGAGCACCAGCGTGTCGGCCAGACGTGCATGCGGCAACTGGGCTACGAATACCAGCAGGCAGCCTGTCTGATGCGCCGTGAGTGGACGGCGGCCATGTGCCACCGTTACCAGCACGCGGCTGCCGGGATTGGTGCGCTGTGCCAAGCGCAGGCGGGCCAGCAGCATCGTGCAGGCCTCGGCTTGTTCCAGCGATTCTGGTTGCAGCAGCGCCAGGATCACGCCAGCCCGGGCCAGTGCGGCATCGGCTTTGGGCGCGCCTTGCGGCGAGGCGTTGACCACCAAATCATCGTACAGCTGCGCATCGTAGGCGCCGGGATTCGGCGCCACCAGCAGCACGCGCTTGCCGGCGGCCACGCGCAGCATGGCCAGATCCTCGGCCAGATCGGCGACGGCGCTGTCGCCGTCCATGCCAGTGAGGGCGACGATCATATGGCCGCCACGGCGTGAGCCAGCGAGTAGCGTGCCGACGCCGACGCAGCAGGCGCGAATGCCGTGCTGCGGTAGCGCGGCAGGGCTTCTAATGCTTCCAGCGCAGCTGCGAGCCGCTGTTTGCAGGCGGTGGTGGCAGGCACCATCGGCAGGCGCAGTTCATCGCGCAGCAAGCCTTGCATGGACAGCGCGGCTTTCAGCGGCGCCGGATTCGGTTCGGAAAACAGCAGCTGCATGATCGGCAGCAGCGCGGCTGCCAGCGTGCGCGCCTGGTCCAGCCGCTGCGCGCGTACCAGATCAAACAGCTGCACATACAAATCGGTGCGGATATGCGCCGATGCCGAAATCGCCCCATGGGCGCCGCCGCACAGTGCAGCGAACAGCAGCACATCATCGCCGCACAGCACCGACAAAGATGTCTGCTGCACCAGGGCCGTCAGCTGGTGCAAGCTGCCGCCGGCCTCCTTGATGGCGGCAAACTGCGGCCGCTGCGCCAGCCGGCGCGCCGTGGCCAGCTCCAGCTGCACGCCGGTACGCGCCGGCACGTTGTACAACACGATGGGGCGGCCGGTGGCATCGGCGATGGTCTCAAAGTGGCGCAGCAAGCCTTCCTGCGACGGCCGCACGTAGGCCGGCGTGGACACCAGATAGCCGGCCAGTTCAGCGTCATCAAACTCCAGCACCCGGCTGGCGGCGGCAAAAGTGTCGCTGCCGCCGATGCCCATCAGCACCGGGCAGCGCTTGCGCGCCACTTCCAGCACCGCTGCCAGCGCCGCGCTCTGCTCCGCCAAGTCCAGCTGCGGCGCTTCGCCGGTGGTGCCGCACACCACCAGTCCGTGCGCGCCGTCGTCGATCACGCGCTCGGCCAGCCGCTGCAGGCGCGATAAATCCAGTTCGCCGTGCAGCGTCGGCGTGGCCAGCGGCACCCAGATGCCGTGTAAACAAGTGTCCATGATGTTCATCGGTAGTTGCGATGGATCCAGCGTAGCGGCAGGCCCGTAAAAACGTTCTAAATAAGCACCCGCCGCCCGTAAACAAAACGTAAATTTTTACGCTTTGTTTACACCCCGCCGCCAAGTCTTTACACAGTTTTTAGACCGTTCTGGCTAACCTTCTTCCTATCAAAACAAGACCTGTGAGGGTGTGATGGACTTTGTATTTATCGGAGCAACGCTGCTCTTTTATATCGTGACGGTGGCGATGGCCGCTGGTTGCGACAAACTGGGAGGCCAGCCATGAACCCGTTCTATGTGATCGGTGCCATCGCGTCGGCCGGCCTGCTGGTATATCTGGTGATCGCCCTGTTGAAAGCGGAGGACCTGTAACATGACCACGCAATCTATCGTGCTGCTGATGGTCTTCCTGGCGGTGCTGCTGGCGCTGGCCTGGCCGCTCGGCATCGTACTGGCCCGCGTCGGCGACGGCAGCGCCGTTCCTGGCATGGGCTGGATGGGCAAGATCGAACACCTGATCTATCGCGCCGCCGGCGTCGATCCGAAACAAGGCCAAGGCTGGAAATCGTACGCCGCCGCGCTGCTGCTGTTTAGCGTGATCGGCGCGCTGGTCACTTACGGCCTGCAACGGGTGCAAGTCTGGCTGCCGCTGAATCCACAGGCGCTGGCCAACGTCAGCCCGGATTCGGCGTTCGACACCGCCGTCAGCTTCGTGGCCAACACCAACTGGCAGGGCTATAGCGGCGAGCAGACCATGAGCTACCTGACCCAGATGCTGGTGCTGGCGGCGCAAAACTTCTTCTCGGCCGCCACCGGCATCGCCGTGGCCTATGCACTGATCCGCGGCTTCGCTGCGCGCTCGGCCCAATCGATCGGCAACTTCTGGGTTGACGTCACGCGCGCCACGCTGTACCTGCTGCTGCCGCTGTCGCTGCTGTTTGCGGTGTTCCTGATGGGGCAGGGCGTGATCCAGAACTTCTCGGCCTACCAGGACGTGCAGCTGCTGGACACCGTCACCTACACTCAGCCGAAAGTCGGCGCCGACGGCCAGCCGCTGAAAGATGCGCAAGGCCAGCCCGTCACCGAAACGCTGAGCACCAGCACCCAAACCATCGCCATGGGCCCGGTGGCGTCGCAGGAAGCGATCAAGATGCTGGGTACCAACGGCGGTGGCTTCTTCAACGCCAACTCGGCGCACCCGTATGAAAATCCGACCGCGCTGACCAACTTTGCGCAGATGCTGGCGATCTTCCTCATCCCGGCCGGCCTGTGCTTCGCCTTTGGCCGCATGGTCGGCGACCAGCGCCAGGGCTGGGCGGTGCTGGGCGCGATGACGCTGCTGTTTGTGGCCTGCACCGTGTTCGTGCTGGGCGCCGAGCAGACCGCGCATCCGGGCCTGCAAGCGCTGAACGTCGACCAGACCGCCAGCGCGCTGCAAGCGGGCGGCAATATGGAAGGCAAGGAGACCCGCTTTGGCATTAGCGCCTCGGCCCTGTTCGCGGCCGTCACCACTGCCGCTTCGTGCGGCGCGGTCAACGCCATGCATGACTCCTTCATGCCAGTGGGCGGCATGATCCCGATGCTGCTGATCCAGTTCGGCGAAGTGATTTTCGGCGGCGTCGGCTCCGGCCTGTACGGCATGCTGATCTTCGCCATCATGGCGGTGTTCATCGCCGGCCTGATGATAGGCCGCACGCCGGAATACCTGGGCAAGAAAATCCAGGCCTATGAAATGAAGATGACCGCGATCGCCATCCTGGTGACGCCTACGCTGGTGCTGGCCGGCACCGCGATTGCCGTGATGTGCGAAGCCGGCACGGCAGGCATCGCCAATCCGGGCGCGCACGGCTTCTCGGAAATCCTGTACGCCTTCAGCTCGGCCGCCAACAACAATGGCAGCGCGTTTGCCGGCCTGTCCGCCAACACGCCGTTCTACAACAGCATGCTGGCGATTGCCATGTGGTTTGGCCGCTTCGCCATGATCGTGCCGATCCTCGCCATCGCCGGTTCGCTGGCTGGCAAGCAGCGCCTGGCCGCCAACGCCGGCACCATGCCGACCCACGGCGGCATGTTCATCGGCCTGCTGTGCGGCGTGGTGGCGCTGGTTGGCGTGCTCAATTACGTGCCGGCGCTGGCGCTAGGCCCGGTCGTGGAACACCTGCAGCTGTTTGCCAAATAAGGAGTCATCATGTCACAAGCTAGTACATTGTTTACCAATCCGCCGGCCCGCAAGCTGCGCATGTTCGACTCCCAGCTGGTGCTGCCGGCCATTGCCGACGCCTTCCGCAAGCTGCACCCGCGCACCCAGTTGCGCAGCCCGGTGATGTTCGTGGTCTATGTCGGCAGCATCATCACCACCTTGCTGGCGGCGCAGGCGCTGGTCGGCAAGGGCGAAGCGCCGTTCGGCTTCATCGCCGCCACTGCCGTCTGGCTGTGGTTCACGGTGCTGTTTGCCAACTTCGCCGAAGCGCTGGCCGAGGGCCGCAGCAAGGCGCAGGCGGCCTCGCTGCGCAGCCTGAAGCAAAGTATCACCGCCAAGAAGCTGGCCACGCCCAAGCATGGCACCACCTGGTTGCCGGCGCCGGCGCTGGACCTGCGCAAGGGCCATTACATCCTGGTCGAAGCGGGCGATGTGATCCCGATCGACGGCGACGTCATCGAAGGCGTGGCCTCGGTCGACGAAAGCGCCATCACCGGCGAATCGGCGCCGGTGATCCGCGAATCGGGCGGTGATTTTTCCTCCGTCACCGGTGGCACCCGGGTGCTGTCGGACTGGCTGGTGGTACGGGTGTCGGCCAATCCGGGCGAGACCTTCCTCGACCGCATGATCTCGATGGTGGAAGGCGCCAAGCGCCAGAAGACGCCGAATGAAATCGCCCTGACCATTTTGCTGGTGGCACTAACCATCGTGTTCCTGGTGGTGACGGTCACGCTGCTGCCGTTCTCGCTGTTCTCGGTGGCGGCCGCCGGCGCCGCAGGGGTGGTCAGTAAGCCGGTCACCATCACGGTGCTGATTGCGCTGCTGGTGTGCTTGATCCCGACCACCATCGGCGGCCTGCTGTCGGCCATCGGCGTGGCCGGCATGAGCCGCATGATGCAAGCCAATGTGATCGCCACCTCGGGCCGCGCGGTGGAAGCAGCGGGCGACGTTGACGTGCTGCTGCTGGATAAAACCGGCACCATCACGCTGGGCAACCGCCAGGCCTCGGCTTTCGTGCCGGCGCCGGGCGTCTCCGAGCAGCAGCTGGCTGACGTGGCGCAACTGGCCTCGCTGGCCGACGAGACGCCGGAAGGGCGCAGCATCGTGGTGCTGGCCAAGCAGAAATTCAACATCCGCGAGCGCGACATGACGGCGCTGAACGCCAGTTTCGTGCCGTTCACGGCGCAGACGCGCATGAGCGGCGTGGACATCGCCGGCCCCAGCGGGGTCCGGCTGATCCGCAAAGGCGCGGCCGACACCGTGCGCAAATACGTCGAGTCGCTGGGCCAGCCGTATCCAGCCGAGATCGCGCACAGCGTGGATGACATCGCGCGCCGCGGCAGCACGCCGCTGGTGGTGGTCGATGGCGGCCGGGTGATGGGCGTGGTCGAGCTGAAGGACATCGTCAAGGGCGGCATCAAGGAACGCTTCGCCGAACTGCGCCGGATGGGCATCAAGACCGTGATGATCACTGGCGACAACAAGCTGACCGCTGCCGCGATTGCTGCCGAAGCGGGGGTGGACGACTTCCTGGCCGAAGCCACGCCGGAAGACAAGCTGAAACTGATCCGCAGCTACCAGTCCGAAGGCCGCCTGGTGGCGATGACTGGCGACGGCACCAACGACGCCCCGGCGCTGGCCCAGGCCGACGTTGCGGTGGCGATGAACTCGGGCACGCAGGCGGCCAAGGAAGCCGGCAATATGGTCGACCTGGATTCGAATCCGACCAAGCTGCTGGAGATCGTCGAAATCGGCAAGCAGATGCTGATGACGCGCGGCTCGCTGACCACCTTCTCGATTTCCAACGACATTGCCAAATACTTCGCCATCATCCCGGCAGCATTTGTCGGTACCTTCCCGCAACTGAAGGCGCTGGACATCATGCACCTGGCCAGTCCGGCGTCGGCCATCATGTCGGCGGTGATTTTCAATGCCCTGATCATCGTGGTACTGATCCCGCTGGCGCTGAAGGGCGTGCAGTACCGTGCGATTGGCGCGGTGGCGCTGCTGCGCCGCAACCTGCTGCTGTACGGCGTGGGCGGCATCATCCTGCCGTTCATCGGCATCAAGGCCATCGACCTGCTGCTGGCCGCATTCAACCTGGTATAAGGAGTCATCATGATCAAGCAACTTCGTCCCGCCGTTACCGTGTTTGCCGTGCTGACGCTGGTCTGCGGCGTGCTGTACCCGCTGGCCGTCACTGGTATCGGCGCGGCCGCCTTCCCGGCGCAAGCGGCCGGCAGCCTGGTGACCGTGAATGGCAAGGTGGTCGGCTCGGCGCTGATCGGCCAGGCCTTCACCTCGCCGCAGTATTTCTGGGGCCGGCCATCGGCCACCGCGCCGATGCCGAACAACGCGGCCGGTTCCGGCGGCTCCAACCTGGGCCCGAACAATCCGGCCCTGCTGGACGCCGTCAAAGGCCGCATCGAGGCCTTGCGCGCGGCCGATCCGGGCAATACCGCCGCGATTCCGGTCGATCTGGTGACGGCGTCGGCCAGCGGCCTCGACCCTGAAATCAGCGTGGCGGCAGCGCGCTACCAGGCCGGCCGCATCGCGAGCGCGCGCAAGATCAGCCGCGAGCAGGTGCTGGCGCTGGTGGAACGCGAAACGCGGCCGCAGTGGCTGGGCTTCTTCGGCGAAGCGCGGGTCAACGTGCTGGCGCTGAATCTGGCGTTGGAGCGCGCACAAGCGCACGGCTAGAGGTAAAATCCGCGCATGGCTATTCCTTCCGACCCCGTCCGCCGGGATCCCGTACGACCTGACCCCGATGCGCTGCTGGCGCAGGTGCAGGCGCAGGAACGCAAGGCCGCGCGCGGCAAACTGCGGATCTACTTCGGCGCCTCGGCCGGCGTTGGCAAGACCTACGCCATGCTGGCTGCCGCCCGCAAGCTGCACGACAGCGGCCAGCCGGTGCTGGTGGGCGTGGTGGAAACCCACGGCCGCGCCGACACCGCCGCCATGCTGGCCGGCTTGCCAGTGCTGGCGCCGCGCGCGGTGGCGTATCGCGGCAAGCAGCTGGCCGAGTTTGACCTCGACGGCGCGCTGGCGCTGCAACCGCCCTTGATCCTGATGGACGAACTGGCGCACTCCAACGCGCCCGGCTCGCGCCATCCCAAGCGCTGGCAGGACGTCGAGGAGCTGCTGGAGGCCGGCATCGACGTGCTCAGCACCGTCAACGTCCAGCATCTGGAAAGCCTGAACGACGTGGTGGGCGGCATCACCGGCATCCGCGTGGCCGAGACCGTGCCCGACACCGTGTTCGACCAGGCCGACGAAGTGGTGCTGGTCGACTTGCCGGCCGACGAACTGCTGGCGCGCCTGCAGGGCGGCAAGGTGTACCAGGCGGCGCAGGCCGAGCGCGCCTCCAAAAATTTCTTCCGCAAAGGGAATCTGATCGCGCTGCGCGAACTGGCGCTGCGGCGCACCGCCGACCGCATTGAAGACGACGTGCGCGCCTACCGGGTCGAAAAGTCGATTGCCGACATCTGGAAAACCGGGGCGGCGCTGCTGGCCTGCGTCGGCCCGCGCGCCGACGGCGAGCACACGGTGCGCAGCACGGCGCGCCTGGCCAGCCAGCTGGGCACCGGCTGGCACGCGGTGTACGTCGAGACGCCGGCCCTGCAGCGGCTGCCGGCGGCGCAGCGCGAGCAGATTTTGCGCACCCTGAAACTGGCCGAGGAACTGGGCGCGACCACCGCCGTGCTGGCCGGGCAGGACATCGCCGCCACCGCGCTGGACTATGCGCGCAGCCATAACCTGTCCAAGCTGGTGCTGGGCCGCGCGCACCGCAGTAGGTGGCCGCAGCCGTGGCGCGCGCCGCACATCAAGCGGCTGGCGCAGTACGCGCCGGACCTCGACCTGATCGAAATTGGCGTGCCGCGCAATGCGCCCGCCGCCGCCCGCAGCAGTGCG
>NZ_WWCN01000037.1 GCF_009857445.1 Duganella flavida
GCCGCCGGCGCTGCGACGCCGAATCCGGCCGCTGCACTGGCCACACCGGCCGGCGCCGCCAACGCCCAAGCCGCTGCCACGCTGGCAGCTGGCAGCGCCGGTTCAGCAGACGCTGTCAAACCGCAAAGCCTGGCCGCCACCCTGCTCGGCAAAGCACCGCTGACGCCGGCCAGCGACCTGCCTGAACTGAGCGCCAACACGCCGCAGCCGACGCTGAGCAGCGCCGCCCGCGTGCTCACCACCATCCTCAGCACCGCGCAAGCGGGCCAGGCGGCGCAGGCGGCACTGATCGGCAAGACCGCGCTATTCGGCAACAGCGCGCCCGACACCGACGAGCTGGCGCAAAAGCTGCACGACACCATTTCCAAGAGCGGCCTGTTCTATGAATCCCATGTAGCCGAATGGGCCAAGGGCGAGCGCCCGATCGCCGACCTGATGCGCGAGCCGCAAATGCAGCGCCTGCTGCAACAGCAAGGCGGCGAGACCGCCGCCCGTGCCGCCGCCAGCGGCCCCGACCTGAGCGCCGCGCAAATGATCAACCAGCAGCTGCACACGCAGGAGCAAAACCGCGTGCTGTGGCACGGCCAGGCGTGGCCGGGACAAGAAATGCAATGGGAAGTGCGGCGCGACCAGCGTGAAGGCGGCCAAGACGGCGGCGAGGCCGACGCCGAACCGGAGCAAATCTGGCGCAGTGGTGTGCGCTTCCGCCTGCCGCTGCTGGGCGCTGTGTCGGCAGCGGTGACGCTGGTCGGCGACCAGGTCCACATCCAGGTCCAGACCGACAGCGACGGCAGCGCCACCACCCTGCGCGCCTACGCCAGCCAACTGGAAAGCGCAATGGCAGCCGCCGGCGCGCAACTGTCCTCGCTGACCATCAGCCAGGAGGACGACCATGGCGGATGAAGCCCCGCGCAAGCCGCTGCAGCAAGCCGTGGCGCTGGCCTACGACACCGGGAAACCGGCGCCCAAGGTGGTGGCCAAAGGCCGTGGACTGGTGGCCGAGCAGATCATCCATGTGGCGCAGGAGGCCGGCGTGGCCATCCACGAGTCGAAAGAGCTTGTGTCCCTGCTCATGGAGGTTGATCTAGACCAACAGATTCCGCCTATCCTCTATCGTACAATTGCGGAACTGTTAGCGTGGCTATATCATATTGAAGCAGCGCAAAAGTCTGGCATACCCCTGCCTCCCGCACCGGACACCAGCATCCCATTGACCGAAATTTGAACCGACTGGCTTTAGATGTACCCACACTTTCAGGATGCGGAATTGGAAAACTGGCACGATTTTGAAGTCGAATCAAGACGGGAAATTTTCTCCCTGCTGCGCGGTATCGGCGAAAAAAACCAGTTGATCCGCATGCTGATCCAGGGCGAGTCGGACGTTTGCGTCACTTCCATCCTCGATGTTGACGACACCAGCAACCTGGTCTATCTCGATTGCTCGATCGACCAGGAGCAGAACAAACGTATCCTGGCTTCGCGCCGGCTGTCGTTTGAGACCACGCTGGACAAGGTGCGCATCCTGTTTGCGGCCGACCAGATCGAATCGACCACCTTTGAAGGCAACCCGGCGTTCCGGATTCCGTTCCCGGCCACGCTGATCCGCCTGCAACGGCGCGAGTACTACCGCATTGCCACGCCGGTGACCAACCCGGTGCGGGTGCAGATCGCCCTGCCGGCCGAACTGGGCGGCCCGACCACCTTCCCGCTGGCCGACATCAGCTGCGGCGGCATTGCGATTCTGGACAATAAAATGATTTTGGGCGACGCCATCGGCAAGAATTACGCCGACTGCAAGATCGACCTGCCGGAAATCGGCCAGATCAGCACCGCGCTACAGGTGCGCAATTCCCTCGACCTGACCCTGCTCAACAACAAGACCAACCGCCGCCTGGGCTGCGAGTTCGTCAACATCCCACGCGGCGCGCTGGCCAACGTCCAGCGCTACATCACCAAATTGGAACGCGAGCGCAACGCCCGCATTGCCGGTCTGAATTAGGTTTTGCCTAGCCATTGATGTACTAATGATGTACTAATTTAGACTTGGTCTGATACTACGAACTTGACTTCATAATAGTTAAGATATATCTTATTTAAATTATTAAGATATATCTTAATCATTCAATTGTGGAGTATCGATGTCCATCCGCCAACTCAACCATGCAGTTCTTCGAGTAACCAACCTTGAGCAGTCGCTGGCGTTCTACCGTGACGTTCTCGGGCTCGCCCTAGTCGCCCGCTTACCCAAAAGCGCACATTCTGAGGAGATGCTGTTTCTGCGCTCTCCACACGAGAGTGGCAACCACCACGACATTGCGCTCATAGGCGGCGCGGTAGCTGTGCCAGGCGGCATGGGAACTTCCACGCAGCCTGGCCTCTTCCATTTGGCGTTCGAAGTTGGGACTTTGAGCGAGCTAGAAGAAATGCATGAGAAATTGAAAAAGGTCGGCGCTTTTAAGTTTTCGGCAGACCAAACAGCCCATTTGTCAGTGTACGCGAACGACCCCGATGGATTGACAGTGGAAGTGCTGTGGCGAGAGCCAAATTCAGCGTGGTCATACGAAGAAGAAATGTCGCGAGCGCCGCTTGATTTTTCCGCGTCTCGGAAAGTGTGGGGTGGGGAGCTCAAGACAGGCGCCGCTGCCAGTTAGTGTAGGACTGCAAAGTCCACCTATTACTCACCGACCGCTATTGGCAGCCGATTCCGGCCCCTCATAACGCTAACCCATTTGGCCACTCGTGTCAGGTCAAGTCTAAGCTACTGCACGTCAGATGATCGCTTGCAATACCTTGTCCGCAATGATGTTAAGCAATTTGAGGGCTGGGCCAGTCGGACGAGTTTCTCCTTACTCCCACTTACGCACAGTCGAAGCGGTTGTATGCAGATGAAGTGCGAAGACTGGCTGACTAAATTTTAATTCGTCACGCAGGCACTTGATGTCCGCAGACGCCACTCATCTCGCACAGCAAAATATACCCGAAACGGTACCCACCAAAATAAAAAAGCCCGAAAGTTGGACTCCAACTTCTGGGCTTTAGTTCAGCTTGCTCTGGCCTAAACCTGCATATTCATGATGTCGTGATAGGCTGACACCAGCTTGTTGCGCACTTGCAGTGTGGCCTGGAAGTTGATGCTGGCTTTTTGTTGCGCGATCATCACATCCGACAGGCTGACGCTGTCATCGCCCATCGCGAATTTCTTGCTCATGCCATCGGCGTCCACCTGACTGACATTGACCGCGTCCAGCGATTTTTTCAAGGCATCGGCAAAATCGGCCTTGGGCGTGGCGGGCGCTTCGGTCGAGATCGCCGGCGGCGTCAGGTCGGGGCTGGTCGCATGCGCCCTCAACTGCGCAATCATGGCCTGGATTCGACTACTGTCAATTCCACCTGTAATCATTGCTAACTCCTTTTTAAACGTGCTGCCAGAATAACAAGCCGCACGCAAGCCCCCAGCGTCGAGCAGGACCGTAAACGGCGCTCTGTTCCCCCTATTGAATTTCCTGAATACAAGTAATAATGGCGATATTGCTTATAGAACCCTCACTCGGGACCCAACCATCATGGCCGTAGCGGAAGAAATCGACAACGACACAGCAGCCGCAGCGCAAGACGACGGCGCCGAGAAGCTGCCCTTCATCCAGACGCCGATGGGCCGCAACTTCCTGCGCGCGGCCGGTGCCGCCGCGATTGCCGCCATCCTGCTGGGCCTGTGGCTGTGGAACAAGCCGCCTGAATACGCGGTGCTGTTCTCCAATTACACCGACCGCGACGGCGGCGCCATCACGGCCGAGCTGGATAAGATGCAGGTCAAGCACAAGTTCGCCGACAACGGCACCGCCATCCTGGTGCCGGCCGACCAGGTGCATGACATCCGCCTGAAACTGGCCGCCCAAGGCTTGCCAAAAGGCGGCAACGTCGGCTTCGAGCTGATGGAAAACCAGAAGCTGGGCGTGTCACAGTTCCTCGAACAAGTCAACTACCAGCGCGCACTGGAAGGCGAACTGGCACGTTCGGTGATGTCGCTGGCGCCAGTTGAAAACGCCCGTGTCCACCTGGCCTTGCCGAAACCGTCCGTGTTCGTGCGCGACCAGCAAAAGCCAACCGCCTCGGTGATCGTTACCCTGCACCCGAACCGCATGCTGGACCAGCAGCAAACCGGCGCCATCGTCCACCTGGTGGCCTCCAGCGTGCCCGACCTGCTACCGGCCAACGTCACCGTGGTCGACCAGGCCGGCAACCTGATTTCCGACCAGAGCAAGAACGCCAACGGCAGCAACGCCAAGCTCGACGAGCAGCAGCTGAAATACGTCAAAGACCTGCAAGCGCAAGTGATCAAACAGGTTGAATCGATCGTGATTCCTATCGTCGGCGAAGGCAATGTGCGCGCCGAAGCGGTGGCCGATGTGGACTTCGCCAAGATTGAACAAGCGTCGGAAAACTACAAGCCAAACTCGCCGCCGGCCGCCTCCGCCATCCGCAGCCAGCAGACCAGCGAAACCAACGGCGGCGCCAACGCCGCCAATCCGGGCGGCATTCCGGGCGCGCTGTCGAACCAGCCGCCGGGCACCGCCACCGCCCCGCTCAACCAGACCGCGCAAGCCAACGGCCCTAACGCACCGCTGCCAGGCACTGTGCCGGGCACCACCACCGCCAACGCAGCAGCCAATCCGAGTCACAAGGAATCGACTACCAATTACGAAGTTGACAAGACCGTGCGCTACGAGCAGCGCGGCATGGGCGGCCTGCGCCGCCTGACCGTGGCGGTGGTGGTCAACTACAAGCGCCTCGTCAATAAGGACGGCAAAGTTACGGTAAAAGCCTATACTCCTGAAGAGATGACCAAGATTAACGATCTGGTGCGTCAGGCGATGGGCTACAACCAGGATCGCGGCGATGCCGTCAGCGTGGCCAACTCGCCGTTCGATGGCGTCGACAAGCCGTACGAGGCGCCACCGGAATGGTGGAAAGACCCGGCCAACCTGCCGATGGCCAAGGATCTGGCGAAGTTCCTGATTACCGCCTTGATTTTGCTGTACATCGTGCTGCGTATCGTGCGTCCGATGATGCGTCCGGTGTTCAAGAAAATCGACGAGATCAACGCGCCGGAACCAGAACCGGAAGTACCGGAAGAAGTGGTCGAAGAAGGTCCGGACGAAGCGCTCATCGCCGAAGAAGAGTTGCGCAAAATGGAAGAAAACACCGCCCGCGGCTATCGCGAAAATCTGGCCATGGCCAAGAAACTGGCAGTGGAAGACCCACGCATTGTGGCCAACGTGATTAAAGAATGGATAGGCGCAAATGACTGAGAATACCGGACTGCAAAAAGCCGCCATCCTGATGCTGGCGATGGGCGAGACCGAGGCTGCCGAGGTGATGAAATTCCTCGGCCCGCGCGAAGTGCTGAAGCTGGGCGCGGCCATGGCCACCATGAAAAACGTGCCGCACGAGGAAGTGGTCGGCACGCTGGACAATTTCCGCGACATGGTCGCCGCCGCCTCCACCGTGGGCTTGGACTCGGACGAGTACATCCGCCAGGTGCTGACCAAGGCACTGGGCGACGACAAGGCTTCGGTGCTGCTGTCGCGCATCTTGGGCGGCAAGGATGCCTCCGGTATCGAATCGCTGAAATGGATGGACTCGCAATCCGTCGCCGAGCTGATCCGCAACGAACACCCGCAGATTATCGCCACTATCCTGGTCCACCTGGAGCGCGACCAGGCTTGCGAAATCCTTGGCAACTTTACCGACCGTTTGCGCAACGACGTGGTGCTGCGTATCGCCACGCTGGACGGCGTGCAGCCAGCCGCACTGCGCGAGCTGAACGACGTGCTGACCAAGCTGTTGTCCGGTAATGAGAACATCAAGAAATCGACGCTGGGCGGCGTGCGCGCGGCGGCCGAGATCCTCAACTTCATGTCGGGCGAGCAGGAAAGCTCGGTCATGGACAACATCAAGAACTACGACAACGACATGGCGCAGAAGATCATGGACGAGATGTTCGTGTTCGACAACCTGATCGATATCGACGACCGTGGCATCCAGCTGCTGCTGCGCGAGGTGCAGTCGGAGATGCTGATCATCGCCTTGAAAGGCGCGTCGCAGGAACTTCGCGACAAGATCTTCAAGAACATGTCGGCCCGTGCATCGGAAATGATGCGCGAAGATCTGGAATCGAAAGGCCCTGTGCGCCTGTCGGAAGTGGAAACCCAGCAAAAGCAAATCCTGCAAATCGTGCGCCGCCTAGCCGACGAAGGCCAGATCGTGCTTGGTGGTAAAGGCGAGGATTCCTTCGTTTAAACATGGTGATTCATTCAAAAGAACAGCAGACGGCGTTCCAGCGCTGGGAGATGACGTCGTTTGGCGACGAGCGTCCCAGCTCGATCGCCCTGCGCGAAGCCGAGCAGCGCGAAATCGATGCCGAGAATGCCCGCATCGACGCCGAGCAACGGGTGGAAGAAGCCTTGCAGGCGCAACAGGAACAAATGGAAATGGGGCCGCCGCTGCCGCCGCCCATCACCTACCCGACCGTCGAAGAGCTGGAGCAAATCCGCGAAGACGCGCGCCAGGAAGGCTATGACGAAGGCCATGCAGCCGGCCACGCGGACGCCATCGAAGCCGGCCTGGAAACCACCAAGGAAGAATTGCAGCATCTGCGTGCGCTGGCCGACAGCTTTAGCACCGCGCTGCAGGACGCCGACCAGCTGATCGCCAACGACGTGCTCGACCTGGCGCTGCAACTGGCCAAGGGCATGCTGAAAAACGCACTGCAAGTGAAGCCGGAACTGATCCTGCCGATCGTGCGCGACGCCATCGAATACTTGCCGGTGTTGCAGCAGCCTGCCCTGCTGGCGCTGCATCCGGACGACGCCGCCACCGTGCGCGCCGGCATCGGCGAGGAACTGGACAAGGGTGGCTGGCGCGTGGTGGAAGATCCATCGGTCGGCCGTGGCGGCTGCAAAGTTGACACCGCCAGCAACCAGATCGACGCTACCGCCGCCGCGCGCTGGCAACGCCTGAGCCACGCGCTCGGCAAAGAAGTAGACTGGCTGGCCTGATCATGGACGCCGCAGCCAATCCACACGCCGGGCGCTGGAAATCCTACCTGCACGATTGCGCCGAAGTGGTCGGCTTTGTCGAGCCGATGCAAATTTCCGGCCGCGTCACGCGCGTGGCCGGGCTGGTGATGGAAGCGGTCGGCCTGCGCCTCGCTGTCGGCGCGGCCTGCACCGTGCCGCTGCCGGCCGGCGGCAAGATCGAAGCCGAAGTCGTGGGCTTTGAAGGCGACAAGCTGTTCCTCATGCCGCAGTCCGACGTCGAAGGCGTGGTGCCCGGCACCCGTGTGTTCCCGGTCGAACCGACGATTCCCAAGCCGGGCAGCCTGGCCCATCCGCGCCGCCGCCCGAGCGACCGCGCGCGCCATCTGCCGGTCGGCCCCGAACTACTGGGCCGCGTGCTGGACGGTGCCGGCCGCCCACTGGACGGCCTCGGTCCGCTCCACACCACCGACAGCGCACCGATCAACACCCGCCCTGCCAACCCGCTGGGCCGCGCGCCGATCACCGAAACGCTGGACGTCGGCGTACGCTCGATCAACGCCATGCTGACCGTGGGACGCGGCCAGCGCATGGGCTTGTTCGCAGGTTCCGGCGTCGGTAAATCCGTCTTGCTGGGCATGATGGCGCGCTACACCGAGGCGGACATCATCGTGGTCGGCCTGATCGGCGAACGTGGCCGCGAAGTGAAAGAATTCATCGAACAGATCCTGGGCGAAGAAGGCCTGGCGCGCTCGGTCGTTGTGGCCGCCCCGGCCGACACGCCGCCGCTGATGCGCCTGCAAGGCGCGGCTTACGCCACCGCCATTGCCGAGCATTTCCGCGACAAGGGCCAGAACGTCTTGCTGATCATGGACTCGCTGACCCGCTACGCCATGGCGCAGCGTGAAATCGCGCTGGCCATCGGCGAACCGCCCGCCACCAAAGGCTATCCGCCATCGGTGTTTGCCAAGCTGCCGATTCTGGTGGAACGCGCCGGCAACGGCGAAATGGGCGGCGGCTCCATCACCGCCTTCTACACCGTGCTGACCGAGGGCGACGACCAGCAAGACCCGATTGCCGACTCGGCGCGCGCGATTCTGGACGGCCACATCGTGCTGAACCGCCGCCTGGCCGAAGCCGGCCACTACCCGGCCATCGACATCGAGCAATCGATCAGCCGCGCCATGCACTCGATCACCTCGCATGAGCACCAGACCAAGGCGCGCCAACTGAAGCAATTGTTCTCGCGCTTCGAACGCAGCCGCGACCTGATCAGCGTTGGCGCCTACGCCGCCGGCACCGATCCGGTACTCGACCAGGCCATCCAGTTGCACGACCGGATCGAGAATTTCTTGCAACAACAAATCACCGAACGGGTGACCATGGGCGAGAGCTTGGGCCAACTTACCTCTCTATTCGACTGATTGACGCGTTACACCGCCACCTATAATTAGCTCAATAACATGGCTTCCAAAGCGCAATTAGAAACCTTGATGGACCTGGCACGGCGTGAAACAGACGACGCCGCCAAGCGGCTGGGCATTGCCCTGAAGGCCGTGGAAGACGCCAAGCAGAAGCATCAAATGCTGGTCGGCTACCAGGGCGAGTACATCAAACGTTTCGAAGCAGCGCAGGCTGCGGGCATCACGCCGATGGCATACCGTAATTTCGTGGCTTTCATTGAAAAGCTCGATACCGCGGTCAAGGGCCAACTCGACATGATCAAGCACGCCGAACTGCGCAGCGAGCAGGAAAAAGCCGCGTGGCAAGCCAGCGAGCGCAAGCGTATGTCCTATTCCACCCTCAACGACCGGGCGGATGCCGCCGCGCTCAAGCTGGAGAACAAGCGCGACCAGAAGCAGATGGACGAACACGCAGCAAGGCAGGCGTACTACAAACGATGACATCCAGAGAGCGCGAAACATGCAAACCACGAACCTCCAGAATCCCACCCTGAACGCCAATGCAGTGGCCGCGCCAAAAACCAATGTCAGCTTCGGCGCAGGTGGTGATAACGACGCTTTCAAACAAGCCCTGTCGCGCGAGATGGACCAGCGTAGCGCCAACAATGCCGGCGGCGCCAGCAGCAACCAGCCGACCCGCGCCGCCGAGCGCCCTGCTTCGCGCGCATCCGCGCCGAAGCAGCAACAAGCCGCGCCGGCCAAGCAGCCAGAATCCAGCAGCAACGATGCCGACAGCGCCGCACCAGTGGCGTCAGCCAGCAGTACCGACACCGCTGCCGCGCCAGCGCCTGCCAAGACCACATCCAATGATAGCGACAGCAACAGCGCCGATGGCGCCAACAGCGATGCGCAAGCGGCGCAAAGCGCCGATCCGGTAGCCGACATGCTGGCCTTGGTCGCCGCCTTCAACCAGCCGGCAGCGCCAGCCGCCGCACCGACCACGACCGACGCCGCCACCGCAGCAACGGGCGCCGCCGGCGCAGGCAGCGCCGTTGCCAGCGCGCT
>NZ_WWCN01000038.1 GCF_009857445.1 Duganella flavida
CGCGGCGTCCGGCACGGGCCCGCAGCAAGGCCAGGTTGTTGGCGACGATGGCCTGCCCGGCCGCGCCGCCGGCGCTAGCGATGGTGACAATCACGCCAGCCCCCGCCCGGCCGCCGCCGACGCCAAGGCCGTCATGCGGCCGAATTCCGCGCCCGGCAAGGCGCGCATCACCGCCAGCATCACCTGCCCGGCCAGAGAACGCGACAGGCACAGCCAGACCTTGGCGCGGGTGCCGTGGTCGCAGGCTTCCACCCGCATGAATTCCATCGCATCGCCGCAGGTGCGCATCACCAGCGCGCGCAACTCGGTCAGCGCCGCCGCGTCCACGGTGAGCAACATCAGGCACGGGCGCGGCGGCCGCGCGCGGTCGGCGGCGGCCCATAGCGAACGGCGTTGCGCAGCTTTGGTGTGGAAAAAGGCGTGCATGACAGACCTCCGGGGTAGCGTTTCGATACCGGAAAGCTTAGCGGGCAGGCCGTAAAAACGGTCTAAAAAGGCGGGGCGGCGTTGTAAACATCGTGTATAAATTGCGCAGTGCGCAATTTTTGCCGCGCAGTTTGCGCAGTTGAGGATAGAATACGCAAACAATGCATGAACTGTACATAAACCCAGTATCAAGAAAACAAGCTTGCTCGTATGGCCACTAAAAAACCCGTTTCCGACTACAGCGAATCATCCATCCGCGTCCTCAAGGGCCTGGAGCCCGTCAAGCAACGCCCGGGCATGTACACCCGCACCGAGAATCCGCTGCACATCATCCAGGAAGTGATCGACAATGCCGCCGACGAAGCGCTGGGCGGTAATTGCAACACCATCATCGTCACCCAGAACGCCGACGGCAGCATCACCGTCGAAGACGACGGCCGCGGCATCCCGGTCGGCCTGCACCCGGAAGAAGGCGTGCCGACGGTGGAAATCGTCTTCACCCGCCTGCACGCCGGCGGCAAATTCGACAAGGGCAGCGGCGGCGCCTATGCCTTCTCCGGCGGCCTGCACGGCGTCGGCGTCTCGGTCACCAACGCGCTGTCCAAGCGCCTGGAAATCACGGTGTGGCGCAAGGAGCCGAACGGCACCGGCCTGCACCACCTGGTGTTTGAAAACGGCGACGTGGTTGAACCGCTGTCCTCCGTGGTGGCGCCGCGCGACGGCAAGAAATCCGGCACCCGCGTTACCGCCTGGCCGGACGCCAAATATTTTGACTCCTCGGCCATCTCGCCAACCGAGCTGCAACGCCTGCTGCGTTCCAAGGCAGTGCTGCTGCCGGGCGTGACGGTCACGCTGAATAACGCCAAGACCGGCGAATCGCAAACCTGGCAGTACAAGGATGGCCTGCGCGGCTACCTGACCGAAGCGCTGGCGCAAGCGACCGACGGCGAGACCCTGATCCCGCTGTTCGAAGGCGAGCAATTTGCCAGCCCGGACGCCGAAGGCTTCGCCGAGGGCGAAGGCGCGTCGTGGGTGGTGGCGTGGACCGAGCAAGGCGCCATCGTGCGCGAATCGTATGTCAACCTGATTCCCACGCCGAACGGCGGCACCCACGAATCGGGCCTGCGCGAAGGCTTGTACGGCGCGGTGAAAAACTTCGTCGAGATGCACTCGCTGCTGCCGAAAGGCGTCAAGCTGCTGCCGGAAGACGTCTTTGCGCGCGCCTCGTTCGTGCTGTCGGCCAAGGTGCTGGACCCGCAATTCCAGGGCCAGATCAAGGAACGTTTGAATTCGCGCGACGCCGTGCGCCTGGTGTCGACCTTCTCCAAGCCGGCACTGGAGCTGTGGCTCAACCACCACGTCGACTACGGCAAGAAACTGGCCGAGCTGGTAATCAAGCAAGCGCAATCGCGCCTGCGTTCGGCGCAAAAAGTCGAGAAGAAGAAATCCTCCGGCGTGGCCGTATTGCCGGGCAAGCTGACCGACTGCGAATCGACCGACATCGAGCGCACCGAATTGTTCCTGGTCGAGGGTGACTCGGCGGGTGGCTCGGCAAAGATGGGCCGCGACAAGGAATTCCAGGCGATTTTGCCGCTGCGCGGCAAGGTCTTGAACTCGTGGGAGACCGACAAGGACCGCCTGTTCGCCAACAACGAGATCCACGATATTTCGGTGGCGATCGGCGTCGATCCGCACTCGCCGAAAGACACGCCGGATTTGTCCGGCCTGCGCTACGGCAAAATCTGCATCCTCTCTGATGCGGACGTTGACGGCTCGCACATCCAGGTACTGCTACTGACCCTGTTCTTCCGCCACTTCCCGGCGCTGATCGCCAATGGGAATATCTGCATCGCCCGTCCGCCGCTGTACCGCGTTGACGCGCCGGCGCGCGGCAAGAAGCCGATCCAGAAGCTGTACGCGCTGGACGACGGCGAGCTGGTGGCCATCGAGGACAAGCTGCGCAAAGATGGCCTGAAAGAAGGCGCGTGGTCGATCTCGCGCTTCAAGGGCCTGGGCGAGATGAACGCCGAGCAGCTGTGGGAAACCACCATGAATCCGGACACCCGCCGCCTGCTGCCGGTGGCGCTGGGCGGCTTTGGCCTGCACGAATCGGCGGCCCGCTTCAATATGCTGATGGGGAAAGGCGAAGCGGCTGCGCGCCGCGCCTGGATCGAGGAACACGGCAACGAAGCCGAAGCAGATATCTAAATCTAGAACCGAACTATGACTCAAGCAAATCTCTTTGACGAACCGGCGTCGCAGCAGGCGCCAGCCGACGCGACGGCCGAAGCACAAGCCGCACCGGCAGCAGCACCTGAAGCAGTCGCGCAAGACATCCAGGCCGAGGCCCAGCCTGCCGCCGCCGATGGCGGTGCCGGCGACGATACTGGCGCTGGCGCTGGCGCTGGCGGTGCCGGCGACAGCGGCGGCGGTGGCAACAATGGCGGCAATGGCGGCGGCAGCGACGACGGCGGCATGTTCGGCGGCGGCGACAATGGCGACGGCGGCGACGCACTGACCCTGTCCACCTTCGCCGAACGCGCCTACCTCGACTACGCCATCTCGGTAGTAAAAGGCCGCGCCCTGCCCGACGTCTGCGACGGCCAGAAGCCGGTGCAGCGCCGCATCCTGTACGCGATGAACGAAATGGGCCTGAACAGCGCCGCCAAGCCGCGCAAATCGGCCACCGTGGTCGGTGACGTGCTCGGTAAGCTGCACCCGCACGGCGACCAGTCGGTGTACGACGCCATGGTACGCATGGCGCAGGACTTCTCGCTGCGCTATCCGCTGATCGACGGCCAGGGCAACTTCGGCTCGCGCGACGGCGACGGCGCTGCAGCGATGCGCTACACCGAGGCGCGTCTGACGCCGATCGCCAAAGTCCTGCTGGACGAAATCAACCTCGGCACGGTCGACTTCCAGGCCAACTACGACGGCTCGACCGAAGAACCATGCCTGCTGCCAGCGCGCCTGCCGATGGTGCTGCTGAACGGCGCCTCCGGTATCGCGGTCGGCCTGGCGACGGAAATCCCGTCGCACAACCTGGGCGAAGTAGCGCAAGCTGCCGTCGCCATGATCCGCAATCCAAAAATCAGCCACAGCGAGTTGATGGCGCTGGTGCCAGGCCCGGACTTCCCGGGTGGTGGCCAGATCATCACGCCGCCATCGCAGATCGCCGACATGTACGCCACTGGCCGCGGCTCGATGAAAGTGCGGGCGCGCTGGAAGATCGAAGAACTGGCGCGCGGCCAATGGCAGGCGGTGGTGACCGAACTGCCACCGGGCACCTCGTCGCAAAAGGTGCTGGAAGAAATCGAAGAACTGACCAACCCGAAAATCAAGCTAGGCAAGAAAGCCCTGTCGCCGGAACAGCTGGCGCTGAAATCGCTGATCCTGAATTCGCTCGACACCATCCGCGACGAATCGGGCCGCGCGGCGCCGGTGCGCCTGGTGTTCGAGCCGAAATCGAAAAACCAGGACCAGACCGAATTCATGCTGATGATGCTGGCGCATACCTCGCTCGAATCCTCGGCCTCGATCAACCTGGTGATGATCGGCGGCGATGGCCGTCCGCGCCAGAAAGGCCTGAGCGACATCCTGCAAGAGTGGATCAGCTTCCGCTTCGCCACCGTCACCCGCCGCACCCAGTTCAAGCTGGGCAAGGTCGACGCCCGCATCCATATTCTGGAAGGCCGCCAGACCATCCTGCTGAACATCGATGAAGTGATCCACATCATCCGCAATTCGGACGAACCGAAAGCGGCGCTGATCGCCCACTTCAAGCTGTCCGAAATCCAGGCCGAAGACATTCTTGAAATCCGCCTGCGCCAACTGGCGCGCCTGGAAGCGATCAAAATCGAACAGGAACTGGCCGAGCTGCGCAAAGAGAAGCAACTGCTGCAAGACCTGCTGGACAATCCAGCGTCGATGAAGCGCGCCATCATCAAAGAAATCGAGACCGACGCCAAAACCTACGGCGACGCGCGCCGCACCCTGATCGAAGAAGCGCAGAAAGCCGTGGTGGAACAGAAAGTGGTGGACGAACCGGTCACCGTCATCATCTCCGAAAAGGGCTGGATCCGCGCCCGTACTGGCATCGGCCACGACGCGACCCAGTTCACCTTCAAGGCCGGCGACGCAATCTACGGCGCGTTTGAATGCCGCACGGTCGACAACCTGCTGGCCTTCGGCAGCAACGGCAAAGTCTACTCGGTGCCGGTAGCGGCGCTGCCGAACGCGCGTGGCGACGGCGTGCCGGTCACCACCCTGATCGACCTGGCGCCAGGCGCGCGGGTACTGCACTACTTCGCCGGCGCCGCCGCCACCCGCCTGCTGCTGGCCACCAGCGCCGGTTTCGGCTTCGAGACCAAGGCTGGCGACATGGTCAGCCGCATCAAGGGCGGCAAGTCCTTCATCACGCTGGACGACGGCGACGTACCGCTGCCGCCGACCGTCATCCCGGATACCGCCAGCGCAGTAGCCGTGCTGTCGTCGGGCGCGCGGGTACTGGTGTTCGGCATGGACGAGATGAAAGTGCTGACCAACGGCGGCCGCGGCGTGATCCTGATGGAACTGGCCGACAAAGAAACGCTGCTGGCGGCCAAGCCCATCAGCCAGAAAGGCGTAACCGTGTTTGGCACCGGACGCGCAGGCAAGGCGCAGGAAGAGAAACTGTCGGCATCGGCGCTGGCAGTCCACTTCGGCAAACGCGCGCGCAAGGGCAAGGAGCTGGCGACCAAGATCAAGCCAACCGGCCTGGTGCCGATCGTTTAAAGCCGGCATTGCGGCCCACGCGGCCGCGCAGCACAAAAAAAAAGACAGGCATGGTGAACTGAACCCCAAGAGTTGGACACCAACTCTTGGGGTTTTTTAATGACCAAATTCAATGAGCGCTTGAAGCTATCGGTAGTAAAGCAGTGCCTATCAGGTAAAAGTACGTATGCCGAGGTTGCG
>NZ_WWCN01000039.1 GCF_009857445.1 Duganella flavida
TTGAGCATTTAATGCTTTTTGTTGCAGCACCAAATGCCCACACTTATCGACTGTTAATTTTTAAAGATCTTGTCTTGCGCTGCGAAGCGTTTTGTTCGCAGCAGAGAGATGAGATTATGAAGCGTTTCTTACATCTCGTCAACCCCTCGTTTTTCGCTACATCACTTGGTTTCGATGCTGCGTTTCGCGAGGGACCGAACTATAGCAAAGGCCGCAGATGCTTAGCAAGGCTTTTTGATATATTTAGTTTTCATCGTTTCCAAGGAAGACATCTTGCTCATCATTGCCCTGCTTGCCGTTACGACGGAAGCGCCTATCGTCGTCATTAGCGGCACCCGTACCGAGCGTTCCAGCTTTGAGGTGCCGGCCTCCATCGAGGCGGTAACGATCGATGACAACCAGCTGCGCGTCAACGCGTCCGAAGCACTGGCGGCGGTGCCGGGCCTGGTGGTGCAGAATCGCCAGAACTATGCGCAGGACCTGCAGATCTCTTCACGCGGCTTCGGCGCCCGCTCCACCTTCGGTGTGCGCGGCGTGCACCTGGTCACCGACGGCATCCCCGCCAGCATGCCGGACGGCCAAGGGCAAGCGGCCACCTTCAATCTCGATATCGCCGAGCGTATCGAAGTGCTGCGTGGCCCCTACTCCGCCATCTACGGCAATCACGCCGGCGGCGTGATCCAGCTATTCAGCAAGGAAGGCGAAGGCCCGCCCTCGGTTGAGCTGAATGTCGGCAGCGGCAGCTATGGCACCCGCAAGACTGACCTCAATGCACAAGGCCAGCAAGCCGGCATAGGCTATGTGCTCGATGCCTCGCACTTCGATACCGATGGCTATCGCGCCCACAGCGCCGCCACGCGTGACCAGGCCTACGCGAAGCTGACGCTTGCGCCGATCAATGGTGCGAAGCTGAACATCATCGCCAGCGCGCTACGCCAGGATGACACACAAGATCCACTCGGCGTCACATGGTCCACCTATCAGCGCGATCCACGTGCCGGCGAAATCGATAACACCGATACGCAAATACCCAAACGCACACTGGCCGACCGCTACAACACACGCAAGAGCATCAACCACCAGCAAATCGGTGCGACATGGGAACAACGCTATGGCGATGACCGCTTGCGCGTAAGCGCATATGGCGGCAACCGCGAAGTGATCCAATACCAGGCATTCTCCAAGGCGTTCCAGGCGCCGGCAACGCATTCCGGCGGCGTGGTCGATTTCGAACGCGACTTCTCCGGCACGGAGATCAGCTGGATGCACGTGCAGCATCTAGCCTCCGGCAAGCTGACCACCACCGCTGGTGTGGAGTACGGCCACTCCAGCGACGCCCGCCAAGGCTACGAGAATTTCATCGGCACGCAGTTCGGCGTGAAAGGCGCGCTGCGGCGCAACGAAGACGACAAGGCCAGCAATCTCGATCCGTATCTGCAAACCGAATGGGATACCGGCGCATGGCAGTTCAGCGCAGGCCTGCGCCACAGCCGCGTGAGGATCGCGGTGGATGATCACTTCCTCAGTAACGGCAACGACAGCGGTTCGCTCAGTTACAGCCACACCACGCCGGTACTGGGCATACTGTATCGCGTGGCGCCGCAGTTGAACGTGTACGCCAGCGCCGCGCGCGGCTTTGAAACGCCCACGCTGAATGAGTTGTTCTACTCCGGCACAGCCGGCGGTTTCAATTTCCGTTTGCAGCCGGCCTACAGCACGCATCTCGAAGCCGGCATCAAGACGCGGTTTGATGATCGCACGCGCATCAACGCGGCGCTGTTCCAGGTTAAGACCTCCGATGAGCTGATCGTTGATAGCGCCAGCGGCGGCCGCACCAGTTATCGCAACGGTGGTAACACCTTGCGCCAAGGCGTGGAGCTGGCAGTCGATACCTCATGGCGCTATGGACTGAGCACGCGGGTAGCGCTGACGACACTGCGCGCCGTCTACGATCAAGGCAACCGCTTGCCCGGCGTACCGAACGTGAATCTC
This sequence comes from Duganella flavida, assembly GCF_009857445.1. GTDB lineage: Bacteria > Pseudomonadota > Gammaproteobacteria > Burkholderiales > Burkholderiaceae_D > Rugamonas > Rugamonas flavida. The sequence goes on from NZ_WWCN01000039.1 coordinate 1,993, forward strand.
TACAGCGAGCTGGCATGGAAGGAAAGCGCCGGCCGTTTTGGCGCGGCGCTGGAAGCCGTCGCTGTCGGAAAAATCTACACGGAAGACAGCAACACCGATCAGGCAGCACCGGGTTACGGCGTGCTGAATGTACGCGTCAACGCCAACCAGCAATGGCGTGGTTGGCGTTTCAAACAGTTCGCGCGCCTGAACAACCTGCTCGATAAGAACTACGTCGGCTCGGTAATCGTCGGCGACACCAACAAGCGCTATTACGAAGCGGCGCCGCAGCGCAACTGGCTAATGGGCGCCAGTGCGCTGTACCAGTTCTAACGCAAGGCCACGGTCTGGCGCCTCCAGGCCGGATCCTGCCAGCGATAGAACTGGCTCAGTGACGACGGTTTATCGGCCGACTTCAACGTCGCCAGCGTGTTGATCTCAACCAGCTCGAAGCTGCGCTTGAAGCGGCCGTCGACACGCGCCTCGCGCGCCACCAGCATGTTCTGCGTGCCCGGCACCCAGCCGGCAAATTCAGCATAGCCCACATCAGGATCTGCCGCGACAGGCGGCAGCACATCAACCAGCCAGCCCTCGCTGGTTTGATGGAACAGCCACATCTCGCGCCAGCTATCCATCGGCTGCACTGCCAATACCAGCGCACTGCCCTGCGCATTAGCCCGTGCCGATGCTGTCCATACCACGCCGTAACTGCAGCGGCGCGCCAGCGGATGCTGCTGATCGTGCTTGCCGTCGACCAGCAGTACACATGTCTCTCCGGGCTGACCGGCCAGCGCCGCCACCTGCAACCCGCCTGCAGGTACAGCCGCCAGTTCGGCCGCCCAGCGCACACTGCCTACGCGCACACCGGCTTCGGCATAGGCGCCGGCATCGTCCTCGGTCAACTCGGATGGCGCCACCATGCCCAGTTCATCGAGTGCCCGCTGCGCGGCTACGCTTGAAGCGCCACCCTTGCGCGCCCGCGCAAACGCCACCGACGACCACACCATCGCGCGCCGCATATGCAGGCGATTGCGTATATGACCCGGCAAGTCCTTCAAGTCCACCCGTTCCAGCACTTCGGCGCGCCAATCATCCAGCGCCACGCGCGCGCCCGGCCCTAGCGCCGGATCGACACACTCCTGTCGCGTCAATCCCAGCGCTGCGGCGGCACGCTGCGCTGGCGATGCCGACGCCATTGCCAGCACGCGACGGAAGGCCTCGCCGTCATAGCACAGCTGCATCCGGCCTTCACGCTCAAAGCTACGGATACCCACACCATAATGCGCCACCGCTTCCAGATGCGCTGCGATCACGGCGTCGCCTTGCTTGCCCTGCTTTGCCGACGCACGCCGCGCCAGCCGGTCCGCTATCGTTCCCAGCGCATCAAACGGTTCCGCCGTGATTGCCGTCGCTGGTGCGGCTTTCAGATAGGCCGCCGCGTAGCTGATGCCAAGCGACTCCGCGCCCGGCGTGTCGCGCAGGAAGCGCACTACCGACAGCAACTCCGGCGCATCCGCTGACGACAGCGATACCTTGCGCACCTGCGCTGCACGGATATAGCCAGCCCGTTCGCGGCGATAGTCATACACCTGCAAGAAGTCCTGCTTCTCGCCGCGGATCTCAAGGCTATCACCCGGCCACAGGACCGCCTGCTGCTGCGCAGAGTCCTTGGGCGCTGCCCGTAGTGCCGCCTGGTCCTGCGTGACAATCGCCAGCGTCAACGCCGCTGCAATGATGGACATGATTACTGGCCCTCCGACGTAGCGCTGGCGTGAGCAACCCGTGGCTGCTTACCCAGCAGCGAGGAACCGATAAAACCGCCGTCGCTGGGCGGCGGCGCAATAATCACCGACACTTTGTCCGACAGTTTGTCCGCCATGGTTTTCTGGATCAGCAGCGGGTTACGCGTCAGCAGATCACCTTCGCGTTCCATCTGCGCCGCCGCCACCTTGCCGACGATCTCCTGACGATATGCTTCCGCCTCCGCCAGCTTGCGGCGCGAGTCCGCCTCGCCGACCGCTTCAATCAGGCGCGCCTGTGCATTACCTTCCGACGTCTTGATACGCGCTTCCTTCTCCGCTTCCGCCTCCAGCTTGCGCTGCTCGATCTGTTTCTGCTTGAACGGCAGCACGTGCGCCATCGCCTGCTCCTGCGCGCGAGCGGCGATGATCTGCTCATTGCCAGCGGCTTCCGCCGCCTTCTCGCGGCGCACCTTCTCAGCGTCCGCTTCCAGCGCGGTTTGTTTGACCTGCTTCTCCTTCAGCTCCAGCGTGTAGCGCATCTTCTCCGTTTCCAGTTCTTCGGCCAGCAGCTTCTCCATCCCGGCCTGATACTCTTCCGGCAGCGAGATTTTGCCGATGGTGATACCACGCAGCGTCACGCCATCCGCCGCCAGCTTCGGCTTGAGTTCCGTTTCGATCTCCTTCTGGATTTCGGCGCGCTTGGATGAGTAAATCTCACGCACGGTGTAGCGGGTGAACACCTTGTAGATCACGCCCTGCACCGCCGGCTCCACGATTGAGCCCTTGATATCCGGCGGTAGCGATTGCGCCATCGCCGCCACGCGTGCCGGATCGAGTGCGTAGCGCACCGACATATCGACACCCAGCGCCAGACCTTCCACCGATTGAAACGGCGCCTGTTCGGCGCGCGCTGGACGATATACCTGGTCCAGCAGCGACAGCTCGCGCATCACATGCACGCCCGGCATCATGAACACTGCGCCGTCGTGGACCAGGATGGCGGAACCGGTCAGCTGGTTGGTGCGTATGCCCACGCTACCGGCCGTCAGCTTGGCCAGCGGCGGATGCGCGTACAGCATGTAGCTGGCAGTAGCGCCCAAGCCCAGTGCCGCCAGCATCGCGCCGTTGCGGCGCACGCCACCCAACGACGACTGCACTGCCTGCACCATCCGATTGATACGCTCTGCCATGATGTTCACCTTTTGATTGAGTTAAGGGCTAATCCCTGGAACACATGGTGCGCCGGATGGCGCGGAAGTATCAATGCTGCCGCCGTCCGCCTCTCTTCCGCGCGTGTGAAGAAATCCTCACAGATCGAGTAAGCGCAGTGTAAACGCAAAAAGGCCCGCTCATTGAGCGGGCCTTTTCTAAATAACTAGCTTGACGATAACCTACTTTCACACTGGTTGCAGCACTATCATCGGCGTAGAGTCGTTTCACGGTCCTGTTCGGGATGGGAAGGGGTGGGACCGACTTACTATGGTCATCAAGCTTTGA